>NZ_JAGGNR010000008.1 GCF_018614975.1 Paenibacillus polymyxa | reverse complement strand
GGGGGGAGCATATCACATTGGTGTTCAGGGCATCTTTTTTATTTTATGCATTTGGCTGTTGAACGACTTTTTCTGGACAAGATGAAGGATAAACGTGTCCGCGCAGCGAAGACAAACACGTAACATGTAACTCAAGACTTGCAGTCTGGGAGGAATGGAAATGAATCAAAGAAATCTGGATGGGAACAGCATTATTATTCGACTGGAAATGACAACTAAGGATATCAAGTTTGGCGAAGTGGCCTCGGCCATCTCGGAAGCTGGGGGAGACATCATTGCCATCGACGTGATTTCCACCAATCAGGATGTAAGCGTGCGCGACTTGACGGTCGCAGTTACAGATGCACAAGATAACAGTAAAATTATAGAAGGGGTGCGCCAGCTTAAAGGTGTGTCCATTATTAATGTATCGGATCGGACGTTCCTGCTTCATCTGGGCGGTAAGATCGAAGTAACACCAAAGACCCCGATTCAAAACCGGGAAGATCTGTCACGTGTGTACACTCCGGATGTGGCTCGTGTATGTTCAGCCATTTCAGAAGAACCCGGCAAAGCCTTCTCCTTGACAATTAAACGGAATACAGTGGCCGTCGTATCTGATGGCAGTGCAGTGCTTGGGCTTGGTAATATTGGGCCTCGTGCAGCGATGCCTGTCATGGAAGGTAAAGCGATGTTATTCAAACAGTTTGCAGGTGTGGATGCTTTCCCAATCTGCCTGGACACACAGGATACCGAGGAAATCATACGTACGGTGAAAGCGATATCACCTGGTTTTGGCGGCATTAATCTGGAGGATATCTCGTCACCGCGTTGTTTCGAAATTGAACGTCGTCTGAATGAGGAATTGGATATTCCTGTATTTCATGATGACCAGCATGGCACAGCGGTTGTGTTATATGCGGGTCTGATCAATGCGCTCAAACTGGTGGGCAAGTCCATTGAAGATGTGAAGATTGTGGTCTGTGGTATCGGTGCAGCAGGTGTAGCATGCAGCAATATATTATTGTCTGCAGGAGCCAGCCGGCTTATAGGTGTCGATCGTGAGGGTGCGATTGTACGGACACAAACCTATGAGAATGAAGTCTGGAGTGACTATGCAGCTCGTACTAATCCCGAACTGGAGACTGGCTCGCTGCGTGATGTCATTCGTGGAGCCGATGTGTTCATTGGCCTGTCCCGCGGGAATCTGTTAACTCGCGAAGATGTACAGACCATGGCAGAGGATCCAATCGTGTTTGCAATGGCAAACCCGGTACCTGAGATTATGCCTGCCTTGGTGGAAGACATTGTGGCTGTAATGGCAACAGGACGATCCGATTATCCGAATCAGATCAACAACGTGTTATGTTTCCCAGGCATCTTCAGGGCAGTTCTGGATTGCCGAGCCACCGAAATTAATGAAGAAATGAAGCTGGCAGCCGCTCAAGCGATTGCATCGGCCATTACGGACGAAGAGCGTACGCGTTATTACATTATTCCGAGTGTGTTCAATGATAAAGTGGTCAAATCGATGCGCAGTCGCGTGATTGAAGCAGCTATTAAGACGGGTGTAGCTCGCCGTATTCCGCGTGAACAGGCCCGTGAAGGCGGGGAATCGTAAGATGTCAGAGAACCCTCTTCAACCTGGCGGGAATCTGCAGGAATTAGGGAACATGCATAATATAGATGGGATAACGGCAGGAGAGTCCGTTCTGCGCGCCGCCCGATCCTTTGTTCAAGGGGACTCATCCAAGCATAGTGATGGTCATGACTGGCCGCACATTGAAAGGGTAACCGCACTTGCGGTTGAACTCGCTCAACGCATGGGTGCAGATCCATTGGTCTGTGAGCTGGCTGCATTATTACATGATGTACCGGATGAGAAGCTGAATGAGAGCTTGGAAGCCGGGATGGCCAAACTGAATGACTGGCTGGATACCCAGCCTCTTGACCCGGATATACGTAATAAGGTTGTGGGTATTATTAGTACCATCTCATATGCGGGAGGACAGCGTCCTGCGGTCAGTTCGCTTGAAGCACAGGTTGTACAGGATGCAGATCGACTGGATGCACTGGGTGCGATTGGGATCGCACGAACCTTTGCCTTTTCAGGAGCCAGAGGGCGTGAGATGTACGATCCATCCCTTCTCCCACGGGAGCAGATGACCCGTGAGGAATATCGCAATGGGCGCAGCACAACGATAAATCACTTTTACGAGAAGTTGTTCAAGCTTAAGGATCTGATGAATACCTCCTATGGCAAGGAGCTGGCGGAACAGCGTCATGATTATATGGTGCAGTTTGTGGACCAGTTCAAAAGGGAGTGGGAGGGCACGGACCGTTAGGCAGGCATAATAAGCATGAGCATTCCACAGAGGTATCATAAGTAACAGAGGCGAATCTTTGAAGTGGCGAACATCCATTTTGAAGATTTGCTTCTTTTTGGGTTAATAATGTGTATTAACATACATAAAGAAATCAATTTCACAATACCTCTGACTTATGACATGGCAACGGAAGACCTTACATGGTACAATAAATCGTTCTCCTGAATGAATTCAGGCAAAAAAAGAAATATGGGGTAATAATGAACATGATTATCAAATGTAAAATTTCAGGTTCGGTAAAGAGGAGGGGTCACCACCATGTCGTTTGGTGCACGTGTACTTAAGACGGGGATCGCGGTCACGCTTGCCTTGTACCTAAGCAGCCTGTTCTTGAACCCGCAATCTCCCGTGCCTGCCGCAATCGCGGCTATATTCGCCATGCAGCCTTCCATCTATCGTTCCTGGAAATACTTCTTGGATCAATTGCAAACGACCACGCTGGGAGCTATTGTCGCCCTGGTGGGGGGCATGGTGTTGTCCAATGAGCCAATTGCCGTTGGATTAATTATTGTACTTGTCATCATGATCTGTCTTAAATTGAATATGGGTGAGACGGTTGGCCTGACACTGGTCACGGTTGTATCCATTATGGAAGCCTCGGGTGACTGGCATTTTGCACTCAATCGTTTTCTGTTGACACTGGTTGGTATTGTATCGGCGTTTCTCATCAACATTACGGTATTTCCTCCGAAACCGAAGCTTCAGTTCGTGAAGCAGATCCATAGTGTATTCAGCGGTATGTCGTTGCTTCTGCGAACATCGATCTCGGATGAGATCAAGGAAGTTGTATTCCGGGAGGAGAAAAGCAACCTGGGCGGTTCCATTAAGTCTTTGTCCGACAAGTATAACTTGTTCGAAGAGGAACAGAAAAAGATGAAACGTTCGAAAATCAGCGAAACTCGTCAGATGGTGGTCTACAAACAAATGCTGCTGAGTCTGCAAAAAGGGTATGAGGTGCTGGATTCGGTGGAACGCCACTATTTCCAGGCACCGCGGACAACGGCCATGGATCAGTTTTTTGACTCACATCTAGAACTGGTTATCAAATTTCATGAGCATGCACTGCTCAAGTTCGAGGATAAGCTGAAACCTAATGGGGAAGAGGCCGCACAGTTTGTATTGGATAATGACCGTTTCATGGAGCAGGCGATCACCCAGTTTGATATCGACAAGGAAGGGATGTTACGATTGTCCATCGTGGCTGCTGCGATCTATGATTACGGATATCAACTGGAACGTTTGAATCGACTTGCCGAACATGTGCATAGCGCCAGTGAAGACAAAGAATCACAGGACAAAATTTTGAATTGGCTTAAGTGGCCTTAGGCATGATTCGTAATCAAAATTAGACTTTTTGAACAACCCCTCTAAGTGCGAATTGCGTACCTGCTTCGTGATCATATACAATGGAACTACAACATAGCCCGGACCATCGTGTCCGGGTTGTTTTGTCATACATATGGCTGAAGGGCATGAATGAATTTTAACGAACTGAGGGATAGAGACATGATTATAGAAGAATTGGACGCTGAACTAATGGATTGGTTGAGTGGGACAAATCTGGAGCATAAACAGCATGAAGCCATGCAACTGCTGACCGTATCTGACGATCAGTGGCCGCATCAGGCGATGATCAGTATGGGGGAAGTGATTGCGATAAATCCGCATCAGCTTAGACTGGCTTTATGGCAAGGTACACAGACCAGTATGAACATGAGCAAAACAGGCAAGGCTACCTTGATTGCGGTTCAAGGACATCGATTGTTGCATATCCGTATAGAAGTAGAACGGCTGCCTGAGCTTAAGGGAGCTGTTCATCCGAGGGATCGTTTTCAAGCACAAGTGCTTCATGTACGTGTGGATCACGCGCCATATGCGGAGATCACTTCAGGAATAACCTTTCAATTAAAAGATGAACTTGGAGCAATTACACGCTGGAAAGAGACGATTGAAGAATTACGGAAGTAGGCAGGAGTAGCTAAGTCAGTTGAGGACCCGATGATTGGGTAATAATGAAGAAGAAAACAACAAAAAACGCCTCCGCTTGCATCGGGACGTTGTCACTGGTACAATAAAAAATGGTTTTCAGAAAATTAGAACTAATTAACATATAATTAAAATGTTTACTTTCTAATAATTATACCATTGCCTTTTCGGGCTTGTCAAATGGGATTTTGAGGACACAATCCGGGGAAAGAGGGGCTATTAATATATGAGTACAGAGCAGCAATGGAATGAGGAACAACAACGGGTCAACACCGTGACCGATCAGATTGAACGCAAGATCACAACGTTAGAAGATGAAGTAGGGTCCTTCCGGGACGAAGTAGTTGGCATGAGAAAAGACTTCTGGGACGAAGTTACGATGAACTTCAGTGAAGCGGATGATGTCGGGGAGACTTCAACCAGCATGAGGCAGCAGTCACAGGTACTGTCCGATCGGGAGCGTAGCCATCTAAATACAGCGGCTGCGTTGGACAAAATGAAACGACTGCATCATTCACCGTATTTTGGCCGCATTGATTTCAAGGAAGACGGGTATCCAAATGCAGAACGCATTTATCTGGGTATCGCATCGTTACTGGATGAGAAGGAAGAATCCTTTCTGGTCTACGACTGGCGTGCACCAATCTCTAACCTGTATTATGACGGAGCGCCGGGTCCAATTACGTACCAGACTCCAAGCGGGGAGATCAGCGGTGATATCGAGATGAAGCGGCAGTTTGTCATTCGGGACGGACGTATCCGTTTTATGTTTGACACGGGAGTTACGATTGGTGATGAGTTGTTGCAGGCTGTGCTTAGTCGAACATCGGATGCACAGATGAAGAGTATCGTAGCGACCATTCAGAAGGAGCAGAACCGGATTATTCGCAATGACCGGACACGTATGCTCATTGTGCAAGGCGCGGCCGGCAGTGGCAAAACATCCGCAGCGCTACAGCGTGTGGCCTATCTTCTCTATAAATATCGCGAGCATCTGCAAGCGGATCAGATGGTTCTTTTTTCACCCAATCCAATGTTCAACAGTTATGTCTCCACGGTACTGCCTGAGCTTGGGGAGGAAAACATGTTGCAAACGACCTTCCAGGAGTATCTGGAGCGCCGTTTGGGTCGTGAATATCAACTGGAAGATCCGTTTATTCAGCTTGAATACGTACTTACGGGGACGGAAGATCCCGATTACGATGTTCGCATGTCCAGCATTCGCTTCAAGTCGTCCGAAACTTTCCTGAAAGTCATTACGCGCTATAAGGAAAGCATGTTGTCAGGTGGCATGAAATTCAAGCCGGTTCGCTTCCAGGGCCGAGCGATTGTCACGTCAGAGGCTATAGCTGAGAAATTCTACAGTTTCGAGTCGTCCGTTAAGCTGGTGAGCCGACTGGAGATGTTGCGAGACTGGATGCTGAAAGAACTGTCTGCCTTTGGTAAAAGTGAACTGGACGCACCTTGGGTTGATCAGCAGCTTGATCTGATGGAGGCGGAGGATCTGCAACGTGCCTATCAGCGGTTGAAGCGCAAGCAAAAAGGAAAGACCCATACGTTTAATGACTTTGAGCAGGAAAGAGAAATTCTGGCACGGATGGTCGTCAGTGACCGACTCAAACCGTTGCGAAAATGGATTAAGTCCTTACGATTTGTTGATATAAGACAATTATATGGACATCTGTTCAACGATCAGGCTCAGATGGAGCGATTGCTGGGTGACGAAGCGCTGCCTGCTCAATGGGATGAAATCTGTAATATGACGTTACGCAGATTGAAGCTTCAGGAGTTGGCATATGAAGATATTACGCCATACTTGTACCTGCGTGAGCTGATGCTTGGATTCCATATTAACTCCAATATTCGTCATGTCATTATTGATGAAGCCCAGGATTATTCTGCGTTTCAGTTGGCATTTATGAAGAGATTGTTCCCACGGGCGAAAGTAACAGCACTTGGTGACTTTAATCAGGCAATCTACGCCCACTCTTCAGTACTTAGTGGAACAGGACCCTTAACTAACCTATACGGACCAGACAACACGGAAGTGATTGAGCTGACCAGAAGTTATCGATCTACCCGCGAGATCGTGGAGTTTACACGTGGTATGGTGCCTGGTGGGGAAGAGATTATTCCATTTAACCGCAGCGGGGAGAAGCCTAAAGTTATCGTTTCTTCTGATTCAGAGCGTCATATAAACGTGATCACGTCAGACCTGAAGCACTTGATTAAGGAAGGGTACGAATCGGTTGCAGTTATCTGCAAGACTGCGGAAGAGAGCAGAGATGTCCATGCTGCATTGAGTAAGGCGCTGCCCACAGCACCGAAGTTAATCAAGAAAACGACGCTGGCTTTTGAGCAGGGGGTTCATGTCATCCCGGCGTATCTGGCCAAAGGTGTCGAGTTCGATGCTGTCCTGATCTATGATGGCTCTGCGGAGCAGTATGCTCAGGAGCATGAACGAAAATTGTTCTACACGGCTTGTACACGAGCGATGCATCTGCTGCACGTTTACTGCGTGGGTACACCGAGCCCGTTCATTACCGCCCAGTCGGAAGAATGGTATGATCTTGGCAAGGTGTCTGCTGCGCAAGTGGACTGACATAGCACTTCATATGCATGAAGAAGGCTTCCGTTCAATCGAACGGGAGTCTTTCTGTATATGATACATATATCGGGAAGAAGCTAGCTTAACGAGGAAATTATACGTGATGAGGTTCCAGCCATATAAGTGATCGTATTACATGAAAATACCTAACGTGAACTCGTAAGGATTGGGTTCCATGGATAAATATGACTTCATAATTTGTATTCAAGCACAATGGATGTGATTTTTCTTTACACACGAGGTCCGGGCTCATATAATCGTAACAATATATTTTTTTGGATCGTTTATTAAAGGAGGCAACAAAATGAACAAACCATCTTTTGAACGGCCACTTATGGCCGATTGCGTACCTGATCTGGTCGCTACAGCACGGGGAGATTTGCCGGCGACTTTGGTCATTCGGGGAGGTACGCTGGTAAACGTGATATCGGGTGAGATTTTGCCGGAGATGTCCATAGCTGTACAGGGAGCTCGAATCGCTTATGTTGGTAAAGATGTAAGCCACACCATCGGAGAACATACCCGGATTATTGAAGCAAACGGTAAGTATATCGCTCCTGGTTTGCTGGATGGACACTGCCATATCGAAAGTACACAGATGAAAGTAACCGAGTTTGCAAGAGCGGTGTTGCCTTCAGGTACAACCGGAGGTTTCTTTGACCCGCATGAGATCTCTAACGTGCTTGGTCTCAAAGGTCTGAGACTGATGCTGGATGAAGCGCGGACCACACCGATGGCTGCTTATATGCAGGTGGCTTCCTGTGTGCCTTCAACTCACCCCGGACTGGAGACGACGGGTGCTTATATAGGACCTGAGGAGGTCGCTGAAGCCCTTTCCTGGGGCCCGGACATGATTGGTCTTGGTGAAGTGATGAACTTCCCTGGGGTAGTTTACGGGGACGAGACGATGATCGGTGAGATACAGGCGACCCTCCGGGCAGGTAAAGTGGCAGACGGTCATTTCACCTGGGCTGCAGATGACTGGCGTCTGCCAGCGTATGCAGCGAGTGGCGTTACAGGGGATCATGAATGTGTGACCAAGGAAGATGTGGTTGAACGTCTGCGACTCGGGATGTACGCGAAGATGCGCCAAGGTTCGGCATGGCATGATGTGGCTGAGACAATCAAAGCCTGCACTGAGCTTGGACTGGATACACGCCGGATGATGCTGGTGACCGATGACCGAAGCTCTGAATCCCTGCTCAAAGAAGGGCATATGGACTTTGTTGTTCGTCTCGCAATCTCCCAAGGCGTGAAGCCTGTCACTGCTTTCCAAATGGCAACCATTAACACGGCTGAGCGCTTCGGAGTTGCGCGTGACATTGGTGCGGTGATTCCGGGCAATATAGCCGATATTATTCTGCTGGATGGCCGGTTGGCGGATGTGCGTGTGGGCATGACAATTGCTGCTGGGCAAGTCGTGGCTGAGAATGGGAAAATGACGGCGGTATGGGACAGCTTCACGTACCCTGAGGAAGCGCTGAACACGGTGAAGTTAGAAGCTAATATTCGGCCAGAAGATCTGGAATTGGCTGCACCAATTCCAGAGGGGACGATTGGTGCCAAAATCATTCATGTCACAGAGAACCATGTGGATACGAAGGAAAAACACCTGCCAGTCACCGTAGAGAACGGCAAGGTTGTGGTTTCAACTTCAGGGGAAGTATGCAAAATTGCGGTATTGGAGCGTCACAAACAAACCGGGAATCGAGCGGTAGCGCTTGTTGGAGGCATCGGCTTCACATCATCTGCAGCGATTGCGATGACGGTTGCTCATGATAGTCACAACCTGTTGATTATCGGTAATGATGATGTGCTAATGGCTGAAGCAGGTAATCGCGTCATTCGTATGCAGGGCGGGGTCGCCGTGGTAACGGCAGCAGGTGTAACCGAATTCCCGCTGCGGATTGCAGGTTTGATGTCAACGGAGCCTTTCGAAGTCGTTGCAGCCCAATCCGCAGCAGTCAGTGAAGCTTTACAGTCTGCAGGATGTACGTTGAATAATGCGTTCATGACGCTTTCGTTGCTCGCGCTGGTTGTGATTCCAGAATTACGTTTGTCTGACAAGGGTCTTGTTCGGATCTCGGCAGAAGGTATTGAACTGGTGTCCCTTTTCGATGAAGTGGTTGACAATACACCGGTAGCTCCATCGGGTAATGAATGAACAGAAATGTCGACTAGACATCATTAAATAGGGTTCCATATAAAGCCGCCTCAGGGCGGTTTTTTTGTGTATTTTTGGAAAAAAATAGCTTTCTAGGTCTTCTGGAGCTTGGTGTACATATGGCAATAATGACTGAAGTCATGCTGAAATAAGGATTGAATTTGAAAACAATGAATAATTGTGACTTTTGAACTATACATACAGAACTACGAAATCCCGAAATATAGTTATATGATTCTTTCGTCGTAAGTCTTAGAGATGATATTGCATATAGAAGCAATCTGAATTCGTCGTACCTAATAAGTATCCATTAAATGAATATGAAACGACACAATTTCATCCAGATTTGCACGTCAGAGCTGATAACTTCAGAGGGAGTGTACAAATATGAAAAGCAAAAGGAGTTACCGTTTTATCTTATTACTGAGTTGTTTGATCCTGTGTGCGAGTACAGCCTGTTCTTCCAAAGCCATTGCGGATGGTTCAGTCGACAGTTATGCAACGATTCATGGAAAACTTGATGTGCCGGTGAGAGCGACTTGGGTGTGGGATACCACCCAGATCAGAAGTAATCCTCAAGAGGTGTTGAATTACGCTACTGCGAACAAGATCAATACGGTCTATCTGCAGATGAACCGGGATATAAAGATTCCTGAGTATAAAAGTTTTATCCGTCAGGCGAGAGCCAAGAACATTGCGGTTGACGTCATGGACGGAAGATCAGCTTGGGGGTTGACGGAAAGTCGGGAGCAGATTGCATCTTTCCTGGACTGGATCGAGGCATATCAGGCGCAGGCGTTGTCCAATGAGAAGTTTGCTGGTATTCATCTGGATATTGAGCCACATGTGCACCCACAATGGAAAACCAATCAGGCCAGTGTGATTACCCAGTGGCAAGGCAATGTGGAGTACATTGTTGAACGAGCATCGCGGATGAAGATGCCGGTAGCAGCTGATCTGCCTTTCTGGCTCGATAACTACAAAATTCCGGGTTCCACGATGGCCGTGAGCAGTTGGATGATTCGCAAGTTTGATTCCATCACCATTATGGCTTACCGCGATACAGCTGCTGCAATCTATAGTGTAGCGAAGGATGAACTTGCAGAAGCAGCTCTGCTTGGCAAGACGATCTCGATCGCCGTGGAAACAAAGCAAAGTAAGGAAGGTGACTTCATTACTTTTTATGAAGAGGGATCTGCTTATATGGAAACACAATTAAAGTTGGTCGAAAAAATGGCTTCAGTACATGCGTCCTTTAACGGTTTCTCCGTACATGAGTACACTTCATGGAAGACGCTGAAAAAGTAAGACGCCAATAAAATCCTTAGCGCTACATGTAGTAGTATATGAAATGAGTTCTAATGGAGACAACGTGCCTCAGAGCGTTATCTTGTTCGTTCTTGGAAAGAGGAAGTGGATCAAGAAGGTGTTTACAGCTGAATAGCTGTGAGCACCTTCTTTTTTTATACCTGAACCAAGGCAGATTCCATGGCTACGTTCTCATAGAACATTTTGCGATACTGTGAAGGTGTGGTGGCTTTATGCTTTTTAAATGTAGTGATGAAGTAGCTGAGATGCTCAAAACCTACATCCAGTGCGATATCAACAATCTTGTGATCCGTATTCTCAAGCTGAACGCAGGCCTGTTGAACACGGTAATAGTTAATGTAATCAACAGGGGTTTTCTGCACCATCTGTTTGAAGAAACGGCAGAAGTGTCCTTCGCTCATATTGGCTTCATCGGCCAGTTCTTTCAGCTTTAATGGTTCAGGATAACGCTTGTGGATATAACCGAGCACGGATTTCAGGCGCTCTACCTTGTCATGACTCCCTGTAGCCATGGTGCCTTTGAGCGGAGCAGGTCTCATATGTTCGAACATTCGGGCAAATATGAGGTATAGGTACGCTTTTGTTGACATTTCACACGTTTCGGTTTGGGTAGCATGATCGGCAAAGATACGTTTCAGGAGATCCAGAATTTCTTGTCCCCAATCCTCATCTGCCTTGATGTGACTGGGGGGAATCACCGTTTTGCGTACCAGTGGACCGATGAATTTCTCTTGGACTGTATCGAAGGTACGGCTGCCAAGCAGCTCGGGATTAAATACAATCGAAGAGAATACGCAGGGTATATCACCCTTCAGATACCCCGCATGAATCTCGCCTCGATTGATGAAAATGGCTTCTCCAGCTTGAACCTGGACGGTGTTCATATCGATCTGAAAGACGGCGCAGCCCTTGGTCACCATGGTGAGCTCCATCTCATCATGCCAGTGGCAATCGAGAATGCTATCCCCGTTCAGTTGTTGAATATCCGGGTACACACTGACGGGATACATGGCATTGCCGTGAATCCGGTCCTCCCGTAATCGTTCACGTTCCATATCAGAGTCTCCTTTTGTATCATTATTAATGTAATCGTTTCC
Organism: Paenibacillus polymyxa; assembly: GCF_018614975.1. Lineage (GTDB taxonomy): Bacteria > Bacillota > Bacilli > Paenibacillales > Paenibacillaceae > Paenibacillus > Paenibacillus polymyxa_E. The sequence continues at coordinate 793,190 of NZ_JAGGNR010000008.1, read as the reverse complement.
ATAGATTGGTGGTGATGTTCAAGAATCGGATGGTTATTATCAAAATCGTGATATATATGGTCAAAATAAGAGAAGAAATTCGTTATAAATATCAATATCATTATAATATAACCAAAGGGGGAAAGAAAACATGAAATTTACTGATGGATTCTGGATGACTCGTGAAGGGTACCAGATTCAAAACCCGACTGACATTCGTGATATTGTGCAAAAAGACAATGCTGTGACCGTATACGCGGCAACTAAATATATTCGTTCCAAAGGCGACACTCTGAACGGTACATTGCTGAAAGCAACGTACAGCTCACCTATGCCTAACGTTATTCGTGTAACTCTGAATCACCATAAAGGCGGAGTGAAAAAAGGGCCTGTATTTGAGCTTAACACGCAAGATGCAAACGTTGACATCTCAAAAAATGAACAAGGCGCTGTTTTGAAAAGTGGCAACCTAGAAGTTCAAATTGACAAAACAAACGGTTGGGACATCAGCTTCCTGTATGGAGGAAAACGGATTACAGGTAGCGGTCAAAGAGCGGCTGGTTATATTACAGGCCCAAGCAAGGAAGCGTACTTCCGCGAACAGTTGGATCTTGGTATTGGTGAATACGTTTACGGACTTGGTGAGCGCTTCACGCCGTTTGTTAAGAATGGCCAAATCGTCGATACCTGGAATGAGGACGGCGGTACAAGCAGTGAGCAGTCCTATAAAAACATTCCGTTCTACCTGTCCAATAAAGGATATGGCGTATTTGTAAACCATCCGGAACGCGTATCATATGAGATTGCATCCGAGAATGTATCTAAAGTGCAGTTCAGCGTAGAAGGCGAGACGTTGGAATACTTCATTATCGGCGGTGACAATCCTAAGGATGTACTTGATAATTATACGAAATTAACAGGTAAGCCAGCGCTTCCACCAGCATGGACATTTGGTCTGTGGCTGACAACTTCATTCACAACGGATTATGATGAAGCAACGGTTAACCATTTCGTAGATGGCATGGCTGAACGTGATCTTCCGCTGTCTGTATTCCATTTTGACTGCTTCTGGATGAAGGAATACCAATGGTCTGATTTCGTATGGGATGAAGCGATGTTCCCGGATCCGGAAGGTATGCTTGCACGTCTGAAAGAAAAGGGTCTTAAAATCTGTGCTTGGATCAATCCATATATTGCAGAAAAATCCTACTTGTTCGATGAAGGTATGGAGAACGGCTATCTGGTCAAAACAGCCGATGGCAGCGTATGGCAATGGGATATGTGGCAAGCAGGTATGGCTCTGGTTGATTTCACGAATCCGGATGCTGTGAATTGGTATAAGAGCAAGCTGGAAGTCCTGCTGGATCAAGGTGTAGATTCCTTCAAGACTGACTTCGGCGAAAGAATTCCGACAGATGTTGTGTATTTTGATGGTTCTGATCCGGTTAAAATGCACAACTATTATACACAGCTCTATAACAAAGCTGTATTTGAATTGCTCGAAGAGAAAATTGGCAAAAACGAAGCTGCCCTGTTTGCACGCTCTGCAACAGCAGGTGGGCAACAGTTCCCGGTTCACTGGGGCGGTGACTGTTCTTCCACGTATGAATCCATGGCTGAATCGCTTCGCGGTGGTCTCTCACTTGGTCTTTCCGGTTTCGGATTCTGGAGCCATGATATCAGTGGCTTTGAGAGCACAGCAAGCCCGGATGTATACAAACGTTGGGTACAATTCGGACTTTTATCTTCACACAGCCGCTTGCATGGCAGCACTTCGTATCGTGTGCCTTGGTTGTTTGACGAGGAATCCGTGGACGTTGTTCGTGACTTTACCAAACTCAAAATCAGCCTGATGCCGTACCTGTACAATTCTGCGGTGGAGTCGACGGTAAGAGGTATTCCGATGATGCGTGCTATGCTGCTGGACTTCCCAGAGGACCCAACAACCTATAGCCTGGATACGCAATACATGTTTGGTGATTCCATTCTGGTGGCTCCAATCTTCAACAAGGAAGGTGATGTGCGCTACTACCTGCCTGAAGGAACTTGGACGAACTATCTGACAGGAGCGAAAGTACAAGGTGGACGCTGGATCAGTGAAAACCATGACTTCAAAACACTGCCAATGATGGTTAAGCCAAATAGCTTGATCGCTGTCGGTGCTGTGGATAGCAAACCGGATTACGACTTTGCGAATGATGTGTCCTTGCACTTGTTCGAACTGGCTGATGGTCAAACGGCTCAAGCTGTCGTTGTGAACCAAGCGGCTGAACAGGAGCTGACGGTTAACGTTACACGTAATGGATCAGTGCTGGAAGTTCGTGCTGAAGGTGCAGGCAAACCATGGAACTTGGTGCTTCGCGGTATGGAGAGTGTATCTAACGTTGAAGGTGGGTCCCAGGTGTCTGGTGGTGCCAATGTTGTTGTCATTACGCCAGCAACAGGCGCAACTGCACTTACAATTCAACTGTAACATGATATAGTAGACGAAAGGACGGTACCAAAAGGTGCCGTCTGTTTGTCTAAGAAGATAGGAGATCGAATGAAATGAGTACAACGAATTCGGGTTTACACCGCACGATATCATCAGAGATGCTGCATCATCTGGTAGAGATTGATTTTGGAAGCGATACTAAAGTGAAGGGGTTTGGTATCCTGCAAGGTGGACTTTTTAATACAACCTATCGGATTCAACTTGAACATACATCCTATACGGATGTGATTTTACGTTTGGCTCCAGAGCGGGGAGAGATGGTGGCTGGTTCTGCGAGTGATCCCCTTTTTTCGTTCGAACGTACGATGATGGCGGCTGAACCGATTGTGTATGAATATTACCGCAAGGCAGGCATTCCTGCTCCCAACATTATCGCTTGTGATGACAGCGGATCCATCATTCCAAGAACGTACATGTTTATGGAGTTTATCCCGAGTAAGCAACTGGATCACGTATCCATTTCAAAGGAAGACAAAAAGCGATTGTACCATCAGCTTGGCGCGTATACCGCCATCATGCATCAGATCGAGGGTGCATCGTTTGGCTGGCCGCAAGGAGATGGGACGATTAAAGGCTCGGATCAATGGTCCGAGGTGCTGCACTTTTTTGCAGAAGAAACGGCACTTAAAGCGGCACAAGCCGATTATATGTCAGGTGTGGGGGAAGAAATCGCAGCTATTTTCATCAAGAATAAAGACTTATTCGATCAAGTGACCCGTCCGGTACTCGTTCATAATGACCTGTGGGAAGCAAATGTACTTGTTCATCAGGAAAATGGTGAGCTGAACATTGCGGCCATCATTGACGGAGATCGTTCCATGTTTGCCGACAGGGAGTTTGAAGCCATATTGTCAACAGAATCAGCGGATTTTCATGAAGGATATGATCGTCCACTGGACTCATCGGCTGAAGGACAGGCACGCAGGCTTGCGTACCGAATACTGTCTTCGTATTTTAATGCCTACGTTCATGAACATCAGGTCAATCAACCTGAAGATGGTCAGAAGTATCACCAGCGTACGCTGGATTTACTGGAGCAATGGAAGCAACTTGGATATAACTAACTTCATACCAAAGCAATATTGAACCCAAAGAAGCTGTCTTGCACGAATACGTGCAGGCAGCTTTTTGTGTGAACAAGCGGTAACATCCAGCATGTCCTGAATAATCAACCTCCGAAACAAGCACAATAATGCTGTTGTGTGTAGAATCTGTAAAGGTGGTTGTGGTATGAACGACAAAAAGTGGGACCTCGTCGCACTTGCTTCCATCCCTTTAATTATGACCTTGGGTAACTCCATGCTTATACCAATCCTGCCACAGATTGAACGTGAATTGAGAGTATCTGCATTCAAGGTCAGCATGCTCATTACAGTCTACGCTATAGTTGCCATCCTGCTTATTCCTCTTGCAGGGTACTTGTCGGATCGTTTTGGCAGAAAAGCAGTTATCATTCCCAGCCTTATCATTGCAGCCGTCGGAGGTGCAGTAGCTGGTGTGGCAGCATGGATGTTGAACGGAAACATAGCCTACTGGACCATGCTGGGTGGGAGGTTATTGCAGGGAATAGGAGCTGCCGGCGCATTTCCTATCGTTATCCCATTGGTTGGGGACATGTTCAATGATGAGAACGAAGTAAGCAAAAGCCTGGGGATCATTGAGACCTCGAATACGTTTGGTAAAGTCATAAGTCCGATTCTGGGTGCAGCGCTGGCGGTCTGGTTGTGGTATGCGCCATTCATGGCTATTCCTATACTTTGTGTGCTTTCACTGGTTCTTGTTATTTTCCTGGTGAAGACTCCCCGGAAAAAAGAAAAGCCTCCCACCTTTCCTGAATTTGTGGCATCCATTCGTGACGTATTGAAAGAAAAGGGACGCTGGTTGTATGCGTTGTTTGCAATCGGCGGTATTTGCATGTTTGTCATCTTTGGTGTGTTATATTATCTATCCGAAACGCTGGAGAGCGAATTTGCCCTGAAAGGTGTTCTTAAAGGACTTGTCCTTGCGATTCCGCTGGCAGCGTTATGTCTGTCTTCTTTCCTGGCAGGGAAGTGGATTGGAAAGAACAAAACGCGAATGAAATGGCTTGGCTTCGCAGGACTTGCGCTTCTGACGGTATCCCTTGGCGTTATAGGTTTATTCGATAATATCTATGTTGTAGTAGGTCTTTTCACATTGGGAAGTGCCGGAATAGGTGCAACGTTACCATGTCTGGATGCCTTGATTACAGAAGGCGTGGACAAAAAACAGCGGGGCACAATCACGGCTCTGTTCAGCAGCATGCGATTCATTGGGGTATCTCTCGGTCCACCTGTCGTTTCGTTGCTGATCGGTTCTCATCATTTCTTGCTTTTTGGTGTGCTCGCTGCGTCTGGCGCAGTGGGCGGGTTGCTCACATTATTCGCAGTTAAGCCGGATAAGGGAGATCAACCTACTTCAGGAAGCAAGCAGAAACCGGATGAAACATCTATGGATGTGATCGAGACAAGTAGAAGGTATACTCCCATAGGTCGCAAGAAAAGTCCATTTTAGATAGACGGTGCTGAATGCTATATTCATTTCCATGCTGTCTTAATTTTAACATTCGGATCTGTTCCAATAAAACGCGTTTACGCCTAAGAAAGCGGATAAATTTGCTTTCTCGGTGTGAACGCGTTTTTATGTTCAGAATGACCTTAACCAATCATTCGTGTTTACTTTTATTCGACTGGCTAGTTTCGGTGTTGCCAGCTCCAGATTCTGAATTCTTGGATTGATCTTGAGGTGGTTCCGTTGCAGTGATATGAGTATGAGCGAGCAGAGCATGAGGTTCAATGGAGAAGCTGCCGCTTCGTTTTCCCTGAATCAGATATATAAGCAAGAACAGAATCATAAACATCACGGAATATCGGTACATATCGGTATAACTGGTTATGGCGGCAATGGCGCCGAGAAGAAGGGCACCGGTCGCAATCCCCAGATCCAGCGAGTTCAAAAACATGCCATTAGCCATACCCCGTTGAGTAGGAGATACAACTTGAATCATCCAGGTCTGCAGGGACGACTGCATGGAACCATAACCGATTCCGTAAATAAAGGCAGCAATGAACAAGACGGACATGGAGGTTGCATACGAGAGCAGAATGAGGCCGAGAGCAACGAATATTGCCCCTGGAATGAGCAGTGCTTTTGGACCCTTGTTGTCATAGATTCGTCCGGCAAATGGTCTAACCAATAACACGGCGAGTGCATTGAACAAAAAGAACAGCGCAGGATTGGCCAGATTGGCTTCCTTGCCATACAACACGATGAATCCGACAAGTCCACCATAGGTGATGGATAACAGGCAGTTCAGCACACTTGGCAGAATCAGCTTGCGGTTGAAAGGTATTTTCTGTTTCGGGTTGGATCCTGAAGCACTTGTTGTGGCTTGTGGCATGATGGTTGTACTGTTATCGGTTCTGACTGCTTTTTTGCGTGTCAGCGAATAACTCAGTGGATAGATCACAGCGAGGACACCCGCAGTACATAACATGAGGGTTACAAAGCCAGCACCCTGGAGCAGAGTCACCCCAATGATTGGCCCCATAGACATAGCCAGGCTAGTCGATAGACCAAAGTATCCCATACCTTCACCCATTCGTTTGACGGGCACAATGTCCGAGGCCATCGTTGGAAAAGCGGTACTGCTCATACCAAACCCGATACCAAACAACATTCTCAGCAACAAGAGCACAGCTATGCCGGCAGCAAAATAATAGCCGAGCGTTGCCAGCAGGGCTACGGACAGGCCTATGTAGATCATGGCGTTACGAAGGCCCTTCTCCAGTGCTTTCGCGGAATAGAGACGGGCTGCAATGGCACTTAGTGCAAACAGACAGGTGAAGAGGCTGACCTCAAACGCATTAGCATGAAATCGCTCCTGAACGTAGGACGGAAGCGGAGAGACGATCATGTGCAGTTGCAAGAATAACAAAAAGTTGCACAGCATCAGCAGTATAAAATCAGTGGTCCATAGTCTAACTTGTTGTGTAGATTGTTCTTTCATGATGATGTATTCCCCCTGAGTTGTGATTCATTACAAGTTGCGGTTAATGAGGGAAAGAGTATGTTTAAATGCTTCCATCTGGTCTTCAGATATACCTTCAGCAAGTTCTTTATTCATTTCTCTTTCAATCGGAACGAGGATATCAATTAACGCTTTGCCTTCCGTGGTGAGATATAACAGGTAGGCTCTGCGATCCTGTTCGCTGGTCCGGCGTTCTACCCAGCCTTTTTTCTCAAGCAGATCAATAATCCGCGCAGTGGTGGGTTGGTCTTTGAAGACACGTGTAGCGAGCTCCTTCTGATTCACACCTTCACCGCGGTCAACATTAAAGAGAACAGAAAATTGCTCTGTCGTAATATCATAAGGTTTGAATCGCGTTGCAAGTAAAGCTACAGCTTTACGATGTGTGAAACCCAGCATGAATCCAACAGATTGTTCCAGTGTATAGTCCATGTGATTGCTAGACCTCGCTTTCCATAATAAAATGTCCCAATTAATTAGTTGTTATAACAACTATATGTCAAACAAGTTTTTTTGTCAAAATGAAATATTCTCATATCGAACGTACGTGTGCGCTGTGCAATGATCTAAAAATACTGTTAGAATAGTTATGAAACCGCTCTTATGGAATCGGTGTCTAACGTGCTTGAAGAGTGGAGAAAACCAATTTGCTCTAACTAATGTTGGAGATGACCAAGGAGAGCTGTGTATGCTAAAGAATATACCCGCAATAATACCTCCAGAGTTACTCAAAATCATGTCTGAAATGGGTCATGGAGACGAGTTGGTTCTGGCGGATGGCAATTTCCCCGCAGCCAGTCATGCCAAGCGACTGGTACGCTGTGATGCACTGGGAGTCGTTGAACTGCTGGATGCCATCCTGCAACTATATCCACTGGATACCTATGCCAAACGTCCCGCTGCTGTCATGCAGGTTGTAGAAGGAGATCAGGTAGTACCGATCATATGGGAAGACTACCGCCGGTTGATTGAAGAATACGAAGGCATTACGGATGCTTTTGATCATGAAGAGCGATTTGATTTTTATAAACGTGCTTCGAATGCCTATGTGATTGTTGCAACTGGTGAGCGCGCGCAATATGCCAATCTGATTTTGAAGAAAGGCGTCATTTTCCCCGATGCTGATCCTGGTCAGGAACAGCAGAATGCTGAATCGAACTGAATAATTACGGCGACGGAGCAGAGGATGCTTTGGTCGCCTTTTTATTTTTTACCATTGCGGAGTCAATATAACAAAACGTACAGAATTGGCATGGACTAGATAAGCACGATGCAATCTGGGAGCGCGCATGAATGAATGTCAGCTCACTGCTCAAGATACTACAAACTTTGATGCAGATGATGAATGGGGAAAAAGAAAGGACTGTTTTACAATTGAAAGAAATACAAACAAAGAGACGCTGGTCTCCATTCCAGAGGAGGTGAGTGAAATGCAGCACCGAATCAGACAAGCGGGTCTTCCAGATTGTAACGAAGTGGGACAATTGTTCAATGAGTACAGGATGTTCTAAAACCAAAATGCTGACATTGAGGCAGCACGTCAGTATATTAGAGAACGAATGGAACGCCATGAATCGGTGATCTTGGTAGCAGAAAAGCCACTCTCGAATGGCTTATGCGTTAAGTAACACGCAGGCGCAAGCTTTATATGAATCCGAAGGATATGCACAGGATACCCAATTCATGTATTATGAACATAATGTATAAGAGGTTGTACCAAAAGACGAACTATATAAATGAATGGCAGACTCGTGTCGTCGGGAACAAGGAGGGGAGTCGCAACATGATGCAGTGGATTGCCATGATCACGATGTTAATAGATCATATAGGGGCTGTCTTTTTTCCACATATTATAGAACTGAGGATTATAGGTCGTATCGCTTTTCCAATCTATGCTTTTGCAGTGTATATCGGTTATAAACATACACGAGACGTACAAAAATACATATGGCGGCTGTTCTGGATCGCGATCATATCACAGGTGCCGTTCATGGCTGCGTTTAATCATTATTCTCTGAACGTGGTATGGACATTGTGGTCAGCCCTGTTGGTATTATTCGTTATTGATAAATTACCATCTAAACTACTGGGGATTCCTATTGTAATTGGAGCAGGTTGGTTCATGGAAATTAGCCAGATGGATTACGGGATGTACGGGTTGTTATTGGTTCTGTTATTCCGTTATTTCCAGGGTCCTGTGCTTGTCGTGGCACATGTCTTGTTAAATGCACTATATCTTCTGCTGCATAACAGCTCTGTGCAAATGTATAGTGTGCTCGCAACCGCCGGCATTGCTATTGCTCAGTATTACCAAGCGGGATTCCGTATGAAGGGGCCACGTTGGGTCTGGCGCTATTTCTATCCAGCGCATCTTGTCATCATTGCAATTATCCGATGGGTCTGAAAGAATGATCCAAAAATGCGAAGTAAAGAAGCCATCTTATCGTCAGTGAATGACGATAGATGGCTTCTCTTCGTGTGACCTTATTAATTAATTGCTAATGATAGAGTGAACTTACTCCATTGCTGTAGAAGTGCCATTATGGCGCCGAATTGCAGTCGGGAAATACCCAATCTGAACGGCGTAGTCTAACATGGCGGAGATGAAGCGATCGTCTGTTCTCGCACATGAGATTCCGGCAGGTTCCACATAAGCCGTTGTGACAGGGCAAGCATAGACATATGCTGAATCCTTCGCACCGTCACCTTCGAGCTGTGCAATAGCCAACTGAAGAGCTTCCGGCTCCTTGCTGATGCTGGCATCGAATAACCAACGTGTGTAATCCGCAAAAGGTAGCGTTTCAACTTCATAACCAGCCCGATTCACAGAACGGATCAGCTCATCATAGCGGATCGGCTCCGGATTACAGATGTGGAATACACGACCTGCTGTATCCTGACGTAAGGCCAGATGAACAATGGCTTCACTTGCATAATCGATAGGTGTAAAATCAACCATCCAGTTCGCGGCAGGAGCCTTGCCGAGCAATAACATCGCTTTGATCATGCGATAAAAGGCGTTGCTATCAATATTGGACTGGAAGCGCCCAGTTTCGGAGTGGCAAGTGAGATTACCTGCACGATAGATGCTGACAGGTACACCTTGCTCGGCGGCAATCATGAGCACTTTCTCGGCTTCAAGCTTGCTGTCCGAATACAGGTTGTCCACATGCAAGTCAGCAGGGAACCGATCATATTGCAACGAGGATTCCCATTGTCCGCTGAGTGCGAGATCTTCCGGAATACCCATCGTGGATACATGGTGGAAGGAAGCACCTGGTTTGCTGTGAATCAAGTCTAGCAATGCGACCGTTCCTTTCACATTCGTTTTGGCGAACTGATCGGCATCGCCGAAATGACGGACGTCTGCAGCGCAGTGGATGACACGGTCAATTCGTTCCTGAACATAAATTGTTTGGTCAGCGGACAGACCGAGATTAGGTTGTTCGAGATCCCCTTCTATAATCTCCACGCGAGTGGAGAGCTGGTCAGTCAGTTGTTTGCCGAAATAGCCTTCCAGCACTTTAGTCAAACGTTCCATTGCAGTTATTCCATTGGATGGTCGACGAACAAGGGTGTAGATTCGTGTACTGGAATTCAGAATTAACTGTTGCAGCACATGAGAGCCCAGATAACCAGTCGCTCCGGTCAGTAACACATGCTCAGGTTCACGAATGAGCGGATAACCTAACTGGGATGTTAGCTCGACAGGGTGTTCGGATAATTGTGTAATCATGCCTTCGGTCACCACTGAATCCGTAACTTCTGCAGGACTGAGAGACAATACTTCCACACGACGAGCGAGAGCGCGGACTGTTTTCTCGGCAAAGAAGTCGGCAATTTTCAGTTGCGGATAATGTGGCTTCAGAATGACCAGTACATGAATGACCCGGAGTGAATCACCACCGATATTGAAGAAGCTGTCTTCGACACCGAAGTCATCATGCTGAAGGATTTCTTTCCATGCGTCCAGGATAATGGATTCCGTCTCCGTCTCAGGCATGACCCGGTCAGGACGATCTTCATGTCTTTCCACATGAGGCAGGGATACCATCGCTTTGCGATTGATTTTTCCAGTTGGTGCAATCGGCATTTCATCCAGCTGACAGATCCACTTCGGTACAAAATAAGAAGGAAGTTTCTCCGTCAGTTCTGCCTTGATGTCCGAAACAGAAAGGGTACTGCCATCTTTCGATGTAAAGTAACCAACCAGCATATTTTGTCCATCGGATTCTTTCTTCGGAATGACGGCAACGTTCTGGATCTGATCAAGCCGTGCAAAGTGATCTTCAATCTCTCCGATCTCAATGCGGTGACCACGAATTTTTAGCTGTGAGTCACTGCGACCAACATATTCCAGCAACCCGGTATCCAGCAATTTGGCAATATCGCCAGATTTGTAGATTTTCGCACCTATCGCAAACGGATTCTCAATGAATGCTTGCTTTGTACGTTCTGGCTGATTCAGATAACCTTTGGCCAGTGCAGGGGTAGCAATATATACCTCACCAGGTACACCTGCCGGACAGAGCTGTTGTTCTTCATTTACAATGTATACTTTGTAGTTATGAATCGGTTTACCAATGGGGATGTTCACCACATGTTCTGGAACCTGCTCACTTATGCGGTGAGTAGCTGTGGCTACTGTACATTCGGTAGGTCCATACACATTAACAATATCAATCTGGTTTCCAAATTTGCGCTGGAAGGCACGAACCTGTTCACCATATAGGGCTTCTCCGGCTACAGTAATGATTCTGACTTTGGCCAGCTTGTGGAAACCTTCATCGGATAAGTAGGAAGCAAGCTGATTGAAGAAAATCGTAGGCAGTATCGTAATGATGGTTGTTCCTGTCCGTTCGATTGCACTTGCGAATTCTTCAACGGATACACGTTCTTCCGCAGACAACAGATATAATTCTGCTCCATAGAACAAGGCGCCAATGGTATCCCACACGGATGCATCGAAGCTGTATGTAGCAAACTGGGTTAATACATCACCTGGTTGAATGTCACAATCACGCTGAACCACACTGCCAAGATTGGTTACACCCCGGTGGGCAATCAGTGCACCTTTGGGTTTACCGGTCGACCCTGACGTGTAGATAATATACGCAAGATCGTCTGGCTGTATATCCAGATTGGGGTTACTTGCTGCAAATCCGGCTAAACGACCATCCACAGCGAGAATCTGACGGACTGTAGCTATACTGGAGAACAAGCTGGAAGCTTGGGCAAACGAGGCTTCCGTTGTCAGCACGAATGAGGACGCCGTATCTGCCACGATATAACTGTTACGTTCTTGTGGATGCTCAGGGTCGATCGGAACATATGCACCACCTGCCTTCAGAATACCAAGCAGGGAGATGATGGTCTCCGGACTTCGATCCATAAAGATACTGACGAATTCACCTTTCTGCAATCCGTTGGATAACAGAACACGTGCAACCTGATTAGCTCGTTCATTCAATTCCCTGTACGTATAACTTTTGAATGGCGATGTTATCGCCGGTGAATCCGGATATGCTGCTGCCGTTGCTTCGAACCAGCCATGAACCGTCTGATTCTCTGGTTCGAGAACAGAAGTATCATTCATTTCACGGTAAAGCAATCGATCTGAGGCGGAAAGAATATCTACCGTACCGATTGCTTTCTCACCGTCACGCATAAGGGCGAGTAGAAGAGTCTGATAATATTCTGCATATCTCAGCACGGTAGACTCTTTCAACAGTGAACTATCATAGAACAGATCGAGGATGAGCATGTTCTGATCATCTCGAACGTTCCAGTTTAATATTTGAGGAGCTTGAGGCAACTGTACACTATTCAGCATAAAAAACGTTTCAGGGTATCCACCGTTTTGCAACGTGTATTCAATCTTGAGCTGCTCTGACACCTGATGACATAGTTGGCTGAAGGTCAATTTCCCCTGAATCTGTAATGAAAGATAGGAAGCTGCCTGATCGGGGGAAAGTATACCTATGGCAAGTTCCTGTTCAGCTGACAATCGGAATAACAAGGCTGCATAAGCTGAGAGGAGTATCGGGTACACCATCTGTTCTCCATACTTCTGTTTAAGTTCACGGCTCAGAGAAGCATGTAATGTGATTTGAGCAGACTGATAGGAGAATGATTGTTGACGTCGCCCAAAATCCAGTGGAATCTGCAGAACTGGCAAGCTGGATTCCATGGAATGGGAAGAAGATGGTTGTTTTTCAATCACTTCAGTTATTCCTCCTTGGTTCAAACCGAATGTTTGTGGATATACATTATTGTTTGCTTACATTGAAATGAGAGATCAGTTCTTGCAGTTCCTCAGACATGCTGTTAAGGCGTGTGGAGGAGTCTACCAGTGTTATTAAAGATGCTTTCTGCTCATCAACAGATAAGGAAATTTGTTCACTGCTGTTTGCTGTTTTACTTACGCTTGAAGACAAATCATCCGCTGTAGCGGTCATTTCCTCCGTACCCGCAGAGATTTCTTCCGTCGCACTTGATACTTCCTGAATCTGATTAGATACTTTTTTCGCTGCTTCTAAAATATCTTCGAACAGTTGTCCTGTTTGATCGGCTACGCTGAGCCCTGTATCTACTTCTGACGTACCTTGTTCCATTGCACGTACAGCTTGTTTAATTCCAGCTTGAATCTCTTGGATCAATACGCCAACCTGGCTGGTCGCTTGTTCAGACTGCTCGGCAAGTTTGCGTACTTCACCTGCAACAACTGCAAATCCTCTTCCTTCTTCACCAACACGAGCTGCTTCAATGGATGCATTAAGAGCAAGCAAGTTTGTCTGGCTGGAGATTCCCGAGATGATATTGAGAATATCGCCGATTTCCTGTGAACGACTCTCCAGAACCTCAATGGCAGAAGCGGTATTCTTAACCGATTCCGTAATCAGATTCATCTGTTCAGATACCTGACGGACAACGCTATTACCTTGTTGCGAACGACGTTCCATCTCATAGGCTTCATCCGCTACACTTGCCGAGCTGCTGGCAATCGTCTGGATTACGGTAGCCATCTCGGACATGGCACGTGCACTATCCCGGGTTGCCTGTTCCTGTGAACGAATGTTGGAAGTGATTTGAGTCACATTATTATTAATGGAATCTGCATTCTCACTGTTGCGCTCGGAAACTTCATATAACTCTTTGGCAGACTGATTTACTTCTTGTGATGTGATTTGCACTTTTACGATAGTATCGTTGATTTTGCGAACCATGGTGTTGAACTTCTCGTTAACGAGTCCCAGATCGTCTTTGCCTGTCGGAATGTTGACATTCAAATTACCCCGACTGACGTCATCAATTCCTTTGATCAAGTGACGGATAGGGGAAAGTGTGTTTTTAACTACAAGGTATTGGATAATCAGGAATAACAGCAAGAAGGCCACAAGGATGATAATTCCGTTTTTGAGCAAGGAGTTCAGTCCCGCGGGTACGGCTGATGCATCTGCATCAACGGCAAAATATGAGAAAATCTTACCGTTGCTGTCTTTGATTGGATATGCAATGGTTGTCCATGTACCGAAATCATCGGAATAAAATGTTGTGAATGTCGGGCGATCCGTATTAAGCATTTCTTTCAGTGCATTGGCTACAACGACCGGTTGCTCATACATGTCACCAATATTTACGTTCTCACTTTGAAAAGCCTCTCTTAGGTTGGTCGGCATCGCTACAAGGGAAGTTAATCTCTTGTTATCGCCACCGAGCTCAACACCGAAGATGTAGGCTTGTGCAATGTTAGGATAATATTCTTGCATCTCATCGAAATACGCTCGTAATTTCGTTTGTGTTGCTCCGTCATAACCGCCTTCATCAATAGCAGCTTGTACATCGGCTGGGTTGATATCTTCAGCCCACTTCTTGGTGATTTGTGCAACCTGTCCATGCAATTGATCGACTAGAACCGTTTTCTGAAAATAGTAACTGCTTGCGATAAGTGCTACCCCGATGATAATGATATTCGTAAATGAGAGTAACAAATTTTTAGAAAAAAATGACATGCTTTTCCAGCTTAATGATTTCACTAAATTCCACTCCTGATCTTCTTTAAATTAAGAAACTTTAGGGTTGCTTTGGTACAGTGAACTAGATCATTCCATAATCCCCTCCAAAGGAAATTTATGCGACCATGGTCTTGGATTATCAGTCGCTTTCGTAGAGACTTATGTACCGTATGAACCATAGGTGTCTAATTATTAAAACACATCTATAATTAATATGTCGTATAAAATGTCGTTAAATTGAATAGTATCGTTAAATATATTTTAATATTTTACGTATTTATGGACATATCAGATGGTTTATAGGTATTTAGAACTGTTTATTTTTAAATTTCCCATTTTTTAGCTTCATTCTGTATTCTATAACATGGTGGGTAAAAATACATCCTTCAACAAAACAAAAATATGTTGGCAAAGATGCAACAGAAGGCACGGATATACATCGGAAGCGGTTTTATCTATAATAACTACATATGCATTTCTCAAATTATGAGCAGCGGGGGTTTATAGATGAATCTTAAACAGATAGCAGCAGAGCGTGCGGCAGAATATGTTGAAGATGGAATGAAGGTTGGATTAGGTACAGGTTCAACAGCTTATTATGCCATCTGCCGAATCGGTGAGCGCGTGCGTGATGGACTGAACATTCAAGCGGTTGCCACTTCGGAGGCTTCGGACAAGCTTGCCCGTGAATGGGGGATTCCCATCGTCCCATTTGACCAGATTGGACGTCTGGATCTGACCATTGATGGCGCTGATGAAGTCGATCCCGAATTTAACCTGATTAAAGGGGGGGGCGGGGCTCTTCTGCGTGAGAAAATCGTGGCGGCCAATAGTGACAAATTGATTATTGTAGCGGATGGCAGCAAAGCCGTGCAAAAGTTGGGGAAATTCCCGCTTCCGGTTGAGGTTGTTCCATTTGCTTCTGAGTGGACCTTCCAGGCGCTCGAAAAACTGGGGTGTCAACCACAGTGGCGGATGGATGGACAGCAACGTTATCGGACGGACAACGGAAACCTGATAGCGGATTGCCACTTGGAGGCGATTGATCACGCTGCGGACCTGAATGTTCAATTGAACATGTTACCAGGTGTTGTTGATAACGGGCTATTTGTTGATATGGCCAGTACAGTCATTCTTGCCAATGCGGACGGAAGTATTGAAGAGCTTCATCGTTCTTAATACAGTGATGACGAACCTGAATGGAAGCAATGGGATGCACCCTATTACCCACTTAAACACGAAAGTTATGAAAGTTTTGAACAAGGTATGCTCAAACGGTTGGACGTAGATCCAAGTGATTCCAAACCGGTATCGATCCGTATTATAGAATCCGACAGACAAATTGTGGGTACAATCAGCTATTACATAGAAGATGAGTTATCCATGTGGCTGGAAATGGGGATTGTAATATACAGATCTGTCCAGTGGGGACGCGGGGTTGGCACACGCTCACTTGTCATGTGGTCAAGTCATTTGTTCGAACAGATGCCTTTGGTTCGGGTTGGATTGACTACTTGGTCTGGTAATGAACGTATGATGCGTGCGGCTGTGAAAGCCGGATTACAGGTGGAGGGGCGAATGCGGAAGTGTCGCATCGTTCGAGGGCAGTACTATGATTCAATTCGTATGGGGATGCTCCGTGAGGAGTGGGAGCAGAAGCTGGCCTCTCATACGAGCCGAAATGTAAACAACTGATGGAGGATTATTGAAATGCTGAACACGGAGGACAACCGGGAACTGTCTTTACAATTATTTGTGGTTCTTGTTCGGGCCTACAATTCTGTGACCTCACGTTCCAATCGGGACATCCAGAGTCATGGTCTGAATACGACAGAATTTGGTGTGCTTGATTTGTTATATCATAAGGGACCACAGGCATTGCAAAAGATTGGTGAAAAGGTGTTAATGTCCAGTGGTAATATTACGTATGTTGTAGATAAGTTGCAAAATAAAAATCTGTTGTTTCGTCGACCATCCAAGGAAGATCGGCGTGTCATTTACGCTGAGTTAACCGAGGAAGGAAGAGAATTGTTCACACAGATATTTCCTCAACATCATCAGGTCATCATTGATGCTTTGGAAGGACTTGATCCTTCCGAGAAAGTGGATGCGATTAAGATGTTGAAGAAGCTGGGACTGGCGGCAGAAGGGAAAACTGACTTGCGTTCATAACGCAGGTCAGTTTTTTTTGTGGAACTCCAAAAGTACAGGCTTATACTGGCTGGCTGACTTGCAAGGCCCTCCATAAAATAGGAAGATTGTTCTATACATTCATCGTGTGTAAAACATGATTATCGAAAGTTCATGTATAATGGAACAGAACGATTAAGAGCGGAATGGATGGATTGGATCAAGTAGAAGAACCTATCCCGATTGGAAGTCAGTTACTTGGAGTCACAGGCGGGTTACATCAACGAATCCATGCCATATGGAAATGCCGCGCAATCGTACTTGCAGTGTTTGTTTGAGAATAAACGGAAAGAAGCGTTCGAGATCATTGAAGCCCAGTTAGAAGCTGGGGTGACGATTCGTGATATTTATCGATATATCTTTCAGCCCACCCAATATGAAATTGGACGATTGTGGCAATGCCATCGTATCAGTGTGGGGCAAGAACACTTTTGTACGGCAGCGACCCAGTCATTCATATCACGTCTCTATTCTCGCTGGTTGATTCATACGGGTCAGGATAGAAGGCTAGTTGCTATCTGTGTAGCAGTGAACAACATGAGATCGGACTGCGTATGCTCACAGATGTGTTCGAGATGGAAGGTTGGGATACCGATTATCTAGGAGCCAATGTTCCCAATGGAAGTGTAATAGAGGCTATAGAGTGGCATCAGGGCGATGTTGTTGGACATGTATCGTACCGAAACATCTGGCAAGATTGAGGTGATGCGCAGACATATTGTGTCCGGCGACCATGTTGCTGCATCCGAGTAGCCCATGATCTGAAATCAGGAAGTTTGAGTCTGGGGATTCGTTATTTATCTACTTTGTTTGCCCGGATAGAGCAATTCGCGAAGGAAGGTCAATCACGGAAAGCAGAACCTTTGCTGGATGCTTTGTTACCCGCCTATCAAGCAGCATGTGAGTCACTGCAACGAGTAAGTAAAGATTGAACATATCTTAATAAGGAAAGAGGGTAGGGCTCGTTCATGTTATTCTACGTACTTGCAGCACTGGTGCTGATCGTTCTTGCTCTTTTGTGGGCAGGTGGGCTTTATTTCTTCAAAACGGCCATTCGCCGTACACCAAAAACGTTTTTGGTGGATAATCCGAATCTGATGCCTGAACCGGACAATGAAATCATTAGCAGTGCTTCTGACCTGAAGTGGTTGGATGCTCAGCCTACAGAAGAAATATCTCTTCAATCACATGATGGATTAAAACTGTATGGTACATGGCTCGGTTCCAATAAAGGGTCGGATCAGACGGTTATTCTGGCACATGGTTATTCGGGTAGAGGCAGAGAAATGGCTGGATTTGCCCGGTTTTATGCGGAAAAGCACGGTTATAACGTACTTATGCCAGATGATCGAGGTCATGGACAGAGTGAAGGTGATATCATCGGTTTTGGCTGGTTAGATCGGAAGGATTATGTCCAGTGGACCAACTGGGTGCTTGAAAAAGTGGGTACACAAGGGGAAATCATATTGCACGGCATATCCATGGGAGGAGCAACCGTACTGATGACAGGTGGTGAAGTCCTGCCGATTCAGGTTAAAGCGATTGTCTCTGATTGTGCGTATACCTCCGTAGAAGAAGAACTGACATTCCAGTTAAAGCAATTATACAAACTTCCTGCATTTCCGTTTATACCTGTCACAAGTCTGATCTCCCGGTGGAAAGCAGGGTATTCCTTTAGAGAGGCTTCGGCTCTTAAGCAGCTTGCCAAAGTTAACGTTCCCGTGTTATTCATCCACGGTGAGGCTGATACGTTTGTACCAACGGAAATGGTGTACAGATTGTATGAAGGTTGCCCAACCAAAAAGGAATTGCTGACCGTCCCCCGTGCGGGTCATGGCACAGCGTTTCAAGTTGATCGCACTGGATATGAGGCTGCACTGGAATCCTTTATGAAGAACAATCTGTCGCAACCAGCATCCGTAATCAAATGATTCTCGTATTGTATTATGGGTATTCATTGATAGGACAGATGTGGAAGGAGGCGGAAGATGGCGCGCACACAAAGGAGATGTTCTTACTGCCATGAGGGAATGGAAGAAGATGAGTTTAAGTGCAAATCTTGTGGTAATCTGGTTACCACAAAAACGACAATGCCTGAACAACCTTATATGACCGAATATGAAGAATCGGTATTGGATCGTTATTCCATCGTCTTGCTTGTACTGATTACGCTTTTTCTCGCTCCGGTGGCTATTTCCATTGGTGGAGTCATGTTATTTAACGACAGTTCATACAAGAGGGATACGGGTAAATTGCTTGTAACGGCTGGATTCGTCATCATGATCATTTTTTCAACCATTCTATTCGCCGGTACTGGGACATTGACGTTTAACTTCTAAACGATGGGGGTGTTTTAATGGGAAACGAACAATTTGAGGCTGCGCGAAAAGCAGAGGCAGGTTATCATTCAAATTTCTATCAGAATAATGAATTATTCGCCTCCGGTACCTGGATGTCGAGGCCCATGCCTATGGTGATGGATATGCTGGAACGTCTACTTGCTCACAAGGAGGAATTGCGTGTCCTCGATCTGGGATGCGGAGTGGGAAGGCATACGATACCGATTGCACAGCGTCTTGCAAAAACGAAGAGTGAAGTCATCGGTGTGGATTTGCTGGATGAGGCCATAGACGGACTTCGCAAGTATGCGAAAGAATATCAGGTTGATCATATCGTGCGGGCAGTGAAAGCAGATGTTGAACATTATGCTGTGGAGCCAAACTATTTTGACTATATTGCTGCATGTTCTTGTCTGGAACATGTCTCAAATAAGCAAGCCTTCATGGAAGCGATAGACCGGTTACAGGCCGGAACTCGTACAGGGGGCATACATTGTATTACGATGAGTACCAATGTGGAGGAAAAAGAAATCAATACAGACAAGGAGATTGAACCATTAATTGAGCTGAACCTGCCCACAGCCGAGGCTATTGGTATACTGGAGAAGGCTTACAAAGGCTGGAATATTCTGCTTCAGGAACAGGTTACACAGACGATTGAAGAGGAAAAGTATGATGAACCGACACAATTTCGTTGTGAACTGCTTCGTTTTGCTGTACAAAAGCAATAAACTCTCTGCCGGGACCTGACAATGGACCCGGCACTTTTAATGTGTGGTCTGAAGGGAGATCGTTAAGGATGAATACATATGTAATAGGGATGGAGGAGGTAGCCACACGCGTGTGGCTGTCGCAGATCAGAACGGGAAGATTTTATCCTATGTGAAAAAGAATGGTTGCAACCGCTATCACGATACCAATGCTGAGCAAAATGTGCTGGAGGGTATCGGAGTTGAATCGGCACACGACTTGAACTTTTAGAGGCTAACGTCTACAATACGATAACGGAAACAAGCAAGGTATAGGAGGAATCAAGGTGTTAATTAATCTGAAATCACGCATACAGGAGCCGGAAGTACAGGAACTGTTGTCCTACTCGGTCTTTCCTGATCCGGATCACTTGAACCGTGCGTTGCAACAATATGTAGAGAAAGACGAACTGCAAATGGCCGGTTACGAAGATGAGGGACAATTGATCGGTCTGATCGGATATGAGAAGACAGGAACAAGTGAGGTTACCATTCATCATATCTCGGTTTTGCCTGAAAACCGCTTTAAAAATTATGGACGTGGTATGATCTCACAACTGTTGGCAACATACAATCCTGATAGACTGATTGCTGAGACCGAGCTGGAAGCCGTCGAGTTTTATCGGAATACGGGGTTTGTGGTATATAGTCTGGGTGAATTATACCCAGGTGTGGAGCGATTCCGTTGTGTGCTTGAAAAAGAGGAAGATACTGACGAAGAGTAGCACAGAGGCATTTTATTACTTTAAGAAATAAATGGATTATAACCATTACAGGATGTTGGATTTGGCAATCAGCTGAGTCGGACGTCCTGTTTTTTTGTCGTTTTCATCAAAAAAGCAGGAAAAAAGTATTGCTTTATAAGATTGTTTCATTATAGAATAGTTTCACAGAAGAATAGTTCGTTAAGCGAACTATATGGATTCGGGAAAGGAGAATGAAGAATGAATACACCTGATGCAAAAAGTTTGGTGAACCGTTATTTGGATGCTTCTTTTCTGGTAAACAAGCGGTTCGATACGCGGATACGCGAACAAGTGGGGCAGACCATAACGACCGATCAGTTCTGTGCACTTCGTCTGATTGAAGAGAAACCTTCCTGCACACCCTCCGATCTGGCAGAGCTTCTGTGCATAGGCAAGAGCAGCATTACCGCTTTGGTCAACAAGCTGGTAGATCGCGATTTGGTCCATCGGGCAGGGGATGAACGCGACCGCCGCGTTGTATATCTGACACTGACGGATACCGGACGACAGGTATACAGGGAGACAGAACAGGAAATACAGCAGATTCTGGAGCCGTATCTGGTTCATTTTACACCGGAAGAGGTTCGAATTTTCATTGAATCTTTTGAGAAGCTTGCAGCTTTGCTAACGCATGAAGGAGGACAGGAGAACGAATGAGAGCGATACTAAAAGCAAGATGGTGGTTAATGGGGCTATGGGTTGTTGTAGCTGCCGTGTTGATGTTTACTGCCCCTAACATGAGTGAACTGATTCGGGAAAAGGGACAGTTTTCGGTTCCGGAAGGGTACTCTTCCACCCAGGCAGCAGCGATTTTGAATGAAGCTGCAGCACAAAAAGGAGAGCAGCAAGGCAGCCAGATCGCTCTTGTATTTTATAATCCGGAAGGTCTGGGTACTACAGGGAAACAAGAGGCAGAGAAGGCCGTTAAGCGATTGGAGGCCGACAAGGAGAAGCTGGGCATTCTGTCCATTCTGGAACCTTTCTCTCAGCCTGAATTGTCAGAGAAGATGATCTCAGCTGATGGCAAAACGATTCTAACATCGCTATCCATTGATCAGGGAGATCGTACGGTCAAGGAAATGCGGGAAGACCTGAATGAAGCATTGAAGTCCGTCAATGTGGAGCACTACATAACCGGTAAAGGTCTGATTGATGAGGACACCATTGAAAGTTCACAAGAGGGGCTTAAGAAGTCGGAATATATTACTGTTGTCTTTATTTTACTTATTCTGTTCCTGGTCTTCCGTTCGTTTGTAGCTCCGTTTGTACCGCTACTGACGGTGGGGATCAGCTACATTGTATCGCAACAGATTGTCGCATTCCTGGTGGATGGGCTCGACTTCCCGATATCCACGTTTACACAGATCTTTATGGTCGCAGTCATGTTCGGGATTGGTACGGATTACTGCATCCTGTTGATCAGTCGGTTCAAGGAAGAACTGGCTCATCATGAGAATACGTGGGATGCCATCATTGCTACCTATCGTACTGCCGGTAAAACGGTACTCTTCTCAGCACTAGCTGTGCTGGTTGGATTCATTGCGATTGGCTTTGCCCAGTTTATGTTGTACCGCTCTGCGGTTGCCGTAGCTGTAGGTATTGCTGTGATGATGCTTGCTCTAGTTACCATCGTGCCATTTTTCATGGCGGTGCTGGGCAAGAAGTTATTCTGGCCGTCAAAGGGTTCACTTGAACATGCCGAGAGCAAGATCTATGGTGCAGCTGGTCGCTTTTCACTAAAACGTCCATGGGCTGCACTGCTCATCGTTGCAGCAGTCTGTGTGCCTCTTCTGGCAACCTACGATGGTAAATTGTCGTTCAACAGTCTCGATGAGATTGGTGAGAAATATGATTCCGTAAAAGCATTCAACATTATCTCTGACAGCTTCGGTCCGGGTGAATCGCTGCCAGGTCAGATCGTTATTCAGAACGATGAAGCGATGGATAATGCGAAGTATATGGCCGTTGCCGAGAAAATCAGCCGGGAAGTAGAGAAAGTAGCCGGAGTCTCTGGTGTCCGCAGTATGACACGACCTACGGGTGATGAGATTAAAGATTTTGAAGTTACACAGCAAGTCGGAACATTATCGGATGGACTGGGTGAAGGCAAGACGGGTCTGGACAAAATCCGTGATGGCCTGAGTGAAGCCAGCAGTCAGCTAAGTAAAAATGAACCACAGTTAAAAGAAGCTGCTGATGGAGCAGGTGAACTTACCAAAGGAACCTCCCAGTTGCAATCGGGTATCACGCAGCTAAGTCAGGGACTTGGGCAGATTGAAAAAGGCATTCGAGATGGTTCGGCAGGTGCAGGAGATCTGAAAGCAGGGCTCCAGCAAGCCAAAACGAGTGCAGATCAACTTGCGCAGGCGAACAATCAGTTGCTTGAAGCCTATCGTCAGGCGGGAGCAGGGGTCGCTGCACTGGAGGATGGAACCCGCGAACTGGAACAACAGCTGAACGGGGTTTCAACAGCTCTAACCAGTCTGTCTGAATCCTTCACAGTACTTGAAGAGCGTTATCCTGAATTGCAGCAAGATGCTGATTACCAGCGTATCAAAGGCACGATTGGTGAAACAGGTTCTGGTACAGCGCAGCTTGCTCAAGGTTTGGGTCAGATTAAGACCAAACTTGGGGAAGCCGCTGCTGGAATTAATCAGGCCAATGAAGGGTTTGCCTCCGCAGCAGCCGGACAAAAGGCGCTTGCCGATGGCCTGGGCCAGATTGTAACGGGAATCGGTCAGTTGCAATCCGGTCTCAAACAGGCTGCTGATGGTCAAGGGAAAGTTATCAAGGAGATACCATCCATTCAGAATGGACTTGGCCAGCTTCAGGGTGGACAGGAGAAAATTCAGCAAGGCTTCTCGGATCTGAGTGGTCAGCTGACACAACTGACAGATGGACTGAACCAGAGTGTCGATGGCATCAAGCAGGTTTCGGGAGGACTGGATTCAGCGCAGGACTACCTGACGCAATTGCAAAATTCACCAGATTCCGATCTGGCAGGCTGGTACGTTCCTGATGAAGCACTGAACAGCAAAGACTTCACACAGGTGTTTGATACGTATCTGTCCGAAGATCGGAAAACGATGACGATTGATGTTATTTTCGCCGAAAATCCATACGGAACAGAAGCCATTGATCGTGTTCCTGACATTGAGGCGGCAGTACATCGTGCGGTACAAGGCAGTACGCTTGAAAAAGCAGACATTGCCATAGGTGGCGTTACGAGTACGTTTGCAGATTTGCAGGAGATCTCGAATAACGACTATACACGTACTGTAATGCTCATGCTGGCGGGTACATTCATTATTCTGGTCGTGCTGCTTCGCTCGGTCATTATGCCATTGTATCTGATCGTTTCCTTATTACTGGCTTATTTCACATCGATGGCGCTAACCGAAGTGATCTTTGTTAATATCCTTGGATTCGCAGGCATTAGCTGGGTTACTCCGTTCTTCGGGTTTGTCATGCTGATTGCACTCGGTGTGGATTATAGTATCTTCCTGATGGACCGTTTCAATGAGAACAAAGGCATGAAGGTACAGGATGCGATGTTGTACGCGATGAAGAACATGGGCACCGTTATTCTATCTGCCGCGGTCATTCTGAGCGGTACATTTGCTGCCATGTATCCATCCGGTGTTCTCTCGATGATGCAGATTGCCACAGTAGTCCTTAGCGGACTGATCTTGTACTCTCTGCTGTTTCTGCCATTCTTCGTCCCAGTGATGGTGAAGATGTTTGGCCGGGCCAACTGGTGGCCATTCCCGAACAAGGAACAATCAGATTCCGTTGATTCGGATCGGACCATAGGCATGTAATGCATTGCAATGAATCAGGCTCTGCCGCGTTATGCGGCAGGGCTTTTTTCTTTTTTGCCCTGACAGGAAAGCTACAACTTGTGCAAAAGAAAGGTGCATGCCTAAGGACACCATCCCGCGCCTTGTCTTGCCACTCATCATAAGATATAGAGCAGTTCATTATTGTTCAGAGAAATCACAGCAGAGAGGAGCGGGCGGGATGGTATATCGATATGTGGCTATAGGCGATTCATTAACGGTAGGTACAGGAGCGTTGCTGGGCACCGGCTTTGTTCCTTTATATCGGCGAATGGCAGAAATGAATGTTCGTACGTTTGTATCCATGGAAAATATGGGCGTAAATGGACTGACGTCGGGGGAGATGTTGCAGATGATCTCTTCGCATCCTAGAGTGCGGCAATCGCTCCGTGAATCGGATATCATTACCATATCCATTGGCGGGAATGATCTGATTCGTACGTTTAAAGCAAGTAATGGCATTCCAAATGCCAGTAAAATGACACAGGTGCTGGGAGAAACCCGCAGTAATGTATCCCAGATCATGCGGCACATTCGGCAGTTAAAGGGCAACAATGAGTATATGGTCCGATCCATCGGATTGTACAACCCGTACCCACAAGCGACGGAAGCTGCGTACTGGGTGCGCCAATATAATTCGTTTTTGAATGGAGCGGGATCAGGTAACTATGCGTGTGCTCAGGTGTATGACAGGTTTGAAGGTCGTGAGCGTGAACTGTTGTTCTGGGACAGAGTACATCCCAATGCAAGAGGATATCGTGTCATTGCAGAGCAGCTTAATCGGACGGGATATTATCCGTTCTCTTGATCACTTTGGAACAGAACTAGACCAAGCGATGGACTTCCTTTAAGATAAATAGAAGACAGTTTCATTTTGTGAGATAAAGGGGTTAATTTTTGGTGCAAAACATCGATTCCGGTTCCTTCCATCCTTCAGAGCAGCAGCGTATATCCGAAGTGTTGGCCTTATATGGTTTCACATCGGATTGGAAAGGCGAGCGTGGAAAGGGTGGAATGAATAATTCAACTTACATGCTCCATGTAGACGGGACTAATTACGTCATGAGACAATATGAAACACATAATGATCCGATGAAAATTGCCTTTGAACACGAGGTGCTGGAAGCCCTCCAACGTTCGAACTTTATGCTTGATACACCTTCACCTGTAAGGCGGTTATCTGGTGAGGGAGGTACATTCCTTTCTGTAAAAGATATCCTGACTGGTCATACCAAAATTGTGACTCTGTTTCAATATAGGGAAGGCGTCAATCCCATCTGGCATACACCAGATCAATTGATTGGGCTCGGTAAAGCGGCAGGCGCCCTGTCTTCTGTTATGGCTACGCTGGATATACCATTTGAACCTGTGTATCCACCATACTATCGAATTCAGGATGCGTATCCGCTCTGTTCACCAGAACGATTATTACAGCTATGCACATCGCCGCCGGAGCAATTGGCCGCATGTGCGAATGAGCTGAAGCAACTGAGAGATGCGCTGCCAGATCTGTTTGAAGCTCTGCGGGGAATGGAACATCTGCCGCATCAATTGGTTCATGGGGACGTGAACGCTTCGAATGTATTGGTAGATCAGCAGGGTGGTGAAATCTGTGCCATTTTGGATTTTGAATTTGCGACATGGGATTTGCGGGTAATGGAGCTGGCTGTTCCGATGTCTGACCTCCTTACCATGGACAAGAGTGAAGATTGGATGTGGCAGGCACAGGAGGGACTGATCAGGGGATTTCGGGAACAGGCCAGCCTGGAACCGGAAGAGTTGCTGGCCATACCTCGATTGATTTTGCTGCGCAGTCTGGATGTGGTCATGCATTTCATCAGTCGGATGTTCGAGGGTACAGATGAGCCAGAAGTGGCTGTGGAGCAGATTGTAAAACTCAAACAGCGGATTGACTGGATGCGTCTTCATGAAGAACGACTGCGTGAGATATTGGTGTATTAATATCGTTGTTAAGAATAAAGTGCACTGGTTCTGCTCATACGAGGGCAGAGAACAGTGCACTTTTATTGGTTAGAAAAGTGATATATGAAAATCACAGCGTATAGCGGATGACATTACAATCCACGTTTGCGGAACCAACTGCGGACAGCCCACCGGCGCTCCTGACGTTTTTTGTATTTGGGCAACGAACGATAAACATTCAACGATTGCTCGTATGCCTGTTTTGCATCAGCATTGCGCCCAAGGGAACGGTGAACCGAGCCAAGCAGATAATAAGCTTCACTGGAAGAGGAATGAATCTCCTGAAACTGATGCACATAATCCAGCGCTTTGTCCTCATGGGTATCTTTGAAGGCTCCAGCAAGGGTTAGGTACGGACGTCCGTACTTGACTCTGGGGTTGATCTCGAGGGCTTGCAAAATATGACGTTCGCCTTTTTCGATGTTGCCCAAATGAAGCTCAGTTGTCCCTAATGCCTCCCAGTACTCAGCCGATTGTTCGTATGGGCGCTCCAGTTCAAGCAATAACGCATGTGCCTCATTGTAACGCTTGCGCTCAATTAACAGGCGAGCCAGTTCCAGCTTGGAAGAAACTTCATTGGGACTCATGGCAAGCTGTTGCCGAAGCCGGGAGATGTTACGCATACGTTTGAGAGGTTTGGTGAAGCTTGGGAACACCCCAACGTAACGACGATCCAGGAAATACAGAATAACGAGTAAAATGAGGATGGCGATGAACGGATTACCTACAATCCGCCATAGAAGCCCAAAGATAAGAAATTTAATAAGCACAGGTTCAACTCCATTTATGATGTAATACAGACCGAAATTATCATACCACATCTTCCATATGAAAGAATATGTGGATATATATGATTAGGGCGTGGACCTATGTTCCAGGCTGGTTCTATTTTAACGTGAACTGTTCATGGTTCTGCGGTAAGCTGCGGGCGTTGTGCCGGTTAATTTTTTGAATTGACGGTAAAAGTGGGGCAGGCTGTCAAACCCGCAAGCATCGGCAACGGCTGCCATCGTCTCATCACCTTGCACCAGATGCTCTTTCGCCATAATAACTCTTCGCGCTAATGTGTAATCCGTGAGAGTCATCCCCGTGTATCGTTTGAAGGCACGACTGAAATGGGCAGGGGATACAGAGGCGTACTGCGCCAGTTCAGGGAGGGAAAGGCCATTCCGAAGGTTATCATCAATATGAGAGATCGTAGAAGAGAGCCAGGAAGGACCCGGAGCGGATTTACCCGGATTTGCAGGTCCCGCAGCTTCCAGACGTTCCAGAAAAATGAGCAACAGTTGCAGCCTTAACAGGGCCGCATGTGCGCTTAGATGATGACCGAGCTGGAATTCGGTCTGAATATCATCAATGAGGGCGGCCACCTGTAATTGCTCCTCTGTGTTCAAATGCCTCTTATACAAGCGTTGTTTACGACAACGTTCAAACAGGCTTAGCAAAGAAGAAGCAGCACCTCCGGCGGTGGATGCCAGCAAGCCCGGGCTGAAGAACAATGCGGAAGATGTGACAGGATTGCCTGCATCCGGCAAGGCTCGATGAACCGTGCTGCCCGGTATAATGAACAGATCTCCTTCTTGCATATTCTCAAGTCCCGTATCAATAAAGATGCTTCCCTGACCCCGATATACATAGATAATTTCATGCCAGTCGTGAAGGTGATCTGGCAATTCGTTCTGAGGGGATTTGGTGTCGCTGTACACCAGGCGGAACGGAATACCGGATTCTGCCTGAATAGTCGTACGAACAGGTGAACGTTCCATATAGACTCCTTTCCAGACGATCGTCTTCAACGAGATGTTATACCTGGTCATGAGAGAGTATATTTACCGCAATATAAGCAATTTAATTTCCTTTTATTGATGATACAATGAATTTAAAGCGTTTACAATAAAAGGGTGCAGAGCCTTCGAGCTGCATTCCGACAGTACAAATAATCGATGAGGTGAGTGTCCATGTCGGCAAGCACAAAACGGCCAAGGTTGAAGCTGAATTTACTGGGGAGCGATGGTCAGCGCAAGTGCAAGGAGATTATGGAGCGTCCTGTGAAGGTTTTGCAGATTGGAGAAGGTAATTTCTTACGAGGATTTGCAGACTGGATGCTTCATGAGAGTGCCAGACAAGGCAAATTCCATGGAAGTGTAGCTGTTACGCAACCACGACCGGGAGGCAAGGCCAAGCTGGAGCAGATTCGAGATCAGGACGGATTATATACGATGATTACGCGAGGGCTGTCTCAAGGAAAGCCGGTTGAGCGGACAGAGTTGATCTCCATTTTCTCACAGTGTATCAATCCGTATGAGGAATGGGATGCCTTTCTGAACTTGGCGGAACTGCCTTCACTTGAGTTCGTTATTTCCAATACAACCGAATCAGGATTGAAATATACGTATGCGGACTATATCGAGGGTGAACCCGTCCAATCATTTCCGGGGAAATTAACGGTTTTCCTGTATCAGCGATATTTGAAATTTGATGGTGATCCATCCAGAGGTTTGATTCATCTGCCATGCGAGCTGCTTGAAGGCAATGGTGACGTGCTTCGTAGTTGTGTTCTCCGTCATAGTGAGGATTATGGTTATTCGGATGGCTTCCGTTCATGGATCGAGAACCATAATCACTTCCTGAACAATCTGGTAGATCGAATCGTAACAGGTGCGCCGACCCAGGAGGAAGCCGATTCCCTGACGAATCGCTGGGGGTACGAGGATCAGTTGATTAATACGGCAGAGCCCTATCATTTCTGGGCCATTCAGGGTGATGAATCATTGGACAAAAAACTTCCTCTCAAGCAGGCAGGTCTCAATGTACACTGGGTGAAAGATCTGAAGCCTTTTCAGGTACGCAAAGTTCGTATTTTGAATGGGGCACATACCTTAATGTCATCACTAGGTATTCTCCAAGGCAAGCAGCATGTGAGAGAAACGATGGAAGATCCACATTTTGGCACATGGATCAGGGAAGCTGTGCATCAGGAGATCGTCCCTGCTCTGGATATGCCCGATCATCAACTGGACCAGTATGCAGAAGAAGTGTTCGAACGGTTCCTTAACCCGTATATTGATCACAAATTGCAAGATATTGCTTTGAATACGATCGGAAAATTCAAGGTTCGTGTGCTGCCTACACTTTTGTCTTACGAGCAACATCAGGGAAGTTGGCCAGAACGTTTAATTCAAGGGTTTGCTGGATTATTGTGTCTCTATCGTCCGGTAAATACGCCAGAGGGTTACAAGGGACAACGACTGAATGGAGAGGACATTCTGCTGCGGGATGACCCGGATGTCCTGGCTGCTTTGGCTGCACACTGGGAAGGTTATGACACGCTTAACAGGGATCAGAAGCAACTGGATAACCGGGTGGCGGCTGTGTTGTCGGATACCCTGATCTGGGGCGAAAATCTGGATGCAAGAGAAGGGCTGCGTGCAGTACTTGTTCGTGAAATCGGATTGTTGGAAGGTGAAGGGAAATGAACACAACAAGTACAATCAATGACTGGATTGCCATTCAACCACAGGATGATGTCATTATAGCGCTTCGGGATTATGCCAAAGGAGAACGTATTACATTGCCAGACGGTGTTTCCTTTACACTGCTCGATGACGTGCCGAAGGGGCATAAAATTGCTGTGCATACCCTGGCGCCAGGTGATGATGTGATGAAGTATGGTTTCTCCATCGGGATTGCCCAAGAGCAGATTGAGCAGGGAAGCTGGATTCATAGTCACAACCTGAAGACGGGTCTGCACGGATTGCTTGAATATGAATACCAACCGGGGGCCCAGGTTCAGACGGACACGCCTCCGGAACATCTGCGCTCATTCGATGGATATTTACGTCCCAATGGTGAAGCAGGTATTCGTAATGAAATCTGGATTGTGAATACGGTTGGATGTATCAATAAAGTGTGTGAAGCTTTGGCACGTATGGGTCAGTCACAGTTTGGAAGCCGGGTAGATGGTGTATTTCACTTTCCACATCCATTCGGGTGTTCACAGCTTGGTGATGATCTGAAGTATACACAACAGTTGCTGGCCTCCTTGGTGGAGCATCCGAATGCAGGAGGCGTGCTTGTCATCGGTCTGGGCTGTGAGAACAATCAGGTCGATGAATTCCGTGAGTGTATTGCTCCGGAATACCGCGGCAAAGTAAGGTTTCTCAAAGCACAGGAGACGGATGACGAGCTTGAGGAAGGGCTTCGACTAATGGAAGAACTTGTGGAAATCGCTGAACATGAACAGCGGCAGCCGCTTCCGCTCAGCAAACTCAAAATTGGTTTGAAGTGTGGCGGTTCTGATGGTTTATCGGGCATTACAGCCAATCCGCTGGTCGGTGCAGTTGCTGATATGCTGGTTGCTGCCGGGGGTACGGCGATTCTGACGGAAGTTCCGGAGATGTTTGGTGCAGAGACGATCTTAATGAATCGGGCTGCCAATGAGCAGGTATTTCACGATTTGGTGGATTTGGTGAACGGCTTCAAGCAATATTTTGTGAACCATGGCCAGAACATCTATGAGAATCCTTCACCTGGGAATAAGGCTGGTGGCATCACAACGCTTGAGGAAAAGTCACTTGGATGTACGCAAAAGGGAGGACGTTCTTCCGTAGTTGACGTTCTGCGCTATGGGAAACGTGTAACTCAAACCGGTCTAAACATTGTAGAAGCACCGGGTAATGATCTGGTGTCTGTTACGGCATTGTCTGCAGCAGGTGCACATATCGTGCTCTTCACAACAGGGCGGGGCACTCCCTTCGGAGGTCCGGTACCTACCGTCAAGATTGCGACCCAATCCGATCTGGCCAATCGCAAAAAACACTGGATTGACTTTAACGCAGGCCAGCTGTTGGAGGGGCAGACGATGGATGAGGTCAAAGTACAGCTGTTCAGCCAGCTGATTGACATTGCTTCAGGACGGTCACATACACTCAGTGAGCAGCATGGATTCCGGGAAATTGCCATATTCAAGGATGGCGTGATTCTCTAAATCCATTCTGGATGGAGAGTGTTAATCGTCTGGGTTACATTAGATGGTGAACCACAGCCAGTTCCGGTTGAAATCTGCACGACAACCGGAATTGGCTTTATTTAGATTCCACGGATGCCAAGCGCTTTGGAGATGCTTGATAATGCAGCGGGTGAGGCATGTTGCTGTAGTTGCGTAGCCAACAGTTCACGCGCCTCTTCTATGCTGCCTTCGAATGGCTTAATGCCATGACGTTGCATCCAGTGATCTGCGGTCTCATATGCGGAGCTGTTCCATGCGACTTTGCCTTCGGCGAGCCCCTCTTTTTCTTTGGTTCCACTGATTACAATGGCTGCACAGCCCTGAAGGTCCAGAAGTCCACGGTCAAATGTTTTTTTGTCCTCTTTTGCTCCGAAACCGGCTTGTGATCGCAAGGCACGTCCATCGATGCCTTCCTGTTCTGCAACTAACGCATGGAGTTTGAAAGCTTCACGGGAGAGCAGACCTGCTTCATACTGTTCCTTGATGGTTCTGGAGTCGGCAAGCAGTCGGTGTACCCAAGGGAAGTATTCAGATGAGACAAGAAGCGCTTTCTTTTTTACAAATTTTCCATATGCAGCAATGCCCTCTTCAGCCAGGCGTGAACGCCATAACCAAGGATCGAGTTCATCATCCTTGTGCCAATGTTCTTTGGGGGTTAGCGATGCCAGAGAAGGATATTCTGCAAATAGGGGTGCCAGAGGCAGCAGCCCTATAGACTGGATACGCTGTACTGCTTCTTCGTACGTTATAACGGCTTCATATGTCATGATTTCAGTAGGCTCCTTTTCGTGTGTAGTCAGGCTAGGACTTGGTTGAAGCAAGGTATCTCCGGCTCACTTCCTCGGCATGCTGACGAATCTCGCTGCGAAGTTGGAGGGGTTCGATCACTTCGGCTTCACGTCCCAATCGGTAAAAGAATCGTACGGCCCAGTCCCATTCCCCTGGTGGACAAAGGAATGACAATTCCCAGAGATCCGGGGCAATTTCAATCATCTTTTCGCCGATATGCTCGTCCTGTTCAGCTTCAATCATTCCCCGATAACTCAGTTGTGCCTTAACCAGGGTTGGCGGCTGTTCTGGAGGGATCGGCTTGCTCTGCTGTTGGTCCGCCTGTTCGTTAAGCACCTGTGCTTCCTGTGGTTCGATCGCCTTGACTTCAATAATTCGATCAACCCGGAACAGACGCTGTTCACCATGTTCGATGGAATATGCTTCACAGTACCAGAAGCCGGAGGAAGCATATACCCGTGTGGGACAGATATACAACCATCGCTGACGCGATACGGAGCGATATAGCACACTAAGCCACTCGTGTTCGGGTATGCAAGCCAGCAGTGCGTCCAGATGAGGAAGAATGTAATTGCGGTCTGGAATATGATGATGCAGCTGTTTGAGCATGGGATCAATTCGCGACATGATATCATCCGGAATAATGGCCTTAACTTTGTTCATCAAGGTCCAGCGTTTCTCATGAAAGGGCGTATCCGCGTAGCGACTCAGACCCTCAAGAGCGAATATGAGCGTCGCTGCCTCTACCGGGTCCAGCTGTAGTGGGGGTAATACGTAACCCTCCATAAGTCTGAAACCGCCTCCCGGACCCGAAATGGCAATAATGGGCACGTTCATCTCGGAGAGGGACTGAATATCCCGGAGAATCGTGCGACGGGACACCTCAAATTTCTCGCCTAATGAGTGTGCCGTTTCGTGACCATGTTGTAATGCCATTACGATGGCAGCAAGCCGATTTGTTCTGTTCATGTCAGCCACTCCGTTTCGATCTGCGCCGCCGGAAAGTGATGTCGTAGTTCTATTTCTATTGTAACAACGAATAAGTGACATCATGAGTGTCACCAATATTTCAACTGTTCATTATTTTATAGTGGATCGGCATCAGGATTCACAAGCATGTTCCGGCAGGCTTTGTTAAAATGTGTTTCTCGTCCAATTCGCTTTGCATACTGATATTTCCTTCTATCAAAAAGGCCACAGATCATGCCAAAAACCCGCATCCGATGTAGACGGATACGGGAAGTAGCAGCTTTTGGCTTACAGAAGACGATAAAGGTCTGAAATCTATACCAATATTCTCGCTGAAGACAATAACAAGTATAAAAGGAATGAATATGTGACACTTTGTATCACGGGTATTTCTATCACATTATATTATTCCGAATGATTCCAATGAAGCGAAATCGCTTATTTCATTTCGAGCAATTGCACCCCGCGGGCTTCAATCTCAACACTTCCCAAAAGCTCACGATTGGTGAGCAGATCATGTGCCTTAGCTGTTCCCAGATCATAGGATTGCGTGGTTGCGTTATGGTTCATGACAAACAGGAAGGGTTTGCCGTCTTTGGTTCGTGCGCTTACTTCAACACCTTCTGGTGTCTCAAGCAAGGACTCTACGTTCTTGGCTGCTGCAAGCTGTCCCAGCAAACCATCCAGGAAGGTCTCATCCGGGTCGGATGCAACGTACCAGGCTTCACCTTGACCATAGGTATTACGTGTCACAACAGGCATGCCTTTATAAAAGTCGTCTCCATACTCCGCGATGACTTCGGCTCCTTCACTGTGCAGCAGATCACACAACATGCCGCAGCCATACTCTCCTTGAAGATCACCGCAGGCTGCTTTGAGGACAATGCTGTTCTTTTGCTCAGGCAGTAGCGCATCAATCTCTTCCACCCAGATTCCGAGCAGTTTACGAAGTTCTCCCGGATATCCACCTGTGGTCACGAGATCGTTTTCGTTGACAATGCCACTGAAGAAGGTCGTGAGGAATGTTCCACCTGCTTCAACATACTTCTCCAGTTTGGCGGCAAACCCTGGTTTAACCATGTAAAGAACAGGGGCAAGGACAATGTCGTATTTGCTCATATCCGTATCCACACTGATGATATCTACTTGTATGTTACGGCGGAAGAAGGCTGCGTAGTATTTATGGATCTGATCCACATAGTTCAGGGCAACTGTAGGTCCGCTTGATTTTTCGATGGCCCACCAGTTATCCCAGTCGAACACAATCGCTACTTTGGATTCAACAGATGCATCCAGCGTGGTATCTCCAAGGATCTGCAATTCCTTGCCCAGCTCAGCGACTTCGCGGAATACACGTGTATTCTCATGCCCAGCATGCTCAATAACTGCACCATGATACTTCTCACAGGCACCGATGGAGCGGCGAAGCTGGAAGAACATAATGGTATCGGCCCCGTGCGCAACAGATTGATAACTCCACAGACGCATGACTCCCGGACGTTTCAGTGAGTTATATGGCTGCCAGTTCTGCTGGCTTGGTGTTTGCTCCATCAGCATGAACGGTTGTCCATCCTTCAGTCCGCGCATAAGGTCATGAGCCATTGCCGTGAAGCTGACAGGAGTGGCGAGACCAGGATAACTGTCCCAGGAGACGATATCCAAATATTTTGCCCATTTGAAATAGTCCAATTGCTTGAAGAATCCCATCAGATTGGTAGTAACAACGGAGTCCGGGATGTGTTTTTTGATCGCTTCGTATTCCAACAGATAACAATCCAGCATGCTGTCGGAGTTAAATCGGGAGTAGTCCAGTGAGATTCCCTGGAACGTTGAATTGTTGTTGCCCCAGTGTTCGCTCAGGTTGCTCGGTAATACAATTTCGTCCCAATCGTAGAAGGTATGCCCCCAGAAATTTGTGTTCCATGCTTTGTTGACCTGTTCCAGAGTCTGATAGCGTTCTTTAAGATACACGCGGAACGCTTTCTCACAGTTGTCACAGTAGCACTCACCGCCATATTCGTTGGAGATGTGCCATACGAGAACTGCGGGGTGATCCTTGTATCGTTCGGCCAGTTTATCCGCAATCTTCTCAGCGTATTTGCGATAGGTCGGGCTGTTGGGGCAGGAATTATGGCGTCCACCGAATTTGCGTTTGCGTCCATCGGCATCCACACGAAGCACATCCGGATATTTCTTTGCCATCCAAGCCGGATGGGCAGCAGTGCTTGTTGCAAGGCATATATAGACACCATTTTCATATAGTCGATTAATTAGTTGGTCGAGTTCTTCAAAACGGTAAGTAACTTCATCAGGCTGAATCAGTGCCCATGAAAATACGTTGATTGTGGCAATATCAATGCCTGCCAGTTGGAACATGCGCAGGTCTTCAAGGTGGGTTTCGTGATCCCACTGTTCCGGGTTATAATCGCCGCCGTAGAACATTTTGGGTAGTTTGCTGCTAATCAATGTGTTCACCTCTTGTATAAGAATAATCCTATACTATATGATACATATGACTTTTAAAATATAATAAAAGTAATGACTGATATAAGAATACGGAAGTCTATTTCAGCTTATACCCAAGGAGGCACCCATGCTTATATCCCCCCGACATCAACGATATTTCATGACATCCCGTGATCAGCCGCTGCCCCTTTATATTGAGAGCCTGGGTTATAACGGCAATCAGGAGAAGGTGTCCAGACCTGTTGGTTATCCCTGTTACCACTGGCTTCAGACAGTAAAGGGAGCAGGAGAATTCAAGTTTGCCGGGTCCACGGTCGTACTGGGGGAAGCATCCGGTATTTTGCTGCCACCGAATGAACCGCATGAATATGTGCGCGCCCAAGGAGAGTGGGAGACATTTTACATTACTTTTGGCGGTTCCCAGTGTCCGGCAATCTTGGAGTCACTTAGTCTGGGTGAAGCAGCGTTCTACCAGTGGGAGCAGAGCAGTCCGTTCAATGATTACGGCCAGGAAGTGCTGGATTCCATCAGAAGTGATCAGGATTTGTCGGGACTCGAAGCGTCAGCGGATATATACCGATTTCTGATTTTGCTCAAAAAACATGGCATGACGGGTAATCGTTCTTCCATCTCACATGCCGTGGAGAGACTCGCTCCGCTCATTGCATTCATGGAACAGCATTATGCGAATCCCGAGATTGGGCTCGAACATATGGCTGACCTCACAGGGATCTCATCCAGACATCTGAATACCTTGTTCAAACAATCCTTTGGCATGACAGCCTACAGTTATTTTATTTTGCTGCGAATTCGCAAAGCCAAGGAAATCATGACCGCAGACCATAGACCCACGATTAGGGAAACTGCAGTTAGGGTTGGCTTTCGGGATTCAAGCCATTTTGTAGCAACCTTTCGCAGGATTGAGGGGGTCACTCCTGAACAGTTCCGTAATTTGTACTAACATGTACCTGAATGATCAAAAAGTGATGCCAGGAAGGTATTGATGCGTTAGGGTCATTACCGTTATGATGGTATCGATTCTTGAGATTCGAAAACGTTTAAACGGACCCATGGTTCCGTTCTACTTGGAGAGGATGATTGAAGATGACAACAACTATACCCCTATGGGATCATGCTGCACCTTATGCAGCCCAGGGCCATGAAGACGAAATGCCACATTTGATTCCATTTATTCAGCCCGGTTCCGAGAGCGCTGTCATTGTATGTCCAGGGGGCGGCTATG
The DNA here is from genome assembly GCF_018614975.1 of Paenibacillus polymyxa. Taxonomy (GTDB): domain Bacteria; phylum Bacillota; class Bacilli; order Paenibacillales; family Paenibacillaceae; genus Paenibacillus; species Paenibacillus polymyxa_E. The sequence goes on along the minus strand of NZ_JAGGNR010000008.1, from coordinate 756,333 downwards.
GATTTTTGGCTGATCATGAAGGTGCTCCAATAGCCGAATTGTTGAACCGTGCAGGTATAAGTGCATTTGTCCTGAAATATCGGGTGGCACCTCATCAGCATCCTGCGCCAATAACAGATGGTCAGCGTGCCATACGTTATGTTCGTGCTCATGCTGAGCAGTACGGCATCAACCCTGCCAAGGTTGCAGTACTTGGTTTCTCCGCAGGCGGACATCTCACAGCAACACTGGGAACGCTGTATGACGAGGGGCAACCGGATCATGAGGACCTTATTGAACGCCAAAGTTCACGCCCGGATCGAGTTATTCTCTGTTATCCGGTCATTACGATGGAGTCCTATGGACATGCAGGTTCCCGTGAAAATTTGCTTGGATCGGATGCATCTGCCGAGCAGATCAAGGCTCTCAGTGCGGAGCAGCAGGTGAGAGCGGATGCTCCTGAAGCATTCATCTGGCATACTAGCGCTGATCAGGCAGTGCCTGTGGAGAATAGTTTACGTTACGCACTTGCATTGGGTGCGCATGGCATTCCCTATGATTTGCACGTTTTTGAGAAAGGCTCACATGGTCTTGGATTGGCTGAGGACAACCACGCGATTCGGGTATGGTCAGATCTGTGTCTCACATGGCTCAAGAATCAAGGCTGGTAATCGCTGGATGGTAGCAAGTAAACAGTCCTGACTATTCCGAGTATTCCGTACATTAGCGCTTTAGAGCGAAGGAGAAAATGACGATGAAATTGCAGAAAAATGACAAGCTTCTGTTTATCGGGGATTCGATTACAGATTGTGGTCGGGAACATCCTGTAGGCGAAGGCAGTTCAGGTCTGGGCCATGGTTATGTTGCGCAAGTCCATGCACTATTGCGGTCCATCTATCCGGAATTGATGTTGCGTGTCCAGAATGTGGGTAATGGTGGAAATACGATTCGTGATCTGAAACAGCGCTGGGATCGTGATGTGCTTGACCTTAAACCGGACTGGCTGACGATCATGATCGGCATTAATGATGTATGGCGTCAGTTCGACAACCCATTGTCAACAGACTCACATGTGTTTCTTGAAGAATACGAATCCACATTGCGTGAATTGGTGGCTTCGGTTCGTCCCAACCTGAAAGGTCTGGTACTGATGACGCCTTATTATCTTGAGGCCAATCCGGAAGACCCGATGCGGGCAACGATGGATATCTACGGAGAAGCGGTACGCAGGGTAGCGAGTGAGTATGATGCGGTGTATGTGGATACACAGGCTGCGTTTGCTCCATTTTGGGATCATTTCTATACGTCTGTGCTGACTTATGACCGGGTACATCCGGATGCAACGGGCCATATGGTACTGTCCAAAGCATTCTTGGATGCCATCGGATTCGAATGGTCAGGCGGCGTCAAATCTGAATAAGGACGTGATGGCATGAGCAACGTAACTGTAGCAGTTCAAACCCCGGCATTACTGGGGGAAGGTCCAAGCTGGGATGCGGAAAACAATCGATTATTGTGGGTAGATATTGAAAGCTTCAAGGTGCATGTGTATGATCCGGCTACAGGGCAGGATCAGGCTTATGATGTCGGTGAACATGTCGGGGCTGTTGTTCCGTATCGTGGTGACGAAGTTGTGGTTGCTTTGCGCAGTGGATTCTATACGTATCACTTGCTTACGGGTGAGCTGAAGGCCATTGAGGACCCTGAACAAGATAAGGATACCAATCGTTTTAATGATGGAAAATGTGATGCGAAGGGCCGCTTCTGGGCAGGCACGATGAGCATGAATAATGAAAGAAAAGCCGGATCGCTGTATTGTTTGGAGCAAGGGCACTCCGTTCGAACAATGGTACAAGGTGTGTCTACATCCAACGGTCTGGGCTGGAGTCCGGATCGGCAGACCATGTATTACATTGATACCCCGACACGTTCTATTGACCGGTTTGATTTCGATTTGACGGCAGGTACGATACAAAATCGGACAAGTGTCATTCACATACCGGAGGAATTCGGTTTTCCGGATGGGATGACGGTTGATGGTGAGGGCATGCTGTGGGTTGCGCACTGGGGTGGAGGAAGAGTCACTCGTTGGAACCCGCATACATCAGAACTGTTGCAACAGATCGAGGTACCGGCAGATCAGGTAACATCCTGCTGTTTTGGTGGACCGGATCTCGCAGAGTTATACATTACAACAGCACGTATAGGGATTAAGGAAGAACGTCTGAAAGAGACACCGGATGCAGGCTCACTTTTTGTCATCAGACCGGGCGTCAAAGGGCAGAAGACTCACGCTTATGGTAGCCAGAAATAACAGGTGCCAACTATGTAGTGAACCTCTGCCTGGTTTGCCAGGAAAGAAACGATTCCTTTTTTTACTCTTATATAAAATGTCGAAAGGTGCTGTTCTAACAGCATCTTTTTTGATGTATAAACGATTTTAAACACTGAAAATATTTTACAAAAATCGGAATTTGTACAGAGGGGTTTGAGGATTGCTATCGAATGTTATTTATTGAAAGAATTATCCATATAACCGCGAATCAGGAATAATTATGTAAGCGCTTAACAATATGGCTGGAAGGGGGTGAGGCTTCTTGTATCGAGGGATGCATTGATTCGTCTGGCACGCCATCATCAGCACGATGAGACAGCGGGGATAGACCGAAATGCAGTAACGAAGTAGAAGAGGAGGATCAGTTGATATGAGAACGTTTATGGGGAAATTGCGAATGATGAGCCTGACGGTTGCCGTAGTAACCGCTTCGCTGGGAGGACTTGCTGGAACGACAGCAGCGGCACCGAGTGAAGCCTATGAGTGGAAAAATGTGGTGACGGGTGCAGGAGGCGGGTTTGTACCGGGCATTATTTTCAACGAGTCGGAAAAGGATTTGATCTATGCCCGTACGGATATCGGGGGAGCCTATCGCTGGAATGCGGCTGACGAGAGCTGGATACCCTTAACGGATTTTGTCGGCTGGGATGACTGGAACAAGAATGGTGTGGACGCCCTGGCTACGGACCCGGTTGATCCCGATCGGGTGTATATGGCAGTCGGGACGTATACGAATTCGTGGGACCAAAATAATGGCTCCATCTTGCGCTCTACGGACCGGGGAGATACATGGCAGACCACAACACTTCCGTTCAAAGTGGGCGGCAACATGCCGGGACGTTCGATGGGAGAACGCCTGACCGTGGACCCGAATGATAACAGTATTCTGTATTTCGGCGCACGAAGTGGTCATGGGTTATGGAAGAGTACCGATTACGGTGTGACCTGGAACGAAGTCACAAGCTTCCCGAATCTGGGAAATTATGTGCAAGACCCTTCGAATGAATATACCAGTGACATCGTAGGTCTGGCATGGATTACATTTGACAAAACAACAGGTTCAGCAGGGCAAGCAACCCAGACAATTTATGTGGGTGTTGCGGATAAAGATCAAAGTGTATATCGCAGCACAAATGGCGGCCTGACCTGGTCAGCTGTCGCTGGTCAACCTACAGGTTATATCCCGCATCATGGTGTGTTTGATTCAGACGGAAGCCTCTATATTACCTACAGCGATGGTGTTGGACCCTATGATGGGGAAAAAGGTGACGTGTGGAAACTGAACACGTCGACAGGTATCTGGACCAACATCAGCCCTGTTCCAAGCAGCAGCACGGATAATTATTTTGGATATGGCGGATTGGCTGTCGATGCACAGAATCCCGGTACATTGATGGTTGCCACATTGAATTCATGGTGGCCGGATGCCACCTTGTTCCGCAGTACAGATGGCGGAGCGACGTGGACACGCATATGGGAATTTGAAGGATATCCGAACCGTAAATTACGTTATACACAGGATATTTCGGCAGCGCCATGGCTCACATTTGGCACCAATCCCGCCCCACCCGAAACAACTCCAAAACTGGGCTGGATGATCGGTGATCTGGAGATTGATCCGTTTGATTCGGATCGCATGATGTATGGAACGGGTGCTACGATCTATGGAACGAAGAACCTGACAGACTGGGATGATGACGAAAAAATCAATATTTCAGTGATGGCGAAAGGGGTTGAGGAGATTGCCGTACTGGATCTAATCAGCCCGCCAAGTGGTGCACATTTGATAAGTGGAGTGGGGGATGTCTCCGGATTCCGTCATAACAATCTGGACCAGGCGCCAGCTACCATATTTACGAGCCCGAACTATTCTTCCACAGAAAGTCTTGATTTTGCAGAGTTAAGTCCAAATACGATGGTTCGCGTAGGTAAAGCAGATTATGCTGCTGATCCAAATGCAAAATCCATGGGTTTGTCCAGTGACGGAGGGACTACGTGGTATAAAGCTAATGCAGAACCTGCCGGCACAACCGGAGGGGGGACTGTAGCCATCTCTGCGGATGGTAATCGACTGGTATGGAGCACATCAGACAAAGGTGTACATTATTCGACTGGCGGCAATTCATGGACGGCAAGTACGGGCATACCTGCACAGGCAAAAGTGATTTCGGATCGTGTCAATCCAAACAAATTCTATGGATTTGCAGCGGGTAAAATCTATGTGAGTGTGAATGGTGGTGCTACCTTCACGGCATCACCTGCGACTGGGCTTCCGATGGAAGGGAATTCTGATCTGGATGCCGTTCCAGGTGTTGAAGGCGAACTCTGGTTTGCAGGCGGTAGTGAGGAAGAAGGTCCTTACGGATTATGGCATTCCACGGATTCAGGAGCGACATTCACGAAGCTTGCCAATGTAGAGGAAGCAGACAGTATCGGATTTGGTAAAGCGGCCCCTGGGCAGAGCGTTGTTGCATTATACACGGTTGCACAGATCGATGGAACACGTGGATTCTTCCGCTCCGATGACGGTGGTGCCAATTGGGTTCGTATCAATGATGATCAGCATCAGTATGCTCGTGTAACCACGATTACGGGTGATCCGCGTTTGTATGGAAGAGTATATCTCGGAACAAATGGCCGCGGAATTTTGTATGCTGACCGTGTTGGAGGTAACAATGGCGGAGGAGACGACGGGGGGACACCAGTGACCAACTCTGCGATTACACCGGTTACAGCCGAATTTGATCGCAAAGAAGACAATCAGGTTGATATTCCAGTCACGTTAACACTGAAGGGCAATACACTTGCATCCATTCGCAACGGGAATGCAACGCTGGTCTCAGGTACGGATTACACGTTAACAGGTAATGAGGTCGTATTAAGTAAAAGCTACCTGGCTTCACTGCCAAATGGCGCAGCGGTGCTAACCTTTCAATTCAGCGCAGGCGCTCCTACGACCTTGAATCTGCTCATTAAAGACACGACAGCTGCACCTGTTGGAACCATACGCATTGAGATGTTTAACAGCAATACTTCAGCAACGGGTAGCTCGATTAGTCCCAAATTCAAACTGACCAATACCGGTACTACAGCCTTGAATCTGTCTGATGTTAAAATCAGATACTATTACACGATAAACGGTGAACAGCCTCAGAACTTCTTCGCTGACTGGGCGACAGCTGGCAGTTCGAATGTAACAGGCACGTTCAGTACACTCAATCCGGTTCGGACAGGTGCTGACCACGTGCTTGAGATTGGATTCACAGCTTCCGCTGGAACTCTGAATACGGGACAAAGCACGGAAATCCACACGCGCATCTCCAAAAACAATTGGACCAACTATACGCAAACGGATGACTATTCTTTTGCAGGTAGTCAGACTTCCTATACGGACTGGTCCAAAGTCACCGGTTATATCGCGGGAAGTCTCCAATGGGGAATAGAACCATAAATGAGTGATTTAACGAAATAAAGGATTGAAATAGGTCCTGATTCGCCGAATGATCAAATGGCGAGTCGGGGCTTCTTATTTTGTCGAAATATAGTGTAAACTACAGATAGTTACCATTGCTTAAAGGATCGTTTTAGGATATAAAAAGATGTACAATCAATTTTAAATTAATGTAACCGCTAACACTGGAAAGTGTTTGTAACCGATATATAATAGTTGGTATAGCCTGTACAGATATAGAGGAAAGATTAGACAAGGGGGTCAAGGGTCATGAACCGGTTGTGCAAGGTGCTGATTGTTGACGATGAGTTTCTGGTAAGGCAGGGCATAAAGCACCATATGAACTGGGAAGCGGAAGGATTTATCATTGTGGGTGAAGCTTCCAACGGTGAAGAAGGATTACAGCAGGTGGACCTGTTAAAACCGGATATTGTGATTACCGACATTGTCATGCCTGTCATGGATGGCGAAACGTTTGTCCGTACACTAAAAGCTAGTAATCCGCAGATTGAAGTTATTGTACTTAGCAGCTTCAGCGAGTTCGAGTATGTACGTTCCACGCTTCAGCACGGGGCAGCCGATTATATACTGAAACCAAAGCTGGATACGAATGAATTATTGCAGGTCCTTCAACGCACAGCAGGTAAAATTCCGGAGCTGCAGTTTGAGCCGTCGCACGATGGCTGGAGACTTGGACAACTGATGGAGAAGATGTTATCCGGTTTTACACTGGATGAAGATAACGAAATGCCGATGATACGAGATACTTTTCCGTACGAATCCTTTCGTTTGCTTGTGTATAAACCCATGGATGCTGGATGGAATCCACTGAAGCTGGATCAGGAACAGATTGAATCCAAGCTCCGCAGTGATCTGCCAGAAGTGGAATGTGCAATGGTTCCCGCAGAGAGTACATTACCTGTGATGCTTCTTAATGTCGATCCTGCGAGAGATGAATGGATGCTTGAACGGATCAGACAGCTGGCTAGTGAAAATGCATCGGCGCAAGGCAACCCTGGATGGGTGCTTAGTGACAGCTTTACTTCATTTGAACAGATGGGTACCGTTTACCGTGAACGCCTGATCAAGTTGATGGAATATCGCTTCTATTATAAGGATCGACCCATCCTGGTGTATGGTGAACTGCCTCCAATGCATCCCGCAGGTTACCAGTTTAATGTGAATATGTTTTTGCAGCATGTGAAGCGTAACCGGGTCGAAGCGGCAAGGGAGTATTTACAGGATCATGCGAAAACACTTGGACGGGATTATATTGCCGATGTGTTTGAGATCAAATCATTTCTCGGTAACTTGATCTTCAACGTGACCATTGCCCTCGCGGATATGGATGTCCAGTCTGCCGGGCTGGAAGAGAGCAAATATACGTATTTTAAAAATGTGGACGGGGCTTCGAGTCTGGACGAAGTCATGACTGTGCTTGACCAATTCATGACGGAAGTTCAGGAGTGCACCGCTGGTGCAGGTGGAAAACGAAGTGATCCCAATATGAAGATGCTGCTGGATTACATGCATGAGCACTTTGATCAGCCGCTCGGGCTTGCTGAAGTAGCCAAGCACTTTCATTTTAATCCATCGTATTTATCCAGTTATTTCTCATCTCATAAAAAAGAAGGATTTAATGAATACTTGAATAAAATTCGTATAGAAAAAGCCGAGGAATTGCTCCGATCCGATGATGTAACGATCTCTGAGATTAGCAATATGGTAGGCTATTCCGATCATAGTTACTTTTGCAAAGTATTCAAAAAATTCACCGGATTATCACCAAGCCGATACCGGCGCAAATTCTGGGCATAAAGTCAGAAGGATAAAATCATGAAGAAATGGATGAATAGATTATCTCGTCTCGGATTGTTTCCCAAGTTGTTTCTGGTTATGGTCATCAGTATTGTCCTCGTTTCTGTACTCATCTTATGGACGACCATTCACATGTCAACCAATCTGTTTACTGAGACGTTCAGTATCACAAACTCCAAGGTGCTTAATCAGATCAAAACAAATTTTGAATCCTTTAATGAGGCCATTGCTGCCGTATCGAATAATGTGACGCAGAGTGGATCGATCCGAGGATTCCTGTCCGAAGGAGATGCCGATTCCCTCACAATGGCCAAATCCTTCTATAATATGAGGGAAACGATGGATCGAATTCAATCCATCACAGAATCCTACGAAGTCGGGATAACAATTATCGGGATTAATGGACGGAGCTATTCCACGAATCGTGCTCACCTTCAGTTGTCCGTGGAAGAATTGAAGCAGGAGCCAATTACGATGGAAGCAGCTGAGACGCCGAGTCGTCTTATCTTTGATGATTACCAAAACGATGCAACGATCGGAAGTCAGCAGATGATCTCTGCCACGAAAGCATTGACGGATCGGGCCCGCAGCCGAATGTATGGTACGCTCTATGTCACCATGAGAGAGGAGGCGTTCCGGCAGTTCTATGCCAGCTTTACAAGTCGAGGCAATGACGTGGTCATTATGAACGAAAAAGGTGAGATTGTATCTTCGAATCGTGAAGACTGGATCGGGACAACTCAGCTGGATTTGCTGTCATATGCCCGAGAAATGAACAAAACGTCTCCGAGAAGTATCAATGCTCGTGTGATGGATCAAGATAGCGTCGTTTTATCCGAGTATTTACCATTCTATCGGTTTTATATTGTCAATGTCGTGGATAAGGATCTGGCGATGGGTCAACTCATCGACATGAAGACGGTTGCTCTGATCTGTGCAGCTATCGTTGTAGGGGCTCTTATTCTGGTATTTCTCATCACCAGCCAGATTACCAAGTCCCTGCGCAGACTGGTGAAGCAGATGTCCAATATTACGAAAAGTGATCTGGACAACTATATTCCGGTGAGCGGAAGCTACGAGAGCAGGCAGCTTGGTAATGCTTACAATTACATGCTTGATGAACTGCATGATTATGTGGATCAGTTAGTACAGACACAGCATGAACAACGTAACGCAGAGCTTGCGGCATTACAGAGTCAGATTAATCCTCACTTCTTGTACAATACACTTGCTTCTGTCAAAGTTCTGGTGCAACAAGGCAACAAAGACAGAGCAGCGGAGACCATTAATGCACTGATCGGATTGTTACAGAATACAATTAGTGACGTGAGTCAGACTGTTACAGTTGAACAAGAAGTCGAAAATTTGAAAAATTATGTCTTCATTAATCACGTCAGATATGGTGGCCGGATTAAAGCAGCTTTTTACGTCGCTCCGGATTGTACACACTATCATGTACCCAAACTGATGATCCAGCCGTTTATCGAGAATGCATTTTTCCATGGATTCATCAAGAAAGAAACGGGAACGATTCATGTCATGGTTTCCAGAGCGGGAGAATCACTCATCTGTGAGATTATGGACAATGGGGATGGAATTGAAGGGCTTGTCAGGGGAGAAACGTTGCCCAATCCAAAGAACAATCGTCAACTATTCAGCGGTATCGGTATTCGCAATGTACATGACCGTATTGAGTTATTATATGGTTCACCCTATGGTGTCACCATTATGAGTAACGTTGGGGAAGGGACAAGAGTCACCGTTACCTTGCCTTTAATCACGAGTTGAATGGTAGCCTATTTCAATTGAATACATCTCCAATTGAGATCCCTCGTTTCTGTGTATCTACAGAGACGGGGGATTTCATGTTCAGAGGTGAAGTGAGAATACATATTTGTACTATTTCAAGATCAAGAAATTACAAAATCAAAAGAAATTACAAAAAAACAAATTTAATGCAAACGTTTTCTGTAAAGGTTTTCATTGTGGCAATAAGATGACAAATCCGCACAAAATTATTACTAACGAATGGAGATATGGGAATGATAAGATGAATACATCGAAAGCAACCGCTTTCAGAAAACGCAAACAAATTACACACAAAGAGGTTGAAGGGGAGTTGAATGTTTTGAAAAAAATGTGGGTATTGATGCTTGTTACAGTACTGCTGTTGTCCGCATGTTCATCCGGTGGCGGAGGTAATTCCGCTAGTGGTGGTGACGAAAAAACAAACGAAATTACGGTCTGGGCTTGGGACAAAGCTTTTAACGTAGCTGCAATGGAAACAGCAAAAGAAGCATATCAAAAAGCAAATCCTGATGTGAAAATTAACATCATTGAGTACGCTCAGGCTGATATCATTCAGAAACTGAACACAGGTCTTAACTCCGGAACTGCCAGCGGTCTTCCAAACGTAGTTCTGATTGAAGACTATCGCTCACAAAGCTTCCTGAATGCATATCCTGATGCGTTCAAAGATCTGTCTTCCAGCATCACGGCTTCCGATTTTGCAGATTACAAACTCGGACCAACAGCGTTTGATGGCAAACAATACGGAGTACCATTTGACTCCGGCGTTGCTGGCTTGTACTACAGAACAGACCTGCTGGAGCAAGCTGGCTACAAAGCAGCTGACCTGCAAGACATCACTTGGGATGATTACATCCAAATTGGTAAAGACGTAAAAGCTAAAACAGGTAAAGAGCTTCTTTCTCTTGACCCGAATGACCTTGGTTTGATTCGTATGATGATCCAAACTGCAGGTAAATGGTATTCCACAGAAGATGGTAAAACACCTGACATTGCTACTAACGCTGCACTGAAAGAAGCTTTCATCACCTACAAAGCGATGATGGATGCCAACATTGTTAAATTGCACTCTGACTGGAGTCAATTCGTTGCCAACGCCAATAACGGTAGCGTAGCAACAATTCCTACAGGTAACTGGTTCTCACCATCTGTACGTCAAGAAGCCTCCCAATCCGGGAAATGGGCTGTAGCTCCAATGCCAAAAATGGCTGGTCAACCAAACTCTGTTCACGCATCCAACTTGGGTGGTAGCTCTTGGTATGTGATGAACAACGTTCCTGGTGCAGATCAAGCTGCTGATTTCGTAGCAAAAACATTTGGTTCCGACAAACAATTGTATCAAGATCTGTTGAACAACATCGGTGCAATCGGTACGTACAAACCGGCAGTTGATGGTGATGCTTATGCCAAAGAAGACGAGTTCTTCGGCGGACAAAAAATCTTCGCAGACTTCGCGAAATGGACTGAACAAATTCCAAGCGTAAACTATGGTATCAACACATATGCCATCGAAGATATTCTGGTTGTAGAGATGCAAGCATTCCTGAACGGTAAAGCTATTGATGACGTTCTGGCTGATGCACAAAAACAAGCTGAAGCACAAACAAACTAAGATACCCAAGGTAACTTATAGAACCCCAGGAAACATCGGAGCCGTCTCCCTTGTCCGGCGCAAGTCGAACGGATATGGCGAGAGGCTCTGTGGGTTCTACCCATGTTCCATGGACAGAGAGGAGCCATACTGTGAAAGCCATGAATACAGGAGACAGTCTCCAAAAGAAAAATAATTTGACTGGATGGGCTTTTGTTTTGCTGGCTGTTGTCGGGATTGTTTCTTTTTACTTCTACCCGATGATCCAAGCGCTGCTCTTATCGTTCAAGTCTGGTGTAGGAGCCAATCTTGAATATACGGGCATTGATAACTACAAAAGATTGTTAGGTGACACAACGTTCCGCACAGCATTATCGAATACGTTCATCTACCTGATTATCCAAGTGCCTGTAATGATTATTCTCGGTTTGTTTATTTCCGTATTGTTGAATGACAGTACACTGCGCTTCCGGAGTTTCTTCCGTACAGCGATTTTCCTGCCTTGTGTAACCTCATTGGTAGCTTACTCTGTTGTATTCAAATATTTGTTCGCACCGGATGGAATGGTCAATCAATTCTTGATGGGCCTGCACATTATTGGCGATCCTATTCAATGGATTACAGACCCGTTCTGGGCTAAAATTACGATCATAATCGCCGTTACTTGGCGTTGGACCGGATATAATATGATTTTCTATCTGTCATCGCTGCAAAACATCGATCAATCGATCTATGAAGCTGCAAGAATTGACGGAGCGAATGCCTTCACCCAATTTTTCAAAATCACAGTGCCTTTGCTCAAACCGATTATCCTCTTCACGTCCATCACATCAACGATTGGTACATTGCAAATCTTCGATGAGATCATGAACATTACCAAAGGTGGTCCGGGTAACGCGACCATGTCGATTTCACAATACATCTACAACCTTTCGTTCAAATATTCACCGGACTTCGGTTATGCAGCAACCGTTTCGTATTCCATCGTAATTCTGATTATTGTATTGTCCATCATCCAGTTTAAAGTGGCAGGTGATAATAAAAATGGCTAAAGCTAAAGCAAAACGGATTTTCACATATGTGTTCCTATCCATCGTCGCCTTTGTATCCATTTTCCCTTTCTTCTGGATGCTGGTCAGTTCAACAAATGCATCAGTCGATGTAACTAAGGGTAGACTGCTACCCGGTTCAGCTTTCATTGAAAACTTCAACAAACTGATTGATTCAACGAATCTGGTGCAGGCTCTCGGCAACTCAGCGATTATCTCGGTTGTCTCCACTGTTCTGGCGCTGTTTATTGGTTCCTTGGCAGGTTATGGCTTCGAGGTATACCGCACGAAGTCCCGTGATATCGTGTTTAATATCTTGTTGTTATCCATGATGATCCCGTTTGGAGCGATCATGGTACCGTTGTATCGCATGTTCGCAACGATCTCGGGGATTACGCCGGTTATCGGAATTAACACGATGGCAGCGGTTATCCTGCCTACCATTGCAACAGCGTTCCTGATCTTCTTCTTCCGTCAGAACACCAAAATGTTCCCGAAAGACTTGCTGGAAGCTGGACGTATTGATGGTTTGAGCGAACTCGGGATCTTCCTGAAGATCTACATGCCAACAATGAAAACAACATATGCAGCGGCAGCAATCATTACATTCATGAGTAGCTGGAACAACTATCTGTGGCCACTCATTGTATTGCAAACACCTGACCAACAAACGATTCCACTGTTGATCTCAAATCTGGGTGCTGGTTATTCTCCGGATTATGGAGTGATCATGACAGCAATCGTTATTGCAACACTGCCTACAGCAATCGTATTCTTCATCATGCAGAAACATTTTGTTGCAGGTATGGTAGGTTCCGTGAAGTAATGAAAATAGCATATCCGTGCAAAAATGACGGGTGCAGGAAAGAAGAGAGGACGCCAGTTATGGCGTACCTCTGTCTTTTTTGTTTATGTAAAGCAAAAAGGAAATTCAGATGAAACCTTGAATAAGTCAAACTATAACGTTTTAAAAGGGAGAGAGAGCCGATGAAAGCAACAAAGGCAGATATCAACTGGTTGGGGGACGTAAGTGTATTTGAGGTGAACCGTCTTCCTGCCTATTCCGATCACCGCTATTACCACACAATGGATGAGGCTATTGGTTCCGGCGCGATGTCCATGCGTTATGATCTCAATGGTACGTGGAAATTCAACTATGCAATTCGTCCAGACAGTCGTTCTGAGTTTTTCTATACATCCGATTTTTCCAGTGAAGGCTGGGATGATATTGAAGTTCCGGGGCATATCCAGCTACAAGGATACGGACAGATTCAATATGTAAATACACAATATCCTTGGGATGGCTTGAACGACATTCGTCCGCCGGCATTGCCGCAGGATAAAAACCCTGTTGGAAGTTACATTCGCACATTCCACCTGCCGACAGGTTGGGAGTCGAATCCGGTATATATTTCTTTCCAAGGTGTAGAGTCTGCATTCTATGTATGGCTTAACGGACAATTTGTAGGATACGGGGAAGACAGCTTCACGCCATCTGACTTTGACCTGACGCCATTCCTTCAGGATGGAGAGAACAAGCTGGCTGTTGAAGTGTATCAACGCAGCACAGGCAGCTGGCTGGAAGATCAGGATTTCTGGCGTTTCTCCGGTATTTTCAGAGATGTGTATCTGTATACGGTCCCTGCTGCACACGTACGTGATGTTCATGTCCGCACAGATCTGGACAAGTCCTATACCAACGGTACATTGCAACTAGATTTGAAACTGGAAGGAAATGCGGTTGCTGGAGCACGTGTAGAGGCTGAGCTTCGTGATCGTGAAGGCAATACCGTGAAAACGTTCGAATCCAAGGTTAACGATGGACAAGTAAGTCTTCGTGAAGATATCGGTACAGTGAATCTGTGGAGCGCAGAGATCCCATACTTGTACCGTCTCTATATTCGCGTATATGATGCTGCGGGTACACTGGTTGAGGTAGTTCCTCAAGCCGTAGGTTTCCGTACATTTGAAATGATTGATAAAGTGATGCACATCAACGGTAAACGTATCGTATTCAAAGGTGTGAATCGCCATGAGTTCAACCCGCGTCGTGGACGTGCGGTTACGAAGGAAGATATGCTGTGGGATGTCCGTACCATCAAACAAAATAATATGAATGCCGTACGTACGTCACACTATCCAAACCAAAGTCTTTGGTATGAGTTGTGTGATGAATACGGACTGTATGTTATTGACGAGATGAACCTGGAGACACACGGATCTTGGCAGAAGCTTGGCGCCGTTGAGCCTTCTTGGGTTATTCCAGGGGACAAACCGGAATGGCATGATATCGTTATGGACCGCGCTGTATCTATGGTGGAGCGTGACAAAAACCATCCGTCCATTCTGATCTGGTCTTGTGGTAATGAATCACACGGTGGTGAAGTCATCTACAAAGTATCCCAATACTTCAAATCAGCTGATCCAACACGTCTGGTACATTATGAAGGTGTATTCCATGATCGTCGTTTTGATGAGACAAGTGATATGGAGACCCGCATGTATGCCAAACCGGCTGACATTGAAGAATTCCTGAATGCAAACCCGACCAAACCTTATATTAGCTGTGAGTACATGCACGCCATGGGTAACTCTATTGGTGGGATGCACAAATATACGGAGTTGGAAGACAAATACCCGATGTATCAAGGTGGATTCATCTGGGATTACATCGACCAATCCATTTATAAGAAAGATCGTTACGGCAAAGAATTCCTCGCTTATGGCGGAGATTTTGGTGATCGTCCATCAGACTATTCGTTCTGTGGAAACGGTATCGTTCATGCTGATCGTAAAGTAACTGCGAAAATGCAGGAGGTTAAATTCCTGTACCAGAACATCAAGCTGTTCCCGGATCGTGAAGGCGTCAAAATCGTGAACGGTAATCTGTTTGCAGATACATCTGCGCTGGAACTGGTTTACAGCCTGGATCGTGAGGGACATGAAGTGCTGCGTGGAACATTGGAAGTTAACGTGGATGCGCTAAGTGAGAAGGTAGTGAAACTTCCGTTGAATGCAGAAGCTCTGGCTGGCGGCGAGTATGCTGTGAACACTGCACTTGTGTTAAAAAAAGCTACACTGTGGGCTGACAAAGGCGAAGAAGTGGCATTTGGACAGTTTATTTTCACACAAGATCAGGTGAATGATGCAGTTGAAGTCGACTTGAATCTTGTAAGTGATGTACAAGTTATCGAAGGTGACGTTAACATCGGTGTTCGTGCTGGCAAGACACATGCGCTGTTCTCCAAACAGTTTGGGACACTGGTTTCCTTGAAATTGTCTGGTCGTGAGACGATTGCTGTTCCACCTGCACCGCTCTTCTGGCGTGCAACAACGGACAATGACAAAGGTATGGCGATGGGCTTCGAACTTGGTGCCTGGTATGCAGCAAGTCTGATGCCACGTTGTGTAGAGTGGAAAGCAGAACAGAAACCGGATCAATACCGGATCGAGTTCACGTACAAGCTCAACATTTCGGAGGATGTACAAGTGAAAGTGGTATATACCGTTCATGCAGACGGAAGCGTACGTGTGCATAATACGTACAAAGGTGCAGCCGGATTGCCAAACCTGCCAATTCATGCATTGTCCTTCAGAACATCACCTGACTTCGAAAACGTGGAATGGCTCGCGATGGGACCAGAAGAAAACTATGCAGACCGCGCATTTGGGGCACGTCTGGGCATCCATGGCAGCAAGGTAGCTGATACCATGGCTCCATATCTGGTACCACAGGAATCGGGCAACCGTACGGGCGTACGATGGGCCAAATTGACAGACAACGCGGGACATGGCTTCAAAATTGAAGCATCAGGAACCCCAGTCGAGCTGAATGTATCACCATATACGGCATTTGAGCTGGAAAACGCACAACATGCGTACGAATTGCCTCCAGTGCACTATACGGTCGTTACTGTAGCGGGTAAACAAATGGGTGTTGGCGGTGATGACAGCTGGGGTGCTCCGGTTCATCCGGAATACCTGATCCCTTCGGACGGCGAACTGACATTCGAATTTGTCATTCGTGCACTGTAAGTAAAAGGATCGTACGGAATAAAGAATGTATCTTATAAAGAACAGAGGTCTTCGCTCATCGGAGGCCTCTGTTTTGTTGTGTCAACGAACAACTTGAGTGCATTGTATGAAACCGTTCTCTCTCCAACCTCGTAATGTACGAGACAGGAAACATAAGAGGGGGGTTCAAGATGAGTAAAAAAGCAAAGACAGGTATATGGGTGACGGTGTTGGTCTTCTTGGGTATCATTGTTGGATGTTTCATATGGTATTTCAATACGGCTTCAGGTGAACGTGCACTCAAAACGATGAGATCCAATAACTCGGGTGGCCTGGAGAGGGTTGTTAAAGTGTACAGCAGTAATGGTGAATTGATTCAGACCTATGATGGCAAAATTGACGTTGAAGATACGGAATACGGCAATAAAGTATTATTCGATCTCAATGGAAAACGTGTCGTGATCTATAATGCAACGATTGTTGTTGAAGAGAAATAAGGCAAAATTAAGGAAATGATATAAGGGTCGGGTGAGATTTTTATGTTGGATATGTACCTCATAATCACTGTTGCCATCTTGGGAATGATCCTGTTCTACAGCTTGATCGCTTATTTCTTGATTCGTTTCATTTCGAGAAAAGCATTCAAGCTGACGTTAACCAAATATGAAATGATGGAGATTATAACCTGGCTCGCCGTGCTGTTTATTACCTTCATGATGATTAAGAATGGTTCAATAAATCTTCTCTTGCCGATTGTTGTACTTATCATTCCATTAATTAATTTGCGACTTTCCAATCGGAAACATCGAGAGATGAATAGTCAGGAGTAAAGTAGGAGACAACAAAAAGAAGCCCTCTTTCGAGAGCTTCTTTTTCATGGGAGAGGAGAAACCGGACGAAGAGCTTATGGGGAAACGTAAGTCTTCTCCGCGGTTGTCTACGACACTTGTGATGTCGATAATTATAGAATCGCCCGATGGTTTCCTTTTTATACATATGCGTCAACAATTCGTCAACAATTTTCCAAGGGAAATGAAGACCGCACATTTTTCAAACTGAACCCTAGTGTGGTACGATAGCTGTATCAATAAACTTACATAGAGAAAAGGTGACTCGTCAAGTGAGAGTGGTATCTGGGAGTGCAAAAGGCAGGCCGCTGAAGGCTGTTCCTGGCACGGGTACGCGGCCGACCACCGACAAGGTGAAGGAAGCGTTATTTAGCATGGTTGGTCCTTATTTTGAGGGCGGCACAGCATTGGATCTGTTTGCAGGCAGTGGAGGTCTCGGTATTGAGGCGCTGAGCCGCGGCATGGACAAGGCTGTTTTTGTTGATTTGGAATCGAAAAGTATTGAAGTTATCCGCATGAATCTGAAGGCAACCAAGCTGGAAGATCAGGCGGCCGTATACCGCAATGATGCAGGTCGGGCATTGAAGGCACTCGCCAAACGAGGCACAACGTTTGATCTGGTGTTTCTTGACCCGCCATATCGTATGAAGAACGGGCACGAGTTGATGCTGACCATGCACGAACTGGAACTTTTGGAACCCGAAGCAACCATCGTGCTTGAATATGAATCCAAACATGATTACCCTGAGCAATTCGGCCCGTTTGAACAAACGCGCAAGGCTTTGTATGGGGAGACGGCAGTATCCATCTATTATTATTCGCCTGAGGCAGTTGAAGATGGAGAATCCACTACACCGGAAGAGGAGGCTCCTCATGACTGAAATGATACATCGACAGGAACGGATCGCCGTATATCCTGGTAGTTTTGATCCCGTAACGATGGGGCATCTGGATATTATCGCCAGAGCGTCGAAGCAATTTGATCGCGTCATTGTGGCTGTGTTGAACAATATGAGCAAAAATCCGCTGTTTACAGTGGAGGAACGCAAGGAATTGATTACGGAAGTAACCCGCCATCTACCCAATGTGGAGGTGGACAGTTTCCGCGATCTGACAGCCAATTACGTCCGGCAAAAGGAAGCTCAGGTCATCGTTCGTGGTATACGCTCGGTAACTGATTTTGAATACGAGTTGCAATTGGCATCGACCAACAGCAAGTTGAATCCGGATGCGGAAACCATATTTATGATGACAAATCCCAAGTATTCCTATTTAAGTTCCAGTATCGTCAAAGAAATCGCTCATTATCATGGAGATGTTACAGATCTTGTATCACCTGAGGTGGAAGCTGCGCTTCGTCAGAAAATCAGCGAGAAAAACGGCGGTTAAACCAGAAGGTTAGACCCGATAGACTAACCATGACTGCAAGAAGTAACGCAAGACCCATGCATGCAGCAGGGAAGACGCTCCAAATGGTGTTGATCGTGTATGTGTTACCTGGACTATGTATGAGTAGCCAACCGAATGGTGTTGAGAGGTCTTGCTCTGTATTCGTCTGTAATGTGGTCCAGACTTCTGTGCTATAACGGCTGAACGGCATCCATAGGAACAGACTGATGAAAAAGGCGATTAATCCATGAGTCAGGCGAACTCCAGCAAAGTACAACATCGTCGATTTGCTGCTTGGACCCGTTGTTTTCAGGACAGCAGAGACTTGCAGATGGGAGCATAAACCACCCCATCCCAGAACGGCTGCAAGTAGAGACATGAGCAGCGCGGGTGTAAGTGAAGTCTGGCTCAAATGATACGTGCCCAGATGAAGCTCGAAGAAGGCTGGCCACAGCGCAGCAGAGGACCCGGGAGTCAGATAAAGGGAGACCAACCGGATAAATACGGCAAAACCGATCATGTATCCTCCTGTCATCATTAAGGTCTGCACAGCTTGGGATACGGTGTCACCGAGCAGTTTGCCAAATCCTCTTCCATCACGACTATGGGCTTCTCTGGCCGCAATCATCATATCGGACCATATACTGCGTCGTTTGAACGTTGCGTGGTGGTGTGCAGATGAGCGACCTGTGGAACTTGCAGGACTTGCAGGCTGAGAAGCAAGAGAGCTGTTATCTGCTTGCACGGCTGTCGAGCCAACCCTGTATTTCGGGTTACCCGGTAAGGGCAGGAGACGTGTGGCAAGAATGGCAGCAATCCAGCCGCTGATCCAGTGGACCACGAGTAGAAAATATCCGGCCGCTGGCTGGTGGAGAAAAGCAGCACCAACGACCAGTATGATCATCATTGGATTGGCGAAATGAGATGTTGCCGCAAGGACAACCGCCTGCTTGGCGGTAATTTGTCTATCCTGAAATAAACGGGATACCGCATCTGCTCCTGCGGGGAATCCGCCGCACATGCCAACGGCAATTGCCAGACCTGCGTTGCCTGGAAGTCTGAACCATCGTTGCATCAAGGGTCCAAGAAAGACGCCAATCGCGTGGGTGAAGCCAAACGCAGTGAGCATTTGGGATAACATGAGGAACGGGAGCATGGCAGGGAAGATGATTTTCCACCATATATCCAGACCTTGAATAGAGGCATCAAACGCTTCTTTGGGGGAAGCAACTACCGCAATGACCAACATTAAAGCGCCGGTACTTAGGATTATCGTTCGTAACGGGCCAGAATCTCTAACCTCGCTCTGTAATGTCATCGTTTCACCTCATATCAGATAACGCCGATACGGCATCTGAATCGTTATGGACGGCCGAATGACGCCCGAAGGGCGGTTCGGCCTTGACCGGACAGGCTATTGTATACAGCGGCCTATCCGGCCTGTACCATTGTATGCACAAGGACCAGAGTGTTAGACTTGGAAATAAACTAATAATTATGATGAGCTGAGTATCTGCATTACAAAGAGCGTGAAACCTGACCAGAGAAGAGAGTATTCAAAAGGTGGTATTGCAATCACTGATTAATGTGGAATTTGGGTTCAGCTTGTATAAAGATACAAAGAACGGAGGCTCATGCGATGAATCGGATTCGGAAATCTGGGGGATTCAGAGCTTCGATCTTTGTGATCGTGGTGGCTCTGGTCGTCTATGTTGCTGTGTACATGCCAACGCCGTATATCATATATATGCCTGGCAGTGCGGATGAAGTTAAACCAATGGTAACCGTTAAAAACGGAGACCAGGAAGAACGCGGTGTATTTATGATGACGACTGTGTCGGCAACGTATGCCAATGTGTTTTTGCTAGGAACCTCTCTGTTCAATAAAAATGCTCAAGTGGATAAAAAGGAAGACCGACTGCGCGGCAAAAGCGAAGCAGAATACTCTGCCGAACAGGTGTGGTTCATGAGTGATTCACAATCCTCCGCAATGGAGGCTGCATATGAGCAGGCTGGTGTGGCTTACTCTATTGTACCTGAACATATCTTTGTATTTGGGCTGTCCCAAGATCCGAAACCGGAAGGGGATATTGCTCCGGGAGATATCATTCTGGGAGTGAACGGAACGGCTACGCCGGATAATACGGTGCTTTCTGCCCAGTTAAAAGATAAAAAGGTCGGAGATATGGTCGAAATGCAACTGGAACGTGGTGGAGAGACCATTAGCCGCGACGTGAAACTGATTCAGGTAAAAGACAATAAAACAGGTGAAACCCGCACGGGACTCGGAGTAATGATCGGTGCAGTTCAGAAGGTGAAAGCTGAAGATCCAAACAAACAGATATCCTTTACAGATACTCAGGTTGGTGGTCCGTCTGCGGGCTTGATGTTTACGTTGGAGATCTATAACCAGTTAACGCCTGGAGATCTGACCAAGGGGCATCGAATTGCGGGTACAGGCACCATTACCAAGGACGGTGTGGTGGGTGCCATTGGTGGTGTTGTGCATAAGATTGTAGCCGCAGATCGGAAAGAAGCGGAGATCTTCTTTGTGCCGAAGGAGAACTATAAGGAAGCAGCAGCCAAGGCTGAACAGATCGGCACCAAAATGAAACTTGTGCCTGTGAGCACGGTGAATGATGCGCTGGATTATTTGAAAACCTTGTCCGTGAAATCATAGGATTATGATTGGGCGGGAATAGATCGAGCCAACGTTGAACCGGATGGATAAGTACGGATGATGGATGATCTCGGAATGAATGGATTGCAGCGAATGAAGTGTGATCAAGAGAAATGAGCATATTAGCAGATTCAAAGGGGGTAAGTGATCCAAGAGAATCAAGATAAATAAGGGAAGTTAATGAGAGAATCCCCTTGTTGCGATTTGCCTGAGCGGCGCGCAGCAAGGGGATTTTTTTACTTGTATAGTTGAGTGTCGAATAGTGGATATCCGTGATCTTTTTGATGATGGAATAAAAAAAGCTCCATAGAGATGAAGTCTTATGGTCAAAAGCAGATTACAGTCTCACAGGCGACTCATAGTAGTCACTGAACATCTTGCGTGTATCCCTATGCTCGCAAGCGAGTCCATACGCAACCTGAGCTTGGATATCCAGTTCCAGCTGATTGTGTGTGAACGTCGACGGTTTCAGCACAACAGGCAGTGAGGCGGTTTTCTTCATTTGTTTAAGCAGTCTCTGCCCTTGAGCATTAAATCCGAGGACTCGGAGATATCCGGGTCCGGCAGCTAATTGCTCTGGTGAACACTCGGCTTTGGTGTGATTCAGGAGCAGGTGGGCGAGCATACGCTGGAGTTTGGTGCGTGTATATCGTTTGGTCTTCAATGCATTCAGGAGTGCTTCGACTGAAGGCTCTGGGAGCTGAGCGAGTGTACGGCTCAGCCGGTGTTCCAGGCCTTCCGTGACTTCGGCGATGCGTTCCAGCTCGGAGGCACGGCGGGTAGCCGCAAGGTGCAACAGCGGCTGTGCAAAGCGCTCCCAGTGTATGGGAGCGCGCCCCCCTTGCCATTCGCGATGCAGAATGGCAAGGGTTGCCGCCGGCACGTATGGCGCGGCGGCGTTGGGTCCGTCCGCCATCAGCAGGCGGCGGACGGCTGTTGCACTGGCGATCGCCCCCGGCCCGGGCGTCGCCTCATGATACGCGGCACCGGTACGCGCCGCCGTAAAGGGCTGGATCGCGCTGCCAAGTCTTTGCAGCGCGATCAGGTAGTGCAGCCCAAGCGAATTGTTGGGCTGCTCCAGCAGTGCGGCGGCGTCGTGAGCATCGACGCCGCCGGGCGCCAGCGCTGCCGCTGCGCCTGCGTACGCGGCGGGGTAGCTGGCGCCTTCCCGCAGGCGGCGCGCGATGTCCTCGCGCATCCCTGCGGGCTCCACAGACAGCACGCGCGCAATGCGCTGCAGGCTGTCCAGGTCGCCGGACTCGCTGCCAAAGCAGAGCGAGTCCACAACGCCAGTGCGGTGCAGCAGTGATACCGCACCGAAGGCAAACCACTCTGCCGGTTGGACCGCGTACGCAACCGGCAGTTCAAGCACGAGATCGGCGCCTGCGTGCAGCGCCATCTCGGTGCGCGCCCTTTTACCCACGATGGCGGGTTCGCCACGCTGGAGAAAAGGGCCGCTCATGACCGCAACAACGGCGTCTGCGCCGCTTAGCCGCCGAGCTTCCTGCAAATGATAAACATGCCCATTGTGCAGGGGGTTATATTCAACAATGACGCCTACGGCTTTCATGATTAGACGTACTCCTTTCGATTGGATAACCGAGTATGTATAACATCCATTCCATCATAGGGGATGTCATGTATTAGATCAAATCATGCACCAATTTAGACAAGAAAAAGGCACAATTCCAACATCAGCAGATGTCAGACTGTGCCTGCAAATCTATTGTATATTACACATTTTCGATAATCGGAGAACGACCTCTTCAACTTAATAAATCAGCACGCTTAGACACTTTCCGGCGCGGGAGATAAACTTGCTTTGGGCCCAAAAAATTCATAATGAATGTTGTCCGCTGCAACACCAAGCGCCTGAAGCTCCGTATACACTTCCCGCATGAACGAAACCGGTCCACACAGATAATAAGTGGAATCCAGTTCATCGATCACTTGACGAAGCCAGACCGCATCCATATAACCTTCCTTATGAAAATACTCATTTTCACGATCAGAATCCTCAGGTTGTGTATAACAATAATAAGCTTGAACGCCCTGATTACGTTTGGCCAGACTGTCCACATAATCACGGAACGCGTGCGAGTGACCATTCGGACTTGCATGCAAAAATGTAATTGCACGGTCTTGTTTTAATTGAACCAGCGTATTTAACATGCTGATCATTGGCGTTAAGCCAACACCGCCACTTAGCAGGACAACAGGGCGTTTATCCTCTGCATTCAGCGTGAAGTCACCGGCAGGAGCGGATAGTTCCACTTGACTGCCTTCTTCAATGTGATCGTGGAGATACGTGGATATAACTCCGTCAGGGCGCTCTAATGCACCTCGCTCACGCTTAACGGAAATGCGATAGTAGGGTTTACCCGGGGTATCTGAAAGGCTATACTGACGAATCTGGGTAAATGACTGTGCCTCCGGTTTGATTTTGATACTGATGTATTGTCCCGGTTCATAACTGGCAATGGGCTGACCATCGTCTGGAACGAGGTAAAAGGACGTGATGACTTCACTTTCCTGCACTTTCTTGGCAACCTTGAAGGTACGAAATCCTTCCCAGCCACCCGTCTGGTTTTCCGCTTCTGTATACATGTCCTGTTCGATCCCGATAAAGGCGTCTGCAATGACATTGTAGGCTTCGCCCCACGCCGTGATGATCTCATCGGTAGCCGCGTCTCCAAGCACATCTTTGATGGCTTGCAGCAGATAGGTGCCGACAATCGCATATTGTTCGGGAACGATACCCAGGCTGCGATGTTTATGTGCAACTTGCCGGACGGCAGGCAGGATGGAGGACAGATTATCGATATGCAGGGCAGCGGTGTATACCATATTGGCGAGAGCGGCTTGCTGTCGTCCCTGTTTCTGATTTGCATGATTGAAAATATTCAGTAGTTCCGGATGAGCTGTGAACATCGTTTCATAGAAATGGCGTGTGATCGCTTCGCCGTGGACTTCAAGTACAGGTACGGTAGATTTAATGACGGTAATCGTGTGCTCACTTAACATACATATTCCCTCCCGATAATACTTAATTGAAGTTAATGAAATCATTGAATAATAAATCGGTCATGGAGCTGATTGTGCCTCGGTTTATAGCAAGTATAGATAGGGGGCCAGAGGGTCTGTGTGATATAGATCACACTAAACGTTAACGAAATGTGACCGGTGTTTGCAAGGAACTGCAACAAAATGAGAACTTGTAGTTTATCTGGAAGTGAGTCTATAATAGATTAGATGGAGTGAACGGTTCTGGGCCATTGATTTTTAAAACAGGGTGTAAAGTTAAAAGTGTTGACAAACGTCTTGGAAAATCGGTATAATGATTTTTGTTTGTTAAGTCAATTTCATAATACTTTTAACGATGATGCGTCAGAATACATACAGTCAGGATATATTGCTTTACAAAAGCAGGCTTGATCTGTATAACTGTCGTAATGCGTTGGACATGGATTTATGAAATTGGTTTCGTTTGGAGTGATGTAAAATGTTAATGCCATTTCGCAAAGTGGCTACCAGTGATGGTCCTCTTAAGTTTAACGAACAGTGGGATATCAAGGAACTGGTTTCTAACCGACAAGATATCACAGCCGTTACCCCCCTGACTGCGGACTTATCTGCAGAATTCAGAGAAGGTGACGTTGTGGATGTTCATGGCAAGCTGACCGTAGGAGTGGACATGTTGTGCTCCCGTTGTCTTAAGCCAATCAATGAACATTTTCATATTGATTTTCATGAGCAATTCAAGCAGGGAAAACAGCCAGAGGAATTACACGAAGACGACGAGACGCTCTATGTGGATGGAGATAGCGTTGATCTGAAAGGTTATGCCGAGGAAGCTTTTCTGCTGGATCTTCCGTTTATACCGCTATGTAGCGATACATGCAAAGGGTTATGCCCCAAGTGTGGCCATGAGCTGAACGAAGGTGACTGCGGTTGTGATAACCAGGTTATCGATCCGCGGCTTGCAGGGCTCAAGGATTTTTTTAAATGAGCATGATTGAAAATCGAACATTGTAAGACTACCTGCAAAGGTTGATTTTGATAAGGAGGTGGGAATAATGGCAGTACCTCAACGGAGAACGTCCAAGACGCGTCGCGACAAACGTCGCACTCACTTTAAATTGGCTGTACCGGGCATGGTGAAATGTGAACAATGTGGCGAACTTAAACTTAGTCACCACGTGTGCAAAGTGTGC
Source organism: Paenibacillus polymyxa (assembly GCF_018614975.1). Taxonomy (GTDB): domain Bacteria; phylum Bacillota; class Bacilli; order Paenibacillales; family Paenibacillaceae; genus Paenibacillus; species Paenibacillus polymyxa_E. The sequence goes on along the minus strand of NZ_JAGGNR010000008.1, from coordinate 731,156 downwards.
GGAACGTACAAAGCAAGAGAGATCATCTCTCAATAATAGTTGGACATTAAGTAGCACTTCATTTCGATGAGGTGCTACTTTTTTTGATTAGAGAGTGTAGGCAGAGTGAGCTGACTAGCTTGAGATCCTTGCTCCACAAGGGTGAATTGTTTTTGTTAGGCCAGTCTTTCTTTTTGACACGGGATGAGATATACTATAGTTTAGTACCAGGTTCTAAGATTTGACGTTACATATAGATGAACCATAATCCGTTTGAGAACGACCCTGGTGACCAGGGATGCAACTATAGAAGCAACACGAAAGAAGGGTTGAACTGGCCGGATGGGACGGTTCCGTAAACGATACAGCGGGGGGTGTCAGGCATCGAACGTGTACCGAAGAGACAGAGGCAACAGCAGTTAACCAAAATGATAGAAGAGAACCCGTTTGTGACGGATCAGGAACTTACACGCCAATTGAAGGTGAGTATTCAGACGATTCGTCTTGACAGGCTGGAACTTGGAATACCCGAACTTCGGGAGCGGATGAAACTGATGGCAGAGCTCTCGTATGATCAGGTACGCTCGTTGCCCTTGCATGAGATTATCGGTGATATTGTGGATCTACAACTGGACAAGAGTGGGATTTCCCTGTTTGAGATTAAGGAAGAACACGTATTTTCCAGAACAGGCATTGCACGTGGACACTATGTCTTTGCACAGGCCAACTCCTTGGCTGTAGCGATCATTAATGACGAGATCGCGTTGACTGCATCAGCAGACATCCGTTTTGTCCGTTCGGTTCATTTGGGAGAGAAATGTATTGCAAAGGCTTATGTGAGATCGATTCCGGGACAAAAGGGCAAAGCCAAAGTGGAAGTATTCACTTATGTAGGTGAAGAAATGGTGTTTCAAGGCAACTTTGTAATCTACCATTCAGGTGGAGAAGACAGCGGAGAAGGAGGTCATTTGGAATGAAAATCGTCATTGATGCCATGGGAGGCGACAATGCACCTGCATCAACGGTAGAAGGTGCGGTTGCCGCAGCCACGGAATGGGCGGATATACAGATCGTCCTGATCGGCGATGAAGCCAAGCTGGAACCTCTTTTGAGTCAGTCAGGTGTGAGACCTGCCAATCTTACGGTCCGGCATGCTTCCGAAGTTATTGGTTCGGATGATGAACCGGTACGAGCAGTTCGTCGCAAGAAGGATGCCTCTATGGTGGTCGCAGGCCGCATGCTGAAAGAGGGCGAAGCGGACGCGATGATCTCGGCGGGTAATACTGGAGCATTGATGACAGCGGGTTTGCTTGTTGTAGGTCGCATGGAAGGCATTGAACGTCCGGCGCTTGCGCCTATGATTCCAACGATTGATGATGTGGGTGTGCTTGCGCTGGATCTCGGAGCGAATATGGATGCCAAACCGGAGCACCTTGCACAATATGGTCTGATGGGCAGTTTGTATAGGCAAAAAGTACAGGGTATAGAGTCCCCACGAGTGGGCTTGCTCAATGTAGGAACAGAGCCAGGCAAGGGAAATGAGTTAACCAAACATGCATATCCTTTACTGGAACAACTCCCAATTCGGTTTGTCGGTAATGTCGAGGCACGTGATGTGCTGACTGGTGCTTGTGATGTGCTTGTATGTGACGGTTTTGCAGGAAACATACTGCTGAAATCGTTGGAAGGCACAGCAGGTGCCATTTTCGCCTTGCTTAAGGAACAATTCTCATCGTCGCTAAAAAGTAAACTGGCAGCGGCTATACTGATGCCTGAGCTGCGTGGGTTGAAACGGAAGCTGGATTATACGGAGCATGGCGGAGCGCCGCTCCTCGGTTTGAGCAGACTGGTTGTGAAAAGTCATGGATCTGCTGATGGCAATGCCATCAAAAATGCTGTGCGCCAAGCTCGGATTGCAGTTCAGAATCAGCTGGTAGAGAGCATATCTAAGGAAATTAGCGGGAAGTGAGTGACGACATGAATAATTTGCGCCCAGTAGGGATTATTGGTACAGGGAAATATGTGCCTGAGAAAATTTTGACAAATAGTGACCTGGAGAAAATGGTCGATACGAATGACGAATGGATTGTCAGTCGTACAGGAATCAAAGAGCGTCACATTGCTGCACCCGATCAGGCAACTTCTGATCTGGCATACGAAGCGGCAATTAAAGCCCTTGAGTCTGCGGGCATGACAGGCAGTGATCTCGATCTGATTATTGTTGCAACCATTACTCCGGATTCTTCGTTCCCATCAACATCCTGCATCCTGCAGGATAAACTGGGTGCAAAAGGTGCGGCGGCATTTGATTTGTCGGCTGCTTGTTCCGGATTTGTATACGGTTTGGCAAGTGCTACGAGCTTCATCCAAAGCGGCATGTACAACAATGCACTTGTTATTGGTGCGGACTGCTTGTCTCGCATTACGGATTATACAGACCGTAACACATGTGTCCTCTTTGGTGATGGAGCAGGCGCGGTAGTCGTTGGTGAAGTTCCGGAAGGTCGTGGCTTCAAAGCATTCGATCTCGGTGCCGAAGGTTCTGGCGGTAGTCTTCTCCAGATGGAAGGCGGCGGTTCCCGTCTGCCTGCTTCCGCAGAGACCGTTGAAAATAAAAAGCATTACATCAACATGAACGGTCGTGAAGTGTTCAAGTTTGCGGTACGTGTTATGGGGACGGCTACCATTGAGGTATTACGCAAGGCTGGTATGGAGCGTACAGATGTGGATCTGTTTGTTCCTCACCAAGCGAATATTCGGATTATCCAATCTGCGATGCAACGACTTGAACTTCCTGAAGAAAAGGTTGTAGTCAACGTGGATAAGTATGCAAACACATCGGCTGCTTCCATTCCGCTTGCTCTGGTAGAAGCTGCGGAGGAAGGTCGCATGAAAGCCGGAGATACCGTTCTGATGGTTGGATTCGGCGGCGGTCTGACATGGGGTGCATCGGTACTCGTTTGGTAAAATAGACATCTGGGAGATGAATGAGATGGGTAAAATAGCATTTGTATTTCCCGGACAGGGATCACAGGCTGTAGGCATGGCCAAGGACGCGTATGAGTCCGTGCCTGCGGCAACCGAGATTTTTCGCACAGCAGATGAAACATTGGGTTTCTCGCTGAGCAACCTTGTATTTGAAGGACCAGAGACCGAGTTGAAACAGACATCAAATACACAACCGGCTCTGTTGACAGCAAGTATTGCCTTGCTTGAAGCTTTCAAAGAAAAAGGAATTCAGCCTGACTATACGGCTGGACACAGTCTGGGAGAATACAGTGCACTGGTGGCAGCGGGCGTTCTTTCCTTTGCTGACGCAGTGAGCACTGTGCGGGCACGTGGTCAGTATATGGAACAGGCAGTACCGGGTGGACAAGGAGCGATGGCTGCTGTGCTCGGTGCGGATCGGGAAGCGCTGGGGGTGCTTTGCCGTGACGTATCTGAAAGTGGTCATGCGGTTGAACTTGCCAACATTAATTGTCCGGGACAAATCGTCATCTCTGGTGTGAAAGAAGGCGTAGCTGCTGTCGCAGAACGAGTGAAAGAAGCGGGCGGCAAACGCGCCATTCTACTTGAAGTAAGTGGTCCGTTCCATTCTTCATTGATGAAGGGTGCAGCTGAGAAGCTGGAAGAGAAACTGAAAACCGTTACGTTCTCACCGGCAGCGGTTCCTGTAGTCGCTAATGTGACTGCAAGACCTGCAGAGGATGGACGGGTTCGGGATTTGTTGACAGCTCAGGTCTATTCTCCTGTATTATGGGAAGACAGTGTGACATGGCTTATTGAGCAAGGCGTGGATACGTTCATCGAGATTGGATCTGGCAGTGTATTGACCGGTTTGATTAAAAAAACAGATAAAACCGTAAAACTGTACAATGTGAACAGTCTTGAAACGCTCGAAGCAACGGCAAGTGAATTAGTAGGAGTTATATGAGTTAAACTAAGCTTTTTACACGAGAACGGAGAGGACAGAAAAAAACTGAAGAAGCGGAGCGTTCGCCTAAAAGCTTTCTGAAAGAAAGCTTTTAGGCGAACGCTATCACCGGATTTTCCCTGTAGAAAAGGGAATTAAAAAATCTTGGGGATAACAGTGATCGGAAGTTTATTCTGTCATCGGAGTGGCAAGTGTAAACATTCTTTGGTTGAACTGATATAGATTTGGGGAAAGGAGGAATGATTATGTCTAAACCATTAGAAGGTAAAAATGCACTCGTTACCGGGGCATCCCGGGGCATTGGGCGCAGTATTGCACTGGCACTTGCAGAAGCTGGAGCGAACGTAGCCGTGAATTATGCGGGTAGCCAAGCGGCAGCTGAGGAAGTGGCGGAAGCGATTCGTGCCAAAGGCGTCAAGGCGATTATACTTCAAGCCAATGTTGGCCTGATGGATGAAGCTGAGCAAATGGTCAAAGCTACACTGGAAGCATGGGGCAACGTTGATATTCTGGTGAACAATGCCGGTATTACCCGTGATAATCTGATCATGCGTATGAAAGAGGAAGAATTCGATCAGGTTATTGAAACCAATCTCAAAGGTGTGTTTAACTGCCTTAAGGCGGTTACACGTCCAATGATGAAACAACGGTCGGGAAGAATTATCAATATCTCCTCGGTTGTAGGTGTGCTCGGTAATGCTGGACAAGCGAACTATGTTGCTGCCAAAGCAGGAGTTATTGGTTTAACAAAGGCATCTGCTCGTGAACTGGCTTCTCGTGGAATCACAGTTAACTGTGTTGCACCAGGTTTCATTGAGACAGATATGACAAAAGAGTTGTCCCAGGAGCTGGTGGACGGTATGCTAAGTGGTATTCCGTTGTCCCGTTTGGGTCAGCCGGATGAAATCGCCGGTGTAGTCACTTTCCTGGCTTCGCAGGCTTCATCTTATATGACAGGGCAGACGCTGCATGTCGATGGTGGCATGTACATGTAATTCTTCCCGGACTTGAACAATAGTCGGGGAACAGGCGCTGGACGATCCAAAATGCCGGAAAAAGGTCGGGTTCCCCGGCCGGGAGCCGCATATGTCTTCTATGGCATTTTGCCTGCGATTCTCGTATAATACCAAAGAAGGAGGTGAACCGGATGTCCGATGTATTGGAGCGTGTAAAACGCATCGTCGTCGACCGCTTGGGCGCAGACGAAGCTGAAGTTACACTTGAAGCATCTTTCAAAGAAGATTTGGGTGCTGATTCTTTGGATGTAGTGGAATTGGTCATGGAATTGGAAGATGAATTTGATTTGGAAATCTCTGATGAAGATGCAGAAAAAATCACGACCGTAGGTGAAGTTGTAAACTACATACAATCTCATACCTAAAGTCATTTTTAGTCCCGCACATGTTCTCGAACAGGCGGGACTTCTCATCATTCATTGGTTTTTCTCATTCCGCAAGCAGCTATACTCAAGCAGGCCTATCTTGGTTGAGTTGATGTCTGTTTGCGGATATTCCCACAAAATACTTGCGTAATGCAGTCGATATAGAGGTGACTCGGTTTGAAACAAAGAGTAGTAATTACCGGAATGGGCGTAATGACATCGCTCGGAAAAGATTTGGAAACGTTCTGGGGCAGTTTAATGGCAGGAAAGTCCGGAATCTCTCAGATTGAGGCGTTTGATGTTAGTGAATACACGACACAGATTGCAGCCGAGATCAAGGATTTCAACCCGGAAGAATATATGGATCGCAAGGATGCTCGTAAAATGGACCGTTTTGTACAGTTCGCTGTGTCAGCCGGCTTCAAAGCCGTTGAAGACAGTGGTCTGAAAATTAACGAGAATATTGATGCAGAACGTTTCGGTGTATCCATCGGATCAGGTATTGGTGGATTGGGTACGTGGGAGGACCAACATAATGCATTGTTGCAAAAAGGTCCAAAACGGGTAAGCCCATTCTTTATTCCCATGATGATCTCCAACATGGCTTCAGGCCAAATGTCCATTTCTCTTGGCGCCAAAGGTCCTAACATTAACGTTGTTACCGCTTGTGCTACAGGTACACACTCCATCGGAGATTCCTTCAAGCTGATTGCCAATGGTGATGCAGATGCCATGATCTGTGGTGGTGCGGAAGCAACAATCAGACCAACGGGTCTTGCAGGGTTTTGTGCTATGCGCGCAATGTCTACACGTAATGATGATCCTGCGAAGTCAAGCCGTCCTTTTGATACAGAACGTGATGGTTTTGTTATGGGCGAAGGCGCTGGCGTTCTGATTCTGGAATCCCTGGAGCATGCTCAAAAACGTGGTGCACGCATTTATGGTGAAGTGATCGGTTATGGTCTGACAGGTGATGCACATCACATGACAGAACCAGACCCGGACGGAGCAGCACGTTGCATGAAGATGGCACTTCGTAATGCGGGTATTGAGCCTGAAGAAGTGGATTACATTAATGCACACGGAACTTCGACGCCCGTAGGCGACAGATCCGAAACACTTGCGATCAAAAAGGCGTTTGGTGATCATGCGTACAAGCTCGCGGTGAGTTCCACTAAATCCATGACGGGCCATATGCTTGGCGCTGCTGGTGGTGTAGAAGCGGTTATCTGCGGATTGTCACTGACACATCAGACACTGGCACCAACGATCAACCTGGAAAATCAAGACCCGGAATGTGATCTGGATTATGTACCAAATGTTCCACGTCAAACCAAAGTTAATATTGCCATGTCCAATTCATTTGGATTCGGCGGTCACAATGCCACCATTATTCTCAAAAAATTTGAAGCATAAGGGGCTAGTTCGTTTGAGTGAAGATCTGAAGCAGTTACAACACAAACTTCAAATCAAATTTGACAACAGGCAGCTTTTAAAACAAGCGTTTACCCATGCTTCTTATGTAAACGAACACCGGTTCAGTCAGCATCAGGACAACGAGCGTCTGGAGTTTCTGGGCGATGCCGTGCTGGAACTGACTGTATCGGAATACTTGTATCAATTGTATCCTAACCGTCCGGAAGGTGAACTAACTAAGCTGCGGGCATCCATTGTCTGTGAGCCTTCCCTCGTCAAATTTGCTGAAGCGTTGGGTTTTGGACAGTATGTACTTCTTGGTAAAGGTGAGGAACTAACTGGAGGACGGACACGACCGGCTCTGCTGGCAGATGTGTTTGAATCTTTCATTGGTGCATTGTATCTGGATCAGGGGCTTGCGCCTGTCCGGACATTTCTCGACCAGCATGTCTTCCCGTTGATCGTTTTGGGCAGCAAGTTGCAAATGAGTGATTATAAAACGGAACTGCAGGAACTTACTCAGCATCACAATATGGGAGCTTTGGAATACCGTATCGTTGAGGAACGGGGACCTGCCCATGAACGTGAGTTTGTCTCAGAGGTCCATATGGGTCAAGAACGGCTTGGCAGAGGTACAGGTCGTTCCAAAAAGGAAGCGGAGCAACAGGCTGCATCTGCAGCACTTGATCGACTGAAGCTTCCTGAAGCCTAAGCTTAACCGATAGCGCATAGACAAACGAAGAGCAAAGAGCAGCCCGCGGGTCCGCCCCGGCGGAAGTAATCGGCCGGACTGCTTTTTGCTCTTTTTTTTGTAAAGAGGTTCAGGGGGAGTCAGCCTGATCGTTAACTAAATAAGTTGAATCTTATTTTAGTTCAATTTATTTAGGCGCTGGAATGTAATACTTGAAATATGCAAGAGGAGGTGACGAGAAACCCTATGTTTTTAAAACGGATTGAATTGGGTGGATTCAAGTCATTCGCCGACAAAACGGAGATGGAGTTCGTTCGTGGCATTACGGCTGTTGTAGGTCCGAACGGAAGTGGAAAGAGTAATATATCGGACGGAATTCGCTGGGTTCTGGGGGAACAAAGTGCCAAGTCGCTGCGTGGTGGCAAGATGGAAGATATCATCTTTGCAGGCAGTGACGCACGGAAGGCCGTTAATTTCGGTGAGGTGTCGTTGACGCTCGATAACGAGGATCACGCACTTGCACTGGATTTTGGTGAAGTAACGGTGACTCGTCGTGTACATCGCAGCGGGGATAGTGAATATTTTATTAACAAGCAATCTTGTCGTTTGAAGGATATCACGGAGTTGTTTATGGATACCGGCATCGGTAAGGAAGCCTACTCGATTATTGGACAGGGGCGAATCGAAGAGATTCTGAGTACCCGTTCAGAGGATCGCAGAGGCATCTTTGAAGAAGCTTCAGGTATCGTTAAATATAAATCCCGCAAGCGGGATGCGACGCGCAAACTGGATGAGACAGAGCAGAATTTGCTGCGTATTCATGATCTGGTGACCGAACTGGAAGATCAGATTGGACCCCTAAAGGAACAATCGGAGAAAGCGATCCATTATAAGGAACTTCGTTCTCAGCTCAAATCACAGGAAATTTCCATGTATGTGTACCAGATCGAACAGATTCATGCCTCTTGGAGTAAGGCCAACGAAAGGTTGCAATCGCTAAAACAGGAAGAGGTTGGGCTGGCGGCGATTGTCTCTACGCATGATGCCAAGCTGGAAAATGATCGGAATGCGCTGCGTATCCTGGAGACCGAGACAGAGCAACTTCAATCCGCCTTATTACAATTCAGTGAAGCGACGGAGAAAAGTGAAGGGCTTGGAGAACTGCTCAAGGAGCGCTCGCACCATCTGCAAACGAATCAGGAGCAGCTCAAAGTAACGCTTGCTGCCAGTGAAGAGAGACATCGCGAACGGGAAACCGAGCTGCTTGCTCTGCGTGAGAAGTTTGGCAAGCTTGAGCATGAACTGAGTGAAGTTAGGAATCAGTTGTCCCAGGAAGAAGCCAAACTCATTGGTGTCACAGGTGGCATTAGTCAACAGCAAGAGGAAAGCCTCAAAGGAAACTTGCTGGAACTGATGAATCAGATGGCTCAGACACGCAATGAAATTCGTTATGTGGATCAGCAGAAGGAAACGCTGGAGCGCAGAATGAATCGCGCGGCTGAGGAATCCGGCAAATGGGAAGATCAAAAAGAGACACTGGAAAGTCGCAAGGCGGACATTGAGAAAAAGGTTGTTCGTTTGGGCAAAGAAATCAGTGATCTGCGTGGTGGTTACATTACGGAAAGTGAACGACTTCAGTCGCTGCAGAAGCTGCTCGAAGAAAGTCGGGGCACGGTTCGTAAATGGGAACAGAAGCGTGAAGCTCAGGTCTCCCGCCGCGATACGATGAAAGAGATGCAGGATGATTTTGACGGATTCATGCTGGGTGTCAAGGAGGTCCTCAAGGCTTCACGTAAAGGTACGCTGAGCGGTGTTCATGGAGCTGTGGCTGAACTCGTTAAAGTTCCCGAGAAGATCGAACTTGCAGTAGAGACAGCGATGGGAGCATCCTTGCAGCATGTGGTCATGGAAAATGAATCGGTTTCAAGACAGGCAATCGCTTTCCTGAAGCAGCGCCAGTTGGGGCGTGCAACGTTCCTGCCTCTGGATGTCATTCGTCCTCGTGCCATTGGAGCAGCTGAACGTTCCATGATCGAAGGTATGGAGGGTTTTGTGGGGATCGGTGCTGATCTCGTACAATTCGAACCCAAGTACGCTTCAATCATTGGCAGCTTGCTCGGTAATGTTATTATTGCCGAAACGCTGGAGGTTGCCAATAAAATTGCGGCTCGCTGTCAGTACCGTTTCCGTGTTGTAACACTCGAAGGTGATGTGGTTAATGCGGGTGGTTCCATGACAGGTGGTAGCCAGCACAAGAAAAATGTGAGTCTGCTCAGCCGAAAACGGCAACTGGACCAGCTCGACCAGGATATTTTGGATACCGAAAATCAGATCGTGAAACTGCATCGCAGTGTGGATGATGTAAAAGTTCAACTGGAGCAGTGTCAGGACAAACTGGATGAGCTTCGTCAGTCCGGTGACGATACCCGAAATGCAGAACAGCAGGCTTCGATGGAAATGAAGCAGCTAGAGCATGAGCTTCGCCATGTGCTTGAACAGGTTGCCGTTGCCGGGCAGGAGAAGAGCGGCTTTACCGAAGAGATCAAAGAGCTGGATACGGCTCGCATCGTCGCTGTGAAGAAGCTGGAGCAGCTTGAAGAGGAAGAAAAAGCGACTCATCGTGCCATTCATGCAGCTGAGTTTGCTCGTAAAGCGAATGAATCCGCGAAGGAAGAATTGCAGAGCCAACTCACCGAATTGAAAGTGCGCGAAGGCAAGCTTGATCAGGAGCGATTCTCCAATGGAGAACAATTGCGACGTCTGGAGCGGGAAGTGGAGTCGCTGGTGAAAGATCTTCGTCAGAATCGCACGTTGCTGGCTTCGATGGAAGCAGATCTCAAGAAAACACAGACCGAGAGTGTCAAGCAGATTGAAGATCTGAACCAGTACAAGCTGAAAAAAGCGGAAGCTTCCCAGGAGCTGGACTTCAAACGTGCTGCCCGAAGTGAGTTGTCGAAAAAGCTTGAGCTTGCCGAGAACGAAACGAAGGAACAGCGCACGCAGTTAAAAGCTGTGGAAGAGCAGATGCGACAGACGGAAATTTCGGTGAACCGGCTGGATGTTGAGCTGGAAAATATACTGCGGAAACTGACGGATGAATACGAACTGGGCTATGAACTGGCCAAAGAGCGTTATCCTGTGCCGGAAGATGTGGAGCATACACAGGCAGAGGTACAAAAGCTAAAGCGCAGTATATCGGCCCTGGGTGATGTTAACCTGGGAGCGATTGAGGAATTCCAGCGGGTCAATGAGCGATACGAGTTCCTGAGTGAACAGAAGAATGACCTGGTGGAAGCCAAAACAACGTTGTATCAGGTTATTCGGGAAATGGAAGACGAGATGGCGAAGCGATTCAAGATCACGTTTGATGCCATCCGCCGTGAGTTCGGTACCGTGTTTACCAAGCTGTTTGGCGGGGGACGTGCTGACCTTGTTCTCATGGACCCGGAGCGCTTGCTTGAAACGGGAATAGATATTGTAGCTCAGCCACCAGGCAAGAAACTGCAGAACCTGCAACTGTTATCCGGTGGTGAGCGGGCTTTGACGGCGATGGCTTTGTTATTTGCCATTCTGCATGTCAAACCTGTACCATTCTGCGTGCTGGATGAAGTAGAGGCAGCGCTGGACGAAGCTAACGTGGTACGTTTTGCCCAGTACCTGCGTGAATTCTCCGAACAGACACAGTTCATCGTTGTTACCCATCGTAAAGGTACGATGGAAGAGGCTGATGTACTGTACGGTGTTACGATGGAAGAGGGCGGAGTATCCAAGCTCGTATCGGTTAAACTGGAAGATGAGGAAGCAGTAATTGCCTGATCTGATCCAAACTTGCGAGACAAATGAACTCATTGTAATCATTGAAAATCATTCAGATTGAGGATTTCTGCAAATACGCTTAGATTATGTACACGATGGAGGGGCTTTATGAGTTTTTTTAAAAAGCTGAGAGACAGCATTGCAAGCAAAACGGAGTCGGTTACCAAACAGTTCAAGGATGGATTGGAAAAGACACGTAAAGGGTTAGTGGAAAAAGTGTCGGATCTCGTAATCCGCCGCAAAAAAATCGATGAAGAGTTCTATGAAGAACTGGAAGAGATTTTGATCGGAGCAGACGTTGGCGTGAATACGGTCATGAATCTGATCGAAGACCTGCGCGTTGAGGTGAAAAAACGCAAAATTGAGGACGCGGCTGAGCTGCAGCCTGTATTGTCCGAGAAACTGACGGATCTTCTTCGCGGTGAACAGAACAATGAATTGAAAATGAATCCGGATGGCATTACCGTTATTTTGTTCGTTGGTGTTAACGGTGTTGGTAAAACAACAACGATTGGCAAGCTGGCGCATCGCTTTAAACAGCAAGGTAAAAAAGTCATTATGGCAGCCGGAGATACGTTCCGTGCCGGAGCCATCGAACAACTGGAAGTATGGGGTCAACGTGCTGGTGTCGACGTGATCAAGCAGCAATCCGGTTCTGATCCAGCAGCCGTTATGTATGATGCGGTGCAGGCAGCGAAGCAACGTGGCGCGGATGTTCTGCTCTGTGATACAGCAGGTCGTCTGCAAAATAAATCTAACCTGATGGACGAGCTTAACAAGATCTACCGTGTCATTCAGCGTGAGATTCCGGAAGCTCCACATGAAGTACTGATGGTACTGGATGCAACAACAGGTCAAAATGCTTTAAATCAGGCTAAACTTTTTGGTGAGAAAAGCGGCGTAACTGGCCTTGTGCTGACAAAACTGGATGGAACAGCCAAAGGGGGGATCGTTGTTGCGATCCGTCAGGAGCTGGATTTGCCAGTGAAACTCGTGGGACTAGGTGAGAAAATTGATGATCTGCAGCCGTTTGATTCGGAGCAATTTGTGCATGCTTTGTTCGCCGGATTGATCCAGGAACAGCCAGCTGAAAGTGTCGAAGAAGAGGAAGCTAATTCCTAGAACCCATTATTAATTAGGATAAATGAATAGCGTTAAGCGTAATTGCCAGTGATAGACGTGATAAGTGTCACGTGTAATGTCACTGGCAATACGTGTATAATGGGAATAAAGCAGGCAATGCTAAAGAGTTAGAAAGGACGGTTGAAAATGGCCAATACTCATACCTATTCTCGCCGTGAAGAAGTCGCCAATGCGGTGACACATGGAATCGGTGCTGTACTCAGTGTAGCTGCACTGGTGATATTGATTGTATTTTCAAGTATGAAAGGCACAGCTTGGCATGTGGTCAGTTTCACGATCTACGGTATCACCATGCTGCTGCTCTATACGAGCTCTACACTTGTGCATGCATGGAAAGATGGAAAAGTGAAAGATTTATTTGAGATTTTCGACCATTCTTCCATTTATTTGTTTATTGCGGGATCGTACACTCCGCTTTTGTTTATTGCTGTTCGCGGTACACTTGGATGGACCCTGTTCGGTATAATCTGGGGAATCGCATTATTCGGCGTGATCTTTAAGGCGTTTTTCACGAAAAAATTTCTATTCATGTCCACGATTTTCTATATTGCGATGGGCTGGCTCATCGTTATTGCCTGGCAACCGCTTATGGCTGCCATTCCTACAGGCGGAATCGTGCTGCTGGTTGCTGGAGGACTGATGTATACCCTGGGTACGCTTTTTTATATGTGGCGTGGATTTCCTTACCACCATGCGATTTGGCATCTCTTTGTGCTAGCAGGCAGTATTCTTCATTTCTTTATGGTACTGCTGTACCTGACTCCACTTCGCTAGAACACCATAAACGAATGCATCTCCGCGGACTGAGACGCATTCGTTTTTCTTCTACATAGAGGTGGATCGTAGAGGTAGAGAGAGGATTTGCTTGTTGTGAAAACGCCATAAATCACCCGTTAAGCATCGAAATAACATATGATCAGAGCTGTTTTTATTGTGACAAGTATTTTTGCTTGACAACCTGATTTGTTTTAGGTATTATTAGGAACGTTGCAAGAGTGTAAAGTGTTTTTCCTTGACGAAGGGAGTGCCCCGATGTGAGTCAAGAAAATCGGCTTGAGAAGACAAACCGGATTAACTTGCTGTTTGCTTTTTATGAATTGTTACTTACCGAGAAACAGCAGACTTTTCTAAAGTATTACTTTCATGACGATTTTTCACTTGGTGAAATTGCAGCCGAGTTTGAGATCAGCCGCCAGGCGGTATACGAGCATATCAAGCGTGCCGAACAAGTGCTTGAAAATTACGAAAGCAAGCTGGGCTTGCTGGAAAAGCATGAACGGCGTAATCGCAATCTTGAAGATTTGCAAAATGCATTGGAACGCGCAGGCGTCTCCATTGATAACAACAAACAAATACACGATATTGTTGCTCAGCTCAGCGAATGAAAAGATCATAACGGCTGGGCGGAACGTATCGGTCCTAAAAACAGTAATAAAGCTTGAGGAGGTGGGATCATGGCATTTGAAGGATTAACGACCCGATTACAGAATGTGTTCAGCAAGCTGCGCGGCAAAGGCAAGGTGTCTGATGAAGATGTAGCCGAGGCTATGCGCGAGGTACGTCTGGCATTGCTCGAAGCGGATGTAAACTTCAAAGTGGTCAAGGAATTCATCGCCAAGGTGAAAGAGAAGGCTGTTGGCAAAGAAGTGATGGAGAGCTTCACGCCAGGAATGGTCATCATCGACATCGTTAACAAGGAACTGACGGATTTGATGGGTGGAAGCCAGGCGAAACTGGCTAAAGCAAACAAACCGCCTACGGTGCTGATGATGGTTGGTTTGCAGGGTGCTGGTAAAACAACCACATCAGGTAAACTGGCTAAAATGCTGCAAAAGCAAAACAGCAGACCATTGCTTGTTGCAGGCGATATTTATCGTCCGGCAGCGATCAAACAGTTGCAAGTACTTGGTGAGCAGATCAAAGCGCCGGTATTCACACTGGGAGATCAGACAAGCCCTGTTGAGATCGCACGTCAAGGTCTTCAACATGCCAAAGATAACGGTAATGACTATGTTATTATCGATACAGCTGGACGTCTGCATGTTGATGAAGAGCTGATGGAAGAACTTCGCCAGATTCACAGCGTAGTGAATCCGGATGAAGTACTGCTTGTCGTAGACAGCATGACAGGTCAGGATGCGGTTAACGTAGCAGAACACTTTAACCAGCAGCTTAATCTGACCGGGGTTGTCTTGACGAAGCTGGATGGCGATACTCGTGGTGGTGCTGCACTTTCTGTCAAAGCAGTTACGGGGTGCCCAATCAAGTTTGCTTCCCTTGGAGAGAAACTTGACGCTTTGGAGCCGTTCCACCCGGAACGTATGGCTTCACGGATCCTCGGTATGGGTGATATGTTATCTCTGATTGAGAAAGCACAATTAAACATTGATACCGATAAAGCCAAGGAAATGGAACGGAAGATGCGTAATGCAGAATTCACGTTTGAAGATTTCCTGGAGCAGATGGATCAGGTGAAAAAGCTGGGACCAATCGATCAGATCATGGATATGATTCCCGGCATGGGCAAGATGAAACAAGCCAAGGATCTGAAGGTTGATGATAAACAGATGGGCCGGATCGAAGCGATCGTTTACTCAATGACGACCGAAGAGAAACGCAACCCGGATATGATCAACCATAGCCGCCGGAAGCGTATTGCTACCGGAAGCGGAACATCTCTGGCTGAAGTAAATCGTCTGATCAAGCAATTTGATGAGATGCGCCGCATGATGAAACAGTTCTCGGATATGATGGGACCTAAAGGCGGCAAAAATAAAGCGATGAAGCAGCTTAAAGGTATGGGAAAAGGAATGAAGTTTCCTTTCCGTTGATTTAAGCGAAGCTGGATCATATACAGATTTCATTGAAGGAGGTGAATTTTCAAATGGCAGTTCGTATTCGTCTGAAACGTATGGGTGCTCACAAAGCCCCTTTCTATCGCATCGTGGTATCGGATTCTCGTTCCCCACGTGACGGTCGTTTTATCGAGGAGATTGGTTACTACAACCCGGTTGAACAACCGGCTGTTGTTAAGATCGATGAAGATAAAGCACTGGCTTGGCTTCAAAACGGTGCACAAGCATCTGACACTGTCCGCAACTTGCTTAGCAAAGCGGGCGTGATGAAGAAGTTCCACGAGTCTAAATTATCTAAATAAAGTGCTGATTCGGAGGGTCATCTATGGAAGAATTAGTAAGCATAATTGCTAAGGCTTTAGTCGATCATCCGGAAGATGTGACGGTTCGGACGGTTGAGAAAGACCGGCTTGTCGTTTATGAGTTAACCGTTCATCCTGACGATGTCGGGAAGGTAATTGGTAAACAGGGACGAATCGCGAAATCACTTCGTACGGTCGTCACATCAGCAGCAGTTAAGATGGATAAACGGGTTACCGTTGATATCATATCTTAAAGATATACGAAAGGGGGTTAGGATGCATGTCCTAGCCCCTTTTCGTGCATGCTGAACTTAATAGGTTGGATTAGATATTGAATTAAAATATTTTTGGGTATGAGTAACTTCGGAGCAGTGCAGGGACGGAATCGATTCTGGAGAAGCGTTAGCGTTCGCCTTTATCACCTCATGTTCACCTTTTAAATTAAGTTTGAAAAATGAGGGGTAACAGCGATCGAAAGAACGAACTGTCGCCGGAACGACCGTACGAGAGTCGAAGTAGCTGTTTAGTTTGATTTAATTTCGTAGGAGGAATTATGGCAGAGTTTATGAATGTAGGTAAAATCGTTAATACGCATGGAATTCGCGGTGAGGTGAGAATCATGCCTTTAACTGATTTCCCGGAAGTGCGTTTCGCGAAAAATGCAGAGTTGTTTTTCTTTACACCAGATAATCATCCAGTCATGGTTAACGTGGAATCTGCACGTTTGCATAAAAATATGTATATTCTTCGTCTGAAAGAGTACGGCAATATTAATGAAGTAGAAAAGTTTAAAGGCGGCATGGCCAAAGTGTTAAAAGAGAACCTGGCTGAGCTGGAGGAAGGTGAATACTACTTCCATCAAATCGTTGGGTGTTCGGTCATAACCGAAGAGGGTGAAACGCTTGGAACCATCTCTGAAATTTTGACTCCGGGCGCCAATGATGTGTGGGTTGTTAAAACGCCAGCAGGCAAAGAAGTACTGATTCCCGTTATTGATGATGTAGTGCTTGATGTGGACATCGAACAGAAGCAAGTGAAGATTCACCTGATGGAAGGGCTGCTGTAACATGAAAGTGGATGTGTTAACGCTATTCCCGGAGATGTTTGACGGTGTGTTCGGAGCAAGCATTCTGGGTAAAGCCCAAACGAAGGGTCTGGTATCCCTCGGCGCAACCAACTTCCGTAATTATGCGACGAATAAACATAATACGGTCGATGATGCTCCATACGGCGGAGGCGGAGGCATGGTGCTAAAACCTGATCCGATCTTTGCTGCTGTAGAAGATGTTCTGGAGCAACGCGGAGAAGCTGCGGCAACCATGAAAGCTCCACGTATCATCCTAATGTGTCCGCAAGGTGAGACATTTACACAGAAAAAGGCAGAAGAACTTGTACAGGAAGATCATCTGATTTTTATATGTGGACATTATGAAGGTTACGATGAGCGAATTCGCGAATTTCTCGTGACGGATGAACTATCCATTGGTGATTACGTACTCACTGGTGGGGAGTTGCCTGCTATGGTTGCGATTGACAGTATCGTACGACTAATTCCCGGTGTGCTTGGCAATGAGACAAGTGCAGTGACGGATTCATTCAGCACGGGACTTCTGGAGTACCCGCACTACACACGTCCACCCGAGTTTAGGGGCATGAAGGTACCAGATATGTTGCTGTCAGGACATCATCTGAACATTGAGGCGTGGCGCAGAGAGCAGTCGTTGCTTCGTACGTTAGATCGTAGACCGGAGATGTTGGAAACGGCGGATTTGACGGACAAAGAGCGAATTTGGTTAAAAAATGTACGTTCAAATCGTAAAAATAGTACAGAGTAAGTATATGTATCGTTGAACACGTAAATATATCTTTTTAGAGCGTTCGAAGAAGCCAGCCTTGATACCAAAGGTTGGCTTTTCTTATTGTGTTTTGTAAAGAAAGCTGGATATTCATCGGGTTATTCTATAAAAGGTATATTTTAAAACTTAGTTTCCCTAAATGAAACTAAAGAAAACGGGGTGGTGTATGGTTCGAGTGTGGCAGACACCAAGTGTATTGGCGTACAAAAAGATTTTATTCCCGCCACAAAAGCTCATCCGGCATTTCATGTACAACATTTGGATCAGTTGCGTGATCATCTCATCCATAACCAAATTCATATTGTAGATGACGAAGCAAGAGCAGATGAAGGTGTAAGACGTTTCTATATAAATGATCCTTTTGGCAATCGTCTTGAGTTTTTAGAGTGGGTTTGATGAGGAGGAGGTTATGGAAGCATCAACTATATAAAACCGCCAGAATAGATATTAGCCAAGCCGGAGACAAGGTGGACTAGATTATATTTTGGCCCGCAGATCTGGTCCAGACCGGACAGGAACAGATCATCATCTATGACGCAGAGGGAGCAGTGATTTATTCCAGCTCTCCGATGACATTATCATGGGTAGATGCAAAAAGAGCCAAGCCACAGCTCAAAAGGCTGTATAGCTCGACTCTGTATCCGGGCGGTGAAGTTCAATTCTAGGTTTCATTGGTCGTCATTCTCCGATGCAGGTAGTCCGTTACGCGGACTGGATTCGGGCTGAAGCAAGGACGCCAGGTCAGTACCTGTCGTGACTGTCAAGCGAGGCAGCTTCATGGGATCATCTCCTGGATGCACAAATCCGGACTTTACGGTAAAAGCCATGCGATACCCATGTTGCTGTAACTTGTAAATCATCTGTGTGCTGGTATAACCAAAAGGATAGGCCAGATAAGGGGTATCTACCCCAGTTTCCTTCATTTGTTGGATATCATCATCCAGAAGACTGGTGTCCAGACCGACAGGCACACTGTTACCACAGCGCGTAAATCCCTTGTGATGCAGGTTATAGGTATGGCTGTTAAATTCAAATACGTCAGTTGCACCCTGCATCTCTGACTTGGAGATGAAACTGTTAATGGCGGGGTCAAATTCCGAAGGTTGATCTTGAATTTTACTGCCTATGACAAATAGCGAGGCATGAAAGTTATATCTTTGAAGCACGGGATAAGCTAATGTATAATTGTTCTGATATCCGTCATCAAAGGTAATTACAATGGACTTCTGTGGTAGGGAGATCTTCCCGTTAACGTATTGTTCCAGTTGGTCCAATGTAACTGTAATGTAGCCTTCATCATGCAGGTATTTCATATTTTGCTCGAAATCCTCCAGATTAATGATGGATTTGTTACCTGTCTCCTGATTGTTCAGCTTGGGCTTTATGTAATGATACATTAGCACAGGAACTTCTGTAGCTGTACCTTGTTCAATCCTGAAGGTAGAACGATCCACCGCAGATTGGTTAGAGAAGTCAGTGTGTGACAGCTCGAATGCTTTGCGTTTGACGATGTCCCAGGATGTGCAGGCTTTGTGTGACAGTGCATTCGTTGGATGAGTTACGGCATATGCATATAGTGTAATGGAGCATGTGAGCATGACAAGTAAGACAAGTGTGATCTTTTTCCAATATTTCATAAGTCTTGGGTTTCTCCTTTTAAAGTGGTCAATAAGTTATATCATAGACGATATTTCTGCACTGGAAGTTACAGTATTTTTTCCTGTATCAGGTTGACTTGCAGATGAGAGCGTTGATTCATGGTCCATATGAGAGAATGTAATTTAGAATGAAGTCAGCATGAGATGGATAAGTTATCAGCGTTGCTGATTGATCAATAGGCATTTTGTTTAATTTCTCTTGTGTTTTGATGTGCTGCGTGATACAATAATTCTGTTATGTGGAATACGGCGGTCCTCTATGGATAATGAAGGAGACAAGGTGATCTCTGGAAGAAGTATGAACGCCTGTACGGAAGGAGGGAGTCATAGATGAATATCGTTCAAGCGATTACACAAGAACAACTTCGTAAGGATATTCCGAGTTTTCGTCCTGGTGACACTTTGAAAGTGCACGTTAAGGTAATCGAGGGAACTCGTGAGCGTATCCAATTGTTCGAAGGTGTTGTGATTAAACGCCGTGGTGGTGGAATCAGTGAGACTTTTACAGTTCGTAAAATTTCTTACGGTGTAGGTGTGGAAAGAGCTTTCCCGCTTCATTCCCCAAAAATCGATAGAATCGAAGTGGCTCGCCGTGGTAAAGTGCGTCGTGCGAAGCTTTATTATCTTCGTGAACTACGCGGTAAAGCAGCGAGAATTAAAGAAATTCGTTAATATAACGGATACCGGGAAGGGCTTGGAGACAAGCCCTTTTCGTTTTTGTCCGGGAAAAGTTGAACCGGAGGTACACTTCCGAGTAAAATGGTATGGCAACACATGCGGTGAATAGTCCGGGAGGCTTGTAAAATCAGTTATTGAAGTGCGTGTTCAAAAGACCGGTTTTAGTACCGACTTTTTGAACAACCTCTTGAAGGCATTTGAATTGTGGATTAAATGTACTGTAATGCTTGGTGTAAGATTACATAACTGATGTGAATGTTCTGTATCCATCCATTGAGTTATTGGAACGATACAGAATGTTGGATGTGTGTACTGCTATAAACATGTACTGTGAAGAGAGGAAGATCTTGAATGGAACAAGAAGTTCAACATGACCGGGGCAATCCTACCGAAGAGAAAAACAGTCGATCCAAAAAAGCCAAAAATGAAATTGTTGAATGGCTTAAAGCCATTGTTATCGCATTAGTTCTCGTCATTCTGATTCGGTGGTTGCTCTTCAAACCGTTTGTTGTGGACGGTCCGTCCATGCAGCCGAACTTTGAAACGGGTGAACGTGTGATCGTCAACGAGATCTTATATGATATCAGAGAACCAAAGCGCGGTGAAGTTATCGTCTTCCACGTACCATCCGAAGGTCGAGATTTCATTAAACGTGTTATTGCTGTAGAAGGTGATACAGTTGAGGTTCAGGACGATACCGTGATGGTTAATGGTAAGAAGGTTGATGAAACGTATATTCAAGGAGCCATTGATGCAGCTGAAGCCAATGGTGGAACCTATAACGTGAAGGATTTCCCGAATGAGCAGTTCCCTGATGGCAAAGTGCCTGCAGGTCATGTGTTTGTCATGGGAGACAACCGTCCAAATAGTACAGACAGCCGTATGATCGGTTATGTTTCGTTAAAAGATATTATTGGTCGTGCAGATGTGATTTTCTGGCCGATCGGTGAGATCAAGTGGATTAACCACTGAAATTGAAGTAAATAATGAGGTGAAGACAAGGTGACGATACAATGGTTTCCAGGTCATATGACTCGAGCCAGACGCCAGATTCAGGATAAGTTAAAGCTCATCGACGTGGTCATCGAACTATTGGATGCCCGTCTGCCTGTCTCCAGCCGTAATCCGATGATTGACGAAATATTGCTGGATAAACCCCGGATGATTTTGTTGAACAAATCGGATTTGGCAGATGCTAAAGTGACGCAAGAATGGATTGAATATTTCAAAAAAGAAGGAATTACCGCTTTTCCTGTAGATGCTTCGACGGGAACCAATGTTAAAGATATTCCCGTGCAGGCCAAGCTTCTTCTTAAAGAAAAAATTGACCGTCAAATTGCTAAAGGGATTAATCCTCGTGCGGTTCGCGGGTTGATCGTAGGGATTCCCAATGTAGGTAAATCCACGCTGATTAACCGACTGGCTGGACGGAGTATTGCGTTAACAGGAGATCGTCCTGGTGTGACGAAGGGGCAACAGTGGATCAAGGTAGGCAAAGAAATGGAGTTATTGGATACTCCGGGTATTCTTTGGCCCAAGTTCGAAGATCAAAATGTAGGTTACCGTCTTGCTGTAACTGGTGCGATCAAAGAGGAAATTCTGAATGCAGAGGATATCGCCTTTTTTGGAATCAGTTACCTGATGCGTTATTACTGGGACGCTTTGGAAGAGAGATACGGACTTCAGGAGTTCTCCAGGGATGCAGATGATTCAGACAGTGTTATTGCGATTATGGAACAAGTCGGACGTATCCGTGGATGTGTTGTAAGCGGTGGACGCATTGATCTGGAAAAGGCATCACGAGCATTTCTGCGTGAACTGCGAGCGGGTAAAATGGGACGTTTTTCTATGGAAGCTCCCTATTAAAAAAATGGACTCTACACGATGAAGATCATTATCTTTATCTGTTCATTTCATATATACAAGTGCCGAAAGAAGCGGCCGTTACCGGATTACCGGGAGCGGTCGTTTTTTGTGTATACAAACGCGGAAGTAAAGCTGGAACATACGTTGAAAACGATAAAATGGAAGAGGATTGAAGAACAGTACGCTTTATGGAATTGGCTGGCCTATATATCAGGTGGGTCAGAATCGTGCTATGATGAATGGTGGTGCAAATTAGAATACATGAGGTCTGATATATTCAATTTAAACCATCAAATACCGATAAATGAAGACAGCACTATATTTATTTTGTAAATCTCAAAGAAAAGTTTTGCTGAGAGAGACAGGTTGTACAGAACAAAAGACAGAGGATCTACGTCTATATTATAAAAAGTTGTAAGTGATACGCATGCTGAAAAAGCGTGGGTAGAGGAGATGAGTGTTATGGTTGAAAATAATGAAGAGATCGGGTTGAATCTACTGGATACCCCGATTGGACCAAAGAAGAAAAAAGAAGCCAGTGAACCTCGAGATCTGTTGCTCTACGAGCGGGAGTATTGGGACAGTGGATTTGAACGTATTGCTGGTATTGATGAGGTAGGACGGGGATGTTTGTTTGGGGACGTTGTCGCAGCAGCGGTTATTTTACCGAAGGATCTCATCTTGGAAGGTGTGAATGACTCCAAGAAATTAACGGAGAAAAAACGTGATGCATTATATGATGTCATTATGGAAAAAGCGCTGGCGGTAGGTATCGGGTACGCGGATGCAGAGACAATTGATCGGCTTAACATCAAGCAGGCTGCGAGACTCGCGATGAAACGAGCTGTTGAAGCATTGGGAGAAACTCCTGATTATATGCTGGTGGATGCCGAGAAGGTGGATGTGAATGTACCTCAACTGTCCATTATTAAAGGTGACGCTAATAGTCAATCAATCGCAGCGGCATCTATTATTGCCAAGGTAACGCGAGATCGGCTGTGTAAGGAAGAATGGGATACGTTATATCCGGAATATGGTCTGTCGATACATAAAGGATATGCAACAAAAGTTCATCGGGAGCAGATTATGGCGTTGGGGGCAACCCCGATGCATCGGCGCAGTTTTCTGGGCAATCTGCTTGGAGAGCAGCAATCGTTGTTTTAACACAGGTTTGAAGGAAGGAGGGGGAGAGAATTGAATATCGGTTCCATGATTAAGGGATTATTGGGAGATAGTAAGCCAGGAAATGCCAAGCCGCTTGAATTAAAGGAAGGTCAGGTGGTTCGTGGCTCTGTGGTAAGTGTATCCGATGATGGAGGGGATGCGGTTCTACAGATTCAAGGTGTCCAGGTGCGCGCCAAGTTGGAAACTCCACTCCGTCCAGGTGAGACCACTTTGCTTCAAGTGCAGCCTCCAGGTGAGAATGGCATAACGGTCATGAAGCCAATGTCGAGTACACTTGCTGAGCTGCCACAAGCTTCCTTGAACAACCTGCTTCAGGATGTAGGACTGCCGGATACAAAAGGGAACCGGGAACTGTTACTTGCCATGCAGCGTAGCGGTTTGCCGCTGACGAAGGATAATGTGGCTATGGTTCAAAATATGATGACAGCCAAACCCGCACAGGTGCCAGTAGAAGAGTGGGTGCAGGCGACGGGAATTGCTTTTCAGCGTGGTCTTCCGGTTACGGCGGAAACAGTAAAAGGATTACACCAGACGGTGTTTGGCCCCCCTCTGCACCAGTTGTTAAGCGGGTTGGCTGATCAGTTGGAAACGATGCTTACTCAAACAACAGGTAAATCGGTATTGCCTGGAGAACAATCTGCTACGTTGAAACCAGGAGTCATGGCTGGTGCACCTGTAGTACCGAATGCATCACAGACGGACGAAGGATTGGCTGCATCAGGCAATGGTCGTCAGGTGACTGGAACCGGAACACCTGCTTTGTCGACACAACAAGGACAAGCGGCATTGGCAGGATCTATATCCATGACGGATGGCGGAGCAGAGGATGCAGGTACTGTGGTGAAAGGAAACGTGCAGACTGGTGGAGGCGCAGGAAATGCTGAAACCGTGACGAAGGCAGTTGCCAGTAACGTTGAAACGGCTGGCAAAGGAGGTGCGGGTATTCCGTCTGGAACCGGAATACCTGGAGAGAGCCCGCGCGGGGCTGACGCGGGCCAAGCTGGGAGCCGCCCGGGTGCACCAGGGGCGGCAGCAGAATCTGTGGCTGGCCGTGTAACTGCAGGCCAGCCTGAAGCAGGCGCGGCCGGGCGGACTGACGGCCGCGCTGAAACGCCTGCTGCTGCGGGGACTCCGTCCGCAGCAGGCCAGGCGGCGCCAGCAGCGCCTACGGCAGCGCAGCTGGCGCCCAAGCTGCTGGCGCTGCTGGACGCCCTGCGCAGCGCGTCCACAGCCGCACCGGCACAGCCTGGTGCGGCTGTACAGGCCGCCCCTGCATCGCAGGGCGGCCAGACGGCTGCGGCTGCCGGAGGCGTGCCGCAGCCGTTGCCAGCCGGCGCTGATGCGCCGCCGGCTGGCGGTAGTGCCGCAGCACCTGCGGGAGCTGCGGCAGTGCCCGCGCCTGTCACCCACGAGGGGGACCCGTGGGTGGGGCGCGTGTTGAAGCTGCTCGGTGCGGAGCACGAGCAGCAGGCCGTTCACGGCGCGGCTGTGCAGCCGCGCGTGGGAGATGCGGCGAGTCCGGCGAATGCGGACACGCTAAAGGGCTTGCTGCTGCAGCTTGCGAGCAGCGAAGGTGCACCGGCGGCACTCAAGGATGCCGCAGGACAAGCCGTGCAATATCTGACAGGTCAGCAGTTATTGTTAACGACAGATCGCAGTGCTACATTTGCACAGATGCACTGGTTTATTCCAATCACTGGACCGGACGGGGAAGAAACGGCGTCTGTTCAGATTCAGTCACGTCGTGGACCACGTGGAGAGCTGGATGCGTCCAATTGCCGTCTGTGGTTTGATCTCGACATGAAAAGTCTGGGACCTACGCTGGTTGATGTCCATGTGGTTAACAACATTGTCAGTCTGCGAGTCTTGAATGATCGCGAAGGGATGGGGTCGCTTTTGGAAAGTGGCCGAGAGGTCATCCATCAGGCTTTGGACAAGCTGGGATATCAATTGCTCACCTTCAAGGCGGAGCCGTGGCCAGTGGGCCAGGAACCGGGCGCGGAACGCAAAATGTCAGCCTCGGACTATAGTCCTGAACGATACAAAGGGGTGGACTTGAAGGTATGAAGTACGAGTCGTCACAACCCGATCTGCTCTCCAAAAAGGCGGTTGCCCTAAAATATGTCCCTGGAGAAAGCGAAGCACCCGTTGTTGTAGCCAAAGGCCGCGGCAAAGTGGCAGAAGCCATTCTGGATAAAGCCAAGGAAAACGGAGTGGCTGTTCAGGAGGATGCAGCTCTTGTGGAAGTACTCTCCAAGTTGGATCTGGATGAACAGATTCCGGCAGAACTGTATCAACTGGTAGCAGAGGTTCTATCGTATGTCTACCGTGCAGATCAACTGGCTTCGGGACGTGGGGAAGATGAGTCATGGTAGAACGTAGATCGGGCCAGGAATCTGAAATGAAGCTTACACGACAGCAGAAAGGTCGATTAGGTGAAGAGGCTGCCTGTCGTTGGCTGCGAGAGAATGATTATCGGATCATTAGACAGAACTGGCGTTGCCGCAGCGGTGAGATTGACATCATTGCTTCCTGCGACGGGCTGATTGTCTTCGTAGAAGTGAGAAGCAGAAGTGGAGCTGCTCAGTACGGTACACCTCAGGAATCGGTCGATATGCGTAAAATGCAGCAGGTACGTTCAACCGCATCCGTGTATTTGCAAATGACGGGGGAGACGGATCTTCAGATCCGTTTTGATGTAATCGCCGTGATGCTTAATCAGACAGGTGATGTTGTCTCAGTGAATCACATTGTTAATGCTTTTTAAGGTTTGCACTAAAAGTTATTGCTCTAATAAAAGTTACGAAATATATCCTTTTCGGATTCTTGATATATTCCATTGAGCTTTTCTCCAAGCTCAAGCACAAGTTTAATTAGGTCTTATCATAGCCCCCTTTTTTTGTTTTGTAAGCAGTCAATATCTAAAGCCACAGTTCCTATCTATACAGGAAATGTGGCTTTTTTTGATTTAACTAAAGAAATCATCAAAATAAGGAAAGAGCGACATAATAAAATCGTTTTATTTCAGGGATTTATAGATACATATTGTATCATCGGCAATATAGAACGTTAAAAATTAAAAAGAGATTAGTGGGATGTATAGAAAAGCATCAAATGGATGATTCGATTAAGTACACTGATTAAATTTTCATTTTGTTTGAAATCAGTTGGTATCAGCAATTCCCCTGTCTTTGAATCTTCTGAACAGAAGAGTGTATAATCAAGAATGTAATCTTATCGTTGTGTCTTTTGATTTATTACCAACACGTTGTACTAGGCCGCGAATCACTGTTTGCGGTTGCAAATATTATTTATAAACAGGAGGTACGGTCGATGAGTAAAGCTACGAAAACAACAAATGAAGTCAGAAATGCGATTCAAAACCGTCGTACGGTGAAAAAATTTAAAAAAGAAGCTGTTCCTACACAGCAGATTATAGAATTGCTGGACACCGCAGTCTGGGCTCCTAACCATAAACTGCGTGAACCGTGGAGATTTTTGTTGTTTACCGGAAATGGACGTAAGAAATTGGCTGAGGCTATTGACGCAGAAATGGGAGAAGACAATAAATTCTCAGCCAATATTATGCAAGTTCCATCCGTTATGCTTGTCGTGCTGGAAGAAGATCCAAGACAGAATATCTGGGACGAAGACTTCGCTGCGGTCAGTGCATTGGTTCAGAACTTTATGCTTGCAGCCTGGAGTGAAGACATTGGAACGTTCTGGGTGACGAAGCCATTCTTGTATGCTCCCAAATTCCGCAAACCGCTTGGAATAGAGGCAGGAGAGAAGATTGTAGGCATGATTTATATGGGATACCCTGATGTTATTCCTTCTGCCAAAGAACGCACACCAGCTAAGGACAAACTCACTCTTTTCGAATAATAAATTATTGTAAACCTTAGCTATATACGATCCCCTTATGTTTCAGGGAAATCTACGTACAAGTACCTTTCTTCACAGAAGATAAGGGCTTGTACGTTTTTTTTGTCATGTTGGTGTATCCGCATTGTAGAATCTGCATAAGAAATCCTTCTCGATCTTCCTCTGCTGTCTACAGTTCATATCCATTTCACTGCCTTTGGGTAAATCGGCCTGTTCTTTCCTCCACACGCTTCTCAAAATAAATTAAGATCCAATTGACGATACTGGATGGCTTCAGCCACATGAGCTGTCACAATTTCACCTTCATGGTCCAGATCGGCAATGGTCTGTGCCATTTTGATTATCCGATCATGTGCACGCATGCTCAGGTTTAACGTTTGCAGAGTTTGCTCTAACAGTTGCTCTGCCTCTTGGGGGAGATGGATCGTTCGTCGCAAAAGCGTGCCCGAAAGCTGGCTATTCCAACGGACTGAACTTTGGGCATAACGTGCAGCCTGAATTTGATGAGCGTGGATCACTTTTGCCTGCATTTCTTCAGAGGAAGGGGAAGCAGCAGACTTGCGCCACTCGCCTGGTGGAGGAACCTCAACCTGAAGATCAATGCGGTCCAGCAGTGGTCCTGAAATTTTGGCTCGGTACGCGGCAACACGGGCGGGACTACATATGCAGCGTTGCTCCTCCGAATGAGCGGACAAATAACCGCATGGACAGGGATTCATGGAACATGCAAGCATGAACTGGGCCGGAAAGGTGAATGCAGCTCGTGCCCGACTAATTGTCACTGTGCGATCCTCTAACGGCTGCCTTAATACCTCCAGCACTTGGCGCTGGAATTCAGGTAATTCATCCAGAAACAATATGCCACGGTGGGCAAGGCTCACTTCACCCGGTTTCGGGATACCACCGCCTCCAATCAGACCAGAGGTGGATATCGTGTGGTGAGGGGAGCGAAAGGGTCTGTCTGCAATCAGGCCTTGAGGCGCTTCTTTCAATTTGCCTGCGGCACTTAATACTTTGGTGACTTCCAACGCTTCATCTTCTGACAAAGGAGGAAGGATGGAAGGCAGACGTTTGATTAACATCGTTTTGCCCGTGCCTGGTGGCCCAACGAGCAATATATTATGCATGCCGGCTGCAGCAATCATAAGCGCGCGTTTTACATGGTGCTGCCCGAGAACATCGCTATAGTCATCTGCAAATAATGGTGTTTGTCTCGGCTTGCTATCCGCCATCTTATGAGTTTTATCTGTTATAGGAGCAGCGAGGTGAGCATAATTTTTCAACATAACCGGCCCTGCATTGACTGTATTTTTTGGTATTCCAACTGAACTCGCAGATTGATCTGAATTTTGAGGCGCGATATCCTGTAAATGACGAATGCCAAACACCTGGATACCTCGAATCAGTGACGCTTCCTCTACGTTATCCAAAGGCAGGAGCACGGAAGTAAAACCTTGTCGTTTGGCCAGATCCACCATGGATAAAATGCCGGGCACGGGCCTGATCGAACCATCCAACGCCAGTTCGCCAATCACTAATGTCCGTTCCTGGGAAGGTAGTACAAGCTGGCCGCTTGTCATAAGTAAACCAATAGCAATGGCTAGATCAAAGGAAGATCCTTCTTTACGTAGATCAGCGGGGGCCAGATTGATTGTGATCCGCTGTAACGGATACTGATATCCGCAGTTTTTGATCGCTGCACGAACACGTTCAACGGCCTCACGAATGGCTGAATCCGGTAAACCGATGATGGATGTCTGTGGCAAACCATTGGATAAATCGGTTTCCACCTCGATCAGAACGCCATCAATTCCGTACAAACACGCACTGTGTAATTTTCCGTACATAACAAAGAAACACCTCACTCGATTCTTGACTCCGCATAATACGGGCCAGTCTACGAATTAAGGTGCTTCCTCAGCTTCTATTAAGCATTTTATATAAAAGGAATCATGGAGTCAACCTGTCAATATCATTGCTGTAGTCATCATTCCTGATCCCTGAATTTTAGTTCTGAGTTCTGGAAGGAAATCATTAAATAGCTTTGGCGAAAATGGTTCGTAACTTTCATTATGATTATCATAATTTGGCCCGAGAAAACGCGAATTTATTTCATGGATCTTATGTATTATTTTTATTGAATTATGAGATGTACTTGCTGGCCATCTATTTGCATTTATATTTTACAAAATATAATTTAACATAATTAAATTGAATGGTAAAATCATTTGTGCTCAATTATTCTGTTTTTTTTCTAATTTGTGATAAGATAGATTTATAGTTCCTTTTTATAAGGAATAGAATGCACAATAGGCAGGTGAGAAAGACATATGCAGACTGACAGTTTGAAGCTGGATAACCAATTATGCTTTGCCATATATGCTTGTTCACGTGAGATTACGAAGATGTACCAGCCCTATCTGGAGGTGCTCGGCGTAACGTATTCACAATATTTAGTTCTGATGGTGTTGTGGGAACGTGAAGAATGCACGGTTAAGGAGATCGGGGAGGCACTCTATCTCGATTCGGGAACGTTGACACCACTTCTCAAACGTTTGCAGTCAGCAGGACTTATTAATCGCGAACGCTCGGCTCAGGATGAACGAAAAGTATTAATTACATTAACCGACTCCGGCCGTGAGCTGCGAAACAAGGCGTTGTCCATACCTGAATCCATTCAGGGAGATGCGTGTTTGAACAGTACAGAGTTTGAAGCATTGCTGGGTCAGTTCAAAGGGTTGCTGGAGAAAGTTCACGAAACCAACACTAATGCAGCCAAAAAATAAAATGCAGTTTAATATCAAGGAAACCTTAGCTTTTAGCCGAGGTTTTTTCCATATATACCCAAGTATTCACGATATGGGATCATACTCATATCAAAATACTGTCTATTAACCATTAATTTTTTAAGGAAAGCGTTTTAAAAACGTGTTACAATGAATTGGGTTTAAGTGAAAATAGTCAACATTTGTCTTTTGTTAGTCTACCAACCCGCCTTGTTGCAGTCATGTTGATAGGAGGATTCGAGAATGAATATCCATGAATATCAAGGAAAAGAAGTACTGAAACAGTATGGAGTTACCGTTCCAAACGGAAAGGTTGCTTATACAGTCGATGAAGCGGTTGCGGCCGCAGAGGCACTGGGCAGTCCGGTGACTGTAGTTAAAGCACAAATTCACGCAGGTGGCCGGGGTAAAGCCGGTGGCGTAAAAGTGGCGAAGAGTACGGATGAAGTTCGTGCCTATGCTGCCGAAATTCTGGGCAAAGTATTGGTAACACACCAGACTGGACCAGAAGGCAAAGAAGTGAAACGTCTTCTGATTGAAGAAGGATGCGATATCCGCAAAGAGTATTATGTGGGTGTTGTTGTGGACCGTGCCACGGGCCGTGTAGTTATGATGGCTTCCGAAGAAGGCGGTACTGAGATTGAAGAAGTAGCTGAAGCTACACCTGAGAAAATTTTCAAAGAAATCATTGACCCTGCTATTGGGTTGCAAGTGTTCCAGGCCCGTAAACTGGCTTACAGCATTCAGATTCCGAATGAACTGGTGAACAAAGCCGTTAAGTTCATGCTCGCGCTGTACACTGCATTTGTCGAAAAAGATTGCTCTATTGCCGAGATCAATCCTCTCGTTGTTACCGGAGATGGAAACGTTATCGCGTTAGATGCGAAATTGAACTTTGACTCCAACGCCCTGTTCCGTCACAAAGACATTTTGGAACTGCGTGACCTGGATGAAGAGGATGAAAAAGAAATCGAAGCTTCCAAATACGACCTCAGCTACATAGCACTTGATGGCAACATCGGCTGTATGGTCAATGGTGCGGGACTTGCGATGGCAACGATGGACATTATCAAATACTACGGTGGAGACCCCGCCAACTTCCTTGACGTTGGGGGCGGTGCGACAACGGAGAAGGTGACTGAAGCTTTTAAGATCATCTTGTCTGATGCCAAAGTAGCTGGGATCTTTGTTAACATTTTCGGTGGCATCATGCGCTGTGATGTTATCGCCAATGGTGTTGTTGAAGCCGCGAAGCAGCTTGGCCTGACCAAACCGCTGGTTGTTCGTCTTGAAGGAACTAACGTGGAGCTTGGCAAACGTATTCTGGGTGAATCTGGCCTGAATATCGTTCCTGCTGATTCCATGGCCGATGGTGCACAGAAAATTGTTGCCCTCGTAAAATAAGTTCATTCCTTAGTACCGGAGCTGTCCGGGAATTGAAAAATAACCGTAAGGATGTGAAGCAACGTGAGTATTTTGATCGATAAAAATACAAAAGTCATTACGCAAGGCATTACGGGTTCAACGGGAATGTTCCACACGAAGGGCGCTTTGGACTACGGAACCCAGATGGTAGGTGGAGTTACACCGGGTAAAGGCGGAACTAATGTGGATATCACGTTGGAAGACGGAACAGTAGCTAGTCTGCCGGTGTTTAACACTGTGCAGGAAGCGAAGGAAGCTACAGGCGCAACAGCGAGCGTCATTTACGTTCCTCCTGCATTTGCAGCAGATTCCATTATGGAAGCTGTTGATGCTGAGCTGGACCTCGTCATCTGTATTACAGAAGGTATTCCGGTTCTTGACATGATCAAGGTTGACCGCTTCATGGAAGGTAAAGATACTGTCCTGATCGGACCAAACTGTCCAGGTGTCATTACACCAGGAGAATGTAAAATCGGTATCATGCCTGGTTATATCCATATGGCAGGGCACGTAGGCGTTGTTTCCCGTAGTGGAACACTTACCTATGAAGCCGTTCATCAACTGACGACACGTGGCATTGGACAATCTTCTGCTGTAGGAATCGGGGGAGACCCTGTAAAAGGCTCCGAGTTCATTGATATCCTGAAGCGGTTCAATGAAGATCCACAGACTCATGCGGTCATTATGATTGGTGAGATTGGTGGTACAGCTGAAGAGGATGCTGCAGATTGGGTACGTGAAAACATGACCAAACCGGTTGTTGGCTTTATCGGTGGCGTAACAGCGCCTCCTGGCAAACGGATGGGCCATGCTGGCGCTATTATCTCTGGCGGTAAAGGTACAGCAAAAGAGAAGATTGCGAAGCTGGAATCATGTGGAATCAAAGTAGCACCAACTCCTGCTGAGATGGGTTCGACTTTGGTGAGTGTACTTGAGGAACGCGGTATTTTGAATTTGTGCACGACACATTAATTCTTTTTCGTTATAATAGAAGAAACGGCTCGGAAATGATCTATTTCTGGTAGACCGACTATTATGGTTACGGAAAAGGTAAGCAACCTTTTGTCCTTGAACAGGGCGAAGGGTTGCTTTTTTGCGTTTTTTTACGGGGAAAAAGGGGGAGAAGTTACTTCTTATCTACGTAAACGCTTGCATTCCGTGACCACATAACACACAATATGAGGGAAGATTCTCTTCCCGCTCTGGGAGGTTTATGGTATGGAAGAACGATGGATCTTGTTTGGGTTGCATGAGATAGAAGGTATCGGCAAGAAAACAATTTCGAAACTAGTTCAGGGACAACATCAATTGTCCGATCTTTTGAATTATGAGGAAGGTGACTGGACTGCGGCAGGCTTGCGCAAAGATCAGGCTGCCCGTTTGGCTAGTCAATTTAACCATAACTGGATTGAGTGTAAAAGAGAACACGTTTACAATCAGGGGATAGAGGTTATTACTTATCTGGATCAGAATTATCCCATTTTAATGAAGGAAACCGTTCAGCCTCCCTGGGTAATGTATGCTCGAGGGGATGTTAGTTTGCTACACAACTCGTCTATTGCCATGGTGGGAACTCGTATGCCGACCATGTATGGGCGCAAAGTTGGAGAAAAGCTGGCAGAGCAATTATGCAATGCAGGACTGACGATTGTAAGTGGGCTTGCCCGCGGTATCGATAGCGTATGTCATGAGGCAGTACTACGTGCTAAAGGAAAAACGATTGCTGTATTCGGAACAGGGATTGATAATATATACCCACCCGAAAATACAAGCCTCGCCGAGCGAATCGCGGAGACGGGTCTGCTTTTGTCGGAATATCCACCAGGTACTAGAGCGCGCCAGGGATTGTTTCCGGAACGGAATCGAATCATTGCTGGTTTAACGCAGGGAACATTGGTCGTTGAGGCTGACATTCGCAGTGGTTCACTCATTACAGCAGATGCTGCGCTTGAAGCAGGCAGGGATGTATTTGCAGTTCCCGGTCCAATAACATCGCCGAAGAGTCGGGGGGCACACAACCTTATCCGTCAAGGTGCCAAATTGGTCACTTGTGCAGCAGATGTATTGGAAGAGTATCGATTGGGCTTGCCAAATGCAGAACAACTTCCTTACAATAGAGGACGTTCGACCGAAACAACCGAGCCTTCCGGGCGAGGCATATTCGCTGAGGTTAAGCTCTCTCCAGATGAACAGCGCGTGATTTATCTGTTGGAACAGGGAGAACAATCATTGGATCAACTGGTTGAGCTGCTTGGTTGGGATTTTGGACATTTGCATTCAGTTCTGTTATCTTTAATCATAAAAAAGCAGATTAGCCAATTACCAGGCACTAAATACGCGAGGGTATGACGAAGCTACAACCTGCGCAGTGCGTGGAAATATATAATTAGCAGAAGTTATTAACTATGCTAAGCTTAGAGAAACAGTTTTATGACAGTTTCATGACTGAGAGGAGGATGAACCTATGGCGGATGCACTCGTAATCGTGGAGTCGCCCTCAAAGGCGAAGACGATAGGCAAATATTTAGGCAGCAAGTTCATCGTAAAAGCTTCGATGGGGCATGTTCGCGATTTGCCAAAGAGTCAGATCGGCGTTGAGGTGGAGAATAATTTTAATCCGAAATATATTACGATCCGCGGCAAAGGTTCAATTTTGAAAGAACTGAAGGATGCACGGAAGAAAGTGAAAAAAGTGTATCTCGCAGCTGACCCGGATCGCGAAGGTGAGGCTATCGCATGGCATTTGGCCCATGCCCTTGAACTGGACGATACGGCAGATTGCCGGGTTGTATTTAATGAAATTACAAAACAGGCGGTCAAAGATGCGTTCAAAACGCCGCGGAAAATCAATATGGATTTGGTTAACGCGCAGCAGGCAAGACGTATTCTGGATCGGCTTGTTGGATATAAAATTAGTCCGTTATTATGGAAGAAAGTGAAAAAAGGTTTGTCTGCAGGCCGGGTTCAGTCCGTGGCTGTTAAAATCATTTTAGATCGTGAAAATGAAATTGATGATTTTGAGCCGGAAGAATACTGGAGCATTACCGCCAAACTGACAGCAGACGGCAATCCGTTTGAAGCCAAGTTTCATAAACTGAACGGGGCCAAAACAGAGCTGGGCAGTGAAGCGGAAGTGCAAGCGATCCTGAAACAGATCGAAGGTGCAGACTTTACGATCAAGGAAGTTAAAGAGAAAGAACGGAGCCGTAACCCTTCCGCCCCGTTTACGACGAGTTCTTTGCAACAGGAAGCGGCGCGTAAATTGAATTTTAGAGCTTCCAAGACGATGTCGGTCGCCCAACAACTATATGAAGGTGTAGACCTTGGAAAAGAAGGTACAGTAGGTCTCATCACGTATATGCGTACGGACTCCACACGAATTGCGGCATCTGCACAAGAAGAAGCCAAAGAATATATCGTTGGGAAGTATGGGGAACCATTTGCACCTGAGACTCCACGAAACTATTCTAAAAAAGCAGCTAATGCTCAGGAAGCGCATGAAGCGATTCGTCCAACTTCAATTCTGCGTGATCCTGACTCAATCAAGTCGTTTATGAGTCGCGATCAGTTCCGGTTGTATAAATTGGTATGGGAACGTTTTGTAGCGAGCCAGATGTCTTCCGCTATTCTGGATACACTCTCTGTAGATATTGCTGCTGGGGATACGATTTTTCGTGCAGCTGGATCGAAGGTACGGTTCCAAGGTTTCATGAAGGTATATGTTGAAGGAAACGACGATGGTACAACCGATGAAGATCGTCTGCTGCCTCCGCTGAAAAGTGGAGATGTGCTTGAGAAGCAGGAGATTGAGCCAAAACAGCATTTTACACAACCGCCACCCCGATATACGGAGGCAAGGTTGGTTAAAACGCTTGAGGAATTGGGTATAGGGCGTCCGAGTACTTATGCGCCAACACTGGAGACCATTCAGAAGCGCGGATATGTTGCCATAGAGGAAAAGAAATTCATGCCAACCGAGCTTGGTGAACTGGTCATCGAACAGATGGAAGAGTTTTTCCCGGAAATCCTGAATGTAGAGTTTACCGCAAACATGGAAGGTGATCTTGACCATGTGGAGGAAGGTTCGGAGGATTGGGTCAAAGTACTCTCGGAATTCTATGAATCTTTTGAGAAACGCCTTGAGTTTGCGGAAGAAGAAATGAAAGAAATCGAGATTGAAGACGAAGTATCGGATGAGATCTGTGAGAAGTGCGGCAAACCGCTGGTTTATAAACTCGGACGTTTTGGCAAGTTTCTTGCGTGCTCTGGCTTCCCTGATTGCCGGAATACCAAACCGATTATCAAGGATATCGGCGTGACTTGTCCGAAGTGTAAGGAAGGTCATGTTGTTGAGCGTCGTAGCAAAAAAGGACGTATTTTCTACGGTTGTGACAAATATCCTGAATGTGATTTTGTCTCATGGGACAGACCTTCAGCCAAACCATGTCCAAGTTGCGGATCGCTAATGATTGAAAAGCGGAACAAAAAGGGAGCACGATTGCAGTGTACTTCATGTGATCATCAGGAGCCGGTGGATGAACCAGATGACGAATCAGCGGATTAGTATATATGCGATTCAATTTTAGTGAATCATGAAATTGTTTTTTGGAGGTAAATGATTTTGACGAATGAACAACAAGTAACCGTTATTGGTGCCGGGCTGGCAGGAACAGAAGCGGCCTGGCAGATTGCAAGTCGCGGCGTACGCGTAAAATTATACGAGATGAGACCTGTTGTGAAAACGCCAGCTCATCATACAGATAAATTTGCAGAACTGGTATGTAGCAACTCGCTGCGTGCGAATGGATTGACTAATGCAGTGGGTGTGTTAAAAGAAGAAATGAGAATGCTCAATTCTCTCGTATTGTCAGCAGCAGACAAACATGCAGTTCCCGCAGGTGGGGCACTTGCTGTGGACCGGGATGGATTTTCAGGTGAGATTACATCCACGTTGCACCAGCATCCGCTCATCGAAGTGGTGAATGAGGAACTAACTTCTCTACCGGAAGATGGCATCGTTGTTGTTGCAACGGGGCCGCTGACTTCACCTGCATTGTCTGAGCAAATCAAGGCACTAATGGGGGAAGAGTATTTCTACTTCTATGATGCAGCTGCACCGATCATTGAAAAAGATTCAATTGATATGAATAAAGTGTATCTGGCTTCCCGTTATGATAAGGGTGAAGCTGCATATCTGAACTGTCCGATGACAGAAAAAGAGTTTGATGTCTTCTATGAAGCTCTCATTACTGCTGAAGTCGCTCAACTGAAAGAGTTTGAGAAAGAAATCTACTTTGAAGGCTGTATGCCAATTGAAGTGATGATGAAACGCGGAAAACAGACGGCTCTGTTTGGTCCAATGAAACCGGTAGGTCTGGTTAACCCTCATACAGGAGAGTTGCCACATGCGGTTGTTCAGCTTAGACAGGACAATGCAGCTGGAACCCTGTATAACTTGGTGGGCTTCCAGACGCATCTGAAATGGGGAGAACAGAAACGTGTCTTTTCCCTTATTCCTGGACTTGAAAATGCAGAGTTCGTTCGTTATGGCGTAATGCACCGTAATACATTTATTAACTCTCCTAAACTTCTTCTTCCGACGTATCAGTTTAAAGAGCGTCCTAACCTGTTCTTTGCAGGTCAGATGACGGGTGTAGAAGGATATGTGGAATCTGCTGCATCAGGGCTTATTGCCGGCATGAACGCAGCCAAAGCAGCACTTGGGCAGGAACTGGTGGTATTGCCGGTAGAAACAACACTTGGCAGTATGGCTCAGTATATTACAACGGCTGACTTCAAGCACTTCCAACCAATGAACGCAAACTTTGGTTTGTTGCCGAAGCTTGAAACGAAGATCCGTAACAAAAAGGAAAAAAATGAAGCTCTTGCACAGCGTGCACTGGATGGTATCACCAGTTTTGCTGCGGCAGAAGGTCTAACTGTTCCGGAACGCGTATAAATTATTCGTGGGAGGAGGCTGATTCATGGATATGTCATTTCATGCTACAACGATCTGTGCTGTTCGTCATAATGGGAAGGCTGCAATCGCAGGAGATGGTCAGGTGACCATGGGCCAAAGTGTTGTGATGAAGAATACAGCCAAGAAGGTAAGACGTTTGTACCGCGGGCAGGTTGTTGCTGGCTTTGCTGGTTCTGTGGCGGATGCG
The DNA here is from genome assembly GCF_018614975.1 of Paenibacillus polymyxa. Lineage (GTDB taxonomy): Bacteria > Bacillota > Bacilli > Paenibacillales > Paenibacillaceae > Paenibacillus > Paenibacillus polymyxa_E. The sequence continues at coordinate 694,133 of NZ_JAGGNR010000008.1, read as the reverse complement.
ATCACCCTGTTTGAGAAATTCGAAGGTAAGCTGGAGGAGCACCATGGTAACTTGCAGCGTGCTGCTGTAGAGCTTGCCAAGGATTGGCGTCAGGATCGGATCTTGCGTAAGCTTGAGGCACTGTTGATTGTGATGGACAAATCAGGTATGCTGCTCATTTCAGGCGGCGGGGAGATTATCGAACCGGATGATGACGTTATTGCTATCGGATCAGGTGGAAACTTTGCCTTGTCTGCTGCGCGCGCGTTGAAACGTCATGCAGTAAACCTGGAAGCGAAAGATATTGCGCGTGAATCACTTCAGATTGCCTCGGAGCTATGTGTATATACCAATAATAATATTATTGTAGAAGAGTTATAAGCCAAAGAAATCTCCCGTAGTGGAGCATGATTCTGTAATCTGCTCCAGGACGTCTAGGGGATTCTTTGTCCTTGTTAGGTAAAATAAATTCAACATACTGGTAGGAGGGAAGCAATATGAATACTCAAGCGTTAACACCGAGACAGATTGTTGCAGAGCTTGACAAGTATATTGTAGGTCAAAAGAAAGCCAAAAAATCGGTAGCCGTAGCCCTTCGTAATCGTTATCGGCGTAGCCTTTTGCCTGAGCACACTCAGGACGACATTGTGCCTAAAAATATCTTGATGATTGGACCTACCGGTGTGGGTAAAACGGAAATCGCCCGTCGCCTCGCTAAACTGGTAGGTGCGCCATTTGTGAAAGTGGAAGCTACCAAGTTCACTGAAGTAGGTTACGTTGGCCGTGACGTTGAATCGATGGTGCGTGATCTGATTGAGACATCACTGCGGATGGTGAAGCTGGAGCGGACTGAAAAAGTGAAGGACAAAGCTGAAGAAGCGGCCAATGAGCGAATTGTACATATTTTGGCTCCTTCACAGTCCAAGTCCAAGAATCAGCGTAATCCCTTTGAGATGATCTTTGGTAATAATGGTAACAACGTTCAGGAACAGGAAGAGCAAGAACCCGATACAGGGGTTGCGGAGCGTCGGCGCAAGATCAAGTTTGATCTGTTATCTGGCAAGTTGGAGGATGACATCATTGAAATTGATGTCGAAGACACTGCACCAAACATGATGGACATGTTTGCTGGTCAAGGTAATGATCAGATGGGCATGAACATGCAGGAGATGTTTGGTAGCTTGTTGCCTCGTCGTACGAAAAAACGTAAACTCGCTATTAAAGAAGCGCGTAAAGTGTTGATCCAGGAAGAAGCAGGGAAATTGATCGACATGGATGATGTTACCCAGGAGTCCATTCGCCGGGCGGAGCAGACAGGAATCATATTCATTGATGAAATCGACAAGGTTGCCAGTCAAGGACGTGGTAGTGGACCCGATGTATCCCGGGAGGGGGTTCAACGTGACATTCTGCCTATTGTGGAAGGTTCTACGGTGATGACGAAATATGGCCCTGTCAAAACGGATTATATTCTGTTTATGGCCGCTGGCGCATTCCACGTCGCTAAACCCTCTGATCTGATTCCCGAGCTTCAGGGACGCTTCCCAATTCGTGTGGAACTAAGCAGTCTAACACTGGAGGAGTTTGTATCCATTCTGACTGAACCTCAAAATGCACTGACCAAGCAGTATGTTGATCTGCTGCGCACAGAGAATATTGAGATTGAGTTCTCGGATGAGGCCATTCGCGAGATTGCCAAATTGGCTGAATCCGTCAATCAAAATACAGAAAATATAGGTGCACGTCGATTGCATACGATTCTTGAAAAGCTTTTGGAGGATTTATCCTTTGAGGCACCGGAGCTTACACTGGAACGTATGGTGATCACTCCAGAGTATGTCCGGGAGAAATTAAATGATATTGCGCTTGATCGTGATTTGAGTCAGTATATCCTGTAACATGCGGATAGCAATGGAATTGTTAAAATGATGTTATAAATGAACGGTATGACGAGAGTAGAGAACATTTGTGTGATCGACAAAGGGAAGCAATCCTTTAGCGAATCACAAAGGCCCTCTTACTTGACGCATATCGTTTATTTTTGTTTCTAACTAAAGGATTTCGATGTTACAACCGATAAAAGATGTGGGGTTGTTATACGGATCGACAAAACCTAGGACTTGTGCCGCATGTATACGGAGTTAAAACCTATCGAGTGGTATTTATTCCTCGTTTCCATACCCAATGATTTCCATTAAAAGGATTTTCATTATTCCAAGTCTGGTCATCGGTTTAGTCAATAGATTGGTAAATGTTGCGCAAATGCGCAAAATGATGAATTGTAGAAAAGTGTGAAGCCACTAATTTTTTTCTTAAAATTAAAATATTTAGACTCCACTTAATTGTTAAGAAAGTGTTGTGTAGGAAAGGGGAGTTTTCTTCATTCTTGAAAGATAACTTGTCAATTGATTAATATACAGCTTTGTATGTATACCTATCATATTGTCTATAAACCCTTAGTATAACGGCAAAAAATTCTAACATTATTAACGATGAAATATTCGCAAATATACATAATTACGGGCGTTATAAGCTCATGTGGAGACTCAAAAAATTTTTTTTATTTTAAGAATGTTTAAGAACAATAAGGGATAGTATTAACATACTTTTGTTTTGGGCCCGAACATTTACGAAAAAATTCATAATTTGCAGAAAATACACAAAAAGCCCTGTCTTTCAGAAAAGATAGGGCTTTTTTCTTATTGTAATAAATCCCAAACTCGAAGAAACTTATATTATACGACAACATCAGAGTTAATTCTACTTAAGTCCTAGAAAACCGTGTAAAGACGAATGTTTTTGTCGAAAAAACATAAGAATTTTCAAGGAAAAAGATTCAATCTTTTTCCATAACTTCTAAAGAGAGGAGGGGGATTGTGAATCTTTTAAACGATATCAGCTTTAAAAGATTGCAAGGTGCACTCGATGCGTCCAATATCAGACAACGAACGATTGCTGACAACATTGCGAATGCCGATACCCCGTATTTCAAGCGCTCGGACGTTTCTTTTGAAGAAATGTTGCAAGGGCAAATGAATGGAGATATGCCTATTCTTAAAGGTGAAGTAACTGATGCAAGGCATTTTGTCATAGGTCCTTCCTCTTCCGTACCAACGCCAGTAGTTAATATGGACGAGTCAACGTCCATGAATAACAACCAGAATAATGTCGATATCGACAGAGAAATGAGTCTTCTGGCTGAGAATCAGTTGCGTTATAACGCTTATATTCAGCAAGTGAACGAACAAATTAAAATCATGCGTGTTGGCGTGGAAGGGAGATAACCTTAATTGAACATTAGTAATAGTTTTAACATTAGTAGCTCAGCTCTGACAGCCCAACGGTTGCGGATGGACGTTATATCTTCCAACATTGCCAACGCAGAGACGACGCGCGCGAGCGTGTCCAATGGTGAAGCGGTCCCTTACAAACGTAAAATGGTTGTGCTTGAGCCAAATAAAACGTCATTTGGTACGATGCTGCAAAATCAGATGAGAGGTAGCGGTTCAGGAGATGGCGTGAGAGTATCGGAGATTCGCGAGGATCAGTCACCTTTGAAGCCTGTGTATGACCCTTCTCATCCGGATGCCAACGCAGAAGGATATGTATTTATGCCTAACGTGGATATTGCGAAAGAAATGGTCGACATGATCTCTGCTTCGCGTTCCTATGAAGCAAACGTAACAGCACTGAATTCAACCAAAGCGATGATCTCCAAAGCTTTGGAGATTGGAAGATAAACCGCTTTGAAATGAAAATAAGAAAATACAAACCAGGGATGAAGGGGAGGGACATTAATGATTCAGAACAACATGTTTAGCACACAGGGGATACAACCGCTACAGATGAAGAGTGCAACCGAAAGTAAGCCTTCTACACCAGCCGAAACCATTCAGAGCTTCGGTACATACTTACAGAATGCATTAGGGTCCGTTGCAGCACAGGAGGCTCAATCGCATGAAATGTCGAATCAATTTTTGGTCGGCAAAGCGAATGTGGATCAGGTGATGATTGCTTCAGAACAGGCCTTGTTAAGCCTACAACTCACAACTCAAGTCCGAAACAAAGTAGTCGAAGCATACCAGGAAGTTATGCGAACCCAGTTATAAAATAACCTACTTGCGCTTCGATAATAGCGCTGATCATTACAACAAAGCAGCTGCGATGCTGCTCTTGATCGTCAACCTATGAACGGCTAGGGTTGAGTAAGGACAGACTAAGCAAAGTTTCGGATGGGGTGACAGAGTGAATGAGAGAATCGCCCAGTACAGGGATAAGGCATCCCAGTATTGGAATAGTTTTAGCAAAAAGCAAAAAGTATTATTTATATCCACCTTCCTGTTCCTGATTTTGGCTGCAGTTGTACTCACGATGCAATTGTCCAAGACGGAATATGAAGTTGCTTTTACAGATTTGAATGCAAGTGATTCAGCGGGCGTTATCAGTTATCTCGATTCATCTAGCATTCCATACAAATTAAGTTCAGATGGCAAGACCATATCCGTACCGAGTACAAGTGTTGCAATTGCAAAGGTGAATGTTGGATCTCAAGGGATTATTCAGAATGGTTCATTAGGGTATAAGTCATTCGAGGAGTCATCATCCCCCATCGGGATGACGGATAAAGAGTTTGATGTAAAGTACAACAACGCTATAAACGGAGAAGTTGAACAGTTACTTCAGCGGATGCAAGGGATACAGGATGCTAAAGTACTCGTTAATATGCCGAAAGATAACATCTTTGCTGGTTTAGAAGAACAAGATAAAGCATCAGCATCGGTAGCTCTCCAATTCAAACCGGGTTATCACCCAAATCAGGCAGCGGTAGATGGCTACTTTAACTTGGTTAAGACTGCAATTCCTAATCTGCCTGTTGAGAACATCACAATTACGAACACAGATGAAGCAGAATTGATTCCAACTGCCCGAGGTGGCAGTGGCGGGTTGTCTTCCGAAGTTCAAGAGAACATGGCACTACAGAAAAAGTTTGAAAACGATGTCCGCAATAACGTAAAGCAATTCCTTTCCCAGATTGTAGGCGAAGACAAAGTTAATGTTTTGGTAGCCTCCAAGCTTAATTTTGACAAAGAAACACGTAAGGAAAATCTGGTCACACCCGTTGATGTAGATAATATGAAAGGCATCGAGATCAGTGTGCAAGAGATTCAAAAGAGCTACACTGGCGCAGGCAACCCAACAGGCGGTGTTGCAGGTACAGGCCAAGAGGAAATTCCAGGTTATCCAGCAACAGATGCAGCAGGGAATTCAACCTCGGAAGAATCATCAAGCACTATAAACTACGATGTTAATCGAATCGCCAAGGATATCATTTCCAGTCCGTATACTGTAAAAGACTTAACTATTAACGTTGCAGTTGAACCACCGAATGGAGAAACAGAATTGCAAGGGCCGGTTCAAGACGCGATTGAGAACATTTTGGTTAACATTGTTCGAGCTTCACTGGCAGACTCAGGCACTGTAATAAGTGACGCTGATCTGACAAAGAAAGTTTCAGTCATGTCACAGGGATTCCAGACTGCCTCTGCAGACAATACAGGTTTCCAGCTCTCCTCAACAATGATGTGGGGTGGAGGCGCACTCATAGCGGCATTGATCGCAGCGGTAGTTATTTTGTTAGTACGCCGTCGCCGCAAACAAAACGAAGTCGAAGAAGAAGAGATTCCTCTTCCAATAGCAACAGAGTTCCCGTCCATTACGCTGGACAGTGTAACGAACGAAAGTCAGGTGCGCAAACAATTGGAGAGTTTGGCCAAGAAAAAGCCAGACGAATTCGTCAATCTGCTGCGTACATGGCTGGCTGACGAATAGAGGTGAACGTATTGGCGAAGGCAAGCAGTCAAGGTTTGACTGGCAGACAAAAAGCAGCAATTTTGTTGATTACATTAGGTCCGGAAGTATCAGCTCAGATCTTCAAACATCTGCGTGATGAGGAGATTGAGCAACTTACGTTGGAGATTGCCAACGTTCGCAAGGTTGATTCTTCCGAAAAGGACATGATCATGGCTGAGTTTCACCAGATCTGTCTGGCGCAGGAATATATCTCTCAGGGCGGGATCAATTATGCGAGAGAAATCCTGGAGAAAGCACTGGGTTCTTCAAAAGCACTTGAAGTCATTAACCGTTTGACAGCTACGCTGCAAGTCAGACCGTTTGATTTTGCACGCAAAGCGGATCCAAATCAAATCTTGAACTTTATTCAGAATGAAAGTCCGCAAACGATCGCGCTGGTTCTGTCTTATCTTCAGTTCGAACAAGCTGCGGCGATTCTGTCATCCTTGCCCCAAGAGAAGCAGGCAGATGTTGCTCGCCGGGTGGCAGTTATGGATAGTACTTCGCCAGAAGTTATCTCTCAAGTGGAGCGGGTTCTGGAACAGAAGTTATCTTCTACCGTAACGCAGGATTACACCAATGCAGGTGGTATCGAATCGATCGTTCAGATTCTGAACGGAGTCGATCGTGGTACAGAGCGTACCATTTTGGACTCACTTGAAATTCAGGATCCGGAGCTTGCAGAGGAAATCAAAAAACGCATGTTTGTATTCGAAGATATCGTCAATGTGGATGATCGTTCGATCCAGCGTATTATCCGGGATATCGACAACGCAGATCTGCAACTTGCACTCAAGGTGGCAAGCGAAGAGGTTCGGGATGCTGTGTTCCGGAACATGTCGAAGCGGATGTCCGAAACATTCAAAGAAGAGATGGAGTTCATGGGACCCGTGCGATTGCGTGATGTTGAGGAAGCTCAGACACGCATTGTAGGAACGATACGCAGATTGGAAGAAGCCGGTGAGATCATTATCGCACGCGGTGGAGGAGATGATATCATTGTCTAATTTGATTAAATCTTTCCAGTATGTACCCGTTGATGACCGCAAAAAACTTGAAAATCATCATCATTATGGTGGTGCTGAGGAGTCTGAAACGGAATTATACGGTGATAGTGCTGAAGGTTCTGAAGCAGAGACACTTCAAGCACGCGTGGACGAAGAAACACAACGTCTTACCGCAGAAATGCTGGAAGATGCCAAGGAGTTTGCAGAAAAGCAAGTACGTGAAGCTTCAGAAGAGGCAGAGCGCATGCTTCAAGAGGCCCGTGAACAGATCGACAGCTGGTGGCAGGAACAACGACAACAGGATGAACATCTGACCGAAGCGCTTCGTTCACAAGGTTTCCAACAGGGTTTTGAAGAAGGCAAAGTACAAGCTGAACTGGATCTCCAGGTGCAGATCGAAAAGATGATGATTGAAGCCCAGGAAGTGCTCAAGGAAGCTTATGTAGCTAAAGATCAGATCATTCAGGAAGCCGAACCGTTCCTTGTGGATCTCGCTTGCGGGATCGCTGAGAAAGTCATTGATAAACAACTTACCATTGAACCCGATCATACATTGGAACTGATTCGTCAGAGTTTGTCACGTAAACGGGAGCAGGGTTTGATCACGCTCTGTGTGGCTCCTGATCAGTTTACATTTGTACAGGCAGCTCGTGAAGAATTGTCTCTGTCCATTGATTCTCAGGCAGAACTGCAGATTTTGCCTGATTCAACAGTCAAAGATAAGGGATGTGTTATTCGTTCTTCGTTCGGAAGTGTAGATGCGAGAATTGATACACAGCTTGCTGAAATAAAAAAAGAACTGGTCCGCATAGCACTTGAGGATGAGGAGCGAAAAAATCAACATGAAGGTTCTTAGTTCACAGCGATATATGGAACATTTGCGCCAATTCGATCCTGTTCGTATTAACGGCAAAGTTACTCAGGTCATTGGTCTTATGGTGGAGTCAGAAGGGCCAGATGCAAGTATCGGTGACGTATGTTATATCTATCCTGGTAAATCGGCCAAGCCTCTTCAAGCCGAAGTTGTTGGGTTTCGAGATAACAAAGTGTTGCTTATGCCACTGGGTGAACTTCAATCCATCGGTCCTGGTTGCGATGTAGTAGGTACGGGTAAACCACTCGGCGTTCAGGTAGGTTCCGAATTGCTCGGTAAAGTATTGGACGGACTTGGACAACCGCTGGACGGTTCTCTCCTTCCATCAAGAATGCCAATGTACTCTACCTCCAATACTCCGGTCAATCCAATGGATCGTCCACGTGTACTTGAAACGATGGGTGTTGGTGTAAGAGCTATCGATGGATTGCTGACCGTAGGTAAGGGACAGCGTGTAGGTATTTTTGCCGGTTCTGGTGTTGGTAAGAGTACATTGATGGGCATGATTGCTCGTAATACAGCAGCAGATGTTAATGTCATCGCGCTTGTGGGTGAGCGTGGACGTGAGGTGCGCGACTTTATTGAACGGGATCTGGGTCCGGAAGGGCTGGAACGCTCCGTAGTCATTGTTGCAACTTCAGATCAGCCTGCCCTGATTCGGATTAAGGGAGCGGTTATTGCGACCACTATTGCAGAGTATTTCCGAGATCGTGGAATGAACGTGATGCTCATGATGGATTCGGTAACTAGATATGCGATGGCACAAAGGGAAGTTGGTCTGGCTGTAGGTGAACCTCCGGCAATGAGAGGATATACGCCATCGGTATTTGCGAGTTTGCCCAAACTGCTTGAACGGGCGGGTACAGGACCTACCGGTTCGATTACAGCCTTTTACACCGTTCTGGTCGATGGGGATGACATGAATGAACCAATCGCGGATGCGGTAAGGGGTATTCTGGATGGACACATTGTGTTAAATCGATCCATTGCAAATAAAGGTCATTTTCCAGCGATTGATGTGTTAGCCAGCATAAGCCGTGTTATGAAGGATATTGCTCCGGAAGAGCAGTTGGAAGCCGTTAATAATATGAAACGTTTGATGGCTGTGTACAAAGAATCGGAAGATTTGATCAATATTGGGGCTTACCAGCGGGGATCGAATGCAGCCATAGATGAATCGATAGACCAGATTGATAGTATATGGAACTTTACCAAGCAGAAAGTCGACGAGAAAGTCACTTTAAGTGAAGTACAGGAACGTTTGATTCTTGAATTTGCAAGGAGATGAATGGGTAAACGATGAAATTTCGATATCATTTCCAGAAGGTTGTTGACCTGAAAAGTAATGAAAAAACACAGGCAGAGTGGATGTTATCTACAGCGATCGGTAAACTTCAGACGGAGGAAGAACATCTGATACAACTTCTTAATGATAAAAGTAATCTGATCGGCATTATCCAATCTGCTACGGAGAATACAGCGTCTGTAAACAGTCTGCAGGAGATGCAGCGTTATGTACATCACCTTGACGAGTGCATTTCACGCAAAAACAGTGATGTTAAACATGCTCAGGTCAATGTGCAGCAGAATCAGACGTTTCTTAATGGTAAGCTGATTGACGAAAAAGTATGGCTTGGAGCGAGAGACAAGGCCAAAATCAAATTTCAGCAGGAGATGCTCCTCCGGGAACAGAACGATCTGGACGAGATGGCTACTGTACGCTTCGCTGCCAAAGCCGGACGCGCGAATTGATTGAGCCGGACGCGAAGTTGTCTCGTGAAGGAGGAATGAACGATGGCTGTTAAAGATGATAGCGACATGGAAAAAGAGTCGGGAGGCGGTTGGGAAAAGTTTCTCATGATTTCAATTCCGATTGTATTCACCGTAGTATTGCTAGGTGTATTACTTACGCTATTTAATGTAGATATTCGTAATAATTTGTTTGAATTCGCCAACAAGATACCGGTAGTTAAGGAATGGGTACCTGATCCTGTACTGGATCCGGAGAAGGAGAAGCTGGATAAGAGTGAGCAGCAGGTTGAAAGTGCTGAAGCCACGATCGAAAAGCTTAAATCCCAAGTAACTGCCAAAGAAACAGAGCTGAAGGCGGCACAGGAAGCGACAACAACCGAAGCAAAGAAGGCCACGGACCTTCAGAAGAAGTTGGATGATGCGGAAAAAGCGGCTGAAACGGCTACGGCAGCAACGCCGGAAACGGAATCTGATTATCAAAAGCAAATCAAAGATTTGGCTAAAATGTATGCTGACATGAGCCCGAGCAAAGCTGCACCGATTTTGCAAAATATGACGAACGAGGAAATGGTATTGTTGTTGAATGCCATGCAGTCATCTGCTCGGACCAAGGTGCTTGAAAAGATGGACCCGAAAACAGCAGCCGATGTCACCATGATGATGAAGGATGCTAAACCGTCCGGGGATCTGGCACTGGATGCGCTGCAATCCAGATTGAAGAAAGAAACCGCGGCAACATCAACTGCAACAACAACCACGAGCAAAAACCTGGATAAAAACCAGCTTAGCCAAACGTTTGCTTCGATGGATGCTTCAAGTGGAGCCAAGCTTTTATTGGAAACATACAAGTTAAGTCCGGACAAAACATTGACCATCCTGAATTCAGTGGATGATGCAACACGCTCTCAATTGCTTGAGAACATGTCTTCAGAGGACTCGGTTCAAACTGCAAAAATTTTGAACAGATTAATGGGTAACAAGTAGAGCTGATTACACTGTATAACCGAGAGGAGGTGAAAATAAATGTCGATTGTATATCAAATGGCATCCACAGCATCTGCAAAAGCAACAGGAACAGGTCAGACAACCGGAGCACAATCGAAAGGTTCAGTTACAGGTGCTAGCGGTGAATTTCTCCAAACTCTTGCACAATCGTTATCTGGAGGAAACACAGAAGGTGATAGTTCAAGCGCTACTGGAAGTTTAACTGCCAATCCGTTGGTGTTTTCCTTTGCTACAAGTGACGAAGAAGAAGGAGAAGCGGCATCAATCACGGATATACTGAATTCGTTGTTCACGGACTTGGATGCGCTTGACGAAGCTTTGGAAAATGACCCGGCTCTACTTGCAGGTTTGCAAACTCTGATTCAACAGATGTATACACAATTAAGTAATCCTTCAGGTACCAATGCAGAAGGTTCCGACGAGTCTTCGAGCGGAGCGGAAAGCGTAAAAACAGTACCCGCAATTGAACTGTCGCAGCATCCGGCAGCAGTACGTTTTGTTCTGCAAGATATGCTTACACAATTAGTAGCTGGAATGAATGATCCTGAGAGTAACGTTGCGAAGAACGCTCCTGAATTCAAACATTTGTTACAATCTCTGCAGAGTCAGCTTCAAGAGGCTGGAGTGGATACCGCTAGTAACAAAGGATGGACTGAACTGAAATCCATACTGGATACATTGACTGCAGTTAAGGATCAGACTGTACAAGTCGCTCCAAGTACTTCGCTTCAAACATCCAAACAGGATTCTGTCGTACCACAAGTTCTTGTTGCAGCAGTGGCGAATTCTGGAACCCAGGTGAAAGCTGAGGCTGAGACCACATCTGCTTCAAATGCAGGTGGAGAAGTGGAACATTCAACCATCATTACTGCAGGAGAGCTGTCTTTGCGTTCATCAGGTACAACAGCAGGAAAACCGGCTGAACCTGTAATACAAACATCACAGTTTGCCAAGGAAATGACACAGTTTGTGGTTAACAAGCTGGATATTGTCCAGCAAAAAGGGTTTTCCGAGGCGACCATCTCACTTCGGCCTGAGCATCTAGGTAAATTGGATGTTCAAATTACCTTGCAGAACGGGCAGTTGGTTGCACGGTTTATGACTGAGCATACGATGGCTAAAGACATGCTTGAACAACAAATGACACAGCTACGTTCTTCACTTCAAGCCCAGGGAATTCAAGTGGAACGACTTGAGGTTACACAGAACAGTTCAATCGGATCACAGATGTATCAGGACGGAGGTCGTCAGCCGGGAAGTAACTCTCAGCAACAACGCCGTTCGCGTGAGCGTGAGGAACAATCGGAAGATGCTATAGCTACAGCAGGGATTCAAGACGAATTGCGTAACTGGCGTAGCGAGCAAGTCGAAGGAAACGAATTACAGAGAGATACGTTTAGTGCTAAGGCTTAAACAGAAATGAGGTGAGCAAATGGCTAATGAAATTGTTTCAATGAATAATACCTGGCCGAACTATTCGGCAGCTAATAAAGCAACCACAAGTGCTGCAACAAAAGAATTGGGTAAAGATCAGTTTCTAAAAATCCTGATTACCCAGCTGCAAAATCAAGACCCGATGCAGCCGATGGAGGATAAGGAATTTATCGCTCAAATGGCACAGTTCAGCTCAGTGGAACAACTGGTCAATATTTCTACGCAGCTTAAAACATTGAACCAGTCCCTTGGTGCTGTATCCGGTATGATTGGCATGGAGGTAAGTTGGCTTTCTTCTAATAAAGATGATAGCGGAACTCTTCGTCAGGGTATTGTAGATTCCATCATTGTAAGAGATAGCGTTCAATACGCAAAAGTGGGCAACGACGAGATTAAGCTGGATGAGATCATTCAGGTGAATTATCCAAAACAGGCAGAAGAGAGTCAAACTCCGGTACAGAACGTTCAGGATGTAACCCCTGAAACAAACGAGAGCCAGGAAGTTGAATCATCCGCTGAAACGGGTGATACGGAAGATAGCGGGAAAACGATATGAGTGATCGCATAACGGTTGGACAATTATACGCAGGCCCGATTACACCGAATATGCTTCAAAGACCCAAAACGGGAGAAGCTTCGGCTATACCTGAAAAACCTTTTGCAAAGGTGCTGGAAGATAATCTTCTGAAATTGAGCAATCATGCTGCCAAACGATTGGAACAGCGTGGTATTGAACTCAAGAGCGAGCAAATGGAACAGATTGGTTCTGCTTTGGACAAAGCTGCTGCCAAAGGAGCCAAAGAGTCATTGATTTTAATGCAGGATATGGCTTTTATCGTCAATGTCAAAAATCGTACTGTGGTTACAGCTATGGATAGTGAAAGCATGAAGGATAATGTGTTCACTCAGATTGATAGTGCTGTAATCATTTCTTGACCGGCTGGCCCTTCTCGGGAGCCGGAATGCCGCTGACCGACTGATGCGGTAACCAAATGAAGACTGGGAGGATTTTTAAAAATGTTGAAATCAATGTACTCAGGCGTTTCCGGGATGCGGGGTTTTCAAACCAAACTCGATGTAATTGGTAACAATATTGCGAACGTAAACACGGTTGGCTTTAAAGGCAGTCGGGTTATGTTCAAAGATATTATGAGCCAAACTACGGCAGGGGTAACTGCCCCAACTGATACTCCATCTGGTGGTGTGAATGCAAAGCAAATCGGTTTGGGTGTATCTGTGGGATCTATAGATACATTGCATCTTGCAGGAAGTCCTATGACAACAAACAATCCAACGGACTTGCGTATTAATGGTGACGGGTTCTTCTTAGTTTCCATGGGGGACGATCAGGAAGTTCCATTTTTGACTCGCGCCGGGGACTTTCATGTAGATGCAGCTCGTAATCTGGTTACATCTGATGGACTCTTCGTATTAGACAGTGAAGGGGAAGCAATCACAATTGGTGATGATGTTGTTTCATTTACAATCGGACAGAACGGTATGATTAACCAAACCATGGCTGATGGAACAATCGAAGGCGAAACTCAAATCGGGATAGGGAAGGTAGTTAACCCTGAAGGATTGGAAAAAATCGGGGGTAACCTATACCGGATGACAGCTAACGCTAATCCTGACGGTACTCTTGATCCTTTAACAGCAAACAGTGCTGAGGACGGAACAGGAGCGATCATTGCTGGACAGCTCGAAATGTCTAATGTGGATCTGACCGGTGAATTTACAGAGATGATCGTAGCTCAGCGTGGATTCCAGGCAAACTCCCGGATCATTACAACGTCGGATGAAATACTTCAGGAAGTTGTTAACCTGAAACGTTAATAGCTGATTAAAGAGTTTTTAAAACGTGGGGGAGCTTGCTCCTCCCACTCTGATTAAGGGGGCTTAGCATGATTTCGGTTACGCGGTTAAATGGTTCTCCCATGTGGTTAAATGCGCTGATGGTTGAAATTGTGGAAGAAACGCCGGATACGTATATTACTCTGGTAACTGGAAAGAGACTGATTGTGCTTGAAAAAGCCGATGACGTTATTTCCAAGATTAAAGATTACAACCGTGAAATCGGGGTTCAGGCAGCCACTATTAAAGTGCAGCAAACGGAGGAATCCTGATGAAAAAAATGATGCCCTGGCTTGCAACAATGTTGCTGGCAATAACACTCATTGTGGTGGTTGTGTTTGTATTTATGCAAGGACAGAACGGGAATAAGGACGACACACATACGGCGGCAGCTGCTGAAGAAAAAAAAATGACTGCGGATGAAATTGTAGAGGTATCGTCAGAGCTTGCACAGATTAAAACGAATCTGGCCGATCCGGATCGTATTATTATGGTTAGTTTTTCTTTCAGGTTATCTGACAAAACAGCCAAAGAAGATTTTGAAAAAATTAAAAGCATTACGGTGAAGCCTATTATTATTCAGGCACTCGCAGACACCAAGGCTGAGGAACTGAGTTCGGCCAAAGGTATGAAACAATTCAATGAGAAACTGACAGGTCTAATTAATGAGGCATTGCCTGAGCCGAAATTGAAAAGCACTAGTTTTTCAGACATTGTTATAGCACCAATGTAATGAACAGAACACGCTGTAGACCTGTAAGGGGGTGAGAACATGGTGGATGTATTATCACAAAATGAGATTGACGCCCTATTAGCAGCCCTTTCTTCTGGTGAAATGGACGCAGAAGAATTGAAGAAGGAAGAAACTCAGAAGAAAATCAGATCGTACGATTTTAAACGGGCAGTGCGTTTTTCCAAAGACCATATCAGAAGCTTGACTCGTATTCATGAAAACTTTGCACGCTTTCTCACCACTTATTTTTCAGCCCAACTGCGGACGTTCGTTCAAATCAATGTCGTTCAGGTCGAACAGTTGCCTTATGATGAGTTTATCCGTTCTATTCCTAAGATGACGATATTGAACATTTTTGAAGCGGAGCCACTACAGGGACGAATGGTGATGGAAGTCCATCCCAACGTGGGATATGCGATGTTGGATCGCCTGCTTGGTGGAACCGGAATTGCTCCGACCAAGATTGTATCCATGACGGAGATTGAGACGACCATCATGGAGCGGATATTCAGCCGTGCGTTTGAAAGTTTGCAGGAAGCATGGAAGACAGTATTGGATATTTCCCCAAGGATGGAAGCACTGGAGACGAATCCGCAATTTATGCAGATTGTATCTCCTAATGAGACCATTGCTCTGATCTCGCTCAGTACCAAAATCGGTGACACGACAGGCATGATCAATCTATGTATACCACATGTCGTTCTTGAACCTATTATGTCCCGGTTGTCAACTCATCAGTGGTTTGTTTCGGAGAAAAAAACGAGAGCTCCGGAGGAGTATGATGCTCTAAAAGAGCGTGTGAACCAAGCCAAGTTACCAATCGTTGCGGAATTGGGAGAATCGAGAATTTCAATTGCAGAATTTTTGGGTCTTTCTGTTGGTGATGTCATCACCTTAAACAAACCAGTTGATGAGGGACTTTCCATTAAAGTGGGTGACAGACTGAAGTATAGAGGCAGTCCGGGAACAATCAAGGACCGTGTGGCTGTGCAAATAGACGAGATTGTCACCGAAGGAGTTGAAGAATTTGACGAGTAAGGATTATTTATCCCAGGAAGAAATCGATGCTTTGCTCAGGCAATCAGAATCGATAAACAGCTCGGAACCCGCTGAAAAGACGGTTGATGATTTTTTGACTGAGATGGAACAGGACGCCTTGGGGGAGATTGGTAACATTACATTTGGTAGCGCGGCAACGGCTTTGTCCACGCTATTGGGCCTAAAAGTAGATATTACAACACCTAAGGTTTCCATCATTAGTCGAATACAATTTGAAGAAGCTTTTCCCAAGCCACATGTTGCGGTTCATGTGAATTACGTGGATGGATTCGAAGGCATTAACTCACTTGTTATCAAGAAGAGAGATGCTCAAGTCATCGCTGATTTGATGCTGGGTGGCGAAGGGAATCCGGTCGATGAAGAACTGAATGAAATCCATATTAGTGCGGTACAGGAAGCGATGAACCAGATGATGGGTTCCTCTGCAACCTCAATGTCCACGATTTTTAATCGTTTTGTGAATATTTCCCCTCCGGGAATCGATATTCTCAATCTGGAGAGTGGAGAGGGTGTAAGTAATCTTCCAGCAGATGAGACCCTCATCCAAGTTTCATTTCGTTTGTTAATCGGGGATCTGATTGATTCCAATCTGATGCAGTTGCTTCCAGTGCATTTTGCCAAAAATATGGTAGATATGCTGATTGGAGGCGCTCAGGAGTCAACTGCCAGCGCACCAGTGGCATCAACACTTGAACCTGCGCCAGTAGCTGTACCAGCAACGCCACCACCAGTTGCGGAGCAGCCGCCCATTCAACACCAGCAGCCCCCACAGGCTCCTCAGCAGCCTGTTCAGGACTATAACGGATATGGACAAGCTCCAATGGGTATGCCGCAAGGAATGCCGCCACAGCAGCCGTATGGCGTGCCACCGCAGCAACCTTATGGTGCACCTCAACATTACGGTGGAATGCCAAATAGGAATGTTAACGTACAACCAGTTCAATTCGCCAATTTGCAAAATGGGGCGTATGGCCAGGTAGACGAAAACAATTTGAATTTATTGATGGACATTCCCCTTAAAGTCACCGTAGAATTAGGAAGGACCCAGAAGCAAATTAAAGATATTTTGGAACTGTCACAGGGTTCGATTGTCGAACTGGATAAGTTAGCCGGGGAACCTGTCGATATTTTGGTGAATAACAAACTGATCGCCAAGGGAGAAGTTGTCGTTATTGACGAAAACTTTGGTGTTCGTGTTATAGATATCGTAAGCCAATGGGACCGAATTCAGAAATTACAATAAGCACAATTTAGGGAGGACTTGAATCAAGATGGCAAACCGAATTTTAGTCGTAGACGACGCTGCATTTATGAGAATGATGATCCGGGACATTTTGTCCAAAAATGGATATGAGGTTGTTGGTGAGGCACAGGATGGCTCACAAGCAATTGAGAAATTTAAAGAGCTTCGTCCAGATCTGATCACAATGGATATTACGATGCCTGAGATGGATGGCATTGCAGCTTTGAAAGAAATTAAGAAGATTGATGCTAACGCTAAAGTAATTATGTGCTCCGCGATGGGTCAACAAGCGATGGTAATCGACGCTATTCAAGCAGGTGCTAAAGACTTTATTGTTAAACCTTTCCAATCTGATCGGGTTATCGAAGCGATTAGCAAGACACTGGGCGTTTAAGAGACATGATGATGGCTCAGGGTGATTTTCCAGAAGCAGCTGGCGCGGGAGCCAATTATTATTTACAGCTTGTATGGGTGATTGTTGTCCTGGCCGTCATCCTGGTCCTTATTGTTTATCTGATCCGGTTCTTAAACAAACGGAATCAGCAAATGTTCCGGCACGGCACAATTCGTACCCTTGGCGGGGTCGGATTGGGACAAAACAAGTCCTTGCAAATTATAGAAATTGGTGGGAATGTATATCTGCTTGGCGTAGGTGAAGACATCCAGTTGATAGATAAGGTTTCGGATCTGGAAGAGGCGAAAAGAATCATTGCTTCCTTCGAACGAGATGCTGCTGCACAACAAGGGAATCTGTCACCTCTCATTGCCAAGCTCACAAAACGTTTCCGTAGAGAAGAACCGCCACGGGAAATGGAACTAGAGGACACAACTTCTTTTCACGAAATGTTTGAATCCAAACTTCGGCAGATGCCTAACCGTAAAGAGAAGATGGAAGAGCTCCTGGATAAAGACAATACTACAGATCGGTCGAGGGATTCATGAAGAAAAAGATTTGGTTAGCGTGTTGTTTATTAGGACTTATCAGTCTGGCATCTGTAACGGTTGCCTTTGCCGAACCCATTCCGAATATTGATATTCAGATTGGAAACGGTGATGGAGGAACACCAAGCACGAGTTCACTGTCCATCATTCTGTTAATTACGGTGCTTAGTATTGCTCCAGCAATGCTTGTACTGATGACCAGTTTTACTCGGATTGTGATTGTGCTCGGTTTTATACGTACATCTTTGGGTACACAACAAATGCCACCCAATCAGGTGCTGGTCGGTTTGGCGCTATTTCTGACACTTTTCATTATGTCGCCGACGTTGTCTTCCATAAATCAGGTAGCGCTTCAGCCCTATCTCCAGGGAGAGCTTACGCAAACCGAGGCACTTGAAAAAGCAGCGGATCCCATGAAGAAATTTATGTTTAGTCACACTAGAGAAAAAGATCTTCTGCTGTTTATGAAGTACAATCAGACTGAACAACCAAAGACCTATCAGGATATCCCAATTACTGTTATGGTGCCGGCATATGTAATCAGTGAGTTGAAGACAGCTTTCCAGATGGGGTTTATGATTTTTATTCCGTTTCTGGTTATAGACATTGTTGTCGCGAGTACACTCATGGCAATGGGGATGATGATGCTTCCACCGGTCATGATCTCATTACCTTTCAAAATACTGCTCTTTGTCCTTGTGGACGGGTGGTATCTGGTTGTCAAGTCACTGTTACTGAGTTTTAACACTTGATCCGGAAAGTTAAAGGAGGACGGTCATGACTTCGGAATTTATTATCGGTCTGGCCGGGAAAGCGGTATACACGTCATTGCTGGCCAGTGCACCCATGCTTATACTAGCTCTGGTTGTAGGACTTGCAATCAGTATTTTTCAAGCGACAACTCAAATTCAGGAACAAACATTAGCTTTTGTGCCGAAGATTGTTGCCGTACTTCTGGCAGTACTTTTGTTTGGACCTTGGATCTTAAATATCTTGGTCGATTTTACGTTTAACATTCTCGATAATCTATACAGATACATAGGGTAGGCTTTAGCAAATGGAGACATTGTTGCAAAGTTTCCCTGTCGCTCTGCTTATGTTTTGTCGAATCACATCATTTTTTGTAACTGCGCCAGTTTTTTCGGCTCGAAATGTGCCAACTTCAGTTAAAATTGGTATCTCTGCATTTGTCACATTGTCTGTCTATTTGATTTACGGAATAGACCAGACCGTACCCACCGATCTGAGCTATGTTTTATTGATCATCAGAGAGATTCTAATTGGCCTGCTTTTAGGTTTTGTGGCTTATCTGTTGATGACGGCTGTTCAGACTGCGGGGACCTTTATCGATCTACAGATCGGTTTTGGTATGGCCAATGTATATGATCCAATGACAGGTGCTTCAGCGCCACTTACGGGAAACTTGAAGTACGCATTTGCTATGCTTCTGTTTCTGACGATGAATGGACACCATTATTTGCTGGATGCGATAGTTTACAGTTACCGGTGGGTGCCATTATCAAATGTGTTTTTCCTACGGTTGGCAGATGGAAGTATTGCTGAATTTTTGATTCAGACCTTAGGTCAATCATTTATGCTGGCTTTTCAGATGTCGGCTCCGATTGTAGTTGCGTTGTTTTTGACGGATGTTGGATTGGGTTTTTTGGCCAAAACTGCTCCTCAATTTAATGTATTTGCAGTTGGGTTGCCGCTTAAGTTACTCGTTGGTCTTGCTATTTTGCTTTTGCTGGTTCCCAGTTTCTCCTTTGTATTTAGTCAATTGTTCGAAGCAATATTCAGATCGATGGAAAAATTGCTTGGAACCATTGGACAAAGGCCCGGCTGAGTGAAACGGAGGAAAAGACACGGATGAAACTTCAACTCGACCTCCAGTTGTTTTCAGGGGAGAAGACGGAGAAAGCTACCCCGAAAAAGAGACAGGATACACGAAAAAAAGGACAGGTTGTAAAAAGCGCTGAACTATCTGGCGCATCCATTCTTCTGTTCGCGTTTTTGATCATGATGGTATTCAGCAATTTCTATAAAGAACGTATAGTTCGTCTGTTTACAGATATCTTCATCAATCGATTGAGTATGGAAATCACCGGAGAGAATGTAATGGCGCTTATGATGCGCTATGGCATTGAAGTTTTGTTATTGATCGCTCCCGTTTTGCTGGGTGCGTTACTGGTTGCTTTGATCGTTAACTACATGCAAGTTGGTTTTCTTCTTGTAGGAGAAGGTTTAAAGCCAAAGCTTGAGAAACTGGACCCCATTAAAGGTTTCAAAAATATATTCTCTCTCCGCTCATTAGTGGAATTTGCTAAGTCCATTTTGAAAATGTCGATTATCGGTTATCTCGTTTACAGCACAATTAAGGGCTACCAGTCAGATATTGCTTCACTTTCTCATTTTTCATTGGATGCTATTTTACATTTCGCAGCGTCGATCACTTTAAGTCTTGGAATCAAGATTGCAGTGGCATTAATGATACTTGCAATATTTGATTATATGTATCAGAAGTATGATCATGAGAAGAAGATCCGTATGTCCAAGCAAGACATTAAGGATGAGTACAAAAAAATGGAGGGTGACCCGCTGATCAAAGGTAAAATCCGGGAACGCCAGCGTCGTATGGCTATGCAGCGTATGATGCAGGAAGTGCCGAATGCGGATGTAATCATTACGAACCCAACTCACTTTGCGGTTGCATTAAAGTATGAAGGTTCCGAGATGGAGGCACCACAGATTATTGCCAAAGGTCAGGATTATGTCGCCTTGCGTATTAAGGAAATTGCAAAAGAAAACGGTGTTATTACGATGGAAAACAAGCCGCTGGCACGGGCATTGTTCCAGAGAGCCGAGATTGGTGACGCCATACCGGCCGATTTGTTTCAAGCTGTAGCTGAAGTGCTGGCTTATGTATATAAACTAAAGGGCAGAACGAAATAAAAGGGGATCGGAGGCCGTACATTCATTGAAAATTAAAGATATATCTGTCCTTGCGGGTATCATTGGTATTGTGTTAATGATGATTCTCCCGATCCCGCCCTGGCTGTTGGACTTGTTACTCGTCGTCAATATTACTATTGCACTGATGATACTCCTTGTCGCTATGAACAGCAAAGAAGCGTTGCAGTTTTCCATTTTTCCAGCTTTGCTGTTGATCACTACACTATTCCGACTAGCACTGAACATTTCGACAACCAAGCTAATCCTTGGTGATGGGGATGCCGGAGCCGTAGTTGCTACCTTTGGTAGCTGGATTGCTGGAGGGCAAATTGCCATTGGATTTATCGTGTTTTTGATCCTCGTTGTCGTTCAGTTTATCGTTATTACAAAGGGGTCTGAGCGTGTAGCTGAAGTTGCTGCCCGATTCACCCTCGATGCGATGCCTGGTAAACAAATGAGTATCGATGCGGATCTGAATGCGGGTCTGATCAACGAGCAACAAGCTCGTGAGCGTCGTTCCAAAATTGAACGTGAAGCGGATTTCTATGGAGCGATGGATGGGGCAAGTAAATTCGTAAAAGGTGACGCAATTGCAAGTATTATTATCCTCCTGATCAATCTCATTGGTGGATTTATTATCGGTATGACTGTGCATGGGATGGCTTTCGCAGAAGCAATGTCAACGTACTCTGTATTGACTATCGGAGATGGATTGGTAAGCCAAATCCCTGCTCTGCTTATTTCCACAGCAGCAGGACTTATCGTCACCAGAGCGTCATCAGAAGGGAACTTGGCAGATGATATTACGGGGCAACTGTTTACATATCCAATACTCATTTATATCGTAGCTTTCGTTATTGCCATGCTCGGTTTCTTCACACCAATTCATGTTATTACTACGCTTCCATTGGCAGGTGTGTTGGCATATTCCGCGTGGCGTATGCAGAATAATCTGAATTTGAAACAAGTAGCGGAAGAACAGTTGGAAGAAGAACAGCAGATTGAAGAGGTTAGAAGTCCTGAAAGTGTAATTAATCTGCTTCAGGTGGACCCTATTGAGTTTGAATTTGGTTATGGTTTAATCCCGCTTGCTGATAATCAACAGGGTGGGGACTTATTGGATCGGATCATTATGATTCGGAGGCAGTGTGCTCTTGAACTGGGCTTGGTCGTTCCGGTCATACGGATTCGAGATAATATCCAGCTCAGACCCAATGAGTATGTTATCAAAATCAAGGGTAATGTGGTAGGAGGAGGAGAACTGTTGTTGAATCATTACCTTGCCATGAGTCCTGGTTATGATGAGGAGTCTGTGACAGGTATTGAAACGACGGAGCCTGCTTTTGGACTTCCAGCACTATGGATTGATGAAGTAACCAAAGACAGAGCGGAACTTGCGGGATATACGGTCGTAGACCCGCCTTCCGTTGTGGCTACACATCTGACGGAACTGATTAAGAAACATGCGCATGAGTTACTTGGAAGACAAGAGACAAAAGCACTTGTGGATAATCTCAGAGAGAACTATTCTGCTCTTGTGGATGAACTGATCCCTTCTCTACTTTCCATTGGTGATGTACAGAAAGTGCTTGCCAAGTTATTGCGTGAGAAAATATCTATTCGGGATATGGTGACCATCTTCGAGACTCTGGCTGACTATGGTACGTATACGAAGGATCCTGATGTGCTGACTGAATACGTCAGACAATCCCTCTCACGTCAGATTACTCAGCAGTTTTCACAGAAAGGTGAGACACTTCGAGTGATCACGGTTGGACCTGGTCTTGAGAAGAAAATTGCTGAAAGTGTGCAACAATCGGATCAAGGCAGTTATCTTGCGCTAGACCCTGTATCTACACAAAGTGTATATCAGAAGCTCAGTGAACAAGTGAACCGTTTGATTCAATCAGGTCAACAACCTGTTGTATTAACTTCTCCAACCATTCGGATGTATCTGCGTCAGGTTATTGAACGTACAATGCAGGACATTCCAGTGCTTTCCTACAGCGAGTTGGAGCCGAATGTTGAAATTCAAAGTATCGGGGTGGTGAACTTATGAGAGTAAAACAATACGTTGTTGAGACCATGCCCGAAGCTATGCTTCAAATTCGCAAAGACCTGGGAAGTGATGCCGTTATTCTGTCCACCAAAGAGATTAAGGTGGGCGGTGTGATGGGAATGTTTCGCAAAAAACGGATCGAAGTTGTAGCTGCAGTGGATAAGGAAGAAAACAAGCAAACAACAAAGCCAGTACAAAATCAATTCACACCTGTACCTCGTGCATTAGTACCTGAGACTTATCGGCAAACAGCTCGTTCGTTTGTTGCGGCTTCTGATGAGTCGGCGACAACGAATACAGCTGATCAAAGTGTACAGGACCAATCTGTTGCTGCCCCGTCTGTGTTTGAATCGCGTAATATCGGTTCAGACATAGACAGCGGCTCAGGTTCTTCGAGCACGGATCATAAACCGCGACCGCAAGGGGCGGATTTTTCGGGTTCAACAACTGGTTCGAAGCCAACAGGTTCAGAGCTGCAGCAGGATAAGTTGATGACTGAATTGCAGGATCTAAAACAGATGGTGACCAGGCTTTCAAAGCAAGGTACTTCTGCGGACCCTGTGCCAGAGGAACTTCATATGATCCGAGAACGTTTGACAGAACAAGAAGTTTGGCCTGAAGTATGGGAATCCTGGTTTGATTCGATTCAAGTAAAATGGTCTGAGGATGGATTGAAAGAACAGGATGTAGAGCAAGTAGTGAAGCTTGAGGTCATGCACTTTTTGGAGCAACGTATTGAAGAAGGCATTCTTCCTACCACGCGAATCGTCTATGTAGCTGGACCAACAGGTGTAGGGAAAACTACGACAATTGCAAAATTGGCTGCTGAACAAATGTTTAAAAAACAGCGTAAAGTTGGATTCATTACATCAGACACGTATCGGATCTCGGCGGTAGAACAGCTTAGAACATATGCATCTATACTGAATGTTCCACTTGAGGTGGTACAATCACCCGGTGATACACAACGTGCCATTTCTCGATTAGAGAATTGTGACTTGATCTTTATGGATACAGCGGGTAGAAACTACAGAAATGAGTTACTTGTTTCGGAACTGCAAAGTTTGCTTGCTCCTGTAGAGAATAGCGAAACCTTTCTGGTCATGAGTATGACTTCCAAAAGTGCTGATATGGTTCAGATCACGGAACATTTCAGTAAATATGGTCTGGATAAGGTGATTTTCACCAAAATGGATGAGACTGGGAGCTGCGGCCCGCTATTTAACTTGTTACACCGCTTTCCACTCAAGCTCGCATATGTGGCAAATGGACAAAATGTTCCGGACGATTTGTTGAAGCCGGATGCAGATTCGTTGTCTAAACAGTTGCTGGGAGAATGGTCACAATGAAGGATCAGGCAGCTGCACTTCGAAGTATGGTCTCCGCGCCATTGGAATTGGAAGGCATTGAGCGAGATATTCGATCCTCGAAAATCATTACTGTGGCCAGTGGTAAGGGAGGTGTTGGTAAATCCAATTTTACACTGAACTTTGCCTTGGCATTGCAGGCTTTGGGGCAAAAGGTACTTGTGTTTGATGCCGATATTGGAATGGCTAATATTGATGTTCTTATGGGTACGTCTTCTTCCTATAATCTTTACCACCTGTTGTACCGACAAAAATCCATAAGGGAGATCATACAACTGGGTGCCAGTGGTTTGCCTTACATCGCTGGAGGATCGGGCATGAAAGAGTTGTTCTCATTGTCTGATCGTGATCTGGAGTTCTTCGCCAGTCAAGTCGAGGATATTGCCCAGGAAATGGATTATGTCATCTTTGACACTGGGGCAGGACTCTCCAGAGAGAATATGAAGTTCATCGGTGCTGCTGATGAATGCCTGATTATAACGACACCTGAACCGACTTCAATAACCGATGCTTATGCTTTAGTCAAAGTTATGCACGGCCAGGAAAATGCTACGCCCTTTCGGATGATCGTTAACCGGGTGGAAGACGAACGAGAAGCGGAACGGGTGGCAGATAAAATAGCTGGAGTGGCGAGGCGGTTTTTGCAGACGGATATTCCGCTGCTTGGGTATATTTCAGAAGACGCCCAGGTAGTCAAGGCGGTTAAAAGGCAAATGCCCTATAGTCTGGCTTATCCCAATGCCAAAGCCTCTAGAGATATAGAGAAACTTGCTCTTCGTTATCTGGCTGTACCTGCAACTCCGGGATCCGGAACCTTGACAGGAATCAGGGGATTTATGAATAAGTGGCTTAAACGGACAACATGATTTCTGAATAAAGGAAACAGGGGTGACACAACATGGCGGCGTATCAAGTATTGGTTGTCGATGATTCCGCTTTTATGCGTAAGATTGTTACGGATTTGATCCAAGCGGATCCGGAATTCAAGGTTACGGCAACGGCATCAAACGGTAGAGAAGCGATTCAAAAATCACTAGAATTGAAACCCGATATTATTACAATGGACGTTGAGATGCCCGAAATGAATGGGTTGGATGCATTAAAATCAATTATGAAGGAATCCTTCGTACCCGTGATTATGCTCTCTGGTATCAATGAACAAGGCATGAAAGAAACCATTATGGCGCTTGAAGCCGGGGCATTTGACTTCATTCGCAAACCATCTATTTCACATGACCAGGATATTGCTCAAGTCGGTAAAGCCTTGGTTGAGTGCATGCGTGCTGCGATGAATGAGATCAAAAGAAAAGCTGATCGCGAGTTATCCATGAAAAATAGAGACATGTTGCGAGGAGCAGTTGCTCCCCCAACTCAGCCAGTGCAGAAAGAAATGCCGGCCAGGGATCGAGCGGAGCCTGTGAAAAAAACGATCGAACCTGTCCAGACGAATCAACGCTCTCTTCGAGAGCGGACTGAAGCCTTTCAGGCCAAATCAAAGAAACCAATTGAACCATTGTCACCTTCAAAACCAGGTCGCGTAGAGAATAAACCGGAGCCTTTGCCAAAGGCTGAGCGTAATTCGGGGACGAAGGCAGAAAAAGCAGTGAGGTCAGCTAATCCAGTACAGACTCCAAAGGAAGTTCGACTACCTAATGCAGCTAGAGTGGCGGCTGATCAAATAGCGGCAACCTCTGCCTCTGCAAAAGCCAAGGATGTAATCAAACCTAATCCTGTCCCCAAAGGTGGAGGGGGGCTGGAAGGGCCATTCAACAAACTTGTGGCAATAGGTTGTTCTACGGGTGGACCGAGGGCTCTCAAGACATTGCTCGAGCAGTTGCCTGCTGATTTGCCTGCACCGGTCATTATTGTGCAGCATATGCCGCCCAATTTCACACGTTCTCTGGCTCAACGATTGAATACATTCAGTCCACTGCATGTGGTTGAAGCTGAAGAGGGCATGGTTCTGAAAAAAGGAACCGCCTATATAGCGCCCGGCGGATTCCATGTGAAAGTTAACAAAACAGCAGACGGGAAGTTTATCGTGAAGCTGACTGAAGATCAACCAGTGAATGGACATAGACCTTCAGTGGATACGATGTTTGAGTCACTTCTGCCGTTTACATCTTTACAAAGGCATCTTGTTTTGCTGACGGGAATGGGAAGTGATGGAGCACGTATGATGAAGAGATTATACGAAGCTGGAGTTACATCAACCTTTGCCGAGAATGAAGAAACATGTGTTGTATATGGTATGCCGCGTTCTGCTGTAGAGCTGCAATGCGTTCGTCATCTTCTGCCATTGCAGGAGATTGCGTCTAAACTTGTTCAAGCAGTGAAATAACGGAGTGTAACTCACGGAGGAGGTGCCTCACAATGGACATGAACCAATATTTATCCATGTTTATTGATGAGTCTAATGATCATCTGCAATCGCTTAACGAAAACATGCTTCAACTTGAAGGCAATCCGGAAGACCTGGGCATAGTTCAGGTTATATTCCGCTCCGCTCATACCTTGAAGGGTATGGCAGCAACTATGGGCTTTGAAGATTTGGCATCACTGACACATAAAATGGAAAATGTGTTGGATCTGGTTCGTAATGAGAAGTTGAAAATGCAGGACTTCATTTTTGATACCATGTTCAAGAGTCTGGACGCTTTGGAAACCATGGTTCAGGATATTACCGAAGGTGGACAAGGTAAAGCAGATGTGTCGTCAATCGTAGCTTCACTTCAAGCCATTGAAAATGGTGAAATGACAAACGGAAATGGACCTGCTACAGAAACAAACAAGCCGGCTAACGCTTCAATCTCTTCGGCTGTGGAGCTGGATGAATACCAATATTCAGTGCTGGATCAGTCGATCGCCGAAGGTCATCGTGTGTTCTACGTGGATGTGCTTGTTAGCGAGCATAGCCAGTTAAAAGGTGTACGGGCTTATATGGTCTTTGATATGCTGGAACGTTCAGGTGAAGTCGTTAAGGCTTACCCATCCGTTCAGGATATTGAGCAGGAGAAGTTTGAGCGCAGTTTCTCGTTGTATTACATAACAACTAAAGAGGCGCACGAACTGGAAGAAGGCATCATGAGTATCTCTGAAATTGAAAGTGCGAAGCTCATTCAACTGGATCAGGAGACTCTTCAGCAGATGGCCAATCAGGTAGCAGCTACAGTTGAAGCACCACCTGCACCAACAGCTGTAGCTGAGGTTGCTTCGCCGGATAAGAATTCTGTACCCAAAGAAGAAGCCACAACGGCACCAGCTAAAACAGCTGCACCGAAGCAAGCTGCTGCACCTTCGCGTACCATTCGTGTGGATATTGAACGTCTCGACGTATTGATGAACCTGTTCAGTGAATTATTGATCGACCGTTCACGTCTGGAGCAACTGGCCACTGAGACAGGCAACAATGATTTATCCGATACAGTAGCTCATCTAAGTCGAGTTAGCACAGATCTGCAAAATATTGTACTGAAATTGCGTATGGTTCCGGTAGATACCGTATTTAATCGATTCCCGCGCATGATCCGTGATCTGGCTAAGACACTTGATAAAAAAATCGATCTGGTGATTACAGGTGCTGAGACGGAACTGGATCGTACGGTAATTGATGAGATTGGTGATCCGCTTGTGCATTTACTGCGTAACGCGGTTGACCATGGTGTGGAATCCATTACAGAGCGTGTAGCTGCAGGTAAACCAGAGATGGGTATAGTAAACCTTCGTGCCTTCCACAGTGGAAATCACGTATTTATCGAGATTGAAGATGATGGTAAAGGTATCTACCGCGACAAGCTTTTGAAAACCGCGATCAAACGTGGTGTTGTAACCGAAGAACAAGGTGCCAAGATGAGTGACGATGAAGTGAATCAACTGTTGTTCGCACCTGGTTTTAGTACTGCTGATATTATCTCGGATATCTCTGGCCGGGGCGTTGGCTTGGATGTAGTAAAATCGAAGATCACTTCGCTTGGCGGTAATGTAACGATTCATTCAACTCCAGGCAAAGGCACAAACTTCTCTGTTCAGCTTCCGTTGACTCTATCCATTATTGCTGCAATGCTTGTACGACTTGGTTCAGAGAAATATGCTGTTCCGTTATCTTCCATTGTAGAGACGGCCATTGTACAACGTGAGCAAGTTCGTAATATTCACGGCAATAAAATGATCACGTTCCGTGAGTCACTGATTCCTTACTTGTCCTTAAGCGAAGTTTTCTCCGTACCGGATTTCAATGACGCTGAGGAGCAGGAAACAGAAATTGTCGTGATTCGCAAAGGCGACCGTCTTGCAGCCGTAGCTGTTGAAGAATTTATTGGACAAAGTGAGATTGTTCTCAAATCAATGGGAACCTATCTTCCTGCTATTGAAGGAATCTCTGGAGCAACCATTCTCGGAGATGGACAAGTAGCCCTGATTCTTGATCCTAATGCATTTATTAAATAAGCATAGAGCAAAGTCTTACATTTAATAGGGAGGTTTTTTACATGGAAGAAGAGTTGAAAGTCATCGTCTTTAAATTGGGTTCCGAAGAGTATGGTATTGAGGTAGACAAGGTTCAGACGATTGAGCGCATGATGCCAATTACCCGTGTTCCCAAGACACTTTCCTTTGTAAAAGGAGTTATTAATCTACGCGGTGTTGTAATTCCAGTCATTGATCTGCGCGGTCGTTTCTCCCTTCCGGAAACGGAATACACGGATCAGACTCGTATTGTTATCGTAGGTGTAGACGACATGCAAGTTGGCTTTATTGTAGATTCTGCTAATGATGTTATTGACATCAAGAGCAGTGCGATCGATAGCCCGCCAGAAGTGGTTGGCGGCGTCAAAGCGAGATACCTGCGAGGTGTTGCTAAATTGGAGGATTCACGCTTGTTGATTATGCTCAACCTAAACGAAGTATTAAATAAAAGCGAGATTGTACAGCTGGAAAGTGTTGAGGGCTAGTACCGTGGAGATGTTCAACCGATTTGAGGTATTCCAGATGGATGTGCTCAAAGAGGTCGGTAACATTGGAGCAGGCAACGCCGCAACGGCGTTGTCTCAACTCCTCAACAGACCGAT
Organism: Paenibacillus polymyxa; assembly: GCF_018614975.1. Taxonomy (GTDB): domain Bacteria; phylum Bacillota; class Bacilli; order Paenibacillales; family Paenibacillaceae; genus Paenibacillus; species Paenibacillus polymyxa_E. The sequence goes on along the minus strand of NZ_JAGGNR010000008.1, from coordinate 664,957 downwards.
TGACATGGGTGTACCTACAGTACAAATGCTCCCTTTTGAAGAAGTTGCCGAAAAAGTGGGCGGAGATGAACGCATCGTGGTTACCGTGTTTCTTCGTGTAGAAGGCGAAGCACCGGGAAATCTTTTCTTTATGATGACACCAGAGGCTGCTAAAATGTTGTTGAATAGACTTGCCGGGTTTGAACTGAAAGAAGGACTCGCTTTTACAGATATGGAACAATCAGCGCTTTCCGAGATTGGAAATATTTTGGCTGGATCCTACCTTTCTTCTTTGGCAGATTTCACGAAGTTGTCTATGTATCCAACTGTTCCTGGACTTGCCATCGACATGGCGGGTGCCATTCTAAGTTATGGCTTGCTGCAATTTGGCGAGATGGGTGACGCTGCATTGTTGATTGACACATCTTTCTTTGAAGGTGAAGATCAAGTTGAGGGTCAGTTTTTCCTCATTCCGGATCCACCATCCTTTGCAAAGATATTTGAATCGCTAGGGGTGCCACTGAGCCATGATTGAGGACAAAAGCGTCGTTAAAGTCGGTATGGCGGATTTAAACATCGCTCATCTTCCTGGTGTAATCCGTACGACTGGCTTGGGTTCGTGTGTGGGATTAACAATGTATGACCCACATTTGAAGCTGGCTGGAATGGCGCATGTCATGCTTCCTACTTCAGAGATCGCCCGTGAAGGGAAACTGAACACTGCGAAATATGCGGATACGGCGTTGCCTGAGCTTTTGGAAAAGATGATAAAACTAGGCGCTTCTCACTCACGTATTGTGTCTAAAATGGCCGGAGGCTCTCAGATGTTTGCCTTTGCTGGCGCTGGAGATACCATGCGCATTGGACCACGAAATGCAGATTCTTGTCGAGAGTGGCTTCAAAAACTCAACATCCCTCTTCTAGCAGAAGATACGGGTGGGAATTATGGACGAACGATTGAGATGGATTGTGAAACTGGGCTTTTGACTATTCGAAGTGTCCAAATGGGTGTAAAGGAACTATAAGACTATGATAGGAAACTACCGCATTAATCTTGGAGCAGGCATCGTTGGGTTTATTCTTACTTTTTTTGTAGCATACAGCAGCAATGTGCTAATGACCAGTTTAATTCGCGGATTGATCGGATTCGTAGCCTGGTTTGTCCTAGCCTATGGTTTACGCTGGGGATTGGGATTGCTGCTGAACCCTCAGATCGAGGGAAGTGGGTATGGTTATGATTCACCAAGTGCTCAAGATCAAAGAGGTTCACAGGTGGACATTAAAATCGAAGACGATGGACAAGAGCTGAATGATTTGCTCAAGAGTGGACAGAACGCTTCATCTGGGGACGATCTTCCGCCATCTGAGACGAAAGCTCCAACGGGATTCGCCCCTTTGGATCCGCCTAAACTTGTCCGGACCAAGGATCCGGAGGAATTGGCGCAGGCCGTTCGTCACCTGACAGACAAATAAGGAGGGTGAAAGCAATTGAACGAGCGTAAAGCTTCACATTTGAACCATTCTGATCTGTGGGAAAAGTGGAAAGAACATGGAGATCTTGAAGCCAAGAAAACGTTGATTGAAAAGTATCTTCACATTGTAAATTATGTATCCGGTCGACTGGCTGTTGGCTTGCCCAAAAATGTTCCCAAGGATGACTTGGAGAGTAATGGCGTTATGGGGTTAATTGATGCATTGGAGAAGTTCGACTATGAACGTGGTCTGCAATTTGAAACTTATGCATCATGGAGGGTCCGCGGAGCCATTCTTGACGGTCTGCGTCAAGGTGATTGGGTTCCGCGTTCTGTGCGGGAGAAGGCCAAGCGAATCGAAGACGCCTACCAACAGCTGGAACAAAGTTATCTCAGGTCTGTTAGTGATGAGGAAATGAGCGAGTATCTGGACGTGTCCACTAAAGATTTTCAACATATGCTTCAGGAAGTGGCAGTCATGTCACTTTGCTCGCTGGAGGACCCCATTCGTGAAGAAGAGTCTGAGACTCGTCTGTCTTTGATGGTGGATGAGAAAGCCAAAAATCCAGATTATAAAGTGAATGAGTTTTATTTGAAGGAAGCCTTGGTGCAAGGGCTTGACAAGTTGACGGTAAAAGAGAGAACGGTTGTTTCACTCTTGTATTACGAAGATCTTTCTCTTAGTGAAATTGCTGAGGTTATGTCTCTTTCTCCGTCTCGTATATCCCAGTTACATTCCAAGGCAATATTGCGATTACGCGGCACGTTGGACAAACAGAAAGATTTGTTGATGCGTAAAGATTAATAGAGAGAAGTAATATCATTGGAGTTTGGGGAGTGGAAAGTCTAAAAGGGGGAAGAATTGCAGTGACACAGCGGACTGCTTTGGAACAATGTTTAAACATTGTTTTATCGGACGACAAATGCACAGCCTACCTTGAATTTTCCAAAGAGGAAGAAGGCTTTGCCTGCACGATCGATGAACTTGAACAATTTGTGGCGAACAAGGGCATCAAACAAGGTGTATCGCGAGAGGCATTATTACTTTTTGTGAGCAACCCTGAAACCTATTTAAAAGATAAATACAAGATTGCAGAAGGTGTGGCTCCCATTCAAGGAACAGATGGCTTCATCAAGGTTCTGGTTGGAATGGACGATACGAATGAACGACGACCACTGGAATCAGAAGATGGAACTGTCGATTACAAAGAAGTGACCCGGTTAAACAATGTCCGTAGTGGTCAGATCATTGCACAGCGGATTGCTCCTTGCGAGGGCATACCGGGCAGGGCAGTAACGGGTGAAGAAATTCCTTATCGTCCGGGAAAAGAAGCTCGGTTTAAAGTTGGGAAAAACGTTGTGATTAACCCGGATGGTTCTGCGATGTATGCTGCACTGGATGGGCTGGTTACCAAAACGGACGGTAACAAACTGAATGTGTTTCCGGTTTATGAAGTCAATGGTGACGTTGACTACAATAAAGGAAATATCGACTTTGTAGGCACAGTTGTCATACGAGGCAATGTACTTACCGGATTTAAAGTAAAAGCAGCAGGTGACATTCGTGTCGTCGGAGGTGTCGAAGGAGCTGAACTGGAAGCAGGCGGCTCAATCGAAATTACCGGTGGTATTATTGGTTATAACAAAGGACTGGTACAAGCAGGCCATAATGTTAAATGTACTTTCATTCAAGAAGGCAACGTGGATGCCGGTGAAGATGTTCTGGTTTCCCAAAGTATTATGCATTCCAATATTCGTGCTGGCCACGGTGTCATCTGTGCGGGCACCAAGGGTCTTATCGTTGGTGGCTCAATCCAGGCTGGTCAGAACGTCTCAGCGCGTGTTGTGGGCAACAGCATGTCCACGGTCACTTCCATTGAAGTTGGTGTGCTGCCAAAGCTGCGTAACGAACTCAATGATTTGCGCAAGGAAGTCAGAGAGCAGATGGATTCCTTGGATAAAACGAAGAAAGCTTTGACATTGCTGGATCAATTAGCTGCCGTTGGACAACTAACTCCAGATAAGATGTCGATGCGAATCAAGCTGAGTACTACGCAGAAATCTGCTCTTCGTATAAGTGAAGAAACGAAAATGCGTATCTTTGAAATTGAAAAGGCACTTGAAGATACAAGTAAGGCTCGTGTTGATATTCTGAAGATAATTTATGGAGGCTCTAAAATAGTTATCGGCAGATACACGAAATTTATTAAAGATCCAGTGAGTCGAATTTCATTTTATTATCACGATGGTGATATTACGATGGTTCCATACGTTTAAGTACAGCATTCAGGCACATGAAGAAATCCATTCGAAACCGTGAGGTGAGCGTATGAGTTTCAAAGCAGTGGAGTTGCAGATTGCGGTACCACGAACAAGTGAAGCGGGACGTTATCAAAGTGAAGCCCAGCAGCGACCGATTACAGATCAGAATCTTTTGGCAGAGCAAACATCGAAAGAAGCAAATGAAGCAAGGCAACGAAGTGAAGCAATGGACGAAACTTCACAGACTTCGGTGCGTGATGGTCATACCCATGATGGGAATCAGCAGAATGGTTCCGATGGACAGGAGAATGCTCAGGCTCAAGAAACTGTCAAACCTGCAGAGCACCCGTACAAAGGAAAACACATAGATCTGTCTTTATAATAGATGGTTGTTATGGATAGGCAGTCTTGCGCACCGATGGTTGAATCAGAAGGAGAGAACCCAAATTGTCACCATGGATCATTATTGTCATATTAGGGGCCTGCGCCATCGCCTACGCTTATATTATGCCTCGTAAAAACAAGGCGCAGGAGCCCGGGCATCAACTGGTGCAGGAGATGGAATCTACGCTTGAACACTACATGACCGAGATCGAAAATGATAATGATGCACTTATTCAACGTGTGGCTGAAATGAAGGGAGAAGCGACAGCAGCCGATCAACGTATGCAATTGCAACTTCAGGAATTACAGCAGCGGTTGGATCAGCTGGAACAGAGCAAAAAGAACGAACCTGTCGCATCACCCGTTCCACACTCAGGTAATATACCCGGACAAGCTTCCGAAGGTCTGCAAGCACAAGCGCTCGTGAAAAGTGTACAAGTAGAGGCGGCCCAGCAGGCGTTAAAAGCAGACCTACAGACCAGTAAAGTCGAAACTTTGCCTGGGCGTGAATCGATTAAAGATCGATATGCAGAACTCTTTAATCTACATGCTGAGGGCAAGTCGGTGGATGCCATATCCAAGAAGACAGGCATTCAGCGTGGTGAGGTACAGTTAATACTGCAACTGGCAGAACGGGAGGAAAGCTAAGTCATGGACAAGCGATCCTTATGGATTGGTTTGGGGAGCGGCATGATTATTGGTGCGGTTTTGCTTCAACTGGCTACAGTTGGACAAAATGCATTGTCGGATAGTAACCTGGACCCCGAGCAGACCGCCAATATGACCAAAGAACAGCTTGAAACAGCCGCAAAAAGCCTGGATATGAAGGTGGTCGGTTCTGAAGAGGAACTATACACAGAAGCAGAGTGGGTGGCAAAGAAAAAGCAGGAGAGCAGTGAGTTGCAGGGAAATACAGCAGCACCGCCTGAGGCAGTAACCTCTACGGAGACACCTGAAGAGCCTGAGAACCCACAAGAGCCCGCTGCAAATGTAGTTGAAGAGCAGAAAGAGATAACTGAGCCGAAGACAACAGAACCTGTAGCGCCGAGCAATCCGAAAGGCGCAACAGTATCATTCAAAGTACGTTCAGGAAATAGTCTGGCGATCGTTGCAGCAAACCTAAAAACCGCGGGAATTGTAGATGATGCTCAAGCATTCATAAAGGCTGGCAAGGCTGAGAGAATCAATACCAAAATCCAAGTGGGTACCTATGCGCTTGAAAAAGGCGAAAGTTTCAAATCCATTATCGCAAAAATTACGAAAGAACCGTCAAACTGAGCATGCTCGGACAGGACGGTTTTTGCGTATTAAACGGTGCATTTTCAAAGCTTGATAATAATTAGCGCCTGAGTTACATATCAAGTTTAAAATGATTCGAAGCTAGCAAAAAACGAAAAGTAGATTTTAGCTTCAAAGACTGTTGCATCGGGCAGTCAATTATGCTATATTAGATAACGGTGTTAAAACACACGCATGTGCTAATTTTGTTGAGGGTGCTTTCCTTATGGAGAGTCTTGGCGAAAAATGATGCCGGCGGAGGACACAATAAAAACCATATTAGGAGGTGTGTGAAGATGGCAGTAATCTCCATGAAGCAGCTTCTCGAAGCTGGGGTACACTTCGGTCACCAGACTCGTCGTTGGAACCCAAAAATGGATCGTTATATCTTCACTGAAAGAAACGGAATTTACATCATCGATTTGCAAAAAACGGTGAAAAAAGTCGAAGAGGCTTACAATTTCGTTAAAGGAATCGCAGGAGAGAATGGTAAAATTCTTTTCGTGGGCACCAAGAAACAAGCTCAAGATTCTGTTAAAGAAGAAGCTGAACGTGCTGGTCAATTCTACATTAACCAACGCTGGCTCGGCGGTACCCTGACTAACTTCCAAACGATTCAAAAACGTATTGATCGTTTGAAACAGTTGGAAGCTTGGGAAGAAGACGGTACATTCGCTGTATTGCCTAAAAAAGAAGTAATCTTGCTTCGCAAAGAAAAAGATCGTCTGGAGAAATTCTTGGGCGGTATTAAAAATATGAAAGGCCTGCCAAGCGCCCTGTTCATCATCGATCCACGCAAAGAGCGTATCGCTGTTGCGGAAGCTCGCAAATTGGGTATCCCAATTGTTGGTATCGTTGATACTAACTGCGATCCGGATGAGATCGATTATGTTATCCCGGGTAATGACGACGCGATCCGCGCTGTTAAATTGCTGACAGGTAAAATGGCTGATGCTGTAATCGAAGCTAACCAAGGCGAAGAAACTTCCGCTTAATAGATTCGAACATATGTTATAAACTAAATGAAAAGGGTGGTTGGCAGGTGGATAACCTCTCACTGCCCTTTTTTTAGAGTGTACGTACAATACTTAATGTTGGAGGGAATTTATAATGGCAGTTAATGCGAGTGCAGTAAAAGAACTTCGCGAAAGAACGGGCGCTGGTATGCTCGATTGCAAAAAAGCACTGGAAGAAGCAAACGGTGATGTAACAAAAGCAGCTGAATTGTTGCGTGAGAAAGGTCTCTCTGCAGCAGCAAGCAAAGCAGGCCGTGCAGCAACTGAAGGTGTTGTTGAATCTTACATCCACGCTGGTGGACGTATTGGTGTCTTGGTTGAAGTTAACTGTGAAACAGACTTCGTTGGTAAAACGGATCAATTTAAGGATTTCGTTAAAGATGTAGCTATGCAAATCGCTGCAGCTAATCCTAAATTCGTTACACGCGAAGAAGTTCCTGCAGATGAGCTGGAAAAAGAAAAAGAAATCCTGAAAGCTCAAGCTCTTAACGAAGGCAAACCAGAGAAAATCATTGAAAAAATGGTTGAAGGCCGTATCGGTAAATACTACGAAGAGTACTGCCTGATGGAACAAACTTTCGTTAAAGATCCAGACAAAACGATCTCCCAATTGCTGAACGAAAAAATCAGCCAAATTGGTGAAAACATCTCCATCCGTCGTTTCGTTCGTTACGAACTGGGTGAAGGTCTTGAGAAAAAAGTAGACAACTTCGTAGAAGAAGTAATGTCCCAAGTTAACAAATAAGACGGTTTCTATAAACTCGCGAGCAGGATTGATTTTCGAAGATATAAGAATGATGAAACTTCGAAGCGTAAACTCCCTTATATCTCAGGAAAACAGTGCCTTGCCGGTTAACGTTTTTCCTAAAAGAGCGGAACACAACTGTGTTCCTTTCTTTTTAAGCAGGAGGCCATGCGCGAGAAGTTTTGTTGGTTGAACACCAAGCGTGTTCGATTCAAAGTGGAGGGTGAATAATTGGAACAGCCAGTATTTAAACGTGTTGTCTTAAAGGTCAGCGGAGAGTCTCTTTCCGGTCAAAACGGCTACGGTATTGATGCAGATACGATCTCGTCGATTGCCCAACAGGTAAAAGAGGTTGTTGCACTTGGTGTACAGGTTGCTATTGTATGTGGCGGCGGAAACATCTGGCGTGGAATTGCCGGTAGCGAAAAGGGCATCGATCGTGCAACTGCTGATTATATGGGTATGCTGGCGACGGTAATGAACTCGCTGGCACTGCAGGATGCTTTGGAACAGATTGAAGTACCTACGCGTGTACAGACATCTATTGCAATGCAACAAATCGCAGAGCCTTATATTCGTCGTAGAGCTATTCGCCATCTGGAGAAGGGCCGGGTCGTTATTTTTGCAGCAGGTACAGGTAACCCGTTCTTTTCCACGGATACAACAGCAGCACTGCGCGCAGCGGAGATTGAAGCAGAAGTTATCTTGATGGCCAAAAATAAAGTTGATGGTGTATACTCAGCAGATCCGTTTAAGGACAGTACAGCTGTGAAATTTGATCAGTTGACTTACATGGATATTCTTAACAAAGACCTTGGTGTAATGGATTCAACGGCATCCTCGCTTTGTAAGGACAACAACATCCCGTTGATCGTATTTGCCATTACGGAACAAGGTAACATCAAACGTGTTGTTCTGGGTGAACGTATCGGAACTATCGTTAAAGGGAGTGTAGATTAATGCCACAAGCGGTTAAACAACATGCCGAAGAGCGTATGGAAAAAGCAATTCAAGCATTGCGTCGTGACCTGGCTACTTTGCGTGCAGGCCGTGCAACTCCAGCTCTTCTGGACCGAATTCAGGTAGAGTATTATGGAGCAATGACGCCATTGAATCAACTCGCTAATGTCAGTACTCCGGATTCCCGTACACTGATGATACAGCCTTGGGACAAATCTTCTATGGGTGACATCGAGCGTGCCATCATGAAATCGGATCTGGGTCTTACTCCAGCCAATGATGGTAGCATGATCCGTTTGTCTATTCCGGCATTGACGGAAGAACGTAGAGCGGAACTTGTTAAGCTGACGAAGAAGTTCGGTGAAGAAGGTAAAGTAGCGATTCGTAACATTCGCCGTGATGCGAATGATGACATCAAGAAAATGGAGAAGTCAGATATTTCCGAGGATGAGTCCCGGAGACATCAGGACGATATCCAAAAATCGACTGACAAGTTTATTGCTGAAGTCGATAAGGTACTCGCTGCCAAAGAAAAAGAAATTATGGAAGTGTAAGACAAGCGCAGCCCCTCCAATACGGTGGGGTTTTGTCTCTTTTTCCAAGCTTCAGATAAAGAAACTTCAGGGATTTTGGAGGAACAGGAATGATCAAACGGGTTCGGTCGTGGTGGAATGGGGCTGACAAGCAGGAAACGCTGACTATATCCGAGGACAATATCCCGCAGCACGTCGCCATCATCATGGACGGCAATGGACGATGGGCCAAACGTTTGGGACTCCCGCGTATAGCCGGGCACCAAAATGGTATGAAGGCGGTCAAACGTGCGACCATCGCGGCGGATGAACTGGGCATCAAATATCTGACGATGTACGCTTTTTCGACAGAAAACTGGACGCGTCCAAAAGAAGAAGTGGATTTTCTGATGCGACTTCCGCAAGAATTTCTAGCCATAGAGCTGGATGAACTTATAGAAAAAAATGTGCGCATTCGCATGATGGGTCAAGAGGAACATTTACCTTCTCATACCATTAATGCCTTGCGGGAAGCCATTCGTCTTACGGAGCATAATACTGGTCTCGTTTTGAACTTTGCAATGAACTATGGAAGTCGTCGTGAAATGACGGACTGTGTTAAACAGATCGCTCTGCAGGTGAAATCGGGGGAACTATCGGCAGAGGACATAACACCTGAACTCATTGATAGACATATGCTGACGGTTGACATGCCCGATCCGGATCTGCTAATCCGGACGAGTGGAGAGTTGAGATTAAGCAACTTTATGCTTTGGCAGCTTGCATATAGTGAATTATGGTTTACGGATATATACTGGCCCGAATTTGGCAAAAAGCATTTGCTTGAAGCAGTAGCCGAATATCAGCGCAGAACAAGGCGTTACGGCGGTTTGAAATAGATGGAGGATGAATCCGTTGAAACAGCGATTAACGACAGGAATCATAGCAGGTGTGTTGTTTTTAGGTTTTTGCATGCTGGGCGGACCCTGGTACCATGGTTTGGTATTGCTTATGGCTCTCATCGGTTATTATGAATTTGTTAAAATGACCGGGGTGATGCCTTTTTCAGGTGTGGCCCTGATTGGATATGCTGGTGTTTTTGCCATTGTGTTTCCGTGGGAAATGCTTTGGGAGGCAAGACCGCTATCTTTATTTCAGGTCATCTGGACAGTAATGCTTGTACTGATGACAGCTTCGGTTGTCACCAAAAATAAGGTTCCCGTGAATACAGTGGCCATGCTTTTCCTCGGCGTGTTGTATATAGGGATCGGTTTCTATTACATTGCAGAATCCAGACATCTGCATCATGGGTTGTTCTGGACGTTCCTGTTGCTGGGCTCCATATGGGCCAGTGATGCAGGAGCTTATTTTGTAGGGAAACTAATTGGTAAAAACAAACTGTGGCCTTCTATCAGTCCAAATAAAACTGTGGAGGGTGCACTGGGTGGCATCGTAATTGCAATTGTTATTTCAGTTATTTTTGCATTAGTATCAGATGGTTTGCTTTCCTGGCAGAGAGCGATTGTGATCGGAATTGCCTGTGCAGTTGTAGGTCAGATGGGTGACTTGATCCAGTCTGCATACAAACGTGTATATAATATCAAGGATTCAGGCAGTCTTCTCCCAGGGCATGGAGGCATTCTTGATCGGTGCGACAGCTGGATTGTTGTTTTTCCATTCGTACATATACTAATGCTACTGCCCTACTAAAGAAGAACATGAGACTGAGATAACAGCATTGTTCGCCGTAGGCATTGGATAATTAAAGATGAGGTGCAGCATGAAAAAAATTGCGATTCTCGGGTCAACCGGCTCCATTGGAACCCAGACACTGGATGTAGTTGACATGCATCCAGAACTCTTTCAAGTGGAGGGACTGGCTGCCGGAGTCAATACAGACCTGCTGATCGAACAAACCAAACGTTACCGGCCGAAGAAGGTATCGGTGGGTTCCAAAGAACTGGCGGAGAAGATAGCTCCACATTTGCCAGCAGGAACGCAACTATTTTATGGCAACGAAGGACTCGTAGAAGTTGCGGCAGGAACCGATGCGCATACGGTTGTTACAGCGGTGGTGGGCAGTGTTGGATTGGAGTCAACGCTTGCTGCCATAGATGCAGGCAAACAGATCGGACTCGCCAATAAGGAGACATTGGTTACAGCGGGGCATATCGTTACGACAAGAGCGGCTGCCAAAGGAGTCTCTTTACTGCCCGTTGATAGTGAGCACTCTGCCATATTCCAATGTTTAAATGGTGAAAACAGAGAACGCCTGACAGGCATCACGCTCACCGCTTCAGGTGGATCATTCCGTGATCTTACCCGTGAACAGTTGAAGAACGTGACTATAGAGGATGCGCTTAAACATCCGAATTGGTCAATGGGCTCCAAAATCACGATAGACTCGGCAACGATGGTTAACAAGGGTCTTGAGGTCATTGAAGCACATTGGTTATTTGGTCTTCGATATGATCAGATTAATGTATTGCTCCACCCAGAGAGTGTTATTCATTCCTATGTGGAATTTGATGACACCAGCATCATCGCTCAACTGGGGAATCCGGATATGCGAGTTCCCATTCAATATGCATTGACTTACCCTGACCGCTTGCCATCACCAGCACAGCGTCTGTCTCTTGCTCAAGCGGGGAAATTACATTTCCGTGAGATGGATATGGAACGGTTCCCGTGTTTAAGAATGGCGTATGAGTGTGGTAAAATGGGAGGAACCGCAACAACGGCGTTTAATGCAGCCAACGAGGTTGCTGTAGCTCGTTTCTTGCGTAAAGAGATTTCATTCCTTAAAATAGAAGATATTATTGCTTCTGTGCTGGAAGCACACCACAATGTGGACGAGCCTGATCTGCAGGAGATCGCGCGTTGTGATCAGGAGAGCCGTAAGCTTGCGTCCGGTCTGTAATCTCTTTTTTCATAACAAATTGGAAGAAGTGATTCTCTTGTGCGGCATCAGAGAATAATGATAATCTAGAGGGACAGACTGCGGTATGTGCCGTGAAGGAGGATGGATAGGGATTGGAAACCATACAAGTGGTATTTCTAACGGTGCTCATGTTCTTTGTCATCGTGACGGTTCATGAATGGGGGCATTATTATTTTGCCAAACGCGCCGGTATTCTTGTACGGGAATTTGCGATCGGTTTTGGTCCCAAATTGTTCTCATATAAAAGAAACGAGACCCAGTTTACATTGCGTTTGTTGCCTTTTGGTGGATATGCACGGATGGCAGGGGAAGATCCGGAACTGGTAGAGATCCAGGAAGGACAGACCATTGCGGTAAGATCAGCGGATGACCAGGTGAAGATGATTTATCTGGACCAGCTGGATAACCGTAAAAATGTAATACGTGGTGAAGTCATCTCCATTGATATGGAGAATGCCCTGAAACTGCAACTGGACGTAGATGGTGAAATTCAGGAGTATCGTATACATCCCCAAGCGATGTTGGTAAGTCGTGGTAAACAAACGCAGATTGCACCGAAAGATCGTCAATTCGGCAGCAAAACCGTTGGACAGCGTGCATTGGCTATTTTTGCGGGACCTCTGATGAACTTTATCTTGGCCTTTGTGCTGTTTGCAGTATATGCGCAGATGGCAGGAGTTCCAGTGGAGAATCCCAAAAATCTACAAATTGGTGAAGTGCTTGAAGGTGGGGCAGCCGATCAGGCGAACCTGCAAAAGGGCGATATTATCGAGACGATCAATGGTACTGTTATTGGTACAGATTCACAAAAAATGGTGTCGATGATTGCCGATTCCAAAGACAAGCCAATGGAATGGACGCTGCGCCGGGGTTCGGATACGTTTAATATAACGATTACTCCACGTGCTGTAGAAGGACAAGAGGGCGGTAAAGTGGGAATCGTACCTACGTTACCAACTCGATCTGTTGGGTTTGTAGAGACGTTTAAAGTCTCAGGCGTGGCCATGGTTGATACAACCAAAGTAATATTTGAAGGTTTTAAACATCTGATCAATCAATTCAACATGGATGATATTGGTGGTCCAGTTCGTACATTTGAAGTGACAGGGCAAATTGCTAAACAAGGGATTGAGCAGTTAACGAGATGGGCAGCGATTTTGAGTTTGTATCTTGGGATTTTCAACCTGCTTCCCATACCTGCACTGGACGGCAGCCGTCTCGTATTTTTGGGAATTGAAGCGCTGCGCGGCAGACCTGTTGATCCCAATCGCGAAGGCATGGTGCATTTCATTGGATTTGCGATGTTGTTTGTGTTGATGCTGGCAGTAACTTACAATGATATATTACGTTTAATTAACGGATAATTACGGTTGGACTACGCTCTGGACATTCAGAGATAGTCGTTATGGGAGGACGCTGGAGTCTTATGTCAAAGGAAAATGATAAACAGTTCGTGACTGAAATCACACCACAGGGTGAGGATTTCTCACGCTGGTACATTGATGTTATCAAAAAAGCTGATCTCATGGACTATGCACCCGTACGCGGTTGTATTGTGTTCAAACCAGACGGATTTGAAATCTGGGAACATATTAAGGATGAGTTGGATCGTCGTTTCCGGGAAACGGGTCATCGCAATGCGTATTTCCCGATGTTCATTCCTGAGAGCTTCTTTCAAAAGGAAAAAGAGCACGTGGAAGGTTTTAACCCTGAATTACCATGGGTTACGGAAGCTGGCGGAGAGAAGCTTGAAGAACGTCTGGCAATCCGTCCTACATCCGAAACGATTATTGGTCATATGTATTCCAAGTGGATTCAGTCTTATCGGGATCTTCCGGTACTGATCAACCAGTGGGCTAACGTAGTTCGTTGGGAAAAAAGAACGTTGCCGTTCCTTCGCACAAGTGAGTTTCTGTGGCAGGAAGGTCATACTGCGCATGAGACCGAAGAAGAAGCACGTGAAGAAACGATGAAAATGCTTGAGATTTACCGTGAAGTGGTTGAGGAATACTTGGCTATTCCTGTAATTGTGGGTCAGAAAACCAAATCTGAGAAGTTTGCGGGTGCGGTGGATACGTACTCGATCGAAGCCATGATGAAGGATGGACGTGCTGTACAAGCAGGTACATCTCATTACATGGGGACGAACTTTGCAAAAGCATTTGAAATCCAGTATCTTAGCCGGAACAATGTGCTCGAGCTGGCTTACACTACTTCATGGGGAGTAAGCACACGTTTGATCGGTGCATTAATTATGGTTCACGGAGATGACCGTGGTCTCGTACTTCCTCCTAAAGTCGCACCAACACAAGTGGTCATGATTCCAATTGGACCTCCGAAAACGCGTGATGCTGTGGTTGGGCGTGCAGATGAGTTGTTCACTGAGTTGAAAAAAGCTGGAGTCCGTGTGAAAATGGATGATCGCAGCGATGTTCGCCCAGGTTGGAAATTCAATGAATACGAGATGCGTGGTGTTCCGATTCGTCTGGAGATTGGTCCACGTGATATGGAAAATGGCGTTTGTGTACTCGTATCACGCATCACAGGTGAGAAGAAAGTGGTAGAACAAACAAACCTGGTAGAAGAGATCCAGGCTATGCTGACACAGATCCAGGTAGATATGTTAGAACGTGCTCGCACATTTATGTCGGATAACTTCTACTCCGTGGATACACTCGATGAGATGAAAGAACTGATGGAAAATAAACGCGGGTTTACACTGGCTGGATGGTGCGGTTCAGAAGCTTGCGAAGATAAAGTAAGAGAAGTTACAGGTGCAACAAGCCGGAACATTCCGTTCCAGCCTGCGGAAGAAAAGCATACGTGCCTGGCTTGTGGTGAACAGGCAGAACACACGGTTGTGTTTGCAAGAGCGTATTAAGTCGAAATAACCTGACTATATACATTGAACTAAACATGTAAATATCTTTTTGTTCAATGTATATAATGGCACGTACGGACTGTAAGAGTAATGAATGGAGAGCTTCTGTCGGATAAAATGAGTCGGTGCGAGTTCGGATCGGTGACATTTTTGAATGCAGGGGCTTTTCATGCTTTAAGGGGGTACAAGGAGGAACACGATGAGCGGATTCGAGGAGAAGAGAAAACGGTTTGAGTTGTTGATGAAACAGGCAGAGCTTCCGGCTGGTCTGTTAGAGCCCTATTTTTTGGATGGATGGATTGAACAAGTAGAGACCAATCGAAGTAATCGGGAATGGAATATTCTGATTGCAAAGGATACGTTGGTACCCGCTCCAATCTATCGCACATTTTGCCTGCATATTCAAGAGAAGATGAATCATATCGCCAAAATTTCATTTGGCTTCAAATACACGGACCAGGTACAAAATGGTGATATCGTCAGTGAATATTGGAATCTGTTTCTGGAGTGGGTTACCCGTGAGATTCCATCTGTGAATGGTTGGATGAACCGGACAACCTTTGAGTGTGAAGAGGATCTCCTACAACTGACAATGAGTGATGCAACGTCGATGGAATTGGCTCGTAAGAAACAGATTGATCAGGCTATTACAAAATTCTATGAAAAATACTTTCATCTACCTCTTCGCATCAAGATGCAAGTGGGTGAAGTGGGAAGTAATAAAGAGGCCATGGAACAGTTCCAGGCCCAAAAACGTGTAGAAGAACTTGAGGTCATCGAGAAAATGATGAGTGAAGTGGACACAGAAATCCCGGTGGATGAGGAGCAGGGTGATCTGCGTTTGCAAATGGGTTATGACATCAAGGAACCTGCAGTACCCATGCAGGAAATCCAGGATGAAGAGAAAAAGGTCACACTTCAAGGTTCGGTGTTTGGACTGGATCGTAAAGAACTGCGAAACGGAAATACGTTGTTTACCTTCTACCTGACCGACTTCACGGACTCCATGCAAATGAAGATGTTTGCCAAAACCAAAGAGGACGTTAAAATCCTCAGTTTGCTGGCGAACGGTAAATGGGTAAAAGTGCGTGGTCGTGTAGAGTATGACCGGTTTATGCAGATTCCTGAACTCGCCATGATTCCTTCGGATTTGATTGAAGTTAAAGCACCGCCGTCTCGTAAAGATAATGCACCAGAGAAACGGGTGGAGTTCCATTTGCACTCTACGATGAGTACCATGGATGCTGTAACTTCAATCGACAAATACGTGAAAATGGCAGCTGAGTGGGGACATAAGGCGATTGCTGTCAGTGATCATGGTGGGGTGCAGGTATATCCCGAGGCTTCCAAGGCTGCTAAGAAAAACGGGATTAAAATGATCTACGGCCTTGAGGCCAATGTTGTGAATGACTCTGTTGCCGTTGTAATGGCTCCTCAGCCATTGGATCTCCAAACAGCAACATACATCGTATTTGATATCGAGACCACAGGTCTGTCGGTAACGCAGAACAAAATCATTGAGATTGCTGCCGTGAAGATGCAGGATGGTAAAGAAATCGACCGGTTTGCAACGTTTGTGAATCCGCATGAACGCATTCCCTACAACATTCAGCAATTGACCAATATTAATGATGAAATGGTAAAAGATGCACCTGAGCTTGAGCCTGTTATCCGTGATTTTGTACAGTTTGCGGGAGATGGTGTACTTGTTGCCCATAATGCACGTTTTGATATGGGCTTTATCCAGGCTTCCTTGAAGCAAATTGGATTGCCAGAGCTTCCTAACCCGGTCCTTGACACATTGGAACTGGCGAGATTGTTATTTCCAAAAAATAAGAACCACCGTCTGAATACGATGGCGGATAAATATAAGGTTGGACTCGAAAGCCATCACCGTGCCATTGATGATACGGTTGCACTCGCGGGTATCCTGATCGGATTATTAAATGATGCTGCCCAGATGAAAGGTTTGACAAGGCTTGATCGCTTGAATGATTATGTAGGTGTCGACTTGTCGAATACAAGACCTTTCCATTGTGGAATCTATGCACTGAATGATGTTGGTAAGAAAAATTTATATAAGCTGGTATCTCTCTCTCATACGGAACATTTTAAGCGGGTACCGTGCATTCCCAAATCAAAACTGATTAATTTGCGTGAAGGCCTTGTAGTTATATCGGGCTGTGAAAAAGGTGAGTTTTTCGAAGCGGTGCTTAACAAATCGCTCGAAGAAGCGGAAGAGATCGCTGAATTCTATGACATTCTGGAGATCCAACCACTTACCATGTATATGCATTTGGTGGATAAAGGGTTGGTGGCTACACCCGAAGAAATCAAAACAGCGATCCGTAAAGTCATCGATATAGGTGCAAAACTTAATAAACCGGTCATAGCCACAGGTAACGTGCACTATTTGGAACCGCGTGACAAGTTATATCGGGATATCACCATTCACGGAATTACAGGATTTAGTCCACTGAAAGATCAGCGTAAACCGGATGCACATTTTAGAACGACAGAGGAAATGCTGGAAGAGTTCCAGTTCCTGGGTCAGGACAAAGCATACGAGGTCGTTGTTACAAATACGGTAGAGTTGTCTGACCGATTTGAGGAAATTAAGTTATTCCCGGACAAACTGTTTACTCCGATTCTGGAAGGGGCAGACGAAGAAATCCGTAATACCTGTTATAACACTGCCAAGTCCATCTACGGCGAGGAATTACCGGAAGTAATCGTGGCACGACTAGAGAAAGAACTCATTCCAATTATTAAATACGGGTTTTCTGCCAACTATCTGATCTCGGAACGCTTGGTTAAAAAATCGAATCAGGATGGTTACCTTGTAGGTTCGCGGGGATCGGTTGGCTCCTCTGTTGTTGCTACATTCTTGGGTATATCCGAGGTTAATCCACTACCTGCTCATTATATTTGTGTGAATTCAGAATGCAAACACAGCGAGTGGTTCCTGGACGGCAGTGTTCGAAGTGGATTTGACCTTCCAGAGAAAGAGTGTCCGGATTGTGGTGGCACACTTAAAGGAGAAGGCCAAGATATTCCGTTTGAGACCTTCCTTGGATTTAAAGGAGATAAAGTTCCCGATATTGACTTGAACTTCTCTGGTGATTATCAGCCTCATGCTCATAACTATACGAAAGTACTATTTAGTGAGAAGAGTGTTTTCCGTGCGGGGACCATTGGTACGGTGGCTGAGAAAACAGCATTTGGTTTTGCCAAGAAGTATGAGGAAGAACATCACAAGAAATGGCGCGGAGCTGAATTGAATCGTTTGGCCTCTGGCTGTACTGGGGTGAAACGGAGTACTGGACAGCATCCCGGCGGTATTGTCGTGGTACCTGATTATATCGAGGTAGAAGACGTTACACCTGTGCAGTTTCCGGCTGACGACGTTAATGCGGAGTGGAAAACGACACACTTTGATTATCATGCTTTTGAAGAAAACTTGCTGAAACTTGATATTCTGGGGCACGATGATCCCACTATGATGCGGATGTTACAGGATTTGACAGGTGTCGATCCAACGACCATTCCGATGAATGATCCCAAAGTCATGAGCATGTTTAACTCAACTGAAGCTCTGGGTGTTACACCTGAACAGATTAGGTCGCCGGTCGCGACGTTTGGTGTGCCGGAGATGGGAACGAAGTTTGTACGTCAGATGCTTGTTGAATCCCAGCCGACATCTTTTGCCGATTTACTGCAGATTTCCGGATTGTCCCATGGTACAGGGGTATGGCTTGGAAACGCTCAGGATCTGATTAAGAACGGAACGTGTAACATTAAGACGGTAATCGGTTGTCGGGATGATATCATGTTATTCCTGATTTATAAAACGGGAATGGACGCAAGTCTGGCATTTAAGATTACCGAGAGTGTTCGTAAGGGACGAGGTCTGCCACAGGAATGGATTGACGAGATGAAGAATTGTAAAGTGCCTCAATGGTACATTGATTCGTGTCTCAAAATCCAGTACATGTTCCCGAAGGCTCACGCGGCTGCTTATGTTATTTCGGCAGTACGTACGGCGTTCTTCAAGCTATATCATCCGATTGAATATTACGCAACTTACTTTACCGTGCGGGCGGATGAGATTGATATCGAACTGATGTGTCAGGGATATGACGCGATCTATCGCAAAATTACGGAAATTGAGCAATTAGGTTTCCAGGCACCTCCGAAAGAGAAAAACATGTTACCTGTCCTGGAAATGGGTCTGGAAATGGCAGCACGCGGATTCTCGCTGAAATCCATTGACTTATACCGTTCGGAAGCGACAAAGTTCATCGTTGACGGAAAATCACTAATCCCTCCATTTTCGGCGTTGGCAGGAATCGGGGATAATGCTGCTCGCAATATTGCGGCAGCAAGAGATCATGGTGAGTTTCTATCGGTTGAGGACTTCCAGCAGAAGTCGAAAGCAAGTAAGACCATTGTTGAACTCTTGTCCAATATGGGATGTTTCCGTGGCTTGCCAGAGAGCAATCAGCTTTCCCTTTTCTAGGATTGAATTTGGATTTAACCATAGCGATTGTTGCGGGAACGTAATTTTTCCTTCATTAGTAAGTAAACTGCCTGAACCATCGCTTACTTGTCACTATTACCAGACTATGTTATAATTTTTGAAGTGAACGAGATAGTACGAATTTCTAAAGAGTGGGGAAACCCACTCTTTAGTCTTTGGTATACAAGAATCTTGGGTATTGAATAATCTGCCAGTGCTTTTTTGCTGGTGTAACCTAAGTTGGAGGTTATTGGTTTTGAGCACAACGAACATTAAATCTACCGTGGAAGAAATGATCCAACCCTACTTGAACGAACAAGGCTTCGAGCTGGTTGACATCGAATACGTCAAAGAAGGCAGCAACTGGTTTTTACGGGTGTATGTCGACAAAGAGGGTGGCATCGACATCGACGATTGCGTCTTGATCAGCGAAAAGCTGAGCGCCAAGCTGGATGAGAACGATCCGATTCCAACCATCTATTTCCTTGAAGTGTCTTCTCCCGGTGCGGAGCGTCCACTGAAAAAAACTGAGGACGTTACTAAAGCTGTAGGCAAAAATGTTTTTGTTACAACCTACGAGCCGGTGAACGGATTGAAGGAATTTGAAGGCAAGCTGCTTTCCTTTGATGACGGGGAACTTGTGATCGAAGCAGGCAAAAAACAGCATGCCATTTCTTATGATCAGGTTGCCAGTGCGCGCCTAGCTATTTTGTTTTAAGTGCCTTGTTCACTTTATTAATGAAAAAGACACATCTCACGATAACGGCAAGGTGCTCATGAGTTCAGAGCCTTTCGCCGTTTTGCGTATGAGATGCCATGTTTGAAAGGGGGATCAACATTCATGAGTATGGATTTTATTGAAGCAATGAATGAATTGGAACGGGAAAAAGGGATCAGCAAGGATGTGCTGTTTGAAGCGATCGAGGCTGCACTAATTTCCAGCTACAAGCGGAATTTCAACACGGCCCAGAATGTGCGTGTTGACATGAACCGTAATACTGGAGTTATTCGGGTGTATGCCCGTAAATTGATCGTGGAAGAAGTCCTGGATTCACGTACCGAAATTTCATTGCCTGCTGCACGAGAAATCAACCCACACTTCCAGCTGGAAGATATTGCGGAGATTGAAGTTACGCCGCGTGATTTCGGACGTATCGCCGCACAAACTGCCAAACAGGTAGTGACCCAGCGGATTCGTGAAGCCGAACGCGGCCTGATCTACAACGCTTTCGTAGATAAGGAAGAAGATATCGTTACGGGAGTGGTGCAGCGTCAGGATTTGCGCAATATCTACATCGATCTGGGCAAAATCGAAGCGGCTTTACCGCTGACCGAATTGATGCCGAACGAGAAGTTTGTTCATGGTGACCGTATTAAGGCGTATATCACCAAGGTCGAGAATACGACGAAAGGGCCGCAAATCATTTTGTCCCGTACCCATCCGGGCCTCTTGAAACGTCTCTTTGAACTGGAAGTGCCTGAGATCTTTGACGGTGTAGTTGAAATTCGCTCCGTCGCTCGCGAAGCAGGGTTCCGCTCCAAGATTGCCGTTCATTCCCGCAACGAGGAAGTTGATCCAGTTGGATCTTGTGTAGGTCCTAAGGGAATACGCGTGCAGACCATTGTGGGTGAGCTGCGCGGTGAAAAAATCGACATCGTTCGTTTCTCCGATCAGGTAGACGAATATGTTGCTAATGCACTGAGTCCTTCCAAAGTATTGGAAGTTCAAGTATTTGAGGAAGAAAAGATGGCTCGGGTTATCGTTCCGGACTATCAACTGTCGCTCGCAATTGGTATCAAAGGCCAAAATGCCAGATTGGCAGCCAAATTAACCGGCTGGAAAATCGACATTAAGAGCGAGAGCCAGGCGGAACAGGAATTCGGCAGAGAAAAAGATTCTTCTTCTGAAATGCATCAGGATTCCGTCTCCGTCGACTAAAGTAAAGTACGGGGGGCGCTGACGTATGAAACCAAAAAAAGTGCCGCTGCGCAAATGTGTGGCATGCCAAGAAATGATGCCCAAAAAGCAGCTGATTCGCATTGTAAAAACACCAGAGGATGAAGTGCTGATCGATTTGACTGGCAAAAAATCCGGACGTGGTGCCTATTTATGCGGCAAAGAGTCTTGTTTTAAGCTCGCACTCAAAAACCGGGCTTTGGATCGGGCGTTAAAAGGCAAAGTCTCACCTGAAATTTACGAGCAATTAGCAGCTGACTTTATCGCGGTTGAGGATGAATTCAAAGCAGCACAGGAGCGTGAACATGACTAATATTAAAACGCTGTCTTATCTGGGACTCTCTATGCGTGCAGGTAAACTTGTAACAGGTGAAGAAATTGTACTTAAAGCGATCCGTTCTTCCGAAGCTAAAATGGTTATTGTTGCGGGTGACGCCTCAGCCAATACACAAAAGAAATTTCGCGATAAATGCGGAACTTATAAGGTTCCTCTGTTGATCGGATTTGACCGGGATAGTCTGGGTTCAAGTATCGGTAAAGACACGCGTGTTGTTCTTGCAGTAACGGATCGAGGGTTTGCAAAAATGATCTCCAAGCAAGTCGGTATAATGTCGGAGGTGGAGTATATTGAGTAAACAGGAAAACAAGGATAAATTGCGAGTTTATGAATATGCGAAGTCCCTTAATATGAGTAGTAAAGAAATTATAACCATTCTTAAAAAGCTGGAAATTCCCGTAAACAATCATATGAGTGTCATGGAGAATGGTTCAGTCGGTAAGGTGGAACAATTTTTTAAAGATATTAAATCCACTGCTGCTTCGAAACAAGGCAACGATGCAAAACCAGTTGCTACTTCGGCAGTGCGCAGTGACAAACCAGTGGACAGCAACAAGCCGGCCGGCGGAGTGAACACGCCGAAGAGCAGTAACCCATCCGGTAGTCCCGTACAAACAAAAATACAACAGGAAAAGCAGGTAGGTATGAACAATAGACCAAATTCCAACAATAACAATGGCACCCAAAGACCCAGCGGCCAAGACAGCCGCAACAGAACAAACTCTTCCCAAGGCTCAAGCCAAGGAGGACAATCAACTAACCGTCCAAGACCGGCTCAAGGAGGACAAAGCAGTACTGCATCCCGTCCGCAAGGATCGGGTCAACGTCCGAATAACAGCGGTGGAGGTCAAGTAAGAACTTCAGGACCTAACAGCGGTGGTAATACAGGTACTGCTGGCAACCGTAGCGGTGGCCAAGGTCAGAGCCAAGGACAAGGCCAACGTAGAAGCGGACCAGGTGGTACTACTGGCAGCAACAACAATAGTGGTAACCGTTCGAACAGCGGTGGCGGTGGACGTCGTTATGATGACAATCGTGGCGGTAACTTCCGTGGTAACCGTGGTGGCAAGAACAACCGCAACAGAAATCAACAACAGTACCAACAACGTGAGAAAATTGATAACACACCTAAGAAAATCATCGTTCGTGGTGATATGACTGTAGGTGAAACAGCGAAGTTGCTCCATAAGGATGCTTCCGAAGTTATCAAAAAGCTCATCGCTATGGGCGTTATGGCAACAATCAATCAAGAGCTTGATATCGAAACGATCCTTCTGCTTTCAGGTGAATTCGGTGTTGAGGTTGAAGTGAAGATTGTGCTTGAAGATGACCGTTTCGAAACACTGGAAGAGAATGATGATGCTGCTGACTTGCAGGATCGTCCACCAGTAGTTACGATCATGGGTCACGTTGACCATGGTAAAACAACTTTGCTGGATGCCATTCGTTCCACGAATGTATCCGGCGGCGAAGCAGGCGGAATCACACAACATATCGGTGCATACCAAGTTGAAATCAACAGCAAAAAGATCACGTTCCTGGATACTCCGGGTCACGAAGCGTTTACAGCGATGCGTGCACGTGGTGCACAGGTTACCGATATGACGATTATTGTTGTAGCAGCAGATGATGGTGTTATGCCACAAACAATTGAGGCGATTAACCATGCTAAAGCAGCTGGGCTTCCAATTATCGTTGCTGTCAATAAAATCGACAAACCGGGTGCTGATCCGGATAAAGTAAAACAAGAATTGACTAACTATGAACTCGTTCCGGAAGAGTGGGGCGGAGATACCATCTTTGTTAACGTGTCAGCGAAACAAAGAATGGGTCTGGAAGGTCTGCTTGAAATGATTCTGCTCGTTGCAGAAGTGAACGAATACAAAGCGAACCCGGACAAACGTGCCCGTGGTACAGTAATTGAAGCCGAGCTGGATAAAGGACGTGGCCCAGTTGCCCGTATCCTCGTACAGCACGGTACATTGAAAGTCGGCGATGCTTTCGTAGCAGGTAACTGCTTCGGTCGTGTCCGTGCGATGGTCAATGACAAAGGTCGTCGTCTGAAAGAGGCTGGACCTTCAACACCTGTAGAAATCACAGGTTTAACTGAAGTTCCAGGTGCGGGAGATCCATTCATGGTGTTTGAAGATGAGCGCAAAGCGCGTTCCATCGCTGACAAACGTGCGATTACGCAACGTGAATCCGATCTGGGTACACATACTCGCGTAACGTTGGATGATCTGTTCCAGCACATCAAAGATGGCGAGATCAAAGATCTGAACGTAATCATCAAAGGTGACGTACAAGGTTCGGTTGAAGCATTGAAAGGTTCCCTTGCGAAGATCGAAGTTGAAGGTGTACGCGTGAAAATCATTCATAGCGGCGCTGGTGCAATCACTGAGTCCGACATCATTCTGGCTGCGGCATCCAATGCTATCGTGATTGGTTTCAACGTTCGTCCTGATAATCAGGGGAAATTGACTGCAGATCAAGAGCAAGTAGACATTCGTCTGCATCGCGTAATCTACAGTGTTATTGAAGAAATTGAACAAGCAATGAAAGGTATGCTTGATCCGATCTACAAAGAAAAAGTTATCGGTCATGCTGAAGTTCGGAGCACGTTCTCCATCAGTAAAGTGGGCACCATCGCTGGTTGTATGGTTACCTCGGGTAAAATTACGCGTTCTGCGGAAGCACGCCTGATTCGTGATGGCATCGTCCTTTACGAAGGCAAGCTGGATTCCCTGAAACGTTTCAAAGATGATGCCAAAGAAGTAGCCCAAGGCTACGAGTGCGGTATCACACTGGATAAATACAATGATCTCAAAGAAGGCGACGTTATCGAAGCCTTCATTATGGAGACAGTACAACGATAAGCAAGGAAGCATGAGGTGAACAACAATGGCTAAGATTCGTACAGGTAGAGTGGGCGAGCAGATCAAGAAAGAAATCAGTCTGCTCATCCAGTCTGAACTGAAAGATCCACGTATCGGCTTTATTACGGTAACGGGAGTCGAAGTGACAGGAGACTTGTCGCAAGCCAAAGTTTATCTGAGTGTCTTCGGTGAACAGGAACAAAAAGATAACACGCTCAAAGCTCTGGCAAAAGCAAATGGATTTTTGCGTTCCGAGCTGGGCAAACGTATCCGGTTCCGGCATGTTCCCGAGTTGATATTCAAGATTGACGAATCCATCGCTTATGGCAGCCGAATTGAGAAGCTGCTTGGCGATATTGGTTCCGACAAGAACGAATCCCAGTAACAGAATAGAGGAGACGGCAATGCACACTTATGAACAGGCGCTCCAGGCCGGAAAGCAATTTCTGCTGGAGCATGATGATTACCTGGTCGTGTCGCATGTACAGCCGGACGGTGACGCAGTCAGCTCGACGGTAACGGTGGGCTGGCTGCTGTCATGTCTGGGCAAGACATTCACGATGATTAATGAAGGTGAAATCCCCGCGCGCATGCAATTTTTGTGGGAAGCAGGCAACATTGTGAACATGACCGAACAACCACCGCAGCGAAAATATAAAGCTGTTATCTGTGTGGATTGTGCAGACTTTGCCAGAGTGGGTCTGACACGTCAATATTTCGAAGACGATGCTGTTATTTTGAATATTGATCATCACCCTACAAATGACGGTTATGGTACAGTCAACATCATTAAGGCAGATGCTGCTGCAACGGCTGAAATTTTGTTCGATTTTCTTAACCTGTTCCAAGTAACATGGGATAAAGATGTTGCGACGGCAGTTTATACAGGATTGCTTACCGATACAGGTGGCTTCCGCTATGCCAATACCAGCCCAAATGTAATGACAACGGCCTCCAGACTGCTTGAACATGGCGTGGATGGACCCTATCTCGCCCAGACCTTGTTGGAGCAGGTGACTCTTCCACAAGTTCGGATTTTGAATCAGGCACTATCAAGCCTGCAGATGACAGATGATGGAAAGATAGCCTGGGTTGTTATTACACCAGATGATATGGTCGCTTGCGGAGCAGCTAATGAAGATCTTGAAGGGGTAGTGAACTATCCGCGCAACATTCAGGGCGTGGAAGTTGGTATCTTTTTCAAAGTCATCAACGAGAATGCAGTCAAGGTTTCTTTGCGTTCAGCTGGCAAAGTTGATGTTGCTGCACTAGCACAGACCTTTGGCGGAGGCGGGCATGTGCTCGCAGCCGGATGTCGTCTGGAAGGCAGACTTGATGATATTGTCGCAAAAGTACTGAAGCAGGTGAATTCACAATGGTAAAGCCATTTGAAGGTGTACTTCCGGTATATAAACCGGCGGGATTTACTTCTCATGATGTTGTAGCCAAAATGCGTCGCATTCTGAAAATGAAGCGCATTGGGCATACGGGCACACTTGACCCACAAGTTACAGGCGTTCTGCCGCTCTGTCTTGGACGGGCGACACGTGTGGTGGAGTACATGCAGGAGCTTCCGAAGGAATATCTGGCTACGCTCAGATTGGGACTGTCTACTGACACAGAGGATATGACAGGGGAAGTCATTGAGCGGGCTGAAACGACTGTGGAAGTAACACAGGAACAGGTTCAACAGGTGCTTGAGCAGTTTCTGGGCACGATCTCTCAGGTACCACCCATGTATTCTGCGGTAAAGGTAGACGGCAAACGTCTTTATGAACTTGCTCGTGAAGGAAAGACGGTAGAGCGTAAGAGCCGTGAGGTCACAATCTATGAGCTCGAACTTACAGGGATTGAGATTCAGGGTGAGACCACAGATATATCCTTTCGGGCCTTATGTTCAAAAGGTACCTATATTCGGACATTGTGTGTAGACATTGGCCGGCAACTCGGATATCCATCGACCATGGTTCAACTGGAGCGTACGATATCGGCAGGTATCTCTGCAGATCGTTGTCTTCGTATTGAAGAAGTGGAACAACTTATGGCTGACGGGACTTTGGCGGAGGCGTTGATTCCTGTTGACGAGGCTATTGCTTCAATTCCGGCCCACAAGGTTGGAGAAGAACAGGCCAAAGGAGCACTTCAAGGTCAGAAACTGTCTGCACGTCTTCTGGAACCGCCTGTAGAGCAACCTGGTTTATTGCGGTTGTATGCTCAGGATGGTACGTTTCTGGGGATATTTGAACGGGATGAACTAAAATCAACGGTGAGGGCAGTTAAAGTCTTTTTGCCGGAATAAAGAGGTTTCGAGCTTGGAGTTATGGTGATGCTCAAGTTTGGCCTATCTAGTGAAATGCAGGTGAATGATTGTGAAAACCGTAATGCTAACCTATCCGCAGACGTTACATTCGACTGAACTGAGCACATTGCCCCAAGTGCTTGCGATTGGTCAATTCGACGGACTGCATCTCGGACATGCAAGTGTCATTTTATCAGCTGTCCGCATTGCGCGGGAAACGGGCATGCAGGCAGCGGTCATGACCTTTCATCCACATCCGAAGGAAGTTATGCGCAAAGGGGATTACGAGGGTTATTTAACTCCCTTGAGAGATAAAGAAGACATCTTGGCAGGAATGGGCGTTGATGTGCTCTATGTGGTGGAGTTCAATGAAGATTTCTCACGGCTGACGCCACAACAATTCGTACACGACTTGTTGATTCCTCTTCAGACACGAACAGCGGTGGTGGGTTTTGACTTCCGTTTTGGTCACAAGGGTGCAGGGGATGAACAACTTCTTCGTACTTTGGGAGAAGGAGAGATGATGGTGGAAACCGTTCCTCCTTTCTTGCTAAATGGTGAAAAAGTGAGTAGTTCTCTCATTCGTGGTCTGTTGAAGCGTGGGGAGATGGATGAGGCCAGTCAGTGGCTTGGCCGACCTTACAGCATTAGAGGAACCGTCATTCACGGGGAGAAGCGTGGACGAACGATTGGATTTCCTACAGCCAACCTTGAACTCACGGATCATTACGTTACCCCGTCGAAGGGTGTTTACGCTGTTCGTGTGCAGTATGGCGAACAGGAACTGCGTGGCGTAATGAATCTCGGTGTGAAACCTACGTTTCACGAAAGCGGGATGAAACCTACGTTTGAAGTACACCTGCTTGATTTTGATGGACATTTGTATGACCAGGAACTAAAGGTTGAGCTCGTTCATTATATTCGTGCAGAACGAAAGTTTGACTCCATTGATGCATTGATTAGCAAGATTTATGAAGATGCATTAACTGCCGGCCGCCTGTTATCTTAAAGCCTCAGGATTAAATGCATGTTTACATTTACTTTAACTAGGCAATTATGATATACTGTACTACGTTGTCGATTGAGACAACATTAACCTTGGCTTGGTTGCTTGCTCTCACCGGCGGTGACGAGGCTAATGGCGATTATATTGAAGGAGGTGAACAGGATGGCATTGACTCAAGAACGTAAACAACAACTGATCGACGAGCACAAAACTCACGAGTCCGATACAGGATCTCCAGAGGTGCAAGTTGCTATCCTTACGGCAAACATCACAAGTTTGACAGACCACTTGCGTACGCATAAGAAAGACCACCACTCACGTCGTGGACTTTTGAAAATGGTAGGTCAACGTCGTAAGCTTTTGGCTTACGTGAAAAACAAAGATGTTAAACGTTACAGCGCACTGATCGAAAAACTCGGATTGCGTCGTTAATTATCGTACATGTTTTCAAAATCAACCTGGCTGTTATCCGTCATTCTTTTGTCTAAAAGGACAAGCGGAACTTACAGCCGGGTTGTTTTGTAGATGAACATGTTGCCATATATTTGTAGATGGGCTCCGTGAGGAGCTTTTGTTGTGCAGATTAGCATGTTGCAAGATCTTACATAGCTAATGAATGCAGGACAAGCAGGAAATACTGTGAATATGCAGAATCCATTGAGTTAGGACGAATAAAAGGAGGAATTTCATGGAACAGCGTGTTGAAATGCAGCTTGGTGGAAGAAAGCTTACGCTTGAAACCGGGCGTTTGGCCAAGCAGGCTAATGCTGCCGTTAAGGTAACGTACGGGGATACCGTGGTATTGTGTACCGTGACAGCATCAAGTGAGCCGAAAGATCTGGACTTTTTCCCACTAACGGTGAACTATGAAGAAAGATTGTACGCCGTAGGTAAAATCCCGGGTGGATTTATTAAACGTGAAGGCAGACCAAGTGAGAAAGCGATTCTTTCGAGCCGTCTGACGGACCGTCCAATTCGTCCATTGTTCCCGGAAGGCTTCCGGAATGATGTACAAGTTCTGAACATCGTTATGAGTGTGGATCAAGACTGTGAACCGCAAATCGCTGCAATGATTGGTACATCGGCAGCATTGAGCATTTCGGATGTTCCGTTCAGCGGACCGATTGGTGGCGTGAAAGTTGGACGTATTGATGGCGAGTTCATCATTAACCCAACGATTGCACAGCTCGAAGTCAGTGATATTGAACTGGTCGTTGCAGGAACCAAAAATGCCATCATGATGGTTGAGGCCGAAGCAAACGAAGTGCCGGAAGAAGTGATGCTCGAAGCAATCATGTTTGGACATGATGAGATCCAAAATATTATTGCTGTAATCGAACAACTTGTGCAAGTTGCTGGAAAAGAAAAAATGGCTGTTAAGTTACGTACCGTTAATGCTGAAGTCAACAGCAGTGTGCGTGATTTCGCAAGTGCTCGTCTGGTCGAAGCGGTTAAAATCGCCGAGAAGCATGCTCGTCAAGATGCAATCGATCTAGTGAATGACGAAACCGTTGCTCACTTTGAAGAGAAATATATTGAAAGTCCTGAATTGCTCAAAGACGTGAAGGAAGTTCTGCACGATATCGTCAAAGAAGAAGTGCGCCGTCTGATCACGCATGATAAAGTTCGTCCGGATGGACGTGGACTTGCTGAAATTCGCCCAATTGAATGTGATACATCTCTGCTGCCACGTGCACATGGTACAGGACTGTTTACACGTGGTCAAACGCAAGCACTTAGCGTTTGTACACTTGGTGCACTGGGTGATGTTCAGATTTTGGACGGAATCAGCCTTGAAGAAACGAAACGATTCATGCATCACTATAACTTCCCACCATTCAGCGTAGGTGAAGCTCGTCCATTGCGTGCTCCAGGCCGTCGTGAAATCGGACATGGTGCACTGGGTGAGCGTGCGCTTTCCAAAGTGATCCCTTCCGAAACAGACTTCCCATACACGATTCGTCTGGTATCTGAAGTTCTGGAATCCAACGGCTCATCATCTCAGGCAAGTATCTGCGCAAGCACTTTGGCTATGATGGATGCAGGTGTTCCAATTAAAGCTCCGGTTGCGGGCGTGGCAATGGGTCTGATCAAAGATGGCGATCATGTTTCCATTCTGAGTGATATTCAAGGTATGGAGGATCACCTGGGTGACATGGACTTCAAAGTAGCCGGAACACCAGAAGGTGTAACCGCGATTCAAATGGACATCAAAATTGCTGGCATTAATCGTCAAATTTTGTCTGATGCATTGAATCAAGCCAAAGAAGGTCGTATGCACATTTTGGGTAAAATGAACGAAATTTTGAAAACTCCACGTGAGCAGTTATCACAATATGCACCTAAAATCACAACGATGTATATCAATCCGGACAAAATCCGTGATGTGATCGGTGCAGGTGGTAAAATTATCAATAAAATCATCGAAGAAACCGGTGTTAAAATTGATATTGAACAGGATGGACGTGTCTTTATCGCTTCTTCCAACCAGGAGATGAATGATAAAGCCAAAGCGATCATTGAAGGTATTGTGCGCGAAGTATTGGTCGGCGAGATTTATGTCGGCAAAGTAAAACGCGTAGAGAAATTCGGTGCATTCGTTGAAGTACTTCCGAACAAAGAAGGTCTGGTACACATCTCGCAACTGTCAACTGAACGTGTTGCCAAAGTGGAAGATGTTGTAGCCATCGGTGATTCCATTACGGTGAAAGTAACGGAAATTGACCCACAAGGTCGAATCAACTTGTCCCGTAAAGCGGTTTTGACTGCTGAAGCTCCGGCTCAATCCTAGGATACCGAAGCGACAGGTTACAAATGGATAGATTGAATGAAGAGACAGAATGTGAATTTCTGGCTCTTTTTTTAACGTTTAAATACGTAAAGCAAGGATGAAACCATGGCTTAGCATTCATATTTTTGCCCTTGTCCTCATATGATGGGGACAAAGACGGCGGGAGGATGGAGCTGTGGGAAACCAATCCAAAAAGCTGGCGGCTGTTCTGGCGGGTGTGACTGCGGTCATATTGATCGGACAAGTTGGCAGTGTACGTACATACATTACGGAGATCCGTGATGGGCCAGGTACGCAAAATGCTTTTGACATGTTTAAGGAGGCAACTGGAGAAGATGCGCTGTTGTCAGCGATTCGGGATAAAGCGGCTGAAACGAAAATTGCTCCAGTGAATGCCAGAGTGGATCGGGTATGGAAAGCGATTCCTGGTTATAATGGCATGGAGATTGATGTGGAAGCGACATACCGGAAGGCGCTGAGTGGAACGTTGAATACCAAAATAGCGTATGTCTATCGTCAGATTGAGCCGGAAATCCAGCTTAAAGATTTGGGTGCACATCCGATCTATCGGGGGAATGCAAACAAACCGATGGTTTCTTTTATGATTAATGTGGCCTGGGGGAACGAATACATTAAACCGATGCTGGATACGCTCGATGCCGAGAAAGTGAAGGCTACTTTTTTTCTGGATGGAAGTTGGTTAAGCAAAAATGTTGAACTGGCCAAAGAAATTCAAAAGCGTGGGCATGAGATGTCCAATCATGCATATTCTCACCCTAATATGAGTCGATTGAGCGCAGAACGGGCCCGGCTAGAAATTAGCAAAACCCAGGATCTGCTCCATAAAACACTGGGCGTAGAGAATCGCTGGTTTGCTCCGCCTTCCGGTGACTATAATCAGAAGACCGTTGACATTGCTTCATCCATGGGATTGCAAACCGTGTTATGGACAGTAGATACTGTGGATTGGCGTAAGCCAAGCCCGGATGCCGTTGTTGCCAAAATTGCTAAAAACACCGAGGCTGGAACGTTAATTCTAATGCACCCTACAGCTGCTTCTTCGGGAGCTTTAAAGGGCATGATTCAATCCATACGGGCGAAAGGTCTGGTGCTCGGAACAGTAAGTGAGACACTGTCTTCTGAACGTGTAAATACCTCTGCGGTTGAGTGAACGTTGTTTTTTTGTTAATATCAAAAAGTTGGAACCAAATGTCGATTTCAATTTCAAGGTTGAGATCAAGGCAATTATAGAGATGTAGGAGGGCCAACCATGAAAAAAATTCAGCTGGGCAATGGCCTCAGAGTTGTCATGGAACAGATACCGACCTGCCGTTCTGTGTCTTTCGGAATATGGGTCAAGACAGGTTCGCGCAATGAGCAACCTACAAGTAACGGAGTATCACATTTTATTGAACACATGTTATTCAAGGGAACAGATCGTTATGATGCCAAGGCGATTGCGGAGCAGTTCGATGCGATTGGTGGTAATGTGAATGCGTTCACCTCCAAAGAATACACATGTTATTATGCTAAAGTGTTGGATGAACATTTGCCGATTGCGGTTGATGTGTTGTCTGATATGTTTTTCCGTTCCAAGATGGATGATGGTGAATTGATCAAGGAGAAAAACGTTATTCTGGAAGAAATCTCGATGTATGAAGATACACCTGATGATATGGTTCATGATCTGATGGCCTTGGCCGCATATGGTGAGCATCCGCTCGCATACCCTATTCTGGGTACGGAAGAACGTCTCAAAGCGATGGATTCCAGCCATCTGCGTGCATATATGAAGGAGCACTATACGATTGAGAACACGGTTATTAGTATCGCAGGTAATATTGATGACAGTGTAATTGATCTGATGGAGAAGCATTTTGGTGCTTTTGATGTAAATGGAGTAACGGAAGCAGTCACGATGCCAGCCTTCCAGAGCGGACAGCTCTTTCACAAAAAGAAAACGGAACAAAATCATATCTGTATCTCGTTCCCGGGCTGTAAAATCGGAGATCCGCTGCAATTCGCTATGGTTGTTCTGAATAACGCTATTGGTGGAGGCATGAGCTCCAGACTGTTCCAGGAAATTCGTGAGAAACGGGGTCTTGCGTACTCCGTTTATTCCTATCATAGCTCTCATGCGGACAGCGGACTGTTCACGATATACGCGGGTACAGCACCCAAACAGACCAAAGAAGTGCTCGATCTGACCAAAGAGGTACTGCGCGACCTGGCTGTAAACGGCTTGTCCGAAGATGAACTTCGTAAAGGAAAAGAACAGCTGAAAGGCAGCTTGATTCTGAGCTTGGAAAGCACAGGCAGTCGCATGAATCGTCTGGGTAAAAACGAGCTCATGCTGGGCAGACACCATACGCTGGATGAGATGATCATCAAAATTGAGCAAGTTACCATGGACGATATTAACGCGGTACTTGATTTGATGTTTGCTGAACCTTTTGCACTTGCTATGGTTGGCGCTTCAGATAAGACGATCGCTGGATTGAGAAGGGATGATTTTGTTGCATTACGTTCAAATACAGAAACTGCCGGGCAATGAAGATATTAAACTGCCTCAAAAAATGTCGGAGCTGGCATCCGGCTTTGATGTAGTAGCTGCACTTCAGGAAGATGTTGTATTGCAGCCGGGTCAGCGTACGCTGATTCCAACCGGACTTGCGATGGCAATGCCCGCTGGATTGGAAGCACAGATCCGTCCTCGGAGCGGACTTGCTTTCAAACATGGAATTACCTGCCTCAACACACCGGGTACCATTGATGCGGACTATCGCGGAGAAGTTAAAGTGTTGTTGATTAATCTGGGTCAGGAACCGTTCACGATTGTACGGGGAGAGCGCATCGCACAGATCGTCTTCCAGACCGTGCCAGCGGTTGAATTGACGGAAGTGAATGAACTTTCGGAAACGGTACGTGGCGAAGGTGGATTCGGTCATACCGGGAAATAATTATCGTAAATATACCCATTCTTTAGAGTCGTCCCTGACAGGGGCGGCTCTTTTTTACATTTGAGATACGGACAGTGGAATGCAATTATTGTTTTCACCCCCCTGTGGGCCCCTGCATACGATAAGGCATACATGTGGTGAAAGGAGTGACGTCCCGATGCTGACCGGAGTCCGGATTGTAGTCCTGGGCGGAGATGCGCGGCAGCTTGAAGTCATTCAAAAGTGCGCTGAGCTGGATGCAACGGTAAGTGTGGTGGGTTTCGATAAAATAGAGCGTTCCATTCCAGGGATTGAGCATCAGGAACTGGAGGATGAAGTGTTTGCTTCCGCAGATGTACTGGTACTGCCTGTCGTCGGTTGCGATGACCAGGGAAAAGTAAGTACTTCATTCAGTGATACACCGATTGATTTGAAAAAGGAACATATTGCAGCATTACCGGAGCATTGTATTGTGTTCACAGGTATGGCAAAGCCGTTCCTGCGCGAGCTTTGTCTTGAAAATGGGCTGCGACTTGTTGAAGTACTTGATCGTGATGATATTGCACTTTACAACTCTATTCCAACAGCTGAGGGAGCCATCGCCATAGCTATTCGGGAGACGGACTTCACAATCCATGGTTCGGAATGCATTGTGCTTGGCATTGGTCGAACAGGATTCACAATGGCCAAAACACTGCAGGGACTTGGAGCAAATGTACGGGTGGGAATCAGGCGGGAAGAGGATGCTGCCCGCGCTACAATAATGGGCTGGAAGCCTTTCATGACAACGGATTTGGCTGCTCAAACCGGGGAAGTTGACTTGCTTTTTAATACGATACCGACTATGATAATCACAGCACAAATCCTGTCCAGAATGCCGCAAAAGGCTGTCATTATCGACCTCGCATCCGCTCCTGGCGGCTGTGATTTCAGGTATGCTGACAAACGCGGTATCAAAGCGCTACTTGCGCCTGGCCTCCCCGGCATTGTTGCTCCCAAAACGGCTGGCGGCATTATTGCCGACGCGTTGATCCGTTTGCTTTTGGAAGAACAGAACGCACGGGAGGTTAAATCATGAACTGGCAGGGAAAAACGGTAGGTTATGCAATTACGGGTTCTCATTGTACGTTTGAAGAGGTTATGCCGGTAATTAGCCGCTTCGTGGCTGAAGGTGCGAACGTTATTCCGATTATTTCGAATTCGGTTCTGACGACGGATACACGCTTCGGTACGGCGCAAAATTGGCAAAAACAGTTGAAAGATATAACAGGTAATGATATCATTTCTACAATTGTTGAAGCGGAGCCATTAGGGCCTTCCAAGCTGCTTGATGTGCTGGTTATTGCTCCATGCACAGGGAATACAACAAGCAAGCTGGCTAATGCGATGACCGACAGTCCAGTGCTAATGGCAGCCAAAGCGCAGATGCGCAATCAGCGTCCGCTTGTGCTCGCAATTTCCACGAATGACGGTCTGGGCTTGAATGCTGCGAATATCGCCAAATTGCTCGTGGCCAAATACTTGTATTTTGTGCCATTTGGGCAGGACGATCCAGTGAAAAAACCAAACTCGTTAGTCGCCAAAATGGAATTGATTCCAGAGGCTTGCTGGAGTGCTCTTGAGGGCAAACAGTTGCAGCCGATGATTGTGGAGCGTTCTTCACAGGCTTGATGGAACAATGATTCGGTGACAACGTTTATGCGCTTGGAGAAATGAATAAGGGTTCAAGAGACAAAGAAAATCATGGGGGACGATAGCTGGATTGAACAGCTACTATGTCCACGTTCCTGTCTATAAGGCATTCCTGCTTGCGAGCAGTACAGGTTAAGCAAGCGGGAGAGGTCTAATGTGAATGTATGCATCATGACCTCGATAACAACCGTAACCTTTGATTTGCGATTGTCCCAGACAATTACAAAAAAATAAGGAGCGCATGGAATGCCGTATAAAATGCTGAAATTATCGCATCAGAACGCTCCCTAGAGTGATCCATTTGTTGATTTGACCCGTGTCCAGTCTTCTTGCGTACACAAATGGAGGAATAAAGATGCGTATCATGGTACAGAAATTCGGAGGCACGTCTCTCTCCACTGTTCAGGCGAGAGAGCATGTGCTCCGTCATGTTAAACGTGAACTTGAAGCAGGAATGAGTCTGGTCATCGTTGTGTCTGCGATGGGGCGCCGCGGCGAGCCATATGCGACTGATACGTTGCTCGACTGGGCTGCACAGAACGGAAACGCACTATCCGCACGCGAAAAGGATTTACTGCTGTGCTGTGGTGAAATTATATCTGCGACAACTCTGAGCAGTTTACTCGAACATGAAGGCATTCCAACTACAGTGCTGACCGGTGCACAAGCAGGTTTTGTGACGGACGACAATTTCGGGAATGCCCGGATATTGGATGTCCGTCCTGTTCGTGTGTTGGAGCAGCTTCAACTCGGCCATGTCGTTATTGTAACCGGATTCCAGGGGCAGACAGAGAACGGAGACTTCACGACACTGGGTCGTGGGGGGAGCGATACGTCAGCCACAGCTCTTGGTGCAGCATTACGCGCTGAAATGGTGGATATCTACACGGATGTCAACGGTATACTAACCGCTGATCCACGCATTGTGGAAGATGCACGTCCACTGACGGTGGTCAGTTATGCAGAGATCTGTAATATGGCACACCATGGGGCCAAGGTAATTCACCCCCGTGCGGTCGAGATTGCCATGCAATCACAGATTCCAGTGCGGGTAAGATCCACTTTTGCAGACACGGAAGGAACACTGGTTACGCATCCCGAAGGATTCCAGGATGTGCAGACAGGCATTGTTGACCGTTATGTAACAGGCATCGCCTACGTGAGCAATGTAACGCAAATTACGGTGGATGTATCTGGTGGTGCGGATCGATTACAACTGAAAGTATTCAAAACCATGGCTGAGAATTCAATCAGCGTTGATTTTATTAATGTTACCCCCTCGGGAGTTGTCTATACGGTTTTTGACAGTGATTCCGAGAAAGCCATACATGTATTGCAGGAGATCGGCCTCAAACCACAAAGCCTGTCTGGTTGTGCCAAGGTTTCCGTCATTGGCGGAGGCATTAATGGTGTACCTGGAATTATGGCACGAATCGTCGAGTCTTTGACACTGGCTGACATTCAGATCCTGCAATCGGCAGATTCGAACACAACGATCTGGGTACTCGTAAAAAAAGAAGATATGGTTCAGGCCTTGAGGGCACTTCACGCCTCATTCGAACTTCATTTGTAAGGAAGTGAAGTTAGAGGAACCAAACCTGTTTTGAAGGAGGAATCGAGTTGGACTTTGGAAGATTGATTACAGCAATGGTCACTCCGTTCAATGAACAGGGAGAGATTCATTGGGAGGAAACGGCACGTCTGATCGACTATCTGATTGTAGATCAGAAGTCGGAGACGCTTGTGGTTTCTGGAACAACAGGGGAGTCTCCAACACTTAGTGATACTGAGAAAGTTCAATTATTCGAATTTGCAGTGAAACATGCGGCCGGACGGTGCAAAATTATAGCCGGAACGGGAAGCAACAATACGGCGCATTCCATCCATTTGACACAGGAAGCTGAACGTGCCGGAGTGGATGGCATATTACTGGTTGTTCCTTATTACAATAAACCGAGTCAAGAAGGGTTGTTCAGACATTTTGAAGCGATTGCGGGCTCGACCAAGCTGCCGATCATGCTCTACAACGTGCCTAGTCGTACAGTAACCAGCCTATCAGTGGCAACAACGCTTCGTCTCGCGCTGATTCCTAACATCGTGGCAACCAAGGAATGTGCGTCCATGGAGCAGGTTACGCTGATTGCTGCAAGTGCTCCGGAGCACTTTAGAGTTTATTCCGGTGATGATGCTTCTGGCTTGCCAGCGATTGCTGTTGGTGCTCATGGGATCGTCAGTGTAGCCAGTCATGTCGTAGGATCAGAGATGAAGAAAATGATTGATGCCTTCTATGGCGGAGCACCTCTTCAAGCTGCTCAGATTCATCAGCAGCTGTTCCCGGTGTTTAAAGGTATGTTTGAGTGTCCGCAGCCTTTACCGAACCCGGTAGCGGTGAAATATGCGCTGACACTGCGTGGACTGAACGTTGGTTCCGTTCGCTTGCCCCTTATACCACCAACGGAAGAAGAGCAGGTTTACATCAAAGGTCTGCTTCATTTGTAAGGTAGCTGATTGGAGATAAGGACTATTTTATTAATTATGAGAACATCCATTAGATCAGCAAAAAAACCGCTCCTCGTACCAGAGGATGCGGTTCTTTTTTTGACGGGAATTGTGCGGTTTCTTTTTCATTCCTGAAGGGAAACCTACAGGTTAACGAGAGAGTGACTTGTTTTTTTGGTTTTTAATCATGTATAATGATGTCAAGTGACTGGGTGCGGTATTTTTTTGAAATTGAAAGCGACATCGTTTCGTGGTGTAGCTTTGCGGTGAAAAAGGAAGGAACGGCTAAGAAGGGCATTTCAGATCCAACTTGTTGGGAAAGGGAATAACTTCGAAGAACTTCTTCCAAATATCGTGAATAAAGGTATTCTTATGCATTCATACCGATGAGTGGGTATGTAATGTAAGGACTGCTTTTCTTAACTTAACTTACAATAAATAATAAGGTACGACGTCCAACTACCATAGGAGGTTTAGATTCATTTGTCTAAGAAAAATAACAACGATAAACTGATGATTTTTGCTTTGGGCGGCGTCGGCGAGATTGGTAAAAATATGTACGTCATCCAATACGCCAACGACATTGTAGTCGTAGACTCTGGCCTTAAATTCCCGGAAGAAGATATGCTTGGTATTGATATTGTCATCCCTGACATTTCATACCTGACTGAGAACCGTGACAAGGTAAGAGGAATTATTCTGACTCACGGACATGAGGATCACATTGGTGGTCTGCCATATGTGCTCAAACATCTGAATGTCCCTGTATACGGAACAAGACTCACGCTGGGACTTGTAGAAAACAAGTTGAAAGAAGCCAACTTGCTGGGTGAAACGAAACGGATCCTGATTGATGCTGATTCCGAAATTCAACTTGGTTCTGTACTGAAAGCATCGTTTTTCGCTACTAACCATAGTATTCCGGATTCCGTTGGTGTATGTGTCGAAACACCGGAAGGTGCGGTTGTTCATACAGGCGACTTCAAATTTGATCACACGCCAGTCAATGGACAATATGCAGATCTTCAGCGCATGGCACAGATCGGAAGTAATGGCGTACTTGCGCTTTTGTCCGACAGTACAAACGCTGAAAAACCTGGCTTTACACCATCAGAGAAAAATGTGGGTATCGTTCTGGAAGATATTTTCCGCAAAGCAAGCCAGCGCGTTGTTGTAGCGACGTTTGCTTCCAACGTGCACCGCATTCAACAGGTCATTAACGCAGCTGATGTGACTGGACGTAAAGTTGCAGTTATCGGGCGCAGCATGGTGAATGTGGTTGGAATTGCTTCGGAACTGGGTTATCTTGAAATCCCGGATGGCATGATCATTGAACCGGAAGAAGTAGGCAAGATGGCTGCTGATCGTGTCGTGATTCTTTGCACAGGAAGTCAAGGTGAGCCGATGTCAGCATTGACACGTATGGCTCGTTCCACACACCGTAAAGTGGACATCCTGCCAGGCGACACTGTAATTATCGCAGCAACACCTGTACCAGGTAATGAAAAGTATGTTGGACGTACAATTGATGAGTTGTTCCGCTTGGGTGCCAATGTGCACTACAGCGGTGCTAACAGTGGCGTTCACGTATCTGGTCACGGTAGCCAGGAAGAGCTCAAACTGATGCTCAACCTGATGAAACCGAAATTTTTCATGCCGATTCACGGCGAATACCGTATGCAGCGCCGCCACGCGGTTCTTGCTGAATCTGTAGGGGTAGAACCTGAGAACATTTTCGTCACAGATATCGGTGAAGTGATTGAAATTCAAGGTGGAGCAGCACGTAGAGCAGGTAAAGTTACTGCAGGTAATGTGTTGATCGACGGCTTGGGTGTAGGCGATGTGGGTAACATTGTACTTCGTGACCGCAAATTGTTGTCACAAGATGGTATCCTTGTTGTTGTGGTAACACTGAGCAAACAGGATGGAAAAATTGTTTCCGGTCCTGACATCATCTCTCGCGGTTTTGTGTATGTACGTGAATCGGAAGGACTACTGGATGAGGCCAACCGGATCGTTAGCAGCACATTACAGAAGTTGATGAGTGAGAACGTTAACGAGTGGGCTTCACTCAAAACGAATGTTAAAGATGCACTGGGACGCTTCCTGTATGAGCAAACTCGTCGTAGACCGATGATTTTGCCAATCATTATGGAAGTTTAAAATAGGCTAAAACAAAAACATATATTCAGGCACACAGTCGCCCCTTCTCTACGAGTAATATTGGACGGTTCCTCGTAGAGAAGGGGCTTTTTTTGCGTTTTCAGGAAGATCTGCAATAGGATCAATATGTGAAGCAATTTGATGTAGCGGGTATAAGGCGGTTGGAAAAATCCCCATACTAAGGAAATACATTAAATGTTTCTGGAGAAGGGGATTATTGAAATGAATGAACGTATGAATGGCAAGCAGGCGTCAAGATCCAATCAACCGGAAGTTGAAGCACCGGAGATTCCAATTCAGGAGGACAAGGCCATCTCTCCCGTGACAGAGACTATTCAGCAATTTGGGCAAACACAGTCGCCGGCAGGTGAATCGAATATTTTCTGTATGACCATTATTGGACAGGTCGAAGGGCATTTGATTTTGCCACCACAAAATAAAACAACAAAGTATGAGCATATCATTCCACAGCTGGTGGCTGCGGAACAGAATCAGCGTATTGAAGGTATTTTGATCATTTTGAACACGGTGGGTGGAGATGTAGAGGCGGGTCTGGCCATTGCAGAGATGATTGCTTCTCTGAGCAAACCTACGGTTACTGTGGTCATTGGAGGCGGACATAGCATTGGAGTACCGATTGCTGTAGCTTCAACATATTCCCTGATTGCCGGAAGTGCAACGATGACGATCCATCCGATTCGGATGAACGGCCTTGTCATTGGTGTACCTCAAACGTTTGAGTATATGGAGAAAATGCAGGAAAGGGTTGTTCGATTTGTGACTTCGCATTCGAATATCTCTGAAGAGATGTTCAAAGAACTGATGTTTAAGACCGGTGAGTTAAATCGGGATATTGGTACAGCTGTAGGAAGCGCAGATGCAGTGAAATATGGATTGATGGATGCAGTAGGCGGTATTGGACAAGCCATAGCCCATTTAAATCAGCTTATAGGAGACAAGAGACAGACTCTGCAAGCGGGAGGTTATACCCAATGACGTTATATACGGTGATGCCCCCGGAACAACTCTGGTCTGGAATGTGGAAAGAGGGCGAAGATATAAAGGAGATCAAGATGAATGGTTTATTAATGCAGGTAAGACCTGTTAATGACAATGAAGCCGTTATTGTCCGTTTGCTGGATTGTCCACTTGAAGCCTATCTCAATCCTGCTAATATGCCCGGTTCGACCGTTCCGCTTTCGGGTAACTTGGGATCAGCATAACGTGACGAATTCAGACAAATTGAGCAGAAAAAGAACATATGTACGGATTATATTTGTATGGTATAATATTCTTCTGGGGGTGACATGATTTTGGCCAGAAGAAAAAAGAGGAAAAAAAAGGGCGCTGGTTTTAGCGGCGTTTTAAAATATGAAATTTACGGGATTGTGCTTATTACCCTTGCTGTCATAGCATTATCGGGTGAAGCCACCGTTGGACGTTCGCTTTCCAAGATGTTCGGACTGATGCTTGGTAAGTTTTATTTTGCGATTCCACTTGTTGGTATTTATTATGGTCTCATGGTGATGATTCACCGGAAATGGCCGAGTGGCTGGACCACACGCAAAACAGGACTGGTTTTGCTGGTTTTTGCCTTAACCCTGATGAGTACCGTCTCTGCAATGCACCAGAAGCTCATTCCGGTTGGTGCGCTTGAGCCTGGTGCTGTGATCACACAGGTACATAATGATATGCAAACCGAGTTGCTAACCCCTGCTGCGCCAGGTGAGAGGGACTCCATGCTTAACAAGGATATCAGCGGTGGTTATCTCGGAGCTGGGCAATTTGCTCTTTTCCTGTGGCTGTTCGGCAGCCTTGGGGCGAGACTTATCATGATTGTCATGTTTGTGATCAGTTTTATGCTGATTACAAGTCTATCTTATGTGGATTTGATTCGAATATTCCGAACCAAGATTTGGGATGCCGGGAGTTCGATGTACAAGAAGCTGGAGTCGAGACCCTCTTCACGTTCTGCTTCAGCATCTGATGGAAGGAAGAAAGGTAACGCTCGTAAAGTGGTACCTGTTCCTGTTGAAGATGACGAAGACGAGTATGAGGATGAATTAGAGGAACAGCATCTACCAAAACGAAAATCGCCCATATTCTTCCAACTTTTTGGAAAATGGGGAGCTAAACGGGAACATGCGACATCAGGACGTGAAATGGATGAGGTCGATTCGGCAGAAACAGAACAGATTGTATACCGCGCGGAACAAGATCACAATCTAGAGGCGTGGCATGATGCAACCGAAGACGTAGCGAACAAATCAGCTTCATCACGTGTTCCTGTTCAGGCTAAACCTAACTCAGCACCGATCATTCGAGACTTTTTCGAGCACGTCAGAGCAGAAGAGGCAGGCATTGAAGATGATCTGGACGATGCTTATCCTTTCCCGGATGATCTGGCCGATCCAAACGTAGTACAACAGGGCGAGCATGCCATTAAAATAACGGATGAACTGGTAGAGACAGAGTGGACTGCATCCGATGCGAGTGCGAACGGGATGAATGCTGTGGATGGGATTCAGAGTGGAGAAGAAGTACCTCATGATGCAATGCAGGGAACAGATACTCCAACCCCTGAAGGGCAGGACACACAACCTGTGAAACCACCACAGCCACCTCCTAAGCCGTACAAGCTGCCGTCATTCCGTCTCCTTGCCAAGCCAAACAATGGGGGCAAGGCGGGTGACCAGAAGGATTATATGCAGACAGCACGCAAGCTGGAAGCTACACTGGAGAGTTTCGGTGTTCGCGCCAAAGTACTTGAAGTGGTTCGGGGGCCTGCTGTTACAAGGTATGAAATTCAACCTGATATTGGTGTTAAGGTCAGCAGGATTGTCAGCCTAACTGATGATATCGCGTTGGCTCTGGCGGCAAAGGATATTCGGATGGAAGCACCGATTCCCGGAAAGTCTGCGATTGGTATCGAAGTACCTAATGGTGAGGTATCGGTTGTAACGATGCGTGAGGTAATGGAGACGGCAACGTTCCAGGATGCAGAATCCAAAGTGACCATTGCATTTGGTCGAGATATCTCGGGACAGACGATTATTGGTAACTTGGCTCGTATGCCCCATTTGCTGGTCGCGGGTGCTACAGGTTCCGGTAAGTCGGTGTGTATTAACGGTATTATTACCAGCATATTGTACAAAGCAAAGCCGGATGAAGTGAAGTTCCTGATGGTCGATCCCAAGATGGTTGAGTTGAACGTATATAACGGAATTCCACATCTTATGGCGCCAGTAGTAACTGATCCTAAACGAGCGTCACTTGCTCTCAAAAAGATTGTGGTCGAGATGGAAAAACGATATGAACTGTTTTCCAAATCAGGGACGCGTAACGTCGAGGGCTACAATAATCTGATGAAAGATAATCCTGCGGCTGTTCTGCCTTATATCGTTGTCATTGTGGATGAGCTTGCAGATCTGATGATGGTTGCAGCCGGAGATGTGGAGGATGCCATTGCACGACTTGCTCAGATGGCTCGTGCAGCCGGAATCCATCTGATTATTGCCACACAACGTCCTTCTGTTGACGTTATTACCGGGGTAATCAAGGCTAACATTCCATCGCGGATTGCCTTCGGCGTATCCTCTCAAGTCGATTCCCGAACGATTCTGGATATGGGTGGGGCTGAGAAGCTGTTGGGTCGTGGAGATATGTTGTTCATGCCGATGGGCGCATCAAAACCGGTTCGAGTACAAGGTGCATTTATGAGCGATGAAGAAGTCGAGAATATTGTAAACTACGTACGTGGTCAAGGTGAAGCGCAGTATGATGAATCCATTGTACCTGAAGTGGATGATTCCATTCAGGCTGCCGATGAAGTACAGGATGAGTTATATGAGCAAGCTGTACAGATTATATTGGAGGCAAAACAAGCTTCAGTCTCCCTGTTGCAACGTCGTATGCGGGTTGGTTACACACGTGCAGCGCGTTTAATTGACTCCATGGAAGCCCGGGGTGTAATCGGTCCTTACGAGGGCAGCAAACCAAGGGAAGTACTGGTTTCACTTGAACAGTATCAGCAGAATAAAATAAGCTCGTAGTGTAACATGTAACATGGTTACAACGAATCGTTCAAGCCCTCAACCATATTGGTTGAGGGCTTATTGCTTGCTCAGCAGACTGAGTTTTGCCATCTGCTCCAAAGATCGGATGATTTGGTGCATAGGAAACAAGCAGGCTTGTCATAATAACATTAGCGATTCTGTTAATCCCACAAGAGAAAGGTAGAGCACAGTTGATGCGAAAAATGAACCTATGGCTTTTCACTGCTATTTTGCTGATATCCGCATTGGGAATTCGTTATTTGCTTCCTGGGAATACAGCAACTGAAAGTTCAGCCGAGCGTACCCCGCAGGTGGAAGAAAAGGCCTTGCCTACGTTTAGCAGCAATACAGTGAAATATGGAAGTTACGGTCAGGATGTATATGAGCTTCAGGGGCGTCTGAAGTACCTGGGATTTTACAAAGGTAAAATCGACAGTAATTTTGGCAGCAGCACGCTGAAATCCGTCAAATGGTTTCAATCCGAGTTTGGCATGAAGGCAGATGGTGTGGTTGGTGCCAAAAC
The DNA here is from genome assembly GCF_018614975.1 of Paenibacillus polymyxa. Classification (GTDB taxonomy): domain Bacteria; phylum Bacillota; class Bacilli; order Paenibacillales; family Paenibacillaceae; genus Paenibacillus; species Paenibacillus polymyxa_E. The sequence continues at coordinate 620,871 of NZ_JAGGNR010000008.1, read as the reverse complement.
CAAGTTAAAGCTGTATAATGCCTCAACCAAATGGTCGCCAACAGAACCACCATTACACAAGGGTTCCGCAGGTAAGGGTGGGGGCAGCAACAACTCAGCAGACAAAAAGCAAGACAACATGGGATCTGCCAATGCACTCGGTCTCTCAGAGAATGAACTCAAGATTATGGCTAACGCTGTGTATGGCGAGGCCCGGGGGGAACCGTTCGAAGGCCAAGTTGCAGTAGCAGCGGTCATTCTGAATCGGGTTAGAGCACCAAGTTTCCCGAATACCCCTTCCGGCGTAATTTTCCAGCCGCGTGCATTTACTGCTGTTGCCGATGGTCAGATCTATCTGGAACCGAATGAACAGGCCAAAAAGGCAGTGGAACAGGCATTGAATGGTTGGGATCCATCCGGTGGATGCCTCTATTATTTTAATCCGAGGACAGCAACATCCAAATGGATCTGGACCCGCCCACAAGTGAAAACAATCGGACAGCATATCTTTTGTATGTGATGATGTTGGAAGCAACCAGAAGGCGTGACTTCGGTTGCTTCTTGCCTTTTGAATGGGTTAAAATGGTTGTTACGTTTAAGCTTCAATATTGCACGATAAATGACGCCGTAAAGGGGTTTTGACATTTGAATACATCAGGATTCGAACGAGGCAATAAGAGAAAGTTTCGTATACATGTGCTTCCGACTAAACGTTTTAAAACGTTTGCAATATCGCTATATGCAGGAGTTCCCTTACGGGAAGATACAGTAACCAAAGTAGCGTTGACACCTTTTGTTCTGCGACGGGGTACGGAGTCCTATCCGGAAACAACGCAATTTCGTGAGCAACTGGAGCATCTGTATGGAGCAGGTTTTGGTTTTGACGTTTATAAACGCGGGGATTACCAGATTGTACAGTTCCGAATGGATACCATTAATGATTCCTTTGTTGGAGGGGATGAACAGCTACTGGATCGTTCATTTGCCTTCCTGGGAGAGGTTCTTACACGACCTGCACAGGAGAATGGACATTTCAGGACGTCTTATGTACAAGCAGAGCGAGAGACTGTTCGTAAAAAGCTGGAGTCCATCGTGAACGATAAAATGCGCTATGCCGCTGAACGCAGTATCGAGGAAATGTGCAAGAATGAGCCGTACCGTCTTCACCCACTGGGTGAGCGAAAGGATCTGCCCGGAATTGAGCCTGACACACTGACTGCGTCTTATCAGGAGTGGCTGCAACAGGCGAGTATGGATCTGTACGTGGTAGGGGATACGACACTGGAGGAGGTGGAGAACCTTGTTCAGCGTCATTTCAATGTAGATCGAACGTCCTCCTCCGATTACCAGACACAGGCAGCGGTTCGAGGAGATAAGGAAGTAGAGACCGTTGTTGAGCGACTGAATGTGAGTCAGGGAAAACTCAATATGGGACTCCGCACATCTATCACTTATGGAGATCCTCAGTATGCCGCAGCACTAATGTACAACGGGATTCTCGGTGGTTATCCTCATTCCAAACTGTTTGTAAATGTTCGTGAAAAAGAAAGTCTGGCGTATTACGCGTCTTCGCGATATGACGGACATAAGGGCATTGCAACGATTCAATCCGGGATTGAAATCCCTAATTATGAGAAGGCTGTCACGATCATCAAACAGCAGCTGGAAGAAATGAAAAGCGGCACAATCAGTGATCTGGAAATGTCCCAGACCAAAGCAATGATCCGTAACCTGCTTAAGGAAATGCAGGATTCTGCTTTTGAGATGATCGCTTATGACTTCAATCGACAGTTGTCTGGCAAAGAAAGAACGGCTGAGGAACTGTTGGCTCAGGTAGAACATATTAGCAAGGAAGATGTGCGTGAGGCGGCAGAACAATTCCGTCTGGATACGATTTATTTCTTGCGGGACGAGAGGGAGGAATAATCGGTGGAGAGCATTCGGTATGAGCATTTGCAGGAGACACTATATTACGAAGTAATGGATAACGGACTGCATGTCTATATTTTGCCTAAACCGGGATTCCAGAAAACGTATGCTACGTTTGCAACCAAATATGGATCGGTGGATAATCATTTTCAGGTTGAAGGGCAGGAAGAAGTGAAGGTCCCGGATGGGATTGCTCATTTCTTGGAGCATAAAATGTTTGAAGAACCAACGGGCGATATTTTTGCCACGTTTGCATCTCATGGTGCTTCAGCTAACGCGTTTACGAGCTTTGATCAGACGGTGTATTTGTTTTCAGCGACCGAACATGTGAATGAAAATATACAAACATTAGTCGACTTTGTGCAAAATCCTTACTTCACGGATCAAAACGTGGAAAAGGAAAAAGGCATTATCGGACAGGAAATTGACATGTATGCTGATAATCCGGATTGGCGTGTTTATTTTGGATTGATCGAAGCCATGTATCAGAAACATCCGGTGCATATCGATATTGCAGGAACGGTGGGATCCATCCGTACGATTACCAAAGAGATGTTATATGAGTGTTATAACACCTTCTATCACCCGAGTAATATGCTCTTGTTTGTGGTGGGTGGTGTAGATCCACAGGAAGTCATTGATATGGTTCGATCAAACCAGGAGCAGAAGGATTATAAGCCACAGGGGAGTATTCAACGTTTCTTCGAACCGGAGCCTGAGCAGGTAGGCGAAGCCAGAAGGGAAGCGAAACTGGCTGTTTCATTACCCAAATGTCTGTTTGGATTCAAGGAGACGGACGTTGGACTTACTGGAGAACAGTTGTTACGGCGAGATATGATAACGAAGCTGATGATGGATCTTTTGTTTGGCTCAAGCACACGATTATTTCAGAAGCTCTACGATGAAGATCTGATCTCGGACAGCTTTGGACATGAGTATAACAGTTCGCCGCAATATGCGTTTTCAGCCATTGGTGGTGATACAAAAGACCCGGATCAACTGCTCGCGCGTATACGTGAAGAAGTGGATGCCATTGTAGAAAAGGGGTTCGAATCCACGGATTTTGAACGTGCAAGGAAAAAGAAAATAGGGGGATATTTGCGTATGCTCAATTCTCCGGAGAACATTGCGCATGAATTCACACGTCAGCAATTCAGTGGCGGTGATTTTTTCAATATGCTTCCGCTCTATGAATCGATTACACTGGAAGATGTTAATCTCAGACTGAAAGAGCATATTCGCTGGGATCAACTGGCTGTATCGCTAGTCGTGAGTCCTTGATATGGAGAGGGGAACAGGACAATTGAAGGCAATCGGGGAAATGACTGTACTCGTAACTGGCGCAAGCGGTGGCATCGGAGCGGCTATCGCAGAACGCTTCGCCAGAGTGGGAATGAATGTTGTTATACACTATATGAAATCGCATGAAGCAGCGAATGAAGCTGCCAGACGGTGCATGGAACAGGGCAGTGGAAAAATCATGACCGTGTCTGCGGATCTTCGCAGCCGGGAACAGATTGAGCGCATGCGTGAGAAGCTCGAGTCACATAATCTCATGCCAGATATTCTTGTGAACAATGCAGGAATCTCGCACTATGGGATGTTGTCTGATGTTACAGAGGAGATCTGGGATGAAGTGATGGCGATTAATCTCAAAGGCACGTTTATGTGTACACAGGAAATGATGCCTCACATGATCTCCCAAAGGTATGGCCGAATCATTAATGTATCGTCGATCTGGGGACTGTCTGGTGCTTCTTGTGAGGTGCTGTATTCTACAACCAAGGGTGGGGTGAATGCATTCACCAAAGCGCTTGCGAAAGAACTCGCACCTTCCGGAGTAACCGTAAATGCCGTTGCTCCTGGCGCCGTTCAGACATCCATGCTGAACCATCTGGATCAGAGTGAACTGAAGATGCTGGAAGAGGAAATTCCGGCAGGAAGACTTGCTCAACCTGATGAAATTTCATCACTGGTTTATTTTCTGGCCCTCCCTGAATCGGGGTATATCAATGGGCAGATCATCAGTCCAAATGGCGGTTGGTTAACGTAAAAAGCAAAGAAACTTTACTGGCTGTGAACGAAACAGGTGAAGGTTGCTGAGAAGCGACCGTCTTCCGGATTGTTTTTCAAAATGCTCGTATATAAAATGTCTCGAAAGCACATATTACAACTGTTGATTTTAAATCTCATGCGTCATCTAAGGAGGATTTATCATGTCAACAGAAAAAACAGTGCTCTCCAGTTTTGACACATGGAAGAAGTTCCTGGGTGACCGCGTACTGCAAGCAGAGAAGATGGGAATGAGTGAAGAAACCATCAACAAACTTGCGTATGAAATCGGCGACTTCCTTGATGAAAAAGTCGATCCGGCGAACCATTCCAACCGGGCATTGAAAGAGTTATGGGATGTCGGCGATGCAGATGAGCGTCGTACGATTGCGTGCCTGATGGTCAAATTGGCCAAACAAAACGCATAAGATTACAGATGAAGAGCTCCCGCAAGGGGGCTTTTCTCTAATGATTACAAACGGATTACAGAGCTGTTCTTGTAATTCATTTTCATTTTATATATCATTAACGTGACCCATTTTTAGAAGATGTCTCAGATTGTTGTCCAGTGGACACGTTCTGTTGCTGTCGAATAATGGGGAATAATGCATTACGGGGTGTTGAAATGGAATCTAAACAATGGTACATGGAATATAAAATACATAAGAACAGACCCGGTTTGTTAGGCGATATTGCCTCTATGCTGGGGATGCTTGAAGTGAATATATTGACCATTAACGGTGTTGAAGGCAAAACTCGAGGCATGCTGCTTGAATCGGATGATGATGAAAAAATCCGTTTGCTTGGTGAAATGCTTGGCAAAGTAAACAGCATCACCGTATCGGCTTTGCGGCAACCTAAATTGGTGGATATTTTGGCCGTACGTCATGGCAGATACATTGACCGTGACTCGGATGATCGCAAGACATTTCGTTTCACACGAGATGAACTTGGGTTACTTGTGGACTTTTTGGGTGAAGTATTTAAGAGGGAAGGCAATCAGGTCATCGGTTTGCGCGGAATGCCTCGTGTTGGCAAAACGGAGTCCATTATTGCGGGCAGCGTATGTGCAATGAAGCGATGGACGTTTGTTTCCTCTACACTTCTTCGTCAGACGATAAGGAGTCAAATGTCCGAAGACGAATTGAACCCGAACAATGTCTTCATCATTGACGGAATTGTAAGTACGATTCGTTCCAGTGAGCGGCATTACAACCTGTTGCAGGATATTATGTCCATGCCTAGTACCAAAGTTATTGAACATCCGGATATTTTTGTACAGGAATCCGAATATGATTTTAATGATTTTGATATTATTATTGAATTGCGTAACATTCCGAATGAAGAGATTATTTATGATACGTTTACGGCTAGCTACACCGACGAATTGTAAGGAACCGTACGGAATCATGGAATAGATTAGCAACAACTCAAGAGATAAACATAAGGAGGAGATGGCATGTCTGAACTGGGTCAGCAGTTAAGGGAGGCCCGGCTGCAAAAAGGGATGAGTCTTGACGATGTACAGGAAATGACAAAAATTCGCAAGAGGTATCTGGAGGCCATAGAAGCAGGAGACTATAAAGTGCTGCCGGGTAGCTTCTATGTGCGTGCTTTCATCAAAACCTATGCGGAGACCGTGGGACTGAACCCTGATGAGCTGCTGGAGGGACACAAAAAAGACGTACCCGAAGAAGAGACGGAAGCAACGATGGAACCGGTTATTCAGAAGCGTTCCAGCCGTCCGGTTGAGCGTAGTAATCGGTGGATGTCTGTCGCGCTGATGTGGACATTCCCTGTTTTGATCGTAGTACTGTTGTATGTATACGTGGTGTATAACAATGGTGATGAATCAGATAATCCGGGTCTTGATCAGGTCAAAATTACAGACAGTCAACAACAGCCTGAGGACAAACCGGATCCACCTGCCGACAACGGACAGGCATCTAATCCGCCTGCGACAGATTCAGGTACTGACGGTACTGGTGAGGGCGACGCTGGTGGTAACGGTGGCGGTACAGACACGGAAGGACAGACGGATGAAACTGAGAAAGAACCAACTGACAATTCACCGTCTAATGTTAGTGTTGCAGAAGACGGGAAATCAGGAAATATTACGAACTTTAAAGTTAACGGTAGTGCAGGGCAACCTGTAACGGTTACAATCAAAGCAACAGGTCATAGCTGGCTGGAAGTGTACAAAGGCGAAAACTCCAGTGGAGAGAAGTTGGAGTATGGCAACACAGCCGAAGGTGACAGCTATACCTTTGAGCTTGATAGTGCAGGCATGTATATTAAGTCTGGTTACGCTGCAGCGACCACGATTGAGGTTGGCGGGCAAGTTGTAACGGATGGCAAGGCGACCAATCGGATCCGTTTGAAACTTGGTGAAGACACTACTTCTTCCACAGGTGTTGAAAATGGATCAACGGACGGTACAGGAGGTACCACTGGTAGCGAATAACCGGGTCAACTGCAGGAGACAATAATCGTGTCTTAACTTGCAGTTAACTTTTGGTGAAGTGAGGTGGATGGCTGTGACAGTCAGCTGGATCGTAACAGGTTTAGGGATCATTGTCAGCCTCCTGGGTTATTACCTGACTCCAAGTGCTTGGGGTTACGGAATATTGGGTTTTGGACTTGCACATGTACTTTTGGGTGTGCTCGATATGTTCAGACAGCCCAACCGCAGCCGTTATTAGGTTGGAAGCTGGACCAGCAAGCATTTTTGGCAGCCACTTCAAGTGGAAGCCAAAAATGCTTTTTTCTTTCTACAAAATGGTTTGAAATTAGACTTTTGCTTAAGGTATCCTCTATAATGTTACAGTACATACGATTAACTGAAAGGGTGACTGGTTTGAGTTCAGAAAATTCATTTGATATCGTGTCCAAAATGGACTTGCAAGAACTGACAAATGCCGTTACACAAACCGAGAAGGAAATTGGCACTCGTTATGACTTCAAGGGCAGCAAGAGCAGCTTGAAACTGGATAAGGATGCGTTAACGATCGTATCTGATGATGAGACCAAACTCAAGGCCGTCATTGACGTGCTGCAATCCAAAATGGCGAAGCGTGGTCTACCATTGAAAAACATTGATTACGCAAAGGTAGAGCCAGCGTCTTCTGGTACAGTCCGCCAGCGTTTGAACTTTAAACAGGGGATTGATCAGGACATCGCCAAGAAAATCAATATCCTGATTCGGGATTCCAAGATGAAGGTGAAGAGTCAGATTCAGGGAGACCAACTTCGGGTAACTGGTAAGAGTAAAAATGATTTGCAAGCTGTCATGCAGCTGCTAAATGGTGCGAACCTACCTCTGGATTTGCAATATACAAATTTCAAGTAATATGGCCTTTTTGTAGCAAGAGTGTTTTTTGACACGGTATTGGGCGTATATTATACTAAGTGTGCATTGCTGGCAGTCATGCATCAAGTCCAGTCCTCATCGTTTGCTGACTTTGTGAAAAGCAGTACATCTTCTGGAAGTCACCGGAACGTTTAAAGCGGTTTTGCTTTTGGGCGGTTGACTTTATTTTTTGCGTTTCTACATAGTGGGACCATGTTAATATGGATTGACATTGAAACTGTACATTTCATGTTCCGGATGATGATAACGGGATTATGATGATTGTTTGGAGTAATGGAGGATATGAGGGAGGGCGTCTTGTGAATTTACCCAACCGGATTACGCTTGCACGAATTTGCTTAATCCCTTTTTTGATGGTGTTCCTGCTCGTGGATTTTCCATTTTATCCAGAGCCGTTGCAGCTTGGAAGCTTTTCGCTTCCGTATAATCAACTGATTGCTGCTGTTATTTTTATCATCGCCGCAAGCACAGATGGAATTGACGGATACCTTGCGCGGAAAAATAACATGGTTACCAATCTGGGAAAACTGCTCGATCCACTCGCAGACAAGCTGCTGGTTACTGCAGTTTTGATCTCGCTTGTGGAGATGGGCAAGCTGGATTCCTGGATTGCAGTTGTTATTATTAGTCGTGAATTTGCAGTCACCGGCTTGCGTCAAATTGCATTGCTGGATGGTTCGGTTGTTGCCGCCAGTGCTTGGGGCAAGCTGAAGACTGTAGTGCAGATTGTGGCGATTGTGCTGTTGCTGTTGAACAATTTCCCTTTTTCATACACGGGTATTCACGTCGATATTATCGCAGTATGGGCAGCAGCGCTTATTACCATCTGGTCGGGTATCGATTACTTTATCAAAAACAAAAATTTGCTTCATTTCACAAAAGCATAATGGTTTGTTCTTAAATGGGTAATCATGAAGGAAGCATTGGGTCAGGGGCAATAGGAAATTATCCTATTGCCCTTTGATCACTCACCACGTGTACAGGAGGATGCTCAATGAAGGCAGAAATCATTGCAGTTGGCACAGAGCTACTGCTTGGACAAATCGTCAATACCAATGCCAGATACCTATCCCGTGAATTGGCTGCGATGGGGATCGATGTATATTTCCAAACGGTGGTTGGGGACAACCTTAACCGGCTTAGTGAAGCTATTCGCATTGCGCAGGGCCGTGCAGACGTTATTTTATTTTCCGGTGGCATCGGACCTACTCAAGATGATCTGACCAAGGATGCGCTGGCAGCTGTTCTTAACCGAAAACTGCATACAGATCGAATGGCTATGGACAAAATTGAGAGCTTTTTCAGAGATCGTAATGTGGACATGACAGAGAATAACCGACGTCAGGCGATCGTTATTGATGGTGGCACACCTCTGGCCAATGAAACGGGCCTTGCGGCAGGAAATGCGATTTCTGACAATGACAAATATTATGTTGTGATGCCTGGACCACCTAAAGAGCTGATTCCAATGTTTGAACAGGAAGTCAAGCCTTGGCTGTTCCAGCATGTACTTACGGAAGAAATGCCGATCTATTCCCGAATGCTCAAATTCGCAGGTATTGGTGAATCTGCTCTGGAAGATCGACTATTGGATCTGATTGACGCGCAGACAGACCCTACGATTGCTCCTTACGCGAGCGAAGGCGAAGTTACGGTACGTGTCTCCACGAAGGCTGCGAGTGAGGGAGAGGCGAAGCTGAAGCTGGATACGATGGAGGTCCAGATTCGGGAGCGTTTGACAGAACATCTCTACGCGAACGAGGATGTGCCTATAGAGTACACGATTGTAACCATGATGTCTGACATGGGGCTGACGCTCAGCGCTGCTGAGAGCTGTACAGGAGGGCTTGTCATGCAAAGTCTGACCTCTGTACCCGGAAGTGCGTCAATGCTCAAAGGTGGAATTGTTTGTTACTCCAATGAAATTAAAGAAAAGCTGCTGAATGTGCCTCATGATTATCTGGAAGGTGAAGATGCACCTGGGGCGGTAAGTCCTGAGGTTGCAAAAGTGCTTGCTGAACAGATCCGCATGATTGGCGATGCTGATTTTGGCCTGGCTGTTACCGGTGTAGCTGGACCGGGATATTCGGAACGTAAACCACCCGGACTTGTCTTCATCGCTCTTGCTGAACGTGGAAAAGAGACGGAAATTCATGAGCTGCGTATTAATGGTAATCGCGAGACGGTTCGCATTCGTTCAGCCAAAGCGATTCTCTATCGCTTATGGCAAAAACTTGTGGCGATGGATTGATTAGTTAATCGCTTCGATTGCATTTACAGTTCCAAGCAAGTATAATTAAGGAAGACGGAAGAACCGTAGAATTAGGCTTTACAGCCTTGTTTACGGTTCTTTTTTCTGTTTAATGGAAAGTTTCTCTGAGGAAGAGGCGCCTCGGCCTTCACAAAAAAAACGAATGTATGTTCGAAAAAAAGCTTGGCAAACGTGTTAAAACAAGGTATCATTATCTTATAAACAGTAAAGGGTGTGAGCTTATTGTCAGACCGTCGTGCCGCGCTTGATATGGCGCTCCGTCAAATAGAGAAGCAATTTGGTAAAGGATCCATCATGAAACTGGGTGAGTCCACTCATATGAATGTGGAAATTATTCCCAGTGGTTCCTTGGCTTTGGATATTGCATTAGGAACAGGCGGCTTGCCTAAAGGCCGTATTGTTGAAATATATGGACCCGAATCCTCTGGTAAAACAACCGTAGCATTGCATGCGATCGCTGAAGTACAAAGAGCGGGTGGACAAGCTGCATTTATCGATGCCGAGCATGCTCTTGACCCACAATACGCAAGCAAACTTGGTGTTAATATTGATGAATTGCTTCTGTCTCAGCCAGATACGGGTGAGCAAGGGCTGGAAATTGCAGAAGCTCTTGTACGTAGTGGTGCAGTAGATATCGTCGTTATTGACTCTGTAGCCGCATTGGTTCCAAAAGCAGAGATTGAAGGCGAAATGGGTGATTCACACGTTGGTTTGCAAGCGCGTTTGATGTCTCAGGCGCTGCGTAAACTGTCTGGTGCAATCAGCAAATCCAAAACAATCGCAATCTTCATTAACCAGCTTCGTGAGAAAGTCGGCGTTATGTTTGGTAACCCGGAAACAACACCTGGTGGTCGTGCTCTGAAGTTTTATTCCACAGTACGTCTGGATGTGCGTCGTATTGAGAGTATCAAATCAGGCAATGACATGATTGGTAACCGTACTCGTATTAAAGTTGTGAAAAACAAAGTTGCACCTCCGTTTAAACAAGCGGAAGTGGATATCATGTATGGCGAGGGTATTTCGAGAGAAGGCAGTATCATTGACATTGGTACAGAGCTGGACATCGTTAATAAAAGTGGTGCATGGTACTCCTACGAAGGCGAGCGTTTAGGACAAGGTCGTGAGAACGCAAAGCAGTTCATGAAAGAGCATAAAGATATTGCTGATATCATTGAACAAAAAATTCGTGTAGCCAGTAACTTGGTTACTGCAGTTCCTGCGCCAACGAGTGAAGAGCAACAAAAAGAAGCAGCAGAAGAACAAGAATTGTTTGAAATCAACGAGTAATCTCTCAAAACCTCCCTTGTCGGGAGGACCCTGAGGGTCCCCACTGGACTCCGTAAACTTATCTGATTGAGCTTGAATCAATCTGGATAATGGATTGTAGTGGGAGTACTCGTGCTGTCTAACAGCCCCTGTCCCAATGGACAGGGGCTGTTAGCACGCTAACTGTGGAGTGAAGGCCGGGAACTCAGCCCGGCCTTTTGTATTAGCGTTCTCTGTCTTATGTGAAGATGTGCTTGGCGTAGTCAGAATGAAAATGTTATGAAAGGGGAGAGACCTGAATGGATCAACATGACGAAGATTTATCTGAAGAAGCAGAACAGGATGGCCTATCCCAATTTCCGGACAACGAAGAACTTATTATTACACGTGTAGAACGAACGAAGAGCAGGCAAGCTCGTTATCGAATCACTTTTGGTATCCACTCCATTACGGTTCTTGAAGATGTGATGATTAAATACAGGATGACTCAAGGCAATGCGTTTATGAAGAAGGATCTGGAAGAAATCATTGTAGCTGACGAGCGACAGCGGACGTATGCACAGTCTCTGCGCTTTTTGGAGCATAAGCCACGTACACGCCATGAATTAAGTCAGAAACTTCGTCAAAAAGAGTTTACTGCACCATTAATTGAAGAGACGCTGGATCGACTTGAGCAGGAGAAGCTGGTGGATGACGATCTGTTTGCGAAGGAATGGACAAGGCAGCGTATGGAGGGCAAGCGGAAGGGAAAACTGTGGATAAGGCAAGAGCTGCGTCAAAAGGGCATTGCCAATGACCTCATTATTGAGGCACTTGAAGGTATCAGTACAGATGCGGAATTTGAGACTGCTCTGAGCGCCGGACGCAAAAAATGGAACCAGGTCAAAGGGGACGTCAAAGAGAAGAAACATAAAACGCTTCCCTTTCTGATGAGACGTGGTTTTTCAATGGATATGGTGCGCCGGGTCGTGAATTGTTTAATTGAAGAAGATGAGGCTGGGGACCCTGAAGATGACGAGGCGTTGTTATGGGATTAGCAGACTGGAGTCTCTATACTGCATTCTCTTGACAATTTCTTTCGTCAAATACTAAAATGGACATGAGTCTGTAAGAAATGGACAACTCTTTTTCCTTCCAAAAAAGCGGTTTCGGTTTCTTAAGATTTATACCATTCTTAATTATGGGTTCGCTGGAAACAGTGGATAGTACGTGGAAACATGTACATGTGAAATGAAAATCGGCGGGGGATCGCCGTGAGTATTCGTTATTCCCGAACATATGTAAGGTTTTGAAAACTGCAAATTGACCCAGGGAATGCCTTGGAGGAACCAACGAGGAGGTGAACAGTATGGATAATCCTGCAATCATGATCGTTCTCGTTGTGGCCGCGCTATTCATTGGGTTCGGAGTAGGATATTTTATTCGCAAATCTCTTGCAGAGGCTAAAATCTCCAGTGCGGAACAAGCTGCCGTACAAATCGTGGAGAACGCGAAAAAAGAGGCAGAGGCACTGAAGAAAGAAACGGTACTGGAAGCGAAGGATGAAATTCATCGCATTCGTGCCGAAGCTGAAAAAGACACTCGTGAACGTCGGAACGAAATTCAACGACAAGAAAGACGATTGTTGCAAAAAGAAGAGTCGCTGGATAAAAAATTGGAATCACTCGAACGTAAAGAAGAGCAAGTGGCTAACAAAGAGAAACGAATTGATGAAACACAGCAGCAGATCGAAATGATCTACAAAAACCAGGTGACAGAGTTGGAACGTATATCCAACCTCACCATGGAAGACGCACGCAGTATCATACTGTCCAACGTAGAACAGGAAGTTCGTCATGAGACGGCTCAAATGATCAAGGACATTGAACAACAAGCGAAGGAAGAAGCGGACAAAAAGTCCCGCGAGATTATTACACTCGCCATCCAACGTTGTGCGGCTGACCACGTAGCGGAAACAACGGTATCTGTTGTTACCCTGCCAAATGAAGAAATGAAAGGCCGGATTATCGGTCGTGAAGGACGTAACATCCGTGCGCTTGAAACCCTTACAGGGATTGACCTCATTATCGATGATACGCCAGAAGCTGTTATTCTGTCGGGCTTTGACCCGATTCGCCGTGAAATCGCCCGTACTGCCCTGGAGAAACTGGTGGCTGATGGACGTATTCACCCGGCACGGATTGAAGAGATGGTTGAGAAATCCCGCAAAGAAGTGGATGAGCGCATCCGTGAATACGGTGAGCAAGCTACCTTTGAAGTGGGCGTGCATGGTCTGCATCCGGATCTGATCAAAATTTTGGGCCGGTTGAAGTTCCGTACAAGTTACGGTCAGAACGTCTTGAAACATTCCATGGAAGTCGCTTATCTCGCTGGACTGATGGCTGGCGAACTCGGAGAAGACGTAACTCTGGCAAGACGTGCAGGTCTATTGCATGACATCGGTAAAGCGCTGGATCACGAAGTGGAAGGATCACACGTCGAAATTGGCGTGGAACTGGCGAAGAAATACAAAGAACATCCGGTTGTAATCAACAGTATCGCGTCCCATCACGGAGATTGCGAAGCGACTTCGGTCATTGCCATGTTGGTTGGCGCAGCAGATGCGCTCTCCGCAGCAAGACCAGGCGCACGCCGCGAAACGCTGGAAACGTATATCAAACGACTGGAGAAGCTGGAAGAAATCTCAGAATCCTTCGAAGGTGTCGAGAAATCGTACGCCATTCAGGCCGGACGCGAAGTTCGCGTTATGGTACAGCCTGAGAAGATCGATGATGCTGAAGCCTTCCGCTTAGCCCGTGACATCACGAAGATGATTGAGAATGAACTCGACTATCCGGGTCACATCAAAGTCACCGTCATCCGGGAAACCCGTGCGGTTGAATACGCAAAATAGAGCATTACGGAAAAGTGGCCGCAGTAGTGGGCCACTTTTCCTGTTGATAGCCTGTTATAAGGTTATTTAGTCAAACTACACAGCATGAAGCATGAGATAGAGTCCTGCAAAGGTTCAACATTTGAAATAAGAGGACTTTGCAGGAATTGAGGAGGCAGTAATCAATGAAAGTTTTGTTTATTGGGGACATTGTAGGCAACGTGGGACGTAAGGCATTAAAGGAAAATCTACCGTTCCTGAAATCGAAGTATAAGCCACATGTGGTGATTGTGAATGGTGAAAATGCGGCAGCAGGTCGCGGCATTACCGGTGCAATCGCAAATGAGTTTTTCAACTGGGGTGTACATGGCATTACACTTGGTAATCATACTTGGGACAATAAGGATATTTTTGATTTTATAGATGATGAGCCCCGCATGATTCGACCAGCTAACTTTCCACCAGGCACACCAGGACGAGGATATACGGTTGTCAAAGGCGAAGGGAAAGAGCTGGCGATTGTCAATCTGCAAGGAAGAACGTTCCTGCCTGCCCTGGATTGTCCATTCCGTGTAGCTGATGAGATTGTAGATGAGCTGCGCCAAAACCATAAATGTATTTTGGTCGATATGCATGCTGAAGCGACGTCAGAAAAGATTGCCATGGGATGGCATCTGGATGGACGTGCGTCTCTCGTTGTAGGTACACATACGCATGTACAGAGTAATGATGATCGGATTTTGCCTGGAGGAACAGCTTACTTGACGGATGCAGGCATGGTAGGGCCTCGTGACGGCATATTGGGCATGGAGCGTGAGGCCGTGCTGCGTAAGTTCTACACCCAGCTACCTGTACGTTTTGTTGTGGATGATGGCAAATGGCACTTCCATGGTGTTTTTGTTGAAATTGATGAAGCCACAGGTGCGGCAACACGCATCGAAAAAATTCGTCTGATGGAGGACGAGTGGCGCATGGAATAGGGGTATTGTCCCATTTTGCAGGGAAACCCGTCTAAAAAGAAGGAATTTTTTTGCCTCCCGCGAATAACATCTAGTAAGTGGAAACAAACTTTCAACATTCCCAGGGAGGTACTTACCATGGATGTATTAAAAGTTTCAGCAAAGTCCAATCCTAATTCTGTAGCCGGCGCTCTTGCAGGGGTTCTTCGTGAACGTGGAAATGCTGAACTGCAGGCAATTGGAGCGGGAGCACTGAACCAAGCCATTAAAGCGGTAGCGATAGCCCGGGGATTTGTAGCACCAAGCGGAGTTGACCTGATTTGTATTCCAGCTTTTACAGACATTGTGATCGACGGCGAGGACCGAACGGCCATTAAGCTGATTGTGGAGCCCAGATAATACATGCAGTATGCATTGAACCTGTTTACGATGTAGACAGGTTTTTTTGCGTTTTTTTTGCAATAACATATTGAGGAGGGTTTAAGATGTCCATGTCTGATTGGCGTGTGGCTGATTTTCACTGTGATGCACTGAGCAAAATTTTGATGCAGCCTGCGCTTTCATTCCAAGATGCTCCACAACTGGATGTGAACTTGCAACGTTTGAAAGAGGGGAATGTAGGGTTGCAGGCGTTCGCCATCTATTTACCCGAAGTGCTGGGCAGAGGCAAGTTTGAACATGTGATGGGGCAGTTGGAGATTTATCGTAGACGTGTAGAGAGAAGTCAGGAGCGGCCTGGCGGCACACAGACGTTGTTATGGCGTGAACAGGTGGCTCAGGTGGGGCAAACAGAGGGGCCGTGGGGATTAATCACACTAGAGAGTGTGGATGGCCTGGAGGGCAACCTGTTCTATCTGGAGTTATGTTATCAGATGGGCGTTCGAATCATTGGACTAACGTGGAATTATGCCAATTGGGCGGCTGACGGAGTAATGGAGAAGCGTGGAGCAGGTCTGACCGAGAAGGGGAAGGAACTGGTGCGCCAGTGTAATGAAATCGGAATGCTGCTGGATGTGTCACATCTGACGGAGAAAGGGTTCTGGGAACTGACTGACTTGAGCAAGCGTCCTTTTATCGCCTCCCACTCCAACAGCTATAGCGTATGTCCCCATGTGCGTAATCTGAAAGATGATCAGATTCAGGCCATCATTGCCCGGCAAGGGCGGATTGGACTGACGTTTGTACCCTGGTTTGTAAAGCAGGAGGGTGAGGTACGCATAGAAGACCTGCTGCCTCATATCGAGCAGATCTGTTCTTTGGGCGGGCAACATCACCTGATGATGGGGTCTGATTTTGATGGAATTCCGACGTATATTCAAGGACTCGAACATGCCGGACACTATCCAAGACTGATGGAAATCTTACTCAAACATTATGATGAACATATGGTTCGTGGCTGGTTGTGGGGGAATGCAATGAGTTATCTGGGGGAACACTTGCCAGAGAGCAATCCGAAGGTAAAGGGGCGTCCATGAAATAGTGAACTGGTGTGTGCGTTGTATGGGTTGAATTGAAACTAGTTTTCCAAAATAAAGGAGAGGAATGATGGCGAAATAAGTGTATTTCATGAATTTTCACCAGTTCGTTTTCATTTCACTCCAAAAAGGGGTATAATACCATTGGATTGTTAAGAGCCTGAGTACAGGCCATAGATAAACAAGGAGTGAAATTTACAATGAGTAAAACAGTACCTGTGGGCGTATCTGCCCGTCACATTCATGTATCTCAAGAGCACGTTGAAATTTTGTTTGGCAAAGGTTATGAACTGACTGAATTTAAACCTCTGTCCCAGCCTGGCCAATACGCTGCTAACGAAACTGTAGCGGTAATTGGTTCGAAAGGACAGTTTGATAAAGTGCGTATCCTTGGACCTGTTCGCCCTGAAACGCAACTGGAAATCTCCATGACAGATTCATTTGCGATTGGTGTTAAAGCACCTGTACGTGAATCTGGAAGTATTGAAGGTACACCAGGAATCACAATTAAAGGCCCTGCTGGCGAAGTAACGATTGATAAAGGTGTTATCGTTGCTGCTCGTCACATTCACTTCCATACTTCTGATGCTGCTAAATGGGGTATCGAGGACAAACAAATGTTGAAAGTTCGCCTTGGCGGGGATCGCGGTCTTATACTGGAAAATGTACTGGCTCGTGTATCCGATTCTTTTGCACTGGACATGCATATTGATACAGATGAAGCTAACGCTGCTGGCGCTCGTAATGGCGACACTGCTGAAATCATCGATTAATACCATGTAATAGCTTCAGCCGTCAATTAGGGCGGTCTGAATAATATATAAACCTGAGCACAGTCAACAGGGCCGGTTAATTCCAGTCCTTGATGGCAAGGCTCAGGTTTTTGTATTTTCTGAGTGTTCTTCTGCGCATGGCATGTTTCGGATTAGACGAAGGGACATACGGTTTGGATGTGGAACTACAGCCCAATTCATGCTATAATTTGCTGTAATGCTCTTTTAATGTTCCAAGCAAGAAATTCATGTGGAACAGGGATGAATGAACGATTTTTTATTAATAGAGGCTGTAAGGAGTGACCGAAGGAAATGGCTAAAGACTCAAAAAAGGATTACTCCCAATATTTTGATTTCTCCGATGCCAAAGTAATTTCGCAAGATGAATTCAGCAAAAAGATAAGAATCCGGGGCCGGGAGATTAACATCAAATCGGAACCCAATCATCGTCAGGAGAAACAGCGGGGTAAGGAAAACGTCCAGGTGCTTTACGAAAATGCCGTTCCCGATGAACTGAAAAACATAGGGAAAGGCAAACACTATATTGTATATACGTATGGATGTCAGATGAACGAGCATGACTCGGAGACCATCAAAGGATTGCTTGAGTCTATGGGTTATCAGGCCACAGAGGATCGCAAAGAGGCTGATATTATTCTGCTCAATACGTGTGCCATACGGGAAAATGCGGAAGATAAAGTATTTGGTGAGCTTGGTCACCTCAAAACGCTAAAACTCGAACGTCCGGGATTGTTACTTGGCGTATGCGGTTGTATGTCCCAAGAAGAAGGCGTCGTCAACCGAATTATGCAGAAGCATGGCTTTGTGGATATGATCTTTGGTACACATAATGTGCATCGACTGCCACATCTAATCCAGGAAGCGCTGTTCAGCAAAGAAATGGTTGTTGAGGTGTGGTCCAAGGAAGGCGACATTATTGAGAACCTGCCGAAGAAACGTGAGGGTATGCGCGGCTGGGTGAACATTATGTATGGCTGTGACAAGTTCTGTACATATTGCATCGTTCCGTTCACGCGGGGCAAAGAACGCAGCCGTCGTCCGGAAGATGTCATTGCCGAAGTACGTGATTTGGCACGACAAGGCTTTAAGGAGATCACGCTGCTTGGTCAAAATGTGAATGCGTACGGCAAGGATTTCACCGACCTGAACTACAGCTTTGGTGACCTGATGGATGCCATTCGCCAAATTGATATTCCGCGAGTACGGTTTACAACCAGTCACCCACGTGACTTCGATGACCACTTGATTGAAGTGCTTGCCAAGGGCGGAAACCTGGTGGAGCACATTCATCTTCCGGTGCAATCTGGCAGTTCAGAAGTACTGAAGCGTATGAGCCGCAAGTATAGCCGGGAACACTATCTGAAGCTGGCTGACAAAATTAAAAAGGCCATCCCGGGTGTTGTGTTGACAACGGATATTATTGTTGGTTTTCCGGGGGAAACGGAAGAACAGTTTGAAGATACACTTTCCCTTGTCCGTGAAGTAGGGTATGATTTTGCCTATACCTTTATCTATTCCCCACGTGAAGGTACACCGGCTGCGGTGATGGAAGACAACGTACCGATGGAAGTGAAGAAGGAACGTTTGAAGCGCTTGAACGAAACAATCAACGAATACAGCCACCGAAGCAATGAAGAGCAACGCGGCAAAATCGTTGAAGTGCTCGTTGAAGGCGAGAGCAAGCGGAATTCCGAAGTTCTGGCAGGACGTACGCGCAGCAACAAGCTGGTGCATTTTGAAGGACCCAAAGAATTGATCGGTACTTTCGTACAAGTGGAAATCACCGATCCGATGACTTTTTATATCCGGGGCAACCTGCTCTCCGAGCCGGTAGCTGCCAATCAGTAATAGTAATACACACACCAATAAGATGAGTATTTTTTGCAATTAGCGGGTTACGGCCAAGCGTAGCGAAGGTGACGGAATCGATTCTGCAGAAGCGAAGCGTTCGCCTTTGTCTCCGAATTTTAAACCTTTGAAAAATATAATCAAGAAAATTCGGAGACAACAGCGATCAAAAGAACGATCCGACACCGTAGCGGTCACTGAGCAGTCTACTGAGCTTAATGCAACGTCGAGTATTCATCTTATATCATCTCATAGAATGGAGCGATTTCAGTGGCGCAGGAAGAAGTGCAGTACAACCATTACGGAATGCCTACCTACGATACGCGCAATCTGGTCATACGCGACGACATTATGGGAAAAGCCAAAGAATTGGCTGATATGCTCGGAACGAGTGAGGAAGTTAGACAGTTTCAACAGGCTGAAACCAAAATTCGGGATCATGAGCGCATCCAGCAGTTGATTGCAATGATCAAGAAGAAACAAAAAGAGATTGTTGCTTTTGAAAGCTTCAAAAATGTGGAGATGGTCAGCAAAATTGAACAGGAAATTGACGATCTGCAAAGCGAACTGGACAGTATTCCATTGGTTACGGAATTCCAGCAGAGCCAGAGCGACATCAACTACTTGCTTCAACTAGTGATCTCCGTAATCCGGGATACGGTTTCTGAAAAAGTAAACGTGGAGGCTGGAACAGATTCACCTCCGACCAGTTGCGGTTAAATGACGGGAGGGTGCGGACGCTGTCCGCGCCTTTTTTGATGATTGTAGAATTTTTAAATTTTCAGCGGAGCTGAATAATTCGATAATCGCAAGAAAAGCAACCGCTAAACCACGAATGTGGCATCAGCGATAAGACTTCGATCAGAAGCTTTTCTTACATTGCATAACTGTTAACGTGGAGTGGCTATCGCCAAGTACTCGGAATATAATTCCAAGCAAAGCTCCACGCTGTGGGGTTATTTTGTGTGGCGCAGCTGATTTTTAATGATAAAGGCACATGACATCAAGAGAGATTGATACGTACAGTGAATAAAGGAGAAATGAATAATGAGTATTTTGGACAAAATGGTGGAAGACGGAGACGGACGATTCTGGGGATTTCTCGGATGTCGTTATATTAAAGGAGACGGCAAAGAAGTACAGATCGCGCTGACAGCAGGCGAACAGCATACGAACTCCATGGGGATTATTCATGGGGGCGTATTAACTTCACTGATGGATCAAGCGATGGGTATGGTTTCAACAGCAGCAATGGAAGTGGACGGCTGTGTGACAACGAATCTGAACGTGCATTTTCTTGCACCGATGAAACAAGGGGAGTTAATGGTGAGAGCTACGGTACTGCATCAAGCAGGACGCAGTGTTACGACTCAATCGGAGGTTCGTGATGCATCAGGCACGTTGGGATGTATGGCAACGGCGACATTCCGCATAGCACGCCCGAGAACGTAACGCACGAATCCTGCGGTTGACAAAATATATTATTATGTCATAATGAAATTATCAAAATGAAAATAGTCGGTGGTGCCCATGAGCGAAAACTACGAACACTTCAATGCAGAGAGTGAAGAACAAGCAGCACGTGCTTATAGTTCCAAAAAGTATCGTACCCCCGATGGTGTTCCTGCGGATATCGTTATGTTCACCCTAACCAAACGGGAGCGCAAGACGGTGACGAAGACGCTCCCCATTCGGGAACTGAAAGTGATGCTGATCAAGCGCAAAGGCTGGCCTTTTGCAGGCAGATGGGCATTACCCGGTGGATTTTGTCAGGAGAATGAATCCATCTACGGTGCAGCAAAGCGTGAACTGATGGAAGAGACAGGAGTAGATGGTGGACATCTGGAGTACTTGAATGTATACAGTCAGCCGGGTCGTGACCCGAGGGGCTGGATTATCTCTCACGCATTTTTTGCACTTGTAGAAGAATGGATGCTGGATCAACGCCAAGCAGCAGATGATGCTGAGGATGTTGGATTGTTCACCATTCAGGAGGCGCTGCAAGAACTGGAACTTGCCTTTGATCACAGAACAATCATCGAAGATGCTTATCGACGTATTCAACAGCAGATGTTGGAAACGACGATTGCTCGTCAGTTCCTGCCACGTGATTTTACATTAAGTGAATTATATCAGGTTATTCAAAGTGTTGTACCGGATTTTGAAGAACCAAACTTCATTCGCAAGATTACGTCTACCCGCAGTCGTAAAGGCATTGTGGAAGAAGTACGGGATGAAGAGGGGAACCTGGTGAGTTCCAACCAGTACTCGCAACGTCCAGCGCAGCTATATCGTTTTACAGAACTCGTACCACGCCTTTCTATCTATACGTAATAAGGTGTAGATGTGTCAATTGGATTAAATCAGGATCAACCATTTCTGGGCTAAGGGAGTGTTGACGATGAAAGCACTGATTGTCATTGATTTTACGAAAGATTTTGTGACAGGTTCTTTGCCTGTAGGTCAGCCAGCAGTAGAGATCGAAGAGACGATTGCAGCTGTAACCGAGGCCTATTGTAAGAACAAACATGAGGTAATCATGGCTGTGGATCTACACGAAGAGAATGATCCGTATCACCCGGAGACTGTACTTTTCCCACCTCATAACATCAGAAATTCGGAGGGAAGACAGTTATATGGTCGTCTTGCCCAAGTGATGGAAGAACGGAAAAACGATATTCGTTGGATGGATAAGACGAGATACAGCGCATTCTGTGGAACAGATCTGGAACTCAGACTGCGTGCACGTGGTATTACAGATATTGCACTCGTAGGGGTATGTACGGATATTTGCATATTGCATACTGCAGTGGACGCTTACAATAAGGGTTTTCATATTACGGTATATGAAGATGCCGTTGCCAGCTTCAATCCGGCAGGGCATGAGTGGGCACTTGGACATTTTCGTTCCAGCCTTGGTGCTTCGGTGGTTAAGGCGAGCGAAACAGTCTTGGCTTAATTTTCTCCATAGTCATGTTTGGTTGACCTCATGTTAGGAACCGGATGAATGTGGTGAATGGTGTATAGAGTTTTAGGGGAGACTTGTTTGTTTAATACAGATGAACAGAATCATGAAGAATAAGTCTCCATATGTTAACCCGTGTCCTCAGATGAAATATGGGGGCACGAGCGGAAGTCAGAGAGGATGAGACAAATGCAGACAACTAGCCTGGCTTTACATACGGATAAATATCAGATCAATATGATGTACGCCCATTGGGTGAATGGTACTCACAAGCGGAAGGCGGTATTTGAAGCCTATTTCCGTAAGCTTCCTTTTGGTAACGGTTATGCGGTATTTGCCGGATTGGAACGGATTGTGAACTATATCAGCGAACTTCATTTTACGATGGACGACATCAAATTTTTATCCAAACAAGAGGAAAATTACGATCCGGTCTTTCTGGAAGAGTTGCTCCAGTTTTCATTTCAGGGGACGATTCATTCCATGAAGGAGGGTGCAATTGTTTTCCCTGACGAACCGCTCATTCGGGTAGAAGGCTCCATTATGGAGACACAATTGGTGGAGACGGCGATACTTAACTTCATGAATTATCAGACGTTAATTGCAACCAAGGCTTCGCGGATCAAACAGGTAGCACAACAGGATACGTTGCTCGAATTCGGTACACGGCGTGCACAGGAAGCCGATGCCGCCATTTGGGGCGCACGTGCTTCGTATGTAGCAGGCTTCCATGCAACGTCCAACATGTTGGCCGGAGAGCGCTTCGGAATCCCAACAGCAGGTACGCATGCACATTCATGGGTGCAGAGCTTTATGACAGAGCAGGAGGCGTTTGACGTCTATGCCAAAGTGCTGCCGGATCATGTGACCCTGTTGGTGGATACCTTTGATACCTTGAAAAGTGGTGTGCCACATGCGATCAACACAGCCAAGAAGCTGGAGAGCCAGGGCAAAAAGATGAATGCGATTCGTCTGGACAGTGGTGACCTTGCATACTTGTCCATTCAGGCACGTCAGATGCTGGATGAGGCTGGGCTGGATTATGTGAAAATTGTAGCATCCAATGATTTGGATGAAAATACGATTTTCAACCTGAAGGCTCAAGGAGCACGGATAGATACATGGGGGGTTGGTACACAGTTGATTACGGCTTCTGACCAGCCATCTTTGGGTGGAGTGTACAAATTGGTGGAGCGTGAAGTGGACGGTGCCATGCTGCCTACGATCAAAATATCTGCCAATCCTGAAAAGGTGTCCACTCCAGGTAAAAAGGAAGTGTTCCGGATCATTGATCCGAAACATGGCAAAGCGATTGCAGATTATATCTGCTATCCAGATGAAGAGCAGCCGCTACAGGGCGGACCGCTCAAGCTGTTCAACCCGCTACACCCTTATCTGAAAAAGACCGTTACCCGCTACGAAGCGGTCAATATGCTGGAGCCGATCTTTGTCAACGGACACAAAGTGTATGACCTGCCTAATTTGGATGAGATTCGGGCGTATCATCGGGAGCAGATGGACCTCTTCTGGCCTGAATACCAACGTAAACTTAACCCGGAGATCTACCGTGTGAATATCAGCCCAGCGGTTTGGAATATGAAGCAGAAGCTCATTATGGAACATGTGAAATCCACAGAGGGATGATCTACACATAAGAATTACAGAGAGGCATAACCAGTGAGGAATACTGGCTTATGCCTTTTTTTTGATATGATCCCGATGAGATGGACCAGTGATGTAAGAAATCTCATGGACAGACTTCCAAGGTAACAGGCTATACTGGAAATAGTCATGCACAATTCAAGAGGTTGTAGGGGAAAAGCAGTAATTATTTCTCGGGAAAGCGCAGGAGCCGCCAAATTATGCAACTATTGATTCAATCCCACAGCTGTAGGGGATGAAAGTAAGAGGAGGTGCAGACATGAGATGGATATTAGGGCTGCTCTGGATCACTTTTATTGCCTATACCTTGTTGTTGGCACCGGGGCAGTCACCTGGAAGTGATCCAATATTCAAAGAACTGATCACAATGCAAAGCAAAGAGCCTTGGTTACTTACTGTGTTTTCGTGGTTAGGTATTTTCCCGGCAGTGTATGCCTGTATGCTGTTAAGAACATCTGTGAAAGAACGAGGTGGCCGAGTACCGGTTTGGCCTTTTGTCATACTTTCTTTTGGACTGGGTGCTTTTGCCCTGCTTCCCTATTATGCATGGTCATCATCCGCAAATAGAGCTTCGGGTTACGCAAGCTTGCATTTTGGTCGTCAGCGTGAGGCGGGTATTGGACGGGTAGCAGCCCACAAGTTGACGCATGTAGTCCTTCTGCTGTTGACGCTGGGGACGGCATTTTATGCCGTGATGCAAGGTCATCCGGATGTATATATGGAAGCATTCAAGCAATCTGCCTTTGTACATATCATGACGATTGATTTTGTACTACTGACCTTACTTTCGATGCTTGGGATATACAGGGATACTGAAGTAAGTCGACGTTCACCAGCTTGGGCAGCGGCGGGGATCATCCCTATTGTGGGTCCACTAATCTATCTGTTAACGCTCAGAAGAGACAGAGCTTGATCATCAACATCTGAAGAATCCAAAGGTAAAAGGGAGCCGTTAAGCCTGAATGCGAACATTTCATGTGCTTAATGAAAAAATATATAAAATCCAAAGAAGGAGTGGCTATCGATGAAAAACCCTTTTAACGCATATGTTGTCCGTAAAGAAGAACAGAGCGGTGTGAGAGCTGCTATAGAGCAACTGAAGAAGGAAGATCTGCCAAATGGAGATGTAACGGTGCAGGTGCAGTATTCCAGTGTCAACTATAAAGACGGACTAGCGACTCTTGAAAAGGGTGGTGTCGTTCGTGAATACCCGATGGTGCCGGGAATTGATCTGGCCGGAACGGTTGAGGAGTCGATAAGTGGACGTTTTGCACCAGGAGATCGGGTGATCAGTACAGGATTTGAACCTGGGGTATCCCATTACGGAGGGTACAGCGAGTATGCGCGTCTACGCAGTGAATGGCTGGTACCTCTGCCACCAGGTCTCAGTGAGAAAGAAGCCATGGCAATTGGAACGGCAGGATTTACGGCTGCACTTTCGGTAGATGCGCTGTTACAGGCTGGAGTGACACCGGAGATGGGCAAGGTTCTGGTTACGGGTGCAACGGGTGGTGTTGGCAGTATGGCAGTTGCCATTCTGGCGAAACTTGGTTTTGAAGTAACAGCCAGCACAGGCAAGAAGGAGCAGGAGGAGCCATTGCTCCGAAACTTGGGAGCTTCAGAGGTTATCACTCGTGAAGAAGCAGATGCTCCAGCTAAAGGAGCCATGGGCAAACAGCTCTGGGCGGGAGTTGTTGATCCGACAGGAGGTCCAGCACTCGCGGAGCGATTGAAACAAGTTCAATACGGAGGTGCGGTAGCGGTATCCGGGTTAACTGGAGGCACAGCTTTTGAATCCACGGTACTTCCGTTTATTTTGCGTGGCATCCAGCTTATTGGTATAGACTCTGTATATTGTCCAATGGAACGTCGGGAACGATTGTGGAAACTGCTCGGCGGAGAATGGAAACCGGAGCGTGCGCTGGAACTGGGAATCCGGGAAATTTCGCTAGACCAGTTGCCTCATACGCTGGAGACGATACTCCAAGGTGGTGCAGTAGGTCGGACGGTAGTCAATATAATATCAGATCTGCCATCCGCATAAGATTCTAAGCCCTTAGACATGCTAATTCTACCTGATTGAGTCACAGTACATGTGGCTGGAAAGGAAGGATTGGCATGTGGTTTCGTAGAAAAGGCCAAAGTCTGGTTGGAAGAACAATCAAGTCGGTACTTGTAAGTGGCGTGTTGATCGCGAGTATCTGGGCCCTGGTGGCTTGTTCGGCATCATCCATTGAGCAGGAGCGGAAGGTCTACACCCGCGAAGCGACAGATGAAGGAAATGTGCGGGCACAGAGTCAAGGACACGGATTAAACGGTGAATTGGTGAGTGAGATCAGCAAGAGTTTTGAAGCAAAAGGCATTCAGCTGATGAATAATATGTCTGCCGATGACGGTCATGGTGGGATCTCTTATATGTACTTGTTGAATGGAAGTGGCAGACACATCGTGAAAGTTCATATTTTCAGTGATGCGGCAACCCGTGCTGCCAGCATGAAACAAATGTATAGTGAGAATAGCGACGAGGCTGTCTTGGAGAATGCGCTTGGCCGGACAACGATTCGCAGCAAAGGATACGTCTCACTTGTTTATACAGCTTCCGGTGGGGAAAAGGACAAGTATGAACAGGATGTTATGCAGGTGTTCCAACAAGTATTGGGGCAATTAAGGTAGGAGCAGAGGGGAGCGCTGAACCTTGCAATTCGTATCGTACAGCTGAAAATAAACCCGAAAAACCCGTCTGATTCTTCAGACGGGTTTATATATTTCACGCATGACATGCCGCAGTTCAGGCAAAATGAGTTTTTCCATGGCCAATTGGACAGCTCCTTTGGAGCCTGGCATGGAGAATATGGCTGTGCGTCCAATCGTTCCAGCGACGGCTCTGCTCAGGATGGCAGCGGAACCGATATCTTCGGTGTAACTGAGAAAACGGAAGATCTCACCAAAGCCCGGAAGTTCTTTGTCGAGCAGTGAAGATACCGCTTCGTAAGTTGTATCTCGGGGTGCAATCCCTGTTCCGCCGCTAAGCAGCACGGCTTCAATATCATCACGAACGGCTGCATCTTGCAGGATGCTTCGAATGTTCTCCGTTTCATCTGGTGTGATGATGTATTCAACAATCTGATAACCCGATTCACTGAGAAGCTGGTGCATGAGCTGGCCACTGGTATCGGTGTCTTTGGTGCGTGTGTCCGACACGGTAACAATCATGCACGATACCGTAGTTGGAGCTTCCTGGCGATGTTGCTCCACTGAATTAGTCATGAAACTTCCTCCTTCAATCAACATGTCCTCATAGCATAGACCATCCGTTAGAATCAGGCAATGTACTGGGGAAGAGTTGAACGTTATTGCACAACGAATGCGGGATGGTGTACACTCGCTAGATATAGATAGATCAGGTTACAAGAAGGACAATCAGAGAGGTGTAAACG
Organism: Paenibacillus polymyxa; assembly: GCF_018614975.1. Classification (GTDB taxonomy): domain Bacteria; phylum Bacillota; class Bacilli; order Paenibacillales; family Paenibacillaceae; genus Paenibacillus; species Paenibacillus polymyxa_E. The sequence goes on along the minus strand of NZ_JAGGNR010000008.1, from coordinate 593,991 downwards.
TATGAATGAAACGATTTTAAAAGAACAATCCATACCTGTATATATACTGTCAGGTTTTTTGGGGAGTGGTAAAACAACACTGCTTGTTCAGTTGATTGAACATTGGCAACAGCAGGGTTTGCGTCCCGCAGTGGTCATGAATGAGTTAGGCGAAGTCAATCTGGATGGTCAGATTGTGGATTCCACCGTTCCGATGACAGAGATGTTAGGTGGATGCATCTGTTGTACCGTACGTGGTGACTTGGGATTGCAACTTGCTGATCTTGTTCAAGAGGAATCACCGGATGTTATCATCATTGAAGCCACCGGTGCCGCGAACCCAATGGAGATTTTGGATGCGGTCACAGAGACTTCACTCTACATGCGACTGGAGTTGAAAAGCCTCATTACCGTTGTGGATGCAGCGCATCTATCTGGTCTGTATCAGGAGCAGAAGGGACAGACGTTCAAACTGATGCAGGAGCAGATTCGTTGTGCGTCTGTGCTTCTCTTAAACAAAACGGATCGGGTGAGTGCACAGGAACTGCAAGATCTGGAGCAGCTTTTGGCAAAATGGAATGGCTTCGCACCTGTAATCCCTACGGTCAAATGTGAGGTGGAGATGGATCTGTTGCTTCGCAGCGGGGCAGACGTGCACGTGCGTGATTCAGCTTCTGAAGCAAGTAAGCCCGCTCACCAAGAGCATCATGTGCATACGGAAGCTTGTGGTACACATGGCTGCAATCATGGACATGAGCATCACACGATCCAAGGCGATGCTACGAATACTGACGCATCCCATAGCCATGAACAGGATCACGGGCATGAGCATTCCACTCCTCATGCATCACATGAACATGTCATGGTGTATACGCATTATTTCAGTCATCCGGTGAACAGCGAAGCATTTGAACAATTTGTATCTGCTTTGCCACGAGACGTGTATCGAGCAAAAGGCATTTTATCGTTTAGTGACACGGCGAGCCGTTTCTGGTTCCAGTATGCTTACCGTGAATCGGATTATATGAAGATCACACCTCAAGGAGATGTCCCTAATGTTGCTGTGTTTATAGGTGAACATTTTGACCAAACTGTCATTCGTGACCAATTACTGGAATTGGAAGCGATAAAGTAGGTTAGATGATTCAATATTCCTCCGAACTGGGTATTAAGAAGCATAGCAAACTTTGCCTGGGAGGTAACTTTAAATGACACAACAACAAGTTCAACAATGTATCGATGCTTGCCTGGAATGCATGAATGCTTGCAACGTATGTTACATATCGAGTCTGAAAGAATATGATCTGGCGATGCTGCGTGATTGCATACGTTTGAATCGGGAATGTGCGGAGATCTGCAGTTTTGCCGCACAAGCGATGACACGTGGAAGTGATTTCGTTGCCGAAATATGCGAATTATGTGTGAAAGCTTGTGAAGCTTGCGCCGCAGAGTGTGGCAAACACCACCACGATCACTGCCAAGCATGTGCAGAGGCTTGCCGCAGATGTGCAGAAGCTTGCCGGTTGATGGCAGCAGTGGCGTAAATATTATTTCACTGGAATATATAATTAAAATTGATAATGACCGTTGTCCCCTAAGGGAAGGCAGTGAACACAGGCATCTGAGACGATGTGCCTAAGTGTTGCCTTTCAGTAGGGGATTTTTAATGCAGGTTGCCAATTCTGATCATGGTATGTATAATGATGGCAATGAATTGAAACGAAGAATATCAATGATCGGGAGAGTAGCCAGATCCATACATGACAGCGAGCCGGGAGAGGTGAAAGCCGGTATGACATGACCTGAGTGAACCGCACCCGTGAGATGGTTATCCGAAAAGATGTACGTATCCCGATTGGGGATAGGCCATATCTGTCTGAGGGTAATTCGGCTTGCGACCGTTATACGCATCGAGCGGAACAGGTTCTACTGGTATGCATGTTGATGCATATTAGGAGTAGCTGTTCACCTAGAGTGGTACCGCGGGAACTGTTAAGTCAGCTCTCGTCTCTTATTTAGAGACGAGAGCTTTTTTGTGTTTATTTTCAGCCAATAATGAATGGATAAGGAGTGTTTGACATGTTGATGAAGCAGGCTGCGGCCGATATTGCCCCTTTAACGGGATTGAATGAACAAGAGGTTCTGAGATTACTGGAAGTCCCACCACAGGCAGAGATGGGTGATGCAGCATTCCCTTGTTTTGCATTGGCGAAATCATTGAAAAAAGCACCGGCAGTCATTGCGATCGAGCTCGCATCGGGATTGCAGGCATCTGGAATTGAAGCGACTCCCGTCGGGCCGTATGTAAATATCCACTTCAATCGGGAGAAGCTCGCGCCGAATCTGCTGAAAGAACTGGGGAATGCCGGATTTGGTAAGCTTCAGCTTGGTCAAGGTTCGCGTGTTGTGATTGATATGTCTTCACCTAACATCGCAAAACCCTTCGGAATCGGACATTTGCGTTCTACTGTAATCGGTGCAGCACTGTATCGGTTGTATAACGAAGCGGGTTATACCTCTGTAAGTGTGAATCACCTGGGAGACTGGGGAACCCAGTTTGGCAAGCAGATTGCAGCCTACAAACGGTGGGGCAATGATGAAGCGTTGGAGGCTGACCCGATCCGTACTTCTCTGGAGCTGTATGTGCGCTTCCACGATGAGGCGGAGAACGATCCTTCTCTGGAGATGGAGGCACGGGAGTGGTTCCGCAAGCTGGAGCAAGGGGATGATGAAGCACAGCGGTTATGGGCGTTCTTTGTGGAAGTGAGCATGAAGGAATTCAACCGGATGTATGAACGTCTGAATGTACAGTTCGACCATACGCTGGGAGAGAGCTTTTACAATGACAAGATGGGCGCAGTGGTTGAAGAACTGAAGACAAAAGGTTTACTTGAAGAGAGTGACGGAGCACTCGTGGTACGTCTGGAGGACGAGAACATGCCCCCGTGCCTGATTATCAAAAAAGATGGGACAACCATCTATCCTACTCGGGATTTGGCTACGGCGGTGTATCGTCATGAGGTGATGAAGGCAGATCGGTTGTTATACGTGGTCGGAGGCGAGCAGAAGTTACATTTCCGTCAGGTATTTGCGGTCTTATCCCGGATGGGGCATGAATGGTCTGCGAAGTGTGAACATATCCCGTTTGGCTTAATGCGTTTTGAGGGACGGAAAATGTCTACACGCCGCGGTAAAGTCGTCTTCTTGCAGGAAGTGTTGGATGAGGCAGTCGCTCGTGCTTTGCAGACTATTCAGGAGAAAAACCCGAATCTGGAGAACCCTCAGAAGGTGGCTGAGGCTGTTGGTGTAGGTGCCATTGTCTTCGGTGATCTGCGCAATAATCGGTTAAACGATGTGGACTTCTCCCTGGAAGATGCCGTGAGTTTTGAAGGGGAGACCGGACCTTATGTGCAATACACCCATGCCCGGATTCAAAGTGTGCTTGCCAAGGCAGAAGAGGCGATCCGTGTGGAAAATGACAACCATCTGACTAACTCCAGCCTTACGGATGGTGATAATGAAACAGTGACCACTTCATCCAGTATCGGAGATACCGCTTGGGCGTTGCTGAAACTGCTAGGTGAATATCCCGAGTATCTGGAAAAAGCAATTCATCGGAATGAGCCTTCGGTCATTGCCAAATATACAATAGATGTCGCACAAGCGTTCAACCGCTTCTATCACGCCGAACGGATTGTGGATGCGCCATCTGATGTAAGGTCCTTCCGGGTAGACTTGGCCAAACGGACTGCCGAACGCCTCGCGTACAGTTTACATTTGCTAGGTGTGCAAGCTCCAGAGCGGATGTGATCCCAGGTGATAAGGAGTATACGTGGACTTTTCAAAAAAGCCGATCAAGATGTACCAGACTCATCAGGTCGAGGTATGTTGCTTCAACAAGTGAGCAAGCGATTAGGCAGTACTCAGGTGCTGAATCAAATTAATCTGGAAGTGAAACAGGGCGAATGTGCTGTGCTTGTTGGCAGAAACGGATCCGGCAAAAGCACGTTGCTACGTATGTTGGCAGGTATTTTGTTACCCGATACAGGATCGATCCAGCGCACAATGAAGGGTTCTGATGGGTATGCAGTAGATGGCCTGCCACGTTTACCCTTTACCTCTGGAGAGTACTTGTGGGACATGGGACGGATTCGGGGCATCCGCCCCGAAATACTGCGTGAGCGGATTAGAGAACTTAGTGAACTTTTATATCTGGATACCGCGATCGATCAGAAGTTACCCTTATTATCCAAGGGCACATTGCAAAAAGTAAATTTGATTCAGGCCCTGTTACCTGGACCGGGTGGTCTTTTGTTGCTGGATGAACCGTTGTCTGGCTTGGATATTCCAGCTCAAGAGGCCATTGTATCCTTATTGGGACAATGGAAGGATGAAGGGACATCCATCGTTACAGCTTGTCATGAACCGTTGCTTATTGAACGTTTGGCAGACCAGGTGATTGTGTTAAAGAAAGGCCGCGTGCTCCGCTACTGGAGTCGTGAGGATATACTACAAATTGGCGAACCCGTTGTATGTATTCAAAGTCTGGCGGAAGCTGGGGAGGATCTTGCTAACGATCCATCCATTGTACAACAACCGGGAGTACTGTCTTTAGTTCGTAATACGAGCTCGGGGAACTCAAAATCTTGGTTATGGGATTGGAAAGTAGTTCAACAATTAACAGATGATGTCCTTAGAATGATTCTGGCATCAGGCGGTTCAGTTGTGTCTGTACAACAGGAGGAAAGTCAATTACATATGGAAAGTTTGCTGGAAGGACAACATCCAGCTGTACATACGAGTCATGGAGATGTCACAGGAACTGTGGACTTAAGGTTTCCCATGGATGATGCGGGGGGAGAAGCCCAATGATCTATCTGACCGGATATTTGTTAAGGCACCACATTCGCTCACAGAAATATTTTGCACCGGTTATCTTTTATATTATCTCCATGCTGCTGATCTATTCGTACAAACCCAACCCTATTGCGGACAGTTACAGTGTCACGGCTATGCTGTTATTTCTGGCGGCTGCTTGGCTCGGAGTCATGGTGATGAATACCGAACCTGCGAGGCAGCATCAATTACTCGTCCTTCATGCAGGAAGCAGGCGTAAGGTTGTAACAAGTCAATTCATCTGTGCCTCGATCATGCAATTTATGCTCACCGCAATCACTGTGCTGTATCCCGTGTTCGCGGGAATGTTCGATAGACAGCCCACAGGTGAGGAGTGGATGATGACCTGGTTAGGACATCTGGGGTTATCACTGCTGGGATTGGGCATCAGTGTATTTTTTCAAAAATCGTACATTCCCTTGCTTAGTCGAAGTATGCCTGCTCTCATTATTGTATTATTACTTTCGTTTATCCAAGGTTCCTTAAGTGAACGTTCGCCAGAATCGTTAGAATGGCTTGGCCGCATTCTTCCGCCAGCCTTTTATCTGGTTCGTGAGATGATGTTATTTGATGAATCAAAGATGGACTCTTTTGTTTCGGTTACGCTATGGACTGTGTTCTATGCATCGGTATTACTATTCATCCATGTGTGGCTGTCCGGAAGAAGAGATCTGCGGAGTTAGAAGACGCGCTTCCCGATAACTTGAATGTTGCTCTTGGTTTGGTTAGGATAGAGGGACATGGAATGGTTAACATTGTACGGTTGAAGGGGGGCGCTCGCATATGCAAAATACAGACATCCAGAATGGTGACATGCTGGACAGCGAACACTCCAGGGAATTGTTTGCCTATTACGGATTGGCAGTGTACTACGGGCAGGCGCTTGAACAGCAGCTGGTCAATCTGATTTTATTAATGAAATTGTCTCAGGGTAAGGCTGTGTCTGATGAGGATTTGGAAGAACTGTACGATCGAAAAATGAGCAGTTCACTAGGGCAGCTCATTCACGAAGTGCGCCATCATTTTACATTCTCCGAGGAAGAGACTCTTCAATTGAATGAATTGTGGCAGCAACGTAATCGTATCGTACATCATTATTTCAAGGAACGAATTCACGAGACATTCAGTCCGGAAGGACGATCACGCATGATTAAGGAGTTGGAGGATTTCAAAGACCGTGCACAGGAGTTGGAGATCCGTCTTCAGCAATATACGGGTGCCTGGATTGCAGAGCTTGGTCTGGATGCCGAATCCGCAGCAGCTCTGCAAACGCTGGAGCGTATGCATACCGAGAGTATGCAAGCAAGGGCTTTGGAAGAGGATGAATGACAAGCAAACGGATAACGAAACGCTGGATATTAATGACGGCTCTGGCTGTAGTATTAGTTGGAATCCTGTGGACTGTAGTTACGGCAGTACGTATATCAGCCTATACGGATGAGGATTCATCCAGAATATCAGACGCAGCAATCATTCTGGGTGCAGCCGTGGCGGGGGATAACCCTTCACCTGTATTTCGTGAACGTATTGAACACGGGATTGAATTATACCGTCAGGGTACCGTTCGTAATCTGCTTTTCACAGGTGGATCAAGTGATGAAGGAGAACATACGGAAGCTGAAGTGGGTCAGAAGTATGCCATCGCACATGGAGTAGATCCTGCGGACATTCGCATAGAGACCAAATCCAGAATTACCGAGGAGAATCTGGTCAATTCTATTCCGATTGGTGAACAGGCCGGTTATCAAACCTATACGATTGTGAGTGATCCTTTACATATGAAACGGGCCATGAAGCTGGCTGCTGGACTGGGTATGGATGCCGTACCATCTCCGACACGAACAACGGCGTATCGAACCTGGCGCAGCAAGTTTCCTTTTCTCGCAAGAGAGACCGTGATGTATATGGGATATACGATCAAAGGATGGATAGACAATCCGCAGCAGCCATGAGGTTGACGCGGATTTTTTTTGTCTTGGCGAAATAAACATTATCGGAATATGGCTCCAGATGAAAATAAAAAAACGATCTAACACCGCAAACCCTGAGGTAGCTGTGTAGATCGTTTTTTGTGTTGCCGTCGAGTACATCATTTTTGATTGGTTACTTAAAGAACTTTCTGTTTTACTCTGTTATGCATTGCCTCCGGCAAAGGAGGTGGAGGTTGGAACGGAATTACCTGACGGATTCTCGAGAGTTGCGACCGCTGGTGCTTGCGCACCTTGCTGAAGCTGATACATCTTATAATAGCGGCCTTTAAGCTCGATCAGTTCATCATGTGCACCCTGCTCAACGATACGCCCGCGATGCAGAACCAGAATCTGATCTGCCGAACGAATAGTGGACAGACGGTGAGCAATGATGAAGGTGGTACGTCCTTTTTTGAGGACCTCGAGTGCGTTCTGAATCAAAGCTTCTGTTTCCGTATCGATATTGGCTGTAGCTTCATCCAAAATGAGGATGGCCGGATCAAACGCCAGCGCACGAGCGAAGGAGATCAACTGACGCTGTCCAGCAGACAATGTGCTTCCTTTTTCGATGACGGGTTCGTCAAAGCCTTGAGGCAAATGAGCCAGTATACGTTCAGCACCTACATCACGCAGCGCCTGTTCAATTCGTTCACGGGAGATCTTCTCATCACCAAGACTGACGTTGGAAGCAATGGTGCCTGTGAACAGATACGGGTCCTGCAATACAATTCCCATATGCTCGCGAATCCACTGTTTAGGCAGATCCTTGACGTTCTGACCGTCAATCGTGATCTTGCCTTTTTGCGGATCATAGAACCGGAACAGCAGGTTGATGATTGAGCTTTTACCCGAACCGGTATGACCGACCAGAGCGACTGTCTGACCTTGGGATGCTTTAAATGAGATATTGTTGAGCACATAATCCTTTTTATAAGCAAAGGATACATCGTCGAAGACAACATTCCCCTTGTATCTTGGCATGGAGCCATCGGTTACGGCTTCTCCCTTCTCATCCATCAGCTCAAAGACGCGACCAGCGGATACGAGGGAGGAGTCCAGGTTGGCGAGCTGATTCACCATGCCGGTAATCGGCTGGAACAAGCGGCCCAGGACATCGACGAAGGCATACAGAACACCCAGGGAGATAATACTTGTGCCATCCAACACGCTGGAACCGAAGTACCATAGGACAACCGCAAAGGCGATATTCCGTAATACGTTAACCAGGTTGTGTGAGGTGAAGGCATTCAGGTTGAGCATTTTGTTCTGGTGTTTCATATAGTCATCATTCAGATCTTCGAATTCCTGCTTGGTTTGTTTCTGATGGCGGAATACGCGGATAATGGACATCCCCTGAATGGACTCGTTAATGATTGCATTGATCTCACTCAGTCGGGATCGAATGATCGTATTGTAGCGAGTGGCGAATTTGCGATAGAGCACAATCCACGCAATGAGCATCGGCACCACGAATAATGAGATCAGACCAAGGCGAACATCAAGCAGGAAGAGTGCGATATACACACCTGTAATCGTGATGATTCCTGAGAAAAAGTTCGAAAGAACAGCAACGAACAGATCCTTGACGGCTTCTGTATCGTTTGTGACCCGAGATACAACTTTACCTGCGGGCAGATTATCAAAAAAGTGCACCGGCAGTCGCTGAATATGGGCATACACATCGTTACGCAGTCTTTGAATGACTTTGTTGGCCGAGGACTGCAGCCAGAATGTTTTACCAAACTCCATAATGACCGAGATCACGAGAAAGATCATGTAATACACAATCAATTGATAGATGCTGGGCATCTCCGGTTTGTAAAATGCAAACAGTTCACCAGCGGACAGGGGGGTTGCCGTATATTGGCCTGTTACCTCACCTGCGCGTGTAACCGTGAGGGTTCCATCCGTATATGTGCGGTCCCCGTCAGGTGCATTGACCGGTTCGTTTACAAAATAAAAACTTCTGCCGGCTTGTAATACCCGCACTTCGGAACCTTTGTTTTCATCCGGTTCGAACAAGCCTTCGCGTTTGTAATTTTTACCGTTGTAGACTGCGGCTTCATCTGAAGCTGTCGTCTCATAGAAAGGCTGCTCAATCGCGAGCAAGTGATTGTCGATCATGGATTTGGCGATGAAAGGACCGGCAAGCTCGGCCGCAACACCAATAGTAAGCATAATTAATGCAGCTATAAATGTTCCTTTGGCTTTCAAGGCGTAATCAAGCAGCCTTTTGCCTGTATTAGACTTCAATGAATTGACCTCCTACGTGGACAGATTGGACTCGACCTGTTGCCGTTCATACTGTTCACGGTACCAGCCGTTCATGGCTAACAGTTCCTGGTGAGTGCCTTCTTCCGTAATTTTCCCGTGCTCCAGTACGATGATTCGGTCAGCATGTTCAATAGCAGACAGGCGATGCGTCGAGATCAGCGTGGTTTTGCCCGAGCGTTTGTTGCGTATATTTTCAATAATTTTGGCTTCAGTACGTGCATCGACAGCAGATAAGGCATCATCAAGGATCAGAATATCAGGATTAGCAATAAAGGCACGCGCCAGCGATACACGCTGTTTCTGTCCACCGGACAGAGAGATTCCTTTTTCACCAACGAGTGTATCCAGTCCATCGGATAAGGTTCCCAGATCCCCGTCAAAAGCGGCGGTACGAATGGCTTCCATGATGACTTCATCACTGGCCCCAGGTTTACCAAATTGAATGTTCTGACGAACTGATTTGGAGAACAGAACTTGTTCCTGTGGTACGTACCCAATCCAGCTATGCAAGTCATCTTTGGCGATATTCTGAATCGGATGACCCGAGATGCTTAAGGTGCCCGAACCAGCAGGGTATTCATGAAGCAGTTGTTTGAGCAAAGTAGACTTACCGCTACCCGTACGACCCACAACACCCAATGTTTGACCCCGTCGCAGCGAAAAGCTGATATGACTGAGATTGTCAACAGTGGAGCTGGGATAACGGAATGTAACATCCTGCATCGCAATTTCTTCCGGATTCGTAACGTGAGCAGGTTGCTCCACATCTTGTACGGCAGGCTCTACCGATAAAGTCTCGTTGACCCGATCAAGTGAAGCACTACCGCGCTGCATCAGGTTAATTAATTCGCCGATGGCAAACATGGGCCAGATCATCATCCCCAGGTACATGTTAAACGATACGAGATCCCCCAGGGTAATTTCATTATGAAATACAAGATATATGCCGTAGGCAAGTGCAATCACATAACTGAGTCCAACAAAGAGGCGGATGGTGGGTTCGAACAGGGCATCCATTCTGGCAACGGCCAGGTTTTTGCGATACACATCTTCGGTCACATCGGCGAATCGTTTCTCGTCCAGACGTTCCTGCACATAGGCACGCACGACGCGAATACCGGCGATGGATTCCAGCACCTGGTCATTCATATCTCCGAATGCATCCTGTGCCAGGGTGTAACGTTGATGTACAGCTTTACCGTAGATCATCATGGCAATGGCGATAAAAGGTAATGGCAGGATTGCCGCCAGAGTCAGTTTCCAACTAACCAGGAAGCCCATGGCGAACAATACGGTGGCCAGAAAGGCTGTAGAGTCTGTTAAGGTCAGCATGCCGAAGCCTGCTGTAGTGGCAATGGAACGAAGATCATTGGTAGCCCGAGCCATCAGATCTCCTGTTCTGTTTTTCTCAAAAAAGGGAGGAGTCATCCGTAACAAGTGGTCCATAAAGCGTGAACGAAGCAGCCGTTCCACCAGATTGGCACCACCAAACAGTTTGTGCATCCAAACGTATGTAACCAGATAGATCACGATGACCGTTCCCAGAATAAGCAAAATATAACGGGTAAGTGAGGTGCCGGTAATGGAACCGCGCACAATCTCGTCGATGGCATTGCCAAGAAGACGGGGAGGCAGCAGCTCGGCAATGCCCACCAAAATAAGCAAGATGACACCTGTTAGGTATCGTTTGCGTTCCAGCCGGAAGAACCAGGCCAGGTTTTTAAGTACAGAGAACAAGTGTTATCCCTTCCTTTCGATGTCCGAGAAATGCAGATTCCGTTCATGTATGCCGAAATGTACCCACAAAAAAAGACATACCGCACGCAGGCGGTATGTCTTCATATAATCATACGGCAGCATGGCTCCGAGAACAGAGCCGTCACCATATATAAGTTCGATTGTGAGTAAACATCACAGAGGTTCTATTGAAAGAACGCCTTGTCATGCCGACTTATGAACGGAATAATGATTTCGGGTGTGCTCCGGTATTCAATTGTGTGCTGAATTGACCAATCATATGTTTGTTAAACACCGTAATCACCCTTTCTTTTTTTGGAAATAAAACCAATGTAGACCTCGTATGTTTGCATCTTAACACCGGCTTTTGCAATCTGTCAAACATTTTTCATGACTTAATTTGTCTTCATGTGGTGACTCGGGTTTGTATTCAAGTCCCTGTCGAGATATGATGGAACATATATATACAGAAGGAGCTGACACCAAATGAGTACCATACATGTATCCGATCAAGCTGCTCGCTGGTACAAGAAAGAACTGAATTTGAACGAGGGAGACAGCATTCGATTTTTTGCCCGTTATAGCTCTGGCGGAGGTCTTCACCCTGGATTTTCGCTAGGTATTGCTGTGGAGAAACCAAGACATCCTGCGGATCAAACCGAAGTGTCGGGGATTCAATTTTTTATGGAAGATCACGATTATTGGTATCTGAAAGGGCACCAACTGCATGTGGATATCGTTGATGAAGGTCAGGATATCGAATACCGTTATACCGAAGTATAATCTTTGAAGTATTCTGTTAAGCAATAGATGGATCACAGGTCGCCACTGGCTTCCGAGTAGGAGGAGGGGATAAGCAGTGAATCTGCCACCACGAGATTTGGCCCAGTATATCGCAAAACGCTCTCATATTGTTGTGAAAGCAGCGGTACGGACTGAGAACGAACAAGGTGAATTACTCCTGATTCAGCATGCGGGGCACGGTCATTGGCGGTTGCCAGCAGGTGAGATGCGCCCGGGTGAGGCCATTGAAGATGCTGCACATCGGGAGTTATGGGAAGAGACTGGTTGGACTGCTGATACCATGACACTGGAAGGTCTGTATTCGGGGCCTGATCTTCGGTATTTGCATTCAAGCGGAGATGAAGAGTATTATGTCATTGCCCTGTTCCGGACAGTGATCATTCAGGATGACCTTGTGGAGTCGCGTGTAAATAGTGATGCGGGTCTGAAGTTTTTTGCACTGGAGTCGTTACCACCTCTGAATGAGATTAGCCGAATCCTGTTAGCGCGGGATATGGCAGAATAAAATAAGTGTTGACGCAAAAAATGACCTTGGCATCCACGGTAAAGTGGGTGACAAGGTCATTTTTTTTGAATATCCGATTCACGTGCTCGGAGCATGAATTACACCTGATCCAGTGGTTCATCATCCATCGCAAAATCAAAATCATCAATATCAAATACCTGTACAGGTGATTCTGACTCAATGATGCGTGCGATCAGTTCAACCTGATCGGTGAGAATCGGGATACTCAGGCGCTGAGATGTCAGCAGCAGTTCTGTCTCAATGGGATCGAAATACTCCCCGTACTGTGCCGTATCTATTGCATTGATAATGGCAATGGATACTTGGTCACCAAATAAAATAGAGGGGCTTTTGGCCCATGGAACAAGTAACGCACGCTCTATTTTTTTCTTATTCAGAGGTTGCTCGAAATAAGAAATCATTTCATTGATTTTGGATTTCACATGCTGATCATCTGCCGGGTTATCCATCATGGGATCAGGACTGGTCTGGAATTCATATAGCTCAAGGATGGTGGTATAAGGAACAATATATTCAACAGGCGCGGGCGGCGCTAGCAATTGACCGTAAATGGCCACCATCACGGCTTCTGTAATAAACTGACGTGACATGGTTCCTGAATCCTCCTGCGCCATTAAAATAGTTGCAAAGTGAATCGCTCGTGTACATGATTTGCATGAATAGAAGTATATCACACAACAGTGGGAAATACAGCCAATCTGCATAGCATGTCAGGTCACGACCTTCACAACTTGAATCAGGATTTGCCCAGTAGCAATGATAAAATTCCTGCCGCAATCAATGGCCCGACAGGTACACCCTTGAACAAGGCAACGCCAAGTACCGTTCCGATTAACAGCCCTGCAACGACAGTTGGCTGTGTACCCATCAGCGTAGCGCCACGTCCTCCGAGATATGCCACCAGTAATCCTACGCCAATGGCGAGCAGTGATTTCCAGTGCAGGAAAGACTCGCCGATCGTCTGCAGACTCATCTTGCCACTGGCAAGAGGTGCCATCACACCAATGGTCAGAATGATAATGCCCAGTGTAAGTCCGTATTTTTCAAGCCATGGAAATGCCTGATTCAGGTTCAGGACTCGTAGCAATAACAGAAATACCATCGCTACGGTCACAGGTGTGTTGCTGCTGATAATCCCAAGAGCCGCAAATACGAGCAACAGCAGGGAAGTCATATCCATTGTTTTCATTTCCCTTCAGTCTGTCCACGTTGTTTGCTAACGATATGTTCCGCAATGTACCGTCCATGCCAGCGACCGGATTCAATAAAGACTTCATTGGCATTACGACCCGAAGCGATGACTCCACCCACATATACACCAGGTACGCTGCTTTCCATCGTTTGTGCGTCATATAGAGGTTTATCCATATCATCAGACATTTCCACACCTACCGAAGTAAGTAGTTGACGATCCGGACGAAAACCGGTCATGGCCAGAACAAAGTCATTATCCAGTTCACGAGTGGAACCATCCGTGTGTATGAGACGAATCGAATCATCCAGTATTTCATTCACGCGTGATTCCAGGTGCAGTGTAATACGGCCTTTTGCCACCATGCTCTCGAATAGCGGACGTACCCATGGTTTAATATGCTGGGAAAGACCACTGCCGCGATAAACCATATCAATATGCGCTCCGACCCGAACCAGTTCCATGGCCGCGTCAACGGCTGAGTTGCTTCCGCCAATAATGGCGACACGTGTACGGGTATAAGGGTGGGCTTCCCGGAAATAGTGGGTTACTTTATCTTTATCTTCTCCAGGGATGCCCAGATAGTTAGGATGGTCAAAATAACCGGTAGCTACAACTACATTGCGTCCAACATGTACGATGGCCTCCCCGCGGCGATTGAGCGTATGTACCTCAAACATGCCATCATCCTTGCGTTTAATTTCACGGGCTTCCTCATAGTTATGAACACGCAGACCAAAATGTTCGGCTACCCTGCGATAATAGGCAAGTGCTTCATAACGAAACGGTTTATCATTAGGTGTGCTGAACGGAACGTTTCCGATCTCAAGCAGCGGGGCTGTGCTGAAAAACTGCATATGGGTTGGATACAGATAAATAGATTGAACGATATTGTATTTCTCAACGATCACAGCGGACAGTCCCAGCCGCTCACATTCAATGGCAGCAGACAGACCGCATGGGCCTCCGCCGATAATAATGACATCTTCCATGTTCTTAATCCTCCTTATTTCAAGCAATATAATCCTACCGTAAATAACGAGCCAATGCCAGTTCAAGCGTGAGTATAAATTAGACAAGCTTACTTGAATCCAAAGGAGTTGACGTGGAGAGGAGAAAAGACTAATATCAAATTAGATATCTATCTAAATGAAAGCGAGATGAACGATGATGCAGCTGGAGAAAATTGTGGCTTATCATAAAGCGTTGGCTGACCCGACCCGGCTTCGCATGCTGCTGTTGCTGGCACAGGGTGAACTGCACGGACAGGCACTTGCCGAGCGGCTGAATCTGTCACAGCCAACCGTGACACATCATGCATCCAAGCTGAGAGAGGCAGCGCTGATCAAGGAACGACGGGAGAAAAATACAGTGTATTTCACACTTAATCCTTCGTTTATCCGCGAGAATGCACAGGCTTCGGTTGATTTTATCTTCAAGCGAGAGGAGGTTGCGGATATGAGTGATGTGAATGAAACGTTGAAAGCGTCGGTCATGAGAAATTTTTTCTCCAAAGATGGGCGACTGCGTCAGATTCCGGCTCAATACAAGAAAAAACTGATTGTACTTGGTCATCTGGTCGAGCAGCTTGAATTTGGTCGGAAGTATACGGAGAAAGAAATCAATACATTTATAAAGCAATACCATGAAGACTTTGCAACGATTCGGCGAGAATTTATCATGCATCAGTTCATGTATCGGGAAGAGGAGATCTATGAATTGAATCCGAAGGAAATGTGGACACGCTGGGATCAGGTCAAATAGAACAGACAAGTGAAAATAATTCGGGCTTGACAACTGCAAAGCGCAGTGTGTAACATAATGGATAATTCTACAAGGGAGGCGATTGTTTATGACAAACTTAAATGCAGTATACGTTAATTTGAATATGAACAGCGTCTCCGGAACGGATCAAAGCATGTAATTTTGCGTTAGCTGGATAGCAGTATCCATTGAAACGTGAAGTATCGCATGCTCAGATGAAGCCACGGGTGACGCACCCGTGGCTTTTTTGTTTGCCGATAAAAGGGTGTTCCTGAATAGTTTATATCGGATGGTTAAGTATTCTATCCGGTAGATCTACGAGAAGGGATAATCTTTGATTCGGCTAACTTCTTATTGCCGCGGGTGTATTTCTACTCGTGGTTTTTTGTATTGATCTGAACCGGAGATAATTGTTCACTCGGCTTGAACGAAGTAAACAAAATTTATCTTGGGAGGAATTTTTATTTTAGATAACCACATTGAGAAGTACGGCTGGTCTGCAAAGTGGCAGGAACTGTGGCAAGAGACAGGGATGGAAGAGCAGGAGAAAAAGCCAGCCAGAATTATCGCAGACCATGGACATTTGCAACGTCTGATTACAGAAGAGGGCGAATGCTGGGGAAGAGTTTCGGGCCGAATGCGTCATGATAGTCTGGAGACCAGCTTGGTACCAGCGGTTGGAGATTGGGTAGCGATTACAGGTCAGGCAGGTGAAGAAGCCATTATTCACAATCTCGTGCCACGTCGGAGCAGAGTATCGAGACAGGCGGCAGGTCCAGTGACCAAGGAACAATTAATCGCCGCAAACGTAGATACACTGTTAATCGTGGCTGCACTTAATCATGATTTCAACCTTAGACGACTTGAAAGATACGTGATGATGGCCTGGAATGGTGGCGTAAGGCCAGTCATTGTCTTGAGCAAAAGTGATCTGTGCAACAATGTTGAAGAACAGATCCGAAGTGTAGAAGGAATCGCTCCAGGTGTCGAAGTGCTTGCGATATCTGCAGTGGAGGGTCAAGGGAAATCCTTACTGGAACGATATTTGCAGCCGGGATTGACCGTTGCGCTCACGGGATCTTCTGGCAGTGGCAAGTCTACGCTGGTGAACTGGATGATGGGTGAGGATGTGCAGCTTACACAATCCGTCCGCGAGGGAGACAGTCGTGGGAGACATACGACAACACACCGGGAGATGTTTGTACTTCCACAGGGAGCCGTATTGATCGATACTCCAGGAATGCGCGAGCTTAACCTCTGGGATGAGGGCAATGATGGGCTGTCGCATGCGTTTGGAGAAATTGAAGAACTTGCCGCCATGTGCAGATTTCTGGATTGCAGCCATACACGTGAAGCTGGATGTGCAGTGAAAGAGGCCATACAGGATGGTTCATTGGATGAAAAAAGAATGAATAATTATCTGAAAATGCAGAAGGAATTGCAATATCAGCAACGTAAGGAAGAAGTGGCATCCAGAAGGCGTACCGCCTCCAGCAAACCGGTCAATAGTCGCAAACCCAAGCACTCCCGCAGTGTGAAAGAGTGGGAGGAAGCCTGAAATCAGGCGGGCATCATCCGGTATCTTGCATAAGATAGGTCAGGAGGGATGTCATTATGCCAGATTACAGGATTATTGTAGATCTGTCTGACCACATGTTATATCTTCTGGATGGCAATCAGGTGATTAAGGGTTATCCCGTAGCCACCGGCAAGATGCTCACGCAGACTCCAAGCGGAGAGTTCACTATTATTAACAAACAATCGAATCCAGGTGGGCCATTTGGCGTGTTCTGGATGGGACTGTCTGCTCCCCATTATGGGATACACGGAACCAATGAGCCTTGGTCTATTGGCAAATCCGTCTCCCATGGTTGTATACGCATGTACAACTCGGATGTACTGGATCTGTCTTCAAAGGTATCTGTAGGCACGAGAGTGACGATCCGGCCGTAGGGCCGGATTTTACTTTATAAGAGGTAGTTCATAATGGATGAATTTGGAATTATAGAAAGAAGAACATATAATATGGTAAAGCTATGGCAGTTACGAGAGAAAGTGAGTGATAGCTATGCTGATCAGGCCGGCGCGTGAAGGGGATGCGAAAGGGATAGCCCATGTACATACGGAGAGTTGGAAAACAACGTATCGGGGAATTGTGCCTGACGATTTTTTGGATCATTTGACTATAGAATCAAGATTGTCCCAGTGGGAGAAGACCATTCGTTCTGGCGAAAAGGATCAGATCCTGGTGGTAGCTGAACAGGATCATGGGAACATTGTCGGATTTGCTTGTGGGGGTAAGGAGCGTGAAGGCGAATTATCTTATGATGGAGAGTTGTACGCTATTTATTTGCTGAAGGAAGTGCAACAAACGGGGATAGGTCAGCAACTGGCAACACATGTGGTTCATCATCTCCAAACCCACAATATGAAACGTTTGATCATATGGGCTTTGGAGCGTAATTCAGCATGCCGCTTCTATGAAAAGATGGGAGGCACTCCAGTTCAGACACAGTCCATCCGTATTGGTGGTCAAGATCTGATCGAAGTTGGCTACGGATGGGAAGACTTGAGCCTCTTTGGAGGCAAGAGCCTGCCCGACTGATGAAAGACGTGCAGATGACGATAGAATACTGTGGGTTGTATTGTTTTCTTAAGCCCCTTGCAAAGAGAACCGTGTGGTTCGAGAACCGAAGGGAGTGATTGGGGTTATTGGGCCATGGAACTTCCCTTTGCATCTATGCCTTCGATCTGTAGCTCCAGCAATTGCTCTTGGTAATGGTGTGGTGATTAAACCAGCATCGGACACTCCGATTACGGCAGGCTGGCTCATTGCCGATTTGTTTGAACAGGCTGGTCTGCCTGAGGGCGTGCTGAATGTCGTTGCTGGAAGTGGCAGCGAGATCGGGGATTACTTTGTCGCTCATCCGGTTCCCAAAGTGATTTCATTTACGGGTTCCACAGAAGTTGGACAGGGGATCGGTAAACTGGCGGGTGAACATTTAAAAGAAACGGCACTGGAACTAGGCGGCAACAACGCGATGGTTGTGCTGGAAGATGCTGACACTGAACGTGCTGCTGATGCGGCGGTCTTTGGCAAGTTTCCGCATCAGGGTCAGATCTGCATGGCTCTGAATCGTTTCATAGTGCATGCCGATATTTACGACCAATTCGTCGAATCATTTGTTGCCAAAACGAAGAATGTCCAGGCAGGTGATCCGGCGGATGCCAAAACACTCGTGGGTCCTCTCATTCGGGAAAAAGAGGTAGAACGATTGTTGGAGCTTGTGCACAAAACCAAGGCCGAAGGGGCACGGTTATTGCTCGGGGGGACCAGTAAAGGCAGTGTGCTGTCTCCTACTGTACTTGCCGATGTTAAACCTGAACAGGATATCGTACAGCAGGAATTGTTTGGCCCAGTGGCAGTGATCATGAAGGCTCATGATGAGCAGGAAGCTGTACGTTTGGCAAATGATACGCCTTATGGACTTAGTGGTTCCGTATTTACCAAAGATCTGAATCGAGGATATCAGGTTGCCCAGCGCATTGAATCTGGTATGGTGCATGTGAATGATCAGTCTGTGAACGATGAAGCACATGTGATGTTTGGCGGTGAAAAAGCTTCAGGGATTGGACGTTTCGGTGGGGTTTGGGCCATTGAGAAGTTTACACGTACTCGTTGGATCAGCATTCAGCATCAATATCGGGAATATCCGGGAGTGAACCAAGTCGAAAAAGGGTGAACTAGCAGGTTCATTTTATAAATGATTAGAATGGTTACAAAAAGATCGACAAATCATGCGAAAGTCCATCTCCAGCTTGGTGGGACGGGCTTTTTGCACAATTGTACACCTCAGCAAAATACGGCTTAATATAAGTGTGGAAAAGCTGTTTGGGGCTGACGCTATCTGGTTATTTATGGATACACGGGAGAATCGATCCGTAAATCCAACGGCAAAGGGGCTTTAAATTCATGTCCATTGACCGCTTTATTCTGAGGAAACTGAATACCTGTCAGGAAGAACATACACGTGCCAATTTGGTTCGGCTGTTTGTCATTCGTATTCGTAAAGCCGAGATTGCGGAAGAACATGATGCCGCCTATGTCCTGAGCAAACTGCATTGAGTGATGGCTGATAACAATTGCGATCCGCTGTTAACGTGTATACAACTCAAAAAAGGAAGCTTGTCTTTAGCGACAGCTTCCTTTTTCATGTCTTGTAATGAATGTGTCTTGGGTAACTCCTTTTAGTATAAGGATAAAGCAAGGGAGTCGTTTTCACTTCGACTGTGGAGAATGGCTTCTCCATTGACAATCTCAATACTAATCAAAGAATGCAGACATTTTTGAATGGCGCGTTTACCGTTGCTAATTTTATGCTCTAGAGCACTGCTAAGCAATCTTAATGTCTTCTGCATAGGTTGTTTGTTTTCTTGATTAAAATATACAGGGATTGATTTGTTTTGAAAGGTTATTAGGGTTCTCACTTGAAATCACCTCACGGTTGTTATTTCATACAGGTAATATTAAATTCCAATGCTTAAAATTACCTTAAAATCAGCTTATGAAAACATAAAGGTGGGTAATGTTTGAAAAGTGTTCACAATTCAATTGTGAGCGAAGGAATAAAAGTCCTGAAAAACGAAACTTAATTACCATTTAAATGGAACAAAAAACAAAAGGTTTCGTAACCTCGCAATATTTAATTGTAGAACTGCCACGAAAGTTCTGAGTCGAATGTACGATATTTTAATATTTACGTGGGTCATATGTAACAAAATTACAGGTGGTACATTGCAAACAAGGTGTTTATGTAAGAAAATAAGGTTGATATACCGATTCATTCTCTTTTTTTTGATTTAATCTGACATTAGGACAATTTACATATGAGACCATGGGAGGGATTCGGATGATTCTAACCGTGTATTCCGGTCGCGAAGAAGGCGAATGGTTCGACATCGAGGTTCCGGACGAATGTACGATTGAACATTTGAAGACATTACTCGGCGTTCGCATTTTTGGACAGGCACCGGGAGACGGTATTCAGTACATCCTTGAAGCCAAGTTTCCGGAAGGTCTGTGGTTCTCTCCGCAGAACGCACAGCAGTTAATGGAAACAGGGCTGCGACAAGGCAGTTGCGTACGTGTCCAGCGGGCTTTTTCAACGACTTCGGAAGAAGCGCCTGTATATGGAAGACGTTCATTGTTTCAACAGGACAGCAACGAATAAGGCTTTTGAACGTATACATTCATTATTGAACGAACTAAGGAGGTCTTCTCTTCGTGAATGTGTTATATCAGCGTTCTCCAAGAATGACACCGGTTCTCAAGGAAGAGAGACTCGAAATACTCAGGCCTCCAACAGAACCGAGTAAACCCACGTTTTCCATGATATCCATTATTGTGCCGATCATGATGACCATGGTCAGCATTGGTTTCTATGTATATATCAATATGACCGGCAAAATGAACAACAGCAATTATATGATGTTTCAGATGATGACGGTCATGATGATGCTTACTTCTTACACCATTCCATTCTTCGTGTATCTGAGCAACAAGAAATCATATCGCAAAAAATTGGAAGAACGTAAAACCATGTATCTTGCCCAACTGGACAAACATCGGGAAGAACTGAAAGAAGCTCAGGCGGAGCAAGTGAAGAGCCTGTATGAAATCCATGGTGATCCGGGTGTATGCCTTCAAGTGGTGAAGAACCGGAACAGTTCCTTGTGGGAGCGTTCACCAGAGGATGATGATTTCCTTCAGGTACGCATTGGTACGGGAGAGATTCCATTCCGCATCAAACTTCAGGTTCCGCGGATTGATGGTTACGAGAAGGATGAGCTGATTGAAGCGGCCCATGAACTTGCGGCTGAATTCCAGACGGTACCGGATGCTTCCATTACATTGCCCTTGTTCCAATCAAAGGTTATGGGACTTGTCGGTGATCGGGAGGAAGTGCTTGCTTCCCTGCGAGTCATCATCTCACAACTGACGGTACGCCATTCCCCGGATGAACTGAAGCTTGCTGCTTTCTATGAAGAAAAGGACAGTAAGGAATGGGACTGGCTTCGCTGGATGCCCCATATCTGGGATGAAGACCAAGGACAACGCTATATGGCCGACAGGCACAGCGGTGCGCATCAATTGGCGGACAGCTTGTTTTCCGTGTTGAACCGGCGTCGTAACAATAAGGAAGACCGCTACAAGAAAAGTGTACAAACGCCATGTTACGTTGTGATTCTCTCCGATACGCAATTGATTGAAGAAGAACCGTTACTTCCACTGCTGCTGGAGTCGGCTCATGACATTGATGTATGCACCATCATACTGGCTAATCGCAAGGAGTCTCTACCGATGCATTGTCAGTTGATTATGGATGCCTCCAAAGGAAAAGGGGTGTATATCAAAAAAACGGAAGATGCGGATGTTATTCAACAAACGTACAAGCCTGATGTGATCTCGAAGGAGATGGCAGAGGCGCTTTCCCGTTATATGTCACCGATCCGGTTAAAGCGGTCATCTGCTTCGGATATCCCGCAAGTGCTTCCGTTATTCGATATGCTGAGCACGTCACGCGTGGAAGATCTGGATGTGGTGTCCAGGTGGGGACAGACGAGATATCCTGATACACTGCCCGTGCCAATGGGTGTACGAGCTGGTGGCAAAAAAATAGCGATAAACCTGCATGACAAAATTGAACGTCAGGGTCATGGTCCCCATGGTCTGATTGCAGGTACAACCGGTTCAGGTAAAAGTGAAGTTATCCAGTCCATCGTAGCTTCACTCGCTGCTGAATTCCATCCCCATGATTTGGCCTTCATGCTGATTGACTATAAAGGTGGCGGGATGTCCAATACATTTGTTGATCTGCCTCATGTGGTGGGTACGATCACCAATCTGGATGGGAATCTGATCGAGCGGGCGAATATCTCACTTCGTGCCGAACTGGTCAGAAGGCAAAAAATATTAAATGATGCGGGAAACCTCCAGCATATTGATGAATATTACAAGATTCTGCGTTCCAGACATGAACAGCCACTGCCACATCTGGTTATTATCATTGACGAGTTTGCTCAATTGAAGCGGGACCAGCCGGAGTTCATGGATGAATTGATCAGTATCGCAGCCATTGGCCGGACACTTGGAGTTCATCTAATTCTGGCAACCCAAAAGCCAGCCGGTGTTGTGGACGATAAAATATGGAGTAATTCCCGTTTTCGGATCTGCCTTCGCGTACAGAGTGAGGGAGATAGCAGGGACATGATCAAGATTCCAAATGCTGCCTGGATTACGAAGCCTGGTCGCGGATATTTCCAGGTTGGTAGTGATGAAGTGTTTGAAGAAATGCAATTCGCCTGGAGTGGTGCACCTTATAACCAGCAGGAGGATTCAACGACGGTATTGCCTGTTATGGAAGTGCGCCTGAACGGTAAGCGGGAGCCTCTGTTAACCGGAGAGCGCAGAGCCGTTCTCAAAGGTGAAGATGTTCCAAAACAGCTTCAGGTATTTATTGATTATGTTGCGCAGTCTGCAGCGGATGCAGGTATCCGTCGTTTGCCAGGACCATGGTTGCCACCTTTACCAGAGACACTGGAATGGGAAGGTCTTCAGAAATGGCAGGAAGAAGAGAATCGGGATCTGTTGCTTGATGGAGGGGCGAGTGGTCTGAAACCATTGGTTGGTTTGCTGGATGATCTTCCTAATCAGCGCCAACAACCGCTCGCATTGCCTGTGGATCAGGGTCATCTGGTCGTTTACGGCATGCCAGGACTAGGCAAAACAACATTTGTTCAGACCTTGCTTATGTCTCTGGCCCGTTCCCATAGAACTGAGCCTTGGCATGGTTACATTATCGACATGGGCCGCATGATGAAGGACTTTGCAGCACTACCTCAGATCGGTGGCGTGATGATGGCTGAAGAGGAAGACCGGATCAAGCGGTTATTCCGCTATATTCTCAAGCTGTCAGCACAACGCAAAGATATCATCTCGGAGGCGGGTGTTAAAACGATTTCGGCTTACCGCCGGACAGCTCACGCGGCTGTCCCGCAGGTTGTGGTGGTTATTGACGGGTATCTTTCATTCCGCAATGCCTATCCGGAAGAAAATGAGCTTCTGGAGACGATCCTGCGTGAAGGTGGAAGTCTGGGTATCACTTTTGTGCTTACTGCGAATCGGGTAACAGATGTATTTGAAAAATTCAGAAGTAATATTCCCAATGCGGTTTCATTTGAGTTATCCGATCCAAGTGATTATTATTATGCCGTGGGAAGACCTTCCAAGGCGCCAAGCCAACTTCCGCCAGGAAGAGGTCTGGTCAAAGGGCAAGTGCCTCCGTTAATGTTCCAGGCGGCATTACCTTCTTCAGGGGCAGATGAGGGCAAGCGTTCATCGGCACTGCGCCGTACGATTGCTGAGATTCGCCAAGGCTGGACAGGGGAAGAAGCGCCGCAGATTGCTCCGCTTCCGGAAGAAATCAAACTGAAGGATCTGCTCATTCGGACAGGATCATATGGTCAGGCTTGGGATACATCGTCTGTAACTGTCCCTGTGGGACTGCTTACGGATGATCTGGAACCCTTCCAGCTTAATCTGCGTGAAGGTCCGCATTTCATGGTGACGAGTCCGATGGAGGGCGGCAAAACGACATTTTTATTGACATGGATGTTATCACTGGCTTATCATGCTTCTCCGGAAGATGTACAGATATATACAGTAGATATGCGTTATGGTGCAGGTGGGCTGGGGGAAATCAGCAGTTTGCCTCATGTCCGTGGACATGTATCTCGAGAAGAACAGCTTGCACCTGTCATTCAACAGTTGTACGATGAAGTTCTGAAAAGAGGCGAGATTTCCGGTGGACCGGAACTTGTACTCGTTATCGATGATGCGGACACCTTGTCCAAGCAGCTAAACGATTTTAATGTAAAAGATCAATTGGGAGCGATTGTTCGTCAAGGAAGGGATCGTGGTGTACACGTGATTCTATCCGGGGTTCCGGCAGACTTCCCGACCTTTGGTTCTGACTGGGTAACGGATGTGAAGGCTTCCCAGAGCGGAATGCTATTCGGGACTTTAGACCCTAACGATCTCTCGTTCTTCCGTATACCTTATTCGGAATCCGGAGGTAGTTCAGGTGGGCTGAAGGTACTGCCTCCGGGTCAAGGTTATTATGTAAAACGTAAATATTCCAGGGTTAAAGGTGCAGTTCCATGTGATGATAGCTGGAAAATGACCGATTGGATTTCTGAAATTCGTGACCGATGGCATGTTGTAGTTTGAGGGGAGGTGGCTCATAATGTTGACGGTTCATGATTCTAAGCAAAAGGTAGTCACGTTGCAAACAAAGGAACTTTTTTTCCTGGCCGGCATTCTCGGTTCAGACCGACTGCTTGGTGTGGAAGATCCGTTTCGCGGCTATATGGCGGAGGATATCGCGATGGAGTGGGAGCGTGTCAAAACCTCCCTGCTTGACAAAGGATATCTGATTCAGGATCAAGATACCGATGAGCTGATCATGACACCGACCGTTTTCTCCAGGGTAGCCATTGCCGGATTGTCCGACAGAGCTTGTTGGATTCGCTACACGATCAACGGCAAGTCGTATGAGAGTTATATCCATTGCACGGATGAGCGGGTCGTTGAAGTTTCCCGTGTTGACGACGTACCGGACTCGTTCCGGCTCAGCGATCTGGGAAGTGTTCGTGAAGCCATTGATGTTCTGATAGAGCGGATGAAATGGAGCGGCCATTCTCCTGTGGAGAAACCGGCCTTAATGTGCTCCAAGAAAAAATTTTATGATGTCATGAATGAGCTCGAAAACAGCGGGGTACAGACCGTAGCAGAGGAACTTGAACAGGAGACAAGTGATCCTGAGGGCTCACTTGCACTGGCGCGCTGTCTGGTGGGTAAGGAGTCAGACGGGGAGCTTAGGTTGCTTGTATGGAATGAAGACGGGTGGAAGTCGCAGTCGGCAGCATTTGCTGCAAGTGCGGTATCCAACTGGTTGTTCCGGATGAGCACTGCGGCTTCAGATGATTGGCTTGTTGCAGCACTAACGACTAGAGAACAGTTTCACGAGATGCTGCTGGACTGGCTTAAACAGCCTGCAGGGGAAGAGGAAAGGTGATGGTAAATGCGCATTCGTGTGGAACCGGATGTGCTTCGGGCACTGAGCAAGCAGATTCAGTATGCAGCGGAGCAAATACAGCAAAAGATGACAGTGTTGGATCAGGCGATTCATTCGCTGGAGTGGGAGGTTGAATCCCGCGCAGCGGTGATGAATGAATGGAATCACAGTAAACGACTGGGCGAGGATGCGCTTCGTCGATTAATGGACTTAAGCGTACAGTTGGGACGCAAAGCGTTGTTATTCCAGCAGGCAGACATGGAGTATCGTTCCGTGCTGAGTCATGTGAACACAGCCTATGGTAATGCGGTCAATATGCTGAATGTTCTTCAGAATAATCGTACAGGAGAAATCATGCCTGCACATTCTGCAACTGTAGCTGTAGTATCCGATCCCCTTTCCGCAATGGCGGCCGTATATCGTGTAAAGGATGCCGCTCCGCCTGATGGCTCGCCGGCTACACTGGTGCAGGCCATGCAGCCTGAGCCTGTAGCATGGAGATTCACAGATCCTTCCTTTCGGGGAAGAAGAGGGACCGAGCCTGTGGTTTCCTGAACAGGGTGAATAAAAGTAACAGCAGAAAGTGAATATTTTTTTGTAAATAGGCTGTTAGGAGAAGTTTCAAGTGCTGAAAATGGGGTAAATAGGATTAGGTCCTTCGGCTTTTGTCCGATCGAACCTGGTATAGTACAATTTGAACAAGTCAAAATTTAATTGCACAAACCAAGGAGGAATTTACAAATGGCAGGACGTATTTTAGTTACCCCGGAGCAGCTTGATCAGGTTTCTAACCAATTCAAACAAAGCGGTGAGCAAAGTCAGCAAATCGTATCTACATTGACTCAATCCATCACAAGCATGGAAGGACAATGGGAAGGTATGACAAAACAACGCTTCTTCCAGGAGTTCCAAGAAGCTAGCAAACAAATGCAATCATTCGTTCAAACGCTGAACAGCATCAGCACTGAACTTACAGCTATTGCTAACAAATTCCGTACAGCTGACCAAGCTCGTTAATCTGCTTTACATAAATCAGGCGGATGTGAAGTCTGAATTCGTCCTGAATCAGGTGGATAGCAAGCTGAAGATGTACAACTACAGCAAAAACCGGGCGTTGTCACAACACCCGGTTTTTGCTGCAACTATGACACTAGGACAGAGAGAGGGATAAGCATGTCTTTTCAACCAAATCCCGGGGATGAAGTGGTGATTAACGACATTGCCTATACGATTGGGCAACATCCGGCTGCGCCGGGTCTGGCTTATGCCCAAGCCGGAAGGCAGGGGATTGTTTATCAGTTGATACCCCGCAATGGTTCCATTCATGGGGCCAAAGCACTAAAAGTATTTTTTCCTAAATTCCGTATTCCGGCTATGGTATATCAGTCTGAGCATATGGAGTCTTATAGTGAACTGCCAGGTTTGCAGGTATGCAAGCGTGATGTGCTCACTCCGGAAAGAAACGGAGCGCTCATTGGAAAACATCCCGATCTGTTATATGCGGTGTTGATGCCATGGGTGCAAGGTCAGACCTGGTTCGATGTGATCAGTGATCAGAGACAGTTGACGGCTGAGGAGAGCCTGAAGCTGGCCAGAGCGCTTGCAGGAACGGGTTCGGCTATGGAACAACGTGGACTGGCTCATTGCGATATGTCCGCTCCCAATGTAATGATTCCGTTTTTTTCCGAAGTGGAGAACCTGGGGAAGACGTCTGCGGTAGAACTTGTGGATGTCGAGCAGATGTACGGTTCCAAGATGGATCGTCCGGATGCCCTGCTTGCCGGGTCACCCGGTTATGCAGCCCATCGAACAGTGCACAGCGGTTTGTGGAGTTCATATGCTGACCGATTTGCCGGAGCTGTTATCATTGCTGAAATGTTAAGCTGGTCGGACCCTGTGATTGTAGAGAAGGCGTGGGGCGAAAGTTATTTTGACCAGCATGAAATGCAAACGGTGAGTGAACGTTATTATGCGATGCGGGAGTCCCTTGAGAAGCGTTGGGGTTCCAAACTGTCCGATCTGTTCATTCGAGCTTGGGAAAGTCACGATCTGAGCAGTTGTCCGACGTTTGGTGAGTGGTATGTTGCATTGGCTGCGGTAGACGTGGATCAGGCCAATGCGGCGGCTGTTGCGACATCGGAAGAAGAAGCTGCCAATCCGTCCGAAGCTGATGTGAATCTGAAAAAGAGTTCAGAACGAGTAAGTGAACCGGTGAATACGCAAGACGGGAACCGTCCCCAAACGCCGCACTCTCCCGATCAGGAAGCGGTTGTGAACCGTCTGTTCCTGCAAGCAAGAGCCCTGGAGGATGAAGATAAACCGGCTGCAGCACTGGAAGTGTACCGTTCGCTTTATCATTTCATTCCTCATAACAGCGCGATGCAGATGGAAGTGGAGGCTGCAATAAAGGAACTGGATGCAAAGCTTAATCCAAAAGAAGACACAGACAAGCCTGTACCTGTGCCATTCTACAGATCCAAAAAGTTCATGATTTCCTCCGCTGTGCTTATTGTATTGCTGGCAGGTGGTGTGCCAACGGTCAAGATACTCGCCGATCAGGCAGAGGTGAAGCAGAAAGAACAGCAGGAAGCCACACGACTGGCAGGTATCAAAGCTGCGGAAGAGGCTGAAGCAGCAAAGGCAGCTGCGCTCAAAAAGCAGGAAGAACAAGAGAAGCAAAAGGCCGCAGAGGCTGCAAAACTGGATGCAGAGGACAAGAAAAAGCTCGCTGAAGCCAAGCAGAAGGAAGCGGAAGCGAAGAAAAAAGAAGAAGAACGTAAGGCATTACAGGCCAAGTACGACAAACAGGCGAAATATGAGGCCTATCTGGTGAAGCAGGAACAGCAGAAAAAAGAAGCTGCCAAGAGAGCGCAGCAGGAGAAATACGATAAACAGGCAAAATATGAAGCTTATCTGGTCTGGAAAAAAGAGAATGATGCCAAGCTTGCAAGACAGGAAGCGGAGCGTAAAGCGGCAGCTGAGGTTAAACGTCAACAGGAGATTGCTCAGAAAGCCGCTCTGAAGAAAAAACGTGCCCAGAATGTGGTCACGCTGATTGCTCATTACAATAAAACGTATAACGCACAAAAAGGCAGAAAAATTGAAAATGCGGAATCGTATGCCCGTGATTTCAAAAATCTATACAATACCGATGCTGCTTATTTCAAAGGGGTCGGCAAAGTGGCCGCTCGAATGAGTGCCATTAACAAATTCCTGAGCAATAATAGCTACACGTTGCCTAACTTATAGTACATGTTCAAAAAGGACGGTTTTCAGTACCGAGAAGATGGGATGAAGCTAGAAATGGAGTAGCGGAGCGTAGGGAGAACTACGTGAGCAACGGACATTTCGGCTGAATTTCATATTCGATGCTGATGATGCCTACAGGCATCCATCGTAATCAAAAGCGGACTTTTTGAACAACTTCTTATAAATTAATGTGAATGATGGAGGTGACTCACCCTAGATGAACTACACGATTCAAGCATCACAGCGTACACCTGCACTTATTATATATTTAATTGATATTAGCGCCTCCATGAACATGGTTCTGGAAAATCGTCGACGGATTGACGTCGTTTATGATGCCTTATCTCTCGCGATCCGCCAAATGGTATTTCGGTCTACAAAGGGTAATCGTCTGACACCCCGTTATCGCATAGCCATATTGGCATACAGCGATGATGTATATGACTTGTTGAACGGAATCAAAGGGATTGACGAGATCGCTGCAGTTGGTTCGTTGCCTGACCTGACTCCGAGACGGTTTTCAGATTCTGCGAAGGCTTTCCTGCAGGCGGAAAAGATTCTACAGGCGGAAATTCCGAATATGCAGGACTGTCCTGCGCCACTTGTATGCCATATGACCGATGGGGTAGCCACAGGTGAAGATCCCGAGCCTATTGCCAAGAGAATCATGGGTATGAGTGTACCTGACGGCAATGTACTGGTGGAGAATATTTTTATATCGGATCATCTGCTGGAAGGGCCAATTGCTGAACCTAGAAGATGGAAGGGCATCTCTTCGGAAACAAATCTACAGGATGAGCATGGAGAGAAGCTGCGGAATATGTCATCCGTTCTGCCCGAAAGTTATCGGGAAATGCTTGTTGAAGCTGATTATTTGCTTGCACCCGGAGCACTCATGATGCTGCCAGGTACATGTGCAGAATTGGTATCAATCGGGTTCCAGATGTCCGCTGCTACACCTGTGAGATAGGAGGGGAATCATGAGAGCGATGCGTTTGGCAACAGTGTCTGCTGGAGATAAGGGGGGCCATGCCGAGCAGCGGCATGGCAACTTTCGCTATGTGAGTGTACAGACCGGGGAACAGCCGCTAACTCGCTATCAGGGCACATTCAAGTGCAGATATGGCTATGGTAGAGCGGCTGAGACGGTACATCAGGGAGATACCGGACAGGACTTTGCTGCGGTACGTATGAAAGGGAATATCTGCAATTTTGTTTTGTGTGATGGGGTAGGCATGAGTTACCTGGGCGATTTTGCAGCACGTTTTCTGGGGAATGCTTTGCTGGATTGGCTGGAAACGGCGCAATACCCGACAGAAGATGGTGTTGAGCGTCTTCTTCATGATCTGACCCTTCCTGCATCTAGGCAACTGGAGAAATTACAGCCACTGGAAAGTTCTCCTCTGTTGCTGCGTGAAGTGTTGATGGAAAAGCGAAGTCGGGGCAGTCAGGCCATGTATGTCTGTGGGCGGATCGAGCTCACGGGAGGTGGCCGCAAAAGTCGGGTGTGGCTTGCATGGCAAGGAGATTCCCGTATTCGCCTGTGGCGTAATGGCCAGGAACAGTCTGAATTATTTCAGACTCACTGCAAGACAAATGAGCGTTGGTCTACACTTGAAGGACCTGTTGGTGGTAAACCGCACATCTATGAGACAAAAGGTTCAGCAGGTGATTCGCTGCGGCTCCAGTTATATACGGATGGACTGAACGACCTGGATGCCATTCAAGCCTATGTCCCGGATGAACACATTCAGGTACTGCTGGATGCTACACATACCGGAGGTCTTGAAGATGATGCCGCTTTCATTGAGCTGGAATGGTGAGTGCCAGTTATAAAGTTGTGGACCGATCCTGATGTTGCTGTGACATTGCTGTAGATCAACGGTGAAAAAACTTGTTGGTGTTGATTTAAAAGACACTCTTTTTGGGTAATCTTGTGAAGAATTGACTTTGAGCTTGAACGTACATTCTTACATAATTGCTAAAATGAAGGAGTGGAATGGATAATGACACAACATAACGGCAAGTCACGGTTCCAAGGTAAGGTTGCGATTATTACCGGAGCAGGCTCCGGAATTGGGAAGGCCACTGCGGTCAAGCTGGCTAAAGAGGGTGCACATGTTGCGTTGTTTGATCTGGTCAATGATCGGATCTCGGAAACGGAAGCAGAGATTAATGCGCTGCACCCCGGTGCGGCAAGAGCATTTGATGTAGACATTTCCGACCCGGCACGTGTGGAAAAGGCTGTACTGGAAACCGTTGAGTTATTCGGCGGTTTGGATATTGTTTTTGCCAATGCGGGCATTAACGGTGTATCGGCACCCATTGAGGAAATTCAGGTTGAAGATTGGCAGCAGATTATTACAACCAACCTGAATGGTACATTTTTCACGATTAAATATGCATTGCCTCACGTGAAAAAACGGGGTGGCGGCAGTATCATCATCACGAGTTCAATCAATGGCAATCAACGCTTCTCAAGCTTTGGCATGTCGGCGTACAGCACGTCCAAGGCAGGACAGGTTGCTTTTGCCAAGATGGCTGCACTTGAGCTGGCGAAGTTCAAGATACGTGTGAACGTGATCTGCCCAGGAGCGATTGCGACAAATATCGATCAAAGTACGGTCAAAACGGATGATCTGCAACAGATCATTATTCCGATGGAGTTCCCGGAAGGACAGCAGCCGCTTGCGGACGGGCCGGGTCAGCCGGAACATGTTGCGGATCTGGTGAGCTTCCTCGCATCGTCCGAATCCAGACATATTACTGGAGCAGAGATCGTCATTGATGGAGCCGAATCATTGCTCAGCTAAGTGAGCATTCTGGATAAATTTCATTTTTACTAAGGCGTGTCTTAGGGTGTGTCTGCGATAGTCGTTCCTCTGGAACGGCTTTTTTTGTTATAATGCTAACATTCGAATAGAGATACTGAAGAGCAGTAGGGTACATTCATTAGGAGCGATCATATGCATATAGAGTTACCGATACAAGAGATTATTCCTGAGTTAAGGCAGTTATTTCGGGATCGAGATACAGGTGTGTTAATTGCAGAGCCAGGGGCGGGTAAAACAACTGTTGTACCTCTGGCTTTGTTGGAGGAGCCGTGGGTTGCGGGACGGAAAATCATAATGCTGGAACCCCGAAGGCTGGCTGCGCGTTCGGCTGCATCGAGACTGGCGGCTACGCTAGGGGAAAAAGCGGGTCAGACCGTAGGATATCGTGTACGCATGGATACCCGGGTGAGTCAGGGGACACGCATTGAAGTTGTGACGGAAGGCGTATTGACCCGGATGTTGCAGCAGGACCAGGGTCTTGAAGACACGGCGATGATTATATTCGATGAATTCCATGAGCGTCACCTACATGGGGACTTGGGCTTGGCTCTTGCATTGGAATCCCGAGCGATGTTACGTCCAGATCTGAAACTGTTGGTCATGTCGGCGACCCTTGATCCTGTTTCCGTCTGTGCATTGCTTGGTGAAGGTACAAAATCAATTCATTGTCCGGGACGCACTTTTCCGGTGGAAACACGATATGTGCCAAGACCGGCAGCTATGCAGTTGGAACAATTCACGGCTCAGACGGTGACCAAGGCATTAGCCGAACAGGAGGGGGACGTGCTTGTTTTTCTTCCTGGTGCAAGAGAGATACACCGTACAGAGCGGGAGTTATCGAATGGTTCTCTTCCTGCACATGTGAAAGTTCATTCCCTGTATGGCAGTATGCCGGTGGAACAACAGGATGAGGCCATACGCCCGGCGGCCGAGGGCACGCGCAAGGTGGTGCTCTCAACCTCCATTGCGGAATCCAGCCTCACACTAGCTGGAGTTAAGATTGTGGTAGACGCAGGGCTGAGTCGTGCATCGGCATTCTCGCCACGTACGGGCATGAGTCGGCTTGTCACCCTGCCGGTGTCCAAGGCGTCAGCCGATCAACGGCGGGGTCGTGCAGGGCGAATTGCCCCGGGGGTGTGTTACCGGCTATGGAGCGAAGAGGTTCACGGGGGACTGCCTGAGGCAGCTCGCCCGGAGATCACATCCGCGGATCTTGCGCCGCTGGCGCTGGAGCTTGCCGTCTGGGGTGTCCAGTCCCCAGCAGAGCTGCAATGGCTGGACACCCCGCCTGACGCCGCCTACGGCCAGGCACAGGCGCTGCTGCGCCAGCTGGGCGGCCTGGACGACGCAGGCCGCATCACGCCCTTCGGGCGGCGGATGAACACGCTTGGTGTTCATCCGCGACTGGCCAGCATGTTGCTCCGCGCGGCGGAGCTTGGGCTGGCCAGCTACGCCAGCATGCTGGCGGCACTGCTGCAGGAGCCTGCCGGCCTCCGCAGCAGTGGCAGTGCAGGCGCGGGCACGGACCTCCGCCCGCGCGTAGAGGCGCTGCTGACCGCGGACAGCAGCGGCATGCCGCAAGCGGCAGCGGCTGTCGCAGACGGCGCGGCCGTGCGGCGCATGCTCCAGGAGAGCCGCCAGCTGCGCTCGGCGCTCGGCCCGGCGGCCGATCCGGTAAGGCCGGATGAGGACAGCTGCGGATTGCTGCTGTCCTTCGCCTATCCGGACCGGATCGGGCAGCGCCGGGAGGACGGCCGCTACCTGCTGAGCAGCGGCCGCGGCGTACGGCTCGCAGCGACAGAATCGCTGAGCCGTTCAGCATATCTGGTCGCAGCCGAGGCAGACGACCAGGGCGCAGATGCTCGCATCCTGCTGGCTGCGCCGTTGCAGGAGCAGACATTGTTGCAGGCAGGTCAGCACTTGCTGCACAATGAAGTGCAAGTCGCCTGGGATTCCAATACCCGCAGCGTGCGGGCACATAAGAGACTTCGGATCGGAGCCCTTGTGATTAAAGAGAGCAGTATTGCACAGCCACCTGAAGATCAGGTGCTGGAAGCACTGTTAACCGGAATACGAATGGAAGGGCTGGATTGTCTGCCTTGGACAAAAACGTCCAAACAACTTGCGGACAGGCTGCGATTCCTGCATCTCCATCTGCCTGAGTGGCCTGACCTGATCGAAGATGATCTGACCGAAGAGTTGGCAGAACATCTTACCCCTTATCTGACAGGCATGCGATCGGCAGCCGACCTCAAGAGATTGTCGATGCAGGATGTATTACTGGGTGGATTAAGCTGGACGCAACGACAACAACTGGACGATGAAGCGCCGACGCATATACAGGTGCCCAGTGGCTCGCGTATTCCCGTGGACTACAGTCGTCCGGAGGACCCGGCGCTGGCGGTAAGATTACAGGAGATGTTTGGACAACAGGAGACACCGCGTATAGCGGGTGGGCGAGTTCCGTTGACCATCCACTTGTTATCGCCGGCTCAGCGACCTGTACAGGTCACACGAGACTTGGCGAATTTCTGGAGAGAGACGTACTTTGACGTCAAAAAAGATCTGAAAGGTCGTTATCCGAAGCACTACTGGCCGGATAATCCACTTGAAGCGGTCGCCACCCATCGGGCCAAACCACGGGGGAAATAGATGAATTATTTCGTTTTTTCAGAAATCAATGACACATGTCTGGAGCAGAACGTGAAGCGGGAGCGCTAACGAACTTGTGACGTCTTATTCAGCGATTTGAAGCGCCCACAGTAATCTAGGGAATCTGAAACACGCTATATTTGAATAACCAGCCATTTACAAGGGGTTTGTCAGGTGATTTTGGTAAATAACGTGTCTCATGTTCCTTACAAAATATAAAGAGGGCCTGAAGGCTAAATAAGACGTCCTCGGTTCCTTAGAAAATCGTCTGGGACAATCCACCAGGATCAGCCAGCCTAAACTTCAAGATGTTTTGGACGCCCACGTCCTTCAACGTAGAGCATGCCTGACAACGTATGACGTGCCTAAGTTTGAACACACACCCTAATGAGGCATGTAAAGGAATGAACCTCAGCAATTTTTTACTATCAACATATAGTATATTGACTTGCAAACGTTTAAAAGAAACTTAGGCGGGTAATAACATAGCGAACCACTCAATAATATGAGGAGGGATTCACTATGCAGAAGAAAATCGTAGGTGTGTTTAATACAGAACGTGAAGCATCGCAGGCTATCGAGGGTCTGAAAGCACAAGGATTCACTTCAGACGAAATCTCCGTTGTTACACAGGATCGGGATGAACTGAAGGCAATTCGGGAAGAGACAGGTACCAAAGCCCCTGAAGGCGTGGCTGCGGGTGCAGCAACAGGTGGTGTCCTTGGTGGCGTAGCCGGTCTGCTCGCAGGTATCGGTGCACTAGCCATACCCGGCATAGGACCGATTCTGGCCGCAGGCCCTATTGCAGCAGCATTTACCGGTGCAGCCGTGGGTGCAGGAGCTGGCGGATTGGTGGGTGGACTTGTGGGTCTTGGTATTCCGGAAGAGGAAGCTAAACAGTATGAGGAGTATGTACAGAATGGTAAAATCCTGCTGCTCGTAGATTCTACGGATCGGGACTCCGATGTGTATGATGTGTTCAGTGGCAACAGCCAGCTTAACCGAGACAGAGCCGAAGCAGCTCATCGCGGAGATGTGCCTGCCGAACGTCCGGATCTGGATATGGAAGAACGCAGATTGGAAGCTCAAAACAAGGCAGCGCGATTCGGTAACAATACATTCCTGTAATCTTGCCGCGAATTTAATCGATATCAAATAAAACCCAATGACTTATTATATGCAAAATGGAATGACATATATGATCCACCAGATGGTCATTAGCCGGTTTCCTTAAGGGAAGCCGGCTTTTGTCCCTGTGTTACATGTCTGCATCAATAATGGCGAATGGTGTTTTTACCCAGTCAGGCAGGGAATAACAATACATATAACAGTATAGCCAAAGCGAGTCCAATCACCAGTAGCATCATGGTAAGAAACCGGATTAATCCGGTCGATGCCTGAAATGTTTGCTCATTGATTTGTGTACGCTTCCGATGATAGGCTGCTGCCGAATACACAATGATGGATATGCCGCCAATCAGAGATGTGATACCGGTAATAATCGCCGCAATATGTGCAAGCCGATCATACGCCGACGAATTGAAACCAAATCCGGCAGCAAGAAAGCCGATGCCCGCCATGGCAATACCGGTGCGTACCCAGGCCAGAAAAGTTCGCTCGTTAGCCAGATGTTGTTGGACATATTTGGAATCGGTTGTGGTTACGTCTTTGTCTGTTCTAGAAATGTGAATCAACCCCGTTCATTAAATATACGGCTTCATTGTACTTTGTTTTTATCGTAAAACCAAGAAAGGACGGCTGAATGTATGCCTCGCAAAGAACGAATTACAGAAATAGAGAGCTTAAGGGGAATTGCCTTTGGAGCGGTGGTTCTCCAGCATTCCATCGCACATTACTCTCTTGTCCCGGAAACGAGACTGGAGGATGGCGTGTTGCTGGCCATACTGCTGATGCTCTCCAAATTTGCCGTTCCTTTATTCATATTCATAACAGGTATGGTGCTGTTTTATAACACGGGAGACAAGCTGCATTACGGCAAGTTTATGAGAAAAAGAGTAACCGACGTCATCGTGCCTTATCTGATCTGGTCACTCATTTATTTTACCCTTGCACCGCGGGGCTGGACCGGATTCGGATGGAATGACATCCCTGATCTAGGCCTGAAGTTGATTACTGGCAAAACGACTTCACACTTTTGGTACATCATTATGTTGATCCAGTTTTATCTGTTATTTCCGCTCTTCTTGCGTGCCATTCGTTATGTATATAACCGATATGAGGCCAAGGGGCGTATGATCGCATTATTGATTTCTGGCGTGGTGTATCTGGTGCTTGCAGATCAATTAGGAAACATCTCCAAATTCATGGAATGGCTGAATATCCCGGTTCTGACAGATGCTTTTACAACGTATGCGGACCGCAATTTCCTCTATTTTTTTATTTATTTTGTGCTAGGTGCAGCCGCGGGGTTATCCGTCCAGCATTGGAACGAATGGATTCACCGGTTACGCTGGGTATACTGGACGGTGTTTATTGTTCTGGGTCTTCGGTTTACATATTTATTAATGCTGGAGTTTCAGAAGCCGGAGGGAATCCAAATTACATTCTACACGGTCAGCCTGATCCGCCCTGATATGGCACTCTTTCTGATTGCTTCGATCATGGTCATGTACCAGCTGGTTGGCAAACTCCATAACCTCAGGGTTACACGATTGCTGGGATGGATTGGTGGTGTATCGTATGGCGGTTATCTGATGCATATGTTGATGCTGCGGTATAGCTACATTCCGGATGAGTTGTTTTACGTTGCTATGGGCTGGAACCCTGTCGTCCGAATGATCATCACCTGGTTGCTCGCTCTTACATTATCCTGTGTGCTGACTTGGCTCATCTCTCGCGTAAGCTGGGGGAAATGGATTGTAGGAGCCGTGCCAAAATCTGTCCATACCAAATGAATCCATCAATATATGAAAAATTCAGAACAGAATCACAACTGTACAGGATTGTACAGGGTCAATGTCGGTATAGGAATTCAGGATTCAGTAATACAGGCTACACAGGATTCAGGAGTAAAGATGTAACAACTTTTGCACAGCCGTATTAATAAAATTTGATTGTACGAATCACTGAGCCCTGAAATAAGCAAACTTTTTAAAAAAAAACATTAAAATTTCATTACATGAAAAATTCACAACAGAAAACCGTTTTCCGTGCTTCCTTAGGCTAACCCATATTCATACGATTTCTTGCTCGCCCTCTTATAAGATAGATAAAAGGGAGGCAAAGCGGAGAAAGATGGCAGAACACGAACATAAGTTTTATAATACTAGATATATAGGTTCTGACAGGAGGGGAATGAACGTGGCTTTTATGATTGCACAGCGGGCATTTATCAAGCTCTATCTGATTACGATGGTTGAACAGCACAGGGGGTACGGTTACGAGATGCTGGAGGCGATGAAGCAGGAATTCAAAGACTACGGTTATGTACCACCTCAGAGCGAGGTATATCGGGCATTACATGAATTGGTACAGCAGGGTGTATTTTATCGCACGAAGAAGCTGAAGGGTAACGATCCAAAGGTCGATTTTCAGGAAATCGTTTTATATCATTTCGCGGATGATGGTGCGGAAAAAGCTGAGTTATACAAGAAACAGGTCAAAACGGATCTGGATCGTTGTCTCGGCATGTTACACAAGGCAGAAGAGGACAATTACGGTACGAAAGGAAGATGAGCATGAACAGACAGTTACAGTGGGGTGTACTCGGTACGTCAACCATTGCCAAAAATGCAGTCATTCCGGCGATCCAGCAGTCCGAACGTGGTGAGGTGCTGGCGATAGCCAGCCGCAGCAAAGAAAAGGCCGAAACCCTTGCTGAAGAACTCGGCATTGCCAGATCGTATGGCAGTTATGAAGAGCTCATCGCTGATCCGGACATTGAAGCCGTCTATATTCCTTTGCCTAACCATATGCACAAAGAATGGACCATCAAAGCTGCCCAGGCTGGCAAACACGTGTTGTGTGAGAAACCGGCTGCCCTGAATGCAGATGAAACGGCAGAAATGATCGGGGTATGTCATCAACATGGTGTTCTTTTTGCAGAAGCGATTATGTATCGATATCATCCCAAGCACAGACGTGTGCAAGAGATTATAGCTAGTGGAGAGATTGGCATTGTCAGAGCCATCCATGGTAACTTTACCTGTAATACCGCTGATGACAAGGAAAATGTAAGGTTCAAAAGAGAGATGGGCGGCGGATCATTATTCGATCTTGGCGTGTATCCGATCTCGGCTGCCCGGATGTATCTGGGACAGGAACCCGAAGCGGTGACAGTACACGCTCTATTCTCCGACGAGCATGATGGCGTCGATATGATGGCATCGGGACTGGTAGAATTTCCGAATTCGGTAGCTTTAACGTTTGACTGTGGCATGTGGGCTTCAGGGCGAGCGGAGATGGAGATTCTCGGGACGGAAGGGCGGATTGAACTGCCAAAAGTGTTTGGCTGGGAGAACAGTGATATTCCACCTCAGATTATTGTGCACACCGATTCGGTCAGCCGTGAGGAGCGTGTATCGGTATCGAATTCATATGTGCTTCAGGTGGAGACATTTGCAACGGCTGTGCTTGATGGAGCAGCCCTGCCTTTCAGTCCGGAAAATACCATCCAAAACATGCGCGTGATTGATGCGTGCCTCGAATCGGCTCGAACGCGTCAACGTGTGCAACTGATTGATTAGATTAAGTCAAGTCAGTTTACACATACTAGTAAATGCAGACTCCATCTTCAGGGATGAGAGTCTTTTTTTTCTGTCTTAAAATGTTACAATTATAATATTTTACAATTTAAACGTCTGAATTTGATATTTCTACCAAAATGATGTGATATAAATAGTCATGAGATGACTTGTTTACTATAATCTAGCAGAACGCACAACTAGAAAGTTACAGCTTGCAAGATGCATATCGTGACAACGTTCATCTACTTTGAAGGATCGGGAGGCCGAATTGATGAA
Source organism: Paenibacillus polymyxa (assembly GCF_018614975.1). Lineage (GTDB taxonomy): Bacteria > Bacillota > Bacilli > Paenibacillales > Paenibacillaceae > Paenibacillus > Paenibacillus polymyxa_E. Next base: position 554,996 of record NZ_JAGGNR010000008.1, on the reverse strand, counting down.
AAAGTTGATATCCACCGCATTACTGGCATTATTGTTAACGTTTGTTTTCCTCACAGGTTCACAGTTCACTCCAGTCGGACAGCAGAAGGCATCTGCTGCAACATGTACCATCATCAATACGTTTACGGGTGTAGCTAACTATTTAAGTGCAAACGGAACGTTGCCATGTAACTTTATTACCAAATCACAGGCAACAGGACTCGGCTGGGTAGCGTCAAAAGGAAACTTGGCTGTAGTGGCTCCTGGGAAAAGCATCGGTGGAGACGTATTTGGCAATCGGGAGGGGCTTCTGCCTTCAGCGAGTGGACGTACATGGCGCGAAGCAGATATTAACTATACATCCGGCTTCCGTAATTCGGATCGGATTGTGTACTCCAATGATGGACTCATCTACAAAACGACAGATCACTATGCATCATTTACACGTTTGAAATAGAGGAAGGAGCAGCCATGAACACCGTGATTCTGGATGGAGAAGACTTTGATAGTAGCGCTGAACTTCATCAGCAATTAAAGGATAAGCTGAAGCTGCCGGCTTTTTATGGCGGTAATCTCGACGCTCTGTGGGATTGCTTGACGGGTACGATTGAACTTCCACTAGAGCTAAGATGGACCAACTACCGGATCAGCGAAGAACGACTGGGGAATGAAGCAGGCCGGGTACGCGATTTGATGTTGGAGGTACAGGCTGAACAGTCTGGATTTCTATTGCGTGTTGAGAAGTAGGCAGCAAATAAAGGCAGTTTAAATATAATTAGTCCAACTCAACAGACCACATGTGGTCTGTTTTTTTGTGTGTTATAGGGGTGTGTTCAAAATTCCGCTGTTGATTACGAGTCTGAAAGCAGAGCGAGATTTTACTTTGCTTACTTGTCGTTAAAATTATTTTCACGAAGCTATTGATTTCTGCAAAACTTACGTTAAAATAAAATTAACATGAAAAATATTTTAACGTCAGGGAGTGGAAAGTCATGAACGATAACACAGCAGTTGGCAAGCAAGGTATGGGTGAGTTAATACGAATCAGACCGTACATGCAATTTATGCTTAGTAAAGTTGTATCGAGATTTGGTGATTCGATTGATTCGATTGCGTACAGTTGGATGGTGTACATTCTAACCGGTTCGAAAGTGCTGATGGGTACGTTGCTGGCGGTGAATTTTTTGCCCAATATCCTTCTGGGTCTGTTCGCCGGGGCTTTGGTTGATCGCATGTCTCCCAAAAAAGTGATTGTGATTACGAATACCGGTCGCGGGTTGTTTGTGGGTATTACAGCTCTGCTGTTTGGATTGGGCCAACTTGAAGTCTGGCATCTGTTTGTCATCACAATTCTGAATTCTTTGCTGGAATGCTTCACTGTTCCTGCCGAAGTGTCCAGTGTCCCCCGATTGCTTCCCCCATCGATGCTGCTTTCGGGTAATGCCATGTCCTCTTCCGCAACCAGAGTGGCCGAACTCGCAGGACTTGCAGTGGCGGGTGCCCTTATTGCTACAGTAGGCATTGCCTGGACGATCCTGATTGATGCGGGGTTGTTTGCGCTAAGTGCTTTAATGATGAGCCGAGTGGGCTATCCTGAAACCTTAACATCTGATAACAATGAATATAAAACATCAACTGAAATGAATTCACACTCATCCGAAAAAAGTAGTATATTCTCCGAAATGGCGGAAGCTTTTCATTTTCTCCGTAAACATGCCTTATTGTTAATTGTCTCGATCCTGTTTGCCTTCGTTAATTTCTGCCTGATGCCGTTTAATGTTCTTCGTACACCCTATGTGATCGAAACGCTGCATGCTGGCGCTTGGGGATTAAGTCTGCTCAGTGGGCTGATGGTAGGAGGCATGTTGCTCAGTGGTGTGTGGTTGACGCAAAGGGGAGCACATTATCGTAAAAGTGTGCTGGTCATCAGCGGTATTGTCATGTTGGGTCTCAGTTATGCGATGACGGCATTACCCGCTTACATGACTTCCTTCCAACTGCCGGTTGCAGCGACCTTTTGTCTACTGATGGGTATGGGAATTCCGCTGGCTACAACACCGCTGGCCACCTATCTTATGGAAGTTACCCCTGCGGAGATGCTGGGCAGAGTGTATGCCCTTCAGACTATGCTTGTCTTGAGTGTTGCACCCCTTGGGAGCCTGGCTTCGGGAGCACTGGCAGATTGGCTGACCATGCCTGTTCTGTTTATCGTTTTTGGTATTATGCTTGCCATGTCAGCAGGTATGCTGTTATTTAGCAAAAGTTTTCGAAGTGCTCTGTGAAGATATTCAGAAGTAATCATTAGCCAATTTTCTGTATTAAGTTATTTCCGGCTCTTTTTGACCGAAGTCCTGACGCAGCGGTATAATAGAGACATCGATGGACAACAAGGTACCCCGGAAATGAGGATACAGGAATGCAGCACAAGGTTCTTTCAACAATTGAAGAAATTAAAATCTACTCCGATCCGTATCGGATACAGATTATAAATATGTTTAAAAAGCAGGGCAGACCATCCACGGTCAAAGAGATCGCCGACCAGATGGGTGAGGTGCCAGCCAAAGTTCACTATCATGTAAAAAAGCTGGAGAAAATTGGTCTGCTGACGATCGTTTCCACGCGTGAGATTAATGGCATTATCGCAAAATACTACGAACCATTTACCGGAGAAATCCATCTCCGTCACGAAGATGAAGACAAGGAAAACTCTCCATTGAAACAGGTGTTTCGGTCCGAGACGCTCAAATTATTAAATGAGATGTTCGAACAAAGTCGTCAGCGATTCATGCATCAGGCGGAAAATGAAGATCGGATGTTTCTCTCGGACATCACGCTGTATGCAACCCGTGAGGAAGTAGAGCAGTTGTATAAAAACATCATTAAACTCTGCGAACCCTATACAACGAAAGAGGATAAACAAGGGGAACATGAGGTCTTTCAGTTATTCTCTGCCCTCTCCAAACCTTTAGTAAAAATACCTGCTTCTAAGACTAATGCAAAAGAGAAAAAGAAAGCTACGTCAGATAAGGGCAAATCAACTCCGAAAACGTCTCGATCTGTGTCGAAGCGGCAGGAATCTGCATCATCTGGTAGTGAATCGAAAGAATAAACGGATGGAATCCATGGGTTCAGCATTATCGCTGGAAGCAAGTAACGGCAAACGTGAGAGACTGCTTAGGAGAAAACTAGAAAAAGCCGCCTAATGGCGGCTTTTTAATGCGTGATAAGGAAGGCTAATGGTGGAGCAGCCTATGGAATCAATCAATTTTGATGCCTACCGTTTCAGTTCATAACGAAGTTACATGTTCTCATCATAGCCCTTCACATCACGTTTGGCTGCGGTTGCGGGGGAATTAGATGTGCCATATTCTTCGACCGCTTCCCAGGCATCTGCGTTGTCGAACTTGCCGGCCCGCTGCTGTCTTCCTTCTCCAGCACCACTCGGAGGCATAGTCATTACTTCTTCTTCAACGGGCCGATCGTTGCTGATCTCCCGATTAGGCGTGTCGTCAATACAGTAAGCGGTATAAGGGATAGTCTCAAGTCGTTCGAAGGGAATATCTTCTCCGCACCTTACACAGGTTCCATATGTACCTTGCTCCATACGTTCCAATGCGTCGTTCACTTGGTTGAATTCGTCTGTTAATGTATCGTCGATCGCCAGATCACGGCTGCGTTCAAATGTTTCCGTATCGGCATCTGCCGGATGATTATCATAGGAGGACAGCTCACCGGTTGAATCTTTCAGCGACTGGGCCGGAGCACCGTCTTCCATGCTGGATTCAAAATGACGCTGCAAGTTTTCACGTTGCTCCAAAAGGGCGTTTTTCAGTATTTGATGTTGATTTTTAGTTAATGTACTCATAAGGACATGCTCCTTTCCCGTTGTGGGGTGTAGTGTGTCTTTACCCGAATTGGATGAAAAGCAATCATTTTCGTGAGGAATAGGGCTGTATCGTTTTATATCTGACGGATTATGTGTTATAAAAAATAGAGAGAGAAAATGCCGTATGTTCTTCACAGGAAATGGAACCACGGCTTGGCCTATAATGGAGGTTGTCAATATGGATGAACATATGAAACGAAGATTGGATAAACAGAGACAATTGTTCAAACAATTGGGAGTGCAGCTAGATGCGTTATCGATTCATGAAAAACAATTTAATTATAAACTTCGTGGTTATGATCCGGATGAGGTAGATGCTTATCTTGACCTGGTCATCAAAGATTACGAACGTTTCTATGCCAATATTGCAGATCTGATGGACAAATGGCAAGAACAGCAGTTAACGATCCGCGATCTCAAGGCGTCCGCGAAACCGGTGGAAGATCCGACCAAGATTGATCGCAAACAGCTGGATGATATTGTGAAACAACTGGAGTACAGTGTGCGGCAGCTCAAGATCAGAGCACGTCCCGAAAAGGATCTGTTCTCTGAATAAGGTCAGCATGTTCTGGATTATATTAAATAAAGGTGGTTAATCATGAGTACTCATTTTTCGGTCAGTGTGCATTGTTTGTTGTTATTGTCACTCAGCGCGCCTGAACGAATCACGTCTGCACATATTGCAGGTAGCGTGAATACCAACCCTGTCGTCGTCAGACGTATTCTGGGCGGGCTGAAAAAGGCAGGATTGGTGAACTCCTCTCCTGGAACAAGAGGCTTCTACTTAGCGAAGCCATCAAGTGAAATCACATTAGCCATGATCTATCAGGCTGCCAAGAATGAAGGTCCATTGTTCCCGATTCACGGCAATTGTAACCCGGATTGTGAAGTGGGCTTGCATATAGACAGCTTGCTGACCAATCTGTATCAGGTTGCCGAGGCGAAGGTGGAGCAGTTCTTTGCATCCATTACACTCGAAGATATGGAACGATCCTGTACTCAGATGCAAGCTGTTCCATCACAGACAGAGTAGATTGCAATAAGGACTTAAGTACAAGTTCAAAAAGGGCGGTTTTCAGTACCGAGAAGATGGGATGAAGCTAGAAATGGAGTAGCGGAGCGTAGGAAACTACGTGAGCAACTACAATGTTTCCTAAGGAAACAACCTTCGTAAGCATATGCTTATTTCGGCTGAATTCCATATTCGATGCTACGATGCCATTAGGCATCATTCGTAATCAAAAGCGGACTTTTTGAACAACCTCTTGAGGAAAGGTGGGTTGTGATATGAAAAAAATTATAGTCATTTCCGATACGCATTGTTCACGTAAATCACAGAAGTTACCTGCCAGGCTCGTTGATGTACTTGCGAGTGCCGATCTGATTCTTCATGCTGGTGACTGGTCGGATTGGAGTGTATACCCAATGCTTAGCGAGTATGCACCAGTTGAAGGTGTAGCTGGTAATACGGACCCGTCCGAAATTGCTGAAAAACTGGGATATTCCCGTATTGTTGAAGTGGAAGGACTTCGTCTGGGTCTTGTGCACGGGCATCTGGGATCAAAGGGTACGGAGCAGAATGCAATTCATACCTTTGCAGGCCAGCATGTGGATGCTGTGATCTACGGACACTCACACATCCCGGTGATGCATACCGTCGATAACACACTGGTATTTAATCCGGGGTCGCCTACGGATCGGCGTTTTCAGAAGCAATACTCATTTGGCATCATGACAATAGATCAGGGGAAAATACAGGCTGAACACGTGTTTTTTGATCGGGAATAGAGAGATATGATTTCATCCTATATATAAAATTATTGTACAAGGCATCTTTGAGCAGAATTCAAATCTGTTCCAGGGATGTCTTTTTGATATGCGATCACATGATTCTCTTGGGAAGTTATCTCTGAATGGGGAATGTGCTCTGTTCGTTATCTGTCATTCATCTGTTGGCGTTTTCCCCTATGGTGACGTTCAGTGGAGTGATACAATGCCTTTACGACATATAATGAATACGTTTACATAAGGAGATGGAGCATGATGAAACTGTCTGTATTCACGGTGGCTACCCCTGATCTGAATGCAGAAGAATTGGCATCGGCTGCGGCTGCAGCGGGGATTGATGGAATTGAGTGGAGATTCCGTGGAATTCCTGAAGAGGCAATGTCCGAAGAGCCCTCTTACTGGAGAAATAATCGATGCTCTGTAGATCCGAGCCGCTGGCAGGAACAGGTTCCTGTTTTTCGTGAAGCGGCGGTAGGGCAAGGCAGGAAATCCATTGCACTTGTACCATATCTGAACTGTGGAGATCTTTCTGCCACCGAACAGGCGTTTCAGGCTGCGGCTGGTTTAGGAGCATCTATGATGCGTGTGGGTGTCCCTGGATATGATCGCAAGACCCGTTATCCTGAGTTGTATCGTAAAGCCGTTGATTACCTGAGTGAAGTACAAGATCTGGCCAAACAGTACAACATCAAGGCGATTGTAGAGACGCATCATCAGACGATAGCACCTACGGCATCGCTGGCCTATCGGCTTGTGCAATCGCTCGACCCGCAGCATGTGGGTGTGTTGTACGATCCAGGCAATATGGTACATGAAGGATATGAGAATCATCGGATGGGACTTGAGTTGCTGGGGCCTTACCTGGCTCATGTACATGTAAAAAATGCCGGGTGGTTTGAACCAGAAGGGAAAGATTCGCAAAAGGCTAATGTGACTGAGAAGAGCAGCGGAGTGGCTCTGAATACAGCCTGGAAATGTCACTGGACGCCGCTGACTGAAGGCATGGTCGATTGGGTACAGATGGTGCGGGATCTTCGTGCCGTCGGGTATGACGGATATTACGGAATAGAAGACTTTAGTGGTGCCTTGGAATCCAAGGCAATGTTACAGCATTTTGCAGACGTATTCGCCGAAATTGAGCGTCGTGTGGACGAGGAGGAGCAGTCATGAGTATTGTACGCGTAGCGGTTATTGGTATAGGCAACATGGGAGCAGCACATGCCAGAACGTTGGTGGCTGGAGAAGTACCCGGTGCAGAGCTGGTCGCCGTATGTGATGTTAGAAGAGAGATGGAGAGCTGGGTATCCAGTCACCTTCCGGCAACGGTCACCTATTGGCAGGATGCAGAGCAGATGATGGCTTCGGGTACGATTGATGCAGTCATTATTGCAACGCCGCATTATGATCATCCGGAACAGGCCATTCAGGCTTTCCAGCATGGCTTGCATGTCATGATCGAGAAGCCGGCCGGTGTGTATACGAAACAGGTACGCAAGATGAATGAAGCGGCCGCAGCCAGCGGTAAAGTCTTTTCCATGATGTACAACCAGCGGACCAACCCACTCTACATTAAGCTGAGAGACTTAATCGCTTCGGGAGAACTAGGAGAGGTACGGCGCACCAACTGGATTATTACGAACTGGTATCGGTCCCAGAGTTACTATGATTCCGGCGGCTGGCGGGCAACCTGGGCAGGTGAAGGCGGCGGTGTGCTGATTAACCAAGACCCGCACCAACTGGATCTGTGGCAGTGGACCATCGGCATGATGCCGGTGCGAATGCGTGCTTTCTGTTCGTTTGGCAAGTATCGGAACATTGAAGTGGAAGATGATGTAACAGCTTATGTGGAGTATGAAAATGGAGCAACAGGTGTCTTCGTAACGACTACTGGCGAAGCACCGGGTACCAATCGATTCGAGGTCAACGGAGACCGGGGTAAAATCGTGATCGAAGATGGAAAACTTACGTTCTGGCGACTTCGGGAATCTGAGCCTGAATTCAATCAGCGGTTTACCGGAGGTTTTGGACAGCCAGAATGCTGGAAGTGTGAGGTTCCGATTACAGGTGTGGAAACGGGTCACCCGGGTCTGATTCGTAACTGGGTTGATGCGATTCGTACAGGCGCACCCCTCATTGCTCCCGGTGAAGATGGTATACACGGATTAACATTGTCGAATGCGATGTTGCTGTCTACCTGGACGGATAACTGGGTGAATCTGCCGATCGATGAGGATCTGTTCTATGAGCATCTGCAGGAACGCATTGCTGGATCAACGACTAAGAAAGACAAAGCAATAAGCGGCAGTCAACCTGCTGATTTGAGTCAAACGTTTAAATGAAGACGATTTGTTATATAAGACGAGTTCATAGTAATCAACATTTTATAATAAGGATGGGATAACATGGCTAAAGACGGGATGTTCTATGCACCAAAAAGTGTTACAAAAGAGGTCGTATGTGGTCCGGGTGAGTTCACCATTGCTGCTGTTGCGCTGGACCATGGACACATCTACGGCATGGTTGGGGCATTGTTGGAGGCTGGAGCTACTCTCAAGTGGGTGTATGATCCGGACCCGGCGAAGGTAGAGGCATTTCGGAAGCAGTTCCCACAGGCTCAAGTCGCTGGCTCTGAAGCAGAGGTGCTTGCAGATGATGAGGTGTTATTGGTGGCAAGTGCAGCGATCACTTCAGATCGTGCGCCGCTTGGTATGAGAGTGCTGGCCGCAGGCAAGGATTATTTTACAGACAAAGCCCCGTTTACCACGCTGGAGCAATTAAAGCTTGCACGAGAAGAAGTGAAGCGAACAGGCAAAAAGTACATGGTGTATTATAGTGAGCGACTGCATGTAGAAAGTGCGATCTACGCAGGGCAGCTCATTGAACAAGGGGCAATCGGCAAAGTAGTGCAAGTTATGGGTACAGGCCCGCATCGCCTGAATGCTGGAGGAAGACCCGACTGGTTCTTCAAACATGAGCAGTATGGCGGCATTCTCTGCGATATCGGGAGTCACCAGATCGAACAATTTCTGACGTTTGCCTCATGTACGGACGCTGAGGTAGGGTTCAGTCGTGTGCATAACTTCAATCACCCACAGTTCCCGGAACTGGAAGACTTCGGCGAAGCTTCTCTGATTGGTGATAACGGAGCTTCCGGTTACTTCCGAGTGGACTGGTTCACACCGGATGGCCTGGGCACATGGGGCGATGGGCGTACAGTTATTCTGGGAACGGACGGTTATATCGAGCTGCGGAAGTATATCGATGTAGCGAGAGAACCGGAAGGAGATCAGGTCTATCTGGTCAATCATGAAGGGGAGTACCGCTACAATGTAAAAGGCAAGGTCGGTTACCCGTTCTTCGGCCAACTCATTCGCGATTGCCTGGACCGCACCGAGACAGCCATGACACAGGAGCATGCCTTCAAAGCGGCAGAACTCTGTCTGATTGCACAGCATAAAGCGATGAGCGAGCGCGTGGTGTGGAGTAGTGGAGCGAAGTAAATGTTTTGTGTGAAGGAGCGCAAAGGGAGAAACGTTTGATCACTGAAGGTTATCGGCAATTCTTCTTTTGTTGAGTGAAGAAAAGAGCAGCCCAAATGTTAAACTGGATCCAAAAGGTTAGTCTTTTCTAACAAATGGAGCAGTTCGCACTGGGGCTGCTTTTTTATGTATGTTCGTGACTTCGCAGATGGATTAATTTGGGTTATATTATATGTAGTTCGGATATTGCTTGAAAAGAGAGGTGTTTACGAAGTTCGTATATATGATGTTATACGCAACCCCTTAAGAAATGTTAAACCATACAACCAATTAATAATAAATCATAAATATAAGTGAAAGAATACATTTACAACGTAGCAGTTGAAAACCAGGATGAACGGAATATTAGAAGGTGTACCATATAACAATAAATTTCCACATCGTTAGCTATGCTCCTTGGTCATCAAGAGGAATACCAGAGAAGCGGATTCATAATAAAGTGCAAACTAAAGAATATTTCTATTATGCGAAAGAGAGGATCAAATGAATTATCATTTTGGTTTTTCATGGAAGGGTCTGATAATCTTTTTATTGCCAATGATACCAAATATATTTTATTTTCTTAATCCTGCGTCAGATATATCAGGAAACAATGCAAATAGCCATTTGATTTTAGATGTTTTGGAGCACGGAAGTCAGGCGATATTTTTCTTTCTTCTGATATTTGTTGTAAGAAAACAAGCATCTGAAATGCGATGTCCGTATATAATTGGTATGGCAATAATGTTGATTTTTTATTATGGGCTATGGATATTGTATTTTACAGGCAACACAAACTCGGTTATTTTTTTGGGGATGGCCGTTCTCCCGGTTGTATATTTTATATTAGCTGAGATTTGGCTTCAAAATTATCTGGCTATTATACCAACAGTACTTTTTGGTATTGTGCATGTCATTAATACATATTTGTCTATTGCGAATTAAAGGGAGGACAACAATCCTCTTAAATTTTGATTGTGCGTTCAGCATGTATTCTATATTAAGGATTAAGTCTCGAATGGTGAGGTCAGAAGTAAGCCATAGCTTAAGGCAGGGGTGTCCAACGTGAGCAGGAATCTGAATGAAGCCAGCCATCGGCAAATCTCCGGTCCGAGGAACACTAGCCTCTTATAAGGCTAGCGTTCATTGGATGAAGTTACTACACAAACCAAGGTTGATACTGCTGAAGGCGTACGAGAGTAAATGAGGGGATCTTTCCTATGCGGAAACGGATTTGATAGGAGCAAAAGATAGAACCAAAAGATAAAACACGTAAAGACATATTAAATACATAAAACACACAAGACATATAAGGGTGTGGAATCGAAGAAGAAGGGGCAGCGTATAACATTGCATTATTGCTTCGTCGCTGACGCTCCTCGGTCTTCAAGAGGGATTTCGGAGACGTGGAATCAGGCGACACATCCTACCGGCTAAGTGGCAAAGCCACCCGGACCTCCGGTCCTTAAGCCGTTTGGACGTCAGAAATGCGCAACGTTATCCGCAATCCCCTAAAGCCAAAACCGAAGAAACTGAAGAACAAGTATAAAGAAGAAAGATAATAAAACTTAATTGAAGGTGATAATTATGAAAGAATGGGACTACAGTAAGCCTTGGTTCCATGGCTCGCCAATGCTCTTAAATGAACTACTAGTCGGAAGCACAATAACTCAGGATCGAGAGTTAGCAAGAATCTTTTCACACAAACCATCTATTGTTGCTTTTGATGAAAATGGCACAAGAATTCATAATGGTAAGTTATGTGGATACATTTACATAATTGACGAGGAAATTACAAGTGAGGATGTATACCCACATCCAGCAACTACAATGAATCCTGGTGAAGAATGGCTCATCAAAAGAGGATTAAAAGTACGAAAGATAGATGAAACAAAAACAAGAGCGGAAGAACAACTTACAGAGGAAGAGGAGTTAGAATTATTGGAAAAGCTAAAAAACATATAGCGAATAGTTTGTTCGTAGAAGAGGGTGCTGTGTATAACATCATATTCACGCATCTTTCCATCCGGCTCTCGGTCCGGCAGGGGCATTTCGGGGAAGTGGGGGACAGCCGGAAAACCCTGCACTAGCTAAGGCCCTCTGACCCGGGGCGTTTGCCCCTTAAGCCAGTGAGAGTTCGTGAATACAGAAGCGTTATGCAAACTTAACAAAGAACTATTAAAAACAGTATTCTATCATGGGAGTGAAATCTTTGATTGAAAACAATATCCAAATTCGAAGAGCAGAAGCAAAAGATGCAAAATATCTCGCTAAACTTAATGTTGAATTTAACGGAGTGGGAATTTCTGAAGAAGAAATTATTGCAAGCCTATCTGATTCAAATGAGATTGTTGTAATAGCCTTAAACAATGATCTACCAATTGGATTCGCATGTGCTCAGTATTTTAAATCAATCTGTTATTCAGAACCGTATGCAGAAGTAACCGAATTGTATATTATGGGTGACGCTAGAAGGAAGGGAATTGCTACAAAGGTATTAGACTTTGTTGAGAAAGAACTTATATTAAAAGGAGTTAGTTCGGTGAAAGTGCTGACAGGGAAAAAGAATGAAACAGCGATAAAAACATATGAAAAATCAAATTATATAAAGAAAGAAGAGCTAATACTACAAAAAAAAATATAAATCAAATAGAACATTAAAGATGTATAGAACTTAAAGGTTATATAGAATGCGAAAGTAAGTCAAAGGTCATTAACATCGGATAACATAATATTCAAGTACGGCTCCTTCGGAGCCTGGGTCTGCGGGAAGGAATTCAGAGAGGCAATCCTGCAGACGTCCCCGTTGGGGGTTCATGAATATAGGAACGTTAGGTGAAATCCTGCGGAACATATAGATTGAGGAGAATTACAAGATGGAAAGAACAAATGTAAAAGTCGAATTTAGCATATTTGGAGATTAATTTGACCCAATATTATTACAAACACATTATTAATTGCTCTTAAAAGAGCATGGTTTAAAGGCGATCCTATACGAAGAGACCTACTTCATAAGGAAACGTGTTGGGAAATAGCCACAGACTATGAAGAATCTTTTGATATCAAAGATCAAATCGATAAGGTTAAAGCTTTGATTCAGGATCAAAAAGATCAAGTCTGCCTGGGGCTTTCAAAATATTTGGTGTAAACACCTATGAGCTTTTCAATCAAGATTGTTAATCCCGTTTCTTCTTTCACTTCACGAATAGCTGTTTCTTCAGCAGATTAGCCTAATTCCATAGTTCCTCTTGGTTTCAGGACTCAAAGAGTAGAAGTATTTAGATAGAAATAGAATAAAGTCTTAGGGGTGAAGACAGATTTGAAGACGACTGATCCATCACATAACATAATATTCACGCTACGGGCGTCAGCCCTTGGCCCGGCATCCGCCGTACACTCGATATGTGTCGAGTCGTGAATACAGGAACGTAAGGTGAAATTCAGCAGAATGCTAAAAACTTTATCAAATCGAAGGAATAGATAACAACACCTGAATGGAAATAAAAGTGATATTGATCAGTTAAGGAGATCGTTTGGTTGGTTCCATATCTAGTTCCCAAATGCCCAAATTTTTCTTCAAAGCAAGTGTTCGTTTGAGGCCGACCCATTCCTCCAGGTTACATTGTAACAATCAGAAATGGCCTCATTAAGGCACTGAAGCGAAAGGAATAGATATAAATATGAACAATTCCGTCCTGAAACTTCGAAAGAATTTTATGTTGATAATAGTGCTTATAGATATAATTTGGTTATTTTCATCTGTCATCAATTTTGATATTACTATATTCAAAAAAAGTAACTTTGTAATTCCTATCGTGCTACACATCATTTTATTTTTTTGGTTAGGCTATAGAAGTAAAGGAAGAAAGCTAATTCTGATTGTTATTTTGATTATTTTTTCTTCTCTTCTTTTGATTAAGCATTTATTTGCTCCAGTATTTGATCCATACAGCTACGAACATCTGCATATTCCTGGCCCTGGACATTATAGTGAAGTTATAGTTGAACATCGAGCTAATCTGCTGGATCAAGGCATTACACAGTATCGTGTCTACCAAACGAAGTTTTGGGGTTTATTCTTAACTGAGTTAACGACTAAGGAAGTTGTGATAGAAGAACCACATGACTTATATCTTTCCCAAGAAGATATTTTTGATTACTCTGCTCCAAAATGGACGAGAGGGACAGTTAGCTTTGATACCTACAAAGGAAAGCTTACTCTCAAGCTCAAATGACTGAACATAAAACACGAAATATTTATGAATTGGATTTACTTCAAGAAGGTGCTATGGAAAAGCATTAGGATAGGGACATAAGGATGATTTTACATGAGAACTCAAAGAAGTGCCCGACATCACCTACTATAATATTCATGCTGCGGACATTCGTCCTTTGTCCAGCATTTGCCGGACACTCAACATACGCCGAGTCCTGAATACAGGGACGTTAGCAGAAACTAAGGGATTCCTTAATTAAATTATAAAGATTAGATAAACTATTATTTAAGGATGGGGATTTCAATGAGTAGCTTGTTATTAACCTCTTGTGGTTTTTATACTGATGATATTAAAAATCAATTTCTGGATTTTATTTATGGATATATTTCCCAATTAAAAGTCTCAATTATTACAACAGCATTCCCTAGAAAAGAAACTAATAGATATGCACAAAGAGCAATGCAAGAGTTTAAGGACATGGGATTTCAGCATATCAATTTTGTAGATATTGAATTTGATGACCCGCAAATTCTCTTACATAGAGATGTTATATATATTAATGGTGGAAATCCATTTACACTATTGTATTACGCTAAGAAAAGTGGTGCTGATGAAATTATCAGAACACTGTCCGCACAGAATGTAATTATAGTTGGAGTAAGTGCAGGAACGTTATTACTGGGGCCGAATATTAACATCGTCGATTTCTTTACTCCACAGATGAACACAATGAATTTAACGGATTTTAAGGCATTAGGTGTAACCGACAAGCTTATTTTTCCTCACTATGATCGAGAGGACATATTTAAAGATCGTACTAATAGAACAATTGAAGAGAGAATAGTAGAATTTGAATGCAATGAGAAATGTAAGGTGACAAGGCTTAAAGATGAAGAATATATCTCAATCTTAATGAACCAAGCACATTGAAAGTCGTAAATTCATTGAAAGTAGCTCGAAGAAGCCCCTGAAATCTTGCCAGTACCGTATTCACGCTGAGAGGCTACGCCCCTTGGTCTGTCAGTGGGGGATTGAGGAAGTGGTATCCAGCAGACAACTCCTGTGAGGATAAGTCTTCGACCCAGTCGCTCCTGTAAGTCTCTCGGGTTCGTGAATACAACAACGGTATATAAAATAACGAAGAAGTTTATATTGGGAGTTGATTCATTGAAGTATTCAACTGTAGTTCTTGACTTGGACGGAACATTATTAAATTCAAAAAAAGAAGTATCTAAAAGAAACGTAGATGCGGTCTTATCTTGTTATCAGAAAGAAATATTTGCAACAGCTCGACCGCCCAGAGCGGTTAATTGGTTGCTTCCACAAGGATTAGTAGATATCGGGGCTTTTGTATATTACAACGGAGCTCAAGTGATATGTAAGGAAACCAAGATAGAAATTAATGAATCAATCCCTGCTAATGTAACTACAGAAATTCTTGATTACTGTTTGAAGTGTGACCCTCAAATTGAGCTGACTATGGAAGTGAAGGATGAGTGGTTTAGTTTAAGAGAGCTTGATTATATTAGCTCAATGAACACACAATCAAACCCCATAGTAAAACCTTTAAAACAATTAAAGCAATATGATGCTACGAAGATACTTCTGACTGGCAATAATCACAATTCTGGATTGTTTGAAAAATTCCAGGGTAGAGTGAATATATACTAATTACGGATAATAATAAATTAGTACAAATCATGCCTCTTCTGGCATCTAAGGAAATGGCAGTTACTAAACTCTGTGAATTATATAATGTAGAATTGGATTCAGTCATTGTGTTTGGTGACGATCATAATGATGTAGGCCTCTTTAAGATGGCGGGATATTCTATTGCTATGGGAAATGCGATTAGGGAATTGAAGGAAATCGCTGATGAAATAACCGTTAATAATGATGAAAACGGTGTTGCTGTAAGTCTAGAAAGATTTTGTGGGTAACTCAAGGTTACTTTATCTAACAGTACATTTATACACCGTCGCACTTGCTCCTCGGTCGCCAAGAAGGATATCTGAGAAGTTGATTAAGGCGACACATTCAATCAGCTAAGTCTACTGACCCGTTCCCTACGGTAAGCTGCTTGAAAGTCAGGAATACAAAAACGTTAGCCGAAAGAAGTTCTTATTGTAGGAGGAGTCTATATGATATTAGAAAAAGTTATAAATAGAATTGCAATACAAAGTGAATATAAGGATTTGGTTGATAAGTATATAGATCATATACTTAACGAATTTAAAGGTAAGATTCATAGCATTTATATGTGTGGCTCGATTCCAAAAGGAACAGCTCAACCTTTTAAGTCAGATGCAGACTATACTATTGTATGTGTAAATCCCGAAGATATTGATTACGAAAGATTGTCAATGATTAAAGACAGGCTTTTGGAAGAATATCCATTCGTCACTAAGATGGATACGATCATTTGTTCGATTGATGATGTATTAAGTAGACCGAATGATTGGGGGTTTTGGATTAAGATCATTTGTGTTTGCATACATGGGGAGGACATTGGTGAAAAAGTACCCCCGATCATAATTTCTCCAGAATTCATTTTAGACTTAAATACAGATACTAAGGAGGAAGTAGATCGTGTACATCGTTCACTTTCTAATGTCAGTGATCACGCAATGAAAACTAGATATATTAAAGGTTACTCTAAGAGATTAATTCGTGCATTATACTCTTTGGTTTTAGAAGATACAGGGGTATGGGAAGATGAAATTATTAAGATGAAGAATGCCATATTAAACTATTGTGAGATTGACTCCGCTTTAGTTGAGTATCTGTATGCTTGTTACTTGGATAGCGATGTATCTGCTGAAGAGTTTCTGGAAATTGCAGATGAAGTATATCACTATTTTGAGAACGCCTTAAAAATAATGGCTGCTTCAAGAACTTCCTCTGGCTAACAACATTTTGACGATATTGGTCACTCTGAGAGGCGATTTCGTCGTATAACATAATATTCAAGCAGCGGCTCCTGACGGAGCCATGGTCTGCTAGACGTATTTTATGGAAACGCTTCATCGACCCCATTCAACTAATGTTGAACGTATGAATATAGAAACGTTAGGCGAAATAATTGCTAGTGGGAAGGAGATTTAAATGCATATTAGAGGAATAATTCTTGAAGGATACTCAAATGCCGGGAAGACTTCAGTATTAAAAGCAATTAAACGTTATCAATCACAAGAAGAATCCTCAGAACGGAGCGTAGTTATTCTTGGAGAACATTATTCTCAAATTTTGAATAATAAACATGGAGAATATGTAAGTCTAACCCGAGAAGGACACATTGAGTTACTTAAAGAGCGGGTTGAAATGCTAAAGAAACTTAACGAATGGGCAATTCAACTTGGTCCTGCATCTAGAGGATCTAGGGGACTATTTTATGTTCTGGAAAGGTTTCATTTAAATCATAGAGCTGCATTTGTAGATTCGGATTTGGATGAGATAAATAAAATAGAAGAACAGCTTGAGTCTTTAAACGCCAGGTGTATTTTGCTTACAATCTCGCCCGAAGTTGTAGAAGAAAGAATTAAAAGTAGACAACCCGAAGAATGGATCTTTAAAACAGAAGAAGAAGTAAGATCGTCGGTAAGTGAATTATTAAAAATCCAAAATGTATTAAGACATCAAGCCCAAATCTCAAGAGTGCCAACAATCGAAATCAATACAGACGGTAGGATTGGGATGAGTATGTAAAGGTAATTATGGAGGGCAACGACATCGCCTAACCGAATGTTTAAGCATCGTCGCTAGTGCTCCGCACAAAACGTAAAACTAAACCAGAAGGAGTGATCATTTGATTATTATGATTAATGGGTCATTTGGATCGGGCAAGACCTCGACTTCTCAAAAGCTGCAGCCTCTAATACCTAACAGTATGATTTATGATCCTGAAGAAGTTGGATATATGTTGAGAAAAATCTTAACAGAAGAGATCTACTTTGAAGAGGAACGAACGGATGATTTTCAGGATATAGCACTATGGCGAATACTTGTAGTACAGACAGCTCAAGAATTAATGAATAGGTATAAGAAACATCTTATTGTTCCAATGACCATTTATAAATCCGAAAATTTCAATTACATATTAAATGGATTTAGAAGTATCGATCGAGATACTTTTCATTTTTGCCTCTTAGCATCTGAAGAGACGATCAAAAAACGAATTGAAAAACGTGGAGACAAATTTGATTTTTGGTATCAGGAGCAAACAAACGCGGCTCTAATTGCATTTAAAAATACTGATTTTCAAGAACATATTGACACAGATAATAAAGAAACAGAAGAAGTTATAAGCATAATTTTAAGAAAGATTTCAAAAATCAATTGTAAGCAATTCAACGAAATGACTGAATCTACATAAAAACATGTTCATTCACCGGGCTACCCTCGTTCCAGCAGAGTTATGTGTGAATTCAAAGAGGAAAATCAAAATCAATAAGGGGTGTATTATGGATCGTAAGATTATTCAAACCGCAAAAGAGATTGCAATAACAATTATTCGCGAAGCAGGTCGAATCTGTAAGGAGAAGTTTGATAACTTTGTGGAACTGAGACCTAAAGATGAATTTGGGGATATGGTTACTGAAGTTGATCATATCTGTGAAGAAATCATTATCAAACAAATACAGAACGTATTTCCAAATCATCAGATACACAGTGAAGAGGCAGGGCTTATCGGAACTGAGCACGATTGGTTATGGTTAATTGATCCTTTAGATGGAACTAATAATTTTGCAATTGGTTTACCTGTTTTTTCGATATCAATTACTTTAATGTACAAAAGAGAGCCTGTTCTTGGAGTGGTCTATGAACCTCTAACAGAACGTTTATTTGTATCTGTGATTGGTGAAGGGACAAGCTGCAATAATCGACAAATACAAATGAAGAGTAACCCGAATATTTTCAAAGGAAATATAGGTTGGATTCAAGGTCACAGAGTACAAAACGACCCACAAGCAGTAAAACTAAGACAATACATTGATATTAGATTTAAACGAATGTTAAGATTATGGGCTCCAACGCTTCAATGGTGTATGTTGGCCAAAGGAGATATTGATGGAATTGTTCTGTACAATTCTGAAGGTGATGACTTGTATTCAGGTATCTTAATGGTTAAGGAAGCAGGGGGGCTTATTATAGATTTTGAAGGAAATAATTTTAATGGAATGAAAGAAGAACCTTATTTAATCGCATGTCACCCAGACCACAAAGAAGAACTATTGCAAATTGTTAGAAAAGGATTGAGTTAACACCGAGAAGCAATTGGCATGGAAGAGAATTAAGCAGACATATTCTTACGGACTAACCCCATTGGTCGCTTAAGTTGGTGGGAGGTTGTGGATACAGGAACGTTAGCTGAAGAGCTCAAATTATATTTATGTGGGCTAATTGCATAAAATCTGGGAGGACATATTAATGATTAGAACAGTTTCACTTTGTGTTATCCGAAGAGGGGAAGAACTACTGTTAGAAGAGTTTTTTGATGAGGATGTAGGCATAACTTATTATCGACCTATAGGGGGAACCGTTGAATATGGAGAAAGTAGCAAAATCACCGTAATTCGTGAAGTAAAGAAGAAATTGATGCAGATATTTCAGAACCTATCTTGACTAGTGTAATTGAGAATATATTCAACTACCAGGATCAAATTGGACACGAAATTGATTTTATTTATGAGGCTGAACTTATGAATAGATCACTTTACGATTTGAAAGAAATAGAAGGAATAGAAGGAAGTAAACCCTATAAAGCAGAATGGAAACCACTTAATTATTTTAAGGGGAATTTGACAGTAAAACTGGTACCAGATGGGTTACTAGAGTTGCTTCAAGACGGAACAGATGGAAGATATATTAAACGTTTAAGTAAACGATAGCTTGAGGGGATTTGAAGAGAAGGGGGGCGTATAACAACGTATTCACTCTGCGTGCTAACACCTTATGTCCGGCCGAAGTTATGAGCAGGGAAGTGAACAGCCGGACAACCCTGCGAGCCTAAGTCTGGACCTGTTCCCTTCGGTAACTTAAGGCTCTCGGGTTCGTAAATACAGGAATGTTATTGGAGATATTCGTGAATACTTTATTTTTTGGGGGCATCTCAAGGATGAGTAAAAAAACAATAATTATTGAAGATTACAACAATGAATGGCCTGAAATGTTTTCTGATCTGAAATCCATCATAGAACAAAGACTCGGGGATCTAGTACTTAGAATTGAGCACGTTGGTAGTACCGCAGTACCTGGACTAGCGGCAAAACCTATTTTAGATATTGATGTAGTAATTGATTCTATGGATTTGTTTCCAGATGTAATTCAAGGATTAGAAAGTTTAGGTTACGATCATGAAGGGAATTTGGGTGTTGAGAACAGAGAAGCTTTTGCAAGGAAAGATGCAAATGTTCCCTATAGTATAGTGGAAATACAGAAACCTGAACATCATCTGTATGTTTGTAATAAAGAGAGCAAAGAGTTATTAAGACATATATCCTTCAGAGATGAATTAATTAGCAATCCCGAATTTGTAGTCGAATATGGCAATCTAAAGAAAGAACTTGCTATTAAATATGGAGAAAATCGTCAGTCTTATACGGATGGGAAGACCGAATTTGTAAATAAAGTACTTAATGAATATGGAAAGAACTTGTAGGTTGCTCAATGGGATTAAAACATCCGATAGCAAATTATTCACGCTGCGGGGCTAACGCCCCTTGGTCTGCCAGAGATATTTCGAGGAAGTTGTATCAGACAGACAACTCCTACGAGGCTAAGTTTTCAACCCATCGCTGGTGCTCTTTAAGCTCTCGGGTTTGTGAATACAACAACGTTATCGGAAATCTTACAAAGGATATGAAAACGTGAATACTAAAGATTTTAGAAAGCTAATTAGGGTGTATTTTGCTCCAAAACTACATGAGGTTGGGTTTATGGGAACCGATCATCATTTTGTTAAGACAACTGATAATCACTTTATTTACACTCTGGTGATTCAGGCAGATCAATCCGGTGGATCTTGTGTTATGGAGATGGGGGTGCATCTAAATTTTCTTCCTAATTCTATTGGTGAATTTAAGTCTTCAAATGAAATCACGACCTATGATTGTGAATTCAGAAAACGTCTTAATAAAAAAGCAAATTGGCTGAAGAGATTTTTTACTGAGGAGCGTGAAAGATGGTTTCAATACGGAGAAACAGAGGATGATGCAATAGTTACTATAAATGAAATGAAAAAGTTATTTTTGGATCAAGGAATGAGTTATTTTTCTCAATTTAATGATCCTAGTATGATTACATCAATTTCGTTAGCTGAGATAATAGCTGGATCTAAGAAAATTGAAGATTTTGGAGCTCCACTTGATTTAAGGCTGGTTTTGTTAATTGCACGAACGCATAAATTTCTAGGTAATGATAGGGACGCGAAAGATTATGTTCAATGGGGATTAAATAATATTGGGGAAGCAAAAGGACTCATTAAGGACTTTGAGGCCATAGGTCTAGGGAGTTTCTAACATCATATCCGTGCTTCGGCGCCTAAAGGCTCCACGGTCCGCGAGAAGCAATCGGCAGGGGAGAGAATTAGCGGACACATCCGTAAGACTAACCGCATCGCGGCCGCTCCAATTGGTCGCTTAAGTCGGTGGGAGGGTCATGGATACAACAACGTTATGCCCCATTATCGGTAAATATCAAAGATAATATTTAAGGAGATAATTTATGAAAGGTAAGATACTCTTCTTATTATTTATTACGATAGTGTTTTCATCTTGCCAAAATAGTAGTCAATTGACTACCTTGAACAGCGAAACTAAAACAAAAGAAATAATTGAAGGTCGATCAGATCCTTATAACAATGAAGTGTCATCCATGAGTATTGGGAACTATGATTTGACTGGAGATTTTTATGATGAAATGCTTCGAAATCCTATAGATCATGATTATGAAGTGGAATTTGATGAGGCTCAAAATTCAAAAGAGATTATTACAACAATGGGATGGGGGGCGTTGGAAAGCAAATATACAGAGATTTGGGATAAAGAGTTGATTCAAATATATAAAAAACTTCTTTCTAAGTTGGATAGAGAACCAAGAGAAGCACTAATCGAATCGCAGAAAGAATGGTTACAGTATCACTTAAAGGAAACAAAATTTGTAGAGAAGACATTTGTTAATAATGGTTACCTTGGAACACAAGGATCGGTAAGCCTAGGCATGGTTATACGGGAGAGAATTAGGGAAAGAACAATGCAATTATTTGAATATAGATATTTGCTAGATGGTGAAGTTGAGTTTTTATACCAAAGTAAAAAATAGAGTTGGAATCTGGATCAAAGGTTTTTAGGTGATGCTTCGAAGCAGTAATAGCACATAACAATGCATTCAAGTTGCAGGGATACCACGCCTTGGTTGTAAGATGTATAACCATGGAAGAACACACAAAGATTTGTATGGCACGGGCAGCATCATATTGCTCAAATTAAATCTTGTATAACATCGCAGAGGTGGTAGGTCTTATACATCTCAAGTGTGGAGGTAACATATGGGGCATGGAAGGATTCTAGGCATAGCATATAATGTAATTCCAGTGAAAGATTTAGAAGTGTCAGCCGCCTGGTTTGTAAAACATTTTGGATTTAACATTCGCCACCAACGCGAAGGATATTTGAGTTTATTTCGGGGTGATCGCCCAATTTTGGACTTGATCCAAAGCGACAATGAAACACGAGCGACATTTGAAGTTCATCAGAAAAAGAGATGGGTCATTACATTTTTCACTGATGATATTGCTTCTTTACATGACTACTTAACATCAGAGAATGTGAAAGTAGGGGCTGTTAGTGATGAGGGACAGTATGGGAAGTTTTTTGTGTTAGAAGATCTGGACGGTAACTTATTTGATGTGTGGGAACACCATGATTGTGAATTGAATTTTTAATGAGGAGCCTTGGTCTGCTGCTATCACTTACCTAGGATCTGTATGTAAACGAATTCAGAACTAGATTAGGGGGATACAAATGTTGATTAAAGACGAAAAAGTATACCCTGACTGTTCAGTTGAAATAAGAACTGTAGACGTTGGCGGTTTAACAAAACCACAGCTTATTCAGAAACTGGACCAACACTCTATCTCATTGAATAAATATGGAGAACAGTTGTTATATGATGATAGATTTATAGTTTCCAGTACAAAGCAAAGCTTGCAAACGGTTGAGTTGACCGTCAGACAACTTGGATTTTCGAATGGTGCTACGACTTTTCAGCTCTTTCGAAGAGCAAATGATCTTGGGTTGGAATGTTGTCCGGTTGAGTTAGGTCCTTATCTAAGAATGCAATATTTGGAGCAGCCTGAGATATGTTCTACCAATATTTCAGAGGGTAACAAAGCTCCGTCCGGCTCCATTACCATAGCATCTGAAGCCCTTACGGAGGATAATGAATTTCCAAAAGGTTTTTATCTCAGACGAATAAACTACAAGTTATGGCTACGTGGATATCTTGCCGACCATTTGCATGTTTGGAGTCCTCATGATCGCTTTATCTTTTGCAGGGCTCAGCTTCTATTGTATGAGGATCAGGAAGATGTTTTGAAAGGAAAGGAGTGAAGATCAATGGATATCAAAAACAAAAGCGGAGATGTGCTTGGAAAAATTCAAATTGAATCCTTACGCAAAGATAGTGCGATTGACCGGATCGTCATTGACTTAAAGCCTGGTGAGGGGAAGGCGATTTATACCGCAGATGCTACAGAGAACCAATTCACGCAACAGACCAATTATGCAGCCATTCCATGGGAAGACGGGTTCGAACAATTGCAGAAACTTTATTCTCCATGGCAGCCGAAATTTCCGATTGATTCTGATATAGATGCCATTCATGTATTTTATGGATTTGATAATTTAACTCCGCAAGAAATCGATGAAATGATTGAAGAAAGTAACAGGTCAGGCAGAAATGTAGTGATACGAGACTTGAAGCCCAATAAGAAGGTTGTGGGCATCAGCATCACGTATAAAGAATACGGTGGTTATAAACTTAATATTTTCGGGACAACAAAGAGCCGAATCACATTGCCTGATCATGGTGGTACTAAAGTTAAACAAGGAGTCATTCGTGGCGTCCAAGCATTTTATATTTTCGATAACGAAACTTCCCAATTGATATGGATCGAAGAGGATGTGCATGGGAAGGCACTTCAATACGAGATCATTGGCAGAAATATGTCAGAAGATCTTGTGATGGAGATTACGAATTCAATGAACGGATAAATTTTATATTATTTTGAGTGAGGTGCAACGATGAGTTACAAAGCTATTCTCATAGACCAATTAAACGCCTGTTATCATGACAAGAGCTGGTTTATGCCGCTTCATGATATTTTGACAGACCTCAATGCGGCGGAAGCCGCTTATGTAAAGAATGAGGGGGAGCATTCCATTTGGGCGATCGTCAATCATCTTATTTTCTGGAATGAGAAGTGGCTTGAGAGATATGTTGCCGAACAGGTCGACGGGCAGCATCCAGTGAATAATGAGGATACATTTGACATAGATCCGTCTAACTTGAATGATGTGGAATGGGGCAAGACTTTACATAGACTGAAAACCGTCTTTGGTGATTGGAACAGGGCACTTGAGGATAGCGAAGAACATAAATTGACCCGTGAAATCCCTTCCTATTTCAACGCGCCATGGTGGGGAGTTGTATCAAATCTATGTATTCATAATGCCTATCATATTGGCCAGATCATGCTGCTCAAAAAATCAATGAAACACACCTAGTACACGCTGTATTACATTATAAAATTTTACTTAAGCAAAGGAAGATGACTATCATGGAAAAAGGCAAAATTATATTTTTGAACGGTGTAACCAGCTCTGGTAAAACGTCAATTGTAGAGGCGATGCAATCATACGATGATCCGTTTTTCTATGTTGTGGCTAATGATTTATTTGAAAATACGATCGGTGATAAACATCTTCAGACGGATTACTGGAAGTATCTGAGTGAAGCGATTGTAATGATGTATCATACGGCAAAAGTATTTTCAGACCATGGCAAGCATGTTCTGATCGATGGCATACTTGTGGAAAGACCAGAGCTCGCGCCGCATTATGAACAAGTCAAACAGATTTTTGAAGGGTATCCACTGGATATCGTTGAACTGCACTGTCCTCTCGATATCTGTCGTCAGCGTAACATTGAGCGTGGTGATCGCAGAGAAGAGCAATCGGATGAGCAGCATCAAATTATGGCCAAACACATCAACTATAGCTATTCGATTGATACAAGTATGAACACACCCGAAGAATGTGCAGAGAAGATTATTGCAGCACTGTTCAAGAACCATCATGAACCATCATGAACCATTAAAAAATATGTGAAGATGATATTACAAGCTGGACATTCATGAGCATGGTGTTCCAGCTTCGTGGCTATCTGAGAGAACAATAGACCAGTGAATCATCTCAAAAAGAAAGAAGGGGGGAAATGTAATCATGACCAAAGAAATTGAACATTTGCTTCAAACTTTTGAAGAATGGGCGTTGTTTGTCAAAACGATGAATCATCTTGAAGAGAAGACCTGGAATTCCAGCATGGAAGAAGGGAAATGGACGATAAAATCCCTCGTCAGCCATGTGATGTTATGGGACCGATATTTTTACAAGGAAGTGATTGAGAAGATTGCTCTGAAGCAGCCAGTTACGTTGAAACATATAAATTTTGAAGAGTTTAATCGCAAAGCTATTGAGTACGTGAACCGAATCGTACCCGGGAGTTACGGGTTTACTTCCGCTGGCGGATATCCGAACTGGCAGAACCAGAAGTTACATCTAACAGAGGTTGAAGAACTGTCGCTGAATTGGAGACTTGATCGCCAAACGATGAATGGAACCTGTGAAATAAAAGGAAAGTCCTTCACTGTATCTCTCTCGCCGTTTATGGGTGTAGTGGGCATGCCGCCAGAGTCAGGTGGAATTCATACGACTTGGCCGCCTCGCTATTGTGGAGGAAACATCGACTGCAAGGAACTGGTGCAGGGAAGTAAATTATATTTACCTATCCCCGTAGACGGAGGTTATCTCGCGATTGGTGATGGCCATGCACGGCAGGGAGACGGTGAAGTCAGCTGTCAGGCCATTGAATGTCCGATGAAAGTGGTGGATGTCACGCTTAGTGTGATTGATGATATGATTTTGACCAATCCTCATGCACATACGCCATCCGGTTGGATTACCTTCGGTTTTCATGAAGATCTGAATGAGGCTACGGTTCAAGCATTAGACGGAATGCTTAATCTGATGGGTGAGTTGTACGGACTAGATCGAGTGGAAGCGATTGCACTTGGAAGCGCGGTAATCGACCTGCGTATCACCCAAATTGTGAATGGGGTGAAGGGTGTACATGCTGTCCTTCCATATGACGTTTTTAAGTAAATTGAGGTCTGTTATACGTCGCATTAGATGTTTTTATTATTCCACTTAAGAACAGGAGAGAATATATGAGTGATCCGCGTTCAACATACAGTATCCAAACGGCAGTGTTAAGTTTACAAGAGGAGTTAGAGAGATTAAAGATACAGGCGGTAATGGGGTGGCCCAAAGAATTCCGTAGTCTGGAATGGTATGGTTTGAAAAATGGAATGCGTGTATTGGAGGTCGGAAGCGGACCAGTTACATTACAGAGCAATTATTGAACAGCCTGCCGGACAGCGAGCTTACCTCGCTTGAGATTGATCGTTCACTGCAAACACAAGCCAAAGAACGGCTGAAAGATATTCCTTCCAAGCGATTACAATTTGTAGAGTCTTCCATCTACCAGATGGATCTGCCTGATGATTCTTTTGATTTTGTTGTGGCAAGACTGATCTTTCTTCACTTGAACAATCCTGACGAAGCTGCAAAAGAGATATATCGTGTACTGAAACCTGGCGGCCGTCTTGCTATTATTGATGTAGATGTCGGCGTTTTTGGAGCAGTGAATCCTGATGTTCCTGCTTTGCATACGGTATTAATGAAAATTTCGAACTATGTGGCACAACACGGCGGTAATCGTTTAATTGGCAGAAGTCTGCCGCGTCTCCTTTCTAAGAGCGGATACATCGATGTTGACATTGATTCTGTCCTTCAACATAGTGATCTGTTAGGCATAGAAGGGTTTAAGCAGCAGTTTAATCTTAATCGTTTTGTACATTTTGCTGAAAAAGGTGTGATCAGTTCGGAGGAATTTGCTCAACTGCAACATGCTTCTGAAGCGATAAGTCATTCGCCGGCAGCCTATGCCATGATGAATTTCATTGCAGCTTGCGGCACGAAGCCATTGACATAGCTGGGTTGAAACTAATTAGGGACGGAGGATGGGGATGAATATCGTTCATTCTTTTCAGGAATTAGTAGTTCGAGGAGATCATCAGGGTATGATTGAGTTACTGAAAAACTATGAACAATCCAGAAAATTGTCTGTCCATGAACGAGGCTGGGTCTACTGGAATGTTTCCGATGGTTATGCCTTGTTAAGAGAGCCGGAACTGCTTTATGCCAATCACCGGGCATTCTTCGAATGGGGGAAAGAAAATCTCGCCCCGGAGCAGTTACACTGGATCGTTTCGGATTCAACACAAGCGTTGTCATTATCACTGGGGAACTACTTTAATTATTGGATTGATTGGTACCAATATGCTTGTGATCATGCCCCGAAGTTGGATACCAACCGAGGTGTTCGATTCGAGAGCCATCGGGCTTTGGGTGGTTCGCTTTGGGTTTTGGAGAGATACAGTGAAATGGACAGTGTGCTTGAAAATATGAACCAGCTCATACAAGAAGATGAGTCATGGTCCAATATTCTTTTTGCCCGGATTACATACAACAAACAACGTCTGACTAGGCTTTATCATGCGGGGGATTTCGCGGGAGTTGAAGCTCTTGTAAACGAAACGATGGACTGGATTGATGAAATCAATGATGGAGCACTACCCATTTCAAGAAAAGATGAAGTGGTCGGAAGCTGGGAGGATATTAATGTCTCCAGAAATTCGCAGAGAGATATCAACATTGCGTTGAACAATTTTGCCTGTATTTTAACGGATATCGAAAGGTATCAGGAAAGTGTGAAATTGTTCATGCAAATACAGGAACGTGGTCACCACATGAATGCATATGGTTTTTCCAAATGGATATATTCGATCTGGAAGACGAGAGGGGCTGAGGCAGTTAAAGCTGCATTAGCAGCTGATGCAGCTTATGGAATAGCTGACCTTGTCAAACATACTCCTGAATTATCAGAGATCCAAGGTTTAACTTCAGGTGATTGAAGTCACAAGAGGATTTGTACAACAACGTGAAAGGAGTGATGTGATATGAGAAACAATACGAATCTGAGTAGAAGAAATGAAGTTGCAAGAGGTGTTTTTGTCTAGCGCAGAGGACCCAAGAAGGGTTTCGAGGGATTCCTCTGTGTAATTTTCACGAGGAGGAATTTCAAACAATGATTCATTTAAGAAGTGTGTCAGTGGATAATTGGTATGCATGCACCCAACTGAATTTAACTGAAGAACAGAAAAAAGGCTTTCCCGCACCGGTTGTGTATTGGATTGCTGAATCCAAGGTCTTGGGTCGAAAATCGGTCAAAAGGAGGTAGCTTGTCTTTGAAGCGTGTACACATTATTTTCTCATTACTCTTTATCATGTTAGGAATTGTGATTATTACGATCTCGAAAATGATTGAAGAGGTGATTCCCAAGCTGGGGTATGCAGCATTCCAGTCAGCAGCAGCTGGCAGTTATACTCCGAGTGATTATCAAGTAAATTTTGCACTGAATTATTGGATAGGCGCGATATGCATTTTAGGTGGAGTTATCTGTTTATTAGCTAGAATGAATTGGGTTCAGAACTCCATTCGTGAAATGAATACAAGAAACAAAGAGTTTGATGAAACTCATCATTATGACGACACAAGAGAACCGAAATAGTTTATGATATGACATAAAAAAAGAAAGGGCAGATCGATATGATTACATTCCAATACTTTGAACCGGAAGATTTTGATCAACTGATCGAATGGAGTGGAGATGAAGCGTTTCTGCTCCAGTGGGCCGGCCCTCAGTTCCATTATCCACTTTCCAGAGAACAGCTATCGGATTACTTGCATGGTGCCAATGATAAAAACACTTCAAATAAGTTCATTTATAAAGTGATGGATGATTCGACTCAGGAGATTGTGGGCCATATTGCTCTTGGCGGTATCGATCGATATAATCGTTCAGGACGTATCGGTAAGGTGCTTCTTGGTAAGCCATATCAGGGTAAAGGTTATGGGAAGCAAATGATCGATGAGGCACTTCGAATTGGATTTGAAGAGGAGAAGTTACACCGGATCAGTCTGGGCGTATTTGATTTTAATGTCTCAGCCATCCGATGTTATGAAAAAGCGGGCTTTGTACGAGAAGGACTTATTCGTGATGCGAGAAGACATGAAGATACATTCTGGAATCTTATCGAGATGAGCATATTAGAAAACGAATGGAAGAAATAGCTTCTCAAAAGGACTCATCATACTTGAGAGGAGGGTTACCCTCTCGTCATGCTGAACATACTGAAAAAGCTGACTTTTTGGTTTGTTATTTTCTCGTTAACCGTATGTTTTATTAATCTATCAGGGAACGATGATAAGAATATTCTGATTTACCTAACGAATCCTATAAATCCGTTGCTGAATGACTGGTTGACCAAAATAAATACAAATCCAGAGACGACTACATTTTTCAGGCCGTTGATATACTTGTTCCATTTGATTTTTTGGGGAGGAGTGGGGCTCATCCTGGATCGGCTCATTATGAAGCTTAAGCATAATAGGTAGATATGAACAACTCTCAGGCAGAGGTCATCTTTCTTGAGAAACACTTCGATGAACAGATATAATAACTGCGTGTACGAATGGAAAGGTGCTGTCCTCCTGTCATTTTCATGACAAGAGGACAGCACCTTATTTACTTCCTTCCTGATTTATTTCAATGATCCCCGTATCAATAAATTCCTTCACAGGCACACCGTCGCTAGCGAGTAACAGGGTCTCCATCATTTTGGCACCCCAGGCTCCTTCATTCTGCGAAATAACGGCAGACAATTGACCGTTGAGCAACCCGTTTTCACTGGTCGGGCTATCACCGAATGCGATTAAATGCCGGTTAAGGCCTTTTGCTTTCCAGATCAGGGTAGAAGCAGAGACAGAAACAAAATCGAGTCCGATAATCGCATTGAAGTGAGGGTGAGCCTGAATCATGTTCTCCATCTCGGACATGGCTTGATCTTCATTCCCTTGATGATAACGAACTTCCAAGATTTCGATGTCTGTTTCACTGCGGATATAATCAATGAATCCATTAAGCCGCTGTTGCAAACCTTGCATCTCCTCCAAGCCATTCTCGACAAGAATCATACCTTGATTATGCAGGAGTCGTGTAGTTGTCATCGCGAACTGCTCGCCAGTGCGATAGTTATCGGCGCCCACATAAGCGATTCGATGACTGGATGGGACATCTGACTCAAATGTAATGACAGGAATACCTGCAGCTTGGGCTGCATCAATAACGGGGGTAAGTGCAGCAGCATCCACAGGCGATATAGCGATCCCGTCCACATGCTGTTTGATCATATTCTCCATGATACGGATCTGTTGTTCGGTATTGGCTTCATCAGGTGCGTTTACAATTAATGTAATATTGTGTTTCCCTGCATACTCCGTTGCATCCTTCGTGATCATCTCATAGGTTGGATACGTCATTGGATAGATAATACCAAAAGTTTTGCTCACTGCAGATTTCTCTACAGGTGAAGTTGCAGGAAGTGTTGCAGCCATCTGCTGTGGACGAATGTGTGCCGAACCGGATGAAATGATCATCGGGAACAGCAGCATTAGTGTAAGTAAAAGTGCAAATCTGGCTTTATTCATACATTGGCTCTTTTCTCATATCTGATGGTCTGGCCTGCGATTCCTCGGTTCCTTGAGTTCGGTATTCTCTTGGCGTAAAACCTGTTGTTTTCTTGAATATATTAGAAAAATAGTGAGAATCATTGTAACCGACTTGGTAAGCAATCTCAAAGGTTTTGTTACTGGTTGTTTTCAGCAGCTCCTTGGCTTTACCGATTCGAATCTGGGTTAGATACTCCGTTATCGTTTGACCGGTTTCCTGACTGAAAATCTTGCTTAGATGACTTGGACTGATTCTGACGTGTGCAGAAATCATCTTCAACGATACCTGTTCGTTATTGTATTCACGGGATACATAGGCTTTCACCTGATCAATGACATCACTGTATTTTCCGGAGCACGCTGCTCTTCTCTGCCATAACAGGTTAAGCAGGGAACACAGATATTGGGTGCAATCCTCCCAGCACGTAATCTTCCGGATCGTCTGCTGCAGGGAAGTAATGTTCTCATCGGAATGGTCACTCATGCGGAATAGCTGATTGGCGAGCCGAAACGACTCCAGCGTAAGATCATTCAACAGATAGAAGCCATACGATGAGGACTTCCAGTCGAAGGACTGTAATGGAGCGGCAAACTCCTCCACAAAATGGTCTCGCAGATTAGGGCTGCCTATTTTGAGGAATTCAAGAAACGAATGCCTGTCGAGAAAAAGAGTCGTTTGCTCATCCAAGTTAATGTCACGTAGAGAAGCTCTGTTCTGAAGGGTGAGCCGGGTAATATATTTATCCTCCTCCGCTTCCAGATAGGAGACATGAATCCCTTGCAGCCGCTCCTGTTGACTGCCAATGCCCAGAATAATATTACATTTGAACGTATGCTCAAGTTCCATACGAACCCGCCCGCGAAGCTGCTCCAGATATACGGATATGCTGTCATCGTCGTTATACTTGAGCAGAAGCACGAGCTCCGTCCGGCTTCGTATATAAGGAAGAAGTTCTATGTGGGGATCACGAGTTTCCTCCAGTACGGGAATCAGCTTCTTCATCATGGATTCCGAGTCTGGAGAGTCGTCTGTTAATCGAACATCG
The DNA here is from genome assembly GCF_018614975.1 of Paenibacillus polymyxa. GTDB lineage: Bacteria > Bacillota > Bacilli > Paenibacillales > Paenibacillaceae > Paenibacillus > Paenibacillus polymyxa_E. The sequence goes on along the minus strand of NZ_JAGGNR010000008.1, from coordinate 523,591 downwards.
ATAATGACAATGGTGTAATACCTGGCTGAAAGATGAAGTGAGAGTTGTTTGGCTGATTCAAGCGCATCGGTTGTACCGATGAGTCCCCCGCACAGATCGGCCAGCAGTTTTTCTTTGGTGATCGTCCGGCTTGACATACGCTGGTGTTCTTCATCCATTTGTTTGCTGACCTTATGAAGCATTTGAATTAGCTCTGCTGCGCTTATGGGCTTTAGACAGTACTCGGTCACACCAAGTCGGATGGCCTCCTGGGCATAGCTGAATTCATCATGACCGCTCATAATAATGATTTTGATATCAGGTTGTTGAGTGCGAACGATGGAGGTCAGTTCCAATCCGTTCATAAATGGCATTTTGATATCCGTAATCAGAATATCCGGAGCCCATTCATGAATTAAAGGTAACGCAAGCTCGCCGTCGGGTGCATCCCCGCAATAGTGGAAACCTTCCTTTTCCCAATCAATGCAGCTGCGTATATTCTCCCGAATTCCAATTTCGTCATCCACGATCATCACCTTTTTCAACGGTTAACCTCCTTGCTTTTGGGGATACGAATCATAAATGTGCTTCCTTCCATATACGTACTTTCCATTTCAACGCCATAAGCTGGTCCGAAGTAGAGCCGAATCCGGTGATGTACATTGAGCAGACCGAAACCGCCTTCCTGCTCGTCATCTTGGGGTGAACGGGAACCGGCCGGCTTCTCCAGCTCTTCACGTAATTGTGCCAATCGATCCGCAGACATGCCAATTCCGTTGTCTTGTACGGTGAGAATGATGTTATTGTCCTCTACATATCCGTGTATGGATATTAGCCCTTGACCGCGTTTGTTCTTGATCCCATGGTAGAGCGCGTTTTCAATCAGGGGCTGCAGCGTCATTTTCAAAATGGGATAATCCTGAAGCTCACGATCAACGCTGATCTCGTAGGTGAGAATATCGTGGTACCTCATCTGTTGAATAACCAAGTAACTCCGCGCATGTTCAAGCTCGGTTTGAATGGATACCCAGTCGAATCCTTTGTTCAGACTCAAACGAAAGAACTTCGAGAGGGCTTGCACAAGTTTGATTACATTTTCTTTTTTCTCTGCTTCAGCCATCCATAGGATGGATTCCAACGTGTTATAGAGGAAATGAGGGTTGATTTGAGCTTGCAGCGTACGTAGTTCAGCTATTTTCACCTGTTCATTCTCTCGAATGCTCTTTTCGATTAGCATTTTGAGCTTATCCAGCATCACGTTGAAACTTTTGCCCAGATCAGCAATTTCGTCCGAGCCGTGTGGTGTGACTTTGGCTTCCAAGTAACCGTTTGCAGCTTTACGCATCTTGTTCATCAGAATCCGGATGGGAAGAATCAGTCGATTATTCAGGAAAAAATATAATGATATCGCAAAGAAAGCACTTAGCAAAACCGTAATGATGATCAATTGGCGAATGCTATTGGCCTCTGCAATGATTTCCTGATAAGGAGCTACCCCGATCATTTTCCATCCGGTCTGTTTTGAGGTGCTGTATACAACAAACTGGGGCTTGGATCCTGCAGACAGGATAAAGCTGTCGTGCTGTAAATGTAAAGGGACCGATCGGATCTGATCCATCATGGTTATGGATGCCGGGGTGGCATCCGGCCTAAAGAGTGTATTTCCGTGTTGATCACTAATATAGAAAAAACCGGAATCCTTAATGGGGGTATTCGTCAAAAAACTATCAATGAACGAATCATTCAAATCAATTACTATGAACCCGATGACCTCATGCGTAATTCGCTCTTTGACCGTGGTTATAATTGAAAGCGCATTCTGTTTAGGGTAAGCAAACCCATCCAGCCTGTTATATTCGGCATAGGCTGCAGAATGAGGGATGCGCAGTATGGCATCCGGATACTGTATCAGATACTTGAAGTACGGGTTACGTAGCGGATTTCGTTCCAGCTTAAACACGCCTTTTCGTTCACTTATGCCTTTTCCATAAAAATTCACGAATGAGATATTAAGTACCTTGTCATACTTGTAGGTTTCCCGATAAAGATTGTATGTCTGAAGGATAGCTTTGGCTTCCGGGTAGGACTCCGATTGAGAATACAGATATTGAAGCACTTGCGGGTTCTTGCCCAGTTCGAGCAGCCGTTCTGTATCCTCAAACAAGATGTCAATGTTCCTGGCAAGCTGGTCGGCAACGAGTTGTGTCGAGGCCTTGTTATGATTGGATACGACCGTATAGGATTTGTGGTATGAAATCAATCCAACCACGATCAGCGGTACTGAACTGAGGATGATAAACATGCTGAGTAATTTAAGCCTGAGGCTTGAAGCAATCCATTGAATGAGTTTCAACGTATTCCACTCCATCTGAAGGGATCAAAAATGTATCATTAGTATAACATGATTTTCTAATATGTAAGAGAATCGTTAAATACTACACAATTAAACAAAGAAATTACACTTTTTAAACCCCATTTTTTGAAATTACTAAATTATTACATAAATAAAGTATGAGACTCCATATAAGCTTGGAATGAAAGCGTTCTATAATGTGGTCACACCACAAGGTGAAATGAAAAAGGGAGGATCACAACATGCGAACCAAAAAAAAGTGGGGACTTGCCATAACATTGGCTATGGTGATGCTGGTCAGCACGGCATGTAGCAGTACCAATGGAGGAGCAGGCTCCGATAATGAAACTTCAACGGGTGGAAATGGCAGTACACCTGCCAGTACCAAAACAATTACGCTTGGTTTTTCGCAGGTTGGTGCGGAGAGTGGCTGGCGTTCGGCGAATACCAAGTCGATTCAGGATTCAGCCAAAGAAGCGGGTTATGATTTGAAATTCTCCGATGCGCAGCAGAAGCAGGAAAATCAGATTAAAGCTTTGCGATCCTTCATCCAGCAGAAGGTGACGGTGATTGCTTTTTCCCCTGTTGTAGAATCCGGTTGGGATACCGTATTGAAGGAAGCGAAGGATGCAGGCATTCCCGTGATTTTGACGGACCGAGCTGTGGATTCGCCAGATAAAACGCTCTACAAGACCTTTATTGGTTCCGACTTTGTAGAAGAAGGACGCAAAGCAGGTCAGTGGCTGAGTGACCAATACAAGGACACACAAGACGAGATCAATATCGTTGAGCTGCAGGGTACAACAGGCTCCGCACCAGCGAATGACCGTCAAGAGGGCTTTATAGAATTGATTGCTTCCAATTCAAAGCTTAAAGTGATTGCTTCACAATCGGGTGACTTTACACGTGCCAAAGGCAAAGAAGTCATGCAAGCTTTCCTCAAAGCACATAAAAAAATCGATGTTCTCTATGCACATAATGACGATATGGCACTTGGTGCAATTCAGGCCATTGAAGCGGCAGGACTGAAACCAGGCGTAGATATTACCATTATCTCTGTGGATGCCGTGAAGGATGGGATGCAGGCTGCTGCTGATGGCAAAATCAACTTTATCGTTGAATGTAATCCGTTGTTAGGACCTCAACTAATGGAAGCGGTTCAAGCCGTAGTAGACGGGAAAGACATCGAAGCCCGAATCGTAACGGATGAGACGACCTTCACATCGGAGCAAGCCAAAGAAGCATTGCCAACACGCGAATATTAAAAGCAGATTCGTATAACACCGAAAAGTCATTTTTCGACCAGGCTGTCGCTAAATGACTTTTTTCCATAACAAAGGAGAGGGTTATATGGCCGAGCAAGCACCCATTTTGCAAATGACAAGCATCACCAAACAATTTCCCGGGGTTAAAGCGCTATCCAACGTCAGCTTTCGCTTGTTTCCAGGCGAGATTCATGCCTTGATGGGTGAGAATGGAGCGGGGAAGTCGACGCTTATTAAAGTTCTGACCGGCGTTTATTCCATTGACGAAGGAACGGTAACGATGGATAACCGTGATCTCTCGATCTCCGGTCCGCTTGAAGCGCAAAAGGCGGGAATCAGTACCGTTTACCAAGAGGTCAATCTCTGTCCGAACTTAACGGTCGCTGAGAATATTTTCATCGGTCGGGAGCCGATGCGATTTGGCAAAATCAATTGGAAGCAAATGAACAAAGATGCGGAGAACCTTCTGCGAGACAGATTACATCTGTCCATCGACGTTAAGGCTCCTTTACAGACCTATTCGGTCGCGATGCAACAACTGATTGCAATTGCAAGAGCACTCAGCATCTCGGCAAAAGTGCTCATATTGGATGAACCCACATCCAGTCTGGACAAAAACGAGGTTCAGCAACTGTTTCGTATTATGCACAAATTAAAGAGTGAAGGTCTCGCAATTCTTTTTGTTACTCATTTTCTTGATCAGGTATACGAAATGTCGGATCGTCTAACGGTGCTCCGTAACGGGGAATTGGAAGGAGAGTACATAGCCGCAGAACTTCCACGCATGGAACTGGTGCTCAAGATGATCGGCAAGGAGCTCGAGGTGCTTGAGGAGCTTCCGAAGGAAGCGGATGCTGCTCAGGCGGAGTCGGGAGAACTGTTAATTACCGCTAAGGCACTTGGACGCAAAGGCGCGATTGAGCCGTTTGATCTGGACATTCGCAAGGGAGAAGTTGTGGGCTTGGCTGGGTTATTGGGGTCTGGTCGTACTGAGATCGCTCGCCTTTTCTTTGGTGCAGATCGTTCGGACGAAGGCAAGCTGCTCGTTGTGGATACAGGAAGTACGGTCAAGTCGCCGCGTCATGCAATTGATCAGAATATTGCTTTTTGCTCCGAGAATCGTAAAACCGAAGGCATAATCGATGATTTGACCATTCGGGAGAACATTATTCTGGCTTTACAAGCGACACGAGGTTGGTCCAAACCAATCTCACGCAAGAAACAGGGTGAGATCGCCGAAAAGTACATCAACCTGTTAAATATCCATCCGAAAAACCCGGAGCATTTAATTAAAAATCTGAGCGGCGGTAATCAGCAAAAGGTGTTGCTTGCACGGTGGCTGCTGATGAACCCCGATCTGTTGATTCTCGATGAACCTACGCGTGGAATTGATATCGGTGCAAAGACTGAGATACAGAAGCTGGTGCTCTCTCTGTCGAAGCAGGGCATGGCCGTGCTGTTCATTTCGTCCGAGCTGGAAGAAGTGATTCGTGTCAGCCACCGGATTGCCGTAATCCGGGACCGCAAAAAAGTGCAAGAACTTCGCGGGGATCAGATTGATCAACAGCAAATCATGAAAGCAATGGCAGGAGGTTAAAGAGATGGCGGGCAAGATGCGTAAACATCATTTGTTTTGGCCGTTGTGTATGCTTGGTTTACTTTTAATCTTTAATTTGCTGTACTCTCCGGATTTCTTCTCCCTCGTCATGCGTGAAGGGAATCTGTATGGCAGCTTGATTGATATTCTCAATTTTGGAGCGCCCTTAATTCTGGTATCGATCGGTATGACACTGGTGATTGCGACCGGAGGTATCGATTTGTCCGTGGGCTCCATTGTAGCGATCTCCGGTGCCGTGGCTTGTATGAGCATCAGCAGAGGAGTGGATCAGAGTTCGCTCTGGCTTGTGTTGGTTGCACTTGGATTATCTATAGGTCTCTCACTGATCTTGGGCATATGGAACGGGGCGCTGGTTTCGGTTGCCCGAATCCAGCCCATTATTGCAACGCTTATACTGATGGTAGCTGGACGTGGGATTGCGCAATTGATTACGAGTGGACAGATTATTACTGTATCCAACGCGAACTACGCCTATATCGGGGCAGGTTCGCTTGCAGCATTGCCTTTTTCCATCTTCATCGTATTAACTGTTCTGCTTGTTGCCTCATTGTTGACAAGAAAAACGGCACTGGGACTGTTTATTGAATCGGTCGGAAGTAACGCAAACGCGAGCCAACTGGCAGGTATTCGTTCAAAAACGGTTATTCTCACGGTATATGTCTTCTGTGGTCTGTGTGCCGGCATTGCCGGGCTTATTCTCAGCTCAAATGTATCCAGTGCGGATGGCAATAACGCAGGTCTGTGGTATGAACTTGATGCTATTCTTGCTGTAGTCATCGGGGGTACTTCGCTCAATGGTGGCCGTTTCTATCTAATGGGTACCGTCGTTGGAGCACTCATTATCCAAACCTTAACAACGACGATCTATATGATTGGAGTCCCGCCAGAAGTTACGTTGGTTGTCAAAGCCTTTGTTGTACTGGCCGTATGTTTGATTCAATCCGATTCATTCCGCAATTCCATGGTGATCCGTTGGAAAAAACGGAAGTTTCCAGCCGAACAGGGGGTTAACCGCCATGTTTCTTAATCGTAAGTATCTCCCGGTCTTTGTCACCTTCGGTTTGCTGGCCGTGATGTTTGCCATAGGCTCTTTCCGGTATACGGGGTTCTTCTCCACACAGGTACTGCTTAATCTTCTCATTGATAACGCATTTCTGATTATCACGGCGATTGGCATGACTTTTGTGATTGTATCGGGAGGAATCGACCTGTCGGTAGGTTCTGTCATTGCGCTGACGACCATCATTAGCGCAAGTCTGGTCGAGAAGCAAGGATGGTCGCCTGCGATTGTTATACCAATGGTGCTTGTCATGGGTGCGCTCTTTGGCACAGTCATGGGGGCGATCATCCACTATTTCAAAATCCAGCCCTTCATCGTGACATTGGCAGGCATGTTTTTGGCGCGGGGGCTGTGTTATGTCATCAGTCTCGACACCATTACCATTACGAATCCATTTTACACACAGGTTGCGCAGACGAAAATTTCTCTGCCAGGGGGCAGCTTTGTCTCCATTAATGTGATTATTGCTCTGGTTATTGTACTGCTCGCGATCTACCTGGCACATTACACCCGGTTCGGGCGCAACGTTTACGCCATCGGCGGAAGCGAGCAATCCACGCTGCTCATGGGACTGCCGGTTGCACGTACCAAAATCCTGGTGTACACGTTCAGCGGTTTGTGCTCCGCGCTTGCCGGTGTTGTCTTCACCTTCTATATGTTATCCGGTTATGGATTACACGCCATGGGTCTTGAACTGGATACCATCGCCGCTGTTGTGATCGGAGGCACCCTGTTAACAGGTGGTGTAGGGTATGTGGCGGGAACCTTTATTGGTGTATTGATCCAGGGGGCTATCCAAACTATAATTAGCTTCGAAGGTACGCTCAGCTCATGGTGGACCAAGATTGTGATTGGCCTAATGCTATTTGTTTTTATTTTGTTCCAGCGACTTCTTAGCGGGCGGCGAGTATCCTCGAAATCACTGCATTAAGTTGATCGAAGTAAATGATATTGAATACAGATACCGAAACAATGATATAACAATATGCGCTCTGCATTGGTGAATGCTGAGCGTAACATGGAGATGGGGGATGCGTGAGTGAGAAGACATGTGAACGGGTTGTGCTTGTTCATTCTACTGCTGCTTGTCGGCTGCACAACCCCTGAGTCTGAATCTGTTCCTCCTCCCATCTCGTCTAACAACTTCGAAACTCTTCCCTCCGTTGAGGAATGGATGGAATCAGCGGTAGCAAGGGATACCTCTACGAAACCGATTGTCTTGGGTTTTTCACAACTGGGCAGAGAGAGTGCCTGGCGTCTGGCAAACTCCACGTCTATTCGCAATGCTGCGGCTGAATCGGGAATCTCCCTTGTAATAAAAAATGCAGAACAGTCTCAGACGAAACAGTTCGAGGCTGTTCGGTCGTTCATCAGGCAAAAGGTGGATGTCATTGCCATTGCACCGGTCGTGGAATCGGGCTGGGATGGTATTCTTCAGGAGGCCAGGGATGCAGGTATACCCGTGATCATCGTAGACCGGTCAGTTGATGTCAAAGACACTTCACTTTTTGTGACAACGATTGGATCGGACTTTTATGAGGAAGGTGTGAAGGCCGGGAAGTACATTCAGGATCGGATGCGAAATCATCCGGGTTTGATACGGATTGCCGAACTGCAAGGTACGAGTGGTTCTACGCCTTCCATCCAGCGTGGTGAGGGCTTTAGAAGCATTTTCGAAACCAGAGCAGATATCATCTTCTCACAAAGTGCTCCTGCCGATTTTACGGAGGACAACGGGAAACAAGTGATGAAAGAATTCCTTCAAGTTCCGGAAGACGAACGGCCGCATGTTCTTTTTGCCCACAATGATGAAATGGCTTTTGGCGCTATACAAGCGATAGAAGAAGTTGGGCTGAAGCCGGGAGAGGACATTATCATTGTCTCGGTGGACGGCTCCCGCAAAGCACTTGAAATTCTGGCGAGTGGAAAAATCAACGCTGTCGTGGAATGTAACCCGCTGCTAGGTCCTCAGCTTATGCAGGCTACCAAAGAAATTATTGCAGGGCGTACACTCCCGAAGCGCATGGTGCCCCCGGAGGACATTTTTACACAGGAGAGTGCTAGACGGGAGATGTACAACAGGCGATTCTAGAACACATGAAAAAATAGAACATTTTGGATAAAATTCAATTTACTTTAAATAAACGTATCGTTTATACTTAATTTACCTTGAACTAAAAGTTCTTATCTAAGAGAAAGTACACAGCAGATTGCATACATTTGAAAGCGCTTTTATTGAAGGGGTGAACGTCCGATAAAGAGAGGGAGTGTAGAAGGTATTATGCTGTGAATATAATATGAGGAGGTAATTTTATGTTCAAAGTAAAGCTGGCAAAGGCGGTAATATCTCTCGCACTTTTCGGTACCTTGTTTTCTATTCCGGCGGTGCCTGATGCTCGTGCTGCAGATGCAAGTTGTCCGAATGGTTATGTGGGTCTGACGTTTGATGATGGTCCATCTGGAAATACAACAAACATGCTTAACGCGTTGAAGCAGGCTGGCTTACGGGCAACGATGTTCAATGTTGGACAAAATGCGCAAAATAATCAATCTCTGGTTACTGCACAGGTGGCAGCTGGAATGTGGATTGGCAATCATTCCTATACACATCCGAATATGACTACATTAAACAGCTCTCAGATGTCGTCAGAGATTACACGGACACAGCAGACGATTCAGTCCATTACTGGAAGTTCACCTAAACTGTTCAGACCTCCTTACGGTGCGACAAATGCGACCTTGAAATCCGTTGTGAGCCAAAACGGTCTGAAGGAAGTGCTGTGGAACGTAGATTCCCAAGACTGGAATGGTGCCAGCGCAGCCCAGATTGTAGCGGCTGTGAACACAATGAAAAGTGGGGATGTCATTCTAATGCATGATCAGTACCAGACGACACTTCAGGCCATTCCGCAAATTGCACAAAATCTGAAGAATCGTGGCCTTTGCTCCGGCATGATCTCACCAACGACAGGTCGGGCAGTTGCGCCTGATGGCGGCACCACCAATCCCCCAGGTACTTCAACAAAAGTAGAAGCCGAGAATATGACCAAAGGTGGTCAGTACACCGGGAATATAAGCTCCCCTTTCAACGGAGTGGTGCTGTACGCCAACAATGATTTGGTTAAATACACGCAATATTTTGCAAGTGGAATCCATAATTTTTCGCTTCGTGCGGCTTCAAACAATGCCAATATGGCTAGAGTTGATTTGAAGATTGGCGGACAGACGAAGGGTACCTTTTACTTTGGCGGAAACAACCCTGCGGTCTATACGCTTAATAATGTTAGTCACGGCATTGGAAACCAGGAGATTCAGCTGGTTGTAACCGCAGATGACGGGACATGGGACGTGTACATTGATTACTTGGAAATAAATTAATTATCGCAGGGTTAATTGAAAAATAATGTACAAATATGAAATCCCATTGGAAGCTCAATGGGATTTCATTATGTTTTTTTCCATTTTGTAACACAAAAGTGGAAGGGGAAGATTTATAATGGATGAAATTGTATATCAGAAGAATTTGGTTTCTATTGAAAAATTTCATTGAATGGGAGTGAAAGGATTAAATGATCATCATGATTAATGGAGCGTTTGGTTCGGGAAAAACTTCTGCAGCAGAAATACAACAAACACTTAATTGTCCCCATGACCATCTATAAAGAGGAAAACTTTAATTACATTTATAACGGTTTGAAAGAAATCGATCAGGACATTCATCATTTTTGCTTTACGGCTACAGAAGAGACGATTTATCATCGTTTGGCTAAACGTGGAGATGAATATGGAGGCTGGCAATATCAACAAGCATCAAAGTGTGTTGAAGCTTTCAAGGATGAACAATTTCAAACTCGCATTATTACCGATCATCTGGAGACCAGTGAAATCATAGAACTCATATTGAAGAAGGTCCTATCCAAATAATTTACGCGTTTTATTGAAAAGATTGCTAAAGAACAAGGATTCCATACCTTAATTGCGACGATTTGCATGGAGAATACAAGAAGTAAATCATTATTTGAGAAAAATGGTTATGAACAATGTGCTCTGTTTAAAGAGATTGGATATAAATTTGATAGAAAACTGGATATTGGAAGTTTCCAAAAGATATTGTAAGGAGAATACGAAATGAGTAGAAACCTATATATTATATCTGGCCCCCCTGGAGTAGGGAAATCTACAACTTCCAAGCTGCTGGTTCAGACTTTAGATAAAAGTGCCTACATTTCTGGAGATGCGGTTAGTCACTTTCCGGTCAAAGGGCGAGGTAAACCCTGGCTTGATAAGGATACAAATGACTTAACTTGGAAAAATATATCTAGCCTAGTGAAAAACTTATTGGATTATAAATACGATGTAGTGCTGGATTATGTGGCCTTTCCTGAAGACATTGATGGATTAATGACAGAATTGGAAGACTATCATGTTCGCATAATCTATGTTGTACTGATGGTGGATCGTCAAACCATTATTCGTAGAGACCGTCTAAGAGCAGAAGAACATCAAATGAAAGAAAGAAGTATAATTCTGCTGGATGAGTTTGAAAATCATCCGGATCTGAGAGTAGATAACAAGCTGTATACTAATCATTTTACAGAAGATCAACTACCTGAAATCATAAGTGAAATTATAAATAATGAGAAATATCGATTGAAATAACTGTACTGTTATTAGGCTTCGAATTGTAAAAATGCACGAGCGTTGAATAACCAATAAAAGGTAGAAACAAGCATTAGATTTTATTAAGAATGATGCAAAAGAAAAAAATTCGTGGGGGGGGGGATTATCGAGCTGAATTTAAACAGATTAGAACTTGAAGTGTACGAGTATAATGAGACTGCTTACAAATGTTATTTAAAATGTGGCTTTAAAGAAGAAGGAAGATACAGAAAGAAGATATATAAAAAGGGGAAATACTGGGATAGTGTTTGCATGAGTATCTTGAAAACTGAATATGAGCAGTCATAGTCTCAAGAGGCATCCATGATTTAAAAGATCAATTATAAAAGAGACAGCGAGAAAGCTGTCTCTTTTATTCTTCTAAACAAATGTATGTGCAACTTTATACAGATCTATCGAAGCTATATTTCTTCATTCTTCATTTAGATAAACAAAATCACTGTCAATAAGCCCCTGTAAATACTCGTCAAAGCTGTTTGAAATCACTACGTATTCGTCAGGGTCGTGCAAAAAGCGAACAATCTGACCACATACACCTTCATCAGTAGGGTTAAAATCAATATAAAGTCTTGATGTTCCACCATTATTCATACAGTCTGAAAAATGAATATACCTCCCTGGAAGAAGCCCCTCAGGATTGATCTTAGAGTCAACGGCATCCTCTTCATCTTCGTATTCTAAAAGATAAGAGACGTCTTCTTCTTTTTTTGAACTTTCGAGCATTTGTTTGGTAGAAAGTAAATAATATGGATATCTACCTTCTTCAACATCTGAGCCAAGAATACAAACCGCAATTTCTTTTTCTCCGTACTTCCTCCAATATGTACCATCCATATTTTCAAGTAAACCGATTAGTGATTCTGGACAATTTGGATATTCTGATCTTAATGTAGTTATATCTTCTTTTGTAGCACCGCTCGCTGTATTTAGTTCCTCAAGTTCTTCAGTTGATAATGCTGCTCTCAATCCATTTAAAAATTTGTTAACCAAATCCATTATGTTGTCCTCCAATCATAAAATATAAAGCAAATATAAACAGATAAAGTCAAAGTACTTCGTTGGTATGAAATCCCCTACCCTTCAATATGTTCTGTATTCTAAGATCAGTTTATCATTTTTCTCTAGTTTATTGATACGTCTGGTGATGAAGGCGAATGGGATTAACTGCTAAGCTTAGATAGACCCTCCCATGCTTTCGTAGTACAATTATGTAAGTAATTGTAATATAGATTTATAGTAACGATATAGAGGAGCTAGCTCAACAACCAGGATGTAAGTGAATGAAAATCTCCCATGATATTTGAATATAGATGAATGCGATTACATTGTATTAGGGGGTATCTGATGATATATCGGAGAAAAACCTATATTATTGCGACTTCTTTTGTAGATGAGTTTAATGCTCTATTTAATGATATTTTGCTGCTATCCCAATTGAAATACGGATCAAGACTTATTGGGAGATGGCACACACCAATCGATGATGAAACCAGCGAAATTTTTGCGATGTGGGAATACGATACCCTTGAACAATACGAAGAGATTGAGAAAAAGATAAAATTAGATACAGAACACGTAAAGCGAGTTCAAGCCCGTTTTGATCAGATTGGAAGACATCGGTATAAAGAAGTATTTCGAGAAGAGATTAGGCAAGCGTTTTTCACATCGACAGTAGATCGCGAACAAACGATTTTGAAATGAATGAAGAAGGAGTTGAGAGAAAGATGGAGACAGAACGACTTATATTTCGGAAATATACCAAAAATGATTTCGATTTACTTTTTGAGATGACACGTGAGCCAAATATGATGAAATTTATAAGACATGGAGTACCCTGGACCAAGGAAGAAACCATGCAAAGCCTGGAAAAGTTCATCAACTGGAATAAAGACGATAAAGGGCTTTTCCTCGCATTCAATAAAGAGGATAACAAGTTAATTGGAACCTCTGGACTGATTCCTCAAGTCATTGAAGGCAATGATGAGCTTGAAGTTGGTTACTGGGTTATAGAGCAATACTGGGGAATGGGTTACGGATATGAACAAGCAAAAGCGTGGAAAGAATATGGCATGGATCACTTGAAGCAGAAAAGATTAATATCGTTAATTCAACATGGCAATGTGGGTTCTATGAAAGTCGCGCAAAAGAATGGCATGAAACACGAGAAGGATGTAGACATAATAGGGAAAAATGTAGCAGTATACTCGATTGAGGGGAGTAAATGAGAATTCGAATTATTGGATCTTGCGGGAGTGGGAAGTCCTATCACTTTTTTGAGGATTACTCGAATCTGACAACAGATGTATTAGTAGATGATTTGTTAGCGGTAAGAGATTATGTATCTAAGGAGTTAGGTCAAGAGAAGGTTATATTAATTGGTCATTCATTTGGTACATACATCGGGATGAAAGCTGCAGCTAAAGCACCCACTCAGTTTCACGCTTATATAGGCATTGGACAGATGGCTAATACACTTCAGAGCGAACTGGAAAGTTTGGAGTACACGTACGAGCAAGCTAAACAAGCGGGTAATGCAGAGGACGTTCAAAAACTGGAGCTAATTCGCAGCTCGATCGAGCAAGGAAAGGAACTTACGCCTAGAATTTTGTTGCAAAAGTACGGTGGTGCAGCCAGGCTCATCCATGAGAATAGAGATTATATTTCAGGATTCCTTTTTAATCCCGAATACAATGGGCTGGATATGATTCGCTTTTATTCAGGGATGTTCAGTTCACAAGACATCTTACTGAAGGAAGCATTTGATCAAAATTTACCCGAAATTGTTGATCAACTGGAGATTCCTACCTATTTTGTAACGGGTAAATATGATTATATGACCACCGCGAATGCAGCACGTGATTATTTTGACGTATTGGATGCACCGATCAAAGACTTCATTGTATTCAACGAGTCGGCGCATTACCCACAGTTTGAAGAGAAAGAAAAATTCGTAAAGTGGTTAAATGAGCTATTTTAATATGCATTGAGAGGAGCAAGATCATATTGTTCAGTGAATTTATTGAGCTTGAAGAAGAGAGTGATGAGAGTTACCGGTGTTACACACTGCAAAATACAGTACAAATATTTAAACATTGCATACAGGATGAGGATTTAAATGACGTCCGAATATATGTGTCCACTAATACACCGTTAGATTCAATGGTTCATAAAATAGAAGACTACATTAAGTGGTTTTCAACTTGTGAGACTGTCTTTCGAGAATATTATGAGAATGAACTTCATGAAAAGGTACATCAGAATTGGTTTAATGAGATTGAAGTCTATCGCGTGGATATCACATTTAACAGTATAACCGACTACGGCGCAACCATATCTTGCGGAGATAACATTATGCGCGATCACATCATGATTATTGATTTGGATAGAGAACAAATTCAAGCAATCCACTTAAACGGATAGATGGGTTATTTTGTAGTAAATAGTCACAAAAAACAATAAAGATATCGCTTTATTTTCCATAAATGTGTTATTATGTTGGTGGCGGGCGAAAAACTCATTTGTTTGATCGATAGAGAGAGGAGGCACGTATTCTCGAATCATTCAATCTGTATGCATAGATTAACTGCACTGCTTGTTAAAAATAATAGAATAAGCGGAGGTATGGTTATGTTCAAAAAATGGAAGAAATTCAGCATCAGCAGCTTAGCGCTTGTGTTAGTGGCTGCCGTGGCCTTTACCGGATGGAGCCCTAAAGCATCAGCAGCAGATGCTTCGCAAGTGGTGGCTGAGATGGGTGCAGGTTGGAATCTGGGCAATCAGCTGGAAGCAGCGGTGAACGGCACACCGAGTGAGACAGCTTGGGGTAATCCTACGGTGACTCCGGCGCTGATCCAAAAGGTAAAAGCGGCAGGATTCAAAACGATTCGTATCCCTGTCTCCTATTTAAACAACATTGGAAGCGCTCCCAATTATACAATTAATGCGGCATGGCTGAATCGAATTAAGCAAGTCGTGGACTATGCATACAATGAAGGTCTATATGTCATCATCAATATTCATGGCGATGGATACAATTCCGTACAGGGTGGATGGCTGCTCGTGAATGGTGGCAATCAGACTGCCATTAAGGAGAAATATAAGAAGGTATGGCAGCAGATTGCTACCAAGTTCAGCAACTACAATGACCGTCTTATTTTCGAATCCATGAACGAAGTATTTGATGGCAACTATGGCAATCCGAACTCGGCGTATTACGCCAACCTGAATGCCTACAATCAGATCTTTGTGGATACGGTTCGTCAGACTGGAGGTAACAACAATGCCAGATGGTTGCTGATTCCAGGCTGGAATACCAATATTGACTACACTGTTGGTAATTATGGCTTTGCTCTTCCGACAGATAATTACAGATCCGCAGCTATTCCTAGTTGGCAGAAGAGAATCATGATCTCGGCACACTATTACTCTCCGTGGGATTTTGCAGGTGAGGAAAACGGCAATATCACGCAGTGGGGTGCAACAGCAACGAATCCTGCCAAAAAGTCTACTTGGGGACAAGAGGATTACCTGGAATCGCAGTTCAAGTCCATGTACGATAAATTTGTGACTCAAGGCTATCCTGTAGTGATTGGTGAGTTTGGTTCGATTGATAAAACGTCGTACGATTCAACCAACAATGTATATCGCGCTGCTTACGCCAAAGCGGTTACAGCAAAAGCCAAGAAATACAAAATGGTTCCTGTTTATTGGGACAATGGGTATAATGGTCAACATGGATTCGCATTGTTTAACCGCTCGAATAATACCGTGACTCAGCAAAATATCATTAATGCAATCATGCAAGGTATGCAATAATTTACTGTCTATCTGCATCCGTGCAAACGGCGTGTTCCTTCAAAAGGGACATGCCGTTTTTTGTGCTACCCGGAGATGAAGTTGAACAACATTTACCAATGCATTTTACATAAGCCACATACAGAATTCATTAAATCCCACAATAGCTTTTATATACTTAATTTGCTTGATATAGCGAACTAAAAGGACTAGGTGGTAGACAGAATGTTAAAAAAACGTGATTTGCAGGAATGCCTTTCACTGTACAGCTTAATGATGGACCCCGCAGTTTCTCCTTACGTTCGTTATCAATGCCAATCGTATGAACAATACCTATTCCTGACTAAACAATTGATGGCCGAAGAAGAGCAAAAGACAGTGATTTCCCGCACCATTTTGAATGAAACAGGGCAGCCTATTGGTACCATTGATCTATATCATATTGAGCAGCAAACCGGTTTTTTAGCCACATGGATTGGATCACCCTTTTTTGGAAATAGTTACAGCCAAAGAGCGAAATCCGCCTTTTTTGTTGAACTGTTTCTGGAACATGGGATTGAAAGGGTATTTATGAAGATACGCAAACAAAATATAAGATCCAGAAAAGCCGTACAAAAACTGCCTTATGTGAAATTAGCCAATGATGTGTATCCAGATGTATATCAACGGATCAATATGAATGAACAGATGTATGATCTGTATTATGTTGAACGGTCAGCCTTTTTTGAAAATAGTATGGATCTGCACCAAGTGGTAGCTACGTAACTTATTCAGAGAGCGTCAAC
The DNA here is from genome assembly GCF_018614975.1 of Paenibacillus polymyxa. Lineage (GTDB taxonomy): Bacteria > Bacillota > Bacilli > Paenibacillales > Paenibacillaceae > Paenibacillus > Paenibacillus polymyxa_E. The sequence continues at coordinate 507,057 of NZ_JAGGNR010000008.1, read as the reverse complement.
AGCGGCGTCAGTGATGACGCCGCTATTTGATATGATGAGATTGAAAATGGAACATATTTGGACATAAATGCAGGAATATGGAATAGAGAATCGAAAGTCACATAAGTAGATAAAGCGTATGCAATATTGTGTGCGGTTAATCAAGGAGGCATTAAATGAACAATATCAACAAGATTTTGGGTGTAGTCCTCATGCTTGGCAGTGTGTTTATTTCAACGATGGAGAGAATTTCAATACGAGTCTCTGTCGCTATAGTAGAAGCAGGATACGCTTCAGGAGGGACCAACGTACCCCAGTTTGCTCAGATGAACGAGCATCCAACAGGTTTACTTGTATACTTCATGTTCTTTGTTGGATTCATACTATTGGTCGCGGGATTCCCGGGGAGTTATAAGAAAAATCGTAATCATGGGCATAACAAGGAAGTTTAGCTTGAGGAGGGATGAAATTGGTCAAACAGGAGGAAGTGTTATCGGGAGGTAATGTGAATCAGGTCATCAGAATAGGTGAGACGGTACGCCGGCATACGAAACCAAATCCATATGTGGTCAGATGAATCTTTGATTGAAGTCGCGAAACTGTTGAGAAGTTACCATGATGCGACCGTTGGATTTACAACAACATCAGTATCAACGAACAGATATCCAGGCATAACTGAAGATGAAGTTGTATGTCATAACGATTTTGCGCCGTATAATGTGGTGTTCAAGGATGGCTGTCCTCAAGGCATTATTGATTTTGATATGGCGGGTCCGGGCCGCGAATGTGGGATATCGCCTATGCCTTGTATGCCTCCATTCCACTCGCAGAATTTTCACCAGAGATGGATGGAAAGGGTGTAATGCCATACGCCAGCCAGGCGCACGTAACTGTTCGAAAACAGAGGATTGCCTTATTCATGGCTACATACGGTCTGAGTGTTCCAGCAGATTTGAAGGAGTGGGTCGTTTCCCGCATCCGTTTCATGTGTAAAACACTGACTGATCATGCGGCTGATGGAGATGTTGCTTTTATGAAGATGGTCGAGGAGGGTCATCTGGCCCACTATGAGAAAGAAGTCATTTTTCTTGAAAACCATTGGGATGAATGGGTGGAAAGGTAATGCTAATAGACCGCGTGATAGCCTACGGGCTGGACAGCGGTTTTTTTTGTTTCCATCTTTCGAATCCCTATGAATTCCTTTCTATTCATTTTCAACAATTGTGATCAACAATACAGCAATATAGTTCAGATTAGATCGAAATAACTGTGATACAATTCATTGTAAAGCGCTATCATTGTAAATTATTAAACTATATTGCTTTTTATATTCTGGGAAGGGAGATCTTTACTGATGCTAACCATACACACCCCGACGAATATTGCTTTGCAGGAAAATGAAGTTTATGTGCGATCAGAAGCAGATAATTTTCAGGATGAATGGCCTGTTCATACGCATAATGGGTATGAGATACATTATTTTATTCAAGGAGATGCAACCTTTTTAATCGGTGACCGAATATATAAGCCGCTGCCCGGAGATATGTTTATATTCAGAGGCGGTGTGCCCCACCGAATCAATCCTTCAAGAGAAATCGTGTACAAGCGAAGTTTTGTCAATTTCACGGAATTATTGCTTTTGGACATGCTTGCTGTCAGTCAGTTGGAGAATCTGATGTCCATATTCCGTCATCCCAATGGGTTATTGGTGCATTGGCCCCCGGAGGAGCGTGAGCATATCACAGCTATATTTAAAGGAATCAAGGAGGAGATGGGGGCAGGAAATACAGGGTACAAAACAATGGTCAAATTAAGTCTTACCCAATTGTTACTGCGGATTTACCGGAAAACGACCAGTGAACAATCCGCGAATCCTATTTTATGTTCCTCCCAGAAGCAGACAAGTGTAAGCCGGGTTCTTCATTATTTAAACCAGAACTACACAGAGAATGTTTCGTTGGATGAACTTTCCAAAACACTCCATTTGAATAAGTACTACATTTGTCACTCTTTCAAAGAGACAACGGGATATACCATAAGCAATTATGTTATACGGAAAAGGGTTGCAGAGGCCAAAAAATTGTTGCTGTCTACGGATGCACCGATTTTGTCCATATCTGAAACGCTAGGTTTTAATACACCTGTATATTTTAGCAGGGCCTTTAAACAATATGTGGGTGTATCACCACAGTTATTCCGTAAAAGTGAATTGCTCAACGAAGCCAAAATTCATTAGACCCTTCCAAGGAGATGTTGATATGACAAAAAGAACAACGTTTAAGCTCACCACTAGTATGGTATTGGTCATGTTACTCATCGTATTGACTGCTTGCGGAAATTCTGGTACCAATGCTAATCCAAAACAAACAACTCTGGATTTCCTGTGGTTCTCTGATGGCAAAGAAGGAGAAGTCATCAAGGAAATCATTAAAGATTATGAGCAGACCAATACCAAGGTTAAAATCAACCTGATTGAAGTTGGCTTCAAGGATATCCAAACCAAATTAAAAACCATGTTATCCGGTGGAAAGCCACCTGCCCTGAGCCGTGTCACGGATACCGGATCATTTGCTAATCAAGCGGTTGATCTGACACCTTACGTGGACAATGCGGACCAATTCGAGGATCAATTTATTGACTCACTTAAACCTTATTATGTTATTAATGACAAGCTGGTAGCGGCGCCTATGGATGTTACAGCGAATGGGCTTATTTATAACAAAACCTTATTTGATAAAGCGGGCGTCAAAGTACCGACCTCTCCTGACCAGGTATGGACGTGGGATGAATACACAGCTGCGTTAAAAGAGGTTATGGACAAAGGTGGAGCACGTTATGGCATGGTATGGGATGTCACACCGCATAGATGGTCCACTCTTTTGTATCAGAATGGCGGAAGCATCTTAACAGAGGATGGCACTGCGGCAGCGATTAACAATGAAGCCGGAATCCGTAGCATGGAGCAGTTCAAGCAGCTTCATCAAGAAGGAATCATGCCCGAATCCGTATGGCTCGGAGGGGAAAATCCGAACAACCTGTTCCGTTCCGGGACGGTGGCTACCCACTGGGCTGGCAACTGGATGATCAGCAATTACAAGGATATCACTGATTTTGAATGGGGAGTCACCTACATGCCAAAAGGAACACAACGTTCTTCAGTGCCAGGCGGGAAGTTTCTGATGGCTTTTGAAGGCAGCGGATATGAGCAGGAGGCGGCAGAATTTATTGAATACTTAACGTCCAAAGAAGTGAATTCAAAATATAATCAGGAATCATTGTTTATGAGTCCACGGAAGGACAGCGCTGTCCTGAATTATGAATATGGCAAGGAGATGTTTGAAATTTTCGCGGATGAACTGAAGAACAGTTCGCCTCTTGCAGCTAATGACTGGTCCAGACAGACGATTATCTCCAAAATTACAACGGACCTGAAAAATAATATTGTTGAGGTTCTATCCGATAAGGCAACTCCGCAGGAGGCACTGGATCGAACAGCCAAACTGATTAACGAGGCTATTGGCAGTCAATAAACGTAAAGCCATGTGGTCAATTCGTATACGGGGGCTTAGCGATTCCTGTGAAGCCTCCCTTTCGAATAACGCATAAGGAAGGGGCAAGCAGATGAGTGAAGGACAACGATTAAACAAAAATACGCTGGCAAAACAGAACAGGAAGCTCGTTATTGCTCCTTATCTGTTTATACTACCCAACCTCCTGATCTTTGGAACTTTTATCGTATTTCCCTCTTTATTGGGCCTCTATTATTCCTTCCATGTCTATGATGGATTGAACCCAATGAAGTTCAACGGGCTGGACAATTACATCAAAATTATAGGAGATCGGGAATTTTGGTCGACCATCGGACGAACGGGGATTTATGCAGCAATTGTTGTCCCACTAATATATGCAGCAGCGCTCGGCATTGCTTTGCTGCTTGCGCGCGAGATTAGAATGCGCGGTTTCTTCAGGGCCGTATTTTACTGGCCGACCATGATTTCTTACATTATCGTAGGATTGACCTGGAAGTGGATTTTCGGAGATTCATTTGGCATTTTGAATCATCTGTTAACCGTGGTTGGTGTGGAACCTGTCGGCTTTTTAACTTCTTCCTTTTGGGCAAATACGGCTGTAATCATCGCCACAGTATGGTCACGTGCAGGCTTTTTCATGGTCATTTTTATCGCGGGTTTGCAGGCTATACCTACGGATTATTATGAGGCTGCCCGCTTGGACGGGGCAACAGGAATAAAGGTGTTTCGATATATTACGCTTCCGTTGTTGAAGCCCACAAGCTTGCTTGTTGTTATGCTGACTCTGATTGACGCGTTCAAAGCATTTCCACTTATGTTTGCGCTTACAGGTGGTGGTCCGGGCAAAGATACCACCTATATTGTTCAATATATTTATGAGATTGGCTTTAACAGACAGGAGCTCGGTTTGGCCAGTGCCATGTCGGTGATATTGTTTATCCTTATTGGTGGATTCTCGGCTCTGCAATTCCGTCTATCGAAAGGAGGGGCTACGTAATGGTAATGAAGCCTATGGTCAAAGTTGTCATCTACAGTATGTTAACTGTTGCTGCAGTGGTGTGGCTCCTGCCTGTCCTGTGGGTCGTAATTTCTTCTCTAAAAACGAATAGCGATCTATACAGCTTCCCTCCCAAGTTGTGGCCGCAGCCCGTCACCTTTGAGCATTTCAAGGCGGCATTCAGCAAAGGCGATTTTGGCTTATATTTTATGAATAGTACGATCGTAACCGTGTCCTCAACGCTGCTGCTGTTATTGATTAACTCCATGGCAGGTTTTGCATTAGCGAAATATCGCTTCCGCGGAAGCGCGATCATATTAATTGCTTTTATCTCAACACTTATGATTCCGATTGAGGTAATTATGATTCCTATATTCAAGGTACTGAGCGCACTGGGGATGTATAATAGTCTGCTCGCGATTATTATCCCGCCAGCAGCAACCCCGACAGGTGTGTTCCTTATGCGCCAGTATTTGTTGAGCGTACCGGACGAGCTGCTGGAAGCTGCCCGGATGGATGGAGCGGGCGAATGGAAAATTTACTGGAGCATTATTCTTCCGATAGCGAAGCCAATTCTTGCGGTGCTCGCAATCTTCTCCTTCATGTGGAGATGGGATGATTTTGTATGGCCGTTAATTGCGATTAGTGATCCATCGAAATATACGATTCAGCTTGCGCTCTCTAATTTTATTGGTGAATACAACGTGGATTGGGGAAGTTTGCTTGCGATGTCCGTAATCACGATGCTTCCGGTACTGATTGTTTTTATGGTTTTCCAGCGGTATTTTGTCAGCGGTATGATTACTTCAGGAATGAAAGGATGAGTTGAATGTCAGATACCACCCGGAGTGGGATGGATACCTTGAATTATAAACCTATGAAATTAGGTCGCAATCAGGTCATTAATCATTGGATGATCAGCGGCATATATACAAAGCCTGTTGCCTTTGTTCCAACAACGATGGAGGGAGATATTAATGATTGGCTTATCGATGGTTTTGCCATTCATGAGAATCCATGCAGAAAGGAATTTGTAGAACATCGGAGAACGCAGCCTGTGAACCGATTTTTTGATCAATGGAGCGAGTTTCCTAGCCCGGGAGACGACTTCGTTGGAGAAGAGAACGGAATGCCTTGGACACTGTATTCTCCTTGGAGTAATCCACGGGTGGAGCAATCAGGATTTTGGTTTGTACCGACACATCTGCGCAGTTACGCGGCGACAAGACTGATTTCTCTGACTGCTCATACCGCCTCTTTGCGGATTAAGACCTATGGCAGTCTGACGTTGTGGGTGAATGGGGAAATGGTAACGGATTTTGCGCCACTCATGCGTAACAAGGAGCAGGAAATCGTTATTAAAGCTGAACTTGTAGCTGGAATCAATGAGATCTATGCCTGCTGGGAGGATCTGGCTGAGCGGGATACCATGTATGCTTTTGCGGTGGAATACCTGGGCGACGAGGAATTGGTGATTTCCCTGCCGATTGCTCCTCATTTGGCGGAGTCTGTAAAATCCGCAGAGGAAGCCCTCGAACAGGCTTATTTTCCTTCGGATCTCTTCAGAGGTGAGCAGATTAAGCTTAAGCTGCCGCTTCCCTTACCGGACATCGTTAGTGAGGTTGATATTCAGTATGGCAATTTTTTTGACGGCACCGAAAATAAAACGATACACATCGCCGAAAAGGAAACGGACCTGGTCCTGGCACATACAAATCAACTCGGTCATCATTACGTATATTTCACGCTGGCTATTTCAGTTTCAAATATTGTACTGACCAAGAAGTTTGGCTGCCAATCCTATGATACCAGCTATGATGAGGCTGCTCAGCAAGCTTCGGATATTGAAGCCCGCAAATCCCTGGCTCTGCGATGCATTGCTGAGAAGGGCAGTCCCAATATTCATAAGGCCATCGCCATGCTCAAAACAGGAGGCAATCTGCAAGAAGCGGAGAACATTTTGCTTGAGGGTGTGGAAGGGATTGAGCAACGGAAGGATTGCAGTGACTTCTATCTGGTGGGACTGTTCCGTCTTTGGAGAGATGAGCGAAATAGCGGTCTGTTCAGTGAATCGTTCTGGGATCGGGTGAAAGCAAGTATTCTGGGCTATCGATATTGGATAGATGAGCCTGGCGATGATGTGATGTGGTTCTTCAGTGAGAACCATGCCTTGTTGTTCCATACCAATGAGCTGTTAGCCGGACAGCTGTTTGGGGATGAAACGTTCAGCAACAGTGGTGAATCCGGTGAAGTACATCGTCAAAAAGCAGAGCAGAGGCTTGCATTATGGTTTGAGCGCTTTTTGGATGAAGGATTGGCAGAATGGAATTCAAGTGCATACATTCCGATTGATGCGGTTGGGCTATTGCATATCTATGAATTTGCCCATGATGAACAGCTCAGGCAGCAAGCCAAAAAGGCAATGGACCTGTTATTCTATTATATTACCGTTCAAATGCATCAAGGAGTCTTGTCAACAACGTTTGGGCGCAGCTATGAGAAGGAACTGCTGGGCAGTTATGCAGCGGGAACAACTTCAATGTGCTGGATCGCTTATGGCGTTGGCAATGTAAACAATTATTCAATCAGCAATGTTGCCTTGAGTTTATCGGATTACAGTCCTCCAGCAGCATATCAGGAGCATCTGTTGCTTGGGGACAATCAGCAGTTAGTGTTCGCCAATCAGCAGGGCAAGGGAGGTTACGCCAAGCTCTACCATTGTCGGACCAAGGAATACTCCTTATCCTCAATCATTCGCTTTCGTCCAGGCAAGCCAGGTTATCAGGAGCATGTCCAGCATTTATCTCTGTCACCTGAGGCACAGATCTGGGTGAATCATCCGGCAGAAATATACAAGCATGGGGATGGTCGACCTTGCTTCTGGGCTGGGAATGGGATATTGCCTGATGTTGTTCAGCATGAGGGGATCGCTTTGATGATGTTTGATATTCCTGCGGATAACAACTCTGACTGGACACATGCTTATTTTCCTACTCACTCCTTCACGGAATGGGTAAGGCATGAGAACTGGCATTTTGCTCGTTTGGATAAGGGTTATGTAGCTATATATGCGGCTAACGGGATCAGTATGGAGAGCAACGGGGTGACAAGGGAACGTGAGCTTATTTCCCCTGGCATGCGTAACGCCTGGATTATAAGAGCAGGAAGCGAACAGCAATTCGGGTCATTTGACGCTTTTATCAACCAAGTTCGTTCTGCAAGCCCGCAATTCGATAATCAAGCTTTAACTCTCACTCTAACAGACCCGGTATATGGTCCAATTCAATGGGGAATGAACAAGCCTTTTCTTATTCAAGAAGAGGAAATTATACACGAAGGTTATGGAGTGAAGGGACAACTGAAGTTACTGGACATCGAGCGCTGAATCGTGTGCAACAAACCAAGGGAGTGATAACCAACATGCTGAATCAAATGGTGCTGCAGGAGAGAATAAGCAAGGTATCCCAAGCGATGGAGTCTATGAAAAACACAAGCATCAATGAACAGTTTCCCATCGGACTAATCGACATACATCTATGGGAATGGCCGCAAGGTGTCGGTCTGTATGGCTTGCTTCAGCTCCATGAGGCAACGAAAGATCCTAAAGTGCTGGAATTTCTGGAATCATGGTACAATGCAAGGCTGATGGAAGGGTTACCGGAAAAAAATGTGAACACCTGTGCTCCGCTTCTTACTTTGATCTCACTATGCGAGCTGACCGGCAACAGGGAATACGAACAGGTCTGTGAGGAGTGGAGCAGTTGGATCATGGATGGACTGCTGCGAACCGGAGATGGTGCGTTTCAGCATATGATCACGGGAGACGCCAATGAGGGTCAAATTCTGATTGATACTCTGTTTATGACGGTGTTATTTTTGGCCAAGGCAGGGGTATACTTCAAGAAACCCGACATGGTGGAAGAAGCCAAACGACAGTTCCTTGTGCATATCAAATATCTATATAACAAGAAAACCGGATTGTTCTATCATGGCTGGGATTTCAATGAAAATCATAACTATGGTGCTGTTCATTGGGGAAGGGGCAATGCATGGTATACGGCGGGAGTTATGGATTTCCTGAATATCATTCCGATCGAAGACGGGCTCAAGGCCTATCTGCTGGATACAGCAACCGCTCAAGTCAGAGCACTGAGCAAGCTTCAGGGTGAGGATGGCATGTGGCACACTGTGCTGGATGATCCAACCTCTTACAAAGAAACCTCGGCAACAGCAGCGATTGGATACGGCATTCTCAAGGGAATCCGGTATGGATACCTGGATGAATCCTATCGCCAGAATGGTTTGAGTGCGCTTGAAGCGGTGTTGAAACATATTGATGATCACGGAGTCGTACAGCAGGTGTCCTATGGTACTCCTGTGGGACAAGATGCTCAGTTTTATAAAGATATACCGATTAGTCCGATGGGTTATGGACAAGCACTTACATTGTTTATCCTGATTGAGGGCTTGCGGGTTCCAACCGCCGAATAGAATAAGGCGGACTTGTATGGAGGGTAGGGGATACAGTTTCCTGTATCCTCCTTTTTGTTTAGTAAGCTCGAATCTCGATTAATTCGGCATATCTGCTGCCATTTGTGGCATCAATTATGATTCTCAGAGCCTGAGCTGACACAGGGACATCCAGGGAATGAATAACTTTTCTTTTGTGATTTTCTTGCACACTTGCGACTTGTATCCATTCGCCAGCCGGAGCCAGTACATCCACGCGATAATCACGCACCAGCTCAGGCATCACGCGGAATGTTGTGTGATGGTGATGTAAATTAACCAGATCCTCGTTCACATCGTCATTAAATGTGAAATGTACTTCAGCCAACATCTGCGGCTCTTCCCATGTTAACTGAACATATTCCGGCTTGCCGGGCTCCATGGGTTCCGACATCCACTGCTGCGGCCCACCGTAAGGGCGATGATAACCGTTAATCGTGTTGTCCGCTGAATAGGCCGAAGTCTCAGAGAGGGTACGACAGCAGAATGGCTGACGCGCCAATCCCTGCATAGACCATACTACGACAGGCTGATCCGTGGCATGATCCTCCAGATTTTTGGAGACGTGGTTTTCTTCTGTTTTGAAGAAGATCAGCACCCCGCTGTGTGCTTCTGTCGAATGGTAGAGTGAGACGGCTTTATTGGAGCGGATGATTATAAAAGCATTCTGCGGTTCTTCCGGTCGCCATTCGAGCGGAAGCTTCACCCACTGCGCAGTTCCTGTTGTAACGTTAACAGTCGCCGTAACTTGTAACCAATGCGGGACGTAGTTCTCCTTACGCCCCGTATCCCACAGCTCTACCGTCAGCGCGGTATCGCTGGATGCATCCAGCAGCAGCTCCAGGCCGCTGAGCACTGGATGCACAGGCAGCATTAGGGCAACATCCGTACCCAGCGGGTACGTCTCGCCAGGCTGCTCAAGAGCGATGCCCGTCAGCGTGCTGGAGGCTGTAGCCTTGGCACGCCGGGCCAGATCCAGCTCATCGTGGCTGCGCACCCCGATGATGGAAGCGTCCTGCCGCAGCAACGTCTGCTGCAGGACCGCCAGATGCCTCGCGTGCAGCTCGCGAGGCGACACCCCCATGGCCGCGCAGAGCGCCGCGCCCGTACCCGCGGCTTCGCCGATGACCGCGCATGTTGCCATGACGCGCGTTGTGCCGAAGGCGACATGTGATGCACTGATGTCGCGCCCGGCCATGAGCATATTCCGCACATTGGCGGAATACAGCGAGCGGAACGGCACGTGATATACGCCATCGGCATGCATATGCTTCGAGCCGCTCGCTTCGGCGTACATGCCCTGCGGGGGATGCAGGTCAATGGACCAGCCGCCAAAGGCGACGGCATCCGGGAACTCCCGCTGGCTGATAATATCGTTCTGGGTGAGCACATAGTCACCCGTGAAGCGGCGGTACTCCCTTTTGCCAGGCAGCGAACCAATCCACTCCAGCGTCATATGGTCGGCATCAAACTTGCCGGAGTTCTTGATATAGTCCCAGATCCCGTAGATCACGGACCACAGTTCATCACGGATCAGCTCATTGTCATGAACGGTGTCATGTTCACCGCCCCATTCAATCCACCAGTAATGACAACCGGAATCCCCGCTGCGAATGACCCGGCGAATCGGAATGCTGGTCTGTGTAATATCCTTGGCAAAAGAAGGCGGGATATAACGGACAGGCGCACCAGCATCCTTGGTATAAAAGAGGAGTGTACTGCCCAGCGTGATCTGATCAGCCACCTCCGGTGCCCAATCTTCGCCATATTCGCTGCGGGCTTCCCGGCCGAGTGCAAACTTGGCTCCAGCCAGAAAGCCAACCAATCCATCGCCCGTACAGTCCAGATAGATCTGACTTTCGAATCGGATTTTGCGCTCAGAACCCATCATCCACCCGGTAACGGAGGTAATCATGCGTTCCTCGCCATCCCCGGTTGCCTCAACTTCATGGACATCCGTGTTCAGGTACAGGCTGATGTTGGATTCAGCTCGAACGGCTTCCAAAATGATCAAGTCCCAGAGATACGGGTTGCCTTCCGGGTTGCTATACTGATTCTCTACAAACAGTTCCCCCATGATGCCCGTCTCGCGGGCATAACGGTTAATTCCGTGGGCGGTAGCGCCGCAGACCCATACGCGTACTTCACTGCTGGAATTGCCGCCAAGTACGGGGCGGTTCTGCACCAGCGCCACCTGCTGCCCCATGCGGGCAGCGGCTATCGCGGAGCATACACCAGCAAGTCCTCCGCCGATGACGGTGATGTCGTATTGTACATGCTCTTGTTTCATATCTGTGACCTCCTCAACTGAAGATAGATCCACCTTGACTCCAACTACATATCTATAATTTCATCTTAGATTTATATATTCACTTTTTAAATGCACTATACTATCATCAAACATATACTTTATTTCACAGAAAGGGTGGTCAAGTCATGGAGCTGCTTAACCACATCTACTGGAAGCAAAAAGGGGAATTTGCTCTTACGGAAGATATCTATACGACTTGGGTGGCTTTTGCCGTCGAAGAGGGAATATTCCATTATGAGATTGGGGGTCAGATCGGAGAAGCGAGTTTTGGCGATCTGGTGCTGTGCCCCCCGGCGGTTCCTTTTCGGCGGACAGTCATTACCCCGCTGACATTTCACTATTTACAGTTTAGCAGTAGCCTGGAGGAGGAGGAGGAGGAGTTTCTGCCACCAGCCGGAAAATCGCTGATTAATGACACGAAGCGGTTAGCCTCGACGTACGCTTATTTACGCCAGGACAGTGAGGAGAATAAGGGGGAAGTTGCCCGTTGGAAGACACATTTTATGATGGATTTGTGGCAGCTGTATCAGGTGGAACGCAGACAGAATCGCTTACAGGAGCGGAGATTTACTGAAGACGCACGAATGGCTGAAGCGGCAGCGCTGCTGGAGGAGCGTGCGGAAGAGGAGATCAGCCTTCAGGAATTGGCGCAGCGACTGGCCTTGAGTCCGGTGCAGTTGACAAGGCGTTTCCGGGAAGCTTTTCAGGAGACGCCATCAGGCTATCTCAAACGGGTCCGTCTGAAAAAAGCGCAGAACCTCTTGGCTGACAGCAGCCTGACCCTTAACCAAATTGCCGAGCGATGCGGATATGAAAACGGATTTTATCTGAGCAGGGTGTTCTCCAAAACGTTGGGCATAAGTCCATCTGAGTATCGCAGGAGACACAGGGTGTAAGCTGAAAGAAGTGAGCAGAAAGCTTTAAAGACAACTATAAAGACAACTTTTGAAGCAAGCGGAGCACCAGGTATACACCTTCGTTACGGGTTGCCCAGATTATGGAGGAGCTGGTGTGAATGAGTGCAGAAGCAACGGATACTGCATTTCTAACCGAAATTAGAGGGGAAGTACAATTTCAGTTGTAGATCATGGACAATTTATACTATAATTTACCATATCGAGTCCTTATCCGAACGTATGCCCCCGTATCCGTTTGAATGAGGACTCTGATTTTATAACTAAAACCAAGGAGGTGGATATAGCCTTAGCCTTTAAAATAAGGAATTCATCCTAATATTCGATAAAGGAGAATGGAAGCGATGAGAAAAATGATATTTTTGAAAGCGCTTAAATTTGTTTTGATGATAACTTTTTTAGTTCCTTTGTATTGGGCGGCTCCATCTGTCCATGCGGCAGAAGGGGAGAATACCTTGATTCTGAGTCATGATTTTGAAGATGGCACGGTTCAGAGCTGGAGCGGACGCGGTGAAGTAGAAACGCTTCATGCAAGCGCCGTTGCAGCTCGTACCGGAGATTATGGACTGGAAGTGAGCGGGCGTGCTATGACATGGCATGGGCCAGCGCTGGATGTGACAGAACTTTTGGAGGTGGGACAGACGTATGTGTTCACTGGCTGGGTGAAGCTTCCGGCGGGAGCGTCCAGCACAAACCTCAATATGTCTTTACAGCGTACCCTGCCAGATACAACACATTATGAAAATTTAACATTCGGTACCGCATCCGCAGGCGGATGGACCAAGCTTACTGCACAGTTTAAAATGCTGGAACCAGCGAATCAGTTATCGGTTTATTTTGAAGTGCCAGACCTTGCCACAGCTTCTTTTTATGTGGATGATTTCCGATTGGAGAAGCTGCCAGATCTCGGACCCATTGTGATCGAAGAAGACATTCCTTCCCTACAGGATGCTTTTGCGGGCAAGTTTCGAATTGGGACGGCCTTCACGAACAATGAACTACTGACCGAACCGGACAAGCAGCTGCTTACGAAGCATTTTGATAGTCTGACACCAGGCAATGTTCTGAAATGGGACAGTACCGAGCCGCAAGAGGGTATGTATAATTTCAGCGGGTCGGATGCCGCAGTTGCTTTTGCAGCAGCGAACGGACAAGAGATACGCGGGCATACCCTCGTTTGGCATACACAAACTCCGGATTGGGTATTCCACGATGCCAACGGCAATCTGGTGAGCAAAACGGTGCTGTATGAACGGATGCAGCAGCATATTGAGACGGTAATGGAGCGTTATCAAGGCCAGATCTACGCTTGGGACGTTGTGAATGAAGTCATTGATGCCTCCGAGCCGGATGGCCTGCGGCGCAGTCTGTGGTACCAGATTGCCGGGGAAGAATATATTGAGAAAGCATTTGAATTCGCCCATGCAGCCGACCCGGATGCCAAGTTGTTTATTAATGACTACAATACCCATGAGCCGGCCAAAAGCCAGGCCCTCTACAATCTGATCACTCGCCTTCAAGCCAAGGGTGTGCCTATTGACGGAGTCGGCCATCAAACACACATCAGCCTCTTTTATCCAACCCTTTCGGAAATTGAGAGTTCCATTGTCAAATTCAAGGCGCTGGGCCTCGAAACACATATTACTGAGCTTGATGTAAGTGTATATTCCAATGATTCGCAATCTTATGATATCTTCCCGGAAGAACTGAAGACACAGCAGGCGGCGCTGTACAAGTCCCTGTTCCAGATCTTCCTGAGGCATACGGACACAGTCAAAAATGTTACCTTGTGGGGCAAGGATGATGCCAATACCTGGCTACGAACCTTCCCGGTCGCCCGCAACAACTGGCCGCTGCTTTTCGACGAGCGACTCCAGTCCAAGCCAGCCTATTGGTCCGTTTTAGAGACGGTCCAGGTCGAGGCAGTACCAGCCGCTCCGCAGAATCTGACCGCCACTGCGGTTAGCGACAACAGCATCAATCTAAGCTGGAGTGCATCTGCAAGTGCGACCTCATATACGGTAAACAGGTCGCTGACAGCAGCCGGACCGTATACATCTGTGGCCGCTGTATCGGGAACAAGCTATAAGGATATGGCGGTATCTGCTGGAACCACCTACTACTATGTGGTGAATGCGGTTAACAGCGTTGGGAAGAGTGTGAACTCCGTTCAAGCTTCCGCAAAGGTCCAGGGTGGAGGGCCGCCAGAGCCTGCTGGCAATCTGACTCTAGCCTATCGTGCAGGGGAGACAAATCTGCTCGATAACCAAATGAAACCGCAGTTTGTCATTCACAACAACGGTACCTCCACAGTTAGCCTGAATGAACTGACAATTCGTTACTGGTATACAGTGGACGGGGAGAAACAACAATCCTTTTTCTGTGATTATGCACAACTTGGAGGCAGTCAGATCAGCGGCAGCATAGTGAAACTGCCTGCACCTGTTCCTGGAGCGGACCATTATCTGGAACTGAAGTTTGGTACCGGAGCAGGCGTGATCCCGGTCGGAGGAACCTCTGGGGAGATCCATACCCGGTTGCACAAAGCAGACTGGTCCAATTACAGCGAAGGGGATGATTATTCCTTTAACCCGCTGCAAACCTCTTTTGCCGATTGGACCAAGGTAACTCTTTACCGGAACGGCGAGCTTGTCTGGGGAGTGGAGCCTATATCCTAATTTGCTAAGTCGTTATATCCAGCCTAGCCGGAGATCCCAGATCTCCGGTTTTTTTAATGCAATAGAACAAATCTGTGTATTCCTATCCCGTCCCTGGCAACTGGTATCACATATCCATGCGAATGAGCCCGGCCCCGGCCGAAGCGGGGGAACTGATGGTATAATGATTTCAATAATTGCAGGGGAGCGCTGAGGGGATGAAAAAGCCCGACTGGAAGACCTTTTTGCCGCATAAGCTCAGGTATCGGCTGTTTGGTGCGTTTGTGGTATTGATTCTGCTGCCATTCAGCGTACTTAATGTCTACAACTATGGACAGATCGAATCTCTGGTTGAGCAAAAAATCAGCGAACAGAGCCACGAGCAACTGGTGCAGATGTATGGTTCTCTGGAGGACCAGATGAGTATTGCATTCAAAACCCTGATTTTTCTGGAACAGGATTCAGCCGTGAGAAACGTCCTGTCTTCTCCAGACAATCGTTCTCCGCTTGAGAACAAGTCGTTGGTGGAAGAGAAGTTCAAGATGATCAACAACAGCTTTTTTCTATATAATCCTTCCGTGTACTTCACGCTGTTAGATTTTTATGATAACGTTTACACTTCGTATTTGCCCAAAAAAGCTCTGGCCTATGGCCCTTATCGGGAACAATTTCGCAAGCATCTTGGAGAATTGACCTTCATCAAGGGCAACACTGATTCAAACTCGTTTCCATCAGAAGAGTTGCTCTACCGCTGGGATGCCTGGGATACCAACCATGTCCTGCGGGAGCTATCCTCCAGCCCGTATCTGTTGTCCCTCTATGCGTATATGAAGGACAGTGGCGGCAAAAGGTACGGAATGGCACGGATCAGCATCGATTATTCGTACTGGTTTCAGTCTATGCTGAAGGATTCGCAGAGCAATCAGGAGTATTTCCTGATTACTGGCAATGGGGAAACGATTGCCCGCTCGTCCGAAAAAGCGGTACTTTCCCCAGACGTGACCCGGGAAATTGCACTTCATCCGGCAGAGGCCTATCTGACGGATAATGATTCAGATACGCTGATTAACTACGTATACATCGAGTCACTGGACTGGTACATGGTAAATCGTATTCCACTAGCTGTGTTGTTTACGGAGATATCGGGGCTTAAGCAGCGCTATTTTTTAACGTTTTTTGGCTTCACAGCAGCATTTGTGCTCATGGCTTTTATGATCTCTGCGACGTTCACTCGGCCTTTATCACATCTGCAGAACCAGATGAAGGAGGTTGTACGCAAAAACCTCAAGGTCCGTATCCCTGAAGGCCGCAGCCGCGGAGAAGTGCTGGAACTGACCCGCACGTTCAATACCATGCTGGATGATGCCAATCAGATGATCAACAGACTCAAGGCGGAGGAACGCCAGAAGGAAGCGGTACATTTTCATATGCTTCTCGCCCAGATGAATCCGCACTTTCTCCTGAATACATTGAATACAATGAAATGGAGTGCGATCCGCAGCGGGAATGAGGAGATCTCCGAGATGTGTGTTTCCTTGGGCAAATTACTGGAGGTCAGCCTGAATTCACAGGTCGAATTGGTATACCTGAAGGATGAGATCGAGTTGGTTCAAGCCTACCTTCACATTCAGCGGATTCGTTACCGCGATAGCTTTGAAGTGACTTGTGAATTTGACGATAAACTGGAGTATGCGCTGGTGCCCAAGCTGAGCTTGCAGCCACTGGTGGAGAATGCCATTCACCATGGTGTCGGGCCACTGGAACAGCTTGGTCAGATCCGCATCGGAATTTACAGGCAAGACACAGGCAAGCTGATGCTGGAGGTGGCGGACAACGGAATTGGCATGGAGGAATCCCGGCGTCTGCAGGTAACCCGGACGCGTCCGGGGATCGGCCTGTCTAACCTTAAGGAACGATTGCGGTTATTGTTCAAAGGCCAAAGTGAACTCGAAGTGATTGATACCAAGCCGGGGACATTAGTGAGGTTCAGCATTCCTTTTTTATTGTCGACGCCTTATGTGCAGAAGCGGTCAGACTAGACGACTGGAGAGGGGAATCTGGAATGTGGAAGGTATTGCTTGTAGAAGATGAAGTATTTGTACGTGAGTCGGTACGAGAGATTATTTCCTGGGAAGAGCTGGGCTTCACGGTCATTGGAGAATCCGGTAATGGGACAGAAGCGCTGGCGATGATCATACAGGATACACCTGATCTGGTACTGACCGATATTGTCATGCCCGGTATGGATGGTCTGGAATTACTCAAACAGACCCGTCAGGCCGGGTTAAAAACCAAATTTGTTATGCTCACCTGTATGGGGGAGTTCGAATATGTACGCCGTGCGATGGAATACGGGGCTTCGAATTATATTCTGAAGCTGTCGATGAGTGTGAATTCACTGCGTGACACACTACGTAAAGTAAGTGCGGAACTGGGAGCTTCGACTGAAGCCCGGACAGAGACAGATCGTCATGAAGTGCCACCTTCCACACCGGTTCCAACATCAACGCCTGATTTGCCTAATTCTCTTACGGTCTCTTCTGCGCCCACGTCTGAGACAGATCTTCCGTTCACACCTGTTCGTGAGCCGGTTGTGAAGCATCCGGAGATTAGCAAAATTATTGAGTACATCGGGCAGCATTACGATCAGGACATTACCGTCAAATCCATGTCACGATATGTGATGATGGGCGAGAATTATGTGAGTGCTTTGTTTAAAAAGAAAACGGGCCATACCCTGATTCATTACCTGCATGGGGTACGGATGGAGAAAGCGGCTGAATACTTGCGCGAGACGGATCTTCCTGTACAGGAGATTGGTTACCGGGTAGGGTTCGGAAGTGATAATTATTTCATTAAAATATTCAAGCGTTGGACCGGTTGCACGCCCAGCCAGTATCGCCACCGCTCGTGATTCACTGGATGAGTAGAAGGAATATGTGTACCGAGTGCTCAGGCAAGCACAAGTAAATCCGTATTTTTGTTCAATCCGAATCATGGATATGTATCTTATGAACCCAGCAAGGTCCCTGCTACGATGTAACAGAAGGTACACTCACTTCAATTCAGGGAGGTCATGTGACCAGATGAGAATCAAAAAAGGATTAACGGGGTTAATCGTAGGTGCGCTGATGCTGGGCTTGCTTGCCGGCTGTGTAGGTAAAAATGAGACGAACGGTGGAGACAACGGAGGTGGAGCGGCAGCGGGAAAAGTGAAGCTCACCATGTGGGGCGCGGTGCCGCCTGAGAATGGTCCACAGGAAGTGGTAGATACCTGGAATGCGGAGCATCCTGACATTCAGGTGGAATATGTGCGGTTTGTGAATGATGATGATGGCAACCTCAAGCTGGATACGGCGCTGTCCACCGGGCAGAACGTTGATCTGTACGTCAACTATACCCTCACAAATCTGGATAAACGCATCAAGGGCGGGACAGCACTGGATCTGGGTGAGTTCACGGATTACAACATTGATGAGAAAATGGGTGAAGATGCGGCTTCCTGGAAAGTGGACGGTAAATATTACGGGATGCCTACCAAGAAAAACGCTGCCTTCTTCGCTTTAAATATGAAAGCGCTTGATCAGGCCGGACTGAGCGTTCCAACAGCCTGGACATGGGATGAAGCCCGTGAATATGCACTCAAACTGAAGACGGCTGGCTTTAAGTACGGTCTGGTGCAGCATACCGCTTCTTATGTAGACCCGCTCGATTCCGTTCTGGTGAAGAACGGTTATGTTAAGGCTGACGGTACTTCCAACCTGGATGATCCACTCGTTACCAAATGGCTGGAGACGTTGAACGGGATGATGAAGGAGGATGCAACCACGCCTCCACTTGGCGAGCAGCTGACTTCCAAAATGCCGGTGGAGAACATGTTCCTTGGCGGTGAGTCTGCCATGATTAACATCGGTGAATGGCTGATCCGCACGTCGAACAACATGACCGAGTTCCCGCGGGATTGGAAAATCGCCTTTGCCCCGGTACCGAGACTGGCTGCACAGGAAGCAGATATGGTGAAGAGCGGGGGACTGGGTGACTTTATTGCGATCAATTCCAAGTCGAAAAATAAAGAAGCCGCATGGGAATTCCTGAAATGGTACGCCGATGGGGGAATGATGCCGATGGCTGCGGGTGGGCGTCTGCCTTCATCGAATGCCGTTGATCAGCAGACTGCCATTGATCATCTGCTGGGTGATTATGCCGATTCCTATGACAAGGAGTCACTGGAATTTGTGTTGTATGGTGATGAGACACCTACGTTTGTCCGCAGCATTGCGCAGGAAGTGGTCGATCTGCGTGCACAGGAGTATGAAAAGTATTTCCTTGGTAACCAGACTGCCGAAGTTACGGTACAGAACATGGTCAAACGCCATAATGATTGGCTGAAGCAGAATCAATAGAATGCAAGTGCTGCACCATAGACCGAATGCCGTCCCCGATGGGGCGGCTTTTTCTTTATAAGCAATAGAACAATTCCATGTTAATTCCCTCTCGAAAGGCACTGCCCGAAATACATAGTTCTGTGATATCAGGTACAGGGTTATGTTCCTTCAATGTTAGAGGACATCTTGTTATGCTTAATTCCAGAACAGATGTTAAGGAGTGGGGGAGCATATGCATAAATCCTGGATGAAACGGCAGAGCAGGCTCGGGTATCTGTTTATTGGGCCCAATATGATTGGCGTGCTGTTGTTTTTTATTATACCGGCTGTCTATTCATTCTATCTCATGTTCACGGATTACAAATTCATGAGCCCGGAGACGAATTTCATCGGGCTGGACAATATCCGCCGGATGTTGAATGATGATCTGTTTGGCGTGGCGCTGCGAAATACATTTGTATTTCTGTTAGCGGTTCCGGTATCGATGGGGTTGGCTTTTATCGTGGCGGTGGCGCTGAACAAGTCGGTGTATTGGCAAAAAACGCTGCGTGCTCTCTATTTCATGCCCTATATCACCAGCGGTGTTGCCATCGCCTTTGTCTGGATGCTGCTGTTCCAGCCAACATCGGGTCCGATTAATGGTTTCTTGCGCGGAATCGGTATTACGAACCCACCAGGCTGGTTATCAACAACTGAATGGTCTATGTATGCGATTGATATCATCTGGATCTGGTTCATGCTGGGTTACAACATGATTATTTATCTCGCTGCTTTGCAGGAAATCCCGGAGGAATTAGTTGAGGCTGCACGGATTGATGGAGCCCGCCCCTGGCAGACGATACGCCAAGTGATTTGGCCTCTTGTGAGCCCGACGACTTTTTTACTGTTGATTACAGGACTGATTATGACGATCAAAAACTTTGGCATTATTCAAGCGATTACCCAGGGTGGACCGGGGAACAGTACAACTGTGCTGTCGTTGTTTATCTACCAGAATGCCTTCCGTTATTACGAGATGGGCTACGCTGCTGCCATTAGCTGGGCACTCTTTGCCATCATCATGATCTTCACTGTATTGCAGTGGCTCGGTCAGAAACGTTGGGTTCACTATTAAGGAGGGGAGGGATCGTTATGGAGAAATCAATTGCCTCGAACGCGAAGTCCACAGCTCCGCAATCACCTAAAGTTAAAGTCCGCATGGAGTCCTTGACGCAGATTCGAAGAATCATACTGACACTTCTGATGTCCGGGTTTGCTTTGCTGATGATTATGCCGTTCATCTGGATGATCAGCACATCGTTCAAATCTCCTGCGGACGTATTCACCTACCCCATCCAGTGGATACCCTCCAGCCTGAACTGGGAGCATCATATCAAGGTCTGGAGCGGGGCGGACACCTTTGCGACGTATTATCTGAACTCGTTGAAAATATCGCTAATTAGCACGATCGGAGCTGTATTTCTCTCGGCTTTTGCAGCCTATGGCTTCGCACGGATTCAATTCAAAGGTCGGGAGACATTGTTCCTGATCTATCTCTCGATGATGATGGTGCCGCCGCAGGTGCTCTTTGTGCCCAAGTTCCTGATGTTTGAATGGGTTGGCATATATAATACGCATTGGGCATTGATTCTGCCCGGAATGTTCACGATCTTTGGCGTGTTTATGCTGCGGCAATTCTTCCTGTCGGTGCCTACGGAGATCTCGGAAGCGGCATTCATCGACGGTGCTGGTCACCTGCGCATATTCTTCAGGTTGATTCTGCCCTTGGCCAAGCCAGCGCTGGCTACCCTGGCGATCATTGATTTTTCCTGGCATTGGAATGACTATGAAAATGCACTTGTGTTCCTGATCGACAAAGACCTGTACACCGTGCCGCTCGGACTGCAGAACTTTATTCTGGAGAATAATGTAGATTACAACGGCATGATGGCCGCTGCCACGGCAGGCATTATTCCGATGATCATCGTTTTCCTCGTGGGTCAGCATTATATCATTCAGGGCGTGGCCGGAAGTGCCGTAAAGGGCTGAAGCTGCTGTCACTGTGATCCCATATAATAACCCTTTTGCTGAACGAAGAAATCTTCGCGGCAGAAGGGGTTTCTGTTAAAAGGGAGAATTAATCTTCTCCAATACAATAGTTCAAACTTCGTATATAATTAACAATGACATATGATGCTGTATGACTACATAACTATCGCGAGGTGCACTAGACTTATGCCAACCATCTACGACTTTACCGTAACCAGAACCAGTGGAGAGCGTTTCCCACTCTATCAATATGAAGGAAAGCCTGTGCTCATCGTAAACACGGCAAGTAAATGTAAGTATACGCACCAGTTCGACGACATGCAGAAGCTGTATGATCAGTACAAGGATCAAGGGCTTCAGATTATTGGTTTCCCATGTAACCAGTTTGCAGAGCAGGAGCCTGGAAGCGGTTCGGAAGCGGAATCGTTTTGCCAGATTAACTATGGTGTGAAATTTCCGATGTTCTCCAAACTGGATGTGAATGGAGAAGCGGCGCACCCGCTCTACGACTTTTTGAAAAGATCAGGGCCTTTTGCTGGCTTTGATGAAACAGATATACAGGCCAAATTATTGAAATTGATGGTGGCCGATAAAGCACCAGAATGGTTACACGGCGATGCAATCAAATGGAATTTCACGAAATTCCTGATTGATGCAGAGGGTCGTGTGGTCAGACGCTTCGAACCGATCGACTCCATCGACGAGATTCAAGAGAGTATTAAACAGCTTCTATAATTTCACTTTCATATATCCTACAGGGGCATGACACGAATCGTTTCCCTCTTCCGAACAGGAGGTGCATGAATGTGCCGAGCATGATGCAATTTAGTGCTTCACTGGAGTATAGTTACCGATCCACCAGCACGTTTAACCCAGGCAAGTCAGATGGATTCCATTCACATCCACATTATGAGATTTATTATTTTCATGATGGAGAATGTACTTATATTATAGGAGACCGGGTATACAACCTGGAGCCGGGTGATCTGGTGTTAATGCATGGCTTGACTCTTCATCGACCACATCCGAAACCCGGCAGTGCTTATGAGCGAAGCACATTGCATTTTGATCCGTCTGCCATTCGCAGCAGCCTGCATCCTGACCGTATGGCTGAGGTCCTGAGACCATTTGAAGAACTCAGAAATTGCCGGGTCAATCTGAAGGGAGATAACCGCTCTGAATTCGAAGCTTTATTGCATGATCTTCATCGTCTGTCTCAAAGTCAGAGCATTTTCAGGCAAGAGCGAATGAATGTCAGACTGTGTGATCTGTTGTATTTTGTAGCAGAGATCTGCCAGGGTGATGTCCAGGAACAACTTCCCTCATCGGAGAGGGAGCGGCATGTCCAACACATTATTCGTTATGTGGATACCCATTATATGAAGGACATTGGTCTGGATGATTTGGCACTGGAATTACATCTGTCCAAGCCATATCTGGCAGGCATGTTTAAGGAAATGACAGGTTTGACGATATTCAAATACCTGTATGACCGCCGTATCAATCAGGCGAAGCTTTTGTTTCAGTTTCAGCCTGAGATCACCGTGACAGAAGCAAGTCGTTTGTCCGGTTTCAAACGCCTTTCGCATTTTAGTCGGATGTTCAAACAAAGTGTGGGATGTTCGCCTGATCTGTACCGTACCCAATTGCATCGCCAATCATAGAAGCCCTCTGTGAGCTGACCAGCTTGTCTGGTTGGCTTTTTTTGTTGATTTTCGTTCGTGGAATGCATACCACTGTGTTTAGAGGACACGCAGAACAGGTATAGAAAGGTAATGAACCCAGAGGAGGCGA
Organism: Paenibacillus polymyxa; assembly: GCF_018614975.1. GTDB lineage: Bacteria > Bacillota > Bacilli > Paenibacillales > Paenibacillaceae > Paenibacillus > Paenibacillus polymyxa_E. Next base: position 483,953 of record NZ_JAGGNR010000008.1, on the reverse strand, counting down.
ATATGAATGAAACAGCGCACACCGGATCAGAATAACAGTGATACCCATCAGGAACAATCCCGTGACAATCCTGAACAATATAAGACAGAGCACGAAAGTATGCTTGATCGACATGAAGAAGAACAGACTGTAGATCCAATTCCGATGGAAGATCTGAATATGGAAGCTCAGGAAGAGAAGAATAAAGATCAGACAAAAAGCAACTCGTCTACGGAAGAGAAATACAGAGCGGATTATCGCAAAAAGACGGGCGAAGGATAATTCCAATTGCTGTATTGGGCAAACTTGTTGAATTGTTTTCGGTGAATGTATATTTAGTGAAAATAAATTAGTTTGTTGACTAATGTATGTTACTATATTATAGTTACTATATTGGCAAATGAAAAAAATATTGGGAGGCGAATAAGAATGACAACTTTTTTTGATGCGTTGAAAAACAGAAGATCTTATTATGGAATCAGCAAGGAATCTACAATTTCGGATGCTAAAATCCAGGAAATCGTAGAAGAAGCGGTGAAATATACACCAACTTCCTTTAACTCACAAACATCCCGTGCCGTTGTATTGCTTGGTGAACAACATGATAAATTGTGGAATCACACCGAAGAAATTTTGCGTGAAGTGGTAGGTAATGAAGAAGCCTTCAAATCCACAGCAGAGAAAATGACTGGATTCCGCAGCGGATATGGTACGGTTCTCTTCTTCGAAGACAACAATGCGATCGCACAGCTTCAACAAAACTTTGCAGCTTATGCAGATAACTTTCCAATCTGGGCTAATCAATCCAACGGTATGTTGCAACTGGTAATCTGGACTGCTCTGGAGCAAGAAGGTCTGGGTGCATCTTTGCAGCACTACAACCCGTTGATTGACGAGAAAGTGAAGCAAGAATGGAACATTCCTGAGAACTGGAGATTGATTGCTCAGATGCCATTTGGTAAACCAACGGCAGCACCGGGTGAGAAAGAATTCCAACCCATTGAAGAGCGTGTAAAAGTACACAAGTAAATCAATTTCATAATACCTTCAGCTGCTTCAATCAAGGCTAGATATAGATCAAAACGTTTCAATTTGTCTATATCTAGTTACATAAATTCATTTTAATGAGTTATGAAATTGATTCAAGTAAGCTTCGCATTTCCCAACATTTAACCACATACGGCCTCGCTTCAATTTGATACGATGATAGTTGATCGTAATCCAATGAAGCGAGGCTTTTTGATGTGAATAATAGATTAAAAGACATAACGAACCAACGGATATGGAAAATGGCTTTATGCGGGTTATTAACACTTGGATCGGTGGCTGGATACGGCTCTACCGTTCAGGCTGCAAGCGCGCAGCAACAGTTTCAGGATACGCGCACCAGTTATGCCAGGGATGCCATCACACATCTGGTGAATAAAGGTATTGCTGCCGGTACTTCAAAGACTACGTTTGAACCGAAGAAAGCCGTTACTCGTGCAGAATTTGCGACGTTTGCGGTGAGATTGCTAGGTTTGAAGCCCGTTAAAAATAATATAAACCCCTATCAGGATATAAGCATGAATGCTTGGTATTACGGCAACGTTGCCGCCATGACGAATCTTTTTATTCTGGAGGGTAAGGGTCAGGGAACGTTCCAGCCTAATGCTTCCATTACACGCGAAGAAGCGGCTGCCCTTCTTGTTCGAATGTTAAAACAACAACCCGTAGAGACATCACTCTTATCTTCAACGTATTTCGACGCAGCGGATATATCGGACTGGGCACGTCCTTATGTGCAGACGGTATATCAACTTGGACTAATGCGGGGAAGCGGAGGCATGTTCAGACCACATGACCAGGTAACACGAGAAGAAGCAGCCGTAATGCTCGATGCCATTTTACAAAAGAAAACCTGGTCTGAACAGTTACAACGTGGGGATGAACTTGGCGTTCAGCTGGGCTGGCAATATAACTCCACTACCGCTGAATTCAAGAAGCAAGTGGAACAATCTGAGGTCAATACGCTCGTCCCGCGCTGGTTTTTCCTGAACAGCAGTATGAAAGTAACGGATCACGCGGACCCTGCATTGATCTCCTGGGCATTCGCCACCAACAGGCAGTTATGGCCATTGCTTGGGAATCGTTCCGATTCGGCACTTACGCATCAGATGTTATCCAGCTCAGCCAACCGAGCGGCAGTGATCTCACAGGTAGCCGCTTATGTCAAAACCTATAAACTGGACGGCATTAATGTGGACTTCGAGAATGTTGATCCAGCGGATCGAGAAGGGCTGACGGCATTTGTGACCTCTTTGACGACTACGTTGCATGCACTCGGTGCTGTAGTGTCCGTGGACGTTTCTCCAGACCTGGGTACTGATTGGACGGATGCATTTGATTATGCCAAACTGGGCGCTGTATCGGATTATATGGTGCTGATGGGATACGAGGAACACTGGAACGGTGATCCGAAAGCAGGATCAGTGGCGTCTCTTCCATGGGTGGAAAAGGCTTTGGATACCATGCTCTCCGAGGTGGTACGTGCCAAAACAATTTTGGCCCTTCCTTTGTATACACGAGACTGGTCTTCAGTGAATCCAGCAACCAGCTCTTGGGACATTACACTGGCAGATCAGGGAATGCGTGCGCATGCTATGGGATCTGTAAGACGGTGGGATGCAAGTTTGGTTCAATATATTATTGGGTACAGTAGTAACGGTTTACCAAGATATATATGGGCAGAGGATAGTCGTTCGTTATCAGCCAAAGTCTTGATGAGTAAGCAACGGCAAATTGCTGGACTGGCTTACTGGTACATGGGCGGCGAAACAGCGGATGTATGGAGCGCCATTTCGAATGCATCGCGATTTGAATCGTATAACTTCTAAATATTCATAGACTCAAGCGACCCGGGATGCTGCCGGATGGTTTGGGTCTGTTTGTTTTGGTATAAGATAAGCAATATGAGGAATCGTTTAAGTTTGGCTGAACGGTTTAATGTATAGAAGGACAAATAGTATATATTGAACTAAACATTTACACAAAACGGAGAGGACAGAACGAAGCTGAAGAAGCGAAGCGTGCGCATTTATCACCGGATTTAACCTTTGTAAAAGATAAAAAAATCTGGGGATAACAGCGATCGGAAGGTTGTTCTGTCATCGGAGTGACCAGTGTAAATATTTGTTAGTTCAATATTATAGTTCAGGAGGAGAAGGAGCATGCGAGAGGTTGATTGCATAATTGTAGGTGGAGGGCTCGCAGGGCTTCAGGCAGCCATTCAGCTTGGACGTTATTCAGCTCATCAGGTGTTGGTAATCGACGCGGGAGAAGGCAGATCGACGTTGTGCCGGACTTATCATAATATCCTCGGTTTCCCCGATGGGGTATCCGGTGAAGAGCTTAGAGAACGAGGCAGAATGCAGGCAGAGCGGACCGGTGTATCTTTTGAGAGAGACCGCATTGTTAAAGCGGGCCGTCAGGGTGAGAAGATTCAATTGTTCGGTACTTCAGGAACTGAATATAGGAGCAAAACCGTGTTATTGGCAACGGGGCTCACGGATCGAGTTCCGGATATTCCGGGATTAACTCCAACGCTGGGCCGAACAGTCTATGTCTGCCCCGATTGTGATGGTTATGAGATTCAGAATCAACGTACGGTACTATTGGGATCTGGAGAAGCAGGTGCCAATATGGCGATGATTTTAATTCAGCGTACGAATGATCTGTTATATATCAATCATGAGCAGGCTCCCATATCTGCAGAGCTTCATCGCAGCATGAAAGAGGCGGGAGTGCGTTATCTGGAAGCGGCTGCCCAGGAAGTGCAACAGATTGAGGATGGCCATATCACCGGTGTTCTGACCGAAGATGGACAGATCTTTGAGTCGGAGCGTGGGTTTATCGCATTTGGAGGCAATCGTGTACATTATGAACTGGCGGAGCAGCTTGGAGCTGTAATCGCAGATAATAAACATGTGGAAGCTGATCCACGTAGCTTGCAGGCAGCGACGAATGTGTGGATTGCCGGGGATCTGGGCCTGCACGCAGAACAAGCAACGGTTGCGATGGGTGAGGGTTCCATTGCCGCGATCTGGATTCATAAGGCGTTACAGCAGATGACAAAGGATTCACTTTGAAATTTCACCTCCAGATATGAGGTTGATTATTCAATTGTTCATTATCAAAAAGTCCTCCCAACCCATGCATGCGGCAGGAGGACTTTTTGAGTATCTTTTGTTAGTGAGAAAAGGATTACGCTTATTTGTCTGATTAATCCGTTGACTTGGAAGAAGATGTCTTGTCCTTCGAGTCATGGGAGAAATCTTTGCGAATGTTGTCCACAATATCACCAACCACGCCTTCGATCATATCGGTTGGTCCGGGATTATTTTTGTCTGGATGGATAACGGTATTCACTCCTGGTTCAAGTTCATCGTTTGTCTTCTCATGTTTGGTTTTATCACTCATGTGAATCCCTCCTGGTTCGATAATGTGTAAGGTGTTCATTAACATATCCAAACACCGTTACATATATGTAAACGATTAACCGCTGTAGTTCTTTTGAAACGTGTACTTGCTCATATATAGAAGATATATACAGAATTGAACGTACTGATTAAACTTCTGCAATACGTTTATATTATAGATAACCAATGAGTATTAAGTTTAAAGCTTGAAACCAATAAACAACCATTATGCAGGAGGTTATGAAAATGAATGAAGAAAATCATGTAATCCATAAAGATGGCCAAGTTTCAACGGACAAGGTGGACAATGCAATCGAGAAGATTGCGCCGGAAGAAAGAGAACAGATTTTACAGAACTTTGATGCGTTCAAAGAATACCTGGGTAAGCGAATTGCCATGGGAGAATCAATCGGACTAAGCGAGGAGCAGATGGCCAAAATTGCTGAGAAAGTAGCGGATTATCTGGCAGCTCGGGAGGAGCCCCGTAATCGAGAAGAAAAACTGCTTCAGGAGCTGTGGAATGTCGGCAAGGAAGATGAACGTCACATGCTGGCTCATATGCTCGTTCGTTTGGCACAAAGCTCCACACCCAATCATTAAGAGTAGGAAGTAAATAACCCCTGAATGGCGATGCCTTCAGGGGTTATTGCCGTTTACGGAGACTACAGAGAGAAGTGATGACGCGCGTTGTAACTATTTTTAATCTGGCTGATACTTTTATAATCTCCCTAACAAGTATGATAGTAAAAGAAAGAACGTTGGAATTGATAGTTCACATGAGCGTTTGAGAAGGAAGACTTCCGGTTAAGGAATAGTAACGTTCATATTAAGGAGAGATGTTACCTATGAAGAACGCGACAAAACAATGGAAACTACGAATGATCGGTGCAGTTGTTGCTTTACTTGGTATGATTGTGCTGACTACATATTTACTTACCCCTGCGAATGCTCAAGGCAGTACGGACGATCAACAACCTTCTGCGAAAGAAGCTCAAGTTGCCAACTCCGAGATGTTTACAGCCTATGTTGAAGGTATGCATATAGAAGACGGCAAATTGTTTATGACAGTGGACAAGATTGGCTGGTATCAGGGTGAAGAAGCCAATGCGATTTTTGCACAGCGTAATCCGGAAGCTGGTATAGACGGTGCTCCAGATGGTTACTATATTGTCAACGATAGCAAAGAGCAGGAGCAGGTTGAGGTTAGTGCCAATGCTGAAGTGTTGATGCAGTTGTATGATCGGGATGGTACGATGCAGGGCGCAGACATTCAGTGGAATGAACCTGTGACATTATCCAAGTTCGAATCGTTGTATGAGAATACCCGTATTCTTGATCTGTCCGTATTCCCGTATCATCTGACGGTGCAGGACGGAAAAGTTACTAAAATTGTGCAACAATACATCCCATAAAATAAGATGAAATTCTCATTCAAGCATTCCTCCTGTTCATTGGAACGGTGAGGGATGTTTTTTTGGTTATGACAAATTCATGAAAGCGATTGTAATTAATGGTAGGTACATGTATCATTATTGGAATGGCGTTTTTACATAGTTCAGGAGGAGCCTCATGCTTAAAGACATGATTGCATTAACTAAGCCCGGACTACTAAGGTTAAATGTGTTTGCGGTGGCGGTAGGATTCTGGGTAGCTTCAAAATGGGATATTGCATGGTTATCTCTACTCATGGTCGTGATTGGATCAACCTTGGTTATTGCTTCAGCTTGTGTAATCAACAATTATTGGGATCGTGAATTGGACCAAAAGATGGAGCGCACCAAAAAAAGGATGGATTACATTAACCATCTGAAGCCAGGGTTTGTACTTGGCTATGGCATTATTCTTGGTGTTGTAGGACTAGCAGTACTGTATCTCCTGGTGAATCCGTTATCAGGCTGGATGGCACTGCTTGGATGGTTCGCTTACATCGTGATTTACACGATGTGGTTGAAACGCAGTTCAACGTGGAGCACGTCGCTGGGTGGAATTGCAGGAGCGATGCCGCCTGTCATCGGTTATACGTCTGTAACCAATGAGATTGATGCAGGTGCCTGGTTGCTGTTTGCACTATTATTCTTGTGGCAACCACCACACTTCTGGTCTTTGGGTATTCGCCGGGTAGAGGAGTATCGTGCTGCGGGCTTCCCGTTGTTGCCAGTGGTTAAAGGGGTGAAACGCACCAAGTTTCAGATGATTCCTTATGTTTTTCTGCTGCTTCCTGCTGTATTTCTGTTGTATTATTGCGACTACGTAGGTCTGGTATTTCTGATTGTATCTCTGGTCGGTGGACTGATCTGGTTCGTGCATACACTTAGCGGACTGAAGACACAGGATGATGAGAAGTGGGCAAAAGTGAACTTTCTGATCTCGGTGAACTATCTCATGCTCGTATTTATTGTCATGGTAGCGAATACGGTATGGTCATAATTAGACGTTGCACAGATCATTTTCAGAGAGATTTCAGCTTAAACTAGCTGGCTGCATCGAATGAAAAAGCACACTATGGAATAGCGTTTGGACAACCTTGAGTTGTTACAACATATTCTCCAGTGTGCTTTTTTGGTATAATAAAACAATTGGATTATATATGTGGAAATTATAATGCAAGATGGGAAGTGACAACATGAGTAATTTGGAACAGGCCGCACAATGGAGACAAGAAGGTAAGGTGCAGGAAGCGATTGAACTACTGCAAGAGATTACAGTCCAGGAACCCGAGAATGCGAATGTCTGGTACCAACTGGCTTGGGCACATGATTCGCTTGGATTGGAGCGGGAAGCTGTTCCGCATTATGAGAAGGCACTGAGTCTTGGACTTTCTGGCGAGGACAGGGCAGGTGCAATACTCGGACTAGGCAGTACATATCGAACGCTTGGACAGTACGAGCGGGCAAAGGTTTGGTTTGAAACGGGCTTGAAAGAATTCCCGGCGTACCGGGAATTTGAGGTTTTCTATGCCATGGTGCTCTATAATCTGGGTGAACATGCAGAAGCGATGCAAAGACTGCTCGTGCAACTTGCGGACACATCAAGTGACAAGAGAATCAATGACTATAACCGAGCCATCCGTTATTACGCAGATCAGCTCGATCGGGTGTGGGAATAGATCGAATACACAGAACAGGGAGATGGATGAATGAACTCCAATCAAGATCTGAAACAAGTGAATGAAAGGTTGGATCAACTTGAGAAAAAGCTGGATAACCTGGGAGGTAGCCAGCAGAACAAACGCTCACTTGGTGTGCGCTTCCTAATTGGTTTTGGCATCACGATTGCGGTTATATTTGTACTGCTGCTGACTCTTGGTGTTATCCAATTTGTGAGTAACGGATAGATGAAAGGATCATACCGAAAAAGGTAGTGAGTTCTCCAAATTTACTTACATGGCCAGGCCGAGCCACTGTTGCACTTCTTCAATGAACCGTCGCGTAGCGGGCGATAGATTGCCCAAAGACGGGCAGGCCATGCCAATCGTACGATAAGGATCTCCAGAGAGTGGCACGAGCGCGAGTGAATCGGTATGATTTTGAAGTACCATTTCCGGAAGCAGGCTGATACCGAGGCCATTACGTACCATCGCCATGATGGCTTGATCTTCGGCGACTTCATAGACGACATTAAGCTTGGCTGCATGCTGACGGATCAGTCGTTCAATCTCGTTATCTCCGCCCCACTTGGGCAGAATAAAGGGTTGCTCCAGCAGAATATCAAACGAAACAGATTCCTCTGAGGTGAGAGGATGATCCAGAGGCAGGATGCACATCATCCTGTCTTTTTGTAATGGGATCGTCTCAAAAGGTGATGAATCGCCGAGGGACAGAAATCCGAGATCGATGGCACCTCCAGCCAGCCAGCCCTCAATCTCAGCATAATCGCCCTCCCACAGCTTGATTTCAATTCCTGGATGACGCAGGCGAAATTGTTTCAGGATGCCAGGCAACCACTGTGTGGAGACACTTGCGAACGTACCGATACGCACAGTACCAATCTCCGCGCCGCGAATGAGAGAGATCTCCTGATTCATCAGTTCCGTCCAGCGCAGAATCTCACGGGTGTATCCCAGAATACGTTCGCCTTCAGCGGTAACCCGTACACCGGAGCGGCCGCGATGGAGCAGTGAAAAACCACATTCTGTCTCCAGACTTGCGATGGCATGGCTGACGGCGGATTGGGTGATATTCAGCGCTTCTGCTGCTTTGGTGAGACTGCCATATTCCACAATGGTATTTAATATTTCGTATTTGATCAATGACATGAAAGGTTCCGTTCCTTCCCTCATTTAATAGATGAGTTTGTTTCATATAATCCATTATAAATATTCATTTTTATAATGCAAAGAGATCGTTTATACTTGCCAAGGCAAGTTAGTTTAACGCGCGATCACACAGATCAGAATACATAGAATGAAGGTTGAAGCAAGATGAATGGTGTACAGGTTAATCAAGGTCAGACAACAAGAAGAGCGGACATACAGATGCTGCTCGCAACGGTTATATGGGGATCATCCTATCTGTTTATGAAATCGGGTCTGGAGTCCATGCAAGAATTGAATCTGGTCGCATTTCGTTTTGGAATTGCCTTTATTGCGGCAGGACTTCTTTTTCATCGGCGGTTGTTTAAGATGGATCGCAGAACACTTGTGGCAGGAGCGATTATGGGGACAGCATTATTCGCTGCATTTGTATTCATCACATATGGTGTGCAACGAACAACGACATCCCAAGCGGGATTCCTGATCAGTTTGGCCGTTATTTTTGTACCGATCCTGACGACCATCCAGCATCGTCGTATGCCAGACAAACGATTGACGCTCAGTATCCTGGTTGCAGTTACCGGGCTTGGCTTGCTGACGCTTCAACATCAGCTTAGTCTGCACACGGGAGATATTCTGTGCATACTAGCAGCACTTGTGTATGCCATCTATATAATGATTGCTGGCAAGTTCACACCGAAGCATGATCCATTAACATTGGGGACAGTTCAGTTGGGTGTTGCAGCGATGTGGGGAATTGCAGCTACATTCATGCTGGAGACGCCACGTATGCCCAATACGCCTGAATCCTGGGCAGCCATTCTCGGGTTAGGTGTATTGTGTAGCGGATTGGGATATATTCTGCAGACACTCGCACAGCGCCATGCTACTCCCACGAGAACAAGTCTGATCTTTTCACTCGAACCACTGTTTGCAGCAGCCTTTGCATTTACCTTTCAAGGGGAATCGCTAACGTTGCAAGGGTATGCGGGAGCAGCTTTGATGTTGGTTGGTGTTCTGATCACAGAGATCAAACTTCCACAGCCGATCTTCTGGCGCACAAAACGTCAAGCGCTCCAGCCGGAACTCAGCGATCAGGGAGCACCGGGCATATAATTAGGGCACAATGGTCCTTTCGTCATCTTCTATGGAAGGTGGAGAGGGGATCTTTTTTGTTATGTGGAACACTTGTTTAACAGATAATCAGCTACCTAACAAAAACGGATTAACATAACCTTGTTTTGTTGATTTTTGTTTTTTTGTGCTACACTAAATGGAAAATTAGGAAAACGGGTGAGTAGGATGGCCAAAAGAGTAACGATGCAGCAAATTGCGGATGCTGCGGGAGTGTCCAAATTCGCAGTCTCCCGTGCGCTGACGGGCAAGCCTGGTGTGAGTGAGCATACACGCGAGATGATTGTCAGAACAGCGGGGCAGCTCGGGTATTTCAGAACTGAGCCTAAGCGGTATCCGGGGGAGACACAGATATCAACGGAGATGAAGCCAGAAGCGGAGCGCCAAGGCACTATATTGATTTTGTTTCCCAACATTCGTTCTCAGAATCGCTCATCTTTGTATTGGGGGCCTGTGTTCGACGGCATTTCTGAGAGACTGAATGAGAAGGGAATGGATATTTTAACGCTGACGGAACCCTCTTCAGATCGGATGTTCTCGGTCCTTAATCCCGAAGCAATCAGCGGAGTCATTACGGTGGGAACCATCTCGACATCAGTATTGCTGGAGATTTACAGGCTGCGTATTCCGCTTGTCATGGTGGATCATGAAGACCCTGCCATATACGCAGACTCGGTTTTTACGGACAATATGAAATGTATGAAAGAACTGGTTCTGATGCTCGCTCGCAAAGGGTACAGAAGGTTCCAGTTTGCCGGGCAACTGCCCGATGCGGCAAGTTTTAGAGAACGCTGGCTTGGATATCGTACGGTGCTGGAAGAGAAGCAGTTGGAGGGGGAACAGCAAGAAGGCTTGCTGGGACCCGAGTATGATCAGATCCGGAGATCCGTTGCTGAAATGGAGCTGGAGGATATCCCTGAAGTCTTCGTGTGTGCCAATGAACATACAGCTGTCATTGTCATTCAGGCACTCCGAATCCGAGGCATTCAGGTGCCCGAACGCTGTGCAGTAACCGGATTTGACAATACGCAGACGGATGAACCCATCCTTGCTTCGGTACATATTAACAAAGAGAATCTGGGCACAAGAGCAGTAGATCAGCTATTGTGGCGGATCAAACATCTGGATGAACCATATGAACGCAAGCTGATCTATTCGGAATTAATTATTCGTGATGAATATAACGCCAGTATATAAATCACAAAACAGATTGACTATACGAAGCATATCGTGTTAATTTTGTTTTGTAAGTTATTTGTTTTTATAATAACAAAACCTAACAAAATAATATTTACCAACTCTAACAACAATGGAGGCTGTCATGAGCACAATACCATCACATGTTTTTCAGAATTGGACGTTCAAGGCTTGCGAAGATCAAGAGTGGATGCCGGCTCAGGTGCCCGGCTGTGTGCATACAGATTTGCTGAAGCTGGGCAAGATTCCAGATCCTTTTTATGGAACGAACGAGAAGGAAGTACAATGGATTGATAAGATAGATTGGGAATATCAGACGGAATTTGACGTTGCTGAAGCGTTGTTCTCGCAGGAACATCTGGAACTGGTGTTTGATGGTCTGGATACATATGCGGATGTATATGTGAATGATGTGCATGTGTTATCAGCAGATAATATGTTCCGGGTATGGAAGGCGGATGTAAAGGCTGTATTGAAGGGGAACGGCAACATTCTCCGAATACGTTTTCGGTCACCAATTCAGGAAGACCTGCCTAAGCTGGAGAAGCTCGGATATGCATTACCTGCATCCAATGATCAGTCCGATGTTGGCGGACTTGGCGACAAGAGAGTAAGTATTTTTGCACGTAAAGCCCCGTATCACTATGGTTGGGACTGGGGTCCGCGTTTTGTAACCAGTGGGATCTGGCGTGAAGCACGTCTTGAAGGTTGGACACAGGTACGAATGAATGATGTGTATATCCAGCAAAATGAAGTAAGCGCTATCTCAGCTTCATTAACTGCTGTTGTGGAAGTCGAGACATCACAAGCGGTAGATACGATTATTCGTATTGGCGCAGATGGTCAGAGATGGGAAAGATCCGTATCGCTGCAGCCCGGAGCTCAGACGGTGGAGATTCCAATCTCCATGAATGAACCGAAACTGTGGTGGAGCCGTGGGCTTGGTGATCCGCATATGTACACCTTCTTTGCCGAAGTGCTTCAAGGTGAGCGAGCTGTGGCTGAATCTACAGTGAAGACGGGGCTTCGTTCCATTCGCCTGGTCCGTGACAAAGATGAAGCGGGAGCATCCTTTTATTTTGAATTAAACGGGGTTGCGGTCTTTGCCAAAGGGGCCAATCACATTCCGAACGATAGCTTCATCACTGAAATTACTCATGAACGTTATCGTCATGAGATCGTATCCGCAGCCGAGTCCAATATGAATATGCTGCGCGTGTGGGGTGGCGGAATCTATGAGCAGGATGTGTTCTACGAACTGTGTGATGAATACGGAATCCTGGTATGGCAAGACTTCATGTTTGCTTGCAGCATGTATCCAGGAGATGAAGCATTCCTGAACAGTGTGAGACATGAGGCGATTGATAATGTGAAACGTCTGCGTAACCATCCAAGTATTGCACTCTGGTGTGGGAACAACGAGATTGATTCGGCTTGGGCTCACTATGTTGAGAATGGTGGCTGGGGTTGGAAAAAGGATTTCACTGCCGAGCAGCGTGAACGCATCTGGGCCGATTACGAAGCCATCTTCCATGATCTGCTGCCAGAAGTGGTTGAAGCGTATGCTCCAGGTGTGGATTACTGGCCTTCCTCACCTCTTGTATCCCTGACAGGGGATGAGAAGCAGCATGCACATCCGTCTACTTCCGAAGGTGATATTCACTACTGGGGCGTGTGGCATAATGTAGAACCGTTCGAGAACTACAACGTGCATGTTGGTCGTTTCATGAGTGAATACGGTTTTCAGTCTTTCCCGGAGTACAAATCAGTTCGGACTTATGCGGAAGAAGAGGATCTGGCTCTGGAATCGGAAGTCATGCTGGCTCATCAGAAGAATGGGGCAGGCAATCGTCTGATCAAACAGTATATGGATATGTACATGCATGAATCTAAGGATTTCCCTTCGTTCCTGTATATGAGCCAGGTGCTTCAAGCGGAAGCGATGAAGACAGCCATTGAAGCGCACCGTCGCCGCAAACCATTTTGCATGGGCACCCTTTACTGGCAAATGAATGACTGCTGGCCGGTGGCTTCATGGGCAGGCATGGACTATCTTGGTCGTTGGAAAGCCTTGCAATATTATGCGAAACGCAGCTTCAGCGATGTGCTCGTATCCGTAGACGGAACCAAGGAAGATAATACAGATATATATGTTATCTCGGATCAATTACAACCTGTAAAAGGGCAGTTACAGATTCGTTTGCTCGGGTTCGACGGAATGGTGCATCGTGATGAAACACATGACGTGACCTTGGCATCTAATACAGGTGATCGAGTGCTGTCATTACGTAATGCGGAGTGGCTTGAAGGCCATGATCCAGCTAACACGCTGCTGCGCCTGGATCTGAAACAGGAAGGTGCGGCGGATATCGTACAGGAACATTATTTTGTACCGTCCAAGGACCTTGCTCTGCAGCCTGCAAACATCAATGTAAGCGGGGGAGCGGATGAGAACGGCGTTCATCTGGTACTGGAAAGTGACGTGCTTGCTAAACAGGTATGGCTATCTTCGGATGTGGAGGGTATCTTCTCGGATAACTTCTTCGACTTGATTCCTGGCATTCCGGTGAAGGTGCAGTTCACTTCCAGAGAGGGTTTGCAGTCTAATGATGTGATATCAAATCCGGGACCGATCGAGGTTCGATCCATGATTGATTTTATTCGTTTGACCTAGAAGAAACGGTTGGAGTCTCTCGTAAGAGAGATTTCAACCGTTTTTTTATTGAAACCTGATACAGGTTATATATCGTAATGGTTTCGTAATACTTCGCTTAGAGAATCGTAAGCTGTCTTGCTTATTGTAATCCATGTAAGAAATAAAATAATGGAGAGTGATAAGAATGATGAAAATGAATAAGAGCAAAAAAGTGATGGTAGCAGCGGTATTGATGATGTCTATGGCCTTTTCTGGCTTGGCAAGTGCTGCAGATATGAAAACGATTAAAAAGGATGGCATGGAGCTTGTTCAATTGAGACAGGCGGCGAAAATGTATGATTACAGCATTATGTGGGACAGCAAGGACAGATCTGTAACTTTGATGTATATGGGCAAAATGGACGACAAGATGATGAAAGACGACAACATGATGGAAGACGACATGAAGATGAAAGATGACAAAATGATGGAAGATGACATGATGATGAAAGACGATAAGATGATGAAAGACGACATTATGATGGAAGACACGATGATGCCTGCGGGAAAAACAATAAAATTATGGATTGGATCGAAAAAAATCATGGTAGACGGTATGCAAGTTAACTTGAAATCGATGCCTGTCATCCATGAAGGGAATTCGTATGCGGCTGAGTCTGTCATTAAACAATACATGATGCCAGCCATGGGAATGAAGTAATTTACGGGCTAAGCATTGCCATCACCATATGATATGATTGGCTCAAATGTATTTTCTTGAATATGGGGTGGGTTCGTTTGAATGAATGTGTACTGGTTGCTGATGATGATACGAATATTACCGACGTTTGTCGCAGGTATCTGGAACGGGAAGGTTATCTTGTCGTGACGGCCAAGGACGGTCTGGAGGCTATAGAGCTGTGGCACAGTCACACGCCAAGCTTGATTGTGCTCGACCTGATGATGCCACATAAGAATGGCTGGGAGGTCTGCAACGAGATTCGGCAAACTGAGGATGTGCCTATTGTAATGCTGACGGCCCGGGGTGAGGAACAGGACCGTCTGATGGGACTGACGATGGGGGCGGATGATTATCTGACCAAACCATTCAGTCCGAGAGAACTTGTCTTACGCGTAAAGGCAATCCTGCGGAGAATGCGAACTGCGCAGGCTTCACCTGTTACAACATCTGAATATACGATCAGTTATGAAGGGCTTACTATTGATTTTACAAAGCGTGAAGTGCACATCAACGGACAGGTAATTGAATTGACAGTTACGGAGTTTGAGATGTTGTATTTGCTGGCAAGTCACCCGGGTCAGGTGTTCTCCCGTAACCAGATGTTAAGCAAGATTTGGGATTTTAGCTATGAGGGAGATACAACAACGGTGACTGTGCATGTTCGGAGATTACGAGAGAAGATCGAACAGAATCCTTCTGACCCGAAATATATTAAAACAGTTTGGGGTATAGGCTACAAGTTTGCGGGTGGCAGTTCATGAAACTTCGCACGTACTTGGTGTTGTCCAGTCTCACAGGCATTGGCGTATTATTAATTTGTTTGTTCATCAGTTATTCCAAAATGCTGCTTACGATCGAACAATTATATTGGTTATCGGCTATAACGGCAGGGGTAGGCTTACTTTCGTTTATTCTTCAATATTTGCTGACTAAGCCATTAGAGAAATCAATTGCGCGAATTACACAGCAGACGATACGAATTGCCGAAGGGGATTTCCATACGGAAGTCCCTCTCATCGGTACGCAGGAATTTAAGCTCCTGGCACAGCAATTTAATGAAATGAGTTCCAAGCTGAAGGAAAGCTTTGATCATCTGCATCACTCAGAAACCGCGAGACGAGAGTTGATCGCCAATGTTTCCCATGATTTACGGACTCCATTGGCATCCATTCAGTCATTCGTCGAAGCGTTGGAGGATGATGTCATTAAGGATAAAGAAACCTTTCAACGTTACCTGAACACGATACGACTTGAGACGAAGCGTTTGGGAGGGCTTATTCAAGATTTGTTCGAATTATCCAGCCTGGAAGCGCAAGGGGAGGTATTTGAGCCTCAGCCTTGTCACGTCGATGAGTTGCTGCTCAGTACGTTGGAGAGTTTTTCGTTTCATCTCGCGGAGAAAACGCTGAACGTTGAAATCGATTTGCCCGATAAATTACCAGCCGCGGTCATGATGCCTGCACAAATGAAGCGGGTCCTTTCCAATTTGCTGCAAAATGCCATACAATACTCTCCTGTTGAAGGAAGAATCATTCTGGCTGCCGAAGAAAAGGGGCCGTTTATACGAATTTCAGTTACGGATGAAGGAGAAGGCATTGAAGCGGAGGAAACTTCGCGTATATTTGAACGTTTTTATCGAATTGACAAATCACGCAGCAAGAGCAATGGGGGGGCCGGGCTTGGCCTTGCCATCGCTCAATCGATTGTGGAACTCCATGGTGGCGAGATCGGGGTTCAGAGTACTAAAGGAGAAGGAAGCTGCTTCTGGTTCACGCTTCCGATCTATGTCAGTCGTTAACCTTGGTTAATCAAACGCAGTATTTATTCAGGTGGTGAATGACTTGACCAGTGATTTGGTATTCCTTTTTGGCGTTTTTGGTGCAGGGTTGTTATCGTTTTTTGCGCCATGTATTCTGCCGCTGATCCCGGTATACGTGTCTTATCTATCCGGAAGCATGGTCAACGGTACGAATCAGCAGCAGCCTGACACCAATTCGGTTCGGTTGCGGTCCACACTTGTTTTGCGGACATTTTTATTTGTTCTTGGGTTGTCCCTGGTATTTGTTTTACTCGGTTTTGGTTCCGGCATCGTTGGTAATATGATCTCAAGTCCTGTGTTTATTGCCTTCTGCGGAGCCATTGTGGTGCTTTTTGGGATTTATCAAACCGGGTTGATCCGACTATCCTGGCTGGAACAGGAGAGAAAGCTGTCAAACGATCATGCCAGACAAGGAGGGTATGTCGGAGCGTTCCTGCTGGGTCTGACGTTTAGTTTTGGCTGGACGCCATGTATCGGGCCTGTGCTGGCGGCCATTCTTGGTATCGCCGCAGGAGAAGGCTCTCCACTGTATGGCGGGTTTCTCATGTTCCTGTATACCCTTGGGTTAGCGATTCCTTTCCTGATTCTGTCCGTTTTCTCGGAATATGTTATGAAGCGGATACGTCGTTTATACAGGTACATGGGCGTCATCAAAATAACTTCCGGCTGTATTCTTATTGTCATGGGACTATTGCTAATGACAGATCGACTAAACAACTTGGTGACCTGGTTTCAATAATTGGAGGAATTTGGTATGAAGATGGCACGGAAATGGATGGTATCTGTAATCGTATATGCTGGAGTCCTGTTGATCTTGAGCGCATGTGGATCACAGCAAACTGAATCAAAACAAACGGGGTCATCATCAACCCCAGCATCAACATCCGATATGAGTTCGTCAACCATGATGAACAAGGGAGAGACAGCTCCGGAATTTTCATTGCGTGATCTGAAAGGAAACACGGTTGGACTTTCTGATGTTCAAGGCAAGAAAGTGTATGTGAAATACTGGGCTTCCTGGTGTTCCATCTGTCTTGCGGGTTTGGAAGACCTGAACAATCTGGCTGGGCAAGACAATGATTTTCAAGTCATTACGATTGTGACGCCAGACTACAAAGGAGAGAAATCCTCCCAAGCGTTTACCGAATGGTTTGACCAACAGCCATATGATAACATAACTGTTCTTTTGGATGAGAAAGGTGTATGGGCCAAGGAATTTGGCGTAAGAGCATATCCTAGTTCCTTTTATATTGGCTCTGATGGTATTTTAGCGAAATCGCAGCCAGGGCATGCATCCAATGAACAGATCATGGAATCATTACAAGAGATTTTGTGAGAAGGGAGGAAGTGTCATGAAAAGGACGCTGCTCGGCTTGTGCTTCCTTGTTATAGCGATAGTCGTGTCTGCTTGTGGAAACAGGGCTGAGAGCCATTCAGCTTCATCTTCGATATCCACTCAACCAGTCAAGGGATCGAGCGTCTCCGAGGAAAACCTGCACAACCTGTACTTGGCAGGAGGTTGCTTCTGGGGTGTGGAGGCATATATGACTCGTATTCCGGGGGTTCAGGATGTGACTTCCGGTTATGCAAACGGTGAAGGAGAGAATCCAACCTATGAGGATGTTATTCGCGGGGACCAGGGGTTTGCGGAGACTGTTCATGTAAAATATGATCCGCAGCAAGTATCTTTGCAGAAATTGCTGGAATCTTATTTTCGAGTGATTGATCCTACCAGCTTGAATAAGCAGGGCAATGATCGTGGCATTCAGTATCGGACTGGAATATATTATACGTTGCCTGAAGATGCTGAAATTATTGAACAGGCTGTAGAGGCAGAGCAAGAAAAATATGACCAACCCATTGTAACGGAAGTAATGCCTCTGCAGAATTATTATTTGGCGGAGGAATACCATCAGGATTATTTGGAAAAAAATCCGAACGGATATTGTCACATTGATATGACTGTCCTGGATGACCTGGAGATTGGGATTGATCCCGCTCAATATCCACGTCCAACAGATGAACAATTAAAGGAACGATTAACAGACGAACAGTATGCGGTTACGGTAAACAATGATACGGAGCATGCGTTCAGTAACAAATATTGGGATAATGAGGAGCCCGGTCTGTATGTGGATATTGCTACGGGAGAGCCGTTATTCACCAGTCGGGATAAGTATGATTCCGGTTGCGGGTGGCCGAGTTTTACAAAACCGATTGTACCTGAGGTTGTTACCTATACAACGGATACGAGCTTTGGTATGAAGCGCACGGAGGTACGAAGCCGGGCAGGAGACATCCACCTTGGGCATGTGTTCGATGATGGCCCCGAAGATCGTGGCGGCAAACGTTACTGCATTAACAGTGCTTCGATCCGGTTTATTCCGTTAGACAAGATGGAGGAAGAACGATACGGGTATTTATTGTCTGACTTTATTAAAAGATAATAAGGCCATAATTTAGAACGGTTGAGATCTCTCTATGAGGGATTTCGACCGTTTTTTATGTTGTGGCATCTAACAAAAACGGAGGTAGGCTTCAAAGATGGTTCCATCATTGTTATAATTGATAATCATTATCAATTATAGGTAGGTTTTTAGTCACAATGCCAAGGTATTGTGTGTGTTTGATCGCTTAGGAGAGGGAGTTTATATGGGAATTCAGAATGACATCAAGCTGTGGGATCAGGTACAGGTTCGCGTGCTTGATGTGCGTCTTATATCACTCGCAACACACGAGTTCATACGCAATTATGTGTTACCGACCAGTGCATTTGTGTATGTTCAAGGCAGGGGTCAGGTCTGGCTGGATGAAGAGGTATGGACTACAAGCCAGTTCTTGCTGCTGCATGGGGGGAAAGGAAGACGTCTGACACTTGAAGCGTCAGGGGTTACGGAAGTACATCTGATTTTGTACAAATCAACCTTGCCCTCCAATGTGCTGTTGGAGTACCGAATGATGTTGAACCAGCGCAATCCGTTTGAAGAGTCCTGGGCGACAGCACCGGATCATACGCTTGAACTACGTGAGCTTGTACGGAATATACATGAATGCTGGTCAGGACAGGCACAAGTGGGCAAAATTCAGGTCAAAGTGTATCTCTTTCAACTGGTACAGCTTGTCTTGTTACAGCGGAGTCGCATGTTTAACGAAGTTCAACAGCCTTCGCTTACCGATCAAGTTTTGCGATATATCAAAGCTCATTACCGGGAATCAATCTCACTTGATTCGCTTGCCCAGTCCTTGAGTTACAGTCCGCAATATGTATCACGCAAATTCAAGGAACAGACGGGATGTACACCGACAGAATATGTGATTCGGTTACGAATGGGTGAGGCAAGGAGTCTGCTTGCGTCCACAGAAGCTTCATTACAGGAGATTGCTGCGTATGTGGGTTATATGGACCCGTTTTATTTCAATCGTATATTTAAAAAAGAGACCGGTATCACACCAGGGCAATATCGATTGAAGCAGCAGGAAAACTCGAAATCAGTTTCGAAAAGTGCATTAAATGCAACAAATGAATCCATTGTAACAGGAGGGGATGAACGTTATCCTTTAATTGATGATGATAATCATTATCAATATAAGGGAGATGAGGAAATCAACATGTTTAATCATTTTAAATCAGCGATCATGTCGCTTGCGCTTGTACTCACATTAAGTGCTTGTGGAACAGCCCAGCAGGGGGCAGAAAAATCCGAAGTTGCGGCTGAACCCGAACAACCGGCAGTCGTGGAAACGCAAATGGTAAATACGACCTTTGGTGAGGTAGAGATTCCTGCACATCCGGAGCGAGTTGCTGCCATTGATTATCTGGGAACGGTGCTTGCTCTTGGTGTCAAACCGATTGGTGGAGGCCAATTTCTGATGAACAGCCCTTATCTGGAAGGTCACTTGGATGGTCTTGAGACAATAGGGGACTCCGTTGAACAATTGATGGAGCTGGAACCTGATCTTATTATTACATTGAATCCGGACAAGGCCGCTTATGAGAAATACAGCAAGATTGCTCCAACCGTTTCGATCGCATCCATCACTTTCCCGACACTCAAGGACGAAGTAAACTATTTTGGTAAAGTCCTTGGCAAAGAAGCGGAAGCAGAGAAGTGGCTGGCTGATTTTGATGAGGAGATTGCCAAAATCAAGCAGGAAGTGCAGAGCGTTGTTCCAGCTGATGCTACATTCTCCGTTATGCAGGAATATGATCGCCAAGTCTTCATTTTTGGCAATCAGTCGGGTCGGGGAGGGCGTAACATCTACGAATTGCTTGGTTTGCAAGCACCAAAGAACATTCCATCCGAGTTGATGCAGGGCGCTTATCATGAATTCTCTATAGAACTGCTCTCCAAATACGCTGGAGATTACATTGTACTCACCAGCAACTCTCAGCTGAAAGACCTTCAGGCAGATCCGATCTGGGGTTCATTACCAGCTATCAAAAATGGAAATGTGTACATATGGACGGAAGAACAATCCTGGTTCCGTGACCCTATCGCCTTGTTGAAACAGACACAGGATCTGGCTCAATGGATTATTGGACTTAATACACCGTCTAAGTAAGAAACTTCAAAAAAACCGTGCTACCCAGTTTGCTGAGCAGCACGGTTTTCATATTCGTATGTATGACTGAACAGTAGGAGGGGATTAGCTGCCTGTACGGAGATGAAATAGCAGTGTGATTACTTTATAAGCGTTTATTCGCTCTTTGGTTCGTTCTGAATTTCTTGCAGATCCTCCAGTTGCAGTGTGAGGTCATTCTCGGGGTTTGCGCTCACAATGACTTCTGACTGTGATTGTTGTTGACCTGGCTGGTTCGACTTGGCGGCAGGTTTGATCACGTAGAGACTCTGAACCGAGTTGAGCAGGCTGGCAGGGGTATCTTCATACGTTTCCAGGAAGAGTACATAGTCTTTGGTAGGAATCAGCTTGAGGTTGTCATCATTAATAATCTCGGTGTTGCCTAGTTGTCCGCCAAGCTGCTTCACTTCAAGTTGTTCCCCGGCAGTGTAACCGCCCTTATAGGATTCAGCGACCTGAATCGTGTGGATCGTATAGATTTTGTCAAAAGAAGATGGCTCTCCGCCCGGATCGGACGCGGGGTTTAACTCGTTCTCATTTGCAGCATCAGTAACTTGTACGATATCGTTTAAAGCTTCCACACGAGTCTCAATAACACTGCCTTTCACAATCGTATTTGCTCTCTCGGACAGGTCGCCAATGCTGGCATAACTCGGGTAATCTTCAGAAGCAATAATGGTCATGGGTGCATCGGATGGGGACGCGGTAGGTGTGACAGAAGAACATCCAACAGCAGATAAAATGAAAATGGAAGAGAGAAGCAGCGTTAATACTCGATTTTTGTTCATGGATAGGAATCCTCCTTGGATTTTAGAATAAGTTCGTAGCGGATTAGTACTTGGATCTTACGTTATTGATATCAAAAGTTTGGGGTTTGGTCATGGAGTTGCGGTTGCGGGAGTAAGACATAATGGAAGGACTGCTTGTTGTTGGGTTGTCACCGAGCCAGATGGAGTGTCCGAGTTCGTGCACAAATACGCTTTGAATGAAGTTGGATAAGTTGGTTGCGTCAGGGGTGATCGTGGATGCATTGAGTTCGATGCGGAAGCTTACGACTTGACTGCCGGATACGGAGGCGTAGTTGACACCATATGCTGTATTATTGAAGTTTCCTGCGGTGATGGTGTTTGGGGAGTTACTTGTTTTGGTGAATTTAACTTTGGCACCTGCATTGTTCCAGTTGGTAAGGGAAGCGTCCATGGGTGTCTGCCATGCGGAGGCGTAATTATACGTACGAATGGGGATGGTGGTGCTGGGATAACCGTAGGTCAGAAAAGTTGCCGCATAGATGGTACTGCCAAACATCGCAATCGCTGAGAACAACATGATGCTCATCAAAAACTTCCTTTTCATACTTAAAACCTCCAATAAATGTATTTTATTCTCTATTATAGTAACAAGTAATATTTGAGTTGAAATGAGTCCGAGGTCGTTGTTTTTGTCGTGAAAAACATGAAATATATCTTGATCAGACCCTAATGGTGTCAAAATAAGTCATTTTCTGTTCGATATGCATGCATAATTTCCCTGAAATAACAAACAATACGTTCAACTTCTCACAGGGAAAGGTAGTGCTTGAGCATGTGCAACCGTTTTTCATTGGCAGCCGATTTGGACGAAGTCAGAGATCATTTCAAAATTCAGCGAGTGATGTATTATTACAAAAACCGATACAATATCAGCCCAACCCAGCATACGCCGATTATTCTGCATCAGGATGGTGAGCGTGTATTGGATGAGTTCCGGTGGGGGTTCATTCCATTCTGGGGTCGTGATGCCGTTAACGCAAATCTCATGACGGTGCATGAGAATCCTTCCTATTACAAACTGGTAGAGACCAAGCGCTGCGTCATTCCCTGCAATGGATTATATTACTGGCGGCAAGAGGGCAAGAAAAGTTATGCGGTTCGTGTTGTCATGCCGGATCGCGGTCTGTTCGGTATTGCCGGGTTATACGAGGTGTGGAGAGATACACGGAAAGAGCCGCTTCGTACCTGCACGATGCTTATGACAGGCGCAAACATGGTTACACGCGAGTTTGGCAGTAAAATGCCGGCGATCCTCTCCGAAGAAGAAATAAACACTTGGCTTGACCCGGCCAATACACGGGTGACTCAATTGTTACCGCTATTGAAATCGTATAACAGTACAGAGATGAATCTGTATCCAGTCACCCCAATGGTCGCCAACGATGAACACGACTGTTACGAGTGCGTAGAAGAGATGGATCAGAAGCTTGCTTACGTTCGGAGTTTCTGATGAATAATTGGGGTAAATTAATTGTAGATGATAGGGCGAGATGTCAGAAGACATACTGCCCTTTTATTTTTGATGAATTGTCAAGCGAAGTGCGACAGTCCCTTGGAAAAGGATACGTACGCGGTTCTCCACTCCAAACTTTATCGTGGTCTATTATTGATGAGATCAAGCGAGTGGGCAATTTCTTCATCCCCACTCGAGCCAAATCTGTACCCTTCGGAAAACTCGAGAAGCAGCCCGTTCGCATTTTCATTTGAACCTCGTTGCCAGGAGGAATATGGATCCAGCGAAGTAAACCTCTAGCCCATGGTTTACATTTACTTTTGCATAGCAAGCAAACTTCCTTCCCAAGGTCAGCCGTGGCGGTTAAAAATGTTCCTTTGGGTGCTGTGAATGGCTACACGAGGGTCATTTTCATCGAAAGTGCGATGCGATCTGGCATGAGGATGGCGGTATATAGACGTGTCTTGCGTGCGTGAACTTAGCTACGTATCTAATTATTCCACCACTGGATAGGGTCGTGTCCAGCTCCCAGTGTCCAAACGTTTCACGAGAACCGGCTTCCTTCGGACAATCCGAAATGGACTTCCCAATGGCAAATGTATTGCGAGTTTCTGACGCTTCCCTTTATGTCTAAGAACGTGCAGCATACCTCAAACCAGCCTTCCCATGTAAATCCAACAGTCGATGTTATGAAGGAAAAGGTAGTAGACCCTCGACGCGGAAACGTTCGGTAATTTGATCTGGAGACCAGGTAGCCTTCAGCGTTTCCTCCAGCAAAGCGGTCACCGCATCTGACCGCTTCGCTGGAGGAAACGGAAGCCTTATGATGTTCCAGATAAGCATTCTGGGCGTGTTCTGCTTCGTAGACTTTGGACGAAAATGCTCGCAATAATTCACGGCAGAGGTCCAAAGGATGTCTGCCTAGTTCCTTGGCAATCGTTCGTGAGCTCATGTCTTGCTGCGGTAGGTTATCTAGCTTAATGCGTTCGATTATGCTACGATATGTGTAGCTCATGGTGGCTTCTCTTTGTGTGCATGATTGTGTGAGAACTTTCATTCTACACGAATCCCGCCAGGGGCCATTTTCTATTTCCAGTAGGTGTTGCCACTTCTTAATACAATCCGTCGAGAAATAATAAGATTATGTCTTATAGTAAGGACTGTATGTCTAAAATATTCCCTTTAAGTAATGATGTGTCATGTCTTCGCGAGGCTTGAGGTGGTATAATTCATGTCATTTTCGCTAATATTCCACATTTATTTGATCGTTCAGTACGTCTGTGTAGGTTTTATAATTGGCTACTCTCTTTATAAAGTATTTAAAATTCAATTGGGAGGTACTGAAGATGAATGAACCAGGTTTAGAAAAGGATGATTTTAGTCAGGTTTCCGACGCTAGGCAGAAATGTGTTCAAAATAGTGATTCTCTTCTGTTGGAAAGTTCGAAACGAGGCTATGATTCTTATATGAAGGAGAAAATTCTTCCTATTGAATTGCCGATTGTTCAAACTTTTTTATCTCATGCTTATTCATTAGCCATTTTACAAAACACAATTTCTTACAAAGGCTGGTTTTTCACCAACTATATGCAGTTGTATACATATTACAATCGAAAGAATCCTCTCGGTGATTATAAGATTGATTTCTTCTCCTGCAAGGGAAAATACCCAGATGTTCCATTTTTTGAATATTATAAAATAAATAAAGAAATATTTGTAGAAATGAAAAATGATATAGTAGAATTCTCCATACAGATGCTTGACAAAGAATATTATATAGAATCCGGTATTGATGAATTCTACTGGCCAAATAAAAAATCATACAATCAAAAGCATTATCATCATGATAATTTGATATTTGGTTATAACCTAACTAACAGAGTATTCTACTATCTTGGTTATGACAAAAATATGGTTTTTGGAAAGTATTCAGTGGATTTTGCAAGTTATACAGATTCTTTTATTTATAATAAAGATTCCAACTTGAGAATGATTAAAAGCTACAATAGGGAATTGTTTGACGCTGACAGCAGATACATATATCACGATAACTTGGATTTTGATATTAGAAAATTTGCGCAGTATCTATCAGATTATATTAATTCAAAAAATTCTTTTATTTCTCATACGGGAAGCGATTTTTCTATATTCGGGATTAATGTGTATTACGATATAATGGAAAAAATAATATTAGATAGAAATATAGGAAAGGACATGAGGTTATATCGATTGCTATGGGAACATAAGGTAATAATGCTCCATCGTTTAAAGTATCTTAGTGACGTGCAAATAATAAGTAATAAAGATACACTTTGTGAAGAATTCTCTAAATTAGAGCGTGAATTCTTTATTGTAAAAAATATGGCAATTAAGTTTTTGGTAAATAACAATCTTGACCTGCTTCAGAGTATACTCAAAAAAATTGACACACTAGCACGTGCTGATAAAGAGTTATGCGAAAAGTTATTATTAAGCTTGAGTTGAGATTTAAACAAGCGATTGCATTTAGTCGCTGAAATAGAGGGGGAAATACAGCCGCAGCCCTCACATTCTAATGACTGCTCAAAATCTAGCGACTTCATTGAACGTAAATGTATCACAAATAAAATACTTTTTTGATCAACTGCCCCCTTTTGAAAACGATTCAATTCATATAACTTCAATAACTACAAATAAAATTTGTTTGCGTTGTATCAACGCTTACACTTCTTCTGGAAACGGAGAACTGGTTGACACCTATATAAGAAATCGGTTGGGACAGAATTTGAGCATGATCAAGTTATTTGTTGGTCAGGTATTATCTCCAAAGTATTCCAGATATGTTTTCATTTCATGAGGTGCTCCTTAGAGATTGTTCCAGTGTCGAAACATTTCGTTATTATAAATAAGGTGCTGAAAACAAAATAGAGAAAATATTCGCTTATCAAAAGGTGGAGTTTATCAAGCATGAACATGTGGTCCCTGATGGTCGGACTATTTGCATATACATCGTTTATTTGAAGAATTCAAGAGACTACACCACTGATGACCGATCCTGTTCGACAATTCTGGTTTATCGATGAGGACGCTGGAGTTCGAGTGGGAGTTCACTGCTATCCTACGCAAGAGTACATATTAAATGGGTCTATTGGGTCTATACAGAACCTTCCCTATTTAGAAGAAAGATAGTTATGGCGATTCTTCAAGTGCAAGCGGCGGATTTAGAGAAGATCTTGGAGCTGGATTCAGGTCTTCCTGAGAATCTAACATTACAAGACTCCTGAATCATATAGGGATTGAGCAGAAGCATACGAAAAATTCATTCAACGAACACGGAGCAGTAGAAAGAATGCAAAAGGAAAGTGAACATTAATAGTGATCTTTACGGATTACTCTCAGAAGCTTATAAGACTGTTATTTCACATTGGGAGGAGAGCTTGGTTTCATCAAAAAGCCAGCAGATTCTTGTAGTAGGAAAAACGTAGGAAGCCGTTAAAAGGCGATTCAAGCGCTTAATGAATGAGATGTTTTACAGCTTGCCCGTGAGCCAGAGAATACGTTTGAAGAATGCAATCAAGATCTATACAAAGGAAGGTCAAGAGATTGGATTCGAGGCGAAAGATTGGGCAACTATCTTGGCCTATAAGATGGATCGAATTCTTTAATTCATTAACTTTAAATACGGCTGAAGTAGAGAAAGGTTGTTTGTATCCGAGCGAAAACAATACCCACTTCGTTTGATCTACTGAATGGGATACCGTTATTTCAAATAATCGCAACCATATTCCTTGAGGTCCATGGACTTAGGATAGATGAGTACATGAACATGCACTAGTTTGGGCATTGCATCTGAATAAGGTGAGTCGGGACGTGGAAAGAGCAAGGGTTGTATAGCAAGCTCATTGAACCGAAAACGCGTCTGTACATAGCGAGTCAAATGCCCGATGCATGTTTTCCCCGCCACTGAATCATTCTTTTCGAGTGGTGGTTGTTCAGGCGTGCGCAATGAAATTTACTCTCCATGAGCATTTCACAACCTGCTGCACTAGCATCACAAAATCGGTTTCATTTCGGGGCGGTGCCATCTAATCCCCCATGATCAGGCCCATGGTCAATTAAAACAAGCAACAACGCTGAGTGTGGCATGACGGAGGTACTCTAACTATTTGTGTTTCAACAAGCCTGTTTAATCGGAAAGGTCGGATGAAGTCGTTGGATGCTTGTCATTCATTAAAGGACACAACCACGTGTACGCCATATGAGTGAAGCGGTGGCGTCGGAGTTTTTATGAGACGATTTTTGCTCCAGATGGTAAGAGATAAAAAGGAATTTTTTGAAAAGAATTTACAACTGCCTAGTTTTCCTCGAAATGTGAAATATCTGTCAAAGTATCTGAAGACGGGGACATTACGTTGTACATTAATCAGAAGAAGATTATCAAGTGATAGATAACCAGAATCGGTGATCCTGTCAGTATTTTTGACATTGTCTTAGCATCATTTCACCTTAATTCGTGCCTAATAAATAATCACGGTGGTTTGTTGATTGGAAGCAGATCTTGTTCCAATCATTGGAGGATTACGCTAAGAACAGCCTCACTGCTTTATTTCGGTCAGCAGAAAAAAACCTAAATTTTATAAAAAAGGAGTTCCCGAATACGAATAGGACCCCTCCTTCTTCATATCACGAGGAAGATGGATAGCGGAAATTGCTAAAATAGCAGGACGACTAAAGTTTTTATTTACATCCAATCTCATGTTAATTTAAATACATGTGAAAAGCTATAAAGTATTTCAAATATGATCTAAAAAAAGGGCGCCAGATGACTCTATTGAAGAGGTATTAAGCGATAAAAACGGGAGCATATATGTATATAGATAATAGAATGTTAAATGAGCAATTACTAGAGTATAGGTCAGTTCGTGTTGCATATACATATATCCACTAAATAAGAAATATGTAAATCAATTTGAAGAAATCCAGAAACAAGCACGTGCACAAGCAAGGGGAATATGGAGTATAGAAAACTATGTTCAAGACAACACCTTTGTTGAACCTAAGCCTGAGATTAAGGATGAACCAGTGTTGTCACTCGAGCACCAATACGATAAAGCAACTTAGCTGGTTCTTCGGATTCTTATGATGGTAGATTTAAAGCGAATCGATTATGGATGAGGATAGCGAGCTTAGGGATACAACGTGTATAAGATCACACTTTATTTTTAGATGGACCAGATCATTTTTGATGAAGGTACAACCATCAAGCGTAGTAGGATTAAGCTGTGACAATTTCCGAAGGGGATTAATTTATTTTAAATTATTTAATATTGAGTAATAAATGTTATTAAACTCTTTTTCTTTGTTGTAGATTCTATTTATTAGCTCTTTACATTTATCTATTACCTTCGGGTTGTAGTTTTCTGAAAAGATGGCTTTAGCAGTGAGGTTTCTAAGTAGACTCCAATCATAAATAATTTGATCAATTGTAGTAACAATTTCATTGTTTTGCCTTAGGTCTTCTAAAACACCAGTATTATATTGTTTTAAAGTGACTAATTTGTACTTTTGGGAACATTTTCTATATATAGTGCTACTTAAAGTCTCTAAAATGTCTTCGTTTTTTATTACACAACTGTAGTTTTGGCTGAAATGCTGTATATGTTCTAGAGAACTTTCAATATCAAATTGTTTTGAAATAATGTTATTTACGTATTCTATGTTAATCTTATTGATATCATTCTGATCTAATGAGTTAGAGTTATCTTGTAGAGTGGATGCTGATTCATATTCGATATAGAATTTCGAATTGTTAGCTATTAGATCTTTACAACATAAATAAAACTCTGCGAAGGGCACACGATATTCTTTGTATTCTGTAATATCATCTATAATAAATACTTCCTCTGACACAAAATCAATACCATATACTATAACGGGATGGATCCCATGCTTTCTGTGAAAATAGAATTCACGTCCATGTTGATGAAAGAGATCAATTTTGATACTAATAGGATTTCCTTTAAGTAGAGAACTTGCTATTTCTTTGAATAGATTGTCTTTATAAATAGATTTAGTTTTTTTATTTATCCCTAACGAAACTAAAAGGTCATCTTTATTTCTGAATTCATTAACTTCGAGTTTAAAATAATCTGTTGATTGTACTTTATCAATATCGAATTTATAAGTATTAAACACATTATTTAATATAGGAAGCTCATTCTTTCCAAAATAAATTGCAAGCGTTAGGAGGGTGTTATACTTACAATTCATAAACGGATGTCTGTTTTTAGGAAACATTTTCTTCATGCCATTAAAGGCTTTAAAATTCTCTAAAATATAGCCCTGCATTAATAACCACATCCCCCGTAGTGATTTCCTTTATTTTAAATATAATATTTTATTTTAAATATAACGCACTTAAAGTCATTTAAGTAGTGATCTTAGGACTAAAAAGTGAGAACTTTTAAATCGCGTTTAACTACTAGGCTTAATCGACTTATCAATATTTAAACGAAAAAATTAAATTGATAAGTATACTATCGTTGTGTGTGAACGTATACTTTAGTGCCATGTTTCGGTTTAATATAGATAGATCTAACAACTCTCGTGTTTACTCCAAGAGATTGTCTATCTTCTTCAAAAAGTTATTATCGTGTAAATATTATATCCTAATCTAAAAGAGTCTTTGTATGCTCCCATAAAGCATAAAATGGCCTAATATCCATTTTATTTTGTGATTTTTTATCACTAATAAGGAAAATTTTGAGTTTACCATACACCTCAGTTTCGAAGATGGGGTTCTTAAGTAAATATTCATTACATTTGAGAGGATATAGATTTTAAAAAATCCAATTAATTTTAGTTTTGATATAGGGAGAGTTTTAGCCGGCAAATGAGTTCAATCCTCCAAATATATCTTCTAATCTATCTTTTTTATTACAGACCTCTTAAGAGTCAGGGTCCAAATGTAATGTGCTTTGGCATAGATAAATTAAATCATAGTATTATTTACAAGATTTTATAGTATTTTCATGTATTTTATATCGTAAAATTTTTGTAGTCAAATTATTTGAATTTTTTGGATCTACTCGGTCGGTGTAGCTATCTCGCAATACCCTGCAGGTATTTTCCTCACAGCACTGCTGACCGAGGGAAGGAGGTCGCTTGCTATGCCAATCTGGAAAACATTCACGACGTAAACGTTTATTTTGCTGATCCGTATTCATCTTTGCAGTGTGGGTCCAACAAGATGAGAATGGCTTGCTTCGAGAATTTTTTTAAAAGGCACAGGATTTCGTTCAAGTGGAAGATGAAGATCTCGCCCACTCAATACACTTAGTTAATCATAGACTACGAAAATATTGGGTTGGAATGCGGCTTACGAATCTTTTATAGAGGAATTGTCACACTTGGTTAAACAATCTATAACAAAAAAATTAGCTCAGTACTTTTATATTTCTATTCGAACTTTAATGGGGTTAAGATTTGTGTAAGAGTGTAAAGTGTAGTTTACATGGATTTCTATTTTCAATGTACTGATACTCTCGAAAGATTAATTCTATAGGATTTTATTAAGCCTTGCTGTGATTATCTTTGGGAAGGTAAAAGGTTAATAGGAAATGCATTGTATGAATTTAACAAAATATAGTATTTTTTAGATGTAATGAACAAAGGTTAGAGAGGATTTTAAAATACTATTAGTATAGCTATAATATTTATAAAATTTGTCTAGCTCAATAAACCTTAATTAGAACAAAAAACTATTTAGGAGAGTTTTTAAGATTTTATATATTACAGAAGTGATTGAAAATAAAGTCTATAAAATGTAAATTATGAACATGAAAAGATCCATTACTATTTACTATTGTAAAATGATAATTAGAAATATCTAAGATGATATTCTTATTTTAGTATCTTGTTGTTATAAATATAAACCTTAATATACAGTAATTTTATCACCTAAATTATAATCATTTATATTCATGTTTATAAATCAAAAAAATGATGAGGAAGTGTGAGATATGCAACAATTAAGTAATGAGTCTCGCTTAGTTTTATTACTAACAAAAGCTAGTCTTAGTGATTCAGAACTTGACGAAGTTGATAGACTCTTCTCAAAACATTTCAACTGGCAGTCATTCTTTGGCCGTGTGTATTATCACAGAGTTACCGGATTAGTGAGTGAAGCAATGACAAAAAAAAAGTTTAAAAGTTGGATTCATAAAGAATTCAAAAACTCAATTTGGAGTTCTGCTGAAATGTTTTTTTTGCGTAGTCAAAAGGAATTAAAATACATTCAACAACTTCACAACTTACTTGTTCAACATGAAATAAAGTATGCTTTTCTAAAAGGGGTAGAATTAAACTATACTATTTATTCCCGTCATGGTTTGCGTATATCTACAGATGCTGACTTGTTAGTACATCCAGACTCTCTAACTCTATTCAATAAAGTAATAAACCAATTAGGATACATACAAGGTGATTATGATTATTTAAAAAAAATTACTCCAGTAGACAGGAGTAAAAAAATTCTTCACAAGATAAACTCACATGAGTTATACCCGTATATGAAAATTATCAATGAGCCTGGACTAGATGTTCAAATATTAGATATTCATCACTCAGTTCAACTAGGAGAAGGCGTTAAAAATCATAATAAACATTTTGTTGAAGAACTTTTGGACAGATCAGTTTTACAAAATACATCTTCTCTTAGCTTTAGATCACTCTGTGCAGAAGATTCATTAGTATTTTTATGTGCACATCTTGCTAAAGATGCACAATCAACATTTTATAAACAAAGAGGAATGAACCTTCAATTATACAAATTTTGCGATATTCACCATTACATTAAACGTAAGCGCATTAATTGGGAAAGGTTCTTTGAAGTCGCTGAGATTTTAGGTTACATTCAAGAGATTGAATATGCACTATATTATACTGAAGATTTGTACCCAGGTACTATCCCAGAGGGAATCGAGTGTAAGATAAGTAACAAGGAACCAGGATGGTTAGCAGCCCGATT
Organism: Paenibacillus polymyxa; assembly: GCF_018614975.1. GTDB lineage: Bacteria > Bacillota > Bacilli > Paenibacillales > Paenibacillaceae > Paenibacillus > Paenibacillus polymyxa_E. The sequence continues at coordinate 451,889 of NZ_JAGGNR010000008.1, read as the reverse complement.
ATTTAAGGAATCAGAGGAGGTTTAAAAATAGTGATTGATCTACATCATCATTCAAATCATTCTGATGGAAAAGCAACTGTAGAGGAATTATTGAAAAAAGCTATCGAGACTGGCATAGCAGTAATGTCGATTACCGATCATGACACATTAGCTGGACAAGAAAAGGCCTCTTTTGTAGCAAATTTGATGGGTATTAAGTATATTCATGGTATTGAGCTTTCAACACAATTTGACAATAAATCTGTTCATTTGCTCGGCTACTTTGCGAAGTTACCCTCTAAGAACGCACGTAGTAAATTGGATAAATATTTGCTGAATTTGCAGGTGAAACGAATGCGAGCAAAACGAGAATGTAAATCAGAAGAAATATCTATGCCTATAAAAGATGCGTTAGAATTTATAAAAAGTCAAAATGGATTTGCCATACTGCCGCATCCCATTTTGTATTATGACCGTTTAGATTATCTGCTCCCTTTAGTGGACGGCATTGAAGCAGTATATCCTTCACACAGTGAATATTTTATTTCAGAGATGGTAGGAGAAGCGGAAAGCCGAGGATTGTTTGTTACTTCTGGGAGTGATTTACACGGAACCATACGTTCTAAGGAGTTTGATCTAATTTTAGCTAAATATGGGGAATTTACTAACGGATTTATAGAAAAATTTTTCGGCAGGTTGATTCCATGAGAATAGCGATTTTCTCAGATGCTCATGGAAACCTCATAGCTTTGAAATCCGTTTTAGAAAAAATTAAAAAAGAAGGTTCCATTGATCAAATTTTTTGTGCTGGTGATCTAATTGGAGGAGGAAGTTCTGTCTCTGAAATGGTAGAAACTTGTCAAAAATTTGATGTTCAGTGCTTACTAGGAAATTATGAACAATTACTTCTAGACTACGATACTTATCATGTGCGTGTATGTCCGGAAGAAGCAAAAACGACTAGTACACTTGTTCACTGGATGCGCCAGCAGACTAATAAAAATGTTGAAAACTGGTTGAAGAGGCTGCCAATGAACATTAATATAACGCCAACACCAGGAAGCACATTAACGATATGTCATGCAAGTCCATTAGACTGTTGGATTGGTGGATCGCTGAACATAGACGATGGGCAAATGGACGAACTTTATGGATCCTGGAATTCTAAGTGGATTGCTTTTGGACATGCTCACGGTTCATTCGTAACAACATACAAAGATAAGGTTTTGGTAAATGTTTCGTCTGTATCACAATTAAGAGACTCTAGCTCATATGCAACCTATTGCATTTTTAGTTATCAGAACAATCGATGGTCAATCAATATTAAGAAAGCAGAATTTGATCTCTACGAATCTTTTAAAAATATTCGCGAAGCCAATATTCCAGAGGAAATATTATGGAGAGCTCAGCCGTTTTATTAAATATGTTAGTTCCGGATAGAGGTGAGTATTAATTTGAGCAGGATTCATTGTCTTTTTCTTACGAGCAAAATTCTCTACCGTATAGAGCCATGGTCAGTTGTTCTCTTTTATATAGGCTCTATATTAAACGTACTACTGTTTATATCAGAATTATTTCTTGTGAAGTACATAGTAGATGCATTTCAACAATGGTCTGCTGAAACGGCTTATCACACCATTATAAAAACTGTAATTTTACTCGGGGGAATTCTGTACTTACAAGGGATCGTTGGCACTGTTACTGCAATGAGTATGAGCCGAATAAATGAAGTTTCTTTGTATGAACAAGAACGTTTAATCTTGGACAAAACAATGAAGCTCAAGTTAATTGATATTGAGTCTCCACTGGTAAAAGATATACGATTTGAAGCGCAGCGTGTTTCTTTGATTGATAATATGCTTAAAGGCATGAATTATTTATCAAGCATGCTTCAAGTACTTATACTAGCTTATTTGGTAACTTTCCTTGGGCACTGGTTGTTAAGTTTGATTGCACTTTTAGCATTTGTGCTTCAAATGAGTACACAATCCAAGGCTTCGGGTGGAATTGAAAAGATTATACGTGAACAAGCAACCTCAAGGCGTTTTAGTAGTTATTTAGTGACCCTTCTCACTGATCGTATAAGTATCAAGGAGTTAAGGATTTTCCATGCTGCAAGTTATTTGAAGCAAAAATGGTTGCGCTTACAAACTGGGAATATGACTGAAGTACTGAAGGGTAGCGTTAAAGGTGAACTAATAAATATTTTACCAAGTCTGATAATGATAGCGTTAAGTGGATTTGTTGCGGCAGCAATCGTTGCATTACTGGGATATAAAGGTGAGTCGGCGGGACAATTTACTTTACTATTTACTGCTATGACAACTCTATTTACTCAAATGCCAGCGCTCGCAAGACTTCACGGCGAATTAAGAACCAATTCAATAGTTTTCAAGAAGCTCAATCTCTATTTAAACATTGAAGAAGAAAGTTCCTGTGGGAAAGTTAATGAGGCAAGAGAGGAATCTTCAATAAGCATTAACGTAAAAAACTTGTCATTCACTTACCCAGACTCCAACAAACCTTCACTGGACAAAATCTCCTTTAATATAAGATCAGGTCAGACTGTCGCAATAGTTGGAGAGAACGGTTCAGGAAAATCAACACTCCTAAAATTATTGCTAGGTTTATATGAGCCAAACAACGGGGAGATTTCATGGAAATCAAATGACAATTATATAAGTTCAATTGAAGGTCGTCGCGCTACTAGAGTCGTCTTCCAAGAGTTTCTAAAGTTGCTACGAAGCGTACGAGAAAATGTAGCTTTGGGTGACATTAAAAGTATAAACTGTGATGAAAAAATTGAAAATGCGTTGAACAACGGGGACTTAACTGGTTTTATCAACTTTAAGGATGATCAGTTGGGCCCTCAGTTTGGTGGGAGAGATTTGTCAGGTGGACAATGGCAACGTCTCGCAATGGCAAGAGCATATTTTCGGGATTCAATTTGTACGGTTTTTGACGAACCCACGTCTGCTCTTGATGCACAATCGGAATTGGAAATGTTCAAGAAGCTATTTGAACTCACAAAGGATCAAACTACTATTATTGTCACCCATCGCTTAAGTTCGGTTCGCTTTGTTGACTGGATACTAGTAATGAAAGATGGAAAATTAGTTGAAGAGGGGAGTCATACCTTCTTAATTTCACAAGGTGGGGAGTATACCCGAATTTATAACTTGCAATCATCTTGGTATGAGTAAGGAATGAGGTGAAGAATGAATAATATAAAATTCATACACCATTTAAGGGGAATAGTACGTTTACTAATCCCTATTTGGAAGGTTATGCCTATAAGGATGACATTGTGGCTCCTAATACCCACTACTATGGGATTTTTGATTGTACCTGTGTTTATAGCTCAAAAACAGCTAATTGATATTATGGTAACCGATTTGACTATAAAACCTTGGAAAGATATTCTAACATCTGCATTGCCGTCACTCATCTTATTTACTAGCGTTATGCTGATTCAGGAGATTATGGAGGTGTTTCGTAGGTGGATGAGTTACTCACTTACCGAGAAGGCAACGATTTACGTACAGGAACAGATCATTGACATGTCTTCAAGTGTTTCCTATGCATCCTTTGATAGCCCTGTTTTTCATGATAGGTTACAACGTGCTCAGGCATTCATTGGTAAAGACTTGGTTGGTATGTTTAATGATACAATTCAAGTAGTAAAAGTTGTATCAAATTTGATTGGCTTATTAACAGTAATCCTGTCTTCCGGTTATTGGTCGGCAACAGTAATAGTACTCGTAATGATCATCGTAAATTTGTTCATTAAATTGAGGACGGAAATAAAAGTAAGAAGATTAAACCGTGAAATGACACATGATGGTCGTATGGCTGATTATTTAAGAGGATTACTAACAGAACCAATTGCGATTCGAGATATGCGGTTAAATGATTCTCTTAGTTTTATCAGTGGGATATGGGGGGACATTAGTCGTACACAACATAGCAGGCGTTATGGAGCGCGACGGAATGAAATCAAAATTGGTGGTGTAACCGGTTTAATTCAAACGACTGCCATACTTCTTGTATTAATGCTCATGGTAGGAGAGCTAGTTGAAGGTTTGATTACAGTAGGGATGATAACCGTCATGTTTATGTCAATGACCCGCGTTGGTAGTCAAGTCATTACACTTACATGGCCTTTAAGCAGGCTATATGTTCAAGGAACTAAAGCAATTGACTTAGTCGAATTCCTCCATCATAAAGATGATTTTTTATCTGATATTGCAGACAAAGCTGCTGCATTTGATGCACCAGCTCTACTCAACATCATGTTTGAGAATGTATCTTTCCGGTATCCACAATCAAATGAAATGGTACTTAAAAAAATAACTTTTGATATTCGCAAAGGAGAAAAAATTGCAATAGTTGGTGAGAATGGTTCTGGAAAGTCGACTCTTGTGCGATTATTAATGAACCTGTACAATCCGATTGAAGGAAATCTCCTGTGGAATGGTATTGATATTAAAAAATGGGAAATTAATAATCGTATCACTGCAGTATTCCAAGATTTTCTCCGTTATCAATTAACACTTAGAGAAAATGTTTCTATTGGGGATTTTAATAAATTAAAAGATGATAGTCATATTATTAAGGTACTAAGAGATTGCGGGCTGGGTTCATTATACGAGGAACTGGGGACTCTGGATGCTCCACTGGGACGGCTTATAGAGAATGGCCGGGAACTATCAGGTGGACAGTGGCAAAGACTTGCGCTAGCCCGTGCAATTATTAGTGATGCTGATTTAATTATTTTGGACGAACCCACTTCAGCACTGGATCCCAGTGCTGAAGTGGAAATGTTTAAGCAATTCCAAGAAATTTGTAAAAATGCAACTTCAATCTTTATTTCCCATAGACTCGGCTGGGCTCGTTATGCAGATCGAATTCTTGTGCTCGAGAAGGGAGAATTGGTTGAGATCGGTACACACGATGAACTTATGCAAGTTAATGGTGTGTACGCCAATTCATATCGAACACAGGCTTCTTGGTACAAAAAGGAGACGACGATAAAATGAATAATAATCTTTTTTTAGCAGATCTAGATACGAATGAAAAAATTCAATGGGACGGTTTAACTGCTGCTGTAGTCGGTGTATTAAACTCTAGGGTTCACTCAGGGTTTGGAGTGTATGGATTTCCAGCCAATGAAATTGGGGATATTTTACGAGATCATTACCAAAATTTCTCTTGGACTATTAACGAGAAAGTGGCATTTGAAATGGCTCTGGGGGTTTCTGCCACGGGAAGACGAGCAATCGTTCTGGTGAAACAAGCGGGTATGAACCCACTTTACGATTCCCTAGTAAATGCTGCGGTTCACGGGATTGGAGGAGGGATAGTCATATTGGCTTGTGATGATGTGGGGTGTGAGAAATCGACTGTTGAACAGGATTCTCGTACGATTGGTTACAGTGCGCGAATTCCCATTCTTGACCCTAACAGTGCTGCCGAAGTATGTGATCTAATGCCAAGAGCATTTGAACTCTCCGAATCTTGCTCTATCCCAGTTATGGTAAGACTGAGCTCACGATTAAAGGAAAGTAAATTGCAAGAAGAGATGCCTGAACGATATTTAGAGGGGGTACTAACTTCATACCGCGTAAATCGGCATGTTGCGCATGACCTAGCCAAAATAGGGCGTATGCATCACTATAATAATGTTACTTTCCCAAAGATGCAGTCTTTTGCAGATGCTTGGCCAGTCAAATCAAATATTTATTCAAGTTCGAGGGTGGGTATTATTACAAGTGGTGGCTTCGAAGAACTAATAGAGAATTTAGATGTTTCATGGCTTCAATTAACGGTAGTCTGGCCGCTACCTAAGAAACAAGTTTTATCGTTTCTATCAAGCCATGAAGTAGTGGTGGTTTTAGAGGAGACGGACCATTTCTTAGAGTCACGATTGTTCGAAATTATTCTGGAATGCGAAATTAATGTGAAATTAATGGGGAGAACAAACGGTTGCTTTGCTAAAAATGGGGATATTAAGAGGCAAAGAATAGAGAATGTTATCCACAAACTTAGTATTGATCTTCATGTAGAATCAGAACAAAAGGTACCAACTTTACGAGGGACTAAACTCCCGGAACAGTATCCACCACTAGTGAAGGCTTACAAGACGATCAGTGGGTTTGTTAGAGAATGTAAGTGGCAAGTAGCAGTTGATGTAGGATCTACTATGGCCCTAAACCATGATCCATATAATGCTGCGGAATGGAGCTACTGTCTAGGTTCACCGATAGGTGTGGCGGCTGGAATTGCCAGTACTAATGAAAAGTCATTAGCTGTGATCGGAGACTATGCATTTATGCATTCTGGTGTTCAAGGGCTTATTGAGGCCATGAACCAAGCGATTCCATTAAAACTAATTGTCATCTGTGATTTTATCTCTAGAAGAACCGGTAATCAACCACATTGCTTGACACCAGGACAGCCCGGAAAGAAACACCTACATTTAGATCAAATAATAAAAAGTTGCAATGTTAATCATTTGTATGAGCTGAAAGTTGACGAAAATACACCAGAAAATTGTATCATAGAACAGCTACAAATTCTGTATGATAACCGAGAAGCAACTGTACTAATCCTGACAATATTATGATAATAGAAATATTGGATTTATTGAACAGGCTGTTTATGTTAACTTATTGCGACTTTAGATTCCTATAAATAGTAAAATCTTTCTGCTTACTTACTCAATGAGAAGTGCATTTTGCAATCATACGACTTTCAACATTCATAGGTCTATAGATACTAAAAATATTAGAATGATACTTTCGATACTTGTAACTTTGAATCATGTTATTCGTCCTTTTGGTTCGCAGTAACTAACAGAAAAACTTAAATTTATTCTTTTCTCGAAGACGTTTTTAGATGCTTTACTTTGTGCATAAGGAACCAAGAGGTGTTTAAGGAATAGGAAGCGAGAGTTTAAGTACAGTTGAGATCGTAATACGAAGTATTTCAGATTCAAGGTGGATTTGCGAATACGTACGTAACTCAACTGACGGCAATGCTGCAATTACTCTTAGGTGTCTTTATAGCCAATGAAGTATTGGTTGAGTATCGAGGACTTCGCAGCAGATTAATTTAGGAAATAGTAAATAAGTTAGAGGAGAGGAAAGAAATGAAAGTTGTAATTGTTTGTGGAGGGCGCGGATTACGAATGGCAAACGAAACGGCTTTTAGGCCGAAACCTATGATTCCAATTGGAGGAAAACCAATTATTCATCACATAATGCAGCGTTTTGCTGAATATGGGTACAACCAGTTTGTTTTATGTACTGGATATAAAGGAGAACTTATTCATCAGTACTTCACAGACTCGTCTAATTATCCGACTTCTTGGGACGTAAATATTGTAGATACAGGTGAAGATGCATCATCTGCTGAACGTGTTCTTCGTGTTAAATCTTTACTAGATGAAAAGTTCTTTCTTTGCTACAGCGACGGACTAAGTAACTTTAATGTAGATTCAATGGTTAGGTTTCACGACGAGAAAGGGTTACTATGTACCGTACTTGGTGCACATCCGGTCTCGCCTTACGGTCTAATGGAAGCGAGGGATGGCATTGTAACTCGTTTTTCTGAAAAGCCCGTTATAGAGAAAATTATAAATGGAGGTTTCTTTGTAATGAATAAGGCGGCGTTAGATTATTTCGATAACCACTCTCTTATTGAGGAGGCACCAATGACTCGGTTGACAGAAATTAGACAACTATCCGTGTATGAGCATCATGGCTACTGGAGCAGTATGGACACTGCAAAAGATATTCAACGATTAAACAGGCTTTGGGAAACAGGTAATATTCCATGGTTAAGGGAGGTGAATTAAAGATGAATAATTATTGGAATGGAAAACAGGTGCTCGTTACTGGATGCGTTGGATTCTTGGGTTCTTGGCTGACGAAGTCTCTTGTAGAACATGGAGCAAATGTGGTAGGCCTTTATCGTAATCTTTATCCGACTTCGCTGTTACATAAATTTGGACTTGATCGGCAAATTAATCTCATACGTGGATCACTAGAGGACCGAGCTGTCATCGAACGGATCGTTGAGAAATATAGAATTGAGACTATCTTCCATTTAGGTGCACAGACTGATGTACAGGTTGCCTTTCGTAACCCTATTGATACGTTTCAATCTAATATAATGGGCACGTGTAATATATTGGAAGTCGCTCGACGATCTTCAGGTGTAAAACAAGTTATAGTGGCGTCTAGCGATAAGGCCTACGGTACTGTTGATCAGCTACCTTATACTGAAGAAATGACACTGTCGGGTCGATTTCCATATGATGTCTCAAAGAGTGCCACCGATCTTATTACACAATCTTACTACCATACATTCGGTACACCAACTGCTATAACAAGGTGTGGAAATCTGTATGGAGGAGGGGATTTGAATTTTACAAGGATTGTTCCGGGGGTAATTAAGTCGATTATCCACAATCAGCAATTCATAATACGCAGTGACGGAACCTTTACAAGAGACTACCTCTATGTCAAGGATGCAGTGAATGCTTACCTTTGTCTTGCTGAGGGCATGGAGGCTAATACCTCTATTCACGGACAAGCATTCAATTTTAGTAGCGACAAACCTTATACGGTGCTAGAACTTTTCAGGGAGATAGCCCGAATTAGTGGAAGGACTGTACAGGTGCCCTTGATACTTAATGAAGCCAATCACGAGATTAGAAACCAACACCTTAGTAGTGGCAAGGCAGGGAACATTTTAGGTTGGACTGCCGAATACAATCTAAAAGATAGTTTGGAAGAGACATTCAAATGGTATTCTGAATTTTTAGAATAAACCTTAGCTGATCGGCTGTAAACTGATTACCTATTGTATTTCAGAGAGGACGATAAGTGTTATGTTGACGAATAACAGAACAGAATATGACTTGACTAAAATACCAATGGTCGAAATATTCGAAACTATTGAAGGCGAAGGTATGGCTGCAGGTTTACCTACCACGTTCATACGGCTATACAATTGCAATCTTCGTTGTTCATGGTGTGATACCAAATATAGTTATGCACCGGCCAAACCAGAGTTTACGGCGACAATTTCAGATATTATTGAACAAGTTAATAAGTTCGGTAACCATAATATTTGCTTAACAGGTGGAGAGCCGTTACTAGACAAAAACAAATCGAGTCTATTAATACAAGCATTATCTGATTTAAGTTTTGTAAAAGAGATTCATATCGAAACCAATGGTGCAATTGACCTGATGCCATTTATTAATATCAGGAAATCAAATTCTCAAATATCTGAGAAAGTAAGATTTGTTCTAGACTATAAGCTCCCTAATAGTGGCGAAATGGGGAAAATGAATTTGAATAATTTAGGTGTACTAAAAGACTCTGATGAACTAAAGTTTGTCATTGGAAGCGAGGAAGACTTTTTAGTGGCACTCGATGTTTTGAACAAATATCACAAAAGTGGAATTGTATTGATGAGTCCTGTCTGGGAGACAATGGCTCCAGCGCGTTTGGCCTCTCTTATCCTTCAGCATAAGCTGTTAGATGTGAAGTTAAATATTCAATTGCATAAAATTATCTGGGATCCAGACGCAAGAGGGGTTTAATAAAAAAACAATTATAGGGAGGAAAATGAATGGGGAAATTATATACCTTAACTAAGCACTTCTGGATTTCATGTGCGCATAGTGTTCCTGGAGCAGGAAAGTGTGAGAGAATACATGGACATAATTATAAAGTTATCTTCTCTGTAGTAGGTAGGGAACTTGACGAAAAGCAGATGCTAATAGATTTCAGGGATGTAAAACAAAACTTGGAAAAAAAATATGACCACCACTACCTTAATGATTTTCCAGAGTTTAAGGATTCACCTCCCTCAACTGAAAAAGTAGCTGAAGTTTTCTACAATATTATTGCAGATATGTGTAGATTAAAAAATAATTCACCTCAAGTTAAATGGGTTGAGATACATGAAACTAATGAAGCACATGCTAGGTTTGAAACTCTAGCATAACGAAGAAAAGAAAGGACTAAATATGAAATCACATACGGTAGACTTACAAGTTAATGAAAACTCCAAACTGGTTGAAAACGCTTTATTGGGATTAGAGAGCCTTATTCAACTATGCGGGGATGATCCTAATCGAGATGGACTAATAGAGACACCTTCTCGTGTGTTACGTGCTTTCTTGGAGTATACAGCGGGTTACCAAGAAGATCCCAAAGACCATTTGACTAAAGTATTTGACATAAATTATCAAGATATCGTTCTTATAAGAGATATAGAAGTACATTCAATGTGTGAACATCATTTCGCTCCATTTTATGGAGTAGTGCACATTGGCTATATCCCTAGGAGTTATGTTACTGGATTATCCAAAATTGCCAGAATGGTTGAGGGTTATGCAAGAAGATTTCAAGTTCAAGAACGCTTTACTGAGGAAATTGTTACTGCTATTGAGGACATGCTCGAACCCGAAGGAGTCATGGCAGTAGTTTCTGCTAAGCATATGTGTATGTGTGGAAGAGGGATACGTAAAAGTGGGGCTACTACTATTACGAAATCCACCAGAGGCATATTTCAATCTAATGAAATCAAACAGAATGAATTTATGTACCTATTGCAATCATCTATAACTAATCTGTAAGATCATTATTTTATGGATGTCTCATTCCTAAGTTACTTTTAGATGATATATAAATACTAATAAAAACAACTCAAAAGGTGATCGAATGCGAGATATAAACAAGCCGTTAACTAATTCTGATGAGCATGCTATTTTGTTGCTTAAACCAGACGGATTCGAAAAAGAAATGTTACCGGAAATTATGGGAATTATCTCAAAGTATGGTTTAAAAGAAATTGAAAGACGAAGTTTTAATCTAAGTTATCACGAAGCAAGGGATATTTTCATTCACACTCATAAGCTCTTTACAGACTATATAACGAGAAGTCACGTTGTTGCAATTTTGTTGTATGGGAAAAATGCAGTTCACAAAGTTCGGTTATTGAAGACGAAAATTCGGAAATATTTCCATTGTGAAGATGTAGAAAATTTAATTCATTCTCCAGATTCTGGAATGGAATATTTGATTCAGTCACGCACTTTCTTTCCACACATAACAGCGGATAAATTTCCACAGTTTTCTGATTTTTATGCTAAAGTGACTTTTCCATGTGAGACACATTTGTTTTCACAAAAAATGTTGAATTTGCAAAAGAAGTCAGCAGCAGCAGCATTCGTCTTACCTAATGAGCGATTTGATAAAATACAAGATCAGTTTCATAACTTTATTAATAGAAACGATTCTAAAATTCATATTACAACAGCAATGGAATACTACACAGTGTACAAGGAGTATAAATTCAAAGTTGTTTCTTATTATCCACTTGGTCAAGAAATTTCTAACCTCTCTGATCATTGTAATTCATTTTACCCTGATCTAATTGAACTGATTGCACTAATTAAAGATTCAGGTGGTTTCCCTTTTGTTGCTCCTGTAAAACATTTGTTTGGTTACAAATCTGAGTATTACGAAGCTCTAAGGGGAGCGGGCGTAGTAGGAGCAATAATATATCATCCTAGTTATTCATTAGAAGAAACTACATTTCTATTAGAAGAAGTTTTGGGAAAAGGTGGCTTAGTGAGCGGGGGGAGTGGTGGGATTTTATCTTATGGTCAAGTTGGAGTTTCATTTGAACTTTTCCATGGACTGTATCAAAATATTTATAAAAAATCAATAACAACAGATTGGATTAATCCTGAACTGATATTGTAAATATTTAATTTGAGGTGATGTAGTGTGAATGTTGCTCTTGTTTTGCATGAATTGGCGTATAACTCTTTTTTTCATGGTGAGGTTTGGGGCGAGAACATAGATGCCCTCGGTATCCAATCAGCATTTAAGGATATGTTCCCTTCAAATATCTGCCAATTATATACATCAAATATATTAATGCACTTGAAGACGGAAGGGCTTCTTGATCAATTGAAGATAGATTTAGCGATCCATTTTTATTGGCCAACAGTGTTGATAGAAGGTGCAAAAAATGTTTTATTTTTTCAGCAGTTTTATGACGATGGCAGTATTTTTCAAGAGGCTTCGAAGCATTTCGGTATGTTTGATTTAGTTATGACAAATGCTGCGAAAATCACAGATGAGAATCCAGAAATTCTGTATTTTCCTCTTGCAGTCGATGTTAAGGAATTTGAACAAGCCAGTGTAAATCAAGTTAAAAGTGAAGCTGTTTTTATTGGAAATACAAAAATGAGAAGTGATGACGTTTACAAACGTTTTCTTCTTCCGGCAACAGCGTTAGATTTGCATATATATGGAAAAGGATGGGGCGATGAAAAATACAGAAATTATTTGCCTTATTACAAGGGGATAATTCCAATAAATGAGATGCCAGCAGTATATAAATCGACCAAGTTAATATTATGTATCCATAATGAAGATTATATTAACAAGTATGGACTTGTAACAAATCGAATATTTCATGCTTTGGCTGCTGGTAAAATGTTGATTTCTGACCATCACCCTAAACTTATGGAATTGTTCTCAGAGGGTGAGGGAGTTGTCTATACTCGGGGTTACGATCATTTGCGGGAAACGATGGAGTATTTGTTACAAAATGACCATGATCGAGAGAAAATAGCGATGCAAGGCCGGATAAAATTATTAAAAGAACATACTTGGAAACATCGGATTGAAATGTTATTAGCTAAACTTGCGGAGAAAAAAGATGGATTGTGATATTTTCAGTCCGTCTACTAATATTTTGTTAATTAGACATGCCGATTTTCATAACAAACATTTAACAGGTGGATGGACTGACACGAACATTACTGATATTGGTATCCAACAGACAGAGGCTCTTGCGAAGAAGCTTAGTTACGAAACAAGCATTGATGTAATCATCTCTAGTACATTAAAGCGTGCAGAGGAAACCTCTAGATTATTAAGCGATTTGTTAGGAGTAGCTAGAATTTTAGAGAATCGCGTCAAGACAATTAACAATGGAGTATTGGCTTGGAAAACGAAACAGGAAGCTCGGTTAATGAGAATTGAGGATAAACTGTCAAATCCAGAATTTAAAATCGATGGTGGCGAAAGTTTGAGAGAATTCAATGAAAGAATAGTAACAGTCTTTAATGAGTTAATATCGAGTTACAGACATAAAACAATTCTAATTGTTACTCATGGAAGAGTAATACAGGCTATATGTAACCATCTTACGGGAGGTAATGAATCAATTAATTTGAAGTATGGAGTATATCCCACAGCGATTATGAATCTTTGGATGTATGACAATAATTCTGTAGTTTTCAACAAAGTTAATGATACTTCACACTTGCCAAGGAATTTATTAGTTTCTGATCTGGAGTGAGATTTATGTTGTGTGGTCAAAGTTGTTTACTTAACGATAATCGTGGAAACCCAAATCGAGTTATTTGGGTTGGTAGTAGTAAACAAAAGAATCTTGGATATGTTTATGGGGACAGGTTACTTATTGAACGTTTTGCTTCTGATTGGACAAGTGGACATATGTACGGAATATCGGTTTCTCGAAAAAATTTAAATATAAATGATGACCATATCTCAATTTTATGTTCGATAAAGCACAAAAACATTATGAGGGTCTATCGATTCTGTAAATGTACAGTTGAGGTTGAGTATATTTCAAATGCTTGGCTTTTTAATTCTCATAAAGAGTCTTACATTCTATTTCATGAAGCATATCAATATGATTTTTTAGATAATTGTCGTCACAGAGAACTTATACATGCTCTTAGAGCAATACACGAAGGGTTGAAATACCTTCATAATATAGGTATTCTTCATACTGATTTAACTGATTTCAACGTAATGGTGGATAAGGAAACAAGAAGACCCATTATTATTGATCTTCTTGGTAGTATACCTGTGAAATCACAAATCTTTGATTTCAAGAAAGATATCTGGGTGTTTATTCACCATTTCTTAGTACCAACTTTAATACGAACGGGATTATATATCTCTTCGGAAATTAACTTTTATTTCATTGATTACTCACATGTGGAGGTTAGTGAATATTTATCAAAAGTTGAAAATCGTCTATTAAGTATGAACTAACTCCTACTGAGAACTTCTCTTATAAAAAATTAAGGGGTGATTTTAATTCAACATTTAAAAGAATGGCTTCCAGTAATTAAGTATTCTTCAGAAGATATTGTATTTGCTGCAGGTTCTTTAATAGAAGGTATGGGCAATGTATATTCTGATATTGACATCTATGTAATATGCAGTGATATTCCAAAAAATATATCACATCCAGAGTATAAAGTAGATATGGTTAAACACAACGATAACATAATAGACATCGACTATGTACTACTGAGTGATTTCGAATTACTTATTTCTCGTTTACTAATGGTCACAGAGGATAATGGCGTAGGTATACTCACTGGAAAAGAAAAGAGATTGCTACATCGCTTTCTAAACGGAGAGATACTTGTAAATGAAAATAAATATAGGCACATATATGAATTGATCAATTATGATCAATTTATTATGACCATGGTCCAAGAGCTAGAAATTGAATATAGGGATCTCCGTGAAGATCTTTTAGGTAATTTAGCTGATAATAGACTTCAAACTGCATATATTAATGCACTTAGCTTGTTGAAGTTATCAATTAAGTTAACATTACTTACACTTGGGGAGTCAAATCCTAGTGACAAATGGCGCTATGAAAAATTAAAGAAATTGAGCATAGAAGATTACAATGCTTATTGGAGTATACAGATAACCCCAATAGAATCTATTGAAGAAGTTAAATTAATATCTGATTGGCTTGAAGCTAGACATTTACTTATTTACTCAAATATTGAAATTTATCTTCCATTAAATAGGAGGGGTAAACCATATGATGGACATGGACTTTATTAAACAAATGGACAAGGAACACGCAGAAACACTTAGTAATGAAGGGAAATTTCAATATTATGAATCGTTGCGTTCTAAATTACCCTTTGTAGAGCAAATTGAAACGACAAATTTGTGTGATTGTACTTGTCAGATGTGCCCCCGTGGTGTTGGAATGATGAATCGAAAATTAGGTGCCATGTCTATGGAAATGTACACAACTATTGTGGATGAAATTCATGAACATTTCCCCAATGGTTACCAACCAAAAAATATAGAAAAACGCTATTCTTTTGAAGATGTTGTTAGTATCGACTTTGAAACTACTGGTCTTCGTTTGCATCATTTTGGAGAACCTTTATTAGATAAATTACTTCCAGAACGTGTTGCTTATGCAAAAGAAAATAGTAATGTAGACGTTCATTTCTCCGTCAACCCCACAAGGTTGACTCCAGACTTATCAATTAAGTTAATTAAATCAGGTCTAAAGCGCTTGATAATTGCATTGGATGGGACTAACGACGAAGAGTATAAATCAATACGTGGTAAGCGGGTTGATTATGATACAGCTGTTAAAAATATTGAAGAATTAATTCGAATAAAGAAAGAGGAAAAATCAGATTTAATTATCGACCTACAAATGATATCAATGAAACAAACCAAACTACAAGTAGAACAATTTCGGAAATACTGGGAAGGAATGGGTTTGAATGTATATATTAAACATTTCTTCCCCTATCCTGATGTAGATCATAATGAGTTTACTATAGAAGACGAAGGGAATTTTAAACGAGGGTGCATGTTTCCGTTCACTTCGATGACTATAATGAGGGATGGTTCTGTTGTTCCATGTTGTTCTGATTATAATGGTGAAATCACTCTTGGAAATGTAAACGAGCAATCACTTAAGGAAATCTGGAATGGAGAAAATTATACTCAATTTAGGAAAAATTTCATTACAAATAACCTGAGTGAAGATTCACTTTGTAGACGGTGTGGTTTTTATGAATTCAAAGACTAATAACGATGGTATTAGGATGTATTAAACGGAGGTATTTATATATGAAAACATATGTAAAAGTCAAACATGAAATAGATGGAGTGCATAGTTATCCTTTAGCCACAGGTACACACTCTTACTTAAAAGATACACATCGACATAAGTTTTATATTACAGTCAAGGCAGAGGTTTTTCATATGGACCGAGAAATAGAGTTCTTCGAACTTAAAGATACAGTTTCGAGTTACTTCAAAAACAGTTTCTCAAAATTTAATAATAGTTTAATCTATGACTTTGGGAAACAATCTTGTGAAATGTTAGCTAAAGGATTAATGGAACATTTAATGATAGTTTACAATACTCATCAAAACAGGCGATTAATCATTACAGTTTCGGAAGACAACGAAAATGAATCAGAAGTTGATAACATTTGAGTCCTAAGTAGAATAATAAATTCTTTTAAACATTATATAAATATTTTTAAGGTTAGAATGAATACGAAAGAAGAAATAAATTTATTAACCCTTTATATAATTATAGATGGGATGAGGTATGGTGAAATTATCCTTCGTTGTAACTTCAATTGAAGAACATAATGAATACTTATTAAACTTGATCGAAAGTTTTGTCAATATGACAGGAAACGAACAAAGTGAATTAAATATAATCTTATCAAAAATATCAACAGATTATGAGGAAAATCTAAAGATAAGGATAGATAAACATAACAATATTAACTATTTTTTGACTGAGAGTTTATCTAGAGGAATAAAAAAAGATATCGGCATTTCAATATGTAAGGCAGAAAAGATATGTTTCATAGACAGTGATTGTATTCTAGATAAAGATTATTTCGTGAATTTAAAAGATTATTTACAAAGCTTTAGATTGATTAGAGGTAAAAATATTTTTCTTAGCAGAAATAATTGGTTTTCGAAAAAAAACAGTGACTTTAGAACAATCTGTGAAGAAGTCTTTGCAAGAGATATCATTTTTACTCCTAATTTAATTATTGATAAACATTTATTAAACGACGCAGGTGGATGGTCTCTTGATAATTTAGATAGTGATGATGACTTTATCCTGAATCAACGCATTAGAAGGGTAACTCAAGAAAATATATTCCATGTAGATGATGCTCTTTTGTATAACCAGCCTGACTCAAATAGCTTAAAAAGTATAAAAACATGGTATGGATATGGTGAGGGTCATGGGTTTGCTTACTGGAGAGAATCTAAAAGAGGCTTATCAACACTTTTTCAATATTCTCCTGATTTTGTATACGTTAAACATTATCCTATTGATTATTTCATATTTGCTTTATTCCAACTGTTAGTAGGGTTAGTGGGATACACCCATGGAATAATCAAATATTCAAAAAGTAATAAACTGAAAAAAAAATAATTTTTTCATTATACATTTTGGAGGTTAGTATGATTATTTGCGGTTTGAAATTAACCCATGATGGAGCCGTAGCTTTAATTGATAATGGTAAACTGGTATTTTGTGTGGAGATGGAGAAAATAAATAACAATATTAGGCATCATGAGCTTCTTGAAGTGGAGATTGTACAAAGATTTTTAAAGAATTATGGATATGATATGTCCAATGTAGACAAATTTGTAGTAGATGGCTGGGGATGTACAGATAAAGAATCGTCATTAGATGGACAACCACGCCTAACAATAGGAGAAAACTCCAATAAGCTCGAAATAGCTGATGGTAACCATCATTATGATTTAAACATTGGACAGTACCAAGAAAAAGGTATTCAAGATGATTTGTTAAAAGAATGGGAATTTGAAGGTTTAGAAATCGAGAGTGAAGAATTTCATTACCATAGTTATTTGCACAACGCAGCCCATGTATTTAGTGCATATTGTACTAGTCCTTATGCTAAACGTATGGAGGAATCCTATGTATTGGTTTGGGATGGCGGGATTTTTCCAAGCCTCTACCATATAGATCCTAATAAAAAGAAAGTTGAAATCCATGGACACTTATTCAATCTACTAGGTAATATATATGCCGTGTTTTCCCAAAATTATGGCCCATTTAAAGTGGAAGATAAAAAACCAAAAGATGACCTTTCTGTTCCAGGTAAGGTTATGGCTTATATTGCAAAAGGGGAAATTAAAAAAGATTTATTTAGGGTGTTTGATCTTACTTACAATAAATTCGCTCATAAACAACCTGAAGGACTAGGTAATTATTTTGCAAGTGAATTAAATTCTTTCATTAGGAAAGAAAAGTTGCAATATACGGATAGTGATATATTGTGTACATTTCACTATTATCTTGAAGAGAAATTGGTAACTGGACTTAAGAATAAGGAGATAGCACAACTAAGTACTAAAAACAGAAACTTATGCTTTGCCGGTGGGTGTGCACTCAATATTAAATGGAATTCAGCGATCAGGAAGAGTGGATTGTTTAACTCTGTATATATTCCTCCTTTCCCCAATGATGCTGGAAGTGCAATCGGTACTGCCTGCTGTTATATGTTTAAACACACAGACAATGTCTATTTAGAGTGGGATGTGTATAGCGGTCCTGAAACAATAGTCAATAATCCAGTAGAAGGCTGGTCTAAAAAAAAATTATCAATAGAAGACTTAGCTGCACTTATAAACAAGGAAAATGAACCGGTTATTATTATAAATGGAAGAGCGGAGTTGGGTCCTAGAGCATTAGGTAATCGAAGTATAATCGCTGCTCCTACATCGCCTCAGATGAAAGACATTTTGAATAAGATTAAAAACAGAGCAGATTATCGACCTGTTTCTCCCATTTGTCTAGAGGAGCAAGCTCCTGTAGTTTTTTCACCGGGAAGTTCTGATCCCTACATGCTTTTCGATCATGAGGTCAATACTGATTGGCTTGTTAAGATACCCGCTGTAACACACTTGGACGGAACCGCCAGACTCCAGACTGTTAATGAAAATCAAAATCCTACTATATATAAATTGTTACAAGCATATTATCGCCTAACTGGAATTCCATTGTTATGTAATACTAGTGCTAATTACAAGGCGAGAGGCTTTTTCCCAGATATCTATTCTGCAACTGAATGGGGAAAGGTCAACTATATTTGGTCTAATGGTAATTTATATGAAAAAGTTAAAAAAGATACATTTGAAGTATAAGAGGTGAAAATATGCTATGCGGGTTAATTATGGCTGGGGGGAAGGGGCAAAGATTATTTCCCCTTTCGACAGAAAAAAAGCCAAAGCAGTTTCTGGAATTATGTGAAGACAATTGTACTATGATTCAATCTACATTTAAGCGGCTCTGTGGAGTGCTACCTGTTGAAAGAATTTTTGTTATTACAAATGAAGATTATGTACAACTTGTTAAAGAACAATTACCAGAACTTCCGGAAAGCAATATAATACCAGAACCATTGTCGAAAAGCACTTCGGCTGCAATCTTATTATCTGTCTTACATATAAAAGGGTTGAATGTTGAAGTTAAAAATATTGTGATTATTCCATCTGATCATTTGATTGGAAATGAAGAAAAATTTTGTGAATCAATAAATATTGCAAGTCAATTTATCTCGAACAATAAAAATCCGACTGTATTAGTCGGAGTGCCTGCGCTCAATCCTAATACAGCTTTTGGTTACATTAAATGTGTTGGTGTATCCGAACTAAAAGAGCTTCAAGTATATAAAGTGGAAAAGTTTCAAGAAAAACCTGAGCCTGAGATTGCAAAATTATTTTTCGAATCTAAATTATATTCTTGGAATACTGGAATCTCGGTTTGGTCTATTAATACCCTACTCGAATCTTATATAGTACATCAACCAGTTTTGTATAAACAAATTTCTGATTGTTTTGAAAACGGTGTTGAAAAGGTACGGCTCAACCATGTTTACAATAATATTGAAAGCATATCTATAGATCATGCTATCATAGAAAATTTAGAAAACTGTTATATGATTCAGGCTCATTTTGATTGGGATGATTTAGGAAGTTGGTCCTCAATTGAACGTAATTTATTCAAAGATAAGATGAACAACATACTAGTCGGTGATATAAGGATAGTTTCGTCGTCAAATAGTATAGTCTATGCAAAAGAAAAGCCTGTCATATTGTGTAACATTGATAATTTGATCGTCGTGGAAACAGATGATTTTATATATGTTGGAAATAAGGACGATCATACTGGTACTAATCGAAATCCTAATTTATGTTAAAAAACAGATTGGGATATGTGGTTTTTTCTACATGTACATTAGTGGGGGATGACTTAGGGAGTGAAAAAATGAAAATTTCTAACCATCACATGCAACTTTTAGCAGACGAATATTCTACTCCGTTATTTCTTTATGATGGGGATTTTTTGAAGGAACATATACTGAACATACAAAAACTGCTTCATCCAGCAGTTGAAATTTTTTTCTCTCTTAAATCGAATGGAAGTTTAGGTATAGCGAGTTTAATTAATAGTTTTGGTTGTGGGATAGAAGTTGCTTCACAAGGAGAACTTTTCCTTGCAATTCAGGCAGGTTATGATTCTCAGGATATTGTATTTTCAGGACCAGGCAAAAAACCGTGTGAGTTAGAGTACGCAATTAAACAAAATATTTACTGTATAATAACTGAGTCTCTTGAAGAATTACTGATCATCTCTAATTTAGCTGAGGAGCATAATGTGATTGTTCCTATTGGTTTACGTATTAATCCGGACTCCGACTTAGCAAAGACTAGCATTAAAATGGCAGGAGTCCCTCGGCAGTTTGGCGTTGATGAGAATCAGATTCCACTATTTTTAGAGGAAATTAAAAAGACTCCAAATATATCCTTTCGAGGGATTCATGTATATACAGGGACACAAATACTCGATTATGAACAAATTATCTCCACATTCTCTTATACTTTGAAATTAGCTAAATATATTAAAGTTAATTTTGGGATAGAGTGTGAAATGGTTGATTTAGGTGGAGGATTAGGAGTTCCATATTTCTCTCATGAGAATGAACTCAATCTATCAGCACTATCAAGTGAACTACGTAATTTAATAGATGATTACTTGCTTTTTTCACCTAAAACTAGATTTATCCTTGAAAGTGGTCGGTATATTTTAGCTGAGTCAGGAACTTATATTACAAAAGTTTTATATAAAAAGCATTCCAAAGGTGAAATTTTTCTTGTAGTGGATGGTGGTTTAAATCACCATGCAGCAGCAACTTTCCGAGGGAGAACTCTGCGGAACACATTTCCTATGATTCTTATTAAGAAAGATGACCTTGATCCGATAACTACAGAAAAAGTTAGTGTTGTTGGACCTTTGTGTACACCTGAAGATTGTTTAGCAAAAGGCATTATTCTTCCAATTGCACAACCAGGAGACTATCTTTGTATACAAAAATCAGGTGCTTACACACTAACATATAGCCCTATGCGTTTTCTTGGTCACGCAACTCCACTTGAATTACTCGTATTTAATGGCGAAACATATATTATACGTGAACCAGGAAAAATGGAAGATATACTTAGAGGCCAACACAAAATAATTTTTCAAGTAGGAGAGTACTTATAATGGGGATTGATAAGGACCTAGAAATAGCCGTTGAGGAAATTCGCTTAAAGTTTCTATCAAATGCAGAAAAGTATGATAGATTAAAAATGTTTCCTCATGAGAATTTCGACTCAATAGTTAGTGCAGGGCTTCATGCAGCGAATTTACCTGAAAATTTGGGTGGACTAGGTTTCAATGCAGAACAAACATGTAATTTAATATCAAATCTTGCATCTGGTTGTCCTTCAACTGCATTATGTCTGGCTATGCATTATTACTCATTAGGAACATTTCAACATGTTTTTTCAGAGGATATGTCAAATGAAATTTTAAAAAATGTAGTCAAAAAAGGCGAGTTTTTTGCTTCAATTAATTATCCGAAAATTGAACTAATGAGCAATCGTAATGAAATCTCAGAGAGAATTGGAATTAACCTTAGAAAAGTGGATGATGGCTATATAGTAAATGGTGTGAAAACATTCGTATCAGGCTGTCCTCGTATTACGTATTTGCCATTGTATGGATTTGATGAGTCAGTGCCACAAGGACTTACTGCTGTTTTGACGTTATTGACAGACTCTGGCATATCTATAGATGAAACATGGGATTATTCAGGTATGCAAGCTACGAAAAGTCATAATATTATATATGACAATGTGTGGATACCAGCAGATAGATTAATAGGACGTAAGGGTATGGGGATAGAAGATACACAAGATTCGGTGTTCTGGTTTCGTCTTGCATTAGCTTCGGTATATTGGGGAGCTGCTAAGGCTGCGTACGAACATATAAAGAATATTGCTAAACTTAGAAATGATAGTATTTCTAAGCGCCCAATTGCATTAATGCCTGGTGTACAGTATAAAGTAGCGGATATATTAATTAAATTAGAAACATGTAGGCATCAAATCCTTTCATGTGCTAGGCAACTAGATCAAGAAACGCTAAAAGGTCGACAATTTAGCAGTGAATTGTATACGAGCACTCTAGTAACAAAGCAATACGTGAGTCAAACAGCAAATGAGATTTTGTTTTTGGCTATGCAAGTGGAGGGAACCGGTTCCTTGAATCGAGGGAGTTTACTAGAACGTTTGTTTCGTGATGTTCGCGCTGCAACTTTTCATCCACCTGCAGAAGATTTATTGAAGGAAATAATTGGAAAAAAAGAACTTGGTATTATCTCAATAAGAAATCGTTGGATATAACTTTTCAATACCTCAGGTAGCTAATGATAACTTTGGTTTGGGTATGACACTGCTGCTGTGCTTATGGAAGATGGAAGAATCATATCTGCATTTAAAGAGAAGAGGTTAACAGAATTAAACACAAACAAACATAAAGCACCTGTTCTCTATTTTTAAAATTTCTAGGTTGTGTCTGAAAACTCATTACTGAGTCAATTTAAAAATGGTAGCTACTCCTTATGACAAGAATGACTTGGAAAGCTTGTCATAACGAGTGGCTACGCGGCGAAAATATTTGATTTTATTGAAAATCACTACACTAAGCGGTGTTCTTTGTCCAAGAACCAATGGACTTTCCAAGGATATCGAGTGCTAGCTATAGGTGGAATGACGTAGGATACTTGATTAGCTTTAATTCAATTTCGAAAAGCTACTGAGTCATAGGCTTTGTCTCCAAGAATACGACTTCCCGGTATATTAAATTCCTGAAATAAATTTAATGCGGGAACAGAATTAATAGAATGTGGCCACCCGTCAGAAGAGAAACTAGAAGATTTACTAATCCTTCGGCTAGCGTATGAAGTTTAACGGTCTTTCCACCACGACTGATGCCGATGTTTGATTTACTTCGTGTCCTTGTGCGTTTTTTTAGCACCGGTACTGTGTTGAGGGGCTTTAACCGATGTGGAATCAATTCTCAATTTTTCAAAACTAGGTTTTGGTTAGAGCGATTAGAAGATCGTGACAAATTATTCTGTATCTCTCCATTTACAAAATCGACTGTAGGCCGTTTTCCTTGAACCATAACGTTCTTCTGGCAGATCACGCCATGCAGCTACATTTCGATAGATCCAAAGAAAAGCTTAAACATCGTGCGATTGCTTAATTTTGACGGACGTCCTGTTGTATATGGAGGGAGCATATATCTTTAATTTGTTTCCAATTTTTCATCGTTTAGTTCATACGGTCTTTGAATCATGATCCATGCTCCAATCATTTTTCTCAAAATCATATAACAAACTTCTACAGTTTTCAGACACGTCCTAGAATACTAAAATATTTATTTAAGTGACATCGATAGAATTGATTTTTATTTTAAATATTTTCAATTAAATATCAAATAAGAAAAAAGTATAGACGCACCTATTGGTCTATTGTATCCAAATACTAGGGAAAATTTTGAAACTATAGTACAAGAACCTTTAGGAAAAAGTGTGGATGAGAAAAAAACTGATTTTACCCCATCATATAGTTCATGCTGAAAGTGTCTACAGACTATCTGGATTTAGCTCTAGTTCGGTATTAACTTTGGACGGTATGGGTGACAATGATGCTTACAAGTTAATGGGATAGTGACCTATTTGGACTATAGGAAATATTTGTATTATTTAAAGAAAATATATAAATTACTCGATTATGCTATATTTGAAATAAAGAGCTATTGATTTCAATACCTTTTTAGTACTAGAAGAAAGGGAGATATTTTTGAGCAGTTCTAAAAAGAAATTTCATCTCCATTACAGTATGCTTTATTAGGAAGTTTTATTGTAATGCATATCTTAAATCATTAAAAAAACAACCAACATAAAAACCAAAATAAAAACCTTTTATGGCTGGAGGAGTAGCACAACCAATTTATTAGAAATGGTAATAAATATATCAACAGATATAATTTTGAACCATAATCAAAAAATAAATTCTAATTCTGTTCATGAAGATAGCTTTTACGTAACCTACAATCACATAAAGAGGAAAAACATATAATTTCCAAGCATATATTTTAATCAAATAGGTATTGATGGAAAGACAGTTGTATAAGTTTATGAAAAGAAAAGAATTATTACTTTATCTCCTCAGAACAAAATGAAGTAAAGTTATTTTGTATTAAATGATGAATATAATAATAATTTTCAATTTGGAGGGCGAAAACTAATGGAGAATAATCAAGTTATTAAGACTGAAATTAAAAAAAAGCTGAAACAAATACTTGAAAAAAGTTTTGATGAAATTTCCGATGAACAGGAATTGACGCAATTGGGATTAGACTCAATGAAGTCTGTAGCTCTTATTGTAGAATTAGAAGAGAGTTTTGACATAATGTTCGACGACGAAGAATTAATGTTTGAGAATTTTTCTACACTTAACAAAATTTCGGAGCGTGTAGAAAGCAAGCTGGTGTTCAACCAATGATCAAGAGTCCCGTATCAATGTTCAATGAATTAAATAAGAATATCAATTGGTACTATAACGTCAATCAAGAACAGAGGTGGAATGATTCAAAGGTATTTCCAGCTTTAACTGATAATCATCAGTTAGAGCTCGTTATGCAGCAAGAACAACAGTTGATATTTATTTCAAGCCCTCCAGATACTGTATTATTACATCAAGAAATTGATTGTGATTTTCTTATTTATCTTCAGGATTTAGGAATTTCTTTACCAAGGCTTGAAATTATTCAGGACGGTGTACCTTCAATAAATACATCAAGTACCCTTTTGGTTCCTTATATTGTAACTGAAGAGTTATCCGATTGGTTAACTAACCATTCTGATGTTGAGATATTTGGTAGTGAGCCTGCTCTGGTAAAGGATATTAATAATAAGTTCAAGACCCGCAAAATGGCAGAGAAAAACGGCTTTAGAGTTACAAAAGGCTATTTCTGTAATAATCAGTCAGAACTTGATTTTTATTTTAACCTTTTATGTGAGGAAGGATTCACTAATAGTGTACTGAAAATACCTTACGGATCATCAGGTAAAGGTCTGAAAAAGATTGAAAATAGAAATTCTTTTAGAACGCTTGCGAAGTTCATTAATCGACGTGCAACTGAATTTGATTTGTTGATAGAGGCATGGCACCCTGCTATAGGAAATATAAATGCACAATTATGGATTGATGATAGTAATGTTATTATTTTGGCTATAACTGAACAAGAAATTGATGAAAATGCTGTTTATTTGGGAACTAACTTTACACCTAACTATGAGGAGGGGATTATTAAGGAGTATAAAAAAGAGATACTAAAATTAGGAAAAATACTCAAAAATAAAGGCTATAAAGGTATTTGCGGAGTAGACTCTATTATTGATATTTATGGAAAATTATTTCCTGTAATAGAGATAAATGCAAGGTTTACTCAAGTCACATATTTACTTCCTTTAGTAGAGGAGTTAGCTAATATATACTCAAATATAAAAACAAGGTTTGTTCGATTTGAAGCAAAAGAAATGTATACTTTCAGTGAAGTATATTCTAAGTTGAGGCAATTTTTAAGTCCTGATGAGAAAAATAAATTTATTATCTACACATTTGCCAAAAATACTTTACCAAATCAAACAAAAACGTCATATCGAATATGCATTTTATTTTTTGGTAATTGCGAACATAAAGTAGCAGATATGGTTTCATCATTTTCTTCGTTCAAGATAGTTTAATAATTCATTATTCTATGAAAATAGTGTGGATAGAGCAGTTTGTAAATTGAGACTGCTCTTTTTTCTATTTCCTTCAAGAAAGAGGAAGTTAACAATTTTTATAAATGTATAATGGATTAGGAAGATGAAAGGACTAACTACTCCGTATTATAAAAATGTTTTTCGATATTCACTCGGTGACATTGAATAAAATCGTTTGAATAGTGCACTAAACTGTGAGAGACTATCAAATCCGAGCTGCGATGAAATTTCTGTTAAGAGTATATCGCTTTCTTCCATTATTTTTTTACTTTTTTCCATTCTTAGCTGATTAGTATGAAATATAGGGGATTTCTTGAACACTTTTGAATAAGTGTTGCACAAGTATGTAGGGTGCACTCCTACCATATCAGCTAAAAAATCTAACGTAATTAGTGAACAAAAGTTTCTTCTTATATATCGATTAACTTTAATCAATCGTGGATCAATCTTATCAACTGTATAATTTGAATGAGTTCGAAACGAAGAAGTAACTTCTATTGAATCAAGAACCTGGTTTAGATCATTTTCAGTTGTCGTTGTAATTTGCTTTGCTAACATTGCCAATTCAAAAGGTCCAGTATTGATTGGAAATTCAAATATAGTTTTTTGTATATTGATATCACTACTCATTTGTATACATTTTATATTAATAGATGATTGTTCAATATTCTTGATTGTAACGCTTGATATAGAATAATTCTGGCCTATTAACACAGTTTCATCTGTAGATAAATTAACACATCGGCGATTAAAGGTAATCTCTATTTCTCCAGAACAACTCAAAAAAAGGAAATCATTCTTCATAAGCTGATATTTTTCTATCTCTTGAGGAAAAATAGTACATTCGCGAATAGTTCTTAATCTCATTATTAGACTCCTTTTAATGGTTATTTTTAATACTTGACATATTACAGATAGCATTGTACCAAACTGAAGTTTAATAGTAAATTATATATATATTAGAAATAGTATACATTATCCAGTGTAATAAACTAAAGTCTTTAAATTAATTAGATGTGTATTATTTTAAATGTTATACGTATAAGAACTAAACTCTGAATGTTCCAAATGTTTTTTCTGTTCATAACTCAAATATCTTATTCGAAAAGGAGAATTTAATAAATGAAGATATGGCATCTCCCTATAGAAAGAATACCAACTCGCTATTCCTATGATTGGACAGAACAGTTTGAAATGGAATTTCAAAATAATCAAATAGATTATCAAACTATTGGTGATAATTTAATTAGGCCTGTAAGAATAGGGAGTGTTTTAGATGTATATGAGACATCAAAATATAAATTTAAGCAATTAAACGAAGTTATACATCTTATTGAAACTAAAAGTATTAAAGGTGGCGACATAGTTCTTCTAGCGGACGGTTGGTTTCCAGGTTTAGAGGCCTTGTATTATATAAGAGCCATAACTAAAGTTAATTTTTTAATTGCCGCAATATGGCATGCTGGTTCCTATGATAGTCATGACTTTTTAAATCGATTTGGAATGCGAGATTGGGCATTACACCAAGAATTAGCATGGTTTACGGGGATAGATATTATATTTGTTGCTACTGAATTTCACAAGCAGTTACTAATATCAAATTCTGGAGAATTTGATATTAAAAAAATATTTGTCACAGGCTTACCTTTTTACTCTAAATCATTAAGTGAAAAGTATACTACGAACAATACAAAAGAAAATATTATAATTTTTCCACATAGGCTTGATTCTGAGAAAAATCCAAATAAGTTCGACGCTTTAGCTGAAAGATTCAGCCAAACTCATCCCGATTGGAAATTTGTGAAAACGTTAGAGGTTACAAGTTCAAGAGAGGCATATTTTAAACTTTTAGAAAAGTCTAAATTCATGATCTCCTTCGCAGAACAAGAATCATTTGGTTACAGCACATTGGAAGCGATGGCTTTAGGAGTGAGACCTATTGTTCCAAATAAGTTGAGTTATCCTGAAACAGTTCCTGAACAATACAGATACACGGATGAGAATGAGGTTGATGCCCTTATAATTAAGCATATGAACGAAGGAATGTCTCCAGAGTTTAATTTAACTAAGTGGGAGTTTTCCATTACAAATATGATTGAAATTATGAAGAATAAATCGAATGATTACAACTGCAATAATATTTAAATAAAGACGATTGTCAAGCGAAGTGCGACAGTCCCTTGGAAAAGGATTCGTACGCGGTTCTCCACTCCAAACTTTATCGTGGTCTATTATTGATGAGATCAAGCGAGTGGGCAATTTCTTCATCCCCACTCGAGCCAAATCTGTACCCTTCGGAAAACTCGAGAAGCAGCCCGTTCGCATTTTCATTTGAACCTCGTTGCCAGGAGGAATATGGATCCAGCGAAGTAAACCTCTAGCCCATGGTTTACATTTACTTTTGCATAGCAAGCAAACTTCTTCCCAAGGTCAGCCGTGGCGGTTAAAAATGTTCCTTTGGGTGCTGTGAATGGCTACACCGAGGGTCATTTTCACCGAAAGTGCGATGCGATCTGGCATGAGAATGGCGGTATATAGACGTGTCTTGCGTGCGTGAACTTAGCTACGTATCTAATTATTCCACCACTGGATACGGTCGTGTCCAGCTCCCAGTGTCCAAACGTTTCACGAGAACGGGCTTCCTTCGGACAATCCGAAATGGACTTCCCAATGGCAAATGCATTGCGAGTTTCTGACGCTTCCCTTTGTGTCTAAGAACGTGCAGCATACCTCAAACCAGCCTTCCCGTGTAAATCCAACAGTCGATGTTATGAAGGAAAAGGTAGTAGACCCTCGACGCGGAAACGTTCGGTAATTTGATCTGGAAGAAATGGAAGCCTTACGATGTTCCAGATAAGCATTCTGGGCGTGTTCTGCTTCGTAGACTTTGGACGAAAATGCTTGCTCTAGTTCACGGCAGAGGTCCGAAGGATGTCTGCCCAGTTCCTTGGCAATCGTTCGTGAGCTCTTGCCTTGCTGCGGGAGGTTATCTAGCTTATGCGTTCGATTATAGTACGATATGTGTAGCTCATGGTGGCTTCTCTTTGTGTGAATGATTGTGTGAGAACTTTCATTCTACACGAATCCCGCCATGGGCCATTTTTTTTATTTCCAGTAGGTGTTGCAATTCATATCACAAACCGTCTTCTGAAAATGAAAAGTTGCAATTGCAGTGAAACGTAACTATAATCATTACAGTAAGTGAACGCACATATTCATATATCTATTAAAAGAGATATTTATAATCAGGAGGGAACCACGAATGAATCCAAAGTTTAACCAGATGTTTGAACAAGTTTCACTACCGACTGGTATTACACTGAAAAACCGTATCGTGCTCGCTCCCATGACTCATATGTCCTCGAATGCTGATGGTACAATATCCGACGCTGAACTTGCTTATTATGCACGTCGCACCGGTGGTGCGGGCATGTCAATTACGGCTGTAGGGCATGTAACAGAGACAGGCATTGGTTTCCCGGCTCAATTTGGTGTTTATGACGACCGCTTCATTCCTGGTCTGAAAAAACTGGCTGATACCATGAAACAACAGGGCTCCGTAGCCGTATTGCAAATTTTCCATGCGGGCCGTCTGACGCCTGAACAAGCTGTACCTGTGGGTCAAGTGGTTGCTCCTAGTGCGGTTGCAAGTGAGCGTCCAGGATCTCCTGAACCCAGAGAGTTGACGGATACCGAGATTACTTCTATTATCAAAGACTTTGGTGAAGCGACGCGCCGTGCAATCGAAGCCGGATTTGATGGTGTTGAGATTCACGGTGCTAATGGTTATCTGATTCAGCAATTCTTCTCCCCGCATTCCAACCGACGTGAAGATCGTTGGGGCGGAAGTACCCAGAAACGTCTCACATTCCCACTTGCTGTAGTGGACGAGATTCAGAAAGTGGTTGCCGAACATACCAAACTGCCGTTCATCATTGGTTACCGTTTCTCCCCGGAAGAACCGGAAACACCGGGACTCACAATGGAAGATACGTATGCATTGGTGGATGTGCTTAAAGATAAAAAACTGGATTACCTGCACGTTTCCCTGAACGAATTCTGGTCCAAGCCAAGACGTGGCGAAGCAGACACACGTTCGAGAATGGAATTCATCCTGGATCGTGTGAACGGTAAACTGCCTGTGATTGGCGTAGGTTCAATTCATACGGCAGATCAGGCCGCTGAGGCGCTCCAAACGGGAGTACCACTACTTGCCATTGGACGTGAGTTGATTATTGAACCGGATTGGGTTGAGAAAATCGAGAGCGGACGTGAAGAAGACATTGAAACGATTCTGACCAAATCCGATCAGGAACGTCTGGTTATCCCTGACGGGTTGTGGAATGCAATTATCCACACACCGGGCTGGTTCCCTATGGCAGAAGATAAATAAGATACACTTCAGAACTGGAATGGAGGGGGCGAAAGCTCCCTCTTTTTGCATATGGTCCAGATTCTTCTTGTCATCGCTCTGTGGTATGATGGATGAACAGGATGAACTGGATAATCAACGGTTTGGAGTGAAGGAAAATGCTCGTAGCTGAACGGTATGAGAAAATAGTGGAATGGGTGGATACGCAAGGCAGCATGCGTGTGACCGAACTTAGTGAGCGCTGCGGGGTGACGGAAGAGACGATTCGTCGTGATCTGGACAAGCTCGAACAGGCGGGCAGGCTCAGACGGTCCCATGGCGGGGCGGTCAGCGTAAAATATAAGGATGAGTTACAGTCTGAGATTCCGTATCCGGAACGGGCTATAGCCCATGCAGAAGAGAAGCGAAGAATTGCAAGCGAAGCGGTGAAAATGGTGGAATCCGGCGACCGGATCGCCTTGGATGCAAGTACAACGGCGTGGTATATGGCGGCAGGATTGCCAAACATTCCACTGACGGTATTAACTAATTCGATTAAGGTCGCCGCAGAGCTGAGTAACAAGGAACAGATTCGTGTGATTGCCACAGGTGGGCAATTGGCTTCGAAGTCACTGTCTTTTGTAGGACCGCTGGCGGAACGTTCGCTGGATGCCTACCATGTGGATAAAGTATTCCTGTCTTGTAAAGGTGTGCACCTGACCAAAGGCATCAGTGAATCCAATGAATTACAGGCCTTGGTGAAACAGAAGATGATTCAGATTGCAGATGAGGTCATCTTACTTGCAGATTCCAGCAAGTTTAACATACAGGCGTTTACCAGAGTTGCTGAGATGAGCAGTGTGGGCAAAGTGATCACAGATCAGGGCGTAGACGAAGAACAAGTTAGCGCATTGATTGAGCAGAATATTACGTGTATACGTGTGTAAATCAGAAAGGAATGAATGTCATGAAACATCCTTTTCATCTGAAAGCGGTATGGAATGGTGGGCGAAACAGTGAGGGAACAATCGATGCAGGTGGATTAAAAACGGTCATATCGATTCCGCAGGAGATGGGCGGCCCCGGTACGGGAACTAACCCGGACGAGATGCTGCTGGGTGCAGCCTCCACCTGTTACCTGATCACGCTGGCAGCGATGCTGGAGCGTTCGGATATTATGCCGGATGAATTGACGCTTGAATCGGAAGCAACGGTAGATGTTACGAATAACGTATTTACGTACGAACGGATTGTACATAGACCCCGGATTGTACTCAGCCAAGATGCTTCAGACGCGGATCTGACCAAAGCCGAGCGCTTGGCGCATAAGGCTGAATCCTCCTGCATGATCTCCCGAGCGGTGGCAGGTAATGTCCAGATGGAGACACAGCCGGTCATTGTTACTACAGGAGCTAACGCGGTGTGATATACTGAAGAATAGACGATTCAACTTGTCATTTGTGCAAATTAAGGAGTAATTCGGTATGAACAGA
Source organism: Paenibacillus polymyxa (assembly GCF_018614975.1). Taxonomy (GTDB): domain Bacteria; phylum Bacillota; class Bacilli; order Paenibacillales; family Paenibacillaceae; genus Paenibacillus; species Paenibacillus polymyxa_E. Next base: position 419,983 of record NZ_JAGGNR010000008.1, on the reverse strand, counting down.
CAGAAGCGCAAGACTAACCGCTGGGCACGTTTAACACGTGCTATGAAGCTGAATTTTCTCAAATTGTTACGTGCTCCCGGAGGTGCTCATAAAGTATCTACCGGATTTGCCATAGGGTTCGGACTAGAACTAATCGTGATCTCGACCGCATCCCTGATATATCTCATATTCTACCCGATTGTGCGACTGTCTGGGGGTTCGATGCCTGCAGCGATTGTTGGTAACGTGATCGGAAAACTTACGTTTTTGCCTATCATTCTGATGCCACTCGCCAAGCAGGTTGGTTCCTGGATTCTGCCTGCTCACAGCATGGGACAGGGATTGGTATACGAGAGTGCATTCATGGAGCTGTTTCGCGGGAACTGGTCGGCAGTGAGTGAATTGTTGCTTGGTGGACTGGATATTCTGGCAGGTATGTCCGTGTTTGGTGTCATTCTGGGTGTGATTTCGTACTTTGTCGTGAAATTTTTCTACGTCAGAGCGCTTAACCGGCGTTATGAACGCCGGCTGGAGAAACGCCGACAAGCGGATATCGCTTCGGTATCACCTCCGGTATTAATCAGGAAGCCATCACAATCATAATGGGCAGCATCAACATGGATGCAGCGGTGGTCCACAGAATACAGCGAGATACAAACTGCGGAGAAGCATTGAACTGTTCAGCCAAAATAACGGCGTTCACTGCGGTCGGCATCGATGCGAGGATCAGCAGCACACTGAACAACGTACCTTCGACCTGAAGCGCGGTCAGTATCAGCCAGGACAGGATTGGCGCAGCTACGAGACGGACCACAAGCCCGGTCCAGAAAGCTCGGCGTACATTGGGTAGCCAAGGCACCGTTGCACCTTTTGGTCTGAGCATCTGTGCTCCCAGAATGGCGAGAACGACAGGAGAGTAGCCCGCAGCCAGCATGGAGATCCCTCCATCCAGCGCTTCAGGCAGGCTCAGATTGGACGCACGCAGCGCAATGGCGATGCCAGCAGCATAGATGGATGGCATGCGGAAAACGGACAGGATCGCATCTTTCACCGTGAATTCGGATCTCGCGGCAAAAAAGATACCTACCGTATTAACAATAATCATCTGTCCAATAACGTAGACAGAAGCCTTGTCCAGTCCAAGCTGACCAAAGGCAAGCAGTACAAGCGGGAGCCCGTAATTCACACAGTTCGTAAACGTGGAGACGAGGGTGAGACCCGCTTTTTCGCTTGCACCCAGACGGAAAATCCGGCTTAACAGCTCGGCGAGTGCCCACAGGGCAATCAGATTAATAATAGAGAACCAGAACGTGGTGGTGACGTCCGTCCAGGTAATCTCTGCATGCAGCAATGTATTGAAGATGAGCGCAGGGCTCAAAATATAAAGGGAAAAGGTCGAGAGCGACCGGGTATCCCAATTCTTGAAGCGTTTTAACAGAATACCTCCGATCACGGGAAGTGATATCGGCAAGAACACATGGTATAACGTGAGTAAAAATGAGTGAAGCAATGCAATTCATTCCCTTCTGGATGAAAAACCTATCTTATCATAGCAGAAGATGCACTTCATATGAATGGATTTCAGTATGATCATGTGCAGTTAGCCGTTGTTTAGCGGGTGTTTTCACGGATGTGCAGCGACGGCGGATTGCTATTTTGATATGGCAGATTTATTATAGAAGAGGTGCAGGCAAGATTACATACACATAGAGGAGGAAACTGTAATGAGTGAATCAAAACGCTTGCTCGTACTGGCCGGCTCTTACGCCGAAGCGGAAAATGAGGGCATTTATGCATATGAATTGAATGAGGATACAGGCAGCTTGTCCAAGCTTGACGGCATCGCGGGCGTGAAAAACCCAACGTTTGTCAACGTGGATGCTGAAGGAAACAAACTGTATGCGATTGGTGAAACAGCGTCAGCTGAAGGCAACAAAATGTCTGAAGCTGTAGCTCTGAGCATTGATCCTTCTACAGGAAAATTAGCGTTGCTGAACCGGAATAACTCCATTTCAGCTCCGCCATGTCATATCCAGCGTGATCCTTCCGGCAAATACTTGATCCTGTCCAGCTACCACGGTGGTCTGGTAGGACTGCAAGCCTTGACGGATAACGGTGTAGTTGGAGCGCTTCTGGACGAGAAGAAACATGAAGGACAAGGTGCGCATCCTGAACGTCAGGACAAGCCACATGTTCACTCCGCATTCTTCAGCCCGGATGGTAAATACATGATGGTGCAGGATCTGGGCGCAGATAACATCGCGATCTATTCCATTGATGCAGACAAAAATGAACTTGTGCTGCACAGTGAAACCAAAACACATCCGGGAGCAGGCCCACGTCACTTGGCGTTCCACCCGAATGGTCAATTCGCTTATGTTATCAATGAAGTGGATTCTTCCATTACTTCGTTCAAATATGATGCAGCAGCGGGTACGTTGACTGAATTGTCTACTGTATCCACATTGCCTGATGGATATGATGGCAAAGAGAATACAACAGCCGAAATCACTGTTTCCAATGATGGACGTTATGTATATGGTTCTAACCGTGGACATGACAGCATCGTTGTATTTGCAGTAGATGCAGACAAAGGTCACCTGACACTGGTTGAACATGTATCTGCGGAAGGTGAGCACCCGCGTCATTTTGCTCTGACACCTAACGGCAAATTGCTGATCGCAGCTAATCGCGATACGAACAACCTCGTGACATTCACGGTGGATCAGGAGAGCGGACGTCTGAAATACACAGGTCACAGCACAGGTGTATCCAAGCCGGTATGCGTGAAACCTGTATATCTGTAAGACTTACATCACACGGTAAAGCACGAATTTTGTAAGACCCTCCTGAATGGCAGAGTCTTTATAAAAGAGACCACTTTCTTTCTCTTTCAAGAGGATAAGTGGTCTCTTTTTAATCATAAGTTAGGTAAAGGAAAATCATGTTTGAATATTCATTGTATACAATTATTTACTTTATTATTCTAAAATGTATACGCTTACTATATAATGTGTGATAAGAACGTTTCGTGAATATATCTCTTGGGGGGTAACATTCAATGTGGATTTTTATTATTGTTTTTAACTTAATGGGACTCATTTCTGTTTTTAGTCCCCGTACTTCTTGGTTTTTATCCAACTGGTGGCGTTTTGAGGGTGACGCAGAACCGAGTAGCGTTTCTCTCCTATTTTACCGGATCGGTGGAGTTGTTTTCTTGATCGTTGGTATCTCATTACTTTTTAGAGAGATATGAAATAACTTTCTGGAACGATTCAGGCTGTCGAGAGAGTCCTTGACAGCTTTTTAATGTCTCTATTGTCTGAAAATTGCGTGAATATTTACGTAACAGAGCATGGATTGCAATTCAAGGCTTAATATGAATACAGAGGATAGGTAACCGATCGTTTCCCCGATGTACATTTACTTGAACACATAAAAAAACCCAAGGCAGTAATATGACTTGGGTATCACTGAATATTTTGTAGCCGTTTAATAGTCTTATACTTTATCGAATATTAGCTGTATCATAGATTGTCCACATCAGAGGAACGAGTTTTACAATAGCACTAACTGTAGTTTCTGCTGCGAATTTACCTTTAGTAGCATCAATAATCCATTCTCCTCCTACATTCTGTTGTCCAGCAGACGGCCAAGCCGGTGAGTGATATGCCTGATTACTGTTCAAGTAATCATACCATAATGATACGCCATCAGAAGGCCAGTTATAAGCGATACTGTATCTTAAATTAGTAAGTTTGAAAAATTGTTGAGTTTGATAACTAGAATATACCCAGCCTTCTGAGAAACCACCGCTGATTAAAAATGGAACACTTAGTCCACTTGCCAGTACATGCAAATCAGCAGCCATGGGGCGAACATCAGTTAGAGACAGTTCTTGGTGAGGAAGGGAATTGATATTTTGTATAGATTTTTTAAGAGTTATGCTATGTTCAGATTGTACTTGATTTAGTGTTTGCTTCAGTTCAGTTTGATCCGCACTTTTAGAGATAACAAACCCAAATGCATCCTCAATGGTTTGATTTATAGGAGAAACCTTGGTGTTTACTGCTACACCCGTAATATTACCATTGGATTCAAGTAGATTGAACGAAATACCGTCTTCACGTTCCTTTGTCGCATATTTATTTCCGTTTTCATCTTTGCCGAAGTTAACGGCCTCAATTTCAATAATCTTCCCATTAAGTTCAAAACTTACTTCTAGATTTCCTTCATCTTGGGAGAACTTAATGTTCTCTAAGCTTGCAAACTCATTCAAATCGGCCTTGTTATAAGCAATCCCCTCAAAAGCTTGTGGTTTAGATGAATCTGCAAAAACATTTGGCCCGATAGATAATAGAGCTGCGACCAAAAAACCGGAAATTAAGGACTTAAATTTCATAATGATTCCTCCTTCAAATTTGGTTGTTTTATTTTTAATAATTTTCCATTTTCATATATAGTGAAACACATACGATATTTTATGTAAAATAATTACATATATTTTTCGAGTGAATTCAAGAGGGAATAGATTTCATATTCTCCTAACAACGAATAACTATCAATAGTATCGTGCAAGTAACTACCCCACTTCAAAGTGCGTACTTCCTGAATGGATAGTCAGGGTCTACAATGAGTGAGTAGTCAAAACAAACACTGCATGCATCTGAACAGACCAATTGGTGCAGGCTAAATATCTGATTATTATTTTTACAGGAACGAATCATACTTGAACAACAAAGGAGAAATAAATGATGAAATTGCAATTGGCGCTCGACTTGGTAAATATCCCTGAAGGTATCGCACTGGTTAAAGAGGTTGAGCAATATATTGATATCGTTGAGATTGGTACTCCAATCGTTATTAATGAAGGTTTGCACGCGGTTAAAGCGATGAAAGAAGCATTCCCTCATCTGCAAGTTCTTGCAGACCTTAAAATTATGGACGCTGGTGGTTATGAAATCATGAAAGCTGCTGAGGCTGGTGCGGATCTGATCACTGTGCTTGGGGCAACCAATGACAGTACGATCAAAGGTGCAGTAGCAGAAGCGAAGAAACAAAACAAACAAGTTCTTGTGGACATGATCAACGTGCCTAACCTTGAACAACGTGCTCGTGAAATTGATGCGCTTGGCGTAGATTACATCTGTGTACACACAGGTTATGACCTGCAAGCTGAAGGACAAAGCCCGTTCGAAGATCTGCAAACGATCAAAGCAGCTGTGAAAAATGCTAAAACGGCTGTTGCTGGTGGAATCAAGCTGGAAACATTGCCAGAAGTAATCAAAGCACAACCGGATCTGGTTATTGTAGGCGGCGGTATCACAGGACAAGCAGACAAAGCCGCAGTTGCAGCTGAAATGCAACGTCTCGTTAAACAAGGGTAAGCAGATGAGCAAAACACAGTACGCAGCTGACATCTTGAAGGAGCTGGAACGTACGTTAAGCCAGATCGACGATGCAGAGATGCAAGCAATGGCTGAGCACATTCTGGCTGCGGAACAGATTTTTGTAGCAGGAGCAGGCCGGTCAGGACTTATGGGGAAGGCTTTTGCCATGAGACTGATGCAGATGGGGCTTCGTGTATATGTGGTGGGCGAAACCGTAACACCTGGGATCAGCTCGAAGGATTTCCTCTTGCTGTGCTCTGGCTCAGGAGAGACAGGCAGTCTGGTAGCCATGGCTCAGAAAGCTAGTCAAGCTGGTGCACCTGTAGGTCTCATTACGATTAAGCCAGAGTCCACGATTGGGAAATTGGCAACTACGGTAGTGCGTCTCCCGGCTTCAGCCAAAGAGGACACAGCAACTTCCGGAGCGGCAGTAACCATTCAGCCGATGGGCTCGTTGTTCGAACAAGGACTGTTAATCGGCATGGATGCTCTCATCCTTACGATGATGGAAATGAAGGGTATGACCGGAGCGGATATGTTTGGTCGCCACGCGAACCTGGAATAGTGAATAGATGAAAGACCGGAATCCTTTGATTATGAAGGGTTCTGGTCTTTTCTGTGATACATAGTCATTCATCTGTATAGGTTTTATCCGTGATTTTCAGTTAAACTTTGCATCCCGACCAGGCTGTAGTAGAATTAATAGATAGCTGTATCGAATGAATGTACTTATTACATCATGCATGGAGCGGAAAGCTTACCTCGTGTGAAGTGTCCCCGTGATATGTGTAATATACGCGATATAAGATTGAAGATGAGGGGGCTCGGAGCCATGGCAGCCGAAGTCAAGGAACGAATTAATCTGAAAGAAATCAACTGTGAGAAGGAATTGACCCTTGCGGTGATTGGTGGCAAATGGAAACTGATTATATTGTGGCATTTGGGTCTGGAAGGCACCAAACGTTTCAGTGAGTTGAAACGTCTAATCCCTCATATCACCCAGAAGATGCTGACTAACCAGCTACGTGAGCTGGAGGAAGACAAGCTGATTGAGCGTAAGGTATATGCAGAAGTACCTCCTCGAGTGGAATATACGTTGACAGATCACGGTCAGAGCCTGATGCCTGTCCTGCACGCGATGTATAACTGGGGTAAAAACTATGGCGAAAATGTAATCTGGAAAGAAAGCTAAATAAGTAAGTTCTATAATGAACCGCCGGGTAAATGGATTCTTCCATTACCTGGCGTTTTTTTTAGTTACTTTCAAACCATGGTCAGTGGATTAATAGTTTACTCCAAACGTAGCGGGCAGAAATAGACTTAAGAAGCGAAGCGTTCGCCTTTATCAACGGATTTTCACCTTAATAAAAGTGAATCAAAAAATCCGGGGATAACAGCGATCGAAAGGCTATTCTGCCAGCGGAGTAATACGGAGTACTCCGTTTGTCTGCTCTACCATAAATCCATACCAAAAGTCTCATTGTTCGCAGATGTCATGTATAGATAAGCAGAATATGATACGATGAGAGATATTGGAAATGCAGGGAGGGTGACAACTAAAGATGGAAAAAATACGTACACGTGCTGAGGTAGATCCAGAAACGACTTGGAATCTGAGAGACTTGTTTGCAACCGATGTAGAGTGGGAGCAGGAGCTTCGATTACTTCCTGAGGCTGCTGCCCAGATCGAAACGTTCAAAGGACGACTGGGTGAAGGCGCTGAACAATTGCTGGCTTGTCTGGATGCGCGTGAAGCTTTGCAGGAGCGGATCGGCAAGACGGCTTCTTATGCCCGCCTGAAGCAGTCAGAGGACAGCACCAATCCGGTGAATATTGAGAATTCAGCTAAAGCAGGAGATATTCTATCAAATCTGTCGTCGTCCTTGTCTTTTGTCAATTCGGAGATCGTTGATCTGCCGGAAGGAACCGTTGAACGTTACCTTGAAGAACTTCCGGGATTAGAGCCGTATGCGCGCAGTTTGGAGCGTTTGATTCGAGAAAAAGAACATCGGCTTACGCCCGAGACCGAGAAGGTACTCGCTTCACTTGGAGAGGTGCTGGATTCGCCATATCGTATCTATCTGCGCGGTAAACTGGCAGACATGACGTTTGACGATGCTCTTGATGGAGAGGACAATAATCGTCCACTGTCCTGGTCATTCTATGAAAATAATTATGAGATGTCGTCCGATACAAAGCTGCGTCGTTCTGCTTATGCTGCATTCAGCTCGACATTAAATGAATACAAAAATACGTTCGCAGAAGGTTATGCAACCGAAGTGAAGAAACAGGTTGTTTTATCCAGGCTGCGTGGTTACGACGATGTTACAGATATGCTTCTCAGCCCACAGCAAGTGAGCAAAGAGATGTACAATAATATTCTGGATATTATCCAGCAGGAACTCGCACCTCATATGCGCAGACTGGCGGCTCTCAAGAAACGTGAGCTGGGTCTGGACAAACTGATGTTCTGTGATCTGAAGGCTCCGCTTGATCCTGAATTTAGCCCTGCCATTACATATGATGAGGCGTGCACACTCATTCGAGAAGCACTTGATGTACTTGGGCCGGAGTATGGGGAGATCGTAGAGCGCGCATTCAGTGATCGCTGGGTGGATTACGCAGATAATGCAGGCAAATCCACAGGGGCATTTTGCTCCTCTATATATGGTTCACACTCCTATATCTTAATTTCATGGGCGAACAATATGCGCGGAGCATTTACACTTGCCCATGAAGTGGGGCATGCAGGCCACTTCATGCTTGCGGGACGTTACCAACGGCTCACGAATACAAGACCATCTCTTTATTTCATTGAGGCACCATCGACCATGAATGAAATGCTGCTGGCAGACCATCTATTGAAGCGTTCCGATAATCCGAGAATGCGTCGCTGGGTCATTTTGCAACTGTTGAATACGTATTACCATAACTTCGTTACACATCTGCTGGAAGGGGAATTACAGCGCAGAGTGTATGCACGCGCAACCAATGATGAGCCCATTACGGCGAAGACGTTAAGTCAGCTCAAAGGAGACATCCTTTCCGAATTCTGGGGACCTGATCTGGTAATTGATGAAGGGGCCAAGCTCACGTGGATGAGACAACCTCATTATTATATGGGTCTGTATCCATATACCTATGCGGCAGGTTTGACAGCTTCCACAGCCGCAGCACAGCAGATCCGGGAAGAGGGACAGCCTGCGGTAGATCGCTGGCTTGATGCACTCAAAGCTGGTGGAAGTCTCACACCGCAGGAGTTAATGAAGCTTGCGGGTGTGGATATGTCCGGACCTGAGCCGATTCGCTCTGCGGTTGCTTATGTCGGCAGTCTGGTCGACGAACTTGAACGTCTGTATTCCTGATCTGGTTCATATAGTATACGGACAAGGCAGAACGGGTTGTCTGCATGCACCGCCTTCCTTGCGTGGGGGCGGTGCATCTTATTTTGCAAGGGGAAAGGAACGATGATGAATGGCGTTAACGAGCGTGTCCTCATCGATGGGCCAATTAAGCGTGGACGGCTTTGGTGTGTTTGACGACATGAGTGGAGTACCGGGTTTTGAAGGCAATCAGGGTGGTTTTTTTTCCGGATTGAATGAGTTTGGTGCCATGGGTGCGTTTGTTTCCATTTTTATTGGTGCCGTATTCCTTATTGTTGCGGGTGTGATTGTATATGCCATCATCTCAGGGGTACGCACGTGGTCATCGAATAACGCAACGGCCTTGTTAACCCTGCACTCAACGGTGGTGGCCAAACGAACGGAAGTTTCAGGTGGAAGCGGCGATAGCAGTGCGACGACCCGGTATTATGTTACATTTGAATTCGACAACGGGGGGCGTAATGAACTGATCGTTGGCGGAAACCATTATGGCATGATGGTGGAAAATGATCGAGGGATGCTGACGTATCAGGGCACACGCTTCAAGCATTTTGAGAGAGATGTACAGCCCCAGTCGGGGATAAGCAAAGGCCAGTTTTATACGTAAAAAAAGAAATGCGGCTCCTCCCAAGTGGGAGAGAGTCGTTTTTAGTATACCCAAAAGAAAGAAAAACCGAAGGGTATTCAAACGCTTACAATGGTGATATACTCGTAAAATAAAGTAAAACAGTATTAAACAAAAACAAACAAACAATAAATACAGAATAAAGTACAGGGTTACGGTCTGAATCAAGTGATACCGTTTGGAAAACAGGATTGGTTAGAAAGGTTGGTGAAGCGCGGTGAGTGTGCTGGCTTATGATTTGGGCGCTGGGAGCGGGAGAGCGCTACTGGGACAGCTGAATGATCGAAGGATCGAAACGAGCGAAATTCATCGGTTCAAGAATGAACCAGTGAAGGTTGGCGAGCGGATGCACTGGGATATTCTGCGATTGCATCATGAATTGTTGCAAGGGCTTACGCTTGTGAAACAGCAGGGAGAAAAGCCGGAGAGCCTGGGGATCGATTCCTGGGGCGTTGATTTTGGTCTGCTTGGCAGTAATGGTGAGTTGCTTGGTAACCCGTATCATTACCGTGATACACAGTTTAACGGCATGATGGATCAGGTACGCCAAGAACTGAGCTCTCAGCGAATCTTCGAACGTACAGGAATTCAGTTTCTTAGTTTTAATACCCTGTATCAATTGGCGACGCTAGAGCGTAGCGGTTCCCCGTTACTTCATGAAGCAGAGCGTTTTCTCATGATTCCGGATTTGCTACGTTATTTCCTGACCGGCGAAGCCGTGAATGAGTTCACCAATGCAACCACAACACAAGTATATAATCCATTGGCGGGTCAGTGGGACAGTGAGTTGCTGGCACATATTCGCATTTCGGAGAAATTGTTCGGTGAAGCTGTGCTGCCAGGTACCCGTGTTGGACAATTGCGAAGCAGTATCTGTAATGATCTGGGACTTTCCCCGATCCCCGTGATCGCAGTTGCGGAGCATGATACGGGTTCAGCCGTTGTGGCTGTTCCTGCAACGGAACGTTCATTTGCTTATCTGAGTTGTGGAACCTGGTCCCTGATGGGCACGGAGATAGATCATCCTGCGATAAGTAGCCAGAGTCTGGCCTTGAACTTCACGAATGAAGGCGGGGCGGGCGGAACATTCCGTCTGCTTAAGAACATTATGGGTCTGTGGATTTTGCAGGAAAGCATGCGGGAGTGGGACCGCCAAGGGCAGGGAATTAGCTATGATGCGTTATTGGCAAAGGCGGAACAGGCACCCCCATTTGCGAGTTTGTTTGATCCGGATGATGAACTGTTCATGCCAGCAGGGGATATGACGACCCGAATACGTCAGTATTGCCGTGATACCGGGCAAGTGGTACCAGAGGATCAGGGGGCTATTGCCCGGGCAATTCTGGAGAGTTTGGCATTGAAGTATAGGAGAGTCCTGGAATGGACGGAACAATTATCGGGACAGACGTTCAACGGATTGCATATGGTCGGTGGAGGCATCCAGAACCGCCTGTTATGTCAGTGGACTGCAAATTCCATTGGCAAGCCGGTATGGGCAGGTCCGGCAGAGGGAAGTGCCATCGGGAATATGGCTGTGCAATGGATGGCGAGCGGAGCTTTTAAAGATATCTGGGAGGCACGTAAGGTCATCCGTGATTCATTTCCGGTAACTGTATATGAGCCGCAGGACAGGTCCATTTGGGAAGATGCTTACGGCAGATTTCTGCGTGTGACGGCTTCATCTAATTCACAAGCGGGGAGTGAGGTGTAACATGCTGGCAGCCGAGCGGTATGACCGAATTGTGGAGATGGTGAACGTAAAGGGCAGTATGCGTGTATCTGAGCTTAGTGAGCGCTGCCGGGTGACGGAGGAAACCATCCGGCGGGACCTGGATCGGCTGGAACAGGCAGGACGACTGCGTCGCTCTCACGGTGGTGCAGTGAGCGTGAAGGAAGATCAACCGGAGATCCCTTACCGGATCAGGGAGACAACCCATGCGGAAGAGAAAAAGCGGATTGCACAAGCGGCTCTGGCGATGATCTATCCGGGTGATCGCATTCTGTTGGATGCCAGCACAACGGCAGGTTATATGGCAGCGAACATGCCGGATTTTCCGCTGACGGTTTTAACCAACTCGATCAAAATCGCCACAGAACTCAGCAGCCGTGACAAGGTTGAGGTCATCTCAACAGGGGGCCAGCTGGCATCTCGCTCGTTGTCTTTTGTTGGGCCGCTCGCGGAGCGTTCTCTGGAAACGTATCACGTGGATAAAATGTTCATGTCGTGCAAAGGTGTACATCTTGAAGGCGGCGGAATCAGTGAGTCCAATGAACTTCAAGCAAGGCTGAAGCAGAAGATGGTTGGCATATCCGATCAGGTCATCTTACTTGCAGATGCCAGTAAATTTGGCGTTCGTGCCTTTGCCCGGGTATCCGGGTTAAATGCAGTCCATACGATCGTTACCGATCAGCCATTGGAGGCTGAACAGACAGACCGTTTGAGCGGATACGACATTGGCATCATTACAGTTTAAGCTTTTACTAGTTATATTTATTTCTATAAATTGAACTAAATCAAAAATCTGGGGATAACAGCGATCGGAAGGTTATTCTGTCATCGGAGTGTGCAGTGTAAATATACTTTAGTCAATTCATCTACTAATCAGTTAATAGGAGCGTGTAATTATGAAGGTCTCCTTATTCATTACCTGCCTCAGCGATGCCATCTATCCCCGAGTCGGGGAGGCTATGGTCAGATTACTCGCTGCTCATGGCGTTCGGCTCGATTTCCCGCCGGTTCAGACCTGCTGTGGTCAGCCTTCCTACAATAGCGGGTACTGGGATGAGACTCGGGTAGCAGCCAAGACAATTCTTGAAGCGTTCGACGACAGTGACTTTGTTGTGTGTCCTTCGGGATCTTGTACGTATATGATTCATCATTATCCCGAACTGTTTGCGGATGAACCGGTATGGTTGGAGAAGGCAAAACGACTGGAAGCCAAAGCCTATGAATTCACTCAATTCCTCGTTCAGGTACTCGGGATAACCGATCTGGGTGCACATTTTCCGCACAAAGTAACCTATCATCCATCTTGTCATGGCACCCGTCTGCTGGGCGTGAAGGATGAACCGATGGCATTGCTATCCCATGTAAAAGGACTGGAATTGGTTCCACTGCCGTTTGCTGAGGATTGCTGCGGGTTCGGGGGCACATTTGCCATTAAAATGTCCGATATTTCGGGAGCGATGGTGACGGAGAAGGTCGATCATGTCAAAGAGACACAAGCTGAAGTGCTGGTTGGTCTGGACATGGCCTGTCTGATGAATATCGCAGGTAATCTGCGTTATCGGAATGAGCCAGTGCGTGTGATGCATCTGGCGGAACTACTGTATGAGGGGGTGCAAACAGGATGAGCCAACCGGGAGTGATGGATACTACGGTCAAAGAGCGTGCCGGACTGGCCTTGAATGATGATTTTCTGCGTAAAGCGGTCAAATTCACCACAGAACGATTGCGTAACGGGAAAAAGTCGGCCTCAGAAGAACATGGAAACTGGGATGAATGGCGGGAACGTGGACGTCAGATTCGTCTGCATACCATTGCGTATCTTGATTATTATCTGAATGAATTCGTTAATAATGCTCGCGCGAATGGGGTTCATATTCATTTTGCGGATACATCGGTGGAAGCCGCTGCGATTGCCCTGGATATTGCGGCGCACAAGCAAGCTTCTACGGTGGTGAAATCCAAATCGATGGTGTCGGAGGAAGTGCATCTGAATCATGTGCTGGAGTCGGCGGGCATTGAAGCCATTGAGACTGACCTTGGTGAATATATCATTCAGCTGGCAGGCGAAGCCCCATCTCATATTGTCATTCCAGCGATCCATAAGAACCGCTATCAGATCGCAGAGTTGTTATCAAAGGAAGCGGGTGAAATTCTGGAGCCGGACACAACGGTACTTGCCGGATTTGTTCGCAAAAAGCTGCGTGAGAAATTCCTCGAAGCAGATATCGGCATGACCGGCTGCAATTTTGCAATTGCAGAGACAGGTTCCATGGTCTTGTTCGAAAATGAAGGCAACGCGCGCATGGTATCCACTGTTCCGAAAACGCAGATTACACTCATGGGTATGGAGCGGATCATCCCGTCGTGGACGGATCTGGAGGTTATGGCAACCTTGTTGCCGCGCTCCGCAACAGGTCAGAAATTAACGATGTATATGTCAGGCATCACAGGTCCTCGCCGCACAGCGGATGGAGATGGGCCGGATGAAATGCACATTATTATCGTGGACAACGGTCGATCCTTACAACTCGGTGATCCCGAATTCCAAGAACTGCTGAATTGTATTCGCTGCGGCGCGTGTTTGAATGCTTGCCCGGTATATCGCCATATTGGAGGTCATGCCTACGGCGGAACCTATAGTGGTCCGATTGGCGCGGTACTGACACCTGCACTCAATGGCAACATTGATGAATGGAACGATATTGCGGGTGCTTCGAGTCTGTGCGGAGCCTGTTATGAAGCATGTCCAGTTAAAATTCCATTGCATGATATGCTCGTTTATTTACGCAGGCGTAAAGTGGAAGACGGCCATGGAAACAAGATGGAAAGCATGGGCATGAAGGGATTTGCCGCTGTTGTATCCAATTCCAAACGCTTCAGTGCAGCCATACGTCTCGGACAGATCGGGCAGAAGGCAGTTGTACGCAACAACGGTATTTCTCTCAAGCTGGGTCCTCTCAAAGGCTGGAACAATTATCGGGTTGCGCCAAGTCTCGCCAAGAAATCATTCCGGCAGCAATGGAACAAGCTGGATCAGGAACTGAACCAGGAGCAACCGGCCATGGATTCTTCCGTTCGCAGCCGTATGGAGCAGATTATTCGTGAACGAGAGGAAGGGGAGGGTAAGCATGGTCACTGAACATCAGCAATGGCTTGCACAATTGGAGAAGAAGTCCATAGAGAAACAGGAGCAGTTCATGAACGACATTGCTTCGAAATTGAGAAGACCAAGGCAACGCCATGCGCCGACCCAACCCTTTCGGGGAGCACCCGACTTTTGGACAGAATTGGAATGGGATGAAGAGAAGCGTATTCAAGCTTTTACCGATAACTTTGTGAGTGTAGGCGCCCACATTGCCCGGGTTCAGAACATGGAAGAAGTGTCCCAATTTATTGCCACCAAATCTCATGAGCTGAGTGCCAAATATATCATTCGTCAGAATGAACAGGCGTTACAGGATCTCAGATTGGAAGAGCAGTTACCGGGTGTAAAAATCTCAGTGTGGAATAGTCAGGCGAATGAGAACTGGAAGGCTCGGGCAGCTGAGGCGGATATCGGTGTGGTCATGGCGGATTATGCGACAGCATACACAGGCTCGGTTACTGTGCTTTCTTCACCTGAAAAAGGTCGTTCAGTCAGTCTCTTGCCTACGGTACTCATCATCATTATTCCAGTAGATCGACTGTACACCAGACTGGGTCAGACACTGGATCGATTTGATGAAGCGGGAAGAGAGAATCTTCCGGCAGGCATCCACTTTATTTCCGGGCCAAGCCGCTCTTCCGATATTGAAAATGATTTAACCATTGGGGTACACGGACCAGGCGTTGTATATGGTTTAATTATAGGATAACGGTGTGATGAGCGTGAAGGGCATCATGATTTTGATAACTGTCCGAGATGCAGTATTTGACTGCTAAGGGCAGTTTTTTATTTTTTTATTATAGTTAAAAACTATTAGAATTATATTGATTATATATTTCACCTATTAATGATGGGAGTGTATAATCCATCTCAAGAGAGAATTCATATGAGATAAAAAGAGAAAGAGGAGGATGAATACAAATGAGTATATTTTCTTACCAAGTTCCTTTTATGGATAGACACGAGGGTGATTTTGCTGCTTTTAAAGGGAAGGTTCTGCTTATTGTGAATACAGCAAGTCGGTGCAGCTACTCCCGGCAATTCAGTGAACTTCAGCAGATGTATGAGAAATATGGGGAGCAGGGGCTGGAGATTCTGGCGTTCCCGTGCAACCAGTTTAACGAGAAAGAACCTGGTAGTAACGTTGAGATTGCCGAGTATTGCAGGAGTCAGTTTCAAATATCCTTTCCGATCTTGGAGAAGGTTGAGGTTGTTGGGCAATCGATGCATCCTGTATTCCGTTATCTGATTGAAGAAGCGCCATTTCAAGGTTATGATCTGGATACGCAAGAAGGACAGTGGATGGACACCTTTGTGAAGGAGAAGCATCCAGAATTGTATCAAGGAGACGGGATCAAATGGAATTTCACTAAATTCCTGATTGACCGCAATGGAAACGTCCATGGCCGTTATGAAACGACAGTTGCTCCATTAGAGATGGAGTCGGCTATTCAGTTTCTGTTAAAGAAATCATAAGTATACCTTAATCCCTGTCCTGAGGTCCTATGACTTTGGGACTGTTGAAGATTAGAACTGGAAATGTTAGGGTAAAAGAAGATAACGAAGTCCTTCATTTTTTTTAATCAAAAATGACCAATATACCATTTCGGTCAGTTGGTTCTTTAATGGTTTTATCGTTATCTGGATGAAATATGAAAATGTGCAAAAAATAACTTGAATCTGTTGATCTGAAGAGTAAGTGTAATCGAGTTTGTAGTCACGTCATTATTTTTTAGTTGTAGAACTCTTAACTTGGGAAGAAGGAGTGAGCGTCATGCCACCAATTTCAGTGCCTCAACCGAAAACCTTTGGCCCACTGGGTAATTTGCCGCAATTGAACTTTGAAGAGCCGGTGCAATCCCTGGTGAAACTTGCTGAAGAATATGGACCGATCTTTCGTATGGAGTATCCCGGGCGAAGTGAATTGTATATTTCCGGTCACGAACTGGTCGCCGAGGTAACAGATGAATCCAAATTTGACAAACGTGTGTGGGCACCTCTTGCTAAGGTTCGTGCTTTTGCGGGAGATGGACTATTTACGAGTTGGACTGAAGAACCGAATTGGAAAAAAGCCCATAACGTACTGCTGCCAAGTTTCAGTCAACGTGCCATGCAGGGATATCACAACAAAATGATTGACCTGGCTGTGCAGCTGGTTCAGAAATGGTCACGCTTGAACCCTGATGAGACGGTTAACGTTCCGGATGATATGACACGTCTTACGCTCGACACGATTGGACTCTGTGGTTTCAACTATCGGTTTAACAGTTTCTACCGGGAAGAACCACATCCATTCATTACGAGTATGGTTCGGGCGTTGGATGAATCCATGAGTTCATTGCAGCGACTGCGTCTGCAAGACAAGCTGATGATCACCAAAAAGAAACAGTTTGAACAGGATATCCGTTCGATGTTCTCGTTGGTGGATCACATCATTGCTGAGCGCAAAGAGAAACCACAGGAAGGCGCAGATGATCTGTTGTCCCACATGCTCAGCGGCAAGGACCCGGAGACAGGAGAAACGCTGGATGATGAGAACATCCGTTATCAGATTATTACGTTCCTGATTGCTGGACATGAGACCACAAGTGGACTGTTATCCTTCGCCGTCTATTATCTGATGAAGAATCCGGATACGCTGGCTAAGGCCCAAGCAGAAGTGGATCAGATTTTGAAAGATCCGGTTCCAACGTACAACCAGGTTCGCAATCTGAAGTACGTTCGCATGGTTTTGAATGAAGCATTGCGGTTATGGCCAACGGCCCCGGCATTTTCCCTGTATGCAAAAGAGGACACGGTACTTGCGGGTCAATATCCTTTGCAAAAAGGAGACAGCGTCAGTGTACTTATTCCCAAGTTGCATCGCGACCGCGAAGCCTGGGGAGATGACGTAGAGGAATTCCGCCCGGAACGGTTCGAGGATCCGAGCAAAGTTCCGCATGATGCCTATAAACCTTTTGGTAACGGTCAACGGGCCTGCATTGGTCAGCAGTTTGCACTTCAGGAAGCAACGCTGGTACTGGGCATGGTGCTGAAGCATTTTGACTTCATAGATCATTCCGATTATCAGTTAAAGGTGAAAGAAACACTGACGCTTAAACCGGATAACTTCACAATTCGTGTACGTGCGCGTGGGGGGCAGCCAGTCATGGCCGTTCCGGGTGTAGCGGTCGAAGAACCTACGCCAGTTGCCAAAAGAACGGAGCCGGATGCAGCAAATGCCCACCACACACCGATGCTTGTTCTGTACGGTTCCAATCTGGGTACCGCTGAAGGCATTGCACGTGAAATTGCGGATACCGCCAGATATCAGGGTTTCCGGAGTGAGGTCGCTGCGCTGGATGATCGTGTTGGCAAACTGCCAAAGGATGGCGCCGTTATTATTGTCAGTGCATCCTATAATGGTCAGCCTCCAAGTAATGCCAAAATGTTCGTTGACTGGATTGAACATGCGGATGCCAATGAATTCAAAGGGGTGCGTTTCGCCGTTCTTGGATGCGGTGACCACAACTGGGCCAGCACCTATCAGCGTATTCCGCGGTTAATAGATGAACAGTTATCTTCCAGAGAAGCAGAGCGGTTATCGCCGCTGGGTGAGTCAGATGCTAGCGGAGATTTCGAGAAACAGGTGGGGGATTGGACAGAACAATTATGGCCGGATCTCGCACGAACCATGGGACTGAAACTAAACACAAGCTCCAATAGCGAACGCAGCTCACTATCTGTACAGTTTGTCAGTGGGCTCGCCGTAACACCGCTTGCGGATACGTATGATGCCCATGTGGCAGAAGTGCTCGAGAACAGGGAGCTTCACGACGCGGGCAGTGAACGGAGCACATGTCACCTGGAGATCAAATTGCCTGAAGGCATAACCTACAAGGAAGGGGATCACCTGGGCATTCTGCCGCAGAACCCACCGGAGCTGGTGGAACGTGTACTTCGTCGATATGGATTTACCGGAACGGAGCATCTCGTTCTGGATGCATCGGGTCGCAGTGCCGCACATTTGCCGCTGCATCAACCGGTGAACCTGTATGATCTGCTCAGTCATAGTGTTGAGCTTCAGGAGGCGGCAACTCGTGCGCAGTTGAGAGAAATGGCAGCATACACAGTATGTCCACCGCATAAGAAGGAACTTGAAGCACTGCTTGATGAATCTGTGTATATGGATGAAGTGCGGAACAAACGGATCTCCATGCTGGATTATCTGGTGAAATATGAGGCATGTGAACTGCCGTTTGAGCGCTTCCTTGAATTACTACCTTCATTAAAAGCCAGATATTATTCGATCTCCAGTTCACCGCGTGTTCAACCCGATCAAGCGAGTATTACGGTGAGTGTAGTGCGTGCCCCGGCATGGAGTGGGCAGGGAGAATACAAAGGTATTGCCTCCAACTATCTGGCTAACCTGAAGTCGGGTGACGAGATCGTCATGTTCACGCGGACACCGGAATCCGGGTTCCAACTGCCGGAGGATGCACAGATTCCCGTCATCATGGTAGGTCCGGGTACAGGTGTGGCCCCATTCCGAGGTTTCTTGCAGGCAAGGCATGTATTGAAGGAACAAGGTCAAGAGCTTGGCGAAGCCCATCTGTACTTTGGATGCCGGAATCCCGAGCATGATTATCTGTACAAAAATGAATTGGAAGCAGCCCAGCAAGAAGGGCTTGTGAAGCTTCATACGGCGTTCTCCCGAGTGGATGGGGAAGAAAAATGTTATGTACAGCATCTGATGAGAGATGATGCCCGTCATCTGATACCTTTGCTTGAAGAGGGTGCGCATCTATATATCTGCGGTGATGGCAGCAAGATGGCACCTGATGTGGAAGCTACACTCCAGCATGCATACGCTGAAATTCATGGCAAATCCGCCAAGGAAGCAGAAGACTGGCTTAATCAGCTTCAGCAGGAAGGTCGTTATGCCAAGGACGTATGGACAGGCATCTGATATACACATGTGAAGAGTCAGCTTGATCAGTAACTGGATGAGCGGTGAGATACAGAAGCAGTTCTGTTCTCACCGCTTTTTGACATAAAATGATTCTTCAGCAGATGAGTGGGTGCATGGGTTATAATGAACCATTGGAAGGGAGCACCCGTATGCAGACATTTGGGAACCGTTGTATGGCTTGCGAAAAGAACCGGCTTTACTTCCGCCTACAAGGCCGTTTCAGGTTTTTTCTTCCGGTGGTTGGCCGATAAATCGACTCGACGCTGGAGAGAGGAAATAATATACGGGAAGGGACTCTGCCTTTTCCCTGGAGTTCGAGATAATCCAGTCCCACACCCACAAGTCTGATATTGTTAAATGCATTCCTGGAAGGGAACGTCGTGCGGATTCCCACTCTGATGCCACGCCGTGTTCGAGGAATATCAAATACCCGAATGGAATTCAGACTGAGTGGAATGAATAACTGCCGGTTTACTTTGATAAACTGCCTTGGATAGACACGACGAATACGTCCCGGTTCCAACCCGGAGAGTGGAGTATTCAGTTCTGCAAGGTGCCCCTGGAGTTCTGCCAGACGTTGCTGAAGTGTTTTTCCAGTATGGAGATGCTGCCAGCTCATAAGTATTCCTCCGTTCGCCATTTGTACCTAGTATATGAAGGAACGGGGTAGGATGGTGTGTGTTTGATAGCCCATGTTCGTTACGGCTAACGGGGTTTCATTTTATAATAGAGGAGTGATTCAAATGATCGTAGAGATGTATAAAGATCTCATTCAGGATGAGCGTGGCAATTATTATCTGGCAGTACAGATGGATGGTAATGAGCTTACGCTCGTTAATGCATTCGTAGAAGCGGCATTCACACCTGAACTGATCTACAATGAAGAGTTTCGTACCAAACATAAAGAGATGGAAGGCGGGTTTGTAGGCAAAATTGCGATGGACCTGCTAAGGCATGATGTGGTCATGGGGATGAAGCAAATCGACCGCAAACTGTTGAACTTGTCGGATGTGGAGCAGCAGTTCACGGTAAATTATATTGATACGATTGAATTTTATCGTCACCCGGCGTGGAACCGGAAGGTGTGAGGAGAAACTCATCTCCTCTGTAACCAGATAGAGGGTTCTTCTCCAATCCGGTTGGCCATGATCTTACTTATACCAGCAACAGAATATATTGAGATGAAAAAGCGCAAGTGCAGGGCAGTAAGCCTTCACAACTTGCGCTTTTTGGCATATATGGTCACCGACGTGGGAGACTTAGAAACGAACCAGATTATTGACGTTGACAGGCAAGCCCGTGGCGATGGCGCGATTGGCGGCAATACCCGTCAGAATGGATCTGGCACCGTCCACGTGATTAGCAGCGCGATGGAACGGATCTTCTACAGGCTCTCCAAACAGATCATTCAGCAGAACCGGGTCACCTCCGCCATGTCCACCTGCTTTTTCTTCCACTTCAACCTCATATGGCGCATCAAACATTGGAAGAACCCGCAACGTTTTACCGATCAATGCACCTTCCTTACTTTTATCACCCAATGAATTGACATAGGATTGCTCCACAATGTTCATTTCAATCCGCCCTTTGGTGCCATTAATAGCAATGCGATAACCTTCCCATGGCTGGTAGGCAACGAGGGAGTACGTCAGAATGGCTTTGTTCTGATACTTCACAAGAACACCCATCGTATCCTCAATGTTGATGCCATCCCCAAATACGCTCTGATCCCGCTGGTAACCATCTTCGGATTCGGCATCCAGATACATGGACTTCAGATGAGCATCCGAATCCAAATGCAGTGCAAAAGGATCTTCCTTCGCGACCGGGTTGCCGGTTGCTCGATTGTAGAACTGCGTTACACCGCGTTCTTCTGCGTTTTCTCTGCCGTAATACATCAGATCACCAAATGCAAACACGGTATCCGGTTGCGAGCCAATCCAGAAATTCACCAAGTCGAAGTGATGGGTGGATTTGTGCACGAGCAGTCCGCCGCTATTACGCTTGTCCCGATGCCAACGGCGGAAATAATCTGCCCCGTGGCGGGTATTCAGCAGCCATTCGAAGTGAACGGAAGTGACTTTTCCAATGGTATCATTCAGAATAAGTTCCCGTATTTTAGTATGGTGCGGTGCATATCGGTAGTTAAAGGTGACTCTGACGTTCTGGCCAGTCCGCTTGACGGCATCCAGAATCTCCTGACATTTCTCCTCATCGATGGTCATCGGTTTTTCGGTGACAACGTCACAACCCAGTTCCATCGCACGAATGATGTACTTGTGATGGGTGCGGTCAACACTCGTTACGATGACATAGTCAGGCTTCTCGTTCTTAATCATCTGATCAAACTGATCTGCAGGATAAGTGGGTACCTCGGGATAATTGTACTTTTCCTTCAATAGTTGATTCGCGTAATTCATACGGACTTGATTTATATCACAAAAGCCGACAAGCTCGGAAGTATCCCTGTAATCCCGGGTCAAAGCACCATAAAAAAATTCGGCGCGGCCGCCAGTTCCAACTAATACATAACGTTTCTTGTTACTCATGTCTATCGCCTCCTTGAATATAGCTCTACACTATAACAAGGGAGTACTTCTTTCGCCGCATTTTATGCGTAACCGCTTTCAAATGCCGCATATTTTGCTATAATTTATGAAAAGGAGAGAGGGCAACATGACAGAACCTTTCAGTGCAGATTTTCATGATCCCTCGGATTTACTGCACATTGAATATGATCGTCGTATTGGATATTTCTCGATGACGGATGACCATCTGCATGATCATTATGAGTTGTATTACCTGTTGTCTGGCGAGCGTATCTATTTTATCAAGGACCGGACCTATCGGGTAAAGGCTGGCGATCTGGTATTTGTTGACCGAAATACGGTTCATAAAACATTAGAGAGTGGCATGCCTGACCATGAACGAATGGTGCTGTATTTGAAGCCTGAGCTTTTTGCAGACATGGCTATTTCAACGGAGTTAGTTGAAGCCTTGAAGGAACCCTTCTGTTGGGAGATTCCTATTGTAAGGTTTCCTTCACAGGTCACTGAGGTTCTAGAACGGATGGTTAGCGAAATGGTGGATGAAATGCTTTGTCCTCAACCTGGAAGCAATCTGTTGCTCCGTCACCGGGCTATTGAATTGTTGCTGCATGCCTATCGTAATCAACACTTGGGCAGGTTAAGCTCCGATGATCGTGAGCCGGTTCTTCATCCCAAGACACAGGCAGTTGTACGTTACCTGAATGAGAACTATCAGAAGCCACTGACATTACCGGAGGTGGCGGGTATATTCCGCATTAGTCCCCATTATCTGAGTCGATTGTTCAAACAAACGACGGGGTTTACCTTCAGTGATTATCTGAATCTGCTACGGGTGAAGGAAGCACAGCGTTTGCTGCGAGAAAGTGAAGAATCCATAACGGACATCGCCTGGCTTGCGGGATTCAGTAACTTCTCCCATTTTGGCAAGATGTTCAAGCGTACCGTTCAGGTATCACCAAGAGTCTATAGGCAGGAATACAAGGAATCGGGTTCCGTGAGGACCGTAAAAGAGGGAGAGAATGAACGATGATTGAAGCGAGATTGAATGAACTGGGGATCATTTTGCCACAGGCCAGTGCGCCCGCAGCGAAATATGCCAATGCCGTTATTGTGAATGGAATCATGTATGTATCCGGGAAAGGACCTGATACCTCCGAACGCGGCAAACTGGGATCAGACTTCACAACAGAGCAGGGATATGAATTTGCCCGGAATGCTGGATTGGAGGTGCTCGCTGTTATTCGAGACGTGCTGGGTTCACTGGATCGGGTGAAGAGAGTCGTTAAAGTGCAGGGCTTCATTAATGCGTCCGCTTCATATCAGGAGCATCATAAAGTGCTGAATGGGTTCTCGGATCTGATGATGGAGGTATTCGGGGATCAAGGGATACACGCCCGTTCGGTATTCGGTGCAGTGTCTGTGAGGGACAACTTGCCGCTGATTATTGATTCTATTTTTCAAGTGGAGGAGTAGGTATAACGATGACAGAATCGTCTTCATTTAATCCGATCATGCTAACGATACCCGAGAGCTTCCATACGGAACGCCTCACAATTCGAGCACCTCAGTGGGGGGACGGAGCGGCTGTTAATGAAGCGGTCCGTGAGAGTGCGGAGCAGCTGCGGTTATGGTTACCTTTTGCCGAGAAAATCCCTTCATTGGAAGAGTCTGAAAAGAACGTTCGCAAAGCAAGACTGAAATATCTGGAACGTACCGACATGATGTTACATTTGCGTGATAGACATACTGATGATTTCGTAGGCAGCAGCGGGTTACATCGCATTGACTGGAATGCACGCTGTTTCGAGATCGGTTACTGGATTCGAACATCGCGAGCTGGCGAGGGTTTGATGACAGAAGCGGTGAAAGGCATTGAGCAATTCGCCATTACTCATCTGGAGGCGAACCGGCTGGAGATCCGCTGTGATGCCCGCAATGTGCGAAGTGCCAAAGTAGCCGAACGAGCGGGTTATACGCTGGAAGGTATACTGCGCAAGATGAGGCGTGACAGCACAGGTACGCTGGTCGATTGTATGGTTTTCTCCAAAGTCAGAGGCAGTGAGTTCGAGTAAAAGAAGGGTAGGTATGAGAGCGAATCGATCAAGGAAGAACTGCGGAAATCTATGGGTATTCGAACGAGTACATATTGAAGTTATATCGAATGAGTTTTCCACTCGAAGCAGTCCAGAATGAATACAACATTGCCTGATGAACAGCAGATCTGTCATGGCGATCTTCACCCCGATAATGTTATGCTCAGTGAGGCTGGCGATCCATACTGGGTCATCGATTGGATGACTGGCATGTCGGGGTGATCGTGCGGGTGATGTGGCTCGAAGCTGGGTAATATGAATGAGCGGCACTTTGCGGAGGATACAGAGCCAGCTATACAATAGTTCAACTTCTATAAACGAATCTAATCATTTTATATAAAAAGGGTAGAGAAAGAGAGGAGACGAATTCATGCTGCATTCATTAAAGGCCATCCAATCATACAAGTCAGGTAACAAGCCGAAGGCCCAGCAACAATGGCTGCAACTGCTGGCAGCAGCAGAGAAGCCCCATATTAACCTCGAACGTATTCATTCCATTGCCGAACTTGAGGGAACAAATCCGGTGCTGGACTACACCGAGCGCACACTTCACGTGCTGGAGAAGCTTCAGGTTTCTTTTTGGGTGCGAGAAATTCTGGAGGAAGTATTAATCTGGTCAGAGACGGCGAAGGCCGGATCATTGGAGCAGCGGCGGGTATGGCAAAAGCGGGGCGTTAACTTGTTTGTACACAATGTGGGGTCCGCTCAGTTATATGATCTATACGCAGGAGTAGAGCATCTGGATAATGACATCGGTAAGACCAAGGAGACGAGTATAGATCAACCTGGTTCTCCGGGCGATGCCTTAAGTAAGAATGCGGATATAAGCGAACATACTGCGCCGACTTCACACACACCAAGGCATGAGATTACACGTACTCTAATTGCTACGCATGGACTTATCGGTCAATACATACGCGGAGAGATTCCATTTGCCGAGAATGCTAAGCTTCACGCCTTGATCGTCAAAGGATGGCTTACTATAGATGAACTGCACACCATACTGATGGTATTAAATGAGTGCATTATCGCAGGTGTTGATCCAGCGTTATGGAATCAGGTTCAGGCTGAAGTACAACGAATTGTAGGCTGGATTATCGCCGGACCCGATCATGAGGACTGGAGCGTGAAGGAACGGTTATCCCGCTTAAGAAGTTCATCCATTCGGCAGGGAGAAGCTATGGATACGGCTTACGCCAAGCTCCAAACGGAACTGGATCTAGAACAGGCGCTGGCTCCGCTGGCTCATCGCACATTATGGTATGTGGAGTCGGCTATGCAGGATTTTTCGCTGCAGGAGATGGTGAAAGTGTTCCTGTTGACGCTTCGCAGCGAGAGCATGCATCCTACATCCATGGAGAGTCGATCTGAGATCGTTCGCCATATCAGCTTCGAACCATTGATGAATACGATGTATTACGACTACAAAGGGGTCAAGAAGCTAAATATTTACAAGAAACGAATGATTGAAAAGTATTTGGAACAGTATTCGTGGGAACAGATTGTGTCAGGGGAGCAGATCGTCTATCCCCATCTAACACATCGCATTGAACGTCATGCGGATCTGCCGGATACATTGTTTGTGACATTTGAATTTTCTCCAGCGGCTGAGAAGCTGATTGCATTCTGTATTGAAGCAGAAAAGTCGCCGTTATATGAGAAGGCTGTACTGCTGTTATTTGATCTGTTCGGATTGCGCCGGGATGCCTATGACCGTTTCCACAACGAAGAGACGTATTTGTCTGATATGAACAGCTCCGGTGATTACAAAAAAGTACTGCTCGACTATATCGTTGGTAAACGGGTACTGGATATTGGTCCAGGTGGAGGAATTCTGTTGGATCTGATTGAGCAGGAAAAACCGGAAGTGGAGCCGATTGGTATTGATATCTCAGCCAATGTCATTGAAGCGCTGGAACGCAAAAAACAGCGTGAAGGACATCGCTGGCAAGTGATGAAGGGCGATGCCCTGCAACTGGAGCAATATGTGCAGCCGGGCACAGTAGATACGGTTATTTTTTCATCCATTCTGCATGAATTATATTCCTATATTGAACTGGACGGTCGAAGATTTAATTCCGATACGGTTGTGGCAGCGCTGAGAAGTTCATTCCGTGTGCTGTCACCTGGAGGAAGAATTCTGATTCGGGATGGCATCATGAGTGAGCCGGAGGCACAGAAGCGCCGTATTCGTTTCCTGGAAGCGGATGGGATGCGCTGGCTGGAGAGGTATGCAGAGGATTTTCAGGGACGTGTGATTCAATATGAGCGGGTCTCAGACAATGAGGTCGTATTGCCGATCAACGATGCGATGGAATTTCTCTACACTTATACGTGGGGGGAAGAGGCATACGTCCATGAGATTCAGGAACAGTTCGGTATATTCACGCCGACAGCCTATGAGAACTGTATTCGAGAAGCGCTGGGTGAAGAAGCCGAGATGATTACGTTCGAACATTTCCTTCAGGAGGGGTACACGGAAGCACTTGGAGAACGATTGATCTTCATGAAGGAAAATGGTGAGCCTGCGCCTTTGCCAGACAGTACCTGCCTGATTGTCATTGAGAAGAAAGGGTTGGCGGATGGAGGATGAGCGAGGCCAGTACGTTTTTGTATTTTGTCAGACATGCGGAGTCACGGTATGTTGAAGGACAGGAACGCGAGCGTGGACTAACAGAGCAAGGTCATCAAGATGCGGGAACGGTTGCCAGTCTGCTCCATGGGGAGCAGATTCAACTGTTCTATTCTAGCCCTTACAGGCGAGCGGTGGATACGATTCAGATTCTGGCAGATCGGTCAGGTGGAATTGTGGTGACAGAGGAAGATTTACGTGAACGCCAGCTGCTGGAAAGTTATCATCAAGGTAGGTTGCCCCTGCGATAAGCGGGGGAGGACCAACAGGGTTGTTTCGTTTGTATAAAAAAACAGCATCAAATGTACATTGTGGGTCGGCTGAGGCATAAGGTACAATTCACCTAAGCAATCGATGAGAATGATAATCATTATATGTGATACATTCTCACGGTTACATCAACAGATCATATAGGGGTGAAGGGTAACATGGTAGGTTTAGTTAAAGGTTTCAAAGGGTGGACGATTACATTACTGCTCATGGGTCTGGTTATTTCAGGATGTAGTACAAATACCGCGACGAATGCGGAACAGACTCCTGCAACTGAAAGTGCAGCTTCTGGAGAAAATACTACTGAAACCGAGACAGAGCCTGCTACACGGGTTGTACAGGATGAATTTGGAGATGTAACGATTCCGGTTCAGCCACAGCGGATTGCTGGAATATATGTGGAAGATTATCTGAAGGCGCTCGATATTACACCTGTAGTGCAGTGGTATCATCCTTTGTGGGGTGTGCAGGATTATTTAGGACTGGATGTTCCGCAATTTGATACGACAGGGAGTATTGAGGCTTTGTTGGCATATGATCCGGATCTCATCATTGTAGATGGTGGAGTGGATATAGAGAAATATGAGATGTATTCCAAGGTGGCACCGACGTATCGCTTGCCTGAGAGCGTACTGCAGGATTCCAATCAAATTTTGAAAACCATTGCCGATGTTGTAGGTAGACCGGAAAAGGGTGAAGAAGTTGCTGCGGCATTTGGGACCAAAATTGCAGATGCCAAGTCGAAGCTGCAGGAAGCGGTTGGAGACGAGACTGTCGCAGTGGTCCGGCTGAATGTTAACGATGACACCCTGGCGTTGTTTGGTGTGAAAAATCGATTTACCGGTTTTATTTATTCGGAGCTTGGTCTAACACCTCATCCTCTGGTTAACAAGATGGAAGAATATCAGGAAATTCTGTCTGAGGAGGCCATTCCACAGCTTGATGCGGATCATCTTATTATTTTCCCTTCCAATGGAGAATGGTCATCTCCCGAGAACAAGGAAGCCTTGAAGGTACTGGACAGCAAGTTGTGGCAATCGCTTCCGGCGGTTAAGAACAATCAGCTGTACATCATGGAAAGAGCACATTGGCAATCAGGGGCGATTACCGCAAACTCCATGAAAATTGATGATCTCTTGGAAAAAATGACTCCATAAGTATAATCCCATATGAAAGAAAGTTCTTCAGCCAGGGTTGAAGAGCTTTCTTTTTTCGTATACACTATTTTAAATGATAATAATTCTCAGTTAAGGACGATGAACATGTGCCCCACGATAATACAATGGATACCTAAGCCTTGGCTATGCATGCTTCAACATATGGAATACGTAGATGACAATAAATCTCATATCGATAAACGTTTGTTATACAGCATGTCGTCCTCTCACTCCATATTTGTTGTAACGTCTGGAAAGGGCGCAATAGTTTGCTCAGATCAGGAATCTCATTTGGAAAAAGGAATGATTATGTTTGTTCCGGCTGGAACATCCGTTAAAATAGAAGGTTTGTCTTGGACAGAAAATGATTTGCAGTATTATAAGCTTGAACTCATGGTGGCTGAGTTGAAAGAAGAGACTTCGAACGCTTTGTCTAGAAGAAACACGGAGCAGCAGCAGGAACTTTCCCAAAGTCCAGATTCTACGACATTATTACCTCTTATGCAACTCAGTTACAGTCCGTGGAGTTCCTGTCTGGAAGCCTTGGAACAAATACTGCGTCAACAGATCTCCGGCGATTGGCTAGAGCAATGGGAGGTACAGCTACGTTTTCAGGAGTGGTTCCGAGCCTTACTTCGCCAAAGTAATTCCGAAACAGAAGCAGCTGATGACCGTGCCCGTCTTCAAAGTTCAATTCGTTATATTGGCGACCACTATGATCAGACCATAACCGTGGATGAGCTCGCAGCAAATATTGGTCTAACCAGAGCCAGCTACACTCGGCAATTCAAAAGAATCACAGGCAAGCTTCCGCTTGATTATGTAAATACGGTTCGGTTGGAGCGTTCGAAACAACTATTGCAGCTG
Source organism: Paenibacillus polymyxa (assembly GCF_018614975.1). Classification (GTDB taxonomy): domain Bacteria; phylum Bacillota; class Bacilli; order Paenibacillales; family Paenibacillaceae; genus Paenibacillus; species Paenibacillus polymyxa_E. The sequence continues at coordinate 391,213 of NZ_JAGGNR010000008.1, read as the reverse complement.
ACGGATGATCGCATCCATGAAATTGCACAGAATGTGGGATTCAGCAGCGAGTATTATTTTGGCCGCCGATTCAAGCAATATGCTGGTATTTCTCCTGGATTGTACCGCCGTCATCACCGTCAAGAGGTACGTGTCTTTGCTCCGTATCTGGAGGACTTTGTGTTGGCTCTTGGCGTAAAACCCGTATTGCAATGTTCGCATCATTCCTGGGGTAGACAGCAATATTTGGGGTTGGATGACGTACCTGAATTTGATGTGAGCCAGATGGATGCGCAATTTAATTTTGGCAACGTACCTGACTTTATTATGCTGGACAAGGGATATGATCGATGGAATCTGGACCGCTTTGAACAGGTAGCACCTACATTTTACGTAGATCATCTGGGAGAAGACTGGCGCTCCATTTTGAGATCAACAGCCGATGTGTTGGGGAAGGTGAATCGGGTTCAAGATGTAATTGGCGCATATGAGGACAAGGCAATGGAAGCTAAGAGTCGGTTATCACGTTATATGAAAGGACAAACAGTGGCTTTTTTGCGTATATCCGCATCTGAAATTACGCTCTATGGGGATCAGCAGGGTTACGTCGGACCTGTGATTTATCAGGATCTTGGACTGACTCCGCACTCCCGTGTGCAGCAATGGACAAGACACGAGCGGAGGATCAATATTGGATTGGACCAGTTAAGTCAGCTTGAAGCCGATCACTTGTTAATTACATTTGACACGGGGGATTCCGTCAAACGTGGAGATGAGCGTGAACTGTTCAACACGGAAGAATGGAAACGCCTGCCTGCGGTGAGAAGCGGTAATGTGTATGAAGTGGATTTCATGTCGTGGATGAACTACGGTGTGATTTCTCATGGGAAAAAGATTGAGGATGTATTGCGGTTTATGGCTTGATGAATGGGAGTTAAACTACAAAGTCGGAAGGATTATACCCTGTTTGATCGGGTGCTGACGTTTGAGGTAAGTGAATACTAAATAGAATGTGAAGTTCCTTCAGCTTAGTTGAAGGGGCTTCTTTTTGCTTCACTACGATGAATGAGCCAATGTAACTGCTCGAAAGGCTGGTTTCATCTTATTTTAGTGTATCGTTTACAAAAAAAATGGATAACGAGCACAAAATGCAAAAGCAAATGTCCTTGACTGAACGATTGTGACATACCATTAGAGTGAAGGCTGATCTGTAACGCAGGGATTGAAGTCTTCAAGCTAGCCATGAATGGCGGATGGGAGAGCTGTAATGACAAAACGGGTAATTCTGTTGGAAGAAGGTACGGCAGAGATGAAAAGGCTAATGGGCAGTAAAGGGGCTGATCTTGCAGAGCTAATCCATGCAGGGTGGTCTGTCCCGGCCGGATTTGTGATCACAACGGAATGCTGTCGCGAGTTCTGTACCCGTCTTGGACATCTTTCCGGTGAAGGAGAGGAAGAGATTATTAACGCGATCCGGCATCTGGAACAGCAAACCGGGAAGTTCTTCGGACATTCGGAGAATCCGCTACTACTCGCGGTACGTACGGACCAGGATCGAGCCTCAGCAACTGCGACACAATCACTGTTAAATGTTGGTCTGAATGATGTTACTGTGGAAGGACTCGCACGTCAAACTGGTGATCGGTTGTATGCACTCCAATGTTATCTAGATTACTTAAAGGAATATGGACAGTTGGTATATGCAATTCCTTCTGAATTTTTTACAGAAATATTGAGTCAGTTCAAGGGTTGGGATGAAACGGAACTTGAATTAACCATTACGGAATTTAAATATTTAATTGAAGCGAAGGGGCGTAACCCTTTTCCAGAGGATGTTCAAATTCAATTCAAAGAAGCAGTACGTGCGGTATATCATTCACAGCGGGTTAAAGCATCCAGATCTCAGGACGAGATCGTGCGTAAACCATATTACATCTCTTCGGAGCAAAGTGCTCCTGTTCTTATACAGACGATGATGCATGGGAAATGTGGAGAATCAAGCGGGACCGGAACAATGTACACGCGAAGTCAACTTACAGGAGAAAGGGGAATCACTGGACAATACGTCCCAACCGGGAACACGAGCCAAACAGATCATGGTCTGGAGCGTTTACGGAATGACGAACCTGAGCTGTACACAAGTTTGCTGGAGATAGGTAGCCAGTTGGAGACGCATAAGGGAGAAGTGCAGGAAATCACCTTTGTGATTGTTGCCGGCGCGTTGTATGTTGTGCAGACCCAGCCCGCACGATTATCCTCCACAGCCACCCTGAGGAGTACTGTGGATTTTGTCCATGAAGGACTCATCACCAAGGAGGATGCACTTCTTCGCATCCAACCTGAGCATATCACGGAAGTGCAGAAGCTTTACACAAATCCTAGTTCTATCAGCGAAGCGAACACTGGACATATGCCCATAAAGATTCAGCCAGTAACTGGTGATGTATGTCCAGCTTATAACAACTCAAGTCCACTTTTATCAGCAGATCTGCAACTACTGCTCGATTGGGCTGATGAAGTGAAAGAGCTGAAGGTACTGGCCAATGCTGATCGACCACAGGATGCCCTGACAGCACGGCTACTGGGGGCTGAGGGAATAGGTCTGTGCAGGACGGAGAACATGCTGTTATCACCTGCACGGTTACCTTTTGTACAAAAAATGATTCTGGCTGACAGTGAATCCGAACGCAGGCGTGGGTTGGAGCGTCTGTTGCCGATGCAGCAGTCAGATTTTGAACAGATATTCGAAGCGATGGATGGATACCCGGTAACGATCTGTTTGCTCGATTTGCCGTTGCATGAACTGTTACCGGATCTGGGCGTGTTGGAGAAACGACGTGAGTGGTTACAAGCAGAGGAGTGGCAGGAGCAAAAAGACCATCAGATTGAACTGGAGGAACTAGAGCGTATAATTCGCAGAGTCTGTGAATTGCATGAACATAATCCGACATTGGGGCAAAAGGCTTGTCGTCTGAGTTCGGTGTTCCCGGAGATCGTTGATATGCAGCTGGAAGCGATTTTCCGCGCAGCAGTGAAAGGCATCCGGCAAGGCTGGTGGGTACGTCCCGAGATTATGATCCCTCAGATCGGTCATGTGCATGAACTTCAGGTGATGAGAGATCTGGTGGATCATGTGGCTGACCAAGTGCTTGGTGAGGAGAAACGGCATTGTCTCTATAGAGTGGGGGCGATGATCGAAGCTCCGAGAGCGGCGCTGACGGCGACTCATATTGCTCGCCAGGCTGACTTTTTCTCGTTTGGCACGGATGAGCTGACAGAGATGACATTTGGATATAGTCGCCATGAAGCTGAGAAGCGGCTCCTTCTCCTTCAGCGTGATACGGACTCTCGTACGGTAACGAATAATCCATTTCATGTGCTGGACATTGAGGGAGTCGGACAACTGGTGGAGATGGCTGTAGTTCAAGGTCGAATTCGAAAACCTCATCTGAAGACAGGGATCTGTGGAGAGAATGTGGTTGATCTGGAGTCCATTACGTTCTGCCACCGCATTGGACTGGATTACGTAAGCTGTTTGCCTGAACAGATCCCTTATGCACGAATTGCTGCTGCACAAGCAGTCATTAAGGAACAGAGAGAGGGAGCGGACACGCAGAACACGGATATATCTACAATTGCGTAACGCTCACCCCGTCCTACACGGAACTTCCATGGAATAGCAACCAGAAAACTGTTATACTGAAATATGCGTTTTGTAAAATAAACGTAAAATTTCAGGGTAAGGGTTGAAAGCGACCATGTATAATTCCAAAAAAGAACGGACTTCATCACGGACCTTATTCGCCGTGTTATTCATCCTGATGCTGTTGAAGTTGTCACTGCTGCGGTATTTCTTTTTCCAGGGTCTATCCGGTTTCGGGCTGTTAACTGACGCATTAGGCGCACTAACTCTGATATGCCTGCTGGATCTGATCGTGCCCAAAGGCTGGAAGCGAGCAGTATATGGAGGATTCAATGTGCTGTTTTCTCTGGTGCTGTTCGCGGCTACGCTGTATAACGTTCATTTCAGTTCGGTACCTACCTATACCGTGCTCAGTGAGCTGGGGCAAGTTGCCCAAGTACGAGGCAGTATCGGACCTCTGGTCCGACCGACGCACTTTCTGTTTTTCGTAGACATTATACTGGCGTTGCCGATATGGCTGATTATGCGCAGACGTGCTGGCGGGCGTAACCACAGCAGTTACCGCGATAGCGGGTTGACGTTTGGCAGAATCCGGAGACGTTACTGGGGCAAACTCGGCGTTGCGCTTACGGCTGCATTTTGCATCGTGCTGTCTGGCAGCTTTATTGTCAAAGGTGAAACGATTGATAATGAGTTGGTGCGAGCCGAGAATCTCGGTTTCCTGAACTATCAGGTTTCGTCTGCCATTCTGACGAGCAAAGAAAATAAGGCTATTGCGAATGGCAACATTAACGAAACGATTGCCAAGATCAATGAGCTGGTTAGCCAGTATCCGTATCAGGATAAACCAAGTGACGGTACAACTGTCAAAGCCAAATATTTTGGTCAGGCCAAAGGCAGCAATCTGATTGTACTGCAACTGGAGTCCTTTCAGAATTTTCCGATTAATGCTTCATTAGACGGTCAGGAGTTAACACCGGTACTGAATGATCTGGCCAAAGAAAGCTATTATTTCTCTCATTTTTTCCAACAGATCGGACAGGGAAACACATCAGACGCTGAGTTTATGTCGAACACGTCTATCTACCCAACCGGAGTTGTTCCCATGTCAGCCGGGTATAGTGATCGTGATCTTCCAAGTCTACCCAAGGTACTGGCGGAAAAGGGATATGAGTCAGAGACGTTCCATGGGAATGACGTTACTTTCTGGAACCGGAACAAAATGTATCCGGCACTCGGATTCACACGTTACTTCGACAAGCCCAGCTTCAAGAATGACAGATTCAATGACTTTGGACCATCGGATGAAGAGTTGTACCGTGTAGGTGTGGAAAAAATGACTGCGCATCAGGCTGCGAATCAGCCGTTCTATGCTCAGTTCATTACGGCATCGAGCCACTCGCCGTTTACGGTTCCCCCTGATCGTGCACGGATCACGATTCCAGCGACCATCACGAACAAACTGCTTTACGATTATCTGCAAGCGATCAACTATACGGACTATGCCATCGGTCAACTCATTAATGAGTTGAAGGCGAATGGATTATGGGATAACACTACTTTAGTGCTCTACGGAGACCACTTTGGTCTGCCTGCTGACGAAGAGATTACACAGCAGATTCAGGCCAATCTGGGCGTCCCTTATGACGGTAAAGTAAGTCGATTCAACATCCCGTTAATGATCCACACGCCGAAGCAGACCAAAGGGCAAGTGATTGAGCAGCCTGGCGGTCAGCTGGATATGTTGCCAACGCTTATGAATCTGATGGGCGTTTCCCTTCAAGATGAACAGTTCACTGCCTTCGGACATGATCTGCTCAACATGGATCATAATGCCTTCGGTATCCGGTATTACTTGCCGACGGGTTCATTTGTCAACGATGAGATCATGTTTATCCCGGGTGCGGGCTTTGACGATGGAACAGCCTATTCGCTGAAGACATACGAGCCGGTAACGGATTTGGAACCGTATCGTGCCGACTATGAGCATGTGCTCAGCCTGATGAAACTGTCTGACGAGTATGTGAAGTTGTTACCGAAACGTGCGCCATAAATCAATTTCTCTGCAATAGGTTAGTTAAAACGTCACCAGTTCAAAAGCTGGTGGCGTTTTTTTGCATGTTTCTTGCACAAGTGTGGTAATAAAGAGGATAACTAAAGTTTGAAACTGTAATAATTAATGTTACAATGGAATGAGCAAGAACGAAGTGAGCAAGAGCGCGTAATATACGCAGAACTCGTATTCACAGCACTTATGAACCTAACAGACGAGAGGATTGAATATATATGAAACTGAGTGTACTCGAACATGGACATATCAATGAAGGACGAACTGTACAGGATACGTTACAGGAAACGGTGAAACTCGCACAACATGCGGATCAATTGGGGTACTCCCGTTTTTGGATGTCGGAGCATCACGGTAGTGGTGCGCTGTCTTTCTCCAGTCCTGAAGTTATGATTGCACATGTAGCTGCACATACGGATCGAATTCGCGTAGGTTCCGGTGGCGTTATGTTACCTCATTATAGTGCCTACAAGGTTGCAGAGAATTTCCGTCTGCTGGAAGCTTTGCATCCGGGGCGGATTGACCTTGGGATTGGCAGAGCACCAGGCGGCATGCCGATTGCGAGCAGAGCTCTGAATGAAGGCAAGTCATCGAATGTACAATTCTTCCCGCAGCAGATTGCGGATCTGGGCGGATACTTCCACGAGCAGTTGCCCGAGGATCATCGGTTCGCATCTCTGGTAGCCGGACCATCGGTTCCAACGGTACCAGAAGTGTGGTTGCTGGGTTCCAGCTCCGAAGGTGCAAGAATTGCTGCAGCGCAAGGAACATCGTATGCGTTTGCCCAATTCTTCGGAACACCAGGCGGCGAAGAAGCGATGAAACATTACCGCAGACATTTCAAGCCGTCCATCCTGAATGACAAACCACATTCAATGATTGCTGTTTCGGCATTCTGCGCGGAGACAGAGGAAGAAGCCGCTGAACTTGCGCGTAGCAATGAACTTTTCTTCTTGCGCCTTGGACGAGGTCTTGAACAAAGTTCATTCCCATCTCTGGAGACGGTGAACAACTATCCATACACAGCGATGGAGATGGAACAGATTCGTCAACGTCGTTCCTTTTCCATTGTGGGAACACCGGATCAGGTGAGAGATAAAATTACCGCAATGGCTGAACGCCATGAAGCAGATGAAGTCATTATTGCGTCAGCGGTCCATTCGTTTGAAGCACGTCTGCGCTCATTTGGCTTGATTGCCGAAGCCTTTGGACTCAAGCAGGACTAATGGTGAGCAAGCGGGAATAACTACTCTGAACAGACCGGAATCTTGCTCTTGCAAGGTTCCGGTTATACTCTTGCGTGATCAGGGAGAGGAGATATTCACATGCGCAGATGTGTCATTAGTGATATTCATGGCTGTTACGATGAATTTAATGCACTGCTTAAGCTTGCAGATTATAATCCGCAGCAGGACGAATTGATTTTACTCGGTGATTATGTGGATCGAGGTCCAAGCAGCAAACAGGTCATCGAACAGATTATGCAGCTTCAGCAACAGCACCATATTATGGTGATCAAAGGCAATCACGATGCCATGATGGTCAAGGCATTAACCCAGGATGTTGAGCAATATGATCAACACTGGATCCGTAATGGCGGATTACAGACGATGGCAAGTTATCTGGATCGGGAGCTTACTTATGATGAGCAACAGATAGATTGGGAAGCTTATGCTGAAGCCAAACAGTGGATACGTACACACTATGAACACCATCTTTGTTTTCTGGAACAGCTTCCGCTGGTGTACGAAATACCAGGTTATATTTTTTTGCATGCCGGGCTCAATCCGGATATCGAGGATTGGAGAAGCCAGTCCGAGCGGGACTTCATTTGGATTCGTGAATCATTCTATTCCAGACCAACCACGATTAGAGAGACGGTCGTATTTGGACACACCCCTGTGAAGCATTTGCATGATGAGACAGGCATTTGGTTTGACCCGAGCGGAGACAAAATTGGCATTGATGGTGGTTGTGCTTACGGAGCACAATTGAACCTGCTGGAGATTAGCGAAGACGGCAGTCTGCAGACCTTTTTTGTACGGCAAAGGCAGAGCGCGGAAGAGCCTGAGATTTAATTTTTTCGTTGCGTATCAGGGTTTCATATGCTAATTTATAAGGTTGTACGATGGAATAAATACGATACATATCATATCGACTTGAGGGGAATGAACCAAGTTTGGCTATTTATAATCTGGATCAACTGCAACATCACATTTTACTCTGTAATGGTGGAACATGCATGCGTAACGATGGGGAAGAAGTAACTCAGGCGGTACGGGACGAGATTGTTAAGCAGCAGGCGGGAGGATTCATCCATACAACACGTACCAAATGTAATGGTCGGTGTGACGATGCATGCGTAACGATTGTGTATCCACAGGGCGACTGGTATGGCCAAATGACACCGGATTCAGGCAGAGCGCTGGTACAGGCCTTGTGTGAAGGGGAGAAACTGGAGAAACACCTGATTGCGAATGTGGCCAAAACCTCTGTAAAGTAGGAATACAGAGCGGATATTTTTTCAAAATCACTGACCTGAGAATGATTTACAATTAATTCGCTGTAAAGGGATTGGAATTAAGCCTTATAAGCGCTATAATCAGTAGGGTATGATTAAAATATGACATATATTTTCTATATAAGTTCAACTAAACTTTTTACACGAGAACGGAGAGGACAGAAAAAATCTGGGGATAACAGCGATCGGAAGGTTATTCTGTCATCGGAGTGGCAAGTGTAAACATTCTTTGGTTAAACTTATATAAATCAGAATTGACGGAGGGCTATGAATATGGAAAAAGCGTTAATCTTCGGTCACAAAAATCCCGACACGGATACGATCTGTTCGGCAATCGCCTATGCGGATCTGAAAACAAAATTGGGTCAGGACGTTGAAGCTGTTCGTCTCGGCGAAGTCAATGGTGAAACCCAGTTTGCACTGGATCAATTCAAAATTGCAGCACCGCGCCTTATTAAAACAGCTGCAAATGAAGTAAATAAGGTTATTCTGGTTGACCACAACGAGCGTCAGCAAAGTGTAAGCGATATTGAGGAAGTGACTGTCGTTGAAGTTATCGACCATCACCGTATTGCTAACTTTGAGACAAGCGGACCTCTGTATTTCCGTGCCGAGCCTGTAGGTTGTACAGCAACCATTTTGAATAAAATGTACAAAGAAAATGGCATCGAAGTAAGTGCACCGATTGCTGGCCTGATGCTGTCTGCTATTATCTCCGATTCCCTGTTATTCAAATCCCCGACTTGCACAGAGCAGGACGTAGCCGCTGCGCGTGAACTGGCTGCCATTGCTGGTGTAGATGCAGACAGCTATGGTCTGGACATGCTGAAAGCCGGCGCGGATCTGAGCCAAAAAACCATTGCTGAACTGATTTCCCTGGATGCAAAAGAATTCGTAATGGGTCAATCCAAAGTGGAAATTGCACAGGTTAATGCCGTTGACGTGAATGATGTTCTCGTGAAGCAACCTGAGCTTGAAGCAGCTATTGATGCAATCATTTCGAGCAAAGGTCTCGACCTGTTTGTATTTGTCGTAACAGACATTCTGAACAACGATTCCGTAGCTCTGGCATATGGTACATCCACTAAAGCTGTGGAGAAAGCCTACAATGTGACGCTGTCTGATAGCAGAGCGCTCTTGAAAGGCGTAGTATCACGCAAATCACAAATTGTACCGGTTCTGACGGAAGCATTCAACACGCTGTAAATCAAACCGATTGGCGTATTCGTACGCTGATATGTATTGCAAATAGTAGCAACACCATCCTAGCCTGCTCTGATCCGTAATTGGTCAGGACAGGCTTTTGATGTAGAGGAGGAAGACTCATGATCAAAAATGAAAAGATCAAAGCGGCCGAAGTGCAGCTCACCGGATTGAATGGTGAAGATCTGGGTGTAATGTCCACGCAGGAAGCACTTCTACTTGCGAAGCAGCATAAAGTAGATCTGGTGTGCTTGTCCTTGATGACGAGTCCACCACCATGCAAGCTGATTGGAGCTGGAGTGGCCAAAGCGGAAGCGCAGCAGGCGAAGAAAAAAGCGAGTAAATCCCCCGATAAACGTAAAGTAAAGGAAATTCGCTTGAACCTTGCGATGGAGGATCATGACCGGGATACGAAGCAATCTCAAGCGGAGCGCATTCTGAAGAAGGGTGATTCGGTAAAACTCGTCATCCAGGTGCACGGAGCCAAAGAAGGAGTTGCAGGCAAGGAATGGGCAGAGCAACTGAGTAAATCGCTGGCTGAATTCGGTAGCAAAACAACGGGTGTTCAGGTAAGTGGTAAACAGGTTGTTGTGCAACTGGACCCGAATGCGTAAACTGCCAGGAGCAATCCTTGATGTAGCGCAAAGGTAGGCAAATGTCGATACAATAATGATCTTTTGGATGTAAAGAAAGCCCAATGAGGTGGCAGGTTAACTGCTGCTGTATTGGGCTTGTTTGTCACCACTTGGATTGAGGTATTGTACGCAATTTAATGCAAAATCCGTTTCCGTTTCAGTAGTTCAGCTGCGTAAATAACGGCTGCCACCAAGTCGTACATATAACTGTCCGGGTAATACAGGCGTAGAGCCAGCGGCAATATTATTCTGGCTGTTTTTGGCGAATCGGGATAAATAAAAGAAGTCCGGATAGATCACCATATCCATTAAGTAGGCGGAGACCCGGCTACCTGGAACCCGAAACTGATTCAGGGTACGTATAATCTCTTCGCCGCTTGCAATACCAATGCCATGACCATAATACCAGTTCTCGCGCAGCATGAACGTATTCTCTCCCTGCCACTCGGGGGTTTCCGGAGAAACATCCGGATTTTTGAAATACAGCACATCCCCTGGCAGGGCAGTTTCGCTACCGTTTTTTTCGGTTAATCGCAGGTCACTGTCATAATGCCAGTCAAAGAGTAACAGATTTCGAAACAGGGTATTAAAGGCGTCTTCACGAATGCTTCCCAGCACGCCACCGTACAGCACAATAACGGTAGCGGTTGCACATTCAAAGGCATATAAGTGTCCATTCCTCCAGATATCCCGGATGCCATCGGCGGGGGTCACGTTTGATCTTAGCTCAAACCCACCTTCCGCATTACGATTCCAGTAGGCAGGATTACATCTGGATTTTTCAAAGGATGCAAAACTCACACCGCTTCGATCCAATCCTTCCGCTGCATCCACGAGAGAGCCTCGTAAGTCCCACTCAAAACGAAGATGATCCATGGATTGGTACACATACCTTGTAGGACGATTCTGGATTTGCTGTAACCAATACCATTCAAAATCAGACCATTCCGAGCGATTCAGCTGGGCGGGTTGATTAGCAACAATGATCATGAACTATAACCTCCGTTCCTATTCGAATATTCAATATTGTATAATCGGGAGAGCACGGGTATTGTGTAGTATATGACGTGATGTGTTCGAATTGGTATGTACACAATGAAAGTTGTCAGCATCCAAAATTAAAAATGTCGATTCATGCAGGAATTTTGTCCGATCTCGTTTATCAATCATGGCATTTGGGGTAGTACTCTATAGATGAAGTTATGTTCAAGTCGATCTATTCATACGGAATACATTCAGATTCTTATAAAGGAGGACATGTAATGTCGAAATCCATTACAGAGAGCCGATCTCTGTTCGAACAATTGTATACGCACGCACCAATCGGCATTGCTGTCGCATCGCATGTGAATGGACGGTGGTTGCAGCTTAATCCTGCATTTTGCGAGATGCTTGCATACAGTGAAGATGAACTGATCGATACTTCGGTCATACATACGATCTACGAAGAAGATCTGCATATGGAGGAATTCCGCAGCAAGTTCTGGGAAATGACTCATGAAACAAGTCCGATGTACGAGACGGAGGTTCGTCTGAAACGAAAGGACGGTTCGTTATTATGGGCAACCATTAGAGCTTGCATCGTGAGGGATGAAACAAATGGTGAACCCTTGTATCTGCTCGTACAAGCTGCTGATATTACGAAACAAAAAGATGCAGAGGAAATCCTCATCTTGCAACATAAGCAATTGGAAGAGAGCAGTCGCATCTCTCGTCTGCTGGCGGAGTCTTCACTAGACCTGATTGCAATACATGATGCCGATTCTAGTCGTACATTTAAATATGTATCAAATGCATGTAAGAGCATGTTGGGCTATGAGTTGGAAGAAGTTGTAGGTAAGCCAGGAACATTCGTTATCTATCCGGAGGATGTGCCTTTGGTTGAAGCCTATGTGAAAAAGCAGATGCAGGGACTGGCTCCTGAACGAATCAGTTATCGTCTTCAACATAAGAATGGGTCTACGGTGTGGGCAGATACCATTACCCATTATGTATATGATGATGCAGGTAACCTGATGGAGATGGTTGCCGTAACTCGTGATATCTCAGCCAGTCAGCAGCAACAGTTGAGCCTGCAGGAGTACAGATCATTATTTGATTGTAATCCTTTAGGTGTGGCTTCTCTTGATCTGGAAGGCAATCTGCTGAAAGCCAATATGGGTCAGGAGCAATTGACTGGACACACCAAGGAGGAGCTGCTCGGTCGGCCTTTTGATCATCTCATTGATCCTGCGGATCTGGAGAAGACTCGATATCATTTTGATGAAACGGTGAAGGGCAATGCACAGAGCTACGAGATAGGCTTAATTCACAAAAATGGGCAGCGAATTGAAACAAATGTGATTAATGTTCCTATTATACTTGAGGACAAAGTTGTTGGGGTCTACGGAATTACCAGTGACATTACAGAGTCCAAACGTTACGTTGAAGAAATCGAGAATCTTAGTTATGAGCGGGCATTGATTCTGAATGGCATGTCTGAGGGGGTTATTGGACTGGACCTGGAAGGGAATCTGAACTTTGCCAATCCGGCCGCTGCGGAGATTATGAACTTCTGTCCAAGTGAAATGAATGGCAAAGCACTAGAGCAGGTGATGATCCAAATGCAGAGCGAAGGCATCCCCTACCCATCCAAGGATACACCTATTCTACAGGCTGTTCGTGAGGGGCGAGGTCTGCCGCGTACCGAATCCATATTCTGGAGACCGGATGGGTCCAGTTTCCTCGCGGAGTTCCAATTAAAGCCGATTATGGATCAGGGTAGAACCCGCGGAGCAGTTTTGGTTTTCCGTGATATGACATCTGTTAAGGACATCATACGTGCCAAGGAAGCAGCAGAGCATGCAGACCGAGCCAAGTCCGAGTTTCTCGCCATCATGAGTCATGAGCTTCGTACGCCATTGAACGGTATCATGGGCATGGCCCATCTGTTAATGGAAACCGAGCTGGATGATGAACAGAAAGGTTTTGTGGAAATCATGATTGATAGCGGCGAATCCCTTTTGTATATTTTGAACGAAATCTTGGATTTCAGTAAAATTGAAGCAGGCAAAATGGATCTGGAGCGCGCACCTGTAGATATTAAGGCGATGCTGGGTGGGGTGATCGAGCTGTTTGCACTGAAGGCATCAGAGAAAAATATTGAACTCTATTGTGAAGTGTCGGATCACATTCCTGAGCGCATTCGAGGGGATGAGACACGAATCCGGCAGATTTTGATTAATCTGGTAGGTAATGCTGTTAAATTCACAGAGCAGGGCCATATTATGGTGAGCGTAGGTGCTGATTACTCAGATGATTATGGTCAGGATAACCTGATGTTGACCTTTAAGGTGAGAGATACGGGGATTGGCATTCCAATAGAAAAGCAGCATCAGTTGTTCCAATCCTTCTCACAGCTTGATCCGGCCATCAATCGCAAGTTTGGCGGGACAGGTCTGGGGCTTGCGATCAGCAAAAAACTGGTGGAGTTAATGGGCGGAGCGATTGGCGTACAAAGTGAGATCGGTGAGGGGGCAGAATTCCAGTTCACCCTCGTAGTTGAACGCTGGTTAGAGGAAAGTAGCGCCCCGGTCGAAATCACTACGAATGGTGAACTGCAATTGGATCGAGCTAGTCTTGCTCATGACATCAAAATTTTGATAGCTGAGGATCAAACGGTCAACAGTCATCTGTTGGAGGAGATGCTGCGCAAGTTTGGCGGAGTATGTGATATCGTTGAGAATGGTGCACAGGCCGTCGATTCATTGAACAAGGTTCAATATGACCTGGTGTTTATGGATATTCAAATGCCAGTTATGGATGGGATTGAAGCGACCTGTCACATCAGACAGAGCCACCCGGAAATACCGGTTATTGCAGCGATTACAGCTTTTGCAGGCGCCGGTGACCGTGAGCAGTGTCTGAAAAGTGGGATGCAGGACTTTATCAGCAAACCGTTTCATTCCACGGAGATTAGCCGCGTACTGAATACATGGGTTCCATATATCCGCTCTCAAAGGGTAACGTAACAGAAAAATAACCTGAGCCTTGATATTCAAGGTACAGGTTATTCTGTCATTTACGACCAGCCTCCGATTAAACCGGAGAGGGTTACGCATTCGTCATCTTCCAAATCTGCAATCAGAGTGAGTTCTTCGTTGTCTTGTGGATCAACGGAGAATAATTCACGGCGTCCGTCTTCATGCACAATAATGACTAACTGATGGCCGCCCTTTGTATCAAACTGGTACTTAACTCCGATACCAGGTAGTGGGCATTCGCGGATATTCATGAAACCTGTCACCTCTTTAGCTTTGCTGAATAAAAAATTAACCGTTCACACAGTACGGATGTATTCTACTATCCATAACACCGTTTGGCAAGTCACAAATAAATTTGGTGTGAAGGAATTAATTTTTTCCGCGATGTGATCTTGCACTATGTCCTTGTCTGACCCGTCTGCGACGAACCAAAAACCAAATGAGCAGAGCAACGATGAATAATAGACCAATGACTGCAATGATGATGATGTTCCTAATATTGGGAACCTGTACAGTCAGATCCAGTTTATTCATCTGGAGTGGTGAAACGTGCCAAATGAGCGTTTTCCCGCCATCCTCCACCTGATCCGCATTGGAATCGGTTGCTTTGATGGGCAAAGATAACTTGAAGTCAAAGTTAACATCTTTTAACAAGAGGTTTTTAAGAAAGCTAGGCACCTTGTTAATCTGATTTTTGATCTCACCATCTGGCATGGACTCCATGAGGTCGGCTTCTGCTGTAATGTGCATCTTGGAAGTGAAGAAGCCGGGTGAAGTTGATTGTTCAACCTTGATCCCTTGTGGTAACTTGGACGTATCAAAGCTGGTTGTATTGCTTTTTTCATAATGGGTGGTCGCTGTGAGTTGCTTCTGATCTCCCTGTTCCGAAACCGCTGCCTGGAAGTTATTTCGATTCAATGCATCTGCGATCAGAGGCATGAGATTATCTTGTCCAATCTTTCCAAGAGCGGAGCTCTTTACGTTGAGATTGAGATCCAGATCCGTTGATCCATCCATATTTACCGTTAGATGGGCTTCTCCATCAGCACAGGCGGATAAAACGGATAACATAAGGACTAGGAGAACAGTAAGCATTAGCTGACGTAACGGGATGCGAGTTGACATGTCTTTCAACCTTTCTGCTTAAAAATCCAAATTCCATTTCATAGAAGTATAGTATACACCGTAAGCATGGCGGATGAAACTTTGAACCGTGTAGTGAGGTACGTATGATTTAGTATGATCGGGGAAATAATCCATTTATTAAAATTAAAGATTTCGTATTTTTGTCAATGTTCGGTCAATTCAAACGGCGCTTCACCGTGTACACTAGTAGTAGTGTGATGAATATACGGAAGCAGGGAGGTTACATTCATGACATATATCATTATTATGGCCGTTATTATGGTCGTGGGCATGGTCGGAATGGGCTGGTTCTATCAGATTATGGATAAAGACCAAAGCTAGTATTGTTTAAATGTGAAAAGAAGAGAGACAACCTATAAGCTGGCTTCGCTAACGCGAGGCGGGCTTATTTGTGTGGGGAAAATTTTTGAGGCACTGACCTTACATTAGCACGTAATATATGTAACCATTCATGTTGTACAATTTGACCGATGGACAAATATTTTTCGTAATTATGGGATTTTTTAGCTGCTCTTTTGTATAATAGGGGGTAGTTTAACTCGGGATACTCCCGAGATTCTGCCAAACAGGAAAGGGTGTACATAAATGAAATTTAGTGAGTATACGTATACACGTCCGAATCTGGAACACATCAAGACATCTTTCCGTGAGCTGTTGAGCGGTTTTGAAGCTGCGGCAACGGTTGAAGAACAGAGTGGGTTCATGGATCAGATTAACGCACTGCGCAGTGATTTTGAGACGCAAGCCCAATTGGTCTACATCCGTCATTCCATTGATACCAATGATGAGTTTTACAAGGCGGAGAACGAATTTCTGGATGAGAACGCACCAATTGTGCAGGAATATATTACGGATTTTTACCGCGCACTGGTTAACTCGAAATTCCGCAACGAGTTGGAACAAAAATGGGGTTCACAGCTGTTCCAGCTGGCGGATCTTTCATTGAAAACATTCAGCCCGGAAATTATCGAAGAACTCCAGAAGGAGAACAAACTTTCCACAGAATACAATCAGTTGATCGCATCGGCCAAAATTCCGTTTGAAGGTGAAGAGCGCACATTGCCACAGCTTCATCCATTTGAACTCTCCACGGATCGCTCCATGCGGGAGCGTGCTTCGGAAGCCAGATACACGTTCATGGCTGAGCACGAGGCTGAATTTGATCGTATTTACGACGAACTGGTCAAAGTACGTACACAAATCGCGAAGAAACTGGGCTATCCAAGCTATGTCGAACTCGGCTATGATCGCATGAACCGCACGGATTACAATGCAGAGATGGTAGCTAACTTCCGCGCACAAGTTCGTGATTACATTGTACCTGTGGCGACCAAGCTCAGAGAGCGCCAGCGTAATCGGATTGATGTGGATACGCTGTATTATTTCGATCAGGGCTTCAGCTTCAAGACGGGTAACCCTACTCCGAAGGGTGACGCGGACTGGATTATTGACAATGGTAAAAAAATGTACGCTGAATTATCACCAGAGACGGATGCATTTTTCCAGATGATGACTGACAATGAGCTTATGGATCTGGTAAGCAAAAAAGGTAAACAGGGCGGCGGATATTGTACATTCCTGAACGATTACAAAGTGCCGTTTATCTTCTCCAACTTCAACGGTACCTCCGGTGATATTGATGTATTGACGCATGAAGCAGGTCATGCTTTCCAAGTGTATGAGAGCCGTAATTTTGCAGTGCCTGAATACAACTGGCCGACATATGAATCGGCTGAGATTCATTCCATGAGCATGGAGTTCTTCACCTGGCCATGGATGCAGTTGTTCTTCAAGGAAGATACGGACAAGTACAAGTTTGATCACCTGTCTTCCGGTCTGTTGTTTATTCCGTATGGTGTAGCTGTGGATGAATTCCAGCATTTTGTGTATGCGAACCCGGATGCAACTCCAACGGAGCGCAAGCAGGCATGGCGCAACATTGAGAAGACCTATCTGCCACACATCAATTACAAAGATAATGCGTATCTGGAGCAGGGTGGTTTCTGGCATAAGCAGGGTCACATTTTCTCATCGCCATTCTATTACATTGACTATACGTTAGCACAAATCTGTGCATTCCAGTTCTGGAAACGCAGCAATGAAGACATGGAGTCCGCATGGGCCGACTATCTGACATTGTGCAAAGCGGGAGGAAGCCTGTCCTTCACCGGATTGGTTGAACTGGCTGGATTGAACTCTCCATTCGAGGATGGTTGTGTATCCTCCGTAATTGGCGATATTGAGGCATGGCTTGACGGCGTGAACGATAAGGCGCTGTAAGTCTTTGTAAGGATGCTTTTAGTGAAAGTACCTTCGGTAAGGTATAAGTAGTAGATAAAGCTTCAAGATAGATAAGTAAGACGGCTTGGAGACCTTCGGGTGTCTGAGTCGTCTTTTTCATTACGGGGAAAAATCAACCTCAAGTGTAACATTTATCGGACTCATTGTGATTTATTTCACTATATCTGAAAACGGATTCAGTTACAATGGAGATAGTAAATCAGGGGTTACAGGAGGCTGGTTCAAATGGCAACACATGCATATTATGTTCCGCCCGTGAACTTGATGGGTAGAGGCTGTTTACAAGAAGCAGGTCAGATGATTGAACAGATGGGTATTCGCAAAGCGCTTGTCGTAAGTGATCGTCAATTGATTACTTCAGGTGTTGCTGAACAGGTTCTGTCTATATTAAGAGAATCAGGGTTAGACTATGTAGTATATGATGAGGTTCAGCCCAATCCAACGTGTCAGAATGTACATGAGGGACTTCGAGTATTCCAGAATCATGGCTGTGACGCCATTATATCGATAGGCGGAGGTTCACCTCAGGATGCTGCCAAAGGCATTGGCATTGTAGCTACGAACGGTGGGCATATCCGCGAATATGAAGGATTTCATCAATCGAAACATAAGTCCGTGCCACTTGTGGCTGTTAACACAACGGCTGGCACATCGAGCGAGGTGACAATAAACTACGTGATTACAGATGAGGAACGTAAAGTGAAGATGGTGATGGTGGATCGCAACAGTCTGGTCTCCCTGTCGGTTAATGATCCGGAGCTGATGCTCAGCAAACCTGCAAGTCTCACAGCGGCCACAGGAATGGATGCGTTGACACATGCCGTAGAAGCGATGGTTACACCGGGTGGATTTACAGTGACAAGTGCGACAGCTGCAGCAGCTGTTGAACTGATCTTTGAATATTTGCCGAGAGCCGTGAGAGACGGCAGCGATCTGGAAGCGCGGGAACATATGACGTATGCGTGTTTCCTTGGCGGGATTGCTTTTAATAATGCGGGCCTGGGTTATGTCCATGCGATGGCGCATCAACTGGGTGGCGTGTATGATCTGCCGCACGGTGTGTGCAACGCCATGTTACTCCCCTATGTGGAGGAGTTGAACGCCAAGCATGTACCCGGCAAATTCCGTCATATTGCCAAAGCAATCGGGATGGATGTGAAGGGTAGAAGTGATGAGGAGTGTTCGGATTACGTCATTGAGGCGATACGTCAGCTATCGAAGGAAGTCGGGATTCCTGAGAAACTGTCTGAACTGGGTGTAAAAGATCCCGATGTGGAACTGCTTGCCGATAACGCGATGAAAGATGCCTGTGCACCAGGCAATCCCTATCAACCGTCCAAGGATGAAGTGATGGAGCTGTTCCGCAAAATAATATAGATTGTTTCAGACAAAATGAGCCGGGATCAAAAGTCGGCTTTTTTGTCATGTGAACTCCTTCTTTTTACTTATTTTTCCACTTAATGATTACACAAAAACTAAAGGATTTTGATTCCCTTTTATCGAATACAATATAAATAACAGGGGCACGAGGAAAGGTGATTTGAGCCTTAACTTGATGTCGATGTTTTCCAGTAAGATTCCCCAGTCCGTTTCGTGTTTAATGTTAAGTAGGAGTAGTCTATTACATTGTTCACGAGCTACACCTTAAGTAATGCATCCAACATTCACCTCTGTAAGACAGTCAAGGCGATTCTACACCAGCACCATCTTTATTTCAGGTTTTACAATCCAAGAAGTTCAACTGCAACAAGATTCATCCAGTTACACATCTGTACAGCATGCTCCTAATCAAGACAACAGTGTCCACACAACAGAATATTGATTATGGGCTCTGAAATGAATCAGAACGAATGCACATGGAGGAGGCTGTAATGATGGCGAAAAAAGAAGTTGTAGCGATGCTACTTGCCGGAGGGCAAGGGAAGAGGTTAAAAGGATTAACGAAATCACTGGCTAAGCCGGCTGTATATTTTGGCGGCACGTACCGAATCATTGATTTTCCGCTGAGTAACTGCTCTAATTCTGGTATTGATACAGTGGGTGTATTAACTCAATATGAACCACTTGTCTTACATTCCTATATTGGCATTGGCAGTGACTGGGATCTGGATCGGAAAAACGGCGGGGTATATGTACTTCCTCCGCATGAACGTGAAGACGGAAGCAACTGGTACCGTGGCACAGCGGATGCGATTTTCCGCAACCTGAACTTTATTGAACAATTCGATCCTGAGCATGTGCTCATTCTGTCAGGGGATCATATCTATAAGATGGATTACGAAAAAATGCTCCAATATCATAAAGAAAAAGATGCGGATTGCACCATATCGGTCATTGATGTCTCATTAGAAGAAGCCAGCCGGTTCGGGGTGCTGAACACCAACGATGACTATAGCATCTATGAATTCGAAGAAAAACCTCCCGAGCCCAAGAGCACACTTGCTTCCATGGGTATCTATCTCTTCAAGTGGGATGTACTGAAACGTTTCCTGATCCAGGATGAACAACAGGCATCCACCTCCTATGATTTTGGTAAAGATATTATTCCTTTGTTGCTTGAAAATGAAAAATCATTATATGCATATCCATTCGAAGGTTATTGGAAAGACGTAGGTACTATTCGTAGTCTGTGGGAATCCAATATGGACCTGTTGGACGAAGATACACCGTTTAATCTGAATGATCCGGACTGGCGTATATTTACACGTAATCCGAACCAACCTGCTCAATACATCTCGCCATCGGCCAAGGTGCGAAATTGCATTATTAGTGAGGGAAGTGTGGTGCATGGTGAGGTGAATCATTCCGTTCTGTTCTACGGAATTGAAGTTGGCGAGAACAGTGCTGTCATCGATTCGGTCATCATGCCAAGAGTGAAAATCGGGCAAAATGTACGTATTTATCGAGCTATTATCGCAGAAGGATTGGTTATTCCTGATGGAACACAGATTTCGCCTGCATCGGGAGATGAGAGTGATATATTGCTCGTGGATCAGGAAGAACTGGAACGTCAGCTTCGCCAAGGAATAACCAGCAAGGCCTAATTGAAGTCAAAGGACGGTGCATGCGATGAAACAATTGATTGGAGTTATTAACCTTGACCATGAACTTGAAGAATTGAAGGAATTGACATATTTTCGCTGCGGAGCCGCAGTGCCTTATGCCGGGCGTTACCGTCTGATCGATTTTGTTTTATCCAATATGATGAATGCAGGTATTGAGAGTATAGGTGTATTTGTACGAAGAAAATATCGTTCGTTGATGGACCATCTTGGTGATGGTAAACCTTGGGATTTGGATCGCAAGCATGGGGGGATGTTCATTTTGCCACCAGACTGGAATGATCCAACAGATACATCACAGGGGGACTTGCAGCATTTCCATAACAATTTGGACTTTTTCCACAGAGGTGCAGGACAATATGTTGTGCATGCGGGCAGTCGTCATGTGACCAAAGCAGACCTCCAGGATGTCTACAGGTATCACATCAGTAAAGGAGCGGACGTTACACTGGTCTGCAAAAAAGTAGATCAACTGCTGCCAGAGCATGACGCCTGTGTCAAAGTTGACCATGACGGGGACGGTAACGTGGTGGACATTCACCAAAGCGTTAATCACCCGAATATATATACAGAAATTTTCATCATGGAAAAAGAATTGTTCTTGCGCCAGGTGCAACGCTGCATCGATCATGGCGAGAGCCATTTCTTCCGGGATGTGATTCAAAAAAATCCGGATGGATTGAATATCGCTGCGTATGCATATGATGGCTATCACGCCGTCATCAATTCCATTGACAGTTATTATCGCAACAGTATGGATCTGCTGAACACAGGGCAATATGAACAACTGTTCAAGGAAGATCCCGTTCAGACAAAAATTAAATATGAAGCCCCTGCCAAATACCTCGATACCGCCGATGTCAAACATTCCCTCCTTGCCAATGGCTGCATTGTTGGTGGAGAGGTTGAGGACAGTATTCTGTTCCGTGGTGTACAGGTGGCCAAGGGTGCCAAAATAAAAGGTTCCATCATCATGCAGAAATGTTACATTGGTGAGGGGACGGTCCTTGAGAACGTCATTCTCGATAAAGACGTGAAGCTGACCGGAGGACAGACACTGATCGGCGACCCGTCGAATCCATACATTTTAGCGAAAAGTACTATTATCTAATCCCCACACGTAACCGATATCTTCTATAAATATATATAAAATAAAAATCCTGTAGGATGGATTTAAGGTTCGTACACAATCGAAGCATTGGGTGCCACTGCTAGAGCTCCTTCATACGTGCAAACGTAGTGAAGGGGACGTAATCGATTCTGAAGAAGCGTAGCGGTCGCCTTTATCCCTGTATTTCCACATCTAAATAATAAATTCAAGAAAATACAGGGATAACAGCGATCAAAAGAACGATTCGTAACCGTAACGGGCGCATGCTCAAACCAAAATGTTGAGTGTATGAATCGCCATCATCCTGCAGGATTTCCCCGGGAGGAACCTACTTTTGTTTGACAACAAGGAAACGTTCAAGAGTATCTTTACACGAAATCTGGTCAGCAAATTGGGCAAACCGATTGAAGAAGCAACACAGGAAGACGTCTACCACGTATTGGGAAGCATGATTCGTGAATATGTTGGCCAGGACTGGGCAGCGTCGAATCAGGGGTTCAAGCAGCGTCAGGATAAACAGGTCTATTACTTCTCGCTGGAATTCCTGATTGGACGTCTGCTCGGCAATAATCTGCTGAATGTGAATGAATTGGAATTGGTCCGTGACAGTTTGGCTGAGCTGGGCTTCTCTTTGGAAGAGGTAGAAGAACAGGAGGCGGATGCAGGACTCGGTAACGGAGGTCTGGGACGACTCGCTGCCTGTTTCCTGGATTCACTTGCTTCACTTGGATATGCAGGACATGGCTGCGGTATACGGTACAAATATGGGCTGTTTGAACAAAAAATCATCAATGGCAATCAGGTGGAGTTACCCGACAATTGGCTGGATAAAGGGAATGAATGGGAAGTTCGCCGTCCAGACAAAAAGGTGGAAGTGCAGTTCTGGGGCCGTGTAGAAGCTCACGAACAGGACGGACATTATCAGTTTGTTACAAAAGATGCCGAATCTGTGGTAGCCATTCCCTATGACGTTCCTGTCATCGGGTATGGTCAAACCCATGTGAATACATTGCGGTTATGGAGCGCCGAGCCGAAGCGGGAGACTTCACTCGATACCCCTTCGAACTACTACGGCTATCTGGATTATAGTCGTTCGGTGGAATCCATCTCGGAATTCCTGTATCCGGATGACTCCCAGTATGAAGGAAAGCTGCTGCGATTGAAGCAGCAATACTTCATGTGTTCAGCAGGTGTGCAAAGTGCGTTGCGTACATTCAATAAGCTGGAGCTACCATATGATCGTTTGCCGGATAAAGTGGCTTTCCACATCAATGACACGCATCCAACCTTGGTTATTCCGGAACTGATGCGCATTCTGATTGATGTGAAGGGTTATGGCTGGGATGAAGCATGGAATATCACGACTCGAACCGTATCGTATACCAATCATACAACGCTTAGTGAGGCGCTTGAGAAGTGGCCTGTATCCATGATCAGCAGGCTGCTGCCACGAATCTACATGATCATTGAAGAGATCAACAAACGTTTCTGTGGCATGCTGCTGGACCGGTATCCGGGAGATCAGGATCGTATAGGGCATCTGGCGATTGTTGCAAACGATCAGGTACGGATGGCGCATCTGGCGATTGTAGGCAGTCATAGCGTAAATGGTGTTGCTGCTTTGCACACCGAGATTTTGAAGGAGCGCGAGATGGCTCCGTTCTATGCACTGTATCCAGAGCGTTTCAATAATAAAACGAACGGCATTACCCATCGCCGCTGGCTGATGCATGCTAATCCGAAACTGTCGGATCTGATTACGGATACAATCGGTAACGAATGGATAACGGAGCCGGGCAAGCTGGACCAGTTGGCTGGTTTTGCGGATAATACATCATTCCAGGAGCAGTTCCGTTCAATTAAGCGGGATAACAAAGAGCGGCTTGCTGCGTATATTCTGGATCATACCGGGACAGCAGTGAATCCGGATTCCATTTTTGATGTACAGGTGAAGAGACTGCATGGGTACAAACGGCAGTTGTTGAACATTCTGCATGTTATGCATCTGTATAACCGGCTTAAGAATGATGCTTCGTTTGATATGGTGCCACGTACGTTCATCTTTGGCGCGAAGGCTGCGCCGAGTTATTATTTTGCCAAGAAAATCATTAAGCTGATCAACAACGTGGCTGACACAGTGAATCGGGATGCGGCCGTGAATGACCGCTTGAAGGTGTTTTTCCTCGAAAATTATTCCGTCTCTCTCGCAGAGAAGATCATTCCCGCTGCGGATGTTAGTGAACAGATCTCAACCGCAGGTAAGGAAGCTTCCGGTACGGGCAACATGAAATTTATGATGAACGGTGCTTTAACGATTGGCACGATGGATGGAGCCAACGTGGAGATGGCGGAGCAGGTCGGAGAAGAAAATATGTTCATCTATGGTCTGCGTGCAGACGAAGTACTCGAATATTATCGTTCCGGCAGCTATCGTCCGAATGAGATTGTGCAGCACGATGAACGCATTCGCGAGGTCGTAGAGCAACTGGTGCATCCAGGTGCATTCTGTTATCGTGACGGGGAGTTCTGGGATATTTATGACTCCTTGCTGGCCCATGGTGATGAATACTTTGTATTGCGTGATTTTGCTGCTTATGCAGACGCGCATGCAGCGATTGACCAGGCGTATCGGGATATTCCGGGCTGGACTCGGAAAGCGATATTAAACACGGCACACTCCGGCATATTCTCCAGTGATCGTACCATTAGTGAGTATGCGACAGATATCTGGGGTATTCATCCCGTGTCCGGGAACTGAGGGTTAAGAATAGATTTGTTAGACAAACAGCCCCCCTTGTTCACAAGAGCCATCTCTGCTGGTGAATCAATCAGCGTAGAGAACATCTCCTTGTGAACAAGGGGATTTTGGCATACAGTGAATTATAGTGACACCCAGCATAAATAGAAGCGGATTTCACGTGTTCCTCATGACAAGTCCGCACACAAAATCAAAAAAATGATCTGGATCTCAGTCATACTACATATGAAATCGTTTGATATTTCGAATTAGATAGGGGACCTGTCACGATGGATCATTACACACGAATTCAGCTTGCTATTGAATATCTGGAGCAGCATTTGCAAGATGATTTTAATATCAGAGAGACGTCTGCTGCTGCGAGTTTTTCGGCGTTTCATTTTCAACGTTTATTCCAGGCAATCACCGGGTTCACAGTACTGGAATATGTGCGCAGACGTAGATTAACGGAAGCTGCAGGGTTGCTGAGGGACACATCGCAAGGCATATTGGACATTGCAATGAGCTTCGGCTATCAATCCCAAGAGGCATTTAGCCGTGCATTTTCAGCCTACTTTGGGATGACACCTGCGAAGCTGCGTAAGCTGGAAGCGGATCAATGGTCACTTTTGAGGGTGCAAGAGAGTATTGATTTTAATGATTATCGAAGTCGGCTTGATGGAACATTCCATATGAACACGCCCCGTCTGGTCACACGGGAACCGAGCTGGATTGTCGGTTATGAATATAAGACCAACCTGGATGACAATCAGCATTATGCTGAAATACCCGGATTTTATCACGATTTTGGCATGGAACAGAAATTCATGGCGATCCCGGAAAGAACACGCCCTGATATGGCTTACGGTGTAGCCTGTCGTTTTGAAGAGAATGGAGCATTTTCTTTTATTGTGGGTGAAGAGAGCAGTGGAGCATCTCAGGTACTTGAACCCGGTTTTACCTCGGTTGAGATTCCAGGCGGCTTGTATGCAGAGTTCACCGTGGAAGGCTCCGGGCAGGATATTCGGAAAATGATCTATGGCAGCTGGCTGCCTCAGTCCAACTATGAACGGAGGGAAGGGCCGGACTTTGAAGTGACGGATGTCTGGAAATCGACCCCTGAACAACTGGACATGAAGATCTATATCCCGTTAAAATAGACCTTACCGCTTCGCGGAATTCAAGGTCGGAGGACGGATGAATGAGCGAAAAGTCGTGGTTCCACTCCAAGTGGATGCTGACCATTGTTGCTTGCATGGCAGTGCTTTACATACTGATTATGGGCAGTTTACTGTTTGTAAGTGGACGAACACCTGGCATGTATTATCAATATAATCTGGTACCCTTCGAGACCATTCGTCCGCTTCTTATGGAGAGGGAGAGGTACAATACAGATACCTGGGTCAAAAACCTGTTTGGTAATATCGTATTGTTCATTCCACTGGGCATATGGATTCCGTGGTTGTTTCGGAGGTGTCGGATATTTCTGACCTTGACATCTACAGTTGTTTTGCTTCTGCTGGGTGTTGAAGTCACACAATTGATTACACGTGTAGGTTCGTTCGATGTGGATGACATTATTCTGAACACCATTGGTGCATGGATAGGTTACGCCGGATTTAAGTTAATCTTATGTTCATTAAGAAGGACTCGGAATTGAACCGCAGATCGCGATCCATGACCGGGTCCTTTTGCATAAGATACCTTTCAAATGTTTACAAGGGAATCATTTCGGATAAAACATATTAACGGCTTAATATAGTGAACAGAGATTATATATATAAATTGAACTAAACATTTACACGAAACGTAGAGGACAGAAATAACCTGAGGAAGCGAGAGCGTTCGCCTAAAAGCTTTCTGAAAGAAAGCTGCATCGGGAGCATACGCTATCACCGGATTTTCCCCTTATAAGGGGAATTCATAAAATCTGGGGATAACAGTGATCGGAAGGTTGTTCTGTCATCGGAGTGTCTAGTGTAAATATTTTTTAGTTCAATTTATATAGTGAACAATGATGAGAGCGAGGTGGGCGATATCGTTTGGTGGAAAGAGAGTGTGGTATACCAGATTTACCCGAGCAGCTTTAAGGATTCGGACGGGGATGGATATGGCGACTTGCAGGGAATCTATGAGAAGCTCGATTATTTGGAGAATTTAGGCGTAGATGTGATCTGGCTCTGTCCCATTTATGATTCACCAGGACATGATAACGGATATGATATCCGGGATTACTACGGCATTTTACGCAAGTATGGCACGATGGAGGATTTTGATCGATTATTGGCAGAGGCCCACAAGCGTGGTCTCAAGATCATGATGGACCTGGTGCTGAATCATACGTCGGATGAACATGCATGGTTTGCCGAATCGCGTTCATCAAAGATGAATCCAAAGCGGGATTATTATATTTGGCGTTCAGGTAAAAATGGGCAGGTACCGAATAACTGGGAGTCCTATTTTGGGGGTTCGGTGTGGAAGCATGATCCCGAGACAAATGAATATTATCTGCATCTGTATTCCGAACAGCAACCGGATCTCAACTGGAACAATGCACAGATGGCAGAAGAGATGTATGAGATGGTGCATTGGTGGCTGGAAAAAGGGGTCGACGGATTCCGTTTCGATGCAGTAGCGCATATCGCCAAGGCAGAGGGGCTACCGAGTGCCCACAATCCGGATAATCTGCCGGTGGTTCCAGCGTATCAGCTATTTTCCAACCTGGAACAGGTACACTCGATCTTGAAGAAGCTGAATAACATGATCCTGAAACCTTATGGACCCATGACGGTTGGAGAGACTTCGGGACTTGGGCCTGAGCAGGCTTTGGCTTATGTCGGGACGGATCGTGATGAGCTTAATATGGTATTCCAGTTTGAGCATATGTTCATTGATGCCAAATCTTCAGGAATTGGTAAATGGAACTATAAGGAATGGAAATTGACAGATCTCAAAGAAATCATGAGCCGGTGGCAAACGGTTTTGCATGGTAGAGGCTGGAACGCCAATTACATGGGCAACCATGATCAGCCACGCCCGGTTTCCCGGTTTGGAGATGACGGTAAATATCGGGTGCGTTCTGCTCAGATGCTGGCGACATGGATGCTTACACTTGAAGGAACACCCTACATCTATCAGGGAGAAGAGATCGGCATGACCAATGTCGCTTTCCCGGATATCGAGCAATACCGGGACATCGAGACCAAAAATTATTACAATCATTACATTGGTCAAGGGAAGTCGAAGCATGAAGTCATGCAGGCGATCTGGCTGAAGAGTCGCGATAATGCCCGCACGCCGATGCAATGGGATGAGACGGAACACGCAGGGTTTACCAAGGGTCAGCCGTGGATTCAGTTGAATGATAATTATCCCGAGATTAATGTGGCTGATGCCGAACGTGATCCGCAATCCATTTTGCATTATTATCGTAAGTTAATTACGCTTCGCAAACAACATAAAGTGCTTATCTATGGCGCGTATGAACTGCTGTTGCCGGATGATCCGGATATTTATGCCTATACACGAACGCTGGATGATGAGCAGATGTTGGTCATTCTGAATTTCCGTGGGCATGAGCCAGAGATGCAGTGGCCTGAAGGGTGGAATGCCGAGCATGCCAAACTGATCATCAGCAATGTAAGCAGACGTTATTCTACCGATGAAGGTGCCATTCAGCTCCAGCCGTATGAAGCAAGGGTATATCGCAAGCAGCAGTAACACTGACACTAGCGCAATTTTGCGTTGATGAAGAGCTATGATTTATAATAAATAGTGGTTTTAAAATAATCAAAACATATGTCGGGAGGAATCCAAGTTGTTGAATATTACGTTCCACGGTCACTCCAGTGTACAGCTGGGCACAGAAGAAAAGTCACTGATCATTGATCCCTTCCTGCGTGGCAACGAGCTTGCCGTCACAAAGCCTGAAGATATTAAGACCGATGTTGTGTTGCTGACACATGCACATATGGATCACATCCTCGATGCCGAACCGATTGCCAAAGCGAATAACGCCAAAGTTGTGGCTATTGTAGAGCTGGCTACATATATGTCCTGGCAAGGTCTGGATACGCTTGGCATGAACATGGGCGGCACGGTAGATCTTGGCTTTGCTCAAGCTAAAATGATTCAGGCGTTCCATACATCCGGGATTGTGCTCGAAGAAGAACAACGGATCATGTATGCAGGTTTGCCTGCTGGATATATCATTAATATTGGTGGTAAAACGATCTTGCATGCCGGAGACACAAGTCTCTTCGGGGATATGAAAATGATCGGTGATCGTCATGATATCGATGTTGCCTTCTTGCCGATTGGTGGACATTTCACCATGGGACCTGAGGATGCGCTGCAAGCGGCCGAATGGTTTAATGCCAAACTGACGATTCCGGTTCATTATGATACGTTCCCGGTAATTCGTCAGGATGCGGAACACTTTGTGTACCAACTGGCTGCAAAAGGGTTGGAAGGCCGTGTGCTGGCCCCGGGAGAATCCATTACCCTGTGATACACATTTAACCCCTGTTCAATAATAAATGGATTGATGGATAAAGACGAATATCACGTCAAGATAACTGACGCGGTATTCGTCTTTTTTCGGTTCCAGGTTCAATTTTCACCGATAGAGTTGGTACAAATGACAAAAACATTTAAATTCCATTGTTGAACTCCCGTTTAGAATGATATAAAAAGTTACACGGAAACCAAACGGAAATCCGAATTGACCGCAAACAGGGGGAGCGTTCATGTCATTTATGAAATCATTATTTTTTCAAATTATTGTAGCGGTAATCATCGGAATTGGCGTAGGCATTCTGTGGCCGGATCTGGGTAGCCTGCTGCAACCGCTCGGAACAGGTTTTATTAAATTGATCAAGATGATCATCGCACCACTGATATTCATGGTCATTGTGACAGGTATTGCCAAGATCGGTGATCTGAAGTCGGTAGGTCGCATTGGACTGAAAGCCATCGTGTGGTTCGAGATTGCAACTACAGTGGCGCTGGTACTTGGATTAGGGACAGCCAATCTGCTTCGCCCAGGTGCCGGAATGAACGTGGACCCTTCAACCATAGATGCAAGCGGTATTGAAGCAAAAACCAATGGTTCCGAGTTACCGCATACGGTAGACTTTATCATGAATATTATTCCGACAAGTGTTGTGGATGCTTTTGCGCAAAATGCACTTCTGCAAGTATTGCTCGTGGCATGCCTGTTCGGGGTTGCGCTGGCAGCAACAGAGAGTAAGGCAAAAGAGAATGTACTGACGCTGATTGAGAACTTGCTCGGAATTGTGTTCCGCATCATCGGTTATATCATGAAACTCGCGCCAATCGGTGCATTTGGAGCCATGGCCTACACGGTAGGTGCCTATGGGGCATCCACATTGTCGTCCTTTGGTCTGCTGATTCTGGCATGTTACGGTGCAGCGCTGCTGTTTCTGGTCATGCTGGCATTGGCTGCCTGGTGGATCACCGGGCTGAATTTTCTGCAATTTGTGAAGTATACCCGTTCTGAAGTGATGCTGGCGATTGGAACCGGATCTTCAGAAGTGGTTATGCCACGCATGATGGACAAACTAACCAAGGCGGGATGTGATCGTGCGGTTGTGGGGCTTGTGGTGCCGACGGGGTACTCGTTTAATCTGGATGGCGCTTCGATCTATTTATCGTTGGCAACGGTTTTTGTTGCTCAGGCCGTAGGGATTGAACTGACATTGATGCAGCAGATTACGATTTTGCTGGTGTTGATGTTAAGTTCCAAAGGCATGGCAGGAGTACCTGGCTCCGCATTCTTGGCCCTGTCCGCGACGGCAGTAGCCGTCAATGCTTTCCCGGTAGCAGCGGTTGCTCTGCTGCTTGGTGCAGATCGATTCATGGATACAATGCGTGTCTTCACAAACCTGATGGGCAACTGTGTTGCAGCATTTGTGGTGGCAAAATGGGAAGGTCTGCTGGATCAAAAGCGAATGCGTGCCGTACTCTCTGGTGAGATCAGTGCTGCTGAACTGGAAAGGGAAGAGCAGGCTGCACTATCTTTATTGAAGTTAAACATGCAGGAAAAACAGGGTAAAGCCGCAGTTTCACCGGAGATGTCGTAAGGGGCGTGTCTCTGCTGTGGTGATTAAGTCAACTGAAGTGAAAGTAACTGTATCATTTAAAACAACGGAATCATTGACTAACGAGCAGTAAATTCAAATAACAAGTTAACCAAATAACAAGTCATCCCAATTAGACCGTCTGTTGCCCACACCAATTCTGGGAAAAACAGACGGTTTTTTGTTGTCCCAATACAGATATCATGGAGTTCACGAACGCAGGTTCCAAAATAAATGTTACAGACGAAAGGTTTATGGGGAATGTGTAGAAGAGGTAAAGAATAACCATATTATAGTTTCAACTTGTATATACATGTTTACTTATGTAATATAGATATGAAGTTAACCGAGAACATCACATAAGAGCATTACAATGTATTGGAGGCGTTAACATGAGTTCTAATAACACAACTCCGTCATCTTGGTGGAAGAAGTCAACGGTGTATCAGGTATATCCAAAGAGTTTTAATGATACAACCGGATCGGGTACGGGAGATATTCGTGGATTAACCGAGAAGCTTGATTATTTGCAGCATCTGGGTATCGATATTGTGTGGTTGCAGCCGGTATATGTATCCCCGCAGCATGATAATGGATATGACGTGGCGGACTATTACCGGATTAATCCGGATTATGGAACGATGGAGGATTTTGACGAACTGCTGATCGGTCTGAAGGCTCGTGATATGAAATTGATGATTGATATCGTGGTGAATCACTCCTCGACCGATCATGAGTGGTTTCAGCAATCTCGTTCTTCCAAGGATAATCCGTACCGGGATTATTATATTTGGAAAGATCCTGCCCCGGATGGCGGTGTGCCGAACAACTGGCAATCCAAGTTCGGTGGACCTGCTTGGCAGTATGATGAACAGACGGGACAATACTTCCTGACTTTATTTGATAAAACGCAGGCAGATCTCAATTGGGAGAATGAAGAAGTACGCCAAGCTGTACGGGATATGATCAAGTTCTGGGCGGAAAAGGGTGTGGATGGTTTCCGGATGGATGTGATCAACCTGATCTCCAAAGACCAGCGTTTCCCTGATGATGATGGCAGCATCTCACCGGGTGATGGACGCAAGTACTACACGGATGGACCCCGTGTGCATGAGTATATCACCGAGATGTATGATGAAGTATTCGGGCCTTACAACATGGTGACTGTAGGGGAAATGTCCTCCACAACACTGGAACATTGTATCCAATATTCGAACCCGGCTTCCCGGGAATTTTCGATGACGTTTAACTTCCATCACCTGAAAGTGGATTATCCGAATGGTCAGAAGTGGGAACTGATGCCGTATGATTTTGAAGCAATGAAGCAGCTCTTCAGTGAGTGGCAGACAGGTATGCAGGCCGGTGGAGGCTGGAACGCGCTGTTCCTTAATAACCATGATCAGCCGAGGGCGCTATCCCGTTTCGCCGATGATGGTGATTATCGTGCCGAGAGTGCCAAGATGCTTGCAACAACGATACACGGAATGCAAGGTACGCCTTATGTCTACCAGGGTGAAGAGATCGGCATGCCGAATCCGGTCTGGAATGACGTTAGCGAGTTCCGCGATATCGAATCAACGAACATGTACCGCCTGCTTCAGGAAGAACGAGGCAAATCCGCTGAAGAAGCTTTCAACATTGTAAAAGAGCGTTCCCGAGACAACTCCCGCACACCGATGCAGTGGAATGGAAGTAAGAACGCCGGATTTACTACCGGAACACCTTGGCTGAAGGTGGATGAAAGGTATACGTCCATTCACGTGGAACAGCAGCTGGCTGACCCGGATTCAATCTACTACCACTACCGCAAATTGATTGCCCTGCGTAAACAGGTTAACGTGCTGACCGACGGTCTGTATGAACGATTGGACGATGCACACCCGGATGTGTTCGCGTACGCACGGACCAATGGAAGTGAAACCCTGATTGTTGTATCCAACTTCAGTAAACGAGACGTCACGTTCTCGCTTCCGGAAGCGGTCTGGAATGATCACATTGGAGGCAAATCAGCAGAGTTACTCATAGGAAATACGGAGGCAGCCCCCGCTCTGACGCAGGAAATCTCTCTCAGTCCGTATGCATCCTATATGTGGCTTGTGCCACAACAGGACTAATCACATTTTATAAATAGGAAGTGACACTATGGCAATTGATAAAAAACAGGTTGAGGAGATCGTCCGGGCAGTCGGTGGTAAAGAGAATATTGAAGCTGCTACGCACTGTGTTACACGACTCCGGTTTGCCTTGTACGATGAGAGTAAAGTGGATATCGAGAGTCTGGATCAGAATGATCTGGTTAAAGGACAGTTCTCTTCCCAAGGACAATTCCAGGTCGTTATTGGGCCTGGTCTGGTGGATAAAGTCTATGATGAGATGATTCAGATTACCGGGGGAGATCGTTCTTCCAAGGATGATGTGAAGGCGGTTGCGGGTAAAAAGCAAAATCCAATCCAGCGAGCGATCAAAACACTCTCGGATATTTTCATTCCAATCTTGCCTGCAATCATTACGGCAGGTCTTTTGCTCGGGATTAACAACATTCTGACAGGTCCAGGCATTTTCTTTGATGGAAAATCACTGGTGGATGTTTATCCAGCCTGGAAGGATCTTGCGTCCATTATTAATACGATCGCGAGTACAGCCTTCACGTTCCTGCCGGCTCTAATTGGTTGGGCAGCTGTAAAAAGGTTCGGAGGCAGTCCGCTGCTCGGGATCGTGCTGGGTCTCATTCTCGTACATCCCGATCTGCTGAGTGCATATGGTTACGCTGATGCCGTGAATAATGGCACGGTGCCAACATGGAATCTGTTCGGTTGGGAGATTGAGAAGATCGGTTATCAAGGGCAGGTTCTGCCGGTACTGGTATCGGCATATCTGCTTGCGAAGATGGAAATTTTCCTGAACAAAAGAGTGCATGATTCGATTAAACTGCTGGTCGTTGCACCAGTTACGTTGCTGATTACCGGATTCCTGGCATTTACGATTATTGGACCGGTTACATTTGCTATTGCAAATGCAATTACATCTGGTTTGATCTATGTATACGATTCATACGCGGCGCTGGGTGGTCTGATCTACGGTGGTTTATACGCTTTGCTGGTTATCACTGGTATGCATCACACGTTCCTCGCGGTGGATGTTCAGCTCATTGGTAGTCAAGGCGGTACGTTCCTGTGGCCGATGCTGGCATTGTCCAATATCGCACAGGGTTCGGCGGCACTTGCGATGATGCTTGTCCTGCGTGAGAAGAAAATGAGAGGACTTGCGGCAACGTCCTCGGTGTCGGCCTTCCTCGGGGTAACCGAGCCGGCGATCTTCGGAGTGAATATCCGTTACCGTTATCCGTTTATCTTTGGTATGGTCGGTTCCGCGATTGGTGGTGTGTTGCTGACGATGAATAATGTTCAGGCAACCTCCATCGGTGTAGGTGGCGTACCGGGATTCCTGTCGATTTTCCCTAACAAATGGGGCGTCTTCTTCATCGGCATGGCGATTGTCCTTGTTGTACCGTTTGTACTGACGGTCCTTTTTGGCAGAGCCAAACTGAGAAAAGAAGATCGTAGTGCAAGCAATGAAACCGTTAATGAGCCTAAAGCGGCTACATCGCAGTCTGCTTCGGGTGTTACCTCTTCAACTGCAAAAACAGATCCAAACCAGCGCACACGTAGTGCAGCTCAAGTAGGGGACGAAGCCGTGAATACACTGGAAATCATGGCGCCATTAACAGGCCAGGCCGTATCACTGGAGCAAGTACCAGATCCGGCTTTTGCCCAGAAACAGATGGGTGAGGGTGTAGCGATTGAGCCTTCCGGTAACGTTGTTGTTGCCCCGTTTGATGCTCAGGTAGCCCATGTGATTAAGAGTAAACATGCGGTGATTCTTGAACACGCGAGTGGGCTACAGGTTCTGATTCATGTGGGGATCAATACAGTATCCCTCAAGGGTGAAGGTTTCAACATGCATGTGGAAGCTGGCGAGCATGTAAAGGCTGGACAAAAGCTGTTGGAGTTTGATCGTAAGGTAATTGAAGATGCGGGATACCCGCTGATTACACCGATTATCATTCCAGATGGTCAGGATATGGTTGAACGGGTGGAAGTCACGACAGGTGATGTGACATCTAATCAAAGCGGTGTGTTGAAGGTTCATCTGAAAGGTTAATTGAATACAACAACAAGAAGGGGCTGCGTGATATGTAGCTCCTTTTTGCTGTATGATCGTTATTTTCATGAGGATCATGGTAAACTGTATATAAAATGGAAGAATCACATTTTTAAAATAATAGTGGTTGGAAAGGTTCTTCTGACAAAGCAAGCTTCAGGCATGTTCGAGTTGTGGCGTTCATATGGTGGAGAAAGAGTTCCTAGATCGATGAGGAGGAGAGCCATGACACGAGTTACGGTGATGGTCATTCATGGGCTGGGTATGCGGAAGGATGGGTACGCGGACAAGCTGATTGCTTGTTTGCATAAGGAATTGGACAAGGTGATGGTCTTGCCTGGAGCCTCCAAACAGATGCTCGATATCGAACCTGTATATTGGGCGGATGTATTTGAGGAGCGGGAAGAGGCGCTCTTTCAACAGCTCGTCAGCTCTCCGGGATTGAACTTTCAGGCGTTGCGCCGATTTGTCATCCATTACCTGGCTGATGCGGTTGCTTATCAACCGGTGGAAAATCAAGGCCATAACTATGATGCCGTACATCGAACGTTGAATCAGGCGATGCATACCCTTGCACAGCGTAACGGACCGGAAGCTCCGCTCTGTGTGGTTTCCCATAGTTTGGGTGCCGTAATCGCAAGTAACTTCTTCTACGATCTGCAATATCCCTCCAGTCGTGTTCCTGAGGTTGTGGATGTGAGCTCGGCACTGGAGCGGGGGGACACGCTGACCAATTTTTACTCATTTGGTACGACCTTACCCTTATGGAGTTTGCGTTATCATGACTTTAGTTGCCCAATTCAGGTGCCCTCTTCCCATGTGAATCAGTATTATGCCGGGCTGGAAGGGGAATGGGTGAACTTCTACGATCGGGATGATATTCTGGGTTATCCGTTACGCCCCATTGATCCCGCTTATGAGAAAGCGGTCAAAGAAGATATTGAAGTGAACTCGGGCGGCGTGGCTATGAGTTGGAACCCGC
Source organism: Paenibacillus polymyxa (assembly GCF_018614975.1). Classification (GTDB taxonomy): domain Bacteria; phylum Bacillota; class Bacilli; order Paenibacillales; family Paenibacillaceae; genus Paenibacillus; species Paenibacillus polymyxa_E. The sequence continues at coordinate 355,541 of NZ_JAGGNR010000008.1, read as the reverse complement.
TAAGTCATGGGGGTTATTTTTCCAATCGAAGCATGAATCGGAGAATTGCTCAGGGGCTGGCTCGCACCTGGACCTGGATAAATCGCTCATAATTAAGAGGTTCTAGCTTCATTCCATCTTCTCGGGAACTGAAAACCGGTCTTTTTGAACACATATTGTAAGGACTATAAGTATTGAAAACAGGAGGGAATATGTATGGAATGCAGGACAGGCTGTGCCGCATGTTGTATCGCGATTTCCATATCATCACCGATACCGGGCATGGCTCATGGCAAGCCGGCAGGTGTACGTTGTGTGCAGCTTACGGATGATAATCGCTGCGGAATTTTTGGCCAAAAAGATCGTCCTGCGGTATGCAGTGGCTTGCAAGCTGAGGAAGAGATGTGTGGTAGCACCGATCAGGAAGCATTTGATATTCTAACCTGGTTGGAGCAGGAAACCGCACCGAAGGTAATATGAGTAGGTTGTTTTAATGAATTGGGATAATTATACTTAATATGGAAGAAGGTCGATCAGAGAGAGGAGACGCGAATACAATGGGGCTTGTTAAACGTTTTGTATTGGTTGTTGTGAATATGATCGGAGAGTTGTGGATGGGGTTTTACCGACGTAACTCGGATTATTATGACCATCAGACTTCGGAGTCCAAAAGTAAGATGGGGTATTATGCATTTATTATCGGGGCAACAGTAGTTACGGTGGGCATTGTGGGCTGGATGTACAACCGAATTTATTCATAATTAGTCATTATGCTTAAAATTGAATGAGGCCAAATGCTGAAGTAGAGTCTGTACAAGTAAAAGAGAGTATCCGCAGGATGTGACATCAAATGGATACTCTCTTTGGCATGGGATCAGACAAAATATGATCATTGAAGCGATGTAGGCCGTAATCACACACAATCCGATTAACAGCAAGGTCATCAGCAGCATGAATACCATTGGCCCGAGCAACCACGGGATGGGCGTATGAATGGCTGTGAACAGCAATCCGCCAAGAACAGAGACACCCAGGCTAAAGAAAAAACCGAAAGACAACGTGGGAACCAAGCTTGCGCATCAGTTCCATCCGTTTAGCCTATCGGTTGAATGAGGTCATGCTTCTCCTGCGAGAGGCGTAGCGGAAGGTTTGGGTTCTCTGAACATTACAAAGTACATCAGTGATGAAATAACGTATAGACAGCCTGTGATGCTGAAAGTGATCGCATAACCCCAATACGTTCCGTACGTGGTGACCAGATAGGATTGAACGGGTCCCATGGTCGCCCATCCAATCATGAAAGCAGTCTGCATCAGTGAATTGGCGATCCCGCGGCGTTTGTCGGAGATCCGATCCACCAGTATGGCTGAATGAATGGGATTGGCTGCGTTCATCAATGCTTGTCTGAATAAAAAGCTGAGCGAAGCGATGAACAACAGATTGGTGAAGCCTGTTAATAGAAGGAAGGGCAGCGACATGACCTGGAAAATGACAACGGCTCTTACGCTTCCCACCTTTGCCGCCAGGGTAGGACCAATCAGCATGGATACAATCGTCATAACCTGACCAAGTGCAATCAGTAAGCTCATGCCACTCAGAGAAACCGAGAACCGATTGGTGAAATACAGATTCAGATACGGTACAACCAGCCCCGAACCTAATCCGATTAATAATTGGGTTACTATAAACTGACCAATCAGTCGGGAATCTTTTTTCTTGGTGATCAAATCGTCCGTGCTTGGGGTATTCGTTGAACTTTCTTTTAGATCCGCATTGGGTTGAAGAACGGGTTGCGACGGAATTGTTGTCTGCGGAGCAGCCTTGCCTTCGCTTACAAATAACAGTGGAATAAATGCAGCTAGTGTGGCTGCACCACCGACAAATAAAACCGTCTGCAATCCGGTCACTTTGGCGAGTCCTGCCGTATGTAACAAATCTGCGAATACACCGCCACCCAGGCTACCAAGCACCTGGGAAGCGAGCACAAGAGATGAATAATAACTGAACATTTTCAGCCGCTGGCTTTTCTTGACGTTTTCCGCCAGATAAGGAATGGCCAGTACTTGGAATACCCCAGCGAAAAGGCCAGAGAATACCGCGAACCAGATCAGTCCTGTAGCCGAATAATCGAAGGAGCGTCCGATCAAAAAGATTCCGCTGAACAACGCCCCGGTAATGAGTAATCGCTTGCGGCTGAACAGATCACCGCATAGACCGATAGGAACAAACATAATGGCTGTTGCGAGTGATTGAATACTTACAATCTGGCCGTTCATTGTATCATTGTAGCCCAGACCCTGAATGTACAGATTGTACAGGACAGAGAACATGCCATTTCCGATCTGATACAGAATGCTTGCCAGGAAAAACAGTTGAATATTGCGGGACCAGCCGCGAATTTCATCATGAATATGTCGTAAAACTCTCAAGTGGTTCCCCCCAGTCTGCCTGTGCAGTGATTCCAGTTTAACAGGAAAGGGGAATTTGCGGAAGAATTGACCACTGTTTATTTTGGTTCAGGGGCATCAATTACACGAGCAATGACGAATCCATCGTAACCTTTGCTACCGACCGTTTGAAGTGCTGTTGCTTCAAGCTGGGGGTGATCCGCGATCAACTGCAGGAATGATCGAACGCCTTGAACTCTGGGGTCTGTGCTGTCTGTGCGGATCACTTCACCGTCTCTGACGATATTATCACCAATAATAAGACTCCCCGGCCGAGTCAGTCGCAGGGCCCATCTCAGATAATCGGGATTACTCGGTTTGTCAGCATCGATGAAGATCATATCAAACGGTTCCCTGTATTCTTCCTGAACATCGGGAAGGGTGGTCAGGGCAGGACCAACTCTCAGGTCAACCTTGTGCATCAGTCTTGCTCGTGAGAGATTGGCTCGGGCCAAGTCTGCATGGTGTGATTCCGATTCCAGTGATACGATGCGTCCGTGTTCAGGCAGCGCTCTTGCCATCCAGATGGTACTGTATCCCCCCAGTGTGCCGATTTCAAGTACACGGGATGCGCCTTGGATTTGCAGCAGGAGCTGAAGTAACTTTCCTTGATTCGGTGTTACGTCATGAGCGGGGAGTCCAGCTACGGCATTGCTTTGCAGTGTATGTTCCAGCAGGGAATCTGATGGGATCAGCAGATCATTCATGTAGTCGTCGACTTGAGTCCAGGTATGCTGTAGGTTGGTCGTATTTATATTTTTCATGTTCACATGTTCCTTTCCATGTTTCTTGTATTGGACTTCATAATTCAACTATAGATGGAGTAGATGTATAAATAAAATATATATTATGCATGTTAATATAACTTTAGATTATGTGTTTGACGTGAAAGAGGTGTAGCAGATGAATCTGCATGGATTACGATTATTTCATGCCATCGTGAGATATGGCGGGGTCACTCGTGCCGCAGAGGAACTGAATATTAGTCAGCCAGCGGTATCTTCCCAGGTGAAGAAGTTTGAACGTGAATTGGGAATCCAGCTTTTTGTTTCGGAGGGGAGAAGACTGGTGCTTACGGATGCCGGGATACAGTTAACAGGTTATGCGGAACGTCTGTTCATGCTGGAGCAGGATGTCGAGAATTTTGTGCAGGATTTTCGGGAGGGCAAGAAAGGAATGATTCGTCTTACGGCAACCTACTTGCCTTCGAATTTTCTGTTGCCTGGCTGGATTGCGCGGTTTAAGCAAATGCACGAGGATGTGGAGATTGTTGTGAGCACAACCAACACCCGGATGGCCTTTGACCAATTACTTCGTTATGAGGCAGAGATTGCAGTATATGGTGGAAGTGGAATTACACATGCGGGTGTCCAATGGGATGAATTGTTTGACGATGAGATGTGGTTTGTTGTACATCCAGACCATCCGTATGCGGGCAAAGAAATCGAGCTGCATGAGATGATGGCAGAACCGTTCATCATGCGCGAAGAAGGCAGTGCCACGCGTGAGCGACTGGTTTCCCTCTGCACAACAAATAACCTCGCCGCTCCCCGCATTGCGCTTCAGTTCAACGGGCTGAACGAAACGATCAGTGCGGTGAAGGCAGGTTATGGGGCGAACTTTATATCTTCTTTGGTTGTGAAGGAAGATGTGAAGGAAGGCAGGCTGGCACGTGTGATCGTTCGAGGGATACTGCTGAGAAATACGGTTGCCGTATGTACACGAGCCGGGGAGGTATTATCACCTGCTGCACAGCATCTCGTGAAGCTTATCCGCCAAGAGGCGTCTTTGATGAAATAAAAGTGCGATTGTACTTAAAATAACTTAAAGTACGTGTTCAAAAAGACCCGTTTTCAGTACCTTGAAGCGGACTTTTTGGTCAGCCTCTTGAAAATGAATAGGTTGCTTCTGCTTCTTCACCTATTAACTTTCGCTTTGTTGTGGACTTCCCCATGCATGTAATCGGGCGTACAGGGTTACGCCGCCAATGATCAGGACAGGAGTCCAGACTGCAATCATGGGCACACGGTGGAATAACAATGCGGCTGCAATGACGCCAATCAAATAGATGACAACAGCACCTGCACGAAGGTAAGAGTCTGTGGACAAGGCTTTGGCTAACGATCGGATATTGGCATGTCGCAGCGTTTTGAGAATGCATACAGTATCCTCAACCACAGCGGCCAGATTATTGGTGAGCACGGTTGTTGAGATGCCAGCAATTCCAATTCGGCGTGCAGCAGTTGTTTGCATCCCCATTGCAACGGCCAGGATGATAATTAACAGATAGGACAGTTGTTCTGAAAATGGACTAATCATGGCAATCGCAAACAGCAGAAGCAATATGCTTTCAACAGTGAACACGGCTGTGACCCTGGCAGACCAGCCATTTTTGGTCTGCACGGGTCCAACCATATGTGCTGCAATGGCATTGCCGGCAATAAAACCAATGAGAGCAAGCAATGACCGAAGCACGACAAATTCCTGAGCACGGGCAATGGCAATACCGAGCAGTACAATATTTCCCGTCATATTGGCTGTGAGCACATGCCCCAGTCCCAGATATCCGATCAGATCCACCATCCCGGCAGACATGCAGAGAAGCAGCATGGCGTATTTTTGGAGGGTGCTTTGATTCATCCTATCCGTCCTTTCAAAAAAACGTAGCCCCTCCAGTATACAGCCATAACCCATGCTTCTTCAAAATGAATTCATCGCGCAAGACTTAAGGTGCAGCTAGCCAATCAAACATATTGTTCACCGCTGACTCATGTATTTTCTCGTGAAAATGATGATCCTGCCCGCCATAGGCGTGAAATGTGACATCCACACCTCGCCGCTTAAGCCAGTGATACATTCGGGTTCCGTGACTATAATTCACCTGTGTATCTGATGTACCATGCATGATTAGCACGGGACAAGATAGTTTGTTTGCTTTCGACAAGGGAGAACGGGCGAGATAAGCTTCCGGAACTGCGCGTGGGGAACCGCCCAGCACCCGTTTCAATGTGCGTCTCAGGTCGGTTCGCTCATGATAAGTGCGTTCGACATCGGCGACACCGCTCCAAAGAACTAACTTATGTATTTTGTCCGGTCCCTCATTATAGGCAGTTGCGGTATGTACAGCATTAATGGCTCCACGGGAGAACCCCATTAACGATATTCGAGTCGGATCGACAAAAGGTAAACGCTGCATCAACCGATAAGCGGCATGCACATCTTCGGCATCTTTCCCGCCATACTCGTCACGACCTTCACCTCCTTCGTTGCCACGATAGGATGGGGCGAACACAATATAACCTTTGTGTACAAATTGCTCAAGCCAAACGGTATTTACCCCGCCATAGCTGCCAAGTCCGCCGCGACAATAGATCAGCACAGGCCACTGTTCCTGTGTGTGAGCGATATCATGTATTATTGCAGCAGGGTAATGGCTGGCGAGTGGTTGCAGATGTAGAGATGTATGTATGGAAGCGAAGTCTGGAAAGGAAGAGGAGACAGAGCCGGGATGAGAAGTTTCATATGTCGTGATATCAGGTAATGAACAACCTTGTGGCAGGTATAAATAAGCTTTAACTCGAAGTGTATCGGATGAATACGTCACTTGATAGAGCAGGAGAATCAACCTCTTTCATCGGTAATAACAGGCCAAATGACAGGGATGCTTCTATAGGATGCACGTAAAATAAGTTCCCATACCTTCCAGGCAGAATAGCGAGTCCAAATGTGAGAAATTCGTTTATTGGCTCCATATGATTTATAATGGTTCAGGAGACATGTGGATTGACCGCTTGTCCTCATATTCATAAAACTAACTTTAGTGTGTAGAAAGAAAGGGAGAAAGCCATGATGAACGCTCCACATCCAATCGATCAATTCAAGAAATTCAAATATGAAATTACCAGATTTATGATGATCTATAAATTTGCTCTGGATCAAATGGAGACCAAGATTGAAGTCCTGAAGGAAGAATTCCAGTCTCTGCATGATTACAGTCCAATTGAGCATACAAAGTCCAGACTTAAATCTCCTGAGAGCATTATGAACAAGATGTTCCGCAAAAATCATGAGTTAACGTTTGAGAGCATCAAGCAAAATATCAAGGATATCGCCGGGGTGCGGATTACATGTTCCTTTATCTCGGACATCTATCGGATTAAGGATATGCTGTGCAATCAGAGTGACTTGCGTGTTCTGGAGGTCAAAGACTACATCGAGAATCCAAAGCCAAACGGCTACCAAAGCCTTCACCTTCTGGTGGAAGTGCCTGTGTACATGTCCAATGGTGAGGAACGGGCATGTGTGGAGATCCAGATCCGTACAATCGCGATGGATTTCTGGGCGAGTCTGGAGCATAAGATTTTTTATAAATACAATAAGGATGTTCCCGAGCATTTGACGAGAGAGTTAAAGAGTGCGGCAGATTCTGCAAATGCGCTGGATCAACAGATGGAGCGACTTCACCGGGAAATTCAGGAGATTAAGGACGCCGATAACGAGCGGGATGAAGAAGAACTGCGCCGTATTATTATAAACAATCAACAGTTCACACTGCCGTCCAACCTGCTCAAGCTGCTGGGTGGCGGGGAGTAGTATTTGATGAAAAGTACAACAGCTTCATTGAACACGAATTCCACATCGCGTGTGCGAATGGCTTTAATACTGGGGACACTGTCGGCCTTTGGGCCGTTGTCCCTGGATATGTATTTACCCGCATTGCCCACGCTGGCTGATGAGTTTGGTTCATCTACTTCGTATGCTCAACTCAGTCTGACGGCGTGTATGATTGGACTTGCGGTTGGACAGTTGCTTGCCGGACCGCTAAGTGATGTACGTGGTCGGCGAACACCGCTCATTGCAGGGCTTGTGCTCTACACCATTGCTTCCATACTCTGCCTGGTCAGCCCTACGATGGGCTCTTTTGTTGTGCTGCGATTCATTCAGGGTGTAGCCGGAGCGGCGGGAATTGTTATCTCGCGTGCCATTGTCAGAGACGTCTACTCAGGTCCGGAACTGACAAGATTCTTCTCCCTGTTAATGCTAATTAACGGCGTAGCCCCGATTGCTGCACCAATCATTGGTGGACAATTGTTGACGTATACGTCGTGGCGAGGCGTATTCTTTTTGCTTAGTCTCATCGGTATACTGACGCTGTTTGCTGTTATTTTTGGTCTAGGGGAGACACTGCCTTCTAACCGCAGATCAAGCGGGGGACTGAAACAGACATTGATTACGTTTCGCCAAATCGCAGGGGATCGTCAGTTTATGGGTTATGCGTTAACCCAGGGTTTCGTGGCAGCAGGCATGTTTGCCTACATATCCGGTTCACCGTTTGTGCTTCAGAAAATATACGGGGTATCGCCGCAAATGTTTAGTGTTTGCTTTGCCATAAACGGGCTGGGCATTATACTGGCCAGTCAGATTGCCGGCAGACTTGCAGGTAAGGTGTCTGAAACCCGGCTGTTAATCGCGGGGCTGCTAACCGCGGCGCTCGGAGGAACATCCTTGCTCATCGCCATTCTGGCTGGAGGTAATCTAATCTCTGTACTGATTCCGCTATTTTTGGTGGTATCCAGTGTTGGGTTGGTGAATACGGCGTCCTTCGCCCTGGCAATGGCCAATCAGGAGAAATCGGCAGGCAGTGCGTCTGCGCTTATTGGTGTGATGACGTTCCTGTTCGGAGGTATTGTCGCTCCGCTCGTAGGTCTCGGAGGAGAAGGTACAGCTGTGCCAATGGGAATCGTTATCGCGTGTGCTGATCTCGGTGCCTTGGTGATTTACTTCCTAATGGTCAGTAGAGGCAGGAAGCGTCAGAACGATCCGGTGTTGAGTTAAATGTACTGGTTCTGTGCACCTTGCTTTTGTGGAGTTTAGTATGGTAAGGGTGCTTCGGGTTGAAAAAACGAACAAGAGCCTCGCCTGGAAGGAATCATGCTTCCAAGTGAGGCTCTTGCTGTAGGTAAGGACAGGTTTAGCAGAGCGCAAACAAAATCTGTGTATTGGACAGTATACCTGGCGTGAGGAATGGATAAAAGTACCCCACCACAAAACCAAACAGATTAATCGCAGGCCACATCAGGTAGACATCATTGTATGTGAAGACAAGGGACCATCGGTTGTAGCAAAAGTTGGGCAGCACACGTTCTTCGTTATCTCGTGGTGCCGCTGCACCAGTCTGTGCAAATTGCACAGCTTGAGTAAGACTTTGCGGCTGTTGCTGGAGGAAGAGAGGAAGCAGACCCGGGCTGCTTTTGATCAGGTTATACAGAAAAAGCATTTCTGCCGGAGGCTGACCTACCGGACGAGGATAGGCACTAAGCAGGGTGGGCAGATTGCCTTGAGTCAGTTGAGCAGGTACGCCCGGTGCTGTACCTGGGATTGTACCCGGAATGCCTCCGGGGATATATGGACCTGGTCCTCCGCCTGGAAAGAATGGAGGATAGGAGCCTTGACCGCCAGGTATACCAGGAAACGTTGGACCACCCGGTGTGCCGCCACCGCCACCTCCTGGGAACAGTGGAGGCAATTGAAAGGAACGGTCTTCTCCATAACTTAGATAAGGGTTATATTCGTAATACATGTACAGAACATCCTTCCTGTCGTCGTATTCTGCATTCAGCATATGGCGGCATCCGCCTATATGTGAGTGCCGTCAAGAAGATTTTATATGATCTATATAGTTGAACTAATCATCAGCAATTGGAGGGTTGTTCTATCATCGTAGTGTCAGTGTAAATAATCCGTAGTTCAACTTTATAGCGCAGAGCAAAATTGAATTGACAACTGAACTGATAACAATTATCATTATCAATGGAATCGGACAAATGTACATACGGATATTATATGTATAAATAATAGTTTCGATATTTTTGAACATTGAAATCTGTCACAATAACGTCGAATAAGGTTTTCATAATGAAATGAGAGGGGTTAACAAATTGCTTAAGAAAAATAGAAAGATGATCATGCTTCTAATTACGGTGATGGTCATGTCCATCTGGCTGGCCGCGTGTGGAACAAAGTCGGCAGAGAATGGAGCAGCAGGAGAGAACGATACAACAACGGAGACAGAGACGCAAACAGAAGCCGCTACAGAACGCACATTAACAGATGCAATGGGACACGAGGTTACCATCCCGGCTAATCCTGAGCGTGTCATCGCGTCTTATCTGGAAGACCATCTCGTTACACTCGGTGTTAAGCCAGTTGCCCAATGGTCGGTAGCCAACGGAATCCAGGAATATCTGCAAAAAGATCTGAATGGTATCCCAACGATTGCTTTTGATCTGCCTTTTGAAGCGGTAACAAGCTTTAACCCGGATCTGATTATTATCGGTTCCGAAAGTGTGGTTGAAGGTGAGAAATACGAACAGTACAGTAAGATTGCCCCGACATACGTACTCGGCGATGAGATCAATAGCGACTGGCGTAAAACGCAGCTGAAAATCGGTGAAATTTTGAATAAGAGTGCTGAAGCACAAAAAGCGCTGGATGATTACGAAGTTAAAGCTGCAGAAATCAAGGAAAAGATTAACACCGTTACAGGTGGAACGAAATCAGCAGCGGCTATTTGGTTGGTTAGCGGCAAGTTCTTCATTGTAAGTGACAACGTGTCGAGTGGAGAAGTAATGTACAAAGAGCTTGGACTTGTAGAGCCTGAAGTTGTGAAAGAAATCTCTGCCAATGCGACAGGTAACTGGTCTTCGGTCTCAATGGAGAAATTGGCGGAAATGGATGTAGACTACTTGTTTTTTGTTAATAGTGATGAAGGTACTGGGGCGGAAGCACTGAAAGATCCAGTGTGGCAAAGTATTCCGGCTGTGAAAAATGGTAATTTGTTTGAATTCACCCGGTCCAGCAGCTGGTTGTACAGTGGAGTTCAAGCGAACCTCCAAATTTTGGAAGATATTCAGAACAGTATTGTTAAGTAGGAAATAGACAATATGAAAAAGCATGTTCCAACTCCTTGGTGCAATGGACACCAGGGAGTTTTTTTGTTAATTCAGCATTTTTGATTATATAATAATGAAATAGTGTATTATCGTGTCTTGAAATGAAAGAGTCACTTATTACACGAGCAGGGAAGGGGATATTTACATATGTATACATTGGATCCACGTGAAATAACGGGAAAAGACAATTATAAACTGATGAGTGGTTCGGTGGTGCCACGTCCAATTGCTTTTGTAACGACACTTTCAGATGAGAATGGTGTGATCAATGCAGCGCCTTTTAGTTTCTTTAATGTGGTTAGTTCGGACCCACCGCTGTTATCCATATCCATTGCACGTAAAAACGGCATTATGAAAGATACTGCACGTAATGTGCTTGCTCATCAAGAACTGGTCGTGCATATCTGTGACGAAGCGATCATAACAGAAGTGAATGAGACAGCAGCCTTACTTGAACCCCACGAAAGTGAGCTTGAGCGGACGGAACTCACCACAGTGCCAAGTACAAAGGTCACTGTGCCAGGAATAAAGGAAGCACTTATTCGGATGGAGTGTGAGCTGTATCAGCACATTCCCATCACGAATGATGATGGTAAACCGGTGAGTGACCTGTTGCTGGTACGCATTGTGCAGTATCATTTCAGCGAACAAGTCTATAATCCGGACAAGGGCTATATCCTGATGGATCATTTGAAACCAGTCAGCCGGCTGGCGGGTAATGATTATGCCAAGCTTGGAGAGAGATTCACGGTGATTCGACCTGAATAGTTCTGACAGATCGAATATGTAATATAGGAATGGGTTTAATCCGGTAGCAAAGGTGGACAGCACGTGCGAAACTCGCATATGTTGTCCGCCTTTACTTGTTAATATGAACATAAACAGGACAGGTAGTGAATAGACTTGTACTATATCTTGCACATTTCATATGAACCTATTTTATATATAGGTTGTTTAGAAAGCTTGCTTTTGAACATGTACGATATAGGAGGGTAAGCCGATGAACCAGCTTGAGGCAACTACCGGGGCAAGTATTATGGGAATAGGAACTGCGTGGCCTGCACACCGTATTGAGCAAAAAGATGTATCTGCCCGTCTCGCGCAAGCGCTGGAACATGAGCCAGATGCGAGAAGGTGGGCGAAACGAATCTTTAATCAGTGCGGTGTGGAGACTCGGTATACGTGTGAACCGAATCTGCTTGAGCCTGTTGATTCTTGCCGATATTTACCCTTTACCAATGCGGAAGAGGTTCCGACTACATCCGAGCGTATGGGCAAATACAAAGCTGCTGCTGTTCCACTTGGTCTCGAGGCGGCCGGACAGGCCCTTCAGGATGCAGACGTAACCTCCTCGGAAATTACACATCTCATTACGGTGAGTTGCACGGGGCAATTCCTGCCCGGACTTGATGTTCGGCTGATCCAGCAGCTTGAACTGTCACCGCAGATCAACCGGATTCCACTGGTGTTTCAAGGATGTGCAGCCGGTCTGAAGGCGATCCAACTGGCGAATTCCATTGTAACGACAGACCAGAAGGCTACAGTTCTCATCGTGTGTGTGGAACTATGCACACTTCACTTTCAGCCATCTGCCAAACGGGACGACCTGTATGCCGCATCGTTCTTCGGAGACGGCGCCTCTGCCTGTGTTATTGGTGCGTCCGGAACAGACCGCAATGAATGTTTTCGACTGGGCCGAGGGCACTCAACGCTGCTCCCGGATTGTGCAGAAGAAATGATCTGGGAAGTGGGCAATACAGGCTTTGATCTCTACCTGTCACCACAGATTCCGAAGCTGCTTGGTTTGCATCTCGGTCCAGAGGTAGAGCGGTTGCTGGAGGGGAGCGGTTTACCGGAAATATGGGCGATCCATCCGGGAGGCAGAGGCATCGTGGATGCCGTTCAGAAGCTATATCAGTTGACAGATCAGCAGGTCTCCTACAGCCGCAACATCCTGCGGGATTATGGCAACCTGTCGTCCGTGACGATTCTTTTTGTTCTCCAAGCCATCCGCGAGGATTACAGACAGAAGGAAGAGCATTCCAGTGGGATAGCGCTGGCCTTTGGCCCGGGACTGACGGCAGAGTTACTTCCTTTTACATACATCCCTGCCCCCGTTGCGAACAGAACACCTGTGAATCATGGCATTCAATAGTTCGCGAACCTGAGTGAAGGAGATTCGCACCGCAAGTGTATGAATGTGATTATGATCTTACCGATGAACATAATCGAATGTTAATCTGATCGCAGAGGAGCTTAGGTATGGGTTATCGCAGACTTGCTGCCTTCATCAGCCGATATCCGCGGTTCATTATTCTCTGCTGGGTGTTTATCATCGGGATGTCAGCGGTCTGGGCCTGGAAGTTGCCTGACATTGTTCAGGATCACGGATTGAAACGGATTCACGGGGATGCACAAGCAGTTGAGCTTGTTCTGGAGGACGAATTTGGTTCTCCTGCTGATCCGGTTATTTTGGTTTTTGAGAAAAAGGAAAATGCCTCGCCGTTACAGTTTCGACAGTGGATCAAGGATCGCCTGACACAGGTCCAAGTGCTGCCAGCGGTAACCTCTATCACGTCCCCTCTGGATGTTAGCGAAAGCGTGACGCTGCAAGACCATAGGGCATATGCCCTTGTGAAAATGGATGTGCCCCCGCATCAGATAGGTCCTCCGCTGGAGCAGTTGCGCGCCGTGCTGGCAACAGACGGTCCAGGTACGGTGCAATTGACGGGAAAGGCAGTCGTCCAGCAGGATGTCAATCATCTGAGCTTTCGTGATCTGGAACGGGCAGAGATGGTGGGGCTGCCGATTGCCCTGATCGTTTTGTGTTTTGCATTCAGGGGGCTATATGCCGCATTGATTGCTGTCATGATGGGTATCAGTGCTGTGATTACCGCTATGGGAGTCACGTCACTCCTTGGTTATCATCTGGAATTGTCCAATTTTATCATTAATGTGATTCCCATGGTGGGCATGGCACTCAGTATAGATTTTGCCCTGATCATCCTGAGCAGGTACAGAGAAGAAGTTCAGCGGGCCTATGAAGATGAAGGCAAAGCTAATGTTCTTGGCAGAAGCCTGGATATGCAGAGCGAGATTCTTCAGCTAACATTGCGTACAGCAGGCAGAGCGGTGTTGTTCTCGGCAGCTTGCGTGCTTCTTGGGCTGCTGGGTTTGCTCTGGATCAGACTGCCGATGTTTCTGAGTGTCTCCTTGGGGGCCATTATTGTTCTGCTCCTGTCGCTACTGTTAAATGTTACGCTGCTGCCAGCTCTGCTATCACTGTCTGCTGACCGTGTCTTCAGGCGAAAATTAGTCCATTTGTTACCCAGACGCTCGGTCTGGCATCGATGGTCAGCAATGGTCATGATACGACCAGTCAGTATGGCCATTGGAGGTACGGTTGTGCTGCTCCTGTGTGTTTATCCAGTGACACGGTTGGAACTGTCCGTCCCGGATGCTTCTTCACTGCCAGAGAGAATGGAGTCCCGGCAGGCAGCAGAGCAGTTGCAACATGATTTTGGGCAAAAGAATACCTCTACCATTGAGATGGTGATTGGTGGACAGCAGGAACTGTTGACTGCATCTCACTGGCAGATGGCTTACAACAAAGCCCGTCAACTACTGCAGGACTCAGACGTATTGAGCATTGTTTCACCATGGGGCCGATTACAGCCGAATCAAAATGGCTCACAAAGCCTTTTTCGGATTCCACCGTCGTCGCTCACTCCTTCCATCGAAGGCAGGGGGTCAACAAGGACGGCATGGCTGCGTTCAACGGTCTCTGATCATTCCATACGATTGATAGCCACCGTGCACGGGGAGCCTGGTTCGCAACAGGTTGCAGACTGGCTGGAACGAATGAGGAATAGCGATCATACGCTTGGTTCCAACAACGTAAAACTACGTTATGGTGGGGAAGCTGCCAAGCAGTATGAAATAATGCAGGAAGTCACAAGTCAACTGCCCAAAGTGCTGGTATTTGTAGTGGTCACCAATTATCTTGTGTTACTGGCGGCATTCCGATCAATGCTCATTCCAATCAAGGCAATTCTGATGAATCTGCTCAGTTTAGCCGCTTCATTTGGCATATTGGTATGGGTGTTCAATGAAGGACATCTGGGTATGGAGCAGTCAGCCATTGCCATTATGATTCCGGTATTCATTGCAGGATTGGTGTTTGGCATATCCATGGATTATGGTGTGTTTATGCTGAGCCGTATTCAGGAAGTGTATAGACGAACCGGAGACAGTGATGTGGCTGTTCAGCAGGGATTGGCTTCTACAGGCCGTCTGGTTACCTCCGCAGCGGCCATTCTGCTTGCGGTGACCGTGCCGTTTGCTTTTGCTGAAGTCACAGGTGTGAGGCAGTTAGGGATCGGAATCATGGCAGCGGTGTTGATTGACGTTACATTAATCCGTTTAATACTGGTACCTGCTTTGATGAAATTAATGGGCAGGTGGAACTGGTGGCTGCCAGGTCAGATGAAATGAAGGGTATTTCCGTAACCTGTCTTAGGTTGGAGATATCCTTTTTTTGGCTAGAAATCGTGTGAATCTATTCAAAACAGGCAAACATGTTCAATTCATGGGTGACATTGATGTTCTATAATGGATGAGATTAATTCCTTATGACAGTCTTTTATCTACGTTATCCTACGAAAAACAGGAGGGACACAGGCTCATGTCTGATATTGAAGCCTATCTACAACAACAAACGCATCTTCGTGGTCGTTCCGCGTATCATGCAGATCAACCCCTGGAGTTATGGCGCAGTCAGTTTCGTACACGCGTGAAAGAACGGCTGGGCGGTTTTCCAACGATGGCGGCAGCACTGAATCCTGTCTTACTAGAGCGCATTATGTGTGACGGCTATATTCGGGAGCGGATTGAAATCACGACCTATGCAGGACTTCGTATGCCTGTATATTTATTAATTCCGGGTGATGGAAGCATTATCGAAAACAAGAGACCTGCTATCGTTGCTTGTCATGGGCATGGATATGGCAGCCGTGAGATCACTGGCATGGAACCGGATGGATCACCACGAACAGGAGAGGCCGGATTACACAAGGACTTTGCAGTAGCTCTTGTGAAGCGTGGATATGTGGTTGCGGCTCCAGAGCTGCTCGGATTTGGTGATCGAAGATTGGAAGAGGACCGCGATGCGCCACCAGGGGCGAGTTCCTGTACGAAGATTGCTGCGCATCTGCTCATGGTGGGGAAGACCCTCGCCGGTCATAGGGTGTATGAAACAACACGAGTACTGGATTATGTATCGACACGACCTGAAGTGGATTCGGAGCGAATTGGAAGCATGGGTATCTCGGGTGGCGGTCTGGTGACCGCATTTACAGCCGCGTTGGATGAACGGTTCCGGGCAACTGTAGTAAGTGGTTATGCAAGTACTTTCCAGGGCAGTATACTGGATCGGAACCATTGTCTGGACAACTATGTACCAGGTATCCTGCGTGAAGCGGAGTTGCCGGATCTCATCGGCCTGATTGTGCCTAGGCCACTTTTTATTGAAGCAGGAAGTGATGATCAGGTGTTCCCGATCCATACAGCGAGAGAGGCGTATGCCCGTTTGACACACATATATGAGCAGGCGGGAGCATCAGAATCACTGGATGCGGATTTCTTTACAGGTGGACATGAGATTAGCGGGGCAAAGGCCTATGACTGGCTTGACCAAGTTCTGTGAAGCTGAGGATCATGCACCAATTTAATTCTGATTCGAGAGGAGAATTCAGTGATGAAATGGTCAATATCGGTAAAACTTCTGCTCTGTCTTGTTCTGTTTGCGAGTACCATGGGCATCGGTTTGGGAAGCAGTGGAGGGCAAGTCGCCGAAGCGGCAACGGACAATTACAGATTTGATTTTGGTTCGGGTGCTGTTGAGAGCGGTTACACAGGCGTGTCCGCAGGAGATGCCTATACGCCTACGAAGGGCTATGGCTTCAACACACCTGCACAGATGAGGAATGTGTCTGCCTCGGGAAGCGGGGTTAAGAGTGACGCTGTGCAGTTTCTGACGTACGGCACCAAGAGCACCAATACCTTCAATGTAAATCTGTCCAATGGCCTATATGAAGTTAAAGTGGTACTGGGTAATACTGCCAGAGCCAGCGTGGCTGCAGAAGGTGTCTACCAGATCATTAATATGACGGGCAACGGGGCGACGGACCAATTTCAAATTCCGGTGACTGACGGGCAATTAAACCTGCTGGTTACGGAAGGAAAGACAGGCACCGCCTTCACACTGAGTGCACTCGAAATCCGGAAGTTATCCAATCAGACCGTTACCAACCGCACGATCTACGTTGGTGGTGATTCAACAGTCTGCAATTACTATCCGCTTGTCAGCAGTGTACAAGGAGGTTGGGGGCAGCTGTTGCCGTCTTATGTGAACAATTCTACCTTCCAGGTTCGCAATATGGCATCAAGTGGTCAGTTTGCAAGAGGATTCCGCGATGATGGTCAGATGGAGGCAATTCTCAAGTATATCAAGCCTGGAGATTATTTTATTTTGCAATTCGGAATTAATGATACCAATGCCAAGAACAATACAACGGAGGCGCAGTTCAAGGAGATTATGCGGGACATGGTGCGTCAGGCGAAGAACAAAGGAGCAACAGTCATCCTCTCCACGCCCCAGGGCCGTGCAACAGACTTTAATACAGCCAATGTACATCAAGCGGAGAACCGCTGGTACAATCCATCCACCCGTGCACTGGCTCAAGAAGAGGGGGTTACTCTTGTTGAACTGAATAAGTTAAGTTCTGCCTATTTCACGTCCATTGGTCCAGCGGCAACACTTGCTCTGTATATGACAGGGGATAGTCTGCATCCGAATCGTCAAGGGGCTGCGGAGCTTGCACGTATTGTGGCTGCGGATCTGAGAAGACAGGGGCTGAATGGATTCTGACTTTACTACTTAATCAGTCTGCATAATCAGTGATTGATATGATCCATGTATGAAAAATAAAAAATACCCCCGGGAACATGCCGCGAAACAGCAGCTGATCCTCGGGGGTATTGCTATGTCTGGGACGGGAGATTACTCTATCATGTCCCTGGCTTCATGGTTCACCTTTTTCCCTTTTAACAAGGGTTCCAGTTCATCTTGCACGCTCTGCTCCCAGAGTGGTACATCTGTGCGATAGGCGGCCCGTCCGTTCAGATGTCCGGCGACCGGAGCCGTGATGAATACAAACAGGATACCTAGCAACAAGCGGGCACTGATATAGTTGTCGAAGTACCAAAAGAAGAAAAACGTAGCGCTCAGTACACAGAAGACACCAAGTGTCATACTTTTGGTTGCGGCATGGGCTCGCAGATATACATCAGGCAGACGAATAAGTCCGAATGCACTGAGTGCACTGAGTAATGCACCGAGCAGTACGAGTAGACCTATAGCTGTTTCAGCGGTTACTTTAACGATCTCCATCATTTTTGAATACCGCCCCCCGTTCAATATAACGTGCAAATGCCACTGTACTTAGAAAAGCCAAAATGCCAATCAGCAAGATAATATCCAGATAGGCTTGGGTTTGCAGCATCATCGATAGAACGGCAACGATGGCAATCACATTGATACCGATGGTATCCAGTGCCGTGATCCGATCAGCCATGGATGGTCCCCGAAGCACCCTGTACAAGCAACCAAGAACGGCCAAGGAGAGAATGAGCAATGAGATGAACAACAGTGAGGATAACATTAACGCGTCACCTCCATAATTGCTTTTTCAAATGTATTTTGGATATCATCTCTCATTTTCTGTTCATCCTTGATATCCAGTGCGTGGATAAACAGTTTGCGTTGATTACCCGAGATCTCAAGCGGCAGAGAACCTGGTGTCAGTGAGATAAGCAGACAGAGCAGAGTAACTTCCCAATCCGAGGACAATTGAGTTTTATACGTGAAAATACCTGGCCTTATATCGAGCTTGGGCTTGATAATCTGGCGTATAACCTCAATGCTGGCTCGCACCAGTTCCTTGAATAGCAGGGTAATCAGTTTGAAGATGGCCCAGACTCGCACAATATAGAAGCGCTGTGGGAAGAATCTGCGCATCCCTCCGATGAGGAGCAGTCCGAGCAGGTAACCTATGAGAAAACCAACACCATTCCAGGCGTTGTTCAGAAACATCCATACAAAAGCAATGATAAGATTCAGTACAATCTGAAAGGCCATAGACATCTACTCCTTCAATACGGCATCAATATAAATATTGGGATGCAGTAGAATATCGCCTGCGCGGGAGGTCAATTGAAACATGCCTTCAGCCCCCACACCCATTACGATGATGAATACAAACAGAATTCCGGCAGGAATCAGAAGGCCGTTCACCGCGTAAGGGCGTCTTGTAACCCCGGCAGGCGGTTCGCCCCAGAACGCTTGGATGAAGATGCGTAGTACGGAATATAACATCAACAAGCTCGAAAGCACAGCAATGCCGGTAAGACCATACAAGCCTGCCTGTAAGCCTCCTTCAAAGAGAAGCAACTTCCCCGGAAATCCACTAAATGGCGGCAAACCTGCCAAGGCAAGTGCGCTAATGAAGAACATCCAGCCGAGCAGCGGATAGCGATGGATCAGCCCGCCCATGTTGTCGAGTTTGGATGTTCCGGCAACTGCGATCAAAGCACCGCCGAGCAGGAACAGTAATGTCTTGATCAACATGTCATGAAGCATGTAGAATAGCAGGCCTTCCAGCGCGGGACGACTGGCCGAAGCCATACCAAAAGCGACAAAACCTACACCTGCGACCACGTTGTAGATGAGAATTTTGTTTACATCGCGGTATGAGATCGCACCGATGACACCAAGAACCATCGTTGCACCAGCCATCCATCCGATGAGCGCATGGAAGAAATCCGGATCATGATAGAAGATCAGTGTGAATGTTCGCACAATCGCGTACAAGCCAACCTTGGTGAGCAATCCTGCGAACAATGCAGTGACAACAGCCGGTGGTGCCGCATAAGAGCCCGATAGCCAGAAGAACAGGAACAGTCCGGCCTTGATGCTAAATACGATCAGAAAGAGAACAGCAATTAAGGTAATGACTCCGCTCTGACCCACTTCAGCAATTTTGACGGACAAATCTGCCATGTTTAGTGTGCCAGTAATGGAGTAGAGGAAGCCGATGGAAGCGACAAACAGGGCTGAAGAAACGATGTTAATCAAGACATATTTGATCGTTTCACGAAGCTGTCTTTCCGTACTACCCAATACAATCAGTGCATAGGAAGAGATGAGCATCAGTTCAAAGCAGACAAACAAATTGAACAAATCTCCGGTTAGGAATGAACCGTTAACTCCCGCGATCAGAAAATGAAAGAACGGATAGAAGTGATGCTCTTCCCGCTCCTTGTTCACACTGCGGAACGCATACAGCAGACACGCCAGTGCAATGATGGAAGCGGCGACGACAAGTAGCGCCGATACCATGTCCGCAACAAGCACAATACCATAGGGAGGTGCCCATCCACCCATATTAAGCGTTAAAACTCCAGTCTGAGCTACCTGCGTAATGAGTATCGTTGAGACCGCTGCTGTAAACAAAAGCCCAATGACACTAATGATCCGCTGGATATTCGTTTTTCGGAAAAATAGCAGAGCCAGGACACCTGTAATCAAAGGCAATAGAATTGGCAGAACGACGAGATTATTCATATGGGCGCCCCCTTACTTCTTCCATATCGTCTGTTTTCAGCTTCAGATAAGAACGATAGGAGAGAACAAAGAAGAACGCAGTGAGTCCAAAATTAATAACAATCGAAGTTAGTATCAAAGCCTGAGGAAGAGGATCGACATAACGTTCAGCCATCTCCCCAAGCAGTGGCGGTGCTCCGGTTTTCAGACGTGACATGGTGATCAAGAGCAGATGCACGCCATGGGTTAGTATGGACATGCCAAGTACGATACGGAGCAGGCTCCGCGACAAGATTAAAAAGACGGCAACCGCAAACAGAATGCCAACGGCTACACACATCAATATTTCCATATCAGCGATCCTCCCCGATCTGTAGAATAATGGTCATGGTGACACCCAGGACAGCGAGATACACGCCAAGATCAAACAGCATGGCCGTGGCGAGTTCGGTCTCTCCCAGCAAAGGAAGTTCGAAATAGCCGAAGGTTTGACTTAGGAACGGGACTCCGAATATAAATGAACCCGCACCCGTCAGTAAGGCTATACCCAATCCGATTCCTGTTAGAATACGGAAGTCAACCGGTAACGCTTTGCGTATTGTATCTGTACTGAATGCCAGAGCAATCAGTACGAGCGCTGCCGCTGTTACCAAGCCGCCGATGAAACCTCCGCCCGGATTGTGGTGACCTGCAAAGAACAGGTGCATGGCAAACGTCAGTATGATGAACACAACGACCTTGGTGGTCGTTTGCAGCAATACATCATTACTCTGCAAGGGGACAGTATCCCACGAGGATGAGCTGCGTTCCCAGTTACCATACTTTTTCGTATTGTCTGTTTCATCATCCAGATCGGGCTCGGAATCCTTAGTTTCGTCTATCTTACGGAACTTCAATCGGGCTCCGAGATCCTTCGCTTCGAGGTTCAGATTAATCATGGAGTAGATGGACAATGAAGCAACCCCAAGCACCATAATCTCCAATAACGTATCGAAGCCACGGAAATCTACCAGTAACACATTCACGACATTTTTACCACCAGCCGAGTCATACGCTTCCTGAAGGAAAAAGGTAGAAATGCTGTCCAGTGAAGCTGTTCCGCTTGCGGCCAATGCAACAAAAGTCATTACGATCCCGACTGCAATGGCTACGATCATATTTACCGTGAGATAACTGCGGCTTGATTTGCCACGTTGAAGCTCAGGCAGATGGTAGAAGCAGAGCAGGAACAATGCAACGGACACCGTCTCAACAATCATCTGTGTCAACGCCAGATCCGGCGCCCGGAAGAGTACAAACAGCAGGGTTACGAGGTAACCAACCGCTCCGGTCATAATGACTGCCGACAGTCTGTTCTTGGCAAAAGGAATCGAAACTGCAGCACCGATAAGTGTGACTAGCAGTACCACCTCATAGAAAGAGTAAGGTGCATTGCCCTGCAGATTCCAAGTAATATTTTCTCCTGAACGGAAGAAGGAATAGACCAGCAACGCGACCGTGAATGAGAAAATGTATACGAGATAATTACGAACCGAGCCATTCATATAGGCTTCCGTCCATTTGCGTGCATAATGCTGAAGATTATCCAGCACGACATGGTACATATTGTTAATTGTTAATCCTTGCGGATAATGCTCATAAATATTCCTCCATCGTGGCAACAGCTTGTAGAGAGTGATTCCCAGAATCACAACTCCGATCGTCATAATCAGTTCCGGAGTCCATCCATGCCACAGGGAGAAATGTACATCGAAGCGTTCATTCCCATTCAAGAGGGATGGAAGCACAGCGGCCATGGCCGGTTCAATCAGTGATCCGGCCAGCAGATTCGGGAAAAGTCCGAATACAACGACAAGAACACCTAGAACAACAGGTGGAATGAGCATGCCAGCGGGCGCTTCGTGCAGCTTCTCGGCAGGGATCTCGCTTTGGCTACGACCGAGGAATGTTTTGAACACGATAATAAGCGCATAGATCAGGGTAAACACACTTGCAAGCCAAGCGAATACCGGCAATAGAACACTCCAGGACCCAAGTCCAAAGATTCGCAGATGCGTGACTTCCACCATCGCCTGGAAAAATAGCTCCTTGCTCAGGAATCCGTTGAAAGGCGGAATACCCGCCATGGCGAGTGAACCGATCAATGCCACGATGAATGTAATTGGCATAAATGAAGCAAGTCCACCGAGCTTCCGAATGTCACGTGTACCCGTTTCATGATCGATAATCCCTACGACCATGAACAGAGCGGCTTTGAAGGTCGCATGATTAAACAGGTGAAGCAGAGCAGCGGTTATTGCCACGGTGTACATCGCAGAGGATTCGCCATATCCGAAGTAGAGAGCAGCAGATCCAACCCCTAAGAGGGACATGATCAGACCAAGTTGAGAGATGGTCGAATAGGCGAGAATCGCTTTGAGATCGTTTTTTTTCACTGCCAGGAATGATCCGTAACACAAAGTCAGAAGACCAACGCCAGTAACGAGCCAGAACCAGAGTCCCTGTCCACCAAAGATCGGTGTAAACCGGGCTACAACGTACAGTCCGGCCTTGACCATGGTGGCTGAGTGAAGATAAGCACTGACAGGTGTTGGGGCTTCCATGGCATCCGGCAACCAGATATGGAACGGGAACTGAGCTGACTTGGTGAAAGCTCCAATCAGGATCAAGACAAGTGCGGGTAGAAATAGTGCGCTTTCCTGAAACTGACCCAATCCTGCAATGGTTGCACGAATACTGAACGTTCCGGTAATGAGATACATCATCATGAATCCGGTAAGCATGGCGAATCCGCCAAATACCGTGATCAGGAATGACTTCTGTGCCCCTGAAGTGGAGGCTTCGCGTTTGTAGTTATATGCAATCAACAGGAATGACGTAATACTGGTCAATTCCCAGAATCCATAGAGCACGATCATGTTGTCAGACAGTACCACACCCAGCATGGCTCCCATAAACATTAATAGATACAGGTAGAAGCGGTTCAGAGCTTCTTTCATATCCATATAGAAGATGGAGTAGAGAACAACGAGGACACCAATTCCGGTGATTAGCAGTGTCAGCATCAGACTTAGACCGTCCAGATATAAGTTAAATCCAATGTCCAGTGATGGAATCCATGGGATATTTCCGGATACGTTATTGCGCTGTGACACAGCGGGTATGAGACTCGCAAAGGTTACAAATAATAGTACCGGGACAAGGAGAACCGGCCATCCCAAATGGTTTTTACGGAAGAAACGATGCAGCATGGCAAGAAGAATGCCAGCGGCAAAAGGCAGAATAACAGCAACATGAAGCAGGCTCAACATTACACCCCCAATGTTTAGTATTTCGATTACTCTCTCTGTGACATACAGGCGCATGACCTTTGAAGGATATGCTTGCTCTCTATATTCATAACCCAAGTATGTATATACAGAATCGTGTCTATTCTTTGAATGGAAGAAACACGGTGAAGATTTCAACATAATATTGTATGGGCATGTATAATAAAAAAACACACAGGTTCCGATAAATATGAAAACGATTAGGTGACATTCCGTGTACTCTTTACAGCATAGTTATGTTGAAAAGCAAGATGGTTTCACCGTGTAATGGAGGAAGTAATGTCATTCAAAATTAGAACTGTGCTTACAGTCATCTTCGCTGTGTTATCCTTGCTGGTTACTCTGACGATTGGGTCTATTTTTAGCCAAAAGTCATTTGTTGCTGTAGAGACTGAGATTGGTCACTCGCTTACAGCCACGGCCTCACAGGCTTCGGACAAGCTGGATCGATTCATGTCCGCTCGCGCGGGTGAACTGGACCTGCTGGGCCGCATGGCTTCGTTGGAAGATGGATTCCAGCCTGATGAGATTCAGATGCTGCTGGATCAGTTACAAGATAGCTTTCCCTCATTCTCATGGGTTGGATTCATGGACCCGAAGGGAAATGTATTAGCTGCCACGGATGGTATCTTGCTAGGGGAAAATTTATCAGAGCGACCGGTGTATCAGGAGGGAATCAAGGGTAAATTCATTGGAGATGTGCATAATGCAGTACTTCTTGCCAAGCTGCTTCCGAATCCAACGGGAGAGCCGTTGCAATTTGTCGATATCAGTTTTCCGCTGAAGGATAGCAAAGGACATATTCAAGGTGTGCTCGCTGCACATTTAAGCTGGGAATGGGCGAAGGAAGTCGAGGAATCAGTACTTGCCCCATTGAAAAGGGAAGAAAAGGACATTGAGTTCTTTATCGTGAGCAAAAAGGAACATACAGTGCTGCTCGGGCCGAAGGAATGGATCGGTATACCGCTGGTATTACCCGGCATTGCAGAGGCCCAGCTCAACAAAAGCAGTTGGTCCATTGAAGAATGGCCTGATGGGAAAGACTATGTGACAGGGTTTGCTTACAGTCAGGGTCATCTGGATTATCCTGGATTAGGCTGGACCATAGTTATTCGTCAAGTCAAGTCCACTGCGTTCGCTTCTGTGTTTGACCTGATGTGGTTTAATGTGTGGGCTGGACTTGCCGTTACCGTACTGTTTGCACTGATTGGCTGGGTTGTCTCACGTCTGATCTCTGCACCACTTGTGCGCCTTACCAGAGTAGCCAATCGACTGCGTGCAGGGGAAAAGCTTGAGATTCCCGCCAATAAGGGGATTAAGGAGATTGAAGTGTTATCCCGATCACTTCGGGATATGCTGACCTCTCTTACGAATAAAGACTCAGAACTGGTCGTGATGCAGAATCTGGCACATTTTGATCAGCTGACCAGCCTGCCGAATCGTACTGCCCTTGAGGTGTACCTGGAGGAGTCTCTGGAGACCGAAAGTGAAAATCACACGCTGACTTTTTTCTATCTGGATCTTGATGGATTCAAACGGGTCAACGATACACTTGGACATCAGACTGGAGATGTGCTGCTACAGAAAGTGGCCCAGCGACTGTCTGCTCTTGGTCAGGAAAAGGGGATAACGGTCCGATTGGGGGGAGATGAATTCCTGATTGTACTTCAGTCTGTTGGGAGTCATCCGAGGGAAGAAGCCATGGCTTATGCAGAAGCCATCATTCAAAGTCTGAACAAGCCGTTTATTATCGAATACGAGCGAATTCGAATTGGATGTAGTATTGGAGGTGCTGAATATCCAACCAACAGCGACAACCCAAGTGAGATTATTCGGATGGCGGACGAAGCTTTGTATGAGTCCAAACGTGCAGGCAAGAACAGAATGACATTTTATTCCGAGTTGAAGCAGGATCGTTAGCGTAGCGTAGAATAAAATAACATTAGCTGGGTTATCCCAATCACCTTTGTTCGAATGTGCGTATAGACAAGGAGGGGTGAAATGTCTGGAAAATATACAACTGTACCTTATGGTTATGAGCCACCTGCGGCCAGCCGCAAAGGCACATTGACTTTTTATGACTCGTTCGAACATGTGACCGATGAGCAACTCGAGCGCGCCGCTGCAACGGTGGATACCCGTTCATTCATGCAGCTCGTGCTGTATCCTTTACACGAGAGCACGTTTAAACGAATGAGTAAGGATACAATACAGGCATATTATAAAAGAGAAGACCGTCTCCATGATTGGCGGCGGGAACATCCAACTGCACGTATACGTGTGGAGGGGCTTGAAGGCAAGAGAAAGAAATATACGCCTGTGGATAGCGCGCTGCGCCATATCACTGCCGAATATCCAGCCCCTCACTTTCTGTATATGACAGCGGAGATGGCGAATCTGTTCGCTTCGTTCGATTCCTTCAAGGATTGGATCAAAGAGCTGCGTCTCATCATAGACGGGTCATCAGGTGATCTTCATCCCAGGCTGGAGCAAAATCGTCATCGCTGGGAATGGGCGGAGTGAAGACATAGACGTCTAGAAGGTCGGCTTGCTAGGCATATATAAACCCAAAAAAGTTGTGTTGTACAACCGTAATTTCGGTGTACAGCACAACTTTTTTTGATGTTTATTCAAGAAGAGCTATGTCAGATTAAGGGACGTTACGGTTTTATTTTTACCCGTTCGTTTGGCCGCATACAGACAGGCATCCACTTCCTCAAACAACTTGTCTTTGCTTAAGTTGGGACTGTAGCTTTTGAGACCAATACTCACCGTGATGGAAGTTCCTTCAAGTTCCAGGTGGCACATCAGGGCAATCTTCTGACGAATCTGTTCAACCAAAGCGTAGGCCTGCTCGAAAGACTGCTCAAATATCAATATGGCGAACTCTTCGCCCCCATACCGTGCAGCAATGTCACTTGAGGTAATGTTCTCCTGAATGATCAATGACACCTTTTCGAGCATAATGTCTCCAACCCGATGACCATACGTGTCATTAATGGATTTGAAATCATCAATATCGATCAGGGCAAGATGCAGACTCATGCCATTGTTGGCGTACTCAAATGCTTTTTCATAATAATCCTTGAAGGAGCTTTGGTTATAGAGGTTGGTTAAACCATCTGTTTTGGACTGTTTGGTCATAATGGCGTTTCGCACAATAAGGTCCTGCTTGACAACCATGCTTGCCTGGAGATCGTTCAGTACTTCAACTCCGCTGGTTACAATGACTTGTGCAACATAAGCACCGATGATAAGAAAAGCCGGAATGGAGACCATGTCAAATGAAGACAGGTACAATCGGTAGAATGGATCGAACAGAACCAGAAAGTAACCCGTCATCTGCATCAGGCAGACAATCCAGACTCTCTTTATACTGAAGAACAGAACCGAAGAGAAGATGGGTAACAGGCAGATCGCTAGTATAATCCGAATGTCATAATTGACATGAATAATTGTCCAAGCGATAACTGTACTGGTTACAGACATGGCGTAGAAGGAAAATGAACTGAAACGACGATCAATCCAGCTTGCGATCAAAATGCAAGAAATGCTGATTGTAGCAGGCCAGAACAAGACATGAATCATAAAATCTGCGGGCGTACGATCATACTCGAGAAACAGGAAACAGGCAATCTGAATGGTAATATGTGCAATAATGACAATCCAATAGGCATGGAGCATTTTGTGAATCCATTTGGAATGCTTGAATGCGTATTCTGTAGGTATGTGGTTATTGTGCATATGGAAACTCTTCATATATCACCGCTGACTGCATCATAATGATACGACAGAATTACTCTCGTATATGATGATTATAATTCACATTGAGCAAAACGCAAATCATTATATTCGTAGCATGATAACTAAGCTTACATTATATTACAGAGGAATCTCTCCTATGTTGCGCAGTTGTCTTCCGAACAGGCGGGGACTCAACAGTACAGCACCACTGTGGAATATAGTGAAGAATAGGGTCTGGCACGATTGCAGATATCAGATCAGAGGAATTTGCTCCATCTGGGGTTCCATGACATTACACGAACGTAAATGAATGGTATACTATTTGAATACGAACTCGGCAATCAACCCGTGGAATCGGGACGTCGGAGTAGAGGAGGCAGCCACATTGGCAAAAGCAAAAGTAGCAAAAAGACCTACACGGGATGAGTTTGAACTTGAAGAGTTGGGAAACCAGCTAGTTGAGGCCTTTCGGGAACGTTCGGAAGTACTGTTGACGGTATGGGGCAAAGAAGATCAGGTGCAAGGAGTCATCGTCAAAATGGACTCCCGTACACGACTCGTGCATGTAGAGTATACCGAAGAAGAGTTCACAGCAAAGGTGCCTTTTCTGGATATCATGCGTGTGCAATCGCCCCGTTACTGAACGGAAAATACAGCAATCTGAATAATTAGGGCATCCGCCCTGTCAAAGTCGTTCTTCCTGCATAAGATAACCCATACCTGTTGCAGAGGAGGTACGGTCAATGAGCGAAGTATTAGGTGGAGAAACAAGAGGCTACGGATACGGAGGTTTTACTTCTGTAGGTGCCATTCTGGTTCTGTTCATCCTGTTGGTTATCATCTCCAAAGCGTTCTTGGTATAATTGCATATCTCTAAAGAATGAAAGAAGCTCTGCCATCGCGGCAGAGCTTTTTTGTTCTTTCAGTCCTTGGCGAATTTTGTAGAAAATCGGTGTAAGTTCTGCTGACATTATGTTAGAATATAACCATCCCTAGAGAAAGAAAGAGGTGTTTTGATTATGAGCAAAGAGTTAACAGAATCTTTAAATGAACAGATGAACTTCGAGTTTTATTCAGCTCATGTATATCTGGCTATGGCAGCCTATTGTTCCAGCAAAAGTCTGGATGGATTCGCGAACTTCTTCATCGTGCAAGCGGAAGAAGAGCGATTCCATGGCATGAAAATATACAAATTCCTGAATGATCGTGGACAACGTGCCACACTAGCGGCTTTGCCAGAACCGAAGAATGAATATACTTCGATACTGGATGTATTTGAGCATGGTTATGCTCATGAGCAGCAAAACACGAAAAAATTCTACAATTTGGCTGACATCGCCATGAATGAACGTGAGCATGCAACAATGTATTTCCTGAAATGGTTCATTGATGAGCAGGTTGAAGAGGAAGCGTTGTTCGATAACATTATCCAGAAGCTGCGCCGCATTGAAAAAGACAGCAATGCCTTCTACATGCTGGATGCCGAGTTTGGCAAACGTTCGTTCACTGCTCCTGCTGAATAAATGCACGTAGGGAGTCGATAAGATTCTAGCGTCAAAACACCATCTACATACAGCATGATGCCATATGCTGATTGAAGACAAAGAAGCCTGCACTTGTGCAGGTTTTTTTGCATGCATAGCTATTTGATTATTGTATTGATTTGCTTGAATTGGAGTAAAGGTCTATCAAAATTCTGAATGTGGGTAATAGAGGATATGTCACAATTGATCTATCCTGACGGGATCTTATTTTGCGCAAATCTATCAAATTCGTATTAAATTTTAGGTTTATCTGACAAAAGTGTAACTCTACCGTAGTCTTTGGAGCGAGAACAGGAGCCACTATCTTTGATAGTATTAGGATTAATCGCCAAGGGATGAAGTTAGAACAACATGGACACCCGGGGAAATATAACACACAAGGGAGATTTTTAATTATGTTACATATTCGCAAATCTATCATGGTCACACTTGCTATTTTACTGATCATTCCACTATTACTGCCGCAGTCGGTATCTGCCAAATCAGCTGCATCCAAAGATGGTGCAAGCAAAGCGAATTCCAAAATCATATACCTGACGTTTGATGATGGGCCAACCGCTCATACGGGTCAGTTACTGGATATTCTGGATCAGTATAATGCAAAGGCAACTTTTTTCATGCTGGGTCCTCAAATGGAGAAATTTCAGAAGGCTACCAAACGAATCGTAGCTGACGGGCATGGATTGGGTCTGCATGGTGTGACTCACGTTCCAGGCAAATTCTATAAATCTGCATATAGCGGATTAAAAGAGATGCAACAGGCCAATGTAAGTCTGTACAAGGTTGCCGGAGTTAAAACAAGTCTTGTGCGGACGCCATATGGTAGTAAACCTTATCTCAAACCAGCATTTCGTAATGTGCTGCTGGGTCAGGGTGGATTCCATCTATGGGATTGGAATGTCGATTCGGAAGACTGGAAATACAAGAAGGATCACCAGAAAGTCTATAACAGTGTAATGAAGCAGATCCACAATGTGCAAAAGAGCGGAACAACACCGGTTGTGCTTATGCACGACCAGGAAGCAACGCTGAAAGTATTACCGCAAGTATTACAAACATTGAAGGCAGAAGGGTATCGTATTGAAGTATTAAGCAAAAAAGTGCAGCCGGTTAACTTCTGGAACGACAAGCGTTAATCTTTTCAATTTTTAGATTGGCTACAACGAAGGAGGTACACATCATGAAGAAACAACCAATATGGATCACGATTCCAGTAACGACGGCCGTTTTACTTGCTCTGGCAGGATGTGGCGGACCAGATTCAGATGTAGCATCATCAGAGGATAGTTCTTCACCAACGACAACAGTGGGTGAGCAGACCGAGACCGGTAGCGGTGGTGCTGATTTCTCTAATGAAAATGAAACGGGAACCAAAGAGGACACAAACACAACAGATAATGAGGACACATCAGGATCGAAGACAAATGACAACCAAGTTGCCACAGGTCAATCAGGTGTGAATGATGTGATCAAGCAAGTTCGCAACCAATTGAAGATGGAGGATGCAGCGTTACCCACATCATTCACATTGGACAAGGGTACATCTTTGGGTGCGGCAATACTGTCCAATACTGCTGATACTTTTAAAGTGAATTTCTACGAAACCACTCAGTCTGTTGCCATTAATGATCAATCTTTAACTGCATCCGACAGTAAGATACCTTTACTGGCTTCCTATGAAGTGAAGACCTATAAGGACCCGAATCAGCCAGAAATTTTCCCTGAGACGGACCTGAAAGATATTCCAGCAGATATGGCTGTGGATCTGGGACATGGCATCAAAGGCATGAGTGAAGGTGCCGCAGGCAGTCAACATCTGACTTGGCAAGAAGGTAGATGGACGCTGGAAATTCGTTCGGTTTCCGAAGATGAAATGAATAATCCGGGCATAGCGAAGAAAATGGTGGAGTACCTGGAATCACATACCTTGCCTGTACCCAAAGATAAAGGGTATATCAAGGTTGAGTATCCAAGTGGTGGAAAGTCTGTCCATGTAACAATCTCATGGCAGGACAGTAACAACATTCATCAGCTTAAGACCGATCAAGTGCCATTAGAAGCTCTTGGCATGGTTGTATCTGTGAAATCTTGAGTGTTTGAGGGATATTCTGCAATGTAGAAGAGATGGGTTTTGGATTGTTACGATACACATAAAAAAGCTTGGCCCAGCAATTTTTGGGCCAAGCTTTTTATTTTGGGCATGTTATCGCAGCTTGTGCAGCCGGGTACATGTTTATTTTTGTTTCAATGGGTTAAAGCGGTACTTTCATTTGAACCACCCTTTTTCCTTGGAGCGAGTGATGGCCTCAATGCGGTTACTGGCATTTAATTTGTTGAGAATAATGGAGATGTAATTACGCACCGTGCCCGTTGTGATGAACAGATGACCGGCAATTTCCTTGGTATTCTTTCCATCTGCCATGAGGCCAAGTACGGCATTCTCCCGTTCTGTCAGGGGATTTTCTTCTACATAAGCTTCGTCTACCAGGTCGGGGGCAAAGATGCGTCTTCCATTCATGACTTGGCGGATGGTTTCAGCCAGTTCTTCAATCGGACTATCCTTGAGCAGGTATCCACGAACACCGCCTTTGAGCGCACGTTCGAAATAGCCGGTTCGGGCAAAAGTGGTCAGAATAATGACTTTACAGTTCAAACCTTTCATCTCTTCTGCCGCTTCCAGCCCACTTTTGACGGGCATTTCGATATCCATCAGACAGATATCCGGGGTCAGTTCTTTGACAAGTGCCAGAGCTTCCTCACCATTGCTGGCTTGCCCTACCACTTGCATGTCTTCTTCCAGATTGAGCAGGGAAGACAAGGCGCCCAGCATCATGCGTTGGTCTTCGGCGATTACGATTCTGATCATGTTGCATCCTCCTTCATTGGTTTACGCGTCAGCTTGGGCACCTGAATGACGATTTGTGTACCTTTTCCGTTTGCTACGGAGCGAAGATCAAGACAACCGTTCACAAATTCGAGCCGTTCCTTCATACCCAAAATGCCGGTACCACGTCGATCCTTGTTGCGTGTGTGTTCCATGCCCACACCATTATCCTGAACCGTTAAGATGTTATCAGACTGTGTCTCTTCAATGGTGATGGTGCATACCGTGGCCTGACTGTGCTTGACGATATTGGTCACGGCTTCCTTCAGACACATGCCGAGAACATTCTCATTGAGCTGCGACGTATCCTGCAACTTCGGATTGCCTTCCAGTACAGATTCAATCGAAGCGGCTTTCAGGATCTGTTCCGCGCGGAACAGTTCATCGACTAATTGTGTGCCACGCATGGTCGTTACCATTTCCCGAACTTCCTTCAGAGCTGTGCTTGCCGTTTGTCTTAGGTCACTCAATTCGATCTCGGCTTGATCGGGATTGTTGCGGAGCAGACGCTTAGCCAGATCGGTTTTCAGACCGATCAGAGACAGCTTCTGTCCAAGGGTATCGTGCAGATCACGAGCGATACGCTGACGTTCTTCCATTTTCACGAGATCATCCAGTCGTCTGTTGGCATTCTCAAGTTGACCTTCCAAGTGTTCGGTCTTGTTTTTGTTATACGTACTAATGGGAAGCAGAATGGAGGCCATCAAGTTGATGAATACAAACGGGAGTTGGCTCACGAGCAGAGAACTCTGATTAATGATACCGTAATTAATGGTTACGAAACTGGCTCCCAGATTCACTGAATAGAGGGTGAAAAATCCGGCTTTATTTTTAATATTCCCAATAAAAAAAGCAAGAAACAATGAGAAATAGGCATAATCATAGGCAATAGTCATCGTAATGGATATAGCAATAAGCAGTCCGATCCACATGTACACCTGCCAGCCCTTAGTGATGAAGGCAAGCAGATAACAGACGAAGAAAACAAGGATGATGACGATGCCGGTCACCATTGTCCATAATTTGGAATATTGTGAAATGAAATAGAAGGGCAGGATGAAAAAGGCGAGCCATACATAAAGATTCAACCCTGTTTTTTTATAAAAATTTTGCATCCACTTTTGAATGGAATTCTCCTCCTCAGACTTGCCATGTACTCAAACTTAGCCTGACTGTAGCACGGCTTTAGCCTGAATACAAGAAAACGAATCCGACAGAGTTAATGCTTCTCTGTCAGACCCGCTTGATTGGTTGCACGGATAGGTGATTGAACATAAGAATTGCGGGATAAGCTTTTGAGCTGTTTGAAACTAATAAATTGTTTTGATTTTTCGTCCCATAAGCGGTAGCGCAGGGCAACCAGACTGGAACGTAGTGTGATGGTTGTAGCTTTCTGCAAAGGCGGTGTTGCGTTATGTGCTTCTTCCAAATAATAGTTAGGTACACGTGGGCTCAAGTGATGCACATGGTGAAACCCGATATTACCACTAATCCATTGCAATAATTTCGGCAATTTGTAATAAGAACTGCCTTCAACAGCTGCTTTTACATAACTCCATTCATCTTCATTTTCAAAATACGTTTCTTCGAACTGATGCTGAACGTAGAACAACCAAATGCCAAAGGCTCCGGAGAAGAAGAATATGGGTGCTTGCACCATGACAAAAGCCTGCCACCCGACTAACCAGGACATGAATGCATAGAGTGCAACGATCAACACCGTAGTTAAGTGAGTATTCATGCGTTCTTTGCGTCTTGCACCTTTGCGGTTAAAACGGTAGGCGAGCAGGAACACGTAAATGGGTCCGATACAAAATAATACGAACGGGTTACGATAGATCCGGTAGAAGAGGCGTCCCCATGGAGAGGCTTCTTTGTATTCATCAACCGTCATGACCCAGATATCACCTACACCGCGTTTGTCGAGATTACCGCTGGTAGCGTGATGGATGGAATGCTCATTTTTCCACTGCTGATAGGGTGTCACTGTTATTACACCAGTAATAGTGCCCAGAATATCATTGGCGCGTTTGCTTTTGAAGAATGAACCATGACAGCAGTCATGGAAGATGATGAACGTCCGCAGTACAAATCCGGATGCCACCAAGGCAATCGGGAAGGTCAGCCAATAGGATACGGACAGACTGTAGTAGGCCGCAGCCCATAATAATAAGAGTGGAAGTATGGTGTTCAATAATTGTCGGATACTTAGACGAAGATTATTTTTTTCGTAAGGGGTGACCTCTTTTTTTAGCGCCATTTCTTTGTTTCTACTCATTGACGTGTCCTCCTTCAATCGTTATAACTGTAATCAGCTACAACTTGACGTTTCCCGCTAGACTTTCCTGTAGGAAGCGTTTTTATCATTGTAAAACATTCCGAACATGACAGTAAGTCATAAACGTCAGCCTTCTGTAATGATGAATATCAATGATGGACCATGACATTTGTCATGGGTGTATGATGCTCAATAGCCCTGCAGAAGACGGAAGAGCAGGGTTTACTAAATTCCTTTGCACAAATTACGCAACAATTTGTATTATGTATACAAATTTTGTTGAGAGCATGGTAAAATCTATCCTTGAGTGGTTATGACAACTTATGAGACGGGTCGATTAGGTTGATTTCTGATGATTGGATGGAATGCATAATGAAGAAACGAATTACGGATATTCTATTTATTATGGCAGGTGCATTTCTGTTTGCACTGGCGGTGAACCTGTTTGTCATCCCGAACGACTTGGCTGAAGGCGGCGTCACGGGTATCACGATTATTTTGTATTACCTGTTTGAATGGTCCCCTGGACTGATGAACTTGATCCTGAACGGTATTTTGTTAATTGTGGGATACCGGTTTCTTGATAAAACGACTACGGTGTATACAATTATTGCGGTTGTATTCAACTCGTTGTTCCTGCATCTGACGGAGAGTTGGACAATTGCATCGGATGAACTCTGGATCAATACCATCTTTGCTGGAGTATTTGCCGGTCTCGGTATTGGCTTAATTGTTAGAGTGGGAGGCACAACGGCGGGGACGGTGATCCTGGCCCGACTTGCCAACAAATATTTGGATTGGAACATCAGTTATGGATTATTATTCTTTGATTTGATTGTGGCTTTCTCCTCATACTTCATTATTGGACCACAAGGATTAATGTGTACAATTGTCTTGCTGTTTGTTGGAACCAAAACAATGGAGTTCATTATTGAAGGGCTCAATCCGAAAAAAGCAGTTATGATTATCTCTTCCAAACAGGATGAAATTGCGAAGCAAGTTATTGAGAAGATGGATCGCGGAGTAACCGTCCTGTCCGGTCATGGCTATTACACGAAAAATAAGAAAGAAATTCTATACATTGTGATTAGCAAGCAGGAAGTTTCTATGCTGAAGAAGATTGTACGAGCAGAAGATGAGATTGCTTTTATCACCATTCATGACGTGCGTGATGTTTTCGGTGAAGGATTTATTGAACTCTCCAAAACTTGATGAATATGTATATAAGGAAGAAAGGAGTTGCGG
Organism: Paenibacillus polymyxa; assembly: GCF_018614975.1. GTDB lineage: Bacteria > Bacillota > Bacilli > Paenibacillales > Paenibacillaceae > Paenibacillus > Paenibacillus polymyxa_E. The sequence goes on along the minus strand of NZ_JAGGNR010000008.1, from coordinate 320,478 downwards.
TGAAATATCACCGCAACTTTTTTGATAGGTTAATGGTATCCGGTATTAATCTAGTTCAATAAGAAAGAACCCTTCTCTATAGAGAAGGGCAAAAGAGTATTAATAATGTCTTCTTTTTTTGACTCCACAATATTCAACAGTGACATGACAGTGTTTTTTACACTTTGTAGGGACATATTTAACTTTGGTAACACAAGTTTTCGTAATTTTTTTGTAAAAACACTTTGGTCTTGGATGATGACATTTATGATGTTTTCTATACATATTAAAACCTCCCTGATCGTGATAAGGTATTCTATGAGCGTGTCACTGTTTCGGAAATGTATAAACGTCTATTATTGTATAATAATTCCTTTATTAGGCTTTTGTGTTACAGGTGAAGGTATGGTTCTTTCTAGTTAAAGACTGGAATTACAAAAAGCTGTACACCTACCAATCACGATGATATATTGAATTTAATTAATTTGTTAATAAACTTAACTAACTATAAAGGGAGGCGATAACATGGCTGGCACACCGCAATATATCCGCAATCTGAATGAAAATCTCATTATGGATGCCCTCATAACTCAGGGAACCATGTCGAGAGCGGATATCAGCCGTCAGACCGGACTTAGTAAGCCAACGGTGTCTTTGGCGGTCGAACATCTGATTGACCGTAATCTGGTGAGGGAAATGGGGCCAGCTGACAACGCTCAGGGTCGAAAAGCAACCCTCATTCGTTTCAATGAAACGGCTTATTATGTCTGTGGTATAGATATCGGCGCAACACGTATTCGGATTGCATTGTCTGATCTGAATGGAGAGATCATTGCCTATCGAACATATCCCATGGTTGTCCAAGAAGCTCATGAGCCAGCCCAAGCGACGATGCTGGAGCTTCTTCGAAGCCATATGAACAAATTGCTTGATGAGAATCATCTGAACTGGGATCAGATTCAATGCATCGGGTTCGGCATACCAGGCGTAGTGCTGCCTGATTCAGGGCGTATCCATCGTATTGTGGCCCCGTTAGCCGGTCTGGAACAAGCTTTCTCTCTAGAGTCGTTGTCAGGAGCTTTTCCCTGTGAAGTGATTCTGGAAAATGATGTGAATCTTGCGGCACTTGGGGAGTATCGGAGTGGTGCAGCAGCAGGGTATCCCTTGTTTGTTTTTTTCTCCATCGGTACAGGGACGGGCGCTGGCATCATGGTACATGGGCAACTGCTTCGAGGTTTAGGTGGCTTAACTGGAGAGATCGCAGAGATGCTGGTGGATGCTCGACGTCTGGAGGAAGTCCTGTCCGCTGATGGTCTGATGCAACTGGCGAAAGATTATCTAGATCAGCATGATGAACTATTGGAGGCTGCTGATACGGGTGCAAATGTAAGTTTAGATGTAGTTGCAGATGATCTTCACAGACACCTGACTCCCGAGAAGTTATTTGAAGCTGCACGCAGTGGAGAAGTAGAGGCGTTAGACATTCTACAACAATACAGCCAGATGATTGCTTCAGCTCTGCGTCAGATTAGCGTTGTTCTTGCTCCAGATCTCATTGTGCTTGGCGGAGGTATAGGTGGGAACGGTGATGTGTTATTGCCTTTACTGAGGCAGATCATATCTGAGAAATTCCCGGTGCAACCACAGTTAATCTGTTCCAAGCTTGGTGAGCAAGCTGTTGTCACTGGTGCAGTGCAGGTAGCCATACAACAAACGATGCTGAACCTTCAGCAGGAAGCCATGGAATAAGAGATTGAATATACAACATGTGAGGAGGGAAAGGGATGACAGAGTCCGTGAAAAACGTAAGTAATGATTATCAATCCAATCAGAATGGTATGGGTGGGGATGATCCATCCGGCTGGATTGCAGGTATTGACATTGGAGGCACCAAAACATTAATGCTCTTATCATCACAACAGGCGGGAAGTGGAGTTCATGAACGTATCTTGCCTACGCGTGCCAGTGATCAGCCGGATGAATTCTTCCAATGGTTATTCGCTGAATTGGAAACGTTCTGTCGCGAAGTTGGATGTAGTCTGGATCAACTTTCCGGTGCAGGCTTGGGATTTCCTGGTGTGATTCTGCAGGAGGAAGGGATATTGCGAAATGCTCCAGCTTTTCAGTGGCCTGAGCATGATATTCGACCTGTGATTGCGCAGTATTACAGCGGAAATATCTTGTTGGACAATGATGTGAATCTGGCTGCAATGGGAGAATATGATCAAGGGGCAGCGCAGGGACATCAACACTGTGTGATGGTCACGGTTGGAACAGGTATTGGAGCTGCTCTTATCCTGAATGGACAGCTCTACAGCGGCCAGAATGGAGCAGCAGGTGAGATTGGGCATTTCATTGCAGGAGACGAAGGGCTTCATACCGGTTACGTTGCAGATGCGGATTCCTTTGGCGTATTTGAGCAAGTGACTTCAGGTACGGGAATTACCGAACAGGCAAGGCGTTATTTTGCTGCTGGAAAGGGAAGTACCTTATCCCTGATCATGAGTCTGGCAGGAGGGGAAGCCGAACAAATCGAAGCCAGGCATGTATTCAAAGCAGCCGAGTCAGGTGATCTTGCTGCACTGGAGATTCTTGAACTACCCATGCGTTATATGGCTGGAGGTCTGGCGAATATTTCGGCTTTACTCAATCCTTCCATTATCGTGATCGGTGGTGGCGTGGCTGCATCCAACCCATCCTATTATCTAAATGAAGTGCGCACACGCCTCCAACGTTACAGTGTTCTGCCTACACTTTTAGCTGTAGCTGAACTGGGGAACAAAGCAGGAGCAATCGGGGCATTGGCTGCCATCAAGTGGAGTCTAGCGCGCACATAAAAATAGAGAATAGGCGAAGCAACTACAGAAATAAAGGATGGAGATCCGGATGAGAAGTAGACATATGAAGGCTTACACAGAGAAAACAACAGCCGATTCCAATGATGCAAAACGTGTTTTACTCCAATTGCAGGGCCTATATCTGTTTATGGGGCTTGCCGGGGGGATGTTTAACCCGTACATTAATCCCATATTGGTTGCACAAGGTTTTTCCAGTAAAGAAACCGGATTTATTATGGCGTTTGGCACACTTGTATCTATTATTCTTCAACCTATATGGGGAATTCTGGTAGATAAGTTTAAAAAGACACGGTTCGTACTGGTAATAAGCCTGCTTGTTCCTGCATCGTTAGCGTACTTCTACAATATTCAAGTGTACATTATATTAATATTGATTTATACTTTATGCACTATATTCCAAGTGACTCAAATACCCGTGGCTGACTCTTATGCGGTTACTGCCGCGAGAACAGCCAATACATCATATGGCATGATCCGACTCTTCGGCAGCATAGGAACGGGAGTTGGTGGATTTGCCGCAGGGATGTATCTCTCCCAGTTTTCCATTCACATGTTATGGCTGCCTTTTCTCCTGTTTAACATTCTGAGCGCCATACTGGCAAGTACACTTCCCCGGCAGACGAGCATATCCTCGTCCTCGGTAACCTTCTCCGTAGGTTTGGCAAGATTGCTCCGAAACCGGACATTCCTTCTATTTCTAACAGGTTGTTTCCTGGTTAACCAAACGCTCACTGCGTTTAACTCCTTTTTTGTTATTTCATTTCAGATGGCTGGCGGTTCTGTGACGATGACAGGTACAGCGCTGTTGCTTGCATCGATCACCAATGTTCCATCCATGTTGGCAGCGGCATTTATACTCCGAAAATGGGGACATGAACGGACGATGCTGCTTGCAGCCGGGGCGTATATGTTACGTTGGGGGATACAATGGCTATGGCCGACGCCTGAGGTCATGATTGGCGTTCAGGTGCTGCATGGTTTATCCTTCGGATTCTTTTATATAGCAGCAGTGGAATATGTGGCATCGGTTACGGGACGGGAAATGCAGGCCACAGGTCAAAGTTTATTTAACATGGTGTTTGCTGGCCTGGGTGGAATTGTTGGTAATATGCTTAACGGATATTTACTCGATTCCGGCGGTCCATCACTGATGTACCTGGCTTGCACGATCAGTGCGGCACTAGGATCAGTGATTCTGTATATCGTCAGCAGGCAGGCCAAAGAACAGAGAAGAGCATACTCATTAGAATAGAGATGGAAGGAGTTGGAGCCTATGAAAGTAAATCTGAAGCGGAATTGGCACACCAAGTTGATGTATTCGTATTTTCCTATTTTTCTGCTTACGATTTCCATTCTGATCTTTCTCTCCTTCCTGATTGTCAACGAACTCTCACGTAACGAGACACAAAAAGCCGACATGATCTCCACCCGCTATATCGTGGATACACTGGAGCGCTCGCTAAGCGACATTGAACTTCGGTTGCTTGAAGACATTGGTGCGAACAAGACATATAGTCGCTTTCTGGAAGCTGGACAGGGACAATTATCGAGTCAGTTCATCTATGATGCGGCAAGTGGGCTGGGACGTATGCTGGATCAGCAGGATATGATTCAATCCATTTATCTCTATCGTATGTCCGATTCCCAGATTCTTACGCCCAGAGGCATGATGCGTTTGGAAGATTTCGAAGATCGCGCCTATATTGAGCAAGCCTTGAAAGATCGGGAGAACCTCGGTTGGAATCTGCCACGTGATTATAAAGAACGTTCCTTCGACGTACCTTCACAGGTGATTAGCATGAATAAGTGGCTTCCTTTACCGTGGGGCGGGGAAGGACTGCTCGTCATTACCATCCGCATGTATGCAGTAGAACGCCAGATTGATAACATGACAAATGAAAAGTTATCTGTTCTTCAGGTTCGGGACAAGAGTGATAATCTGATCTATACCGCACATCAAATGGATCCATCAGCAGGTGAAATCCTTAATCGGGTGACTGCGGACAAGCTTGGTCTGGTCTTTGAGAGTGGCATTCAATCCGGGCAACTGTATTCATGGGTATCGCTTGTTTCCTATGTGTGGATCGGTATTGGATTATTAACGATTGTTGGTGCGGTGGCGGGACTGATCTACATTACTCGCAGAAATACGCGGCCCATCCAGCTGATCATGAATCGAATTCAGGCGTTACAGCCACATGCCGAAGAGGATGAAGCAGCACCATCCGTCAAGGATGAACTGGCACTCATCGATCGTGCGCTGGAACATCTGATTGCTCAAACGGTTGACTATGAGAAACAACATCATGAAAACTTGCTGATTCATCGCAGACAGTTGCTTGTTGATCTAATGGAAGGAGAGCGAATGGATTCGTTCCGTCAGCGACTTCACCATCTGCAACCGCTAGAGGAACGATTCATGGAACCGAAGAGTGTTGCTGTCCTCATTGCGGAGATGAATGGTGACGATCTCTCGACCAATCAGAATATTCTGAAGATTGCGCTCATGAACGTAGTGGAAGAACTTGTGCAGAATGAGACCCGGTTCGGCGGTTGGGCTGAATGGTTTGGGAACCGCAGGCTTATTGTGGTGATTGCTTCGGATGAGCAGGAAGGACTGGACCGTGAATTGCTTATGGATCTGGCCAAGCAGATGCATATGTGGATTGCGGAGAACTTCCGCCTCCGGTTTACGTTCGGGATTGGACGAACCGTTTCAGGTTGGGAGGAAATTACTCGATCCTATGCGAGTGCAGATGCGGGTTTGCAGCATAGACTTACCCTTGGTAAAGATGCGATCGTTCTCAGTGAGCAACTGCCGGATCGTATTGAGCTGCAATCGTACAAGTATTTGCAGATGCTCGCAGACTTTGTCCGTGAATTCAGACTAACCGGCGATGGTTGGCGAACGCAGCTGGATCAGATGTTTGTTGCGTTTAATGAAGATCAGATTACAGATAACGATATTCGCATGTTGCTGCAGGCGTTAATCCAGATGTTGTCCCGTGAATTCGGGGAACTGTCTGAGCGGTTGCAAAGCCAATTTGCCGAGGAAATCCTGACTCGTCTTCGCAGTGATATCCAGCAGGTGGAGACACTGGAGGGGATTCAAGAGATTTTGCAGGAATGGCTTAAAGAGGTTTATCGCAATTATGTGTCTGTAAATGAAACGAAAAGTCATCGCGCGATGATCAACGAGCTGCGGATTTATATTGAAGAGCATTTTGATGATCCGGATCTGTCGCTGAAACATCTGAGTGATCGGTTCCAAATCTCGGGCAAATATGCGAGTTATCTGTTCAAGGAAGAGTTTGAGATGAAGTTTGTTGATTTTTTGGTGAAACTGAGGGTCGAAAAGGCCTGCCGTCTGTTGTCTGCATCCGATATGGCTGTGCAGGATATTGCTCTGCAAGTGGGCTATGCCAATGCCATCTCTTTCGGCAGAGTATTTAAACGGATTATGGGCGTGACACCAGGGGATTATCGCAAGCAGAGTGGGAAACAAGGGGATTAATAACGGTAGGGGTCGTGTTCGGACATCCAAGTATCGGGTGAAATCCAATAATCACAGAGGTATCTATGAAATCTCCTGTATGAGGGAATAAGGTCTGTACCTTATCGTCCTTTGCAGGAGATTTTTTACGTGCGGGAAATGCCATCGATATGTTGTTTGGTCAAGTGAAGTTTAATCTTCCGCCGAGGAATTAGTGCGTCGAATCGTTCTACACGTGTTGCTAAACAAGGAGATCACATAAGATGTGGTCTCTTTTTCATTTTTTGAAGAGAGATTTAATGGAAAAAGGATTATTGCAAGCTGGGTGATGCCAGAATGTGTATGAGAAATCAAACATAATACAACATTGTTTGTTATTATAGTTAACATAAAAGGTGTGAAAATTGTATATTGTCAGGAAATATGTTTATATATCACGGGATTTAACTTAAAAACCGTGAATTTTACATTTTGAAAATAGTTTATTGTCTAAATATCAGATCATATGTAATGATTGGTGACATTCACAGGTGCAACAAAATGGGATGAACAAAGTGGAGTGGCAATCATGTGAATTCATTCAGAGAGTGTGCGAAAGGGGAAAGGTCAAATGAGATTATTTCAAAGACGTAAGGCAGGCAAGGCAAGTTCAATCCTCGCAGTGGTAACAGCATTCACTCTATTATTATCTGCATGTTCATCAGGAAGCGAATCAACATCTTCATCAGGAGAGTCGGGTTCGGGGGAAAAAACGACTTTGAAAGTAGAAATCTTCGATCGGGGAAACACTCCGGCGGGCTACACCATTTCGGACAGTTATCTGACTCGCTTCATTCAAGAGAAGTTTGGTGATCCAAACAACATCGATGTTCAGTTTGTTCCAGTACCACGCTCGGAGGAAGTGCAGAAACTTAACGTTCTGATGGCGAGTGGCTCTGAAGTCCCTGATATCGTCTTTACCTACGACTCAGGAACATTCAACCGGTATGCAGAGCAAGGAGGTCTGACCGAACTTACAGATCTGATCAATCAAAGTGGTCCTAACCTGAAGAAGTTCCTGGGAGATGAAACGCTGGCCTACGGTCAATACGATGGACAACAGTTCGCGGTTCCAGGTAAACGTCTTGTACTTGGGAAGTACGCATCCTATGTTCGTCAGGACTGGCTGGACGCGCTCGGATTGCCTTCACCTGAGACAGCTGAGGAGCTGCATACAACACTGAAGGCCTTTAAGGAAAAAGATCCGGGTAAGGTTGGCACAGGACTTATCCCAATGGGGATGTCAATTGCCTCGGCTCAATATGAACCCCTGATCTGGTCATTCATTGAACCACTTACGGAAGAACAAAAATATACATTAACGCAACAACTGGGTTCCAATGACTATCCAACATTATTACCTGGATTCAAGGACGCCCTTAAATATATGAACACACTATATAATGAAGGATTAATGAGCAAGGACTTTGGACTCGACAAAGACAAGAAAAAGCTGTGGGAAGATGTATCTAACGGCAAAGTTGGATTCTACACCGAGGATGCGGGGGAGATCTACATCTCTGGTACGTACAAAAACCTGCAAACCAATCAACCTGATGCAGTGATCACACCGATTGATGCATTCAAAAACTCCGCAGGCAAATTCGCCAAACCGGCATATGCGCCCAATGCGATGTATGTCATGATTCCGAAATCGAGCAAAAATGCGGAAGCAGCGATGAAATATCTGGATTGGATGGCTTCAGGCAATAACTTGTTCGACCTGCAATTCGGCGTTGAAAATGAGAACTATGAGCTTGTGGATGGTGTACCACTGATCAAAGATGATGCTTCTCCTGAAATCGCAGGTCGTATCTATAATTCCGGTGACATTGCCATTATCGTCAATGGTAAATACGTTGGGGATGACAAGAAAAATGAAGAGGCTTATGTCGTACAGGTAGAGTCGAAGTATCGGGATGATATGCGCAAGTCGGTAGCCATTTCTAACACAGACACGATTCAACCGGTACGTTTCTCCAAACCGATTGAGGCGGAAGCGCGTTACGGTAACGGCCTGAAAGACAAATTTATGGAGTTCTTTGTGAAAACAACCATTTCCAAACCAGCTGATTTTGAAGCCACGTATGACAGCATGATGAAGGATTACATGGCAAGCGGTGGTCAAGCAATCCTGGATGAACGTACAGAAGCTTACAATGCGATGAAATAAGTAGAGTAGAGTTCACATCTAATGTGTATGACAACAAAGAACAGGGATTTCATTAAGGTGATGGTAACATCGCCTTGATGAAGAATCCTGAATGACATGGGGGGAAGGTTTATGAAAACAAGCATCTATTTCCGCAGAAACTGGCAACTATATGCGTTGCTCCTGCTGCCCATGATCTACTTCATTATTTTCAAGTATGGGCCAATGTATGGCGTGCAGATTGCGTTCAAGGATTTTAACTTCTTTCAAGGGATCTCCGGTAGTGAGTGGATTGGCCTAGATGCATTCAGAGAAGTGTTTCAAAATCAGGGATTTTACACTGCATTACGCAACACTTTAGTACTTAACATGCTGGATTTATTGGTTTCCTTTCCGGCACCACTTGTACTGGCCATCTTATTGTTCGAGCTGAAGAAGGCCTGGTTCAAAAAGCTGGCACAGACCTTACTGTACATTCCTCACTTTATTTCGTGGGTGATTATTGGAGGGATCGTACTTCAGGTATTCGGTACACAATCCGGTTTCATTAACAATATCTTGATGAGCATGGGCTTTGATCCTTTACCTTTCCTTTCAGACAAAAACTATTGGCTCTTCACGTATCTTGCAGTAGGCGTGTGGCAAAGTGCTGGCTGGGGTACGATTCTGTATCTGGCATCCCTGACAGGGATTAACCGGGAACTGTACGAAGCGGCAGAAGTGGATGGAGCAAGTCGGCTACGCAGAATCTGGCACATCTCCTTGCCAGGCATCAAAACGACGATTGTTACCTTATTGATCATCAATGTCGGCAACATGATCTCCATCGGGTTCGACCGACCGTTTATTATCGGAAATGTGGCTGTACGTGAATACTCGGATGTGCTCAGCACGTTTGTCTATCGTGTCGGTTTACAATCTGGTCAGGTTACGCTCGCAACAGCTGTAGGTTTGTTCCAGGCTTTAGTTGGACTTGTCTTCATACTCGGAGCGAACTATACGTCCAAGAAATTGACCGATGAGAGCATTATGTAGTGGATTGAATCACATATGATCTGTAAGGAGTGAGTGAAATGTCTGAAAACACGGCGAATCGAATATTCAACACGGTAAACGTCATTCTTATTGTCATTACGATGGTGCTGTGTCTTGCACCATTCATTCATATTATTGCGATCTCGCTAAGCTCAAACCGGGCGATCGGTTCAGGAGAGGTTTCCTTTTTCCCCAAAGAGTTATCCTTTGAGGCGTATACCAAAGTATTTGCAGATGGATCGATGATTCGTTCTCTTATCTATACGATATGGCTGACCGTCCTGAGTACGGTGCTAAGCATGGCGATGACCATTGCAGCAGCTTACCCACTGGCGAAGAGTAATCTGAAAGGGCGCAAGTGGTTCATGCTTGTCATTGTGGTAACGATGTTCTTCAGTGGGGGCATTATTCCCGAGTACATTCTGATCAAAAATCTGCATCTACTCGACAGCACATGGGGACTTATTCTGCCTGGATTGATTAGTCCGTTTTACATGATCATCCTCATTACCTTCTTCCGAGGTATTCCCGAAAGTCTGGAAGAAGCAGCAGGAATTGATGGAAGCAGCCATTTCGGAACACTTATGCGCATTATCTTGCCGCTGTCCCTTCCGGTTATGGCAACACTGAGCCTGTTCTACGCCGTAGGACGCTGGAATGGTTTCCAGGATGCACTGATGTATATTACCAAGCCTGAGATATATCCTTTGCAATTGAAGTTGTATCAGATGATTCAGCAGAACCAGATTACAGAACTGATGCAGAACGAAGGCATTGGTGCCGTTCAAGTCCTGCCTGAGAGTCTGAAAGCAGCCAGCGTTATATTCTCCACGTTACCGATCCTGCTTGTATATCCGTGGTTGCAGCGGTACTTTATCAGTGGCGTAATGGTAGGTGCTGTAAAAGGTTAACAGTCCCGGGAGGTCGCATGATATGACACAACGAATGGTAGAGAAGATGTCGAAAGAGCAACGGTATCTTGTGAATCAGTCCATGTTGATGATGGATAGCTTTTATGACAAGGAAATAGATCTGCTTCGGAGTTTCGAAGAAGAGGATTCATCGCAGCACAGCACACGAGCCAGTGCACATTATGCGCTCGGGTTGTTAATTCGCAATGAGCCTGGTGATGTGGAACGTGCGATACGGGTGTTCCACAAGGTGCTCGATGTTCAATATGACGATCCGGATGAGATCTATCACGGAACCTTCGCGACCCGACCCAATGATGTGCATCCACCAGCGGGTCACTATGCTTGGAAATCTTTTGCGCCAGGCACGGCCTATTTCCTGGAACGCACCTTTGAGAAGGTGTCTGCGCAGTTTATCCATAAACTACAGGAAGATGGCTCTCTGCTCACAGAGGCGGCAGATTCCAAACAACTGAAACGCCTTTTTCAATCGGCAGTGAATCAGGTCCTGCCACCGGTCTGGATCAGCTATGATCCCAACTGGCGCGAGTTTATCGCTTGTGTCTGTGTGGTCGTAACTGCCGAATTTGCCGAACTACTGCCGGAGACACTTATGAAACGGATGGACCATGCGATGGAACTGGCTGTTCAAGGGTCAATAGAACGCAGGTTATCGGACGTAATCCCCATGAATACCAATATTGAGTTGATGCATATTTTCATCACCCACTACTATGGTCACCGCTTGAACCGAACAGAGTGGATTCAGCATTCGGATGAACAGGCGGAGGGATTGATGAAGGAGTTTGAACAGTACGAAGGTACATTCGCTGAATTCAATACAACAACGTATTACGGGGTGGATCTGTCCGTGCTTGGCATGTATCGAAAGTATGGACTCACCAAACGTTTAGTTGAAATTGGGCACCGGATTGAACACGGGCTGTGGAATAACATTGCGCTATATTACAATGCCAACCTGGAGAATCTCTCCGGCCCATTCTCTCGGGCGTACGACATGGAGATGCGAGAGCATAGTTCAATCGGTGTATTTATTTATCTTTTGCTAGGTGAAGGGTATGAATATCTGGCAGGAATAAACTGCGAGTCAGGCCATGATCCACTGATTGCACTCCTTGGGGTGGATGTGCCCGCAGAAGCCGTGCCGTATTTCAAGGCTCATCAAGAGGATCGGCTTGTGCAGAAACGGTTCATGGAACTGTGCGAGCGCAATGATCCAACGGCCAATCGGAATCGATGTACGGCCAAAGCCTGGATCGGAGAGCATCGGATGATTGGAGCCATGTCGGGAAGTGTGAATACCAACGGCCAAATGCATCCAGCCACGATCCACTGGCAGACGGAGACGGGTGAGCGTTATTATCTTCGCCTGATCCGCCGTGAGGTAGGCGAGGGGTGGAATAGTCATCTGCGCGGAGTGACGTTCGATGCGGATCTCACGCCAGATTCGTTAACGATTGATGTGGAATTAAATACAGAGGAAGAGATCGACGTTTATTTTGAAATTAGAGGGCCATCCCTTCGTCAGCAGGATATTACACCAGCGTTATGGCAGTTCCCTGGACTTACGTTTACCGTGAAGGCTGAGGCACCTGAGCCATCCGTGTTAATGTACGTGAATCATGCGGAGATCATCTATCGTCATGTGCCTGGGAAGACGGCAAACAAGATGAGATTTGAATTGACCCTCCGTGAAGACCACGGTTTGAGGAATAAATAGGTATATAAGATGAACTGAACATTTACACGAGAACGAAGAGTGCAGAACCGATCTGAAGAAGCGTAGCGTTCGCCTTTATCACCGGATTTTTCCCTTTATATAGATAGAGATAAATGGAATATGAATATGGGCAATAGAATGAGAGACAGGAGGACCAATCATGTATACAGACAAACAGGAATATTCGTTCTCAACATGTTGGAATATCAAACGTCATACGACCGGACAAGGCATGATTGAAGAGATCAAGTCTCTTGGATTCAGACAGGTGGAGCTGAATTATAACGTAACGGAAGAGATGTTACAGACGATAGAACCGATGATTGAACGGGGAGAGATCGGTATATCCAGTGTGCATAATACATTCCCGCATGTGGCTGATCCCGATTACGGGACGGATTCCGTCCTGCTTGGGTTCGATGATGAGCCGCGCCGCAAACGGGCGATTGAACTGATACTTCGCTCAGCCGAGTACGCACATCGTTATGGGGCCAAGGCTGTTGTTGTACATCCGGGTGAGGTTCCGTTTGAATACAACATAGATGAAGTGTTGAAAAAGATATACCACGATCAGGGGCCGGACTCCCCGGCATATCAATCTTTATGGCAAGAGATGCTGGAGAAGCGGGAAGATGGCAGCGCACATTATCTTAGCCGGATTCAGGAGAGTCTGGAAGAGGTATGTAACTTGTCTGAGCAGCGAGGATACGGGGTGAATTTCGGTATTGAGACCCGTTCACGCTGTTACCAGATGCCGACTTTGCACGAAGCGGGAACGATTATTGGACAAATGAAGGGCGCGCCGCTTGGTCTCTGGTACGATATTGGTCACGGCATGATGATGGATCGAATGGGGCTGTACGATAATGTACGTGAGGCTAATGCCTTGATTGATCACGTGGTCGGCGTGCATATTCATGAAACCGTAAGGTTGTCAGATCATTGGTGTCCATACATCCATAGTAAAGACATGACATTTTTTGATTCGTTTTTGGATATTATCGACCGTTCTCCGGTGAAAGTATATGAGTTAAAAGCTGCGTGCACACCGGAAGAGATCAATGAAAGTCACGGATTAATTACATCTCGTATTGCAGAACGTCAAGCGGCACGTCAGCACGGATAGGGAAAAGATTATATTGTGTGTTAAGCGCATAGATTGGGTAAAGGATAGGGTAATGGAGGAATGTAAAGCATTCTTCTCGGCTGATGTCTGACGTCCAATTGGGGTAGCGGATTTCGTCTATTCCATGTGTTATGAGGAGATATTTAGTGGAAAAAAGGATCGGTTTCATCAGCCCGAGGGTTTGGTGAGACTGATCCTTTTTTTGATTTTATTTGATATATATATATATGATCAGTGTACAGCTTTCATCCAGATCACATTCAGAAAGCGTTTTGGCACACACACTTCGTTTCATCAATGGGCACTCTTTGAAACGTTAACGAACCTGGCACACCCTATTTCAAGTATATGAGCCATATTGAAATCGCAACGAATCTGAGACGTCTTAACTCTTCGTTTTTAGCAGGTTTTTGCCCATTTCCACTCGTCTGCTCCCGTTTAGCGTTGCTGAGATTCGTTACAACTCGGCGAGAGTAGCGTTTATACATCCTATCGTCAAAGTAAGGAGAGTGTGAGTGAGCGTTTCTTTTTACGCGTACATTCGTCGTTCAAGTTCGTCATATGCAATCGCAGGATCATCACTGGAGTTGTCAATATAAGCGACGGATGACGCAGGGAGGGGCCAGGCTATTTCTTTACGGACGAGAGAAGCTGTGAAGGCATCCCAGTTGGCTAACTTCCATTCATCTAGTGGGGATTTTCTTGCTGAGATCCGTTTGTGATACAAGGCTTCATTCTCTAAATAAATATAGGCCACACGCACATCCGTATCTTTCAGAGAACGTCCAATTCGTGCGAGCTCCTGCTCGATCCAGTCAGGGGTAACGATTTCTTTGGTAAATGGTCCTACAACGATTGTATCAATACCCAACTGAACGTTATCCAGAGCAGCATCCATCGTAATGCGGTACCCAAGATCACGGCACAACCTCTTGTATTCAGGCGAATCTCGGTCGGATGGATCAAGTCCCTGAAGGGTCATGATCGCCTCAGCCGCGGGACGAAGCAGAATATCCATATCGAAGAAAGCAGCTTTATGTTTACGGGAAAGGGTTTTGGCAAGGGTGGTCTTGCCACTTCCGGCCCCACCGAGAAAGAAAATCAATTTGCTCATGAATGCGATGCCTCCTTAAATGTATTGAAAAAAAAGTATATGTAATTGAAAAATACACGAATATATAGTTTCAGCATTAGAGTTCGTGAATGAAAGGACTTGTTTATTTTAACATAAATAAAGAAGCTTGTTGGCTAGACAGAAAAGGAAGGAGTGAGCGCGTTGCAGGTTAACAAACAGATGATTAAAGGCAGTACCGAGACATTGATTCTGAACTTGCTTCAGGAACGACCGTTGTACGGATATGAATTAATTAAGGAACTACATCGTCAATCTGAGGGTGTGTTTAATCTGAAAGAGGGCACGTTATATCCTATTTTGCATGCCATGGAGATTGAAGGATGGGTAGAGTCGTACTGGATGGAGGTTGAAGGCCGTAAACGGAAATATTATTCGATTCGAGACAAGGGCATGGAGGCCTTAGAAAGTAAAAAAGCGGAGTGGAATTTGTTCCGTAGAGCTGTGGATCGGGTGCTTGGGGAAGGAGGCCTGACATGACGAATCGACATAAGCGAATTCAGCATTATCTTGATCACATGTGTGTTCAGGTTAAAGCTCGCGAAGTACATAACGACTTGCGTGATGAGTTGGGAAACCACATGGAAGAAATGATTTTGGACAAAGAACAAGAAGGTTATTCAGAGGAAGAAGCAATTGCATATGCCATTGAACAGATGGGTGATCCAACTGTCGTTGGCAAGAGTATGCACCGATTGCATCGCCATCGAATGCATTGGGGGTTGCTAACGGGACTTGCCAGTTTGCTAATCATTAGCCTGCTGCTGACATGGATTTATACGACAAATATCTCAGTTGAAAGGTTTCAGTTTTTGTATAAAAGTCATTTGCTCTACACTATTGTTGGTTTAGTGCTGATGGTGTTTTTGATGTATTTTGATTATCAAAAATGGAAAAAATCTGCCTGGTGGATCTATATTTTGTTAAGTGGTATGTTGTGGATTAATCCGCTGGTATCACCGTTTGATTATGGTGTACAACGGTTCTGGAGCATATTTGGGTTAACAATTGATCTTACGACGATATCCATGTGGGTATTGCCCCTTGCCATAGGTGCGATTATGATGGATAAGCTGCGTACTAAGTGCGATGTACAATCTGTCTCCACGTATATTCTTCTTGTGGCTTTGCCGTCTTTTAGCCTGTTTCAAGCTTCAGATTGGGTACGATTGTTTCCATTCGGAACGGCAACTCTTATCTTGTTTGCCTGGATTACACGAAAATGGTTTTTTACGTTTGTGGGTGCTGCAATTACAGGAAGTGTCACTATGATACAGTTGTTTTTGAGTGGTGAATACAGGCGGTTTGAGAGACTCTCTGTTGTGTTGGATCTCCAGAATGATCCGCTAGGAAACGGTTACTATAACCAAACGATTATGAATATTCTTCATTCTGCCGGATGGTGGGGAAACGGTTCTGACACGTCTTTGGACCACTTTACAGGATTTTATATGGACTATCCCGGTGTAATGTTTATTGATGTATTTGGTTGGTTAGCAGGCATAATGCTGTTGCTTGGAATCGTATGGTTTCTTACTAGTATGCTGAAAATGCTACCTCGTGTACTCGATGAATTTGGTCGTATGATCGTGTTCAGTATTACAATGATGTTTGCATTGCAAATGCTTTACTCGCTGGCGATGACTACCGGAAAGGTTCCGATTGTCAGCGTTACTTTCCCTTTTATTGGATTTGGTTCTCATGTGATCTTAGAATATGCCATGATGGGTTTAATGCTTGGAGTATATCGACGTAAAGACACCATTTCATTGAGAAGCAAACCTAGAG
The DNA here is from genome assembly GCF_018614975.1 of Paenibacillus polymyxa. Classification (GTDB taxonomy): domain Bacteria; phylum Bacillota; class Bacilli; order Paenibacillales; family Paenibacillaceae; genus Paenibacillus; species Paenibacillus polymyxa_E. Next base: position 304,224 of record NZ_JAGGNR010000008.1, on the reverse strand, counting down.
AGCCGATCACGACAATGTCAAAATAAAAAAAGATACGTGATCGGATGGTATAAGTCATATAATACGATGTTTAATCAGACTGATGTGCTCGTGCGTCAGAAGGAAACCAGATATGACGCAGGTTCACCCAGCCCTGGCTGTTGAAAGATAGACCACGTACCGAAGGCAGATAAGCGGTTTCTACCGGTTTTTCGGATAAATGGAACAGTAAATTCGTATCAACCAAAAATTGTTCAATGCGGTCTAATTCGCAAGTTCGATCCGCAGCGATGGGAGAGGCGACGATGGTTTGCAAGATCTCATGAATCGTTATACGAGCAGAATCTTCCAGATGCTCAGATACCGTAGAGTAGAGATCATACCTTCTCAGTTCTTCGTCCCTGTCCCGAATCAGCGAGAAGAGAATCAGATCAGATTCCAGCCGCAGATTTCCTTTGAACTGCTCCATCGTAGCGGTACGGACGGTACAGGAGAAACCGCACTGCTCCAGTATGGACGCCAGATGTTGGGCATCCCTGCGATATTGTGGAATAGTTGTAATGTGCAGGGAGACGGGACTAGCCGAAGTGAGTCGTTTAGTAATATCTCTAAATCCCCCTGGGTCAACCATCCCGGTATTTCCCGCACTAAAATCAGGAACCATGACCTGGGAGTCATCTGCATGTCCGTCATCTCTATACATTCCAGCAAGGCATAACTGAAGGTATGCTCTTACTTCCGGATCGTTTAACGGTCCGGTTTTTTGCGTATTACATGTGAGTAATTTATGAACCATCACACCTGCACTAATCTGTGTCCATTCTGCACCCGCAGACGAAGACGGATTATGAACAAGATGAAAGAACGGAGTTTCGAACTCTTGGCTATCATCCATTTTTGCCGAGGCACTCCACGGAATTTGTAGGATATCTACCCGGTCCATATGTGCTCTACCCTGAAAATACGATGAAAAGGCTTCAAGTCTGCACAAGTGATCATCCCAGGCGGTGACCTTGAACGGCCCCGTCCCAACAGGTTTTTGCATCCCATGCACATCACCGGAATGCTTCATCTTATGTTCGTTTGTTCCTGGTGAGGGTACAATCGCCGCACGACTTGTTGTCAGGAAGGACAAAAACAATTCGTGAGGGTCTTTCAACTGGAAACACACGGTTAAGCAATCGACCGCTTCAATAGATAGAATCTGTTTACTTACATCACGGTACAGTGTCCGGCGATCTGTAGATTGCAGCCGTTCAAACGTATGCACAATATCATGGGCCGTCAGCATCTGACCATTGTGAAATGTAATGCCTTTTCGCAAATAAAAGATCCAGGTCTTTCGGTCTGCACTGACATCCCAGGTATGAGCCAGACAGGGAAGAATCTCTCCTTGTTCACCCCGCTGAACCAATCCGTCAAAGACATGGCTGGTAACAAAGGATTCAGCCAATAGATTAATGTACAGCGGATCAAGCGCATGAAGCTGTTGGCGCAGGGGCAACCGAAGCGTATCAATCTGCTCATTATTGGTGCCGGCTTCCGTATGATGTCCCGAATACCCAAGCAACCACTGGTTTAGATGATCCTGCATGGTTGTTGAGCTGGAGAATGCGCTCACCTGCTCGGCAGCTTCCTGCAACTCCCGGCGATTCATGGCCTGCATCATATATTCTGCGGCGATTTGATCAGCCGGAACAAGCAAAGTCAGTGAAGAGCGCCGACCCCGGCCACGCTGGGAAACCCAACGAATCCAATCATGGGCAACCATCTTTTTGACAATCGTTAACGTATTGCGGTGCGTACAATTTAGCAACTCAGCGAGATCGGCGAGTGTAAGTTCGTGTTCTGTATGGTGGCTGTAATGACGATGCAACAGCAGATATTGCTGATGTAATTTCAAGTGTTGATACCCTCCTGGAGGTGAACTCTGACGTATTTCTCTAAAATAAGAAGTTTTGTCGATTTTAATTTCTATTTATATTCCTATTTTATCATCTAGAATATAGCATAGAAAGGTTAATGGAGGTTTTTTCCCATGATTGATAAAATAATGGCTTCACCGCAACGCGCTCTAATCACGCTACTGTCCGCATGGATGCTGGCGATCATTCACCAGTATTTATTTTATGGTAATGAGATTGGCGTATCGTATCCTATCTTTGTAATTCTCTTTTATGTGTTCATGTATCTGTTTGCCCGGGACCGCATAAGGTTTTTCAAGTTCATTGATGCTTTTGTGGCGGCTGTAGTGCTATTGTTGTCGCTAACGTTCCTGTTATACGACAATGAACTGCTGTATGTTCTTAATTTTCTGGTTGTACCCGGCGTAGTTATCTTACATATGACGTATCTGATGGGCAGAAAACAAAAGCAGTGGTGGGAGATTGGTTTGATTGGTACGGCTATTGACCACTTGCTGCCTCAAGCCATACGTCATTGGGGGACTGTTGCGGCCATTGCTGTGAGAGCAGGAGGGCGTGGAATGGACAAATCCCAGAAAACAGTTGTTTTCAAAGTGCTCATCGGTCTTGTGGCGTCCTTGCCTATCCTGATTGTAGTCGTTGCATTACTGTCCTCCGCTGACGGGGTCTTCGATCAATATTTAGCCGGTTTTCCGGAGTGGTTGAATCAATTAGCTTTTACTCCGGGGATACCGAGAATCATCTGGATTGTCATTGTGGGTGTAGTTCTGTTCGGTTATGTATGGGGATTTGTACAGCCAATGCAATATGAGGCAGAGAAGAGAGCGAACGCACATTGGAAAAATGGAGCAGCATCTACGGTTGATAAGCGTGATCACACCTATGTATTCTCTCCTGTGGACCCGTCCCCTGAAGGTCAGGTTACCAATAAGCTTACACCCGAGCCCGAACGCCCTCCGGTTCATCGGGAATCACTCAGATTAGACCCCATCATTGTAGGAACGATGCTGATTGTCATTAACTGTGTGTACGTGTTGTTTGTACTTGTACAGTTTTCGTATCTGTTTGGTGCAGGAGAGGGGCAGCTTCCGGTAGATCTGTCTTACGCAGAGTATGCGAGAAGTGGATTCGCAGAGTTAATTCTCGTCACAGGTATTAACTTTTTTATTCTTATTGTTGCTTTGCAGTATACCCGTCCGAGTGGCAAAGCGGGTTCCATTGTGCATCAGGTACTCCTCTTGATTCTGGTCAGTTGTTCAGCAATTATGTTGTACTCCGCAATTATGCGCTTAAATCTGTATGAGCAGGCATATGGATATACGTACATCCGCTTCCTGGTACACGCATTTATGATCTTCCTCGCACTCCTGTTGCTGATTGCCGGCCTTCGTATACGGTACACGTCAATACCGCTGATCCGCTGGTATATTGTCCTGGCGCTCACTGCATATGTTGCAGTCAACTATGTGGGTATGGATAAATGGATTGCCGAGCTGAACATAGAACGTTATCATCAGACTGGCAATATTGATGCAACCTATCTGGCGAGTCTGTCGGCAGATGCAGTTCCGTTACTTCGTGAGTTTGCTCTGGAGGAGTATCCGGATCTCAAGAGGGAAATGCTGGAACGTCAGGCATATCTGGATATGGATACATCAGATCGTTCCTGGCCTTCTTATAACGTGGCAAGACACCGAGCTGAGATAGAAATGTCCAAATTGAGAACGGAATAGCTGAATAGTAGTTGTTTTCACGTACGGATTTATGCAAAAACAATATGTAAGTGTTATAATATAAAAACGAACCTATAAAGGGGGTGAATCCCTTGTTTGAACTGCAGGAGTTATTACCATATTTATTCTCGATCGGACTCATCTTCACTGTCAGTTATGGCTATATTGCCCATCTTCACTGTGGCATGACGGAGTACTGGGTGGAAGGTGGCGCCGGTGGTGGACTTGAACCTGTACTTCCCGCCCTGTGTTTGGACAGACAGCACAGACAGGAAGACTGGAGCCGCATGATTAGACGAAGAGAAGCGCCCGATGAAGATGAACCAGATTGTCATTCCTCGTTGAACGATTGGTCAACAAATCAACGAGGAGGATATATATGGAACATAAGACTAACAAGGGATTCACTTTTACTTCAGGCAAGGGACGGATCTATGGCCTGATTGCCATTTTGTTTGCAGTCATGCTGCTTGCCGGATGCAGCAACAACGTGTCGGAGATTACTTCGTCGACACCGGGATTTTTTAATCACTACATTGTATTTCCACTATCGTATCTGATACAGCACATTGCGACTATATTTAACGGAAGCTACGGGGTCGCGATTATCGTAATCACGCTGGTTATTCGTCTGGCACTGTTGCCATTGATGATGCGACAAGCCAAGTCCCAGCAGGGAACACGAGTCATTATGAACGCCATGAAACCCGAGATGGATGCGCTCAAGAAAAAATATGAAGGCAAAAATGACCCTGCTGATAAGCAAAAGCTGTCTCAGGAAACGATGGAGCTATACAAGAAACATAAGTTTAATCCGCTGAACATTGGTTGCTTGCCGATGCTCATTCAGTTGCCTATCCTGTCAGGTATTTACACAGCCATCCGACTTACACCGGAGTTGTCCTCCCACTCGTTCCTGTGGTTCAAACTGGGAGCGCCGGACTACGTACTCGCTGTGGTGGTCGCGGTCATATATCTGATTCAAGCCAAGGTATCACAAGCGAATATGGCGCCTGAGCAGCGAAAACAGTTCGCCATTATGGGTTATCTCTCCCCATTGATGATGGCATTCTTTTCTCTTACAGCTCCGGCAGCGATGCCGCTCTACTGGACAGTTGGGGGTTCGTTCCTGGTACTACAGACATTATTGTTCCGCAAAATGTACCCGGTGGAACACCCACAGGAGCCTGTGGTTGTGGAAGTGAGTAAGAAAAAGAATAAAAAATCCAGCTCCGCCAAACCTTCTCGAAAACCTGTAAAGTCTTAATAAATTTGGTCGCAGGTGACAAGGGAAATATGGTGACTACGTAAACTTGTTGAACACAAACATAATGAAGAAGCCTGGTCCATATGGATCAGGCTTCTTTTTGTACTCTCAGGTGTTCCTTTTTAGTTTTTACGAAAGGCGGATAAACAGCATAACGTCCACTGCTTGTTCCCCAATATCACTTAAAGATGATATACTTACCTGATGGAATGTGATATTGATAATCAATATCAATTAATGAGTGATGTATACATTGGAAAAAGTGAAACGAGGAGCGCGGGTAGATGCAAGAGGAAGAAGCAAGACAAGGATTTACGCCGGAGATGATTGATATGATGGCCCGTATCTGGACACGCTCGATCATTACATTAATAGATGTACGCTTTCAGAATGTAGCGTCACAATACCCGCTGGAGCAATATAAAATGCCTAGTAGCATGTTTATCTATGCATATGGGGGAGAAGCGCAAATCCAACTGAATGAAACCACATATGCAATGGAACGCTTTGGTTTAGTTCACGGCGGGAAGGGGAGCCTGCTCAGTATTACGCCTAAAGAGGAGATTGTGAAGACCTTTATGGTGTTTTATAGAGCAGAATCACCTCTCTTTTTCAAGAAACATCTGCAGCAATTACTGGAGCAAGTAAAGGTGTTTCCGTGAAACGGCAGTTCTTGGGGTTGTCAATCACTGCTGTTGCATTATCCTCTGGAAGTGTGGCCGTGGGAGGGAGCTTCTTTTTCGTTGGTAATCGCTCCGCATATGGCGAGAAAACTGGTCGGTCCCGATCACAAATTGCTCATTCCGGCTGCCAGCTTGGCCGGGGGACTAGTCGTGGTGTTGGCTGACACGATTACGCGCACGGTTAGCCTCGTAGGAGATGTGCCGACAGGAATCGTCATTACAGTTATAAGTGTTCCATATTTTCTTTATTTGCTAGCAAAAGCTAAATAACACAATCAATGATATGGTCTGAATATTTTGTGGGAAACGGGTTGCAGGACTGGGCGTTGCGTTTTGAAGCAGAATGCACGATATCAAAAGTTCAAAGATCGAAGTCACCCTGTATTACCGCTATGTTTCTTGATCAAGAAAAGATGCCATTACGAGGATATCCTATTGGCATCTTTTGATTTTTACTCATTATTTGATAGTCAAGTTGATTATCTGGAGATTACATCAGGATTTATATGGCAGGCTCATCCGACAGCTGGAAACGGGAAACGAAATACCAGATGAGCTCGCGACGCGAGGATACCTTGGTTTTGGCGAAAATGGATTTTAAGTGATCCTGAACGGTGTAGACAGAAATATGCATCGCAGCAGCAATTTCCTTGGACGAATAGCTGCGGAGCACATATCCGAGCAGTTCTCGTTCTCGACTGGTTAATCCGTGGCTCTCGGCGAGCAAGGGCAGCAGATCCTGCGGCATCGCCTGCTCCAAACGGATAGCAATCTGATCTGGTCCTGTAAGCTGTTGCATGAGACTGGCATGAAGTATGAGGTAACGCCCATCCGGAAGTTGGATGCAAACTTTGGAGGGTGAGCCCGGAGCGATCTGAGTATCGTGAGCCAATTCTGCCCGAATTTTTCGCTGTAAATGGGAACTGACTGCACGTACCGGACGGGGCAGAACATCCGGCCCTACATGTTCCAGCATACGTAATTGGGACAGCCAATATTGAGCCGGGGCGTTCAGGGATAAGAGCTGGAAAGTATCCGAGGTGATCAAAATTCCGGGTTCCTCGGGACTTCCACTCGTGATCTCATCCATAAGTGTCAGACTCGTGGACCGTAGCATCGATGCAATAGAAGCGGTCCAGGACTGAATCAACAACCGCTCCTCCTCTGTAAAGACAGCACTTTCTGTCTTACGATATAGGGTCAGATATCCCCAGCAAGCGTCTCCACTAACCAATACAGCACGCAGTTCATCACCGAACCCCGCTGGCTGAAGAATGTTGATATAACGTGGGCTTTGTTCAAGCTGTGAGTTCATGGACGTATGAAGTGTAGCTGTATGCTCACCGCTGCGAATTAATTCAGCGTATTTATGTATATCTTCTTCCATGTATTCATTAATGAATAACCGATCATGAATGGCCTCAATGCCATCTTCTGTCACAGCTCCTGTGGAAAGAAGAGTCAGCGGATCAACGGTAGTGAAACAGTATGCGTCGTAAGGTACAACCGTATGGATCTGCTTGAGAACCGCTTCCCGATAGGTACGTGAGGTCCAGGTTCCTTTTTCAAGAGAAGTGATAAGTCTGTGGCTCCGATCAATACGTGATGTCAACAAGATTACTCCTCTCTCTGTGCGCATATCCCAATGTTCTGGGATTGTAGGCTCGCCGTATTCTTCTATAATGAAATTAGACGAACAACGAGTCAAGTCTAACTTCAATTCAAGAGGAGTGCGGTGTCCATGAATCACAATCCATCACCGATGAGCTGGGAAACAGCAGATGTTCATCGTTACGAACAATCGATAGCCCTGAAAATTCCGGGTTATTCTCATATGCATAATCTAATGGAACGGCTGCTTGCAGCATCTTTTGCGAATAACAACGATATTCATATCCTTGTTGCCGGAGCGGGAGGGGGAAAAGAGATTGCTCTGCTCGGATCACGTCATGCCGGTTGGACATTGACTGGAGTAGATCCTTCACAGCCCATGCTGCAACTCGCTGAGAAACGAGTCGCGGAAGCAAGCATCGGTTCCAGAGTGAAGCTGCAACCTGTCACGGTTGAAGAATTGCCGGAGGATATTGTATATGATGGGGCGACAAGCATGCTCATGTTACATTTCCTTCAGGGGATGGAGGCTAAGAGAACGTTTCTTACCAGCCTCGCAGCGAGACTTAAACCGGGTGCACCACTGATCATTGCGGCTGTAAATGCTGATCTTCGTTCACCTGCATATCCAATCATGATGCAAGCTTGGAAGGATCACATGTTGAGTGTGGGTGTCCTTCCTGAAGAGTGGGAGCGCTTTGCTGCTTCCCTGGGCCGTGAATCCGATCCCATATGCTCTGAAGAGATGACTCAGCTACTGACCGAATGCGGCTTCTCACATATTACACGTTACTTCGGGGCGTTCTGGGTGGAGGGGTATTATGCAATTCGAAACTAACGTGAAGCCTATGAAAGATCAGATCTGGGTGGTGGGCGGTTATGGTCAAGTGGGGCAGATGATATGTACTCAACTGGGGAAATTGTTCCCGGGTAAAGTATGGGCTGCGGGTACACGCATGAACCGTGCGGAAGAATTCAGCAGGTCTACAGGTGGTGCTGTGCTACCACTTCAACTGGATGTAACACGACCCGTAGAGCCCTCCATGTTAAGACCTGTGAAGCTGGTCATCATGTGTGTGGACCAGAGCCATACCCGGTTTGTTGAAGCCTGCGCACAAGCCGGAGCCGACTATATTGATATTTCTGCAAAATATGATTTTCTCGCTCAGGTTGAACAACTGCACACCAAAATGCAACGCTCCCAATCGACCGCGATCCTCAGCGTTGGACTATCACCGGGAGTAACGAACTTGCTTGTACGCGAAGCGACCATGCATATGGATCAGGTGGAGGAAGCAGATATTACCGTGATGCTGGGACTTGGCGAGAAGCACGGGAAAGCTGCCGTGGAGTGGACCGTTGATCAGATGAATGCCACCTACCAAGTGATGCAAAAAGGCAAACCTGCTGAGGTACAGAGTTTCGGAGATGGCCAATTAATTGATTTTGGAGCAAAACTAGGGCAGCGGAAGGCCTACCGATTTAACTTTTCGGATCAGCACGTGGTTGCTCGGACGTTACGTATTCCAACCGTATCTACCAGACTCTGTCTGGACTCCCGCTGGATCACAAAATCCATGGCAATCTCCAAACGTGCAGGGTTGTTTTCGTTGCTGCGTATCCCGTCTATTCGGAGTGGAACGGTTAAGGCCTTTGGGCTTATTCCCGGAGGCGAGCCGATGTATGCAGTCAAGGTCGATGCCGTAGGGTGGGAAAATGGTGAACAAGTCCGCGTTGAACAACTGCTCGTTGGCGATAAGGAAGCAGATGTGACAGCGGCCGTGGCAGCAGCCGTGGCGGAACGCGTATATAAAACAGAGTTGCCACATGGTGTATTTCATATTGAACAGTGTCTCTCTCTGCAGGACATTCAGGATGCACTTCATACGCCACTAAAGGTGACGACCAAGATCACCTAGTTTCATCTTCTTTTGCTGGGACCCTCCGATCTGCTATGATGGAACAATAATCATGGCATGAATGGAGGGAGATCATGAACTGCGTTGCTGTATTACCTTATTACAAAGTACAGAGAGAAGTGACGGGTCTCGCCCAAGAGATTGAGATAAATGCCCGCTCCATGATTCTGTATTCAGATAAAATCGTGACCAAATACCGCGAGTTTAACATTACGGAAGTATTTGACATGTCATTTCGACGAATGGGCGACGAAGGTGGATTTTTCTATCTGCACACAAGTACAGGCGTGTATCCATACATGGTCGAAATCGACCCCAAACCTTTTATACAAAGTTTCAGAAAGATGACGATTCAAAAATTAAAATGACTTGACCTTGCCGTTACGTGAAGGCTTACCCTCGGATATGGAAGGAACCATAACCAATTCAGAGGAGCCGTGAATGTAATGAGTATACTGATTCAGCAAGCTACAATCCTAACGATGAAAGATGCCGATGCCCCCTTTATGGGGGATATTCGTGTTGAGGGAGATCGAATTACGCAGATTGCTGATCACATTCTGCCTCAACCCCAAGATGAGATTATTGATGGACGCAATAAGGTTGCCATGCCGGGCCTCATCAATGCACACCAACATACACCAATGAGCCTGCTCCGGGGATTCTCGGATGATCTGAAGCTGATGGACTGGCTCGAACGCAAAATGTTACCTGCCGAAGCGCGGATGAACCCGGAAGACATCTATTGGGGTGCCAAGTTGTCCATCGCAGAGATGATTCGTTCGGGTACCACTGCTTTTGCGGATATGTATATTCATATGAACGAGATTGCAGAAGCGGTTAAGCAAACAGGTATGCGGGCATCGCTTACACGTGGGATGGTATTCATGGAGGATGATGGGGGACGCAGGTTGCAAGAGGCGGTCGATCTTGTACAGCGCTGGTCTGGAGCGGCCGATGGACGGATAACAACCATGTATGGGCCCCACTCCCCCTACACTTGTCCCATGGAGCCGCTCCGTGAAGTCATTGCCATGGCTGTCACGGAGGAGATCCCGCTGCATATCCATCTGGCTGAGACCAAGGAAGAAGTCGTGAAGATTCGTGAACGTTATGGCATGACACCGACGGAGTATTTGGAAGAGGCGGGGATGTTCGAACAGGCACATGTGTTGCTTGCACATGGTGTGCATCTCAATCGCAGGGACATCGGTAGATTGAAGGGCATGCGAGGCGGTGTAGCACACAATCCGGTCAGCAATCTGAAGCTTGGGTGTGGAATTGCTCCAATTACCGAGATGTTGGCCCAGGGAATTAACGTTGGAATCGGAACGGATGGAGCGGGAAGTGCCACAACCGTGGATATGTTCGAGGAGATCAAAGCCGCGACCTGGCTGCAAAAGCTGGACTATGGTGATCCCACGCGCTTGCCAGCCAAGGACGTACTAAGCATGGCTACACGCGGAAGTGCTAGTCTGCTGGGTCTACAGGATGAAGTGGGTATCCTTGAGGCGGGGCACAAAGCTGATCTGATCCTGATTGATCTGGCGAAACCACATCTTCAACCGGTGCATGAGGTAGAATCGTTACTGGCTTACAGCGTAAATGGGGCGGACGTGGACACCACAATCGTGAATGGTCAGATCCTCATGAGAGGCAGAAAGCTGCTCACGATTGATGAGGATGAACTTTACCGTGAGGTGAAGGTTAGGGCGAAGCGTATTGTTGAAGGAATCTGAATAAATGAAGAAACGCCATGAATACGGATTTCATGGCGTTTTTTTGGCACGTGCGCTTACTGGACAAGATTGACTTCAAGCAAGCACACATGCCTTTTTTTTGTACAGGCAGATACCAATTGCCCAGTTCATTATCAGTTCACAATGATTTGTTACGATATGAAACATCAAATAGATAGATATCGTGCATGATCAGGAGAGGAAGAGATCCATATGAAAATACTAGAAGTTAAAAATGTGAAAAAATCATACACCTTATATGGAAAAGAAAGAGTTCCCGTACTCCACGGTCTGAACCTGAGCTTTGAGACAGGGGAATTTGTCTCCATCCTTGGTGAATCTGGCTGCGGTAAGTCGACACTGATGAATATCATTGGTGGGATGGACTCCGACTATGAAGGGGACGTCGTTGTTCGTGGCAAGAACTTAAGTGCCATGACGGAGAAGGAAATGGATGATTATCGGAAGAATAATATCGGCTTTGTCTTTCAAAATTTCAATCTGATCCCGCATCTGTCTGTCCTCGAAAATGTGACGATTGCGATGCAAATGACGGATACGAATGAGAAGGATCGGAACCAACGTGCCGTTGATATATTAACAGAGGTCGGGCTGAAGGATCATCTGAACAAACGTCCCAACCAGTTGTCCGGGGGTCAGAAGCAACGGGTTTCCATCGCACGGGCTTTATCCAACAATCCGGATATTATTCTGGCAGATGAACCAACAGGTGCGCTGGATAAGGAAAACGGAGATCAAATCCTCGCTCTGCTCGACAGTATAGCCAAAAAGGGAATGCTGGTGATCGCCGTAACTCACTCACAGAAAGTGGCTGACTCGGGTACACGTATTGTGAAGGTTGAAGAGGGGCGCATTAGTGATGATATTCACCTGAAAGATCCTTCTACGGCTGTTTACGAGAGTCATCAGGATTCTTCCCGGAGCCTGAGCTTGCTTGCTTCATTCAAGATGGCACTTAAAAATATGAAACTCAACGGCAAGCGTAATGTACTGGTAGCAATGGGTGGATCTATAGGTATATTAAGTGTACTCCTGATGCTCTCCTTGGGGAATGGTATAACGACGTATATGAATGACGAAATCAATTCAAGTATGGACCCTTTGCTCGTGGATATAACAAAGCCGAGTGAAGAAGCTAAGGATATGCAAGGCCCGGAAGCCTTGATGGCGACAGGTGAACCGTTCACCGAAGCTGATATCGAGACGATCCGAAATTTCCCTAATGTAGATCATGTAGAGACGATCACCACCATTACAGGCCAATCCACTATGGTGAATGAAAAACAAAGTGTGGGACTCACGCAGTTAACAACGTTAACGGACGCTTTTGATCCAGCGTTGATGACAACGGGTGTTCTACCGGCAGAAAATCAGATGCTGTTACCCCTCGATACGGCGAAACAATTAAGCGGAAATGACCAAGCTGAATCGATGATCGGCAAGTCTGTGTTTCTATATATCAATGAGATGGATCGCAATAATAAACCAGTAACTTTGGAGAAAGAAGTAACGATCTCAGGGATCTATGAAGCCGCAGATCCACGATCTCCAATGCAACAATCTCCGGGATACATCTCATCAGAGACGTTGGAGCAATTGTATACAGACAAAGGAATAACAATCGGGCCGATTCAGGTTAACGCCTACGCGACCGATATGAAATATGTAAATGATATCAATGAAGCTGCTGTTGACGCTGGTTTCGCAGGCTCCCAGATGGCCAAGGTCATGGAGAATATTACGACATACGTAAGTATGGCTTCCATTGTACTTGCGGGTATTGCAGGCATTTCGTTGATCGTATCCGGTATTATGATATTGGTTGTACTCTATATTAGTGTCGTGGAACGGACAAAGGAGATCGGCATTCTTCGGGCGATTGGAGCAAGAAAGAAAGATATCAAGCGAATATTCTTCTCCGAATCTGCCTTATTAGGCGTATTTAGTGGTATTATTGCGGTAATCTTTGCAGTGATCATTAGTTATGTGTTAAATATTCTATTGGACAATGCGTTTGGAGCAAAACTGATTAATCTCTCAGGATATTATATCTTTTTTGGTATCGTGGTAAGTACAGCGATTAGTATCGTAGCCGGTTTGATGCCATCATCAAAAGCGGCGAAGCTGGACCCGATGGAATCCTTACGATACGAATAAAACCAAGTGCGGAAAGGATAATGGCTGCATGAACACAATTCTGGTGGTGGACGATGATTCCCATATCCGCAAATTAATCCGAATCTATCTTGAAAAGAATCAATTCTCCGTGCTGGAAGCACCAGACGGACAAGAGGCGTTAGATATCCTCTCTCATACAAAAGTTGATCTGGCGATTGTGGATGTAATGATGCCGCGAATAGACGGCATTGAACTGACGGAAGATATTCGGTCTTATCTGGATATTCCAATCCTGATGGTGACAGCCAAGGGAGAATCCAAGGACAAAGTCAGAGGATTTAATGCCGGGTCAGACGATTACCTGGTTAAACCGTTTGATCCTGTGGAGTTAATCCTGCGTGTAAAATCATTATTGAAACGATATAACAAAAGTTCATCCAATATGATTCAGATCAGCGGTGTAACGATTGATCTGGGCAATCTGATGGTCGTTGCGGATGGACAAACCATCGAATTGAAAAAGAAGGAATGTGAATTGTTATTTTCTCTGGCAAGTTCGCCAGGGAAAATATTCACACGTACACAGCTTATAGATGACCTATGGGGCATCGATTACGAAGGAGATGAGCGTACGGTTGACGTACATATCAAACGGTTAAGGGAGCGGCTTGAACCTGTTCCTGAGTTAATGATCTCAACGGTAAGAGGACTCGGTTATCGCCTGGAGCGGGCATGAAAATGTTTAGGAAAAGCCTGCGACTTCGCATCGTAGCTACTTTTATCGGGATTGTTCTGGTGAGTTTGATTCTCTCCTTTATGATAAATAACGGGTCCCAGGAAAAGACACCGAATCGTTTTATGGTTACCTTTACTGAAGACCTCGTTACACTGATTAACCTGATCGATGATCCGGAAAAAGTGAAATCAAGCTTCGATATCTTTGCGCGCTACGGCCTGAATATCATTCCCGTGAATGAGCAAAGTGAAGTGTTATCTTCCTTGCCAGAGGACAAAGTTCATTCGTTATTCGAAACGGGTGCAACGGATGCCATTTTTCTGTCCAGTAAAGATGGAATCGCGACCATAGGTGTTCCCGGAACAAACGAGGGGATTGGCACATTTCTGATTCAAAGCGATTTCTCCTCTCTTTTTCATACACTGCGAAACACGCTCTTAACCTCACTGTTAACGGTTCTTGTCATTGGTAGCCTATTAATCCTGTTCATGTCCGGGTACATTGTGAAACCGATTAAGAGATTAACGGTTGCAGCGAAGGAGATGTCATCAGGTGACCTGTCGGTCCGCTTGAAACATAATAATCAGGATGAGTTTGGCGAACTGATGGAGAGCTTTAATCATATGGCCAGTGAGTTGCAGAAAATTGATTCGGTTCGTGATGACTTTGTCAGCAACGTCTCTCATGAAATGCAGTCTCCGCTCACATCAATTAGAGGATTCACCAGAGCACTACAAGATGGTGTTATTCCATTAGAAGAGCAGAAAGAGCATTTGGATATCATCTATGAGGAAACGCTGCGCTTATCGAGGCTCAGTGATAATCTGCTTCGGCTAGCCTCGCTGGATTCAGAGCATCATCCGGTTCATTTCACCACATTCCAGGTAGATGAACAATTAAGAAGGGCGATTTTACTGGCAGAGCCGCAGTGGGCTCAGAAGGACATACAGATCGAACTCGACTTGTTGCCCTGTGAGATCACAGTGGACAAAGATTTGTTTGATCAGGTCTGGCGGAATTTAATAAACAATGCGATCAAATACACCGGTCCACAAGGTACCATTCATGTCGAAATTGAGACGTCATCTTCATTTGTGAAGGTATTGATTAGAGATTCTGGACAAGGAATACCTGAGGAAGCACTCCCGTATATTTTTGATCGATTCTACATGGTGGACAAAGCTCGGAGCAGCTCGCTTCGAGGGAATGGATTGGGTTTGTCCATTGTGATTAAAATCTTGAAATTACATCAATGTACAATTGATGTAGAGAGCGAAGTAGGAAAAGGTACACAGTTTATTGTCACGATCCCCAGATCGGTTATTACATCTTAAGGAAAGCCAGAAAATACAGAGCAGCAATATGGAAACAATCGGTCCCTGTGCGTTCAGGATTCAGATTGCTGCCATATTGCTTTTTTTGATATCTGTATTCGCGACAAAATTTCACATATAGTTTTGTTTAGCAGTGGATCATTTGATAAAATAGAAGAGACGTTATGTGAATCTATGAACTTAATCAATTTATCATACACAGAATGGAGCCATCCAATGAAATATCGCAACATGGAAGATTGTATTAACGATCTGGAGCAGCACGGTCATTTGATTCGGGTCAAAGAAGAGGTTGATCCTCATCTGGAGATGGCAGCGATCCACATGAAAGTGCACGAGGCTAAAGGCCCGGCGCTGTTATTCGAAAATGTAAAAGGCTCAAAATTCCAGGCTGTATCGAATCTGTTCGGTACGGTGGAACGAAGCAAATTCATGTTTCGCGGTACGCTGGAAGGCGTACAACGGGTCATGGCTGTTCGTGACGATCCCATGAAGGCGCTTAAGACGCCATTTCAGCATGTCCGAACAGGTCTAGCTGCGTGGCAGGCACTGCCAAAACAGAAGTCTATCAGCCTACCCGTGTCGGCGCAAGAGATTCAAATCTCGGACTTGCCGCTCATCAAACACTGGCCTATGGACGGTGGAGCATTTGTGACGCTACCACAGGTTTATTCGGAAGATCCAGACAAACCAGGAATCATGAATTCAAATTTGGGGATGTACAGGGTTCAACTGGATGGCAATGATTTTGAAATGAACAAGGAAATAGGATTGCACTATCAGATTCATCGCGGAATTGGTATACATCAGGCCAAAGCGGTCAAAAAGGGAGAACCACTAAAAGTGAGTATTTTCATTGGTGGTCCACCTGCACATACACTTTCAGCAGTTATGCCTTTGCCTGAAGGGCTCAGTGAGATGACATTTGCCGGCCTGCTCGCAGGACGTCGCTTCCGGTACAGTTACAAGGACGGATATTGCATTAGCAATGATGCTGATTTTGTCATCACGGGTGATATCTACCCAGGCGAGACAAAACCCGAAGGTCCGTTCGGTGATCATCTGGGTTATTACAGTCTGACACATGAATTCCCACTCATGCGTGTGCATAAAGTCTATGCCAAACCTAATGCGATCTGGCCGTTTACGGTTGTTGGACGACCACCGCAAGAGGATACGGCTTTTGGTGATTTGATTCATGAGATTACTGGAGACGCGATTAAACAGGAGATTCCAGGTGTCAAAGAAGTGCATGCGGTCGATGCGGCAGGGGTTCATCCATTACTGTTTGCCATCGGCAGTGAACGTTACACGCCGTATCAGGCGGTGAAGCAGCCGACAGAGTTGCTTACGATTGCCAATCGTATTTTGGGTACGGGGCAGCTCAGTCTGGCGAAGTACCTCTTCATTACCGCTGAGGATCAGCAGCCTTTGGATACCCACAAGGAAGTTGAATTCCTGACCTATATCTTGGAGCGTATGAATATGCAGCGAGATATTCACTTCCATACCCATACGACGATTGATACGCTGGATTACTCAGGTACAGGACTGAACAGCGGCAGCAAGGTTGTTTTTGCAGCGTATGGCGACAAGGTTCGGGATCTGTGCACGGAAGTTCCGGAGTCTTTGAAAAACATTCGTGGTTATGAGAATCCGCAGCTCATCATGCCGGGCATTGTTTCGATTCAGACATCTGCCTTCACGAGTTATGCGAATACAGCACAGGAGATGCAAGCATTCACGTCTCTATTGAAAGAACAGGGAGGTCTGGACTCGTGTCCGCTGATCATTCTATGTGATGACAGTTCGTTCCTGAGTGCTAACCTCAGCAACTTCCTATGGGCAACCTTTACTCGCAGCAACCCTTCACATGATATGTACGGGGTTAATAGCGGATATGACCACAAGCATTGGGGCTGTGATCAGGTGATTATTGATGCACGTACCAAACCTCACCAGGCACCGCCGCTGATTCCCGATCCTTCGGTGGAGAAGAGCATTGAACGTTTATTTGTTAAAGGTGCTAGTCTGGGTTCGATCAAAATCTAATGTGAGATGTCTTGAAGAAGTTCAAACGGAGCGTTTGAACTTCTTTGGCTTACTCTGATACGGCGTTGAGGCACAAAAGTGTATAAAAGTTTAAAACCGGGACTAATTTGGATGTTGGAGTGAGGATAAAGTCTTAGGCGTTCGTATTTACCATTGTGATTAAGGTCGTTTGAACTATGTATGAAATGAAGAATTATAACGATATAAAGAAGTATAGGTATTTTTGTGGCCCCGTTCCGTTGGGTGCTGTTACTATAATGAATTGTTCAGGGGGAATACCGATTTGAGAATCCATATTATGAACCTGCAAGACGGAGACCGTCTAACTGCGGATACATTCAGCGATGCAGGATTACACGTTCTCGGGAAGGGAACTGTGATCAAAGGTGAGGATATCTCCTTGCTTATGCAGCACCGTGTAGATTATGTAGATATTGAATCACGCGAAGAGGAAATCACTGAAGCAGAATTTTTTGCTGCAGCCGCCAAGCATACTTCCGGGATAAGTACGAAGGAAGAACCGCCTGAAGAAGAGCTGAAGTCCCAATTTATTCAGACTGTACATAATTATCAAAATGCTTTTCTCGAAGCTCTGACCGTTGGCAAGTTCAACGCCACCATGGTGGATGATGCACTGCAACCGATGGTTGAGGGACTGGATGAGCAGAAAGATGTCGTTCATCTCCTGATGATGCTGGAGCGGGATGACGTCAATAACTATACACATTCAATCCAGGTAGGATTGTTGTCCTTCTACCTTGCGAATTGGCTTGGATATTCTCAGAAGGAGAGTTATCAGATTAGTCGCGGTGGTTATCTGCATGACATTGGAAAGTGCAAAGTATCCCACCGGATTCGGAACAAAACAGAACCGTTGACGGCTGATGAGCAGCTTGAAATGCGGCGTCACACCATATATGGTCATGAAATTATCAAAAATTCGATGACGGATGAAGCGACAGCACTGGTTGCTCTACAGCATCACGAGCGGGAAGATGGGTCGGGTTATCCGATGCAACTTGAGAAAAGTGAAATTCATCCATATACACAGATTGTATCTGTAGCAGATATCTATATAGGCATGAGATCAGGGAATCACGGAGGAAGCAATCCAAATCTGATCAACAACCTTAGAGAGATCTATGGAATGGGATTTGGTAAATTGAATGAAAAACCGGTTCAGGCATTGATGCAACATTTGCTTCCTAATTTTATCGGGAAACAGGTCCTGCTCAGCAATGGAGAAAAAGGTGTTATTGTCATGAACAATACGTCTGATATTTTCAAACCGCTCATCAAAGTGGAGTCTGAAGAATATCGCGATCTCTCTAAAGAGCGTACGCTTGCCATTGATGAATTGCTTATTTAATCTAAATATTAACGGTATTCCTTACTTATATTGAGAACGGGCCTCCTGTACTAAGACAGGGGACCCGTTTTTTGTTATATCATCCTTGATGTGTTGTTAGACCAAGGAAGCAAGCGTACACTTTGCAAAGACCTTATTTTTCCTGCCAAGGAGCGATCGCCATGATTGAAGTGACAACCGAGATTACGATACATGCCTCGATTGAACGGTGCTTTGACTATGCCCGGGATATTGATATACATACTCAGACCGTCTGGCAACATACGAGAGAGCGAGCAGTTGCAGGAGTAACCACAGGAAGAATTGGAGCAGGGGATACAGTTACATTTCAGGCTACTCATTTTGGGGTCAGACAGAAGTTGAAGTCCCGAATTGTGCAGTTTGAACGACCGTTTCTATTTGTGGATCAAATGGAGCAGGGGGCTTTCAAGAGCATGCGACATGAACATCATTTCAGCGTAATTGGGAATCAGATAACTTGCATGAGAGACACACTTCGATTCGAAGCTCCGCTTGGATTGCTGGGATGGGTAACGGAACGACTTGTGCTGAAGAGATACATGCATGCATTTCTGGAGAGTCGTAATCGTAAACTCAAAGCGATACTTGAGCAGTAGCCAGAATGGAAGGGATAAAGGAGAGAAGACGTTTGATGGATAATGAATATTATGTAGGTTGGGGCACCCTTGCCTTGATTAATGCCGGACTGGCACAGGGAAAAAACAGAAGTGGTCGGAACTGGTTTCTGATTTCCCTGTTATTTGGTCCGTTGGCAACCCTCTTTATTGTGGTGTGGAATAAACTGGACTAATTCAACGATTGAGATTCCGATGCATATAACGATCGATCATCCAGAACACAAGGGCTGCTGCACTAACGCCAGCACCTAACCAGCATACGGCTGTCCAGCCCGCCCATGCATACACTTGGGTAGAAACGATGGAGCCAATCGCACTGCCGATGGAATAAAAGATCATATAAGCTGCCGTCAGGCGGCTCTGCGCTTCGGGGCGAACTTCGTAGATCAGGCTCTGGTTGGTAACATGTACGGCCTGCACGGCGAGATCGAGCAGGATAACACCCAGGATCAGGAACCAGAGAGAGTGATGGGTATAACCGATGGGCAGCCAGGACAAGAGCAGAATGACAAGAGAGACACCGGTTGTTTTCTGACCAAGGCCCCGGTCGGCAAGTTTACCTGCACGGGCAGCAGCCAATGCTCCCGCCGCTCCTGCGAGACCGAATGCACCTATGACTGTATGAGACAGGGACAGTGGAGGGCTACTTAGTGGCAGTACCATAGAAGTCCACAAGATGCTGAAGGCTGTAAAAATCAGCATGGCCAGCACACCGCGTACGCGTAACACACGCAACTCACGGTACAGTTGCAAGACGGAGCCGAGTAATTGGACATAGCTTTGTTTCACTTGTGGGGGTTGTTGCCTTGGGAGAACAAAAAATAAGGCGACAATTCCGAGTAATGTAAGGCTGGCAGAGAAGAGATATACCGATCTCCACCCGAACCAATCGTTCAGCGTACCTGCAACCGTTCGTGCTAGTAAAATGCCAATGACGATTCCGCTGGTTACCTGTCCAACAATGCGACCGCGTTCGGACGGGGCTGCCAAGTGTGCAGCAAAGGCGACCAATGTTTGTGTAATGACCGCGAGTAGACCTACGACAGCCATCCCCATGAACAACAGGGAACTGGATTGTGCGGTTCCTACGAGAACCAGTGCAAGCACGGATAAGAGCATTTGAATGATAATCAACTTGCGGCGATTTAAGAGGTCACCAAGCGGAACGAGAAGGAACAGCCCCAAGGCATAACATATTTGAGTCACTGTGATGACAATCCCTATGGATGATGGAGATAGGCTGAATTCTTGAGCAATGGAGTCCAGCAAAGGCTGAGCATAATAAATATTCGCGACCGCAAGTCCACTGCACACGGCAAAAAGAAGAGCAACTAACCGTGACATGGCAGGACGTTCCTTATTGGATAATTGTGCATCTGGAGAAGAAGTTTGCATGTGTATTTGTCACCTTTCTATTATGTACTGATCGGTATGATATGTTTCGGGATAACCATACTTTATTTGCGTGAATTCTGTCAACAGAGAATTGGGTGAGATTTTAAATTTGGTTAAAAAAACTTTATAGAGGAGTTATTTTTAATTTTAAGTGAGTGATCTTTGACTTATCCATTGTTATGAGTTTAAAATATATGAATATACTGATCGATACATAAAGAGGTGAATTGTATAGTTAGACAACGGGAATTTGATACGGATAAAGCACTCGATGCAGCAATGCATACGTTTTGGGACAAGGGATTCGAAGCGGCATCTTTAAATGACTTGACGACCGCAATGGGCATTCAACGTCCCAGTCTGTATGCAGCTTTTGGAGATAAAAAGGAATTATTCGAAACAGCACTTCGCAGGTATACCACTCAGCATGCGGCTCAAGTCAGAGCCAGACTTCAACAGGGCTCCTCAGTACGAGAAGCCTTTCGTGGACTGTTTGAACATATAGGAGCAGAGGGGAGTGTGACCGAGCCTAGTCACGGTTGTTTTTGCATTAATACGATGGTTGAACTGGCTCCGCATGATCCCAAATTCGCTGTTCTTACACGGGAGCATCAGATGTACCTGGGTGTGCTTTTCAAAGAAACGGTAGAACGAGGGCAACAGAGCGGGGAGTTGTCAACTGAAATGAACGCGAATGCGGTCGCACAGTCTCTGGTTGTATCCATGATTGGACTGACTGTACTAATGAAAT
This sequence comes from Paenibacillus polymyxa, assembly GCF_018614975.1. Taxonomy (GTDB): domain Bacteria; phylum Bacillota; class Bacilli; order Paenibacillales; family Paenibacillaceae; genus Paenibacillus; species Paenibacillus polymyxa_E. The sequence continues at coordinate 282,954 of NZ_JAGGNR010000008.1, read as the reverse complement.
CAGGACCGGACCGCTTGTTTGTAGAGCAGAGCATCCAGGCTACGCTGTCTTTGTTACAGTTATCGGAATGATACTTTTGAAAGTGAGGCGGAGTTGCTACAATATATTTAAAAAGTGAGCAGATATAGGAGGAGATCAGCAATGAATACGAAGTTGCGCTGTGCCGTTTTGGATGATGATCAGAACGTTGCGCTGACGTCGGCGGACTGTGGTCCGTTGATGGATCAGGTAGAGATTCAGACATTCAACAACTATATGGGCTCGGAAGATAAAGTCATCCAGGAATTGCAGGATTTTGATATTGTGGTTGGCACGCAGAAGCATTTGGCATGAATGTGATGGCCTAGATCTATTATAATCATACCGTAGAGAATATAGCGATGTTCCTGAAGGGAACACCGATCAGGCAACTGCTTTCTTAGAATGAACATATGCGGAGTATGACTCGCTATAATTATATAGAATCAACGACAAATAAGGTGCTGCCAGGAAAGAGTTAGACCTGAGCAACACCTTTTTAGTATATCTGTGTAGCAGAACAAATGAAGGGATAGCCGTAAAATAGATCCTATCCTGCTGACCCATCCCCCTCACCAAATTTAACTGTGTGGCCCTCGCTGGGAAGAATGAATCATGGCTACGCTTGATTCACGAACGATTAAGCGCGGTTCAAATTGGATGTGTTCGTAATCGGTCGTATTCATCTCCCGAATTCGTTTTAACAACAGCTCGGTAGCAAGTCTGGCGACTTCTTCGCCCATAATGGACACGGAACTAATCTGAGGAGACGTGACGGTCGTCCATTGATTGTTATCCACACCCACAACAGCCACATCTTCAGGTACACGAACCCCTAGCTCCTTGAACCGATTAACCAATCCGATGGCAACCATATCATTAATGGCATAGACGGCATCTGGCATATGCGTAAGTCCATAGAAATAATCTGCAGCATTAGCACCAGTATTCAATGAAAAGTCCTCACCAAAGTAGACGAGAGAAATGTCCACATGGCCTACAGCTTGCTCATATGCACGGAAGCGTTCTTCAATAATGTCTTTGGGTGCACCAGCGTATGCGATTCGAGTCCGGCCGATTTTGAACAGATGCTCCATCACCAGTTTGCCTTCGGGTTGAGAAAGAGAGACGATATCTGCCTTCATGCCCGGTTCCAGTTTTTTGCCGTAATTAATCATGGAGATAGGGAGCGGCGCTTTATCAATCAGTCCGGGTAACGTTTTGGGGTACGCCAGAGGCATGAAGATCAGTCCGTCCACATGCAATTTTTTGACATTACGAATAGTTTCCAGCTCGGTTCTGGCATTGCCTGCCGTATTGATCTGCACGACATGGTACCCGTGTTGCTTCGCCGTTTGCTCTACAGACCAGGAGATTTCCGGAATGATGGCGTTACGTATGTCGGGTACAACAAGCGCGATCTGGTGCGTTTGCCGGATTTTCAGACTCTGTGCCGAGGTGTTGGGTACAAACCCCAGTTCTTCAATGGCCTGCATCACCTTATCCCGTGTTTTACTGCTGATGCCTTCTGAATTGTTAATGGCCCGGGATACGGTAGCGATGCCCACGCCGGCACGCTCTGCAACGTCCTTGATCGTAAGTTTCTGTTCTTTCCTCAATGTACGGTTACCTCGCTTTATCGGAAACAATTCCGAAATATTAGGAATATGTATGAACTTCACGATAGTTATATAACTTGATTATAACATTTGAACAATGAAGTATCCCGTGAAAGGGTCAGATTTATGGCGAGGCCTGATTAAATTTCAATGGGTCTACAATAATATTTGCCATAATATATGTTAATAACAAGGATTACATCGTTTGTAATACCGCTAAGATCACTTAAACTAAAGTATAAGCATTCTAAAGTGAACTCGATATGATCACGAAATAGACATATTAGTGGAGAAATATGTTTGACAGCGTATCTAAAATGTGACATATTTAATTTACGGAAACGTTTCCGATTATATCACAAATTATGATCTGGGAGATGAAATGAATGAAAGCATTACGTTGGCATGGAGTCAAAGATTTACGTCTCGAAAATATTAATGAACCTCACCCTGAAGAAGGTAAGGTCAAAATAAAAGTGGAATGGTGCGGTATCTGCGGCAGCGACTTGCACGAGTACACAGCTGGTCCAATCTTCATTCCTGCTCAAGCACCACATCCGCTAACAGGGGAACAAGCGCCTATTGTTATGGGGCATGAATTCTCAGGACAGGTGGTTGAAGTAGGGGAAGGTGTTACACGTTTCAAGGCGGGTGATCGAGTGGTTGTAGAACCGATCTATGCATGTGGACACTGCGAAGCTTGTAAACAAGGGAAATACAATTTGTGCGATAAAATGGGTTTCCTTGGACTCGCTGGAGGCGGAGGCGGATTCTCCGAATATGTAACTGCTGAAGAAAACATGGTACATGCCATTCCGGATTCAATCTCGTATGAGCAAGGTGCGTTGGTTGAACCTTCAGCTGTAGCACTTCACGCTGTGCGCCAAAGCAAACTGAAAGTGGGAGATACGGCAGCCGTGTTTGGCGCAGGCCCAATCGGACTTCTGGTCATCGAAGCGCTTAAAGCTTCGGGAGCGTCGGATATTTATGTGGTGGAGTTATCGGATGAACGGAAAGCAAAAGCCGAAGAGCTCGGTGCCATTGTGATTGATCCAATGCAGTTTAATGTCGTGGAAGAGATCCATCAACGTACACAAGGTGGCGTTAACGTAGCTTATGAAGTAACCGGTGTTCCGCGTGTTCTGCAACAAGCCATTGATTCGACACGTATTGGTGGAGAGTTGATGATCGTCAGTATTTTTGAACAGGAAGCGCCAATTCACCCGAACTCGATTGTCATGAAAGAACGTACAGTTAATGGCATTATTGGTTATCGCGATGTGTTCCCGGCGGTGATCAGTCTGATGGATAAAGGTTTCTTCCCGGCTGACAAGCTGGTGACCAAACGAATCTCGTTGGATGAAGTGGTGGAACATGGATTTGATGCACTGCTAAAAGAGAAAAATCAAGTTAAGATTTTGGTAAAAGCTGAATAGAAATCACAGACAGTAAGAACAAGTAGACAGCACATCAACAGATGTGATTGTCTACTTTTTTTCGTAGAGATCGGGCGGAATTTGTTGCGTGTACGGGTCGAATTACATAGTATAAAGGAGGAAGCGGACATGCTTAGACATACAAAATGGATAGAGAAATAATTCTAAACCAGTCAACTGGATTACACGTGATACAATACAAAAGCATGTCGCATTTCATGTGGATGCGGAGTTCCATATTTCCAATTGCAAAGGAGCAATGTACTATGAACGTACCTTCAGCATTATTCAAACCTTTCACCTCGGACAAGCTAACATTGTCTAATCGAATCGTTATGGCACCCATGACTCGCGGATTCTCACCAGAGGGCGTACCTGGACCAGAAGTTGCTGAATACTATCGTCGCAGAGCAGCAGGTGGAGTGGGGCTTATTATAACGGAAGGTACAGGCATTAATCATCCATCTTCGGTTAGTGGAGCGAGTATTCCATTATTCCATGGTGAAGATTCGTTGCGAGGATGGGCTAATGTAGTGAAAGCAGTACATGAAGCGGGTGGCAAAATCATGCCACAATTGTGGCATGTGGGTACAGCACGTCGTTCCGGTGACTTGCCTAATGCAGAAGCTGAGCCTGTAAGTCCGTCTGGGGTTAGCATGGCAGGTGAACCATCACGTGAACCATTAACGGAAGAGGAGATTCATGGTCTTGTAAAGGCATATGCCCAAGCGGCAGCGGATGCACAGCGAATCGGGTTTGATGGCATTGAACTGCACGGAGCCCATGGATACCTGATTGATCAATTCTTCTGGGAGCAGACGAATCGACGGACTGACAATTATGGTGGTGATTTGGTACGGCGAACTCAATTTGCGGTTGAAGTGATTAAAGCTTGTCGTGCGGCGGTTGGTCCTGATTTCCCAATTGTGCTCCGGTTCTCCCAATGGAAGATGGGGAATTATGAGGCACGTCTGGTGGAAACGCCGGAACAATTGGAGCAATTCCTGGCACCACTCAGTGCTGCTGGCGTAGATATATTCCATTGCTCAACTCGCCGGTTCTGGTTACCGGAGTTCGAAGGTTCGGAGTTGAATCTTGCGGGTTGGACGCAAAAAATAACCGGTAAACCAGCTATTTCAGTTGGATCGGTAGGTCTTGAAGCTGAATTTGTAGACAGGGCAACCGAGTACCAGGGAACAGGGGATGCCCATCTGGATCTATTAAATTGGAAGCTGGAGAACAATGAATTTGACCTGATCGCCTTGGGTCGTGTTCTGCTTAGTGATCCCGAATGGCCTGCCAAAGTTCGCGAAGGTCGCATATCCGAAATTATTCCATTTACAACGGAAGTGTTGCAAACACTCCATTAATAGAAGCCTAAGAACGTTTAGTGAAAGGTGAGCCAACGCTGAACGGCAACGATTTACAACGAAAAGTAAAACAAAAACGAACAAATAGGCCGCCTTTGGGCGGCTTTTTGAGCTACCTATACTAATAATTTCAACATCTGAAAAATTCACAATAGAAAATCATTTCCTGCACCGTTACTCCTTATTATTCTCCACATACATCGCACACGCGCCTAGTCACAATACCATTAAGTTCCATATTTCAGGTTCTATAGCAACCATTTTTTTCGCTGCATATATGTCAGCACAACGATTCAATCCTCAGAAGCGCTCATTTTGAAAATCATTCACCTTGTGATAAGGTTAGGCCTGAACCTTTGAATTACCAAGATGACATTACATAAGGAGGATGAATATCCTTGCACAATTATAGGTACAACTCGAACAATAAATGGAGAAAACCACTGCATATGATGTGTCTTCTGCTGGGGATCGTTCTGATTTTATCGGCATGTGGCCAAGCACAGAAACCTTCCTCCGCAACGGACTCGAATACCGGCTCAAACGCTGGCTCTAACTCAGGGCAATCCTCTTCATCGCCGGAGCAGAATACTACTCCACCTCAAGAGGAAGTACCAGAGGAAGTCGATTCGGTGCAGGAGCAGCTCCGTTCATTAACGTTAGAAGAGAAGATTGGACAGATGATACTGGCTGGTGTTCAAGGGACAACGTTGGATGATCAAGCCAAACAGATGATTACCGATCAAAAGGTAGGGGGCATTATTTTCTATGCCAACAATGTATCGACACTCGAGGGAACAGCCAAGTTTGTGCAGTCCATCAAGGAAGCGAATCGGTCCAACCCGGTACCGATCTTCATGAGTGTGGATCAGGAGGGTGGCAAAGTCAGTCGTATGCCGGAGACGGTGGAATCGATTCCTTCCAGTAGAAAAGTAGGCGAGACGAAAGATAGCGCACTTGCTGAAACGATGGGTGAATTGTTGGCCAGACAAGTTCAGCTTGCAGGTTTTAATGTGGACTTTGCTCCTGTGCTGGATGTGAACAGTAACCCGAAGAACCCGGTGATTGGAGATCGTTCATTCGGCAGCTCGGCAGAACTGGTGTCACGTATGGGGATTGCAGAGATGAAGGGACTACGTAGTGAAGGCATTATTCCGGTAGTGAAACATTTTCCGGGTCATGGTGATACGTCCGTGGACTCCCATCTGGATCTGCCTGTTGTGAACAAAACGGAAAAACAACTGGCCGAGCTTGAATGGATTCCGTTCCAGGCCGCAGTGAAGGAGCAAGTGGAGGCGGTCATGGTTGCACACATTTTGTTCCCGAAGCTTGATCCGGATCATCCAGCCTCCTTATCGGATGTCATTATTGGTGAACATTTGCGTGGGAAGTTCAATTATGATGGTGTCGTCATCACGGATGACCTGAGTATGGGTGCAATTGCGAAGAACTTCAAGTTGGACGAAGCCGCCCTGGCAACTGTTAAAGCAGGAAGTGACATTCTGTTGGTAGCTCACAGTTATGAGAGTGCCAAGACGATTTTTGATACGCTAATAAGTGCAGTGAAGTCAGGCAAAATCACCGAGTCCCGAATTGATGAAAGTGTATATCGTATCTTGGCATTGAAGCAACAATACAAGTTATCCGATGATCAGAAAGCTTCTGGAGACCTGAAGCAATTGAACGAGGATATTGTGGATTGGCGTAAGCAAATCGATGCTAGATAATAAATCCTGTGTTATGATTTTGCCAGAGGTGAGATCCAATAATGTATACCATTATGATAATAGAGGACGATCCCAAGATTGCGGGATTATTGAAATCACATATTGAACGCTACGGGGACCGGGCCGTACTGGTCGAGGATTTTGAGATGATTGTACAACAGTTTGAGCAGGTACAGCCACATGTGGTACTTCTGGATATCAACTTGCCCAGTTACGATGGTTTCTATTGGTGCCGCCAGATTCGTACGCTGTCCACATGCCCCATTTTGTTTATCTCCGCGCGGAGTGGGAAGATGGATCAGGTCATGGCACTGGAGAACGGGGCAGATGATTATATCACGAAGCCATTTGAGCATGAGATTGTTATAGCGAAAATTCGAAGTCAGCTGCGCCGGGTATATGGGGACTATGCTGTACGTGATGAAGAACGCAAGGTGGAACTGGATGGTTTGGTCGTATACTTGGAAAGACTGGAGATTCAGCTTGGTGATCGCAAAGTACAGCTGACGAAGAAGGAAACGATTCTGCTGGAAACGTTACTGCGCCGCAGTCCCAAGCTGGTGAGCAGAGAGACAATCCTGGAGAAGCTGTGGGATGACTCTTTTGTGGATGACAATACACTCAGCGTTAACGTTACTCGGGTGCGTAAACGATTAACCGAGCTTGGTATTTCGGATGCACTGGAAACGGTCAGAGGTTCGGGTTACCGATTGAACAATAACTGGAAAGCTTCTTCTCCTTCATGAGATTGTTTATACGAGAACATCTCGCTTTAACTTGCTGGGTTGTTGCCATCTTGTTCACCGTGGTTGCGGTGTTCTGGTATGACGGTTACAACGATTGGATCACGGCTGCTTATGCCGTAGCGTTGGGATTATTTTTGTACATCGGATATTTGGTCTATCGTTATCTGTCACATCGCTCTTTTTATGCCCGAATGTCACGATCAATGGATTCGCTGAAGGAATTTGTACCATTGAACGAAACAAGTCCATTATCACTGTCGCTGGAGAAGCTGCTGGATTCGCAATACAGACAGTATCATGCACATCTGCATCGGCTTGAACAGCGGCAGCAAGAATATCTGACGTTTATGAACCAGTGGGTACATCAGATGAAGACACCTTTATCTGTGATTGAGTTGACCGTGGAAGATCAGGAGGATGACGATCCTCGGCTCATAAGCATTCGGGAGGAAGCGGACCAGATGAGACGAGGTCTGGAGACTGTACTGTATGTGGCTCGCTTGGATACCTTTGAACAGGATTTCAGTGTTGAACCTGTGATACTGAAGAATGCTGGGGAAGAGGCGATCCATGAGCTGAAACGTTTCTTCATCCGTAATCACGTCTATCCAGAGATGCATATAGAACCTTCGCTGGTTGTGCAATCCGATGCCAAGTGGATTCGTTTTGTCCTGGTCCAGTTACTTTCTAATGCAATCAAGTACGCAGCGGGCAGTGGACAAAAGATTCATCTGCGGGCATATGAAGCAGAACGCTCCATCATGCTGGAAGTGCAGGATCAGGGCATCGGGATTCCGAAGTCTGATCTGAATCGGGTATTCCAGCCTTTCTTCACTGGGGAGAACGGGCGGCATTTCAAAGAGTCCACAGGCATGGGACTGTATATTGCCAAAGAAGTGTTAACGCGGATGAATCATCAGATTGATCTTGAATCCGTTTACGGCGAAGGAACGACTGTCCGAATTACATTCAACTCCTGAAAGGCAGGTTGAAGAAGTATAAGTGTGAGGTTAGACGTCTATTGCCTGTCGGGGCGAAGACGTCTTTTTTGGTTACCATGATTCAACCTTACAACATTGTCATGTTGATGAAAGGTTAAACCATAGGAGAATGGTCGGAACTTCGATAGACTGTAGTCAGAAGATCACAGGAAAGGCCACGCACAATACGCATACACACAGCATGAATGTAACTTGATTTTGAATTATTACATCACTAAGGAGTTGTAACGATGGAGATTTGTTCTGTGAAACAGATCAGTAAAATCTATAAAGGCATTGTGTCCTATGAAGCGTTATCCGGCATCGACCTCAGTATTCAGAAAGGTGAGTTTGTCGGCATTATGGGACCGTCGGGTAGTGGCAAAACAACGCTGCTGAACATGATCTCAACCATTGATCATCCAACATCAGGCGAACTGCGGATTGCAGGGAAGAATCCGTTTGAATTGAATCAGGACGAACTCGCGCTGTTCCGGCGCAAAGAGCTTGGATTCGTTTTTCAATCGTTCAATCTGTTAACTACACTTACAGTCAAGGAAAACATTGTGCTGCCACTGACTCTTGACGGTGTTTCGCTAGCAGAGATGAACGCACGTGTCGAACAGCTGGCAAGCAAGCTGGGGATCGAGGGTATTCTGAACAAACGGACATATGAGATATCAGGAGGACAGGCACAGCGTACGGCCATTGCCAGAGCGCTTATCCATTCCCCGAAGCTGATTCTGGCCGATGAGCCAACAGGCAACCTGGATTCAAAGGCGGCAAGAGATGTGATGGAGATTCTCGAAACTCGCAATCAGGAGGATCAGGCTACGATGCTGCTGGTCACTCATGATGCAGTAGCTGCAAGTTATTGCAGTCGGGTTGTCTTTATCAAGGATGGCAAACTGTATAATGAAATTCACTACGGCGATAATCGTGCGGCCTTTTACCAGAAAATTATTAATGTATTATCCCTAATGGGAGGTTCAGGACATGAATTTTCGCCAGTTCGCCATTAATAACGTTGTTCGCAACAAAAGAATTTATCTGGCTCATTTTCTGAGTAGTACATTTTCCGTTATGATCTTTTTTACTTATGCATTGCTCCTGTTTCATCCCGATCTGAAAGAAGGGTTAAAGGGTTCCAATGGAACGGTTACTTTGCTTGCTAACCAGGGGTTTATGATTGCGGAGATCATTATATTCATCTTTTCATTTCTGTTCCTGCTCTACTCGGTAGGTTCATTTCTGAAGACACGCAAGAAAGAATTTGGTATTTTTCTGATTATTGGCATGACAAACAAACAGATGAACCGGCTCCTGTTTATGGAGAATATGTGTATCGGATTAGCTTCGATCATTACCGGCATCGGGCTCGGGATTATTTTCGGCAAATTGATCCTGCTCATCTGTGGATCCATGCTGGCTGTTGAGAACAGTCTTCGGTTCTATTTTCCGCTGAAAGGCATTGCCTTGACGGTTGGCGCATTTTTGCTGCTGTTTGTTATCATTGCGATGTCGTCATCCTTGCTCATACGGAAAGGTTCGCTCATTGACCTTGTGAAATCAGAGGAAAAACCGAAACCGGAACCCAAAGCATCACGTTTGCTCGCACTGTTATCGGTATTGTTGGTTGGAGGGGGTTATGCAGGAGTATTCACTTTTGTATGGGTAAGCTTCTCGTTTCCGTTATTACTCGCAAGTGTCGTGGTTGTTATTGCAGGTACGTATTTACTGTTCACACAGCTCAGTGTGTACGTGATCCGGGCACTCAAAGGTAATCCACGGTTATTTTTCCGCAAAACCAATCTGCTCTTCCTATCTGAGCTTACCTATCGAATGAAAGATAACGCCATCATGTTTTTCATGGTAAGTATCATCTCCGCTTCTTCATTTACGGGAATTGGCACCATGCTCGCGATTGCTGACCCGGGGTTGTCGTCCATGTCGAATCCGTACGCATTCAGTTATATGAATTCATGGGATACTCCCGACTCGGATCGACATATTCGTCAGATTGAAGAAACGTTGATTGATAATCAAGTTCCCTACGTGAAGGGCAGTTATGCTCCTCTAGTTGAAAATAACAATGGCAATATTATTAAGCTGAGTGATTATAACCGTCTGGCGAAGGCACTTGGGTACGAAGAACGTACGTTGAAACAGGTCGATGAGTCATTTATGACACCAAGCAATTTGGCGGTTCGTAAGAAGTACCGTGAACAAGCTGAACAAGGAGTCTCGGGAGGGGAGATCAATCTGGAGATTGATAATCAGCGCGTACCTGTTCAGCTATCGACACCTGGAACCGAGATTGTAATTCCCTTTCAAGGGGAAATTAATCTCTACATCGTAACCGACGAATTGTTTAATAAGATGAGACCTGAGTACAACGAGGAAGTTGGGATGCCTGAAGATTTCTATTCCATGCGAACGGTCCAATTTATCGTGAAAGATTGGATGGGCACACGCAGCTTTGCTCCTGAATTGATCAAATCCATTCAAGATGATCATTCCGACAAAGGTTATTACGAGGTCAGCGCGCTTGTGTTGGATTGGCTTAATTCCAAGCAGACCAATGGCATCATTCTGATCTTGAGCGGTCTGATTGGCATTGTTTTCTTCACCTTTGCAGCAAGTTTCACATATTTCAGACTTTACGCAGATCTGGAACGGGATGAAGCGCAGTATCGTATGATTGGCAAAATGGGACTCAGTCGTCCCGAACTCCGCAACATTGTAACGAGGCAGCTCCTGCTCATGTTCTTCCTGCCACTCTTGGTGGCGGTCATCCACAGTTCAGTTGCCTTTGTAGCGTTGCAGCAGCTGGTTGATTTCTCGGTCTTTGGATACAGCCTGCGTATCTTCTTGGTGTTTGCTTCCATGCAGATCTTGTATTTTGCACTCGTGCGCTGGCGGTATCTGCGTCATATGTATTCCAAATTAGTTTAGAACCTTTCTTAAAGCCTTGGCCTGCGCCAGGGCTCTATTTCTATTTATTTAGATTATCTTTAGAAATGATTTAGGTTGAATTAAGAGACGTAGTATATAGTAATAATGTAGAGATAGGCATAGAGTATAGGAAATGAGAGGAATAACATGAGATACACTGTATTAATTGCAGATGACGAACCAGAGATTGTGGAACTGCTTCAACTCTATCTGGAGAAGGACTATACCATTAAAACTGCGGTGAATGGAGCCGAGGCGCTACAAACCATACGTTCAACACAGATCGATCTGGTCATACTGGACATCATGATGCCTGTAATGGATGGATTGCAGTTGATCAAGCAGATCCGGGCGACGCATCACATGCCTGTTCTGTTCCTATCCGCCAAAAGTCAGGATCACGATAAAATCCTCGGACTGGGACTTGGGGCAGACGATTATATAGCGAAGCCGTTCAACCCGCTTGAGATTGTCGCCAGAGTAGAGGCGTTGCTCAGAAGAGTTAATCAATTTGATGCAGCGGAGGTTCCCGCAGCGAAAGAACAGAATCTGGTATTAGGTGATCTGACGCTGGATCGATCCCAATGTCTCCTTTTTCGTTCAGGAAGTCCTGTAACTTTGACTTCTACAGAGTATAAAATCATGGAATTGTTGCTCGATCAACCTGGCCGAGTATTCACCCGTAAAAAAATATACGAAGCGGTCTGGGGCGATTATTATGCGCACGAGGACAGTACGATCATGGTACATATCAGCAACATTCGGGAGAAGATCGAGCGTGACTCCAGACAACCGGAATATCTCAAAACGATAAGGGGACTGGGATACAAAATTGAAGCGCCCATGGAAAGCTAGAGAAAAGCGACTGTTGCAGACATCCCTGACACTGGACTTTTTGCTGTTCAACTTCTTTTTGCTGTTACTGGTATTGATCGTGTACCTTATGGTTTCACTTGATGTCGTGGATTTTCGCATTTCGGATCAGGTGGTTGATCCGGATCTGAATGTTGAAGCCCACGTATATGTGGAAGAGCTGGAGAACGAATTTTATTCCGGTGGAGGTTCGGTGTCGAAAGGCAAAGACACAGAGATCCCACGTCTCAAGGACAGCGGCGGCTGGATTGAGATTCTGGATGCGAATCGCAACGTCATTCATCATGTGGGAGACAAGCAAGATGCGTTCACCCAATACAGTGAAGCCGATCTATATGCTGGACTTGAGAATCGGAGTAACCAGGAATACTATTATTCGATCACTCCTCTCTCGACAGCAGGAACGGCAGCGTATGTATTGCTCAAAATCCCGCGTGATCTGGTCAGCGTGCGGATTAATGATAATCAGTTGATTACTAATCTGAAACATCCATTATCCTTTTACATTATGATTGGCATCGGTTTGGTTTTATTATTGATCTTTGTCTACAGCTATTGGGTCGCACGGAGAATCAAAAAACCACTCAGCATCCTCTCCTCGGGTCTTACGCAGATGATACAAGGGAATTACAGTACACGGATGTCGATTTCGGCCGAGAGAGAATTTGTCCAGATCGGTGAGACTTTTAACTACATGGCGGACGTTATTGAGAACACCTCTGCGGAAAAACGTTACGCCGAAGAGAGTAAACAGCGACTGATTGTAGACTTATCACATGATCTGAAAACACCGATAACATCCATACAGGGATATGCGCAGGCATTGGTGGAAGGACGTGGGGAGGACAAGGACAGGCAGCAAAGATATCTGGGATACATCTATAACAAGTCCGTTCAAGTTGCACGCATGATACAGAATATGTTGGAGCTGCTCAAGGTGGATTCGCCCGATTTTCGCATGCATATTCAGAGAAGAGAGATTGGAGAATTCGTGCGAGAGATTATGGCAGATACCTATGGGGAGATTGAACAGAAACAGTTTGTCCTTCATGTACTTGTTCCTGATGAGGTGATCTACGCGAGGTATGATCCGGAGCTGTTATCCAGAGTCATCCAGAATTTGATTACCAATGCTCTGTCTTATAATCCAATCGGAACCGAACTGCGCCTCGAACTCATTCCGCTTCATACCCATGTGGTGATAGAGGTGGCAGATAACGGAGTGGGCATACCACAAGAACTGTGGTCAACCATCTTTGACCCGTTTGTACGAGGGGATGAGGCGCGGACAGCGACCGGAGGCACCGGTCTCGGGTTGTCCATCGCACGGCGTAATACGGAGAAAATGGGTGGACGGCTGATCCTTTCCCGGCGTGGGCGAGAAACAACCGTGTTTAGCATTGAGATTCCAAATTAAATAAGAGAAGAAATGTCCATGTGGAGGGAAATATTTTGTTCAAAGTAAATACGTTTGTCCGGTTCAGTATTGCACTGGCGTTGTTATTGGTTAATATCTATTTATTATCACGTGTGAGCTTCATCTTTCAGCCGCTAGTCACCATGATCACGGTCATCACTGTGCCGATGATGTTGTCGGTGTTCTTTTATTATCTGTTAAGGCCGCTTGTGAATTATATGGAGAAAAAGAAAATAAATCGCACGTTAAGTATTTTGCTAATCTATCTGATTACTGCTATTCTGGGAGTGTTCTTCATCATTGGTTTATGGCCATCGTTACGTGAGCAACTAATCAACCTGGTTGATAACGCACCAAGTCTAATTAATTCATTAAGTGACCAGCTGAGAGAGCTGGAGCAAAATGGTGCCATTCAGGCCTTGTTCCCTGAGGGCTCGACACCTTTCTCCCAGATCACGGAGTATATCAACAAAGGATTTAACTTTGTAACCAACTATGTAAGTGGATTTTTCTCACTCGTTTCCAGTTTTGCGATCATCTTGTTTACACTACCGATCCTTTTGTTCTATATGCTGTTACAAGGCGATAAATTTGGTCGTAAATTGGCACATATCGCTCCAAAACGTTTCCAAAATGATAGCCGTGAAGTCGTAATTGAGATTGATCAGGCGTTGAGTGGTTTTATTGTGGGAAGAGTTTTGGTGAATCTGGCACTGGGTGTATTGATGTATATTGGTTTCCTCATCATTGGACTGCCTTACGCATTACTGCTCACGGTAATTGCGGTCATCTTGAACTTTGTTCCGTTTATCGGAGCGATTGTGTCGTCCGTACCTATTGTGATCATGGGTCTCGTGGTTTCACCATCGGTTGCCATCTGGTCTCTGATTATTATTCTTGTCGCTCAGCAGATTCAGGATAACCTGGTTGCACCGTACGTATTCGGCAAAAAGCTCGATATTCACCCGCTCACGACCATCATTCTGGTGTTGGGTGCAGGCGACCTGGGTGGAATTATTGCCATCCTGATTATTATCCCGGTTTATATGATTGTTAAAATTCTTTTGGTTCGAATCTATAACATGTTCTTTAAGGACAAATGGCAGAATGCATAGAATTTAATTATTCGAAGGAGTGGAGTACATGTCTGAAATTATCGAAAAACAATACAATGAACCTGAATATATCCCACCTCAATCTGTTCAAATGGGTACCATTCACATCTCGAACAATGTGTTATCCAAGATCGTGGGAATGGCCGCTCAATCAACGGCTGGTGTATCCTCTATGTCCGTTGGACTGACTGAAGGGATTGCCAAGAGTATCAGCGGCAAGAGTCTGCAAAAAGGGATTGACGTACACGTCAAAGACGATCAGGCAACCATCCAGCTGCGCATCAACATTCAATATGGTAACAAGATGCACGAGGTCTGCCGTGAACTTCAACATAATGTTCAACAGGCTGTAGAGCAATTAGCTGGCGTTATGGTGGATGAAATTAAAGTACAAGTCGTCGGCGTATCCATGCCGGAGACGGTATAAACAAATGATAAGAATGTAAGGAATAACGATTGTAAGGATAAATGATTGACACAAACAGCACCTTCCCGATTAACAACTTAACTGGGAGGGTGCTGTTTTATGTTTGCGGTAGTAGGTGGGGGCTTCGCCCATCACTTTTTTGAACATTTTGGAGAAGAGCAATGGATCCGTATAGCCTACAGAACGGGCAACATCCCCAATGGTCAGTCCCGGATCTAGGGTCAATTCGGCTGCCCGGCGCATCCGGTAATGGACCAGATACGATTGAATGCTGCTTCCCATCTGGTCCTTGAAGAGAGAGCACAGGTAACTGCGCTGCAAACCGACATGGGCCGCGATGGATTGAACGGTAATGGCATTGGCGTAGTTCATTTCAATAAAGTCCATCACCTGCGTTACGTAGGTTTCCCTCGAATAATCCTGAATGGGTTGAAGATGCTCTGAATTAGCCTGATCAATTAATATGGAGAAGAATTGATACAGCAAACCCGTCATGCTGATCTCCCAGCCTTTGTGGGTATTGCGCGAATTGACCATTCGGTGCAGACAGGATCGCATGTCGTCATCCTCATTACCAAGCTCAAAAATCGGGTGATGCTCCGACAGACATGCCTGCTGTAGAAAAGATGGACTATTGCTGCCTTGAAAAGCTACCCAGCTATATTCCCATGGGTCATCTTGATCTGCTTCGTAATGCACGACAGAGTGCGGAACAATTAGAAAACCTTGACCTTTGTGCAGGGTATACGTTTTGCCACCAACTTCAAAGGTACCTTTGCCATTCAGAATATAATGAATTTTATAATAGTCTCGCATGGCAGGGCCAAAGTGGTGACCTGCTGTACAGCCTTCGGTTCCATAATGAAGGAGCTGAAGCTCCTGAAAATGATTGTTTTTGAACATATACGTAATCAAGGGTATTCACTCCTGTGTGATTTCGTCTCATCTTGCATTTTAACATACTACATATCTGAAAAGATTAAGAATTTAACATTAGTATATATAGATAACAATCATTATTCCATATGATTATAGCGAAATGCCATATCGTTTTGCCCGAGAAATGTCTAAGATGAAAAGGAATTCAACAAACCCTACAGGAAAGTGAGAATAACAATGCCCTATACTGCGAGTGAACAACGATATGATGAGATGAAATATGTGCGTTCCGGCAAATCCGGAATCAGACTGCCACAAATTGCGCTGGGTTTATGGCAGAATTTTGGTGGCAACCGTACATTGGATATTCAGGAAGAGATGATTTTGCGTGCCTTTGACCTCGGAATTAACCATTTCGATCTGGCGAATAACTATGGTCCACCTCCAGGATCAGCGGAAGAGAACTTTGGTGTGATTTATAAAAAACATCTGCGTCCTTACCGGGATGAACTGCTTATCTCGTCGAAGGCAGGCTATCATATGTGGAGTGGACCTTACGGCGAGTGGGGCTCCCGCAAAAACCTGATTGCCAGTCTGGATCAAAGTCTTGGTCGGATGGGGTTGGATTATGTAGACATTTTCTATCATCACCGTCCAGACCCGGACACACCATTGGAAGAAACGATGACGGCGCTGGATCACATCGTTCGGCAAGGTAAAGCACTGTATGTAGGCTTGTCCAATTATAATGCAGAACAGACGCAAGAAGCGGTAACCATTCTTCGGCGTCTGGGTACGCCGTGTCTGGTTCATCAACCAAACTACTCGATGCTCAATCGCTGGATTGAAGACGGTTTGCAGGACGTACTGGATGAGCAAGGCGTAGGTTCCATTGCGTTCTGTCCACTCGGCCGCGGTCAGTTGACGAATAAATATGTCGACAAGATCAAGGAAGAACGAGCCAATCCAACAGGTAATTTGAAAAAAGAAGCATACACGGACGAACGGATTGCCAAGTTCGATGCGCTTCAGGCAGTTGCCGAGCGAAGAGGACAGACGATCTCCCAACTGGCTCTGAACTGGATCTTGCGCGGTAACCGTGTAACCTCTGCACTGATTGGTGCAAGTCGTGTGTCCCAGATTGAAGAAAACGTGGCTGCGCTCCGGGCACCGGATCTGACAACGGAAGAGCTCAATGAAATTGAGAGCATTTTGGACGGCATGGGTAATTATCCTTGGTAACATACACAGTATAGCTGTGTGAAAATTATAGTGAGATTCTCTTATAAAAGTGGCACTTTCCTGACGACCAGGTAGGTGCCACTTTTAGTTATGTCATTTTCTTTATAAGAAGAGATCTATTATAATGGTAGTTATCATTAATTGACCTATGTTTATTTTTTTTAGAATGAACTTAGATCATAGCACCTGGTCCTAGGATTTAGGGTATAATAAATAGAAGCTTTACAATTGAACTACGAAGGAGAGGCTCCATTTGAACTTTGAACAGTGGATTTCGCCTGAAAGCTATAACCTGACATCCGAGATGGAGAATCATCCATCAGACCGGATTGCACTTAGATGGCTCAGCGATCAACGAGAATTGGAAGAGATCACGTATGGTGATTTGTTCAAGCAGGCGAATCGTCTTGCTGGAGGATTGCGTGAACTTGGACTAGAGAAGGGTGATCGGGTGTTGGTCATGGTACCACGCCGCATTATTGCCTATGTTATTTACATTGCTTGTCTGAAACTGGGGATTGCCGTTATTCCTTCCTCCGAGATGTTACGGGCAAAAGATCTGGAATATCGTCTGCGTCACTCTGAGGCGCGAGCTGTTATTGTATGGTCCGAGACAACCTCGGAAGTGGAAAAGATGGACGCGGATCTGCCGTCACTGGCACATCGCATCGTGGCATCACCGAATGGTGAAGTCGGCGTATCTGCTGAAGGCTGGGTCAATGTGCATCAGTTAATGCAGAATCAACCCGACGAGATGGCTGCGGTGGAAACTCATCGTGATGATACGGCTATCCTTGCTTATACTTCGGGCACAACAGGTAATCCCAAAGGAGTTGTACACAGCCACGGTTGGGGATATGCCCACCTGCGGATCGCTTCTTCATTATGGCTGGATATTCAACCTTCGGATACGGTATGGGCAACGGCTGCACCTGGCTGGCAAAAATGGATCTGGAGCCCGTTCCTGTCGGTACTCGGAAGAGGCGCGACCGGACTGGTCTACAATGGATCATTCCAGCCCAAGCGTTATCTTGAACTGATGCAGGAACATCAGATTAATGTCCTTTGCTGTACACCAACGGAATATCGGTTGATGGCCAAAGCCGATGATCTTGGACATTATGACCTGTCTCATTTGCGCAGTGCTGTTTCAGCGGGTGAACCGCTCAATCAGGAAGTCATTGAAATCTTCCAGCGTCACTTTGACCTGACTATTCGAGACGGATACGGACAGACCGAGAGCACGTTGTTAATCGGCAGTCTCAAAGATGCGCCTGTACGCATTGGCTCGATGGGTCAGTCGATTACACCGGGATTGATTGAAATTATTGACGAAGAGGGACAACCTGTTCCTGCGGGTGAAGTAGGAGATATCGCGGTACACAAAGAAATGCCAGCTTTATTCCGGTCCTATTATCAGGATGAGGGACGGAAGGAAGCGAATCAGCGTGGCGATTATTTTGTAACAGGAGACCGTGCACGCAAAGACGAAGAAGGTTACTTCTGGTTTGAAGGGCGCAGTGATGACATCATCATCAGTTCGGGCTACACGATTGGACCATTTGAAGTGGAAGAAGCACTTATGAAACACGCCAGTGTGAAGGAATGCGCGGTAGTTGCAAGTCCAGATGAGATCCGTGGCAATGTGGTGAAAGCATTTGTTGTACTGCGAGATGATTCACTGGCTTCACCAGAACTGATGCGTGAATTGCAGCACCATGTCAAGGAAATCACAGCACCTTATAAATATCCACGTAAGATCGAATTTGTTACGGATCTGCCAAAGACCAACTCGGGTAAAATCCGCCGGATCGAACTGCGCGAACAAGAAAAACGAAATGGTTAGATCATTTTGTATAAATGAAATTATGGAAATTAAGCTTGCGTAGTGAAAGAGAAGGAATCGATTCTGCAGAAGCGATAGCGTTCATACAATATATGAAACAGGAGTGAACACAACTATGAGTCAATTTGAACAAACCTTTGAAAAGTCATTGGAACAATACGCAGAACTAGTTGTTAAAGTTGGCGTGAATATTCAAAAAGGACAGGATCTGCTCGTAACGGCTCCTATCGAAACGCTAGAATTCACACGTCTGATTGTGCAAAAAGCCTATGCGGCTGGTGCAAACTATGTACAGGTGGACTTTGATGACGACAACATTACCCGCAGTCGTTTTGAACATGGCTCCAATGACAGCTTCGATTATTATCCAGCGTGGAAAGCGGATATGATGGAGAAATTTGCAGAAGCAGGCGGCGCCACCCTGACGATCAAAGTTCCAGATCCTGAACTGTATAACGGAATTGACTCCGACAGCGTTTCCCGTGCTACTAAGGCAGCTGCACACGCACGTCGCGGATATGCCAAGTACACACGTAATCATGAGATTAGCTGGTGTCTGATCAAGGCCCCAACCAGGGCTTGGGCGAACAAAGTATTTGCCGACATCCCGGAAGAAGACCGAATCAACGTGATGTGGGAAACGATCTTCAAAATGAACCGTGTAGATGGCGGAGACGCTGTACAAAATTGGAGAGAACATCTGGATACCTTGAATAACATGAGTGATGTCCTGAACAAAAAGAACTATAAGAGTCTGCATTACCGTGCGCCAGGTACAGACCTGAAAATTGAACTGGTCCACAACCATATCTGGGGTGGCGGTGGTGGCGAAAATAAACAAGGGGTATACACGGTCGCCAATATGCCGACTGAAGAAGTATTCACCATGCCTAAGCGTAGCGGCGTGAATGGTTATGTCAGCAGCACCATGCCTTTGAACTTGAACGGGCAACTGGTAGATCAGATGAGAATCACATTCAAGGACGGACAGGTTGTTGCATTCACGGCAGCATCCGGTGAAGAGCATCTGAAGAACCTGTTTGCCACTGATGGAGGAGCACGTTATCTGGGTGAGGTTGCACTCGTACCGCATGACTCCCCAATCTCCAACCTGAATCGTATTTTCTACAATACGGGTATTGATGAAAATGCATCCTGCCATTTGGCTGTGGGAAGTGCTTATCCATTCAACATGAAAGATGGCACAACGATGTCCAATGAAGAACTGCTGAAGCATGAGTGCAATGTGAGTTTAACACACGTCGATTTCATGATCGGTTCGGCAGAACTGGATATCGATGGTGAGTTACAAGACGGTACAATCGAGCCGGTATTCCGCAAAGGCAACTGGGCATTTTAATTTCTAATCTAGTTAGTAGCAGTAATGGTGCTGAACGAGAAAGTGACTTCAAACTGAAGTCACTTTTTTCGTTTCCTCGTAATGCTGATTATACAGGTTTCACAGGCACACATATTTCGCACCAATGCTGATTGAGCAGTTCCCAACGATATCGTTCTATAACCGGCTTGTTGTCCATCACATAACCACTTGTTTGCAAATGTGGGATGATCACATTCCATGCCTGCTGAATAACTTCTGCCGTATGCCTCACCTTACAGATGAGATAATCTCCGCCTGATAACTCGCCAATCTCAACAAACTTATCTTCCAGACGTTCAGATCCAGTGATAACAATACAGGCATCATATCTACATGTCTCGGGCGGTGTGCTTGCCGGGTCATCTTGGGGGATACCCAGTAATGTTGCTGATTCGTGAAGCAATTGGTTTTTGTCTGCCCATTGTTTCAGCGTACTCATCGCTTGGGCATTGGCTGGACCGTAAGGACCGATTTGTCGAACATAAGCGAGCGGGTATGACGGGAGGTTTTCGATATACATTTCCATGAAAATCTTCCTCTCTTTGAGATTTCACTTACATGTTGGATGCTAACATGATATAAAAAATTTGCATAACTTTTTTAGAAGGATGTAGAACAATTGGCTTAGACTGATGAGGGACTCCAGGGATTGCCGAATAGACTTAAGGGTTGTCGGGAACAATTTCAAAGAATGACAAGGCTTGACATTCATGCCAGGCCTACCTCCAAAATCAGAATGGTGAGGTTTCATTAATGAAAAAGAACGCTGAACAAGTACAACAGGAACAATTCAAACGCTCAGAGTTCCTCCTGAACCAGAAGCCAGATGTCTCTTTATCAACTCAGTTGAACGTGAATGAACAGATGCTTAGAGAACGTTTTGATCAGTGTTCCGATGTGGTGTTCCGGCCAGTGACGCTCGGCAAAGGGAATAACGTATTGTTGCTTTTTATGGATGGTTTAGTAGACAAAAATATTATAGACTTAGCCATTCTCAAGCCTCTCTTAGAAGCACAGAATGAGGAGGATCAGGAAGAAAAGCATGCCAGTCAACTAATCCAGAGCGAACGTCTGGCCTTGGTTCATACCCATATGGTATCCACGCTCTCTGAGGTAATTCAGGGCGTGCTTAACTCATCTGTTGTGGTTTTCACGGATGGACATGATACTGCCATGGTAGCCAGTATGGATGGTGCTAAAACACGTGGAGTTGAAGAGCCTGCATCCGAAGCGGTCATCAGGGGACCAAGGGAAGGTTTCAACGAATCACTACGCGTGAATACAAGTATGATTCGACGGAAAATCAAGTCGGATGCATTGAAGACAGAGTCGATGACCATTGGAGATGTGACCCATACCGAAGTGGTCATTTGTTATATTCAGGGGATTGTGAAGGAATCGATTCTTGATGAGGTCAGAAGTCGCTTAAAGAGGATCAGAACGGACAGTATTCTCGAATCGGGCTACATTGAGGAATTTATAGAGGACGCTCCGTATTCTCTGTTTCCAACCATACAGAATACGGAGCGTCCGGATACGGTAGCAGCAAGCTTGCTGGAAGGAAAAGTAGCCATCATTACGGACGGAACGCCGTTTGTACTGATTGTGCCTTTTACATTCTGGTCTGGAATTCAGTCAGCCGAAGATTATTATAACCCAAGTCTGTATTCTAGCGCTGTTCGTTTCGTTCGAATTCTTTTCATTTTTATCTCGCTGTTCCTTCCCTCCTTGTTTGTTGGCATCGTCAACTTTCATTCCCAGATGATCCCGACCAGTCTGGTTCTTAATTTTGCGGCTGCCCGGGAAAATAGCCCGTTTCCAACCGTGATTGAGACGATGTTGATGGAGGTAACATTTGAGGGGTTACGGGAAGCAGGCATCCGGCTTCCAAAACAGATTGGATCGGCTGTCAGCATTGTGGGCGCATTGGTTATTGGGCAGGCTGCAGTACAGGCGGGTATCGTGTCTGCTCCGATCGTAATCATTGTTGCAGGTACAGGCATTGCGTCATTTACCATTGCACGGTTGAATCTGAGTCATCCACTGCGTATGTTACGGTTCGTATTGCTTATTTTTGCCGGAACACTTGGCTTGTATGGCATTGCCCTTGTCACTATGGCTCTGCTACTCCATATCACGGCCCTGCGCTCGTTTGGCGTGCCTTATTTCAGTCCGCTTGCTCCACTTAATATACCGGAGCTGAAAGATGCGATATGGCGTTCTCCTCAATGGAAGATGTATCAGCGTCCGTTAGATACGACTTCTGGCCATATTCGCAGACCTAAAGGACAAAAGCCAGCTCCAGCAGAAGAAGGGGATGAGCTAGTGTGAAAACCATAAAAAGAGCAATACTCGTGACATGGTGTGCTGTTCTTATGCTCTTATCCGGTTGCTGGGATAATAGCGAATTAAATGATCAGGCGATACAACTGTCTGTAGGCGTAGATTGGACCGACCATAATACTTATTTGCTCAGCAACCAGTTCGCTCTGAATGCAGAATCTGCTGATGGGCAGTCGCAACCTCAGGAGGGTTTTTATACCGAAAAAGCAGAAGGAGCAACACCGATGCAAGCATTGTCTGTAATGCAATCCAAAGTTACCCGTTCCATCAATAGAGGTCAGCGGCGGAGTCTTGTCATTGGAGAAAAAATGGCAAAAAAAGGTTTCGGACATATCATCGATTTCTTGTTGCGAAATGCGGAGTCACCTTTGCGGATGGACCTCATTGTTGTGAAGAACGGGAAAGCATCGGATATGTTGAAAAGCAAAACGCCATTTGGAGCGCAGTCGCTACGGGAATATTACAAGCTGCATCAAACGAATTACGGACCGGTGAATACGACCTTCATAAGTTTGGTTCGAAATATGAATGAAGGAAGGAATGTGGCTTTCTTAATGCCGGCAGTTGAAAAAATAAAAGATGTGTCCAAAAAAGAGGAGGGTAAAGAGGCTGCTTTCCTTTTTTCAGGGGCTGCTGTACTTGACAATGATACGAAGTTGATTGGATTTCTGAATATTGAAGAAACAAATAACAATTTATGGATCATTAATTGGCGCCACCGACATGTTATTACGGTCAAGGCTCCTGATGGTACAGGTACGGTTAGTGCAGAACTGAATGGCATGAAGAGCGTATGGAAGTTAAATCATACCACGCGGGGGAACCCAAACATTCTGCTAAGTCTGAGTGCAAAGTGTGATATTGTTGAGAATACTTCGACTGTGGATTTACTTAATGCCAAATCGCTTGATCAGATCCAGGGCGAAATGCAAAAAGAGGTCGAACGGCAAATGAAACACCTGATATTCAAGTATCAGGATGAATTCAAAAAGGATGCATTGGGCGTTGGCAATTATCTTTATCGCAATCATCCAAAGCTCTGGAGAACGTTCATGGATCGTTGGGAAGAGGTTTTTCAGGAGGTGGATATTTCCTTGCAAATCAAGCTGAAAGTGACCCGTTTCGGACTAACAGGCTCTGGCGGATATCTCAAGCCAGAGGATGTCAGCGATCCACATTAATCAGCCTGATGTTTGCTTTTTCTGCCGACGTTGTATCCAGAACCGTATAGAGGACACGATGAACAATAGGACGGGAAAGATAATAAACAGGGGTACCCAAACATAGGGCGTAATCTGTTTGATGGCAAGCACATATATATGTTCCGCAATGTTATCGGATAAGACCATTCCGAGAGTCAGAACACATAAGGTTGAGATCCAAACCAAGTGTCGCTTGCCTAAAAATGGAATCAAAATCTGAAGTGCAGCCAAACCGGTGTACATTTTTAGAAACAGTTTGAAAAAGGCAGTGATGAAAAAATACATAACGGCAAACGGGTTTAGGTTGGTGATAAATCCGTTTATATTAACCATTCCGGTTAAGGTGTAGAACGGATATAAACTTCGTTCAAATAAGACACCTCCAAAGATCGTTATGGAAAGAAGATCAAACGTAAGGAAGCTTAATGAAGCGAGTAGTGTGGCAATGAGCGTAGGCTTCCAGATTTTTTCCGGCCGAGCTACTTGTGTCCAGATCATTGCCATAGCGATGGTTTCCCCATAGGTTTGGGAGATTCCCTCGGGAAACGCTGCTTTAAGAACGGGATGCCATCCATCCCACAGGATCGGCTTCAGCAAAGAGGGGAGGATAATCTTAGACAACAAGAGAAAGGTAATCTCAATAATGAACAGAATCAGAATGAATGGAACCATGATCTCTCCAACTCTTGTAACATTATGCAGTCCAAGGTAGAGTGCGTACATGACGATCAGCATGAATAATATTATGATAACAATTGGCGGAGTTTGCGGAAGAATTGTTGTTGGAATTAAGTCCCTGAGATCCGTGATAATACGTGCTGCATCAAATAAAAAAATAAGCGGATAAAGAAAAGCGATAGGCAGGCCAATCCATTTGCCAAATTGCCGAGGATACCATTCAACCAGGCTCAGACCCGGGTTCATTTTCATAATACCCATATACATAGAGATCAAAGCCATACCGGATAATGTGGAGATTAGAGTGACAATCCACGCATCCCGGCCTGTAGCTGCAGCAAAACCAAAAATAACGGTTGTACCCAGTTGAAATAAAAACGTAAGGCAAAATAATTGGTAACTGGTTAATTTGATCATAATTAGGGTCTCCTGTCTCCGCTTGATTACGACATAATTGATAACATTATGCACAAGAGAGGAACAGGGTAAACCATATGAAATTGTTTCTGTAACTTGCGTGGAGCAGACAGAGATAATCGATATATTGATCTCGGATACCAACCTTGAAATGACGGAGAAGTTTATATATGACAGATTAATGGATAGGATGAGTAGTTATTTAAAAGGGGGAAATCCGGGGGATAACGGCGAAGCGTATGCTTTCGTTGCAGCTTTCTTTCAGAAAACTTTTTAGCTCCGCTTCTTCAGGTTATTTTCTGCCCTCTCCGTTCTTGCGTAAAGGTCTGATGAAACCCAATAAAGCCACAAGAGCGTGGCTTTATTGGGTTGTCACTATATATGTTATTAAGCGTGCATTTTGTTAAAGCTAACATATTCGTTAATCGGTTTACGGTAACCGCGTGGGCGTTGTTTGGCTTCCGATTTTTTGCCGATCGTGATCATCATAACCGGTACATAATGGTCTGGAATATCCAAACTCCGCTGCAGTTCTTCCGAGTCAAAGCCAATCATTGGACAAGTGTCCCAACCGCGATCCTGAGCGATCAGCATCAATTGCATGGCAGACAGGCTGGCATTGCGAATCGCATCCTCACGTTGGAAGAATCTGCCGCGAGACTCGTAAAATTCAGTGACACTTTGGGATTCCTGCTCGTATTGGAACGGAGTGAGTGCGCCCAGGTTCAGCAAGCCTTCGTTAATGGTGCGGATATGATGATGCGCATTGACATCGCCCAAAACCACGATGACCGCAGAAGCTGTTTTTACCTTATATTGCTGGGAGGCTTCATAGACTTTCTCTTTCTGTTCCTCGTCTTTAATCACAAGATAGTGCGTGTGTTGCAAGTTGAAGGCAGAAGGTGCAAATTTGTTCAGGGCAAACATCTCTTGCAGTTCCGACTCCGAAATTTCAATTCCTTCTTCAAAAATAACGGCCGATCTACGGTTTTTGACTAGATTCTCCAACTCACTCATGGTAGTTTCCCTCGCTTATGTATAATTTATAAACTGACTATAACACACTTAGTTACTTTATGTAAGTATTATTTTTGAATAAGACAAGGTTTGCCTGCCATACGCTAGAATAAAACACTAGAGGTGATTCATGAAAGCTCTCATCACAAGATTTAAGGGAGGACATGACCCGCATGAATTTCGGGTATATGTGATCCAATCTTCGACGTTAAAACGTTTTGTAGTAATGGAGATTATTCTAGGCCCTATTGTTTACAATGTCGCACTTTATTTGTGCCATAATGCACTACTTGCTGGCGTAAGCACTTGGGCTGGAACAGAAGGTCTGAAAAGACTGCCACTGGTCTTTAGAAGAATCGCTGGGACATGATGAGGAGTGTAAATGAAAGATTGAAGCAGAAGAGGGCCAGTTGCGGCCCCATCTTCTCCTTCAGCCATGTTATCTATAGTCACGCATCTTTTATCTGATCAAATAACTGTCTAAGCTTTGGGTTCAAACCTGCCTTATTTGGCACGTTCCAAATATTGCTCCAGCGTAAGCTTCTGGTTGGTAATCTCACCAGCAATATACACTCCTACATACCGTACATGCCATGGCTCATAAGAGTAACCAGTCAATTTCTCCTGATCTTTGCCATAACGGATGATGAATCCGTACTTGTGGGCATTGGCTTTCAGCCACTTGCCTTCTTTGGTGTTGCCAAAGCTTTGCTGAAGATCATAACCGGCCGAAGCGCTTGATATATCCATTGCTAGACCCGTTTGATGTTCGCTTTGTCCTGGCCGAGCACTTGTTTTATTGGCAACAGCTTCACCTTTGATGCTGGCATTACGGTCAAAGATCGATTTTTGAGTCGCATAGGAGCGATAGCCAGACACTGCTTTGATATCAATGCCGTCTTTTTTGGCAGCCGCAAATAATTTTTCAATCGCGGTTGCAGCCACTTTACGCATTTGTTTCTTCGGACTGGCACCTGAGAAGCTAAAAGGAATATTAGGTACAACCAAATCTTGAGGTTCATAAGTCGAAGGCAGATTTCTCTTTTTATTGACAAGCACAACTGTACTGGACACATTGGTCACAGTTGCCACATTTTTAATCGTTTTGATCGTACGACCAGGTGCATTATCATGCAGAAATTGAGTGAAGCTGGAACTTGCAGCAGAGGCGACAGGATTCAGGCTTGAGCTGACGGGAAACGTAGTGAAAGCAGAACCTGCTACAACAGAGCCTATGAGAATTGTAGATATGATGGATTTACGAGTAAAAGATTTCATGATGTGTGTTCCTCCTCGGAATATATGAATCTATATACCGAGTATACTAGAGGATTACATCCATAGCTTCTCCAATTGTTTCCGAGTTGTAAACAAAGTTTGCTATATAAGTGGAACTAAAGAATATTTACACTGGACACAACGATGACAGAACAACCTTCCGATCGCTGTTATCCCCTGATTTTTTTGATTCAATTTTATAATGATGAAAATCTTGTGATAGCGTATGCTTCCGATGCAGCTTTCTTTCCGAAAGCTTTTAGGCGAACACTTCGCTTCTTCAGGTTCTTTCTGTCCTCTCCGTTTCGTGTAAATGTTATGTTTAATTTATATAGAGTCTTCTTTTTGCAACTTTCGTAGAGGCAGTATACATGAAAAAGCCGTTGCATTAGATGCAACGGCTTTTGTTGTGAAGAGCGTGTTGTTAATTCATGCTGGAAACTGTGTTACAACATGCAGGCGTCAGATCCACCGGAGCTTCCCGCTGTTACTGCCCGGGTGTCACGAACGCGAACATTACCGCTGAGCACACCGGAATCACTGCTTAATTTGAAAGAAGGATAATTTTCTTCTGTATCCAGTTTCATGTGTTGTTCTAGGTTCAGCTGCTGTTTTGGATCAACATAGAATGGTACCAGATTGGTTTCAATCTGTGCGTCGAGAGCCGCGAGTTCATCAACAATGATAATCGCGATAACTCCGTTACATCCGCAACCTTCCAAGTCATAGATCACTTTGAAATATCCGGGTTGGTCATTCAGGCTTTCCGTCAATCGTTTTGCAGCCAAATCAGTAATTTGAATATACATATAGGTGCACTCCTTTATATGTGGTCATGGTTGTAAGTGGTAAAAGAATTCATGTAGCTTCTATTCACATTATACCACTTTGGCAAAAATCAAAGCATTTATTTTCCAGACTGATCAGTCTGGAAAGAGTATTCTTTATTTAATGAATAGGGAGGTGAGGTCTGAAATTGGGAAGAGCCAAGGAGTTTGACACGGAAACCGTTCTAAGAAAAGCAACGTCTGTATTTGGAGCGTACGGTTATGAAGGTACATCTTTGAGCTTACTGCTGAGCGAACTTGGCATTGCTCGGCAAAGCCTGTATGACACCTACGGAACTAAACATGATTTATTTGTCTCTGCTCTTAAATTCTATATTCAGCATAAGACAGAGGCGGGGATCAGACTATTAAACGAATGCACAAGTGTGAGGCAAGGCTTGACAGACTTGTTCAACGAAGCGGTTAACGTGTTGACAGACGACGAACGTCGTAATGAATGTTTCATCATTAATAGTGTGGTTGAACAGGCACCACAAAATCACGAAATTGCAGCTTTTATTCAAACCACTAACCAACAAATGGAAGATGTTTTTCATACTGCGCTGTTACGAGGCCAGAGGAGTGGCGAATTGAGGCACGCAGAGGAAGAATTGCCCGGGCTTGCCCGTTTTCTGAATTATTCCCGACTCTCATTGACCTTTACGGCGAAGAGCGGTGCAAGTGCAGAAGCGCTGCGAGATTTTGTACAGATGACCCTAAGTCGTGCCAGTCATGGACATGACCCCAGAAGACGTCATGATTCCGTTCATCAAGGAAGCATTGTGGAACGGCGTTAAGCGATTTGTCTTGCTTGGCAGTGCTTCAATTGATCAAGATGGTCCTATATTTGGCAAAGTACATCAATATTTAAAAGCCCATGCTCCTGAGTGGACTGTATTGCAGCCTTCCTATT
Source organism: Paenibacillus polymyxa (assembly GCF_018614975.1). GTDB lineage: Bacteria > Bacillota > Bacilli > Paenibacillales > Paenibacillaceae > Paenibacillus > Paenibacillus polymyxa_E. The sequence continues at coordinate 254,248 of NZ_JAGGNR010000008.1, read as the reverse complement.
TTATGGAGAACTTTACGGAGGGACCGCATCGGGAGACGACGAAACATCTCGGGAAAATATACAGTGCTACGGGTGACGGGAAAATTGGATTTGTTAGTGCAGATGATATCGCGGCGATGGCCTTCCATGCTCTGACAGATGTTGTTCCTCATAATACGGAGCATATCATTACAGGGCCGGAGAGGTTGTCCTATGGACAGATTGCAGACGTCTTGAGCCGTGTACTGGGTCAGTCCATCCAGCATGAATCTTTGTCCGATGATGAATTGAGGAACAGCATGATTCGCATGGGAATGTCAGAAGAATACGCTGCTGCCCTCGCAGGACTGGATGTGCCTATCCGGGAGGAGGGGAGAGAAGATCAAACTACTGATACGGTGACAAAAATAACGGGGAATAACCCGATTTCATTCGAGAAATTTATTCAGAATCATATGGAAGTAGGGAAATAATAAAAGAAATATTTTCATATTCAATGAGAAGACGGTGCCTAGTGCCCGTCTTTCTGCATGTCTACCAGCATGTTGACATCGTTGATTCGGATATGGATTTCTCCTTAACCAGGGACACTAAGGAAAGCAGTGATTATACGAACACACTTTTGGGGAAATAGATGAGGATGAATGTTAGGGCGTGTCTGAAAACTCCGAAGGAAGCAGATTTTCAGACACGCCCTAGATAAAGGGGCGAAGAGAGCGAATGATTCAGTTCGAAAATATATCGAAACAATATCCTGATGGAACAACGGCTTTGCGTCAGGTTAACCTCAACATTAACAAGGGAGAATTGTTTGTCATGATTGGTCCAAGTGGATGTGGCAAAACCACCATGCTCAAAATGATCAATCGCCTGATTGAGCGAACAGATGGAACAGTGCGTATTAATGAACGCCCAATTGATGAATACAACATTCACGAATTGCGCTGGAATATCGGATATGTGCTGCAACAGATTGCACTATTCCCGCATATGACGATAGCCGAAAATATTGCGGTTGTTCCTGAACTGCGAAAATGGAAGTCAGATCAAATCAAGAAGCGTGTACATACGTTACTGGACATGGTGGGTTTGCACGGAGATACGTACAGTGAGCGTAAACCATCTGAGTTATCTGGAGGACAACAGCAGAGAATTGGTGTGTTGCGTGCACTCGCTGCTGATCCCGAGATTGTATTGATGGATGAACCGTTCAGTGCTCTCGATCCGATGAGCCGCGAGAAATTACAGGACGATATTCTGGATATCCAGCGTCAGATGAAAAAAACGATTGTGTTTGTCACCCATGATATTCAGGAAGCAATGAAGCTGGGGGATCGCATCTGCATTATGAAGGATGGAGAAGTACTGCAGGTAGGCACCCCGGAAGAACTGATCCGACAGCCGGCTAATGACTTCGTACGTGAATTTGTTGGAAGTCCTAACGTCGATACGAGTTCACAATCTGATTTTGATCTCGAATCCATCATGTCACCACTCTCACCGGGTCATGTGCCAAAATCAGCTAAAACTGCCGTTCCTGCATCTATTACGTTAACGGAATTAGTTGATATCATGTCTTCCCATGACCATCTGCTGGTTGAACGTAACCGCCAGATTATTGGCGAGATCAGTCGAGTTGATCTGATGAAATATTGGTCTGGTCAGTTACAGGAGCGAGGTGAAGGACATGAGTAGATTCACGGAGGTGTTCAGTGAGCGCAAAGGTCAGTTGTTGTCAGCTCTACTGGAACATATTCAGATCTCATTTATCGCATTGTTCTTTGCTGTCCTCATCGCTATTCCGCTAGGTATTTACTTGACACGCAAGCCAAAAGTCGCTGAACCGATTATTGGGGTTTCGGCTGTGTTGCAGACGATACCTTCCTTGGCGCTTCTCGGATTGCTCATCCCGTTATTTGGCATAGGCACACTTCCTGCAATTATTGCATTGGTGGTGTATGCGCTGCTGCCCGTCCTCCACAACACGTACACAGGCATATCCGAAGTTGACCCTTCCATGGTCGAAGCGGCAAATGCGATGGGCATGAATAGTTGGCAACGTCTAATCAAAGTGGAACTGCCACTGGCGATGCCTGTCATTATGGCCGGAATTCGGACCGCGATGGTCCTGATTGTAGGAACGGCGACACTTGCTGCCTTGATCGGCGCAGGAGGTTTGGGTGCATTAATCTTGCTGGGCATTGATCGGAACGATACGGCGCTGATTATCCTTGGAGCCATTCCGGCCGCCTTGCTGGCAATTTTGTTTGATGTACTATTGCGTCAATTCCAGCGGTTATCCTTCAAGAAAACATTGGTTACCCTGGGTTCGTTGGCTCTGATCGCGATACTTGTGATTACCATTCCCTTCTTGGCACGTGGAGGGCAGAAGGATCTCGTGATTTCCGGAAAACTGGGGGCGGAACCGGAGATTCTGATTAACCTGTATAAATTGCTGATCGAAAAAGATACAGACCTGACCGTTGAACTAAAACCCGGATTAGGCAAAACGCCATTCCTTTTCAATGCACTCAACTCAGGTGATATTGACATCTATCCTGAATTCACCGGGACAGCGATCTCCGAATTCATGAAGGAAACAGCAGTGAGTACGGATCGAACAGAGGTCTACGAACAAGCCAGAGACGGAATGTTAAGCCAGTTCAACATGGTGCTGCTGAACCCTATGGATTATAACAATACGTATACTCTGGCCGTTCCACAAAGCATCGCAGATCAATACAATCTCAAGACCATTTCGGATCTCAAACCGGTGGAACAGCAAATAAAGGCAGGATTCACGCTGGAATTCTCGGATCGGGAAGACGGATACCTTGGCATACAGAAGAAATATGGTGTTGAATTCCCGAACGTGGCGACAATGGAACCCAAGCTTCGCTATGGTGCTCTTCAGCGGGGCGATATCAACCTCGTAGATGCCTACTCCACAGACAGTGAGTTGAGACAGTATGAACTCGTTGTGCTGGAGGATGATCGGGAATTGTTCCCGCCGTATCAAGGCGCGCCGATGCTTCGTAGAGAGACGGCAGATCAATATCCACAACTGGTTGAGGTGCTGAATCAGCTTGCTGGCAAAATTACGGATGACGAGATGCGTCAGATGAACTATGACGTGAACGTAGATGGAGCCAATCCTGAGCAGGTTGCAGGAGAGTACCTTAAACAGGCTGGTTTGCTGTAACTTCAGGCATCCTTGCACAATTCCAGTCCATCCACATTGGGAATGCGCCCTGCTCCATGCACGACAAGTCCGCACTGCCACTGGTGATCTGAGTGATGCCTTCCATTGTGTTTACTGTCCCTGCCCTTGGAGCTGTAGGTATGAGCACGGAACAAGCCAAAAAAGAGGGCTACGAGGTGCAGGTAAATGATATGTCGAAATGGTATACTTACAAGCGAACTCATGAAAAATTTGCCATGGCCAAAGTGGTGATCGACAAATCAACCGGGCGTATTCTGGGCGCGCATGTGCTCGGAAGCAAAACAGAAGAATTGATCAACCTTTTTGCAATGGCGATTCAGTTCAATCTGACTATCGATCAGTTAGACACCATGAATTTTGCATATCCTACGGCTGCATCGGACCTGGGTTCTTTAATTTGGAAGTGATGATGAACTCCCCTTTGGGACGGAAGGAAGGATGAAAACAGTAATGTCATCGGATTTTATTGGGCTTCATAAAGGCAAGTGGACTAAGGAACCCGTTGCTGTACGGATGGATGGGGATCGTTTCGTTGTGGAAGCTCAGGAAGGCAGTGACTTCTGGGAGAACACATTCTACGGGTTCTGTCATCGGGATGGACATGCCATGCTTGCTCCATGGGACGGGACGGAAGCGATTGAGGTATCATTTGATCTAAGCTCATTCACCGAATTATATGATCAGGCGGGACTAATGTTATGGTACGGAGAAGACCAATGGATCAAGGCCGGAGTTGAGGTTAATGATGGCGTGGCACATGTTGGAGCTGTCGTGACGGATACGTATTCGGATTGGTCACTCTCTCCTGTGCCAGAGTGGGGTGGACGAATCGTAACAATCAGAGCCTCCTACAGTAATGAGGCCGTTGTCATTCGTGCTCGCACAGATGAACATCCTTGGCGTACGATTCGGGTTGCACGTTTTGCCTATCCGACGAACAAACACGCAGGTCCATTTCTGTGTTCACCAAAGCGTGCAGGGTTCGAGGTAGCCTTTACCAAGTGGAGATCCACGACACCCGATCAAGACTTGCATACAGATCCGCCGATTACGGATTAAAACAAGTTAAGATGCACGATAAACAATGAAACATGAACAGGTGTATCTAGCTTAGAAAGCAAGACAAAACGAATAAGCAAGTCTTCCATTAACGGAGGACTTGCTTATTCTTGTGTTTAAACTTTGGACTGTGAAGAGTCTCCAGTTACTCATTTTACAATTCACCGGGGCGCACAAGTTTTTTCGCATTTACAACGACAGTCCTTGCAAACTTTTTAGTTAAACGTTTATTTACTCGTATCCATATCCAGGGACTGGGGTTCAGTCTCTTTTTCACCCTCATCATCATTGGACTTATTGAACTCCAGCATACGCTCCTCATAATCATCCAGGAACCATAACGGGTCCATACTGTCTTCCTCACCGTTGTAATTGATGACGATTTCGTCGCCAGCTTTGATGTCTGTATACGCGTAGAAGTCAAAGGTGTGGTTATCAAAATTGATATCATAGGTAGCGTTAGGTTCATAGGAATGGTTGATCAGACTGCCGTAGCCGAGCAGAATGGCGGTATGATTCGCTCCATATTCGAACACGTAATCTTCCAAAATCGTTTTTTCGACATGCTCATGATCTTCATTTGGGTAAGGCACAACGGGTGCCTGATGGATAAGCGTTCCTTTGGCAATATCAACGGTAGCAAATACCCCGCGGTTAAACTCACCACCATCACCCAACTTGGATTGTTTCACTTCAATCATATTGTTCACCTGATGCTCTTCGAAGAGCTCCGTTCTATTATAGTAGTAATTCGTTAAGGCAAAATTTTAACTCATACTTTCATATAAGGCAAATTTCAGACAAAAAGGTGTAATAATTTTTAATATGGCGTTGAGTTGTGCAGGATATAACGCTTATAATATACAAAGAATTAAGTCTATATAGAAAAGGTGTCATGAATGAGCATATTAAATGTAGAAAAATTAAGTCACGGTTTTGGTGACCGTGCTATCTTTAACGACGTTTCATTCCGCCTGTTGAAGGGCGAACATATTGGTCTGATCGGGGCTAATGGTGAAGGTAAATCCACCTTCATGAACATTATTACAGGAAAACTTCAGCCGGATGAAGGCAAGGTGGAGTGGTCCAAACGGATGCGTGTTGGTTATCTGGATCAGCATGCTGTATTGAATAAAGGCCAATCGATCCGTGACGTACTTCGTGGCGCGTTCCAGTATTTGTTCGACATGGAACAGGAAATGAATGATATGTATGGCAAAATGGGCGATGTTACCCCGGAGGAACTCGAACAACTTCTTGAAGATGTGGGTACGATTCAGGATACACTGACAAACCAGGATTTCTACATGATCGATGCCAAAGTGGATGAAACCGCACGTGGTCTGGGTCTGACGGATATCGGTCTGGATAAAGACGTCAATGACCTGAGTGGTGGACAGCGTACCAAAGTCCTGCTTGCCAAGCTGCTGCTGGAAAAACCCGATATTTTGCTGCTCGATGAGCCTACGAACTATTTGGATGAATTGCATATTGAATGGCTGAAACGTTATTTGCAGGAATATGAAAATGCATTTATTCTGATCTCTCACGATATTCCGTTCCTGAACAGTGTAATCAACTTGATCTATCACATGGAGAATCAGAATCTAACTCGTTATGTGGGCGATTATGATCACTTCCAGGAAGTCCATGAGATGAGAAAACAGCAACTGGAGTCGGCGTACAAGCGCCAACAACAAGAGATTGCTGACCTCAAGGATTTTGTAGCGCGTAACAAAGCAAGTGTAGCTACACGTAATATGGCGATGTCCAGACAGAAGAAACTCGACAAGATGGATGTCATCGAGATTGCCAAGGAGAAACCAAAACCGCAGTTCAACTTCCGTGATGCAAGAACATCCGGCAAGCTCATTTTCGAAACCAAAGGTCTTGTAATTGGATACAACGAACCGTTGTCCAGACCACTGGATCTGCGTATGGAGCGTGGACAGAAGATTGCCCTTGTTGGTGCGAACGGAATCGGTAAAACAACCTTGATGCGCAGTATTCTGGGTGAAATTCAGGCGCTGGAAGGAACCGTTCAACGCGGTGAACATCTGGAGATCGGTTACTTCCAGCAAGAGATGAAGGATGTCAACTACAATACATGTATTGAAGAGATCTGGCAGGAGTTCCCTTCGTATACCCAATTCGAGGTACGTGCTGCACTTGCAAAATGTGGTTTGACTACAAAACACATTGAGAGCAAGGTAGCTGTACTAAGTGGTGGCGAGAAAGCCAAAGTGCGTCTCTGTAAGCTGATCAATAACGAAACCAATCTGCTTGTACTCGATGAGCCGACGAACCATCTGGACGTTGATGCCAAGGAAGAGTTGAAACGTGCGCTCAAGGCTTACAAAGGCAGTATTCTTCTGATTTCCCACGAACCGGAATTCTACCGTGATGTCGTTACGGAGACGTGGAACTGTGAGTCGTGGACAACAAAAGTATTCTAAGGTAATACAATACGAGCGAGCTTGCGAACAAGCTCGAAGCATGAGAAAAGGCGCGAATTTTGCCTGCAAAACAGGCAGAACTCGCGCTTTTTTTGTGTGGTTTTAATGAAAAATGTTTGAGCCCAATTCACAGTTGACAGCTTGAATATGGCAATAATATAATTCAAGAAAGCGATTACATTTATATAATAGAAACCTGTTTCACTGCATAGGGGCAAAGAAAACACGGTATTCCGTATGGGTATCATTGCACTTAGAAGGGAAGACGGGTCTTTTTTTGCACTCCAATGAAACCGGTTTCATCAAAATGAGGAGGTGGACAAGAGTTCGTTACTGACCACCGGCTGCTGAGGATAGCCTGAACAACAACACCGCGCCTTCAAGAACCATGCTTTCATCTTTCACGCCAAAGGAGAGAATGAACATTGGATAAACTCAGGAAACCCATGATATTTATATTATCTGCAACCCTTGCGCTGTCTTCCGGGCCGTTGATGTTGCCGAGTAAGGCGTATGCCGATCTGAGCAGTATACCCGCCACGTTGTTGCAGGACGATTTTTCGGATGGGAATTACACGGAATCACCCGTGTGGAACGTAATCTCAGGCAACTGGGAAGTGCTCGCTGACCCGACAGATGCGTCCAACTCCACGCTTTTCCAGAGTGATACCAATGAAGGCATCATCTCTACTGGAGACTCCATGTCGGACATGACCGTGTCCATGCGCTTTTACACGGGAGCCGGTCAGGGGTATCCGGGAATATTGCCACGGTTTCAGGATAAGAGCAACTATTATTATTTTCAAATGCAGGTTCCCAATAATAAACTCGTTTTCTCCAAACGGGTGAACGGATCAGACACAACGTTGAACACGGTGGACTATGCGTTTGCCAAAAATACATGGTACACACTCAAAGTGGTGTTATCAGGTACCACCATTCGCGGGTATATCGCCGAAAGTGGCTCCGATCGGTTGGTATTTGATCTGGTCGATCCTACATACGAATTAGGTACTGTGGGCATTCGAAATAAGTGGCAGTCGGTACATGCAGATGACGTGATCATTGCCGAGCAACCGCCTGGGAACGATATTCAGCTCTCCATTGCTGAGCAGACGGCGTCTTCGGTTTCACTGCAATGGTCTGAAATCGTAGGTGCATCAGCCTATCGCCTGTACCGTTCCTCTATGCCTGAAGGTGGCTATTCCCTGGTAACCAATACCGCAACTTTGGAACACACTGATGAAGGATTAAGCGGGGATACGGTGTATTATTACAAGCTCGCTTATGAATACGGAGGCCTAACCGAATCATTATGGACTGCTCCGCTGGAAGTACGGACGACTGCGGCAGCCCCACAGGCTCCGGCTGAATTGAAGGCTATAGCACTTAATGCGACAAGTGTGCAGCTGTCCTGGCCCGCTGTGGATAAGGCGACTGGTTATCGCGTGATCCGTGCTGAGGTTGGCAGCAATCAATACGAGCAGGTTTACGAAGGTACTGGGCTTACATTCACGGATCAGGCACTTGAGCCGGGCAACAGCTATAGCTATCATGTAACCGCCTTTAATGCAGCTGGAGAGTCAGCAGTCACTGTTGCAGAAGCCACGACATACTCCATTGACTCTCCAGCAGAGTTCGTTGCCACAGCTGTTACGGACACATCAATCTCTCTGGGGTGGAATGTCCTGCCTGGATCTGATGTAACGTATACGCTCTCGAGGTCTACCAGTGCTACGGGTACGTATCAGCAGGTTTATAGTGGCAATGAAAGCACGTTTAACGATAGCGGTCTGACGATGGGCACGGGATATTTTTACATCATCCAAGCGACGGTGGATGGAGTTGATTCTCCAGCATCTGCGCCGCTCGGTGTTGCCACAGTTCGCACAAGCATTACACCAGGGCAATTGTGGCCAGATCTGGACGGGAAGCCGATTGATGCGCATGGGGCTGGCTTTTTCTATGATGAACAGACGGAGACTTATTACTGGTATGGCGAATATCATAAGGGCGGCTGGCCAGCTGTTGGTGTGCGTGTGTATTCATCGAAGGATCTGATGAACTGGACTGACGAGGGCATGGCTCTGACGACGCTTCAATCGATGGATGATTTTGACAATGACCCGTTGATCTCCGAATTGTATGCGGGGCGTGAAGACCGCGTGGATATCTGGGCAGATATCCGCAAAGGACGGATCATTGAACGACCAAAGGTCATCTACAACGACAAAACGAAGAAATACGTGATGTGGGCCCACATGGACGGCGACAAGGACCCCTATAACGATAATGCGAATTACGGTAAGGCACGGGCCGGTTATGCGATCAGCGACTCTCCAACAGGGCCTTTTGTGTATCAGAAGAGTTACCGGATGGACAGAGCTCCCGAAGGGGAGAAAGATTATTTCCCAAGCGATAAGGGCATGGCACGTGACATGACGTTGTTCAAGGATGATGATGGCACCGGTTATCTGATCTACTCCAGCGAAGAAAACCTGACGTTATATATCTCCAAACTGAATGAAGACTATAGTGACGTAACAGGGTGGCACAAGGAAGGACGAACGGATGACAAAGGCAATCCGGTACGAGATTCCACCTATCAGGCGGAATACGGCGTAGATTACGTGCGAGTATTCCCGGGAGGGCAACGTGAAGCACCGGCGATGTTCAAGTATCAGGGGAAATATTATATTTTGACTTCCGGAGCTTCCGGTTGGGCCCCTAACGAAAACAAAGTGACGGTGGCGGATAACATTTTTGGCCCGTGGTCAACGCAGACCAATCCGTTCGTGCGCACGTTGCCAACTGATCCCGATCCAGGCAAGGCATTTGGCACACAGACTACTTCCGTCATACCGGTCGATCCGAAAAAAGGGAAATTCATTTACGTGGGGGATACGTGGAATGGTGGCAATTTCTCGAATGATGCTGCAAAATACGTGTTCTTGCCCATTGAGTTTGGAATAGGCTCCGACATCGCGATCAAGTGGTATAACAGCTGGACACCGGATCTGCTGAATTCGATGGGCAAGGTGGATATCGCTGATCCGTTGCCGGAAGCTGTGGCGCTTGGCAAAGTGCCATCCCTGCCAACCACAGTGAATGTGCGTGACGGTGGTGAACTGGTGCCAACGCCAGCAGTCTGGACAATTGATAACCGGGCCATGACGGCAGATGATTTTGCCAAGCCAGGGCCAATCACGCTGCAGGTGACGACACCGGAATTTGGTAACAAAAAGCAGGCTGTTCGCGTAACCGTCATTCCAGAGAATGCACTTTATTTCGTGAACAGCGGAGGTTACGAAACGGCTGATTACAATCTTATGGGTGCGTATATGAAAGGAACGCTTGCCAACCCGGAAACGGCGGATCAGATGTATGCTCCGGCAGAGGGACGCGATTGGGGTTATGTAAGCCCAGATGCGCTGTCATCCGGCTCGAATGGCGGGGATATATTGTCGACCGTGCGTTATCTGAACGGTGGTAATGTCAGCAATTCACCTAAAGGCACGGACTTAACCTATAGATTTGATGCGCCAAACGGGACATACGATGTATACGCCGGATTCAACGATCCATGGACCAATACATCGCGCAGAGCGAATTTCATCATCAATGGCACCAATACCGGTGCAGTTACTTTTACACCTGCGAGCGTTAGAACTCATAAAGGCATTAGTGTGTCTGACAACAAGCTGGAGTTGACCGTACGCAACACCGCGTCGCAGGACCCGATGATTAGCTGGATTATGATCGTTAAGCCTGATACTACGCCACCTGTTAATGGCAGTGCTGGCCTTAAGGCTAATGCGTTGGATTCAACAAGCGTAACGCTTCGCTGGGATGCTCATCTTGGTGCAGCAAGCTACAAGCTCTACCGCTCAGATCGCGAGCAAGGTGAGTACAAGGTGGTCTATAGCGGCAATGGACGGGAGTACACGGACAGTGAACTGAACCCCGGCACGGAATATTATTACAAGGTGGAAGCTTTGGATGCGACAGGGCAATCCGTGAGAGGTGTATCATCCGCTTATCAGGTGCATACGGTTCAGCAGACTGCTACCGATGTAGCTACAGGCATTACGGCACTGGAACAGCCTTCCGCAGGTGCGAAAAAACTGAAATTACCAACCGTACCGCAAGGTTTCACGGTGAAGATCGCTTCAAGTTCGTTACCGTCCGTCATTCAGACTGATGGAACGATTGTCCCGCCATCTAAGGAAACAACAGTACTACTTGCGTTGGAAATTACCCGGAGTTCTGACGACACTAGAGCCTTGACTGTCCCTTTGACGGTGAAGGTGCTTGCATCTGTTCCTTCCCCTGGAGGCGCTGATCCTGGTTCGGGCGGTAGTCCAGGAGGCAATTCCGGAGGGAATCCAAGTAATGGTTCTGGTTCAGGCAACAATGGTGGACAATCAGGAAGTGGTAGTCCAGGTACAGAGAATGCGGTACTGCATCCTAAACCGGAGAAAGACCGTTCTGTTCTGGAGTTGCAGGGACAATCTGACCAGAAGGGTGTAGTGCAGTCCAATGTGGATGTTTCAACGATTAAAGAGGCTTTTAAAGTTGCCCCCTCAATGGATGCAGGTCAGCGCTTGGTCGAACTTCGGCTGAAGCCAGTCTCAGGAGCAACTGCGTATGGAGTGTCTCTGCCTGCCTCTGCGTTGAAAGATCAAGGTGAGCCGCATGTGTTCAACATCGTTACGGAACTGGGGACATTGGAGCTTCCTGCGACACTTTTAACGAAGGATATCGTTGGTGATGGGATCGCATCCATCCGATTGGTCAGAACGGAGTTGCCACAAACAGTTGCAGATCAGCTTGGCACGCAATATGGAGTCCAGCTTGAACTTCAACTGGATGGTCAACGATGGCCATCGGAAAGCGGGTTGAACCTTCGTCTGCCTTACCAATCTTCAGACGATACGCAACAGGATCGAATTGTAGCATTTGCCATTGGCGCGAACGGTGTGGCAAGCCCATTGCCGCAAAGTTACTACGATCAAAAAAGCGGGCAGCTTGTATTATCCGTAACGTCACTCACAGGAAATTATGCTGTTGTGTCTGTGGAGCAGACATTCGCAGATCTTGCAGAAGTGCAGTGGGCGAAGAGAGCGATGGAGGCATTGGCTGTCCGAGGCGTATTTGATGCTGAGGCAAGCGGTGATTCCACACAGTTGCATCCAAAACAGGAGATGACCCGCGGCCAATACATGCAATGGTTGATGACTGCGCTGGGCTTGACTGTTTCTTCCGGGAATGCGTTCTCTGATGTAAACGAAAAGGCTCCGTACTACGAAGCAGTTACAGCTGCGCGTTCGCTAGGTATCACCAGTGGTACCGGTGACGGGCGCTTCTTGCCAGAGTCCACGATCACTCGTCAGGAGATGATGACATTGACAGTTCGGGCACTTGCAGCGGCTGGACTGGTTGACTCCGATAAGGCTGCAATAGATAACCTTACTTCTTTCCGCGACGCTTCCGAGATTCGCTCCTATGCCCGTGATAGTGTGGCATTACTTGTGGATCTGGGCATCGCCCACGGGTACAACGGTGAGGTGAAACCACTTGCTGAAGCGACCCGAGCTGAATCGGCTACGTTGTTATATGCGATGATGAGCAAACTGGTATGGAATAAGTGATGATACACCAGAATCGTAGCGTATGAAAAAGAAGGCTTACTTTGACCTGAAACCCAGGTTGGAGTAAGTCTTCTTGATTGTACGCCCGCGATGGGGCAAAATAGGCTGCTCAACGAACGAGTAACTTCCTATCGTATTGCAGTTGTTATCTGTAATGTCTGCGAATTGTTATTTGTAATATCTGCGAATTGTTAATTGTAATGTTTGCCGATTTGATATGCTTGCTCCAGCAAGCTTTCGATATGTTCTTTGGATTCTGAAATGGTTTCATAGAGGAATTCGACTCGGGATTCCTGCATTCTTGCATAACCCGCGATTCCGTTATTCAGATAGTTGGAAATCATGTTGTAATAGTCGTATTTATGGAATGAAGCCTCCGTCCCCCCGGCTAATGCAATCCACAGTGCCTTTTTGGAGTTTGCCTTGTTTAACAGCCCCATATTCCATACCTTGTCCAGATAAGCTTTGAGCATGGAGGGAACGTTATACCACCAGATCGGGAAAACAAATACAATGGCATCAGCCGCAAGCACACGATCCAGCTCTTTGCGAATTACAGGGGCATGCTGTTTATCGGGATTTTGCCAGTCTCGCTCATCTTCTACACCATAAAATGGATCGAATCCGTCATGATAGAGATCGAGGATATCAATTTCATGGGAATTCTCCTGCATACCTTCTATAAAACGATTCATCACGGCAAATGTTAGGGAATCCTGTCTTGGGTGAGTAACGACCAGTTTAACTTTCATGTAGGAGTAACCATCCTTTTTTCTTTTTTTTGGTTAAACATTCTGACCAATGTTATTATAAGATTCATGACATCTTCTTGAGAAGTACGCACCTTTGAGTGCTGTAGATACCTTGAGGTTCTTCGGTTACTTTTAATAATAGGTATACATATATGTGAATTATGGGGGAGTACAAGTGGAACAAGAAATGAAAAAATATGAGAGTGGTGTGCAGGCGATGCTGGAACTGATCGGTGGAAAATGGAGGATTCTTATCCTGCATCAGCTGATATCAGGTAAAAAACGAACCAACGAACTTCGTAGAGCCATTCCTGGCATTACCCAGAAGGTCTTAACCCAGCAGCTTCGTGATTTGGAAAAGAATGAAATCATCCATCGAATCATCCATCCCCAGATTCCGCCCAAGGTAGAGTATGAGCTGACCGAATATGGCCTGACACTACAGGATATCATTGACCGCATATGTCTATGGGGAGAGAATCACTTGGACAGAGTATACGGAGATAAAAGCAGAGTTCTTGGAGATCATTTTAGTGACTATATTCCACTTTCAACTTCAACTTGAGCTGGCCGCCAAATTAAAAATAAAACAAAAACCGTCCTTGATTTGAAAAGGAGGGTTTTTGTTGTTTTTTGTCCTTTATCAGCGAAACTGATAAATGCTATAAAATCATTGAAATTGACCCTCAACACCCGGTGTGTTAGGTTTTAGAGAGAAGAAATTAAATTAATGTGATGATTTTAGTCGGAATTAAAATCGAAGCAATGCGCGAGGTGGCAAACAGTGGAACTTCAAGTGACAAACAGCCCTTTTAATCAAGAACAAGTTGAACTGCTTAATCGTCTTATTCCCACACTGACTGATGGACAACGGACTTGGTTGAGCGGATATATTGCAGCAATTCAGGCAAGCCCAACAATAGCGGCTCCAGCTAACCTGGTACAGGCTGCACCAACTACAGGTATTGCGCCTGTCATTGCTCCGCCAGTATCCCGGGAAGTTACCGTGCTCTTCGGTTCACAAACCGGGAATTCCAGCGGCCTGTCGAAGAAGCTGGCCAAGAAGCTTGAAGAGCAAGGTCTTCAGGTAACGTTGTCATCGATGGGAGATTTCAAACCGAACGGACTCAAGAAAATTGAAAATCTCCTCATCATCGTCAGTACGCATGGCGAAGGCGAACCACCGGATAATGCGATCCCCCTGCATGAATTCCTGAACAGCAAACGGGCTCCAAAGCTTGAAGGACTTCGTTACTCGGTGTTGGCTCTTGGAGATACCTCCTATGAGTTCTTTTGTCAGACAGGTAAAGACTTCGATAAACGATTGCAGGAATTGGGTGGTACAGCCCTTGTACCGCGCGTGGACTGTGATGTTGACTTTGATGAAGCTGCTGCGCAGTGGATGAATGAAGTACTGGCATCCTTAAGCAGTACATCTGCTGGTGCGAGCACGGTAACCACTGAGGCTGTTACAGCTGCGGTGAGCGGCGGGGAATCCGAATATGATCGCACGAATCCATTCAAGGCTGAAGTGTTGGAGAATCTCAATCTGAATGGCAGAGGATCGGATCGTGAAACACGCCACATTGAGTTGTCTTTGGAAGGCTCCAGCCTGGACTACGAGCCCGGTGACAGCCTTGGGGTATTCCCTGAGAATCATCCGCGCCTTGTGGAGGAATTGATTGCAGCCATGGGATGGAATGCCGATGAACGCGTGACTGTGAATAAAAACGGCGATCAGGCATCTGTGCACGAAGCATTGCTGCGTTATTTTGAAATTACAGCGGTGACGAAACCGGTCGTGGAACAACTTGCGAAACTGAATCCTGGGAGTGGCCTGACGGCGTTACTCGCAGATGATTCCGAATTCCGTACAGTCATGAATAGCTGTGATCTGCTGGATCTGGTTCAGGATTATAATCTGAAAGGGATTCCTGCCGGAGAATTCGTAGCTGCTCTTCGCAAAATTCCGGCACGTCTGTACTCCATAGCGAGTAGTTCGAAGTCTTTCCCGGATGAAGTTCATCTTACCGTTCGCTCGGTACGTTATGAAGCGCGTGGCAGAGAACGTTACGGCGTATGCTCGGTACATCTGGCTGAACGAGTCGAAGCTGGCGACACCCTGCCTGTATATATACAACATAACCCGAATTTCAAGCTGCCTGAGAACCCGGATACACCGATCATCATGGTTGGCCCAGGTACAGGTGTAGCGCCGTTCAGATCTTTCCTTGGTGAGCGTGAAGAAACAGGAGCAGAGGGCAAAACATGGTTGTTCTACGGGGATCAGCATTTCGCCACAGACTTCTTGTACCAGACGGAGTGGCAGCGTTGGCTCAAAGATGGTGTGCTCACTAAGATGGATGTAGCCTTCTCACGTGATACGGAACAGAAAGTGTATGTACAACATCGTATGCTGGAACACAGCAAAGAACTGTACCAGTGGCTTCAGGAAGGTGCAAGCGTATATATCTGTGGTGACGAGAAAAAAATGGCACATGATGTGCATGCTGCGCTCACCACGATTCTTGAACAAGAAGGCGGCTTATCGCCTGAGCAGGCATCGGAATATCTGACACGGTTACAGCAGGAGAAACGTTATCAGCGGGACGTCTATTAATTACCGGCCCAGCCGGATTGCATCATCCCGCAGAGACGAGAGGAGAAAGCAGCATGGCTTATAATAACTTACTTAACCCACAGCGTACGAATAGCGATGTGGAAGATATAAAGATCAAAAGTGATTACTTGCGCGGAAGTCTGACCGAAACGTTGGCTGATCGCATCACGGGTGCAATTCCAGAGGACGACAACCGTCTGATGAAACACCACGGTAGTTATATGCAGGATGACCGTGACCTGCGTAACGAGCGTCACAAATCCAAGCTGGAGCCTGCATACCAATTCATGTTGCGTGTGCGTGCTTCCGGTGGGATTGTAACCCCGGAGCAGTGGTTGATGATGGACAGAGTGGCACATAAATATGCGAATGAGACGATTCGTCTGACCACACGTCAGTCTTTCCAACTGCATGGCGTACTGAAGTGGGATCTTAAGAACACCATTCGCGAAGTAAACGATTCGTTGTTAAGCACACTGGCTGCATGTGGTGACGTAAACCGTAACGTGATGTGTAACCCGAATCCGAATCAATCCGATGTGCATGCTGAAGTGTACGAGTGGGCATGTCAGGTGAGCAATCATCTGGACCCCCGCACGCGGGCTTATCATGAGCTATGGCTGGACGGAGAGAAAGTGATTGATTCCCAGGACTCCGACGAAGAAGTTGAACCAATCTATGGCAAAGTGTATTTGCCACGGAAGTTCAAGATCGGTATTGCTGTACCACCATCCAATGATGTGGACGTCTATTCACAGGATCTTGGCTTTATTGCTATTGTCGAGAACGGCAAGCTGCAAGGCTTCAACGTTTCCGTTGGTGGTGGCATGGGGATGTCTCATGGTGACGCCAAAACCTATCCTCAGGTGTCCAAAGTCATTGGTTTCTGTACGCCGGAGCAAATGATTGATGTGGCAGAGAAAACAGTTATGATTCAGCGTGATTATGGAGATCGTGCAGTTCGTAAACATGCTCGTTTCAAATATACGCTGGATGACCGTGGTGTGGAGTGGTTTGTCGAAGAGCTGACCAGCCGTCTGGGATGGAAACTGGATGCGGCACGTCCGTATCATTTTGAGACGAACGGAGATCGATATGGTTGGGTAAAAGGCAATAATGGCAGATGGCATTACACGCTGTTCATTCAGAATGGACGGGTAAAAGATGTAGATGGCTATCCGCTCATGACGGGTCTGCGTGAGATTGCCAAAGTGCATACGGGTGATTTCCGTCTGACAGCCAATCAAAATCTGATCATTGGTAACATTAGCAGTCAGAAGAAGAAAAAGATTGAAGCGCTGATTCAGCAATATAACCTGACGGACGGGGCACATTACTCTGCGCTGCGCAGAAGTTCAATGGCATGTGTTGCGCTTCCAACTTGCGGTCTCGCGATGGCTGAGTCCGAACGTTACTTGCCGTCTCTGATCGATAAACTGGAGCCTGTACTGGACGAAGCTGGGCTGAGAGATGAAGAGATTGTCATTCGCATGACCGGCTGCCCGAACGGATGCGCAAGACCGATGCTGGCGGAAATTTCATTTATCGGTAAAGCGCCGGGTAAATACAATCTGTATCTCGGTGGCAGCTTCACCGGACATCGCTTGAACAAGCTGTACAAAGAAAACATCGGCGAAACAGAAATTCTGGACACGTTGACGCCAATGGTTAATCAATATGCCAAAGAGCGCAATGAAGGCGAACATTTCGGAGACTTTGTCATTCGTGCAGGCTATGTTCCTGAAGTGTTGGATGGTCGACAATTCCACGCTTAATTGACCGGGTAAGATAACTGAAATTAGGACTGATTTAGGGACGGAAGCATTCCTTATGGGGTGCTTCTTGTTTGTTATATATGGAGTGAGTAGAGCTAAGTTAGTTGCTGCTGAGAGATTTATGAGAGGATAAACTGAGGCTAATCTTCGAATAGGGATGGATAATCCCCGCAGTTACTCCCAGTTTTTCGTGGGTATTAACTTGTTGAAGTACGCTCAACAAGATATAATGGCATAGTAGAAAGCAGATTACATGTTGAAAGTGAGCGGAAACGATATGGGTCGTAAGTGGAATAATATCAAGGAAAAGAAAGCTTCAAAAGATGCAAACACGAGCCGGGTCTACGCTAAATTCGGCGTTGAGATCTATGTAGCTGCCAAGAAGGGCGAACCGGACCCGGAAGCAAACCGTGCACTGAAAGTCGTGCTGGAACGTGCCAAAACGTATAATGTACCCAAAGCCATCATTGATCGTGCGATGGAAAAAGCAAAAGGCAGCGGGGATGAGAACTATGAAGAGTTGCGTTATGAAGGCTTCGGACCGAATGGTGCGATGGTCATCGTTGATGCACTCACTAACAATGTCAATCGTACAGCGCCGGAAGTGCGCTCTGCGTTTAACAAAAACGCCGGAAACATGGGTGTCAGCGGTTCTGTTGCTTACATGTTTGATCCAACAGCGGTTATCGGTGTAGAAGGCAAGAATTCCGAAGAAGTACTGGAAATTTTGCTTGAAGCAGACGTAGATGTGCGTGATATCGTGGATGAAGACGAAGCTGTGATTGTATATGCAGAACCGGATCAATTCCACGCTGTACAGGAAGCATTCAAAGCTGCGGGTATTACTGAGTTCACAGTAGCCGAGCTGACCATGCTTGCGCAAAACCATATTGAACTTCCCGAGGATGCACAAGCTCAGTTCGAGAAACTGATTGATGCGCTTGAGGACCTTGAAGATGTTCAGCAGGTCTACCATAACGTAGAGTTCGTGTAAGCGAACGAAACGATACGTGGTTTGATTGTATAAAAAGAGTGTCTGACCAATCTACGGGATTGGACGGACACTCTTTTTATGTTCGTTTATGAGTCAGACTGAAGTGTTCCAGGGGACTGCTCTGATTTTTCCGATTTCCCCCCACCGAACTTGAATAACACAATTCCGCCCACAATAACAAGTACACCGAGCAGTTGATTCCACGAAAAAGGAATTTGTTCCAGACCGAGCCATCCCATGGAATCAAACAATAGAGCAAAGCTCAGTTGGGATGTCAGCACGATCGAGATGGCATACGTGGGACCAAGCAGCTTCATGCCTTGCACGAGACAGAAGACCACACCAACGCCGATGGCTCCACTGAGCCAGTACCAAGGTTGCATATGCTGGAAGCTGAATGTATTTTTTCCTTCCACTAGCATAGAGATGAGGAAAGAAGCAATGAATCCGGTGAAAAGCACCATCGTTGTTGTGGACCATGAACCGGTGCGTTCATTGACTTTGCTATTAAAAATCGTTTGCAGACTGACAAGAGCACCTGCCAGTAGTGCAAGCGAAATACCTGTGATTAACATGGTTGTCGAACTCCTTATTCATAAATGTTGTGACCTGTTATTTCACGTAGACCCGCTCGATCCTTGATCATAATTAACCCCTGATGTCGTTCAATTAACCCGTCTGCACAGAGCTTCTGGATGACCCGGTTCAAGTGTCGGTAACTGGTGCCGATCAGATTGGCGATGTCGGTCAGATTGAACGCATCCAGCTCTTCATGAACCACGTTGCCAGCTTCTTCTGTCGAGATGGAGAGCAGGTAGCTGGCTAGACGAACCTCAACGGGATACATCAGGTTGAAATTGGAAAAGTTCGAGTCAATGTAGAATTTGTGAGAGATAATTTTCAGCAAAAATTTAAGCAACGGTGCATAATCGCTGGCAAGCTCAGCGAGCCATTGATAATGAATGCGAAGCATCACCACAGATGACACGGCCTGAACCGTATTAACAATATCGCTTTCGCGGACATACTCTATGTCACCGACAACTTCAAGTGGTGTCTTGAAACAAAGCACCAGCGTTTTGTCCTGAGCGGAGGTGGTAAAAATCTTGATTTTACCCTCGACCAGTACGTACAAATATTCGGAAGTTTCCCCTTCACGACAGATCAGTTCACACTTCTCGAAGTGGCATATCTTCATATGGCGACGCAGGGGCTCGTGAAATACCGTTTCGAGTTGATACTGCTCCAAATATTGAGTTAATTGCTGCTTGTTATGAATCTCTTGCACGCTGTTGTTCACCCCCGACGATATGTTCCAATTATTCTCCAAAACTATAGTTTCATAATAATGACACCAGTCACCATTAAGGCAATGCCCAGAAATTGTGGCAGTTTCATCTTCTGTTTCACAACGCCAAACCATCCGTTACTATCAACCAGGAAGGTCAGGAACAGTTGAGCTATCAGTAGGGCCGAGATCGTGAACGTAACTCCAATTTGCTGAATGGCTGTCACTTCGCTGAAAATAATGACGGCACCAAAAGCACCTCCAGCCAGATACATGGGTTTTACTTGTTTGAGTCCTTGAAGGTTGGTGTCACGAACGAACATCAGGATTAGCGCCGCTAAGATGAATCCCGTCAGTTGTGTAATCGTAGCAGCCTGCCATGTGCCCATGTCGGTGCTAATCCGAGTATTGGCAACCCCTTGGAGCGTGATACACGCGCCGCCCAGTAATGCAAAAATAATTCCTCTCATATGTACGCTCCTTATTCAATCACTTCGACTTCTATTTAATGATAAACTCATCCCAAACGCCAAGGACAAATGTCCTGAGCTCTGAAGTCACAGTCTAGACCCTCTCCGTACAAATCAAAATCAAATGATTAGATCACCGTGTAAACAGGCTTCTCGTCTGCAAAACGAACAGGCAATTCGGGAAAACGTTCTGCCAACCTGTCTGCCAATAGCTTCATCCCCGGAGCCTCGCTCTCGGCATGCCCCATCATGATCAGTGCCTTGGACTTGCCTTGTTGCACGGCATCACGGATATATTCCGGTGTCTCCCACTCGAATCCTTCTCCAGCAATGATGAGGTCCAATTGCTCGCTCTGAATCAAGGGAATCGTCACATGTCCATTACCACGAAAACCTACGAGTACCGCTGCGCGTCTACAGACTATTTCCGCATTGCCTGCAACGCGTACATAATCAATCCCCAGGCAATTTTTCACATGGTGAGCAATAGCTTGGGCGGTGCTTCCTTCTGGAAAAGAAAGGACGTCTGCTTCCGGTAGTCGTTGCTCCACATAAGAGGACCACCCCAAGGCCTGAATCAGTCCTTCGGTAATGCCATCTGGTTGGAAGCGGTGGATGATATCATGACATCGATAGATGGAAATGCCTGCTTCGTCGATCAACTTTTTTTTGTTCACATAAACCGAATCATTTGCAAGCCAATCCGTATGACTGTGATGGTTATAAAACGGAGATTCATGCGCAATGATTAAGTTCGCACCTTGCTGTATGGCTTGTTCAATAACATAATGTGTGGGCATAAAAGCAATGACAACACCTGTAACCTTTCGATCAAGTGAGCCCGTAATGAGCTGATCTACCGTGTTTTCCGGCAACTCAATGTTATCTGTGAGATGAAGTACAACGTCTTGAACTGTAAGATCCATAGAATACATT
This sequence comes from Paenibacillus polymyxa, assembly GCF_018614975.1. Lineage (GTDB taxonomy): Bacteria > Bacillota > Bacilli > Paenibacillales > Paenibacillaceae > Paenibacillus > Paenibacillus polymyxa_E. The sequence goes on along the minus strand of NZ_JAGGNR010000008.1, from coordinate 233,045 downwards.
CCTCCAATGACAGGATATGAAGATAGTGTACCATGTTGACATCTGAAATCTACTGCCTTCCAGATTAATAGGGTCATTTTTACTGTTATCGGTTAATACTTAACATACAGAATACAGTCAGTTAAGTTAACAACGGAGGAATGTATTGGCTGTATACGGATGTTGGATTCATATAGTTTTCTCAAACAAGAATAAGTATACTTACATAGAGTCTTTATTGCATTAAATGAAGCGGTTTGCAACAACAGAACAGATTGTGAAAGGGGATAACTACGATGACAGCAACAACTATTATGGAACGTCTGAAGAGCGAGACAGCTCATTATCACAGACAAGTAGAACAGAACCCTTATGCAAAAGCCATTATGAATCAAACGGTGACTATAGAAGAATATAGAACATATTTAGAGAAATTTTATGGATTCCTGAAACCGCTGGAGGATCAGGCTGTTCTGCTGCCTTTCTGGGAAAGTACGGGACTGGATATTGAGATTAGAGGCAAGGCTGGACTCTTGGAAAAAGATTTACGAAATCTGGGTGCCAGTGAAGAAGAGATCACTCAACTTCCGCTATGTGAAGAACTGCCGGATATTTCAACACCTGCCCGTTTATTCGGATACCTGTATGTAATTGAGGGGTCCACGAACGGTGGACAGATTATGACCAAACGTTTGTCGCAATTCCTGCCGATTGAAGCTGATCGTGGCTTGGAATATTTCAATGCCTACGGCTCAGAGACAAGAACAAGATGGAGCGAGTTTACGGGTTTGCTGCAGCAGTCCATTAGCAATCCAGAAGATCATGACAACATGGTACACAGTGCATCAGAGACATTCCGACTACTGGACCAGTGGATTAATACGGACAAGTAACATCCCTTTTCATCAACCCAAACGCCTATAGGGCAGATTTTTTCACATTTAAAAGGTATCTATATAAGTGGAAATAATCATTTACACCTAACGGAGAGGACAGAAAAAACCTGAAAAAGCGAAGCGTTCGCCTTTATAACCGGATTTTTCCCTTTAGAAAAGGGAATCGATAAAATCTGGGGATAACAGCGATTGGAAGGTTATTCTGTCATCGTAGTGCAATGTAAATAATCATTAATTGAACGTATATAACTTCATGATGAAAAGAGGGCAGAAATGCCTTCTTTTTTTGTGTCCAGGAATGTCTAAATTTCGTCACCGCAGACACAGGACAAGTGATATAATGATCCCTATGGATACACTTGTTCGTATTCTGTCTTGGAGGAGGGTGAGATAACGTTCTATGAAAGACAACTCAAGACAATTGGAATTTATGGAGATAGATCTGAGTGAAGAACCTGAAACAGCAGCAGTTCCGGTTCCTGATCGTTCAACCATTGTGCAGTCTGCACATGTTACGATGCAGCATCGTGGAGGCATATTGTCCTCAGAGAAACGTTTTGTAGAGGAAGCAAAGCAGTGGGCAGAGATGGAGGGGGATGTATCACCGTGGGTTCCCTTTATGAGTTACTGGCCAACGTATGGCGTGATGAATGAGGCCCAGCGCAAGTGGTATATGTTTTGGAGGAAGGAAGTACGTCAGGGGAGATACCCGGATACCGATCTGTCCTATCTATTTGTTCATATCTACGAGTTAATTAACGGCGTTGGCTGGCAGAATCCTCAGGATGGTTATGATCAATTGAAGCAGCTATGGGTGAATTACCGTGAACGGCTACCCCAATTAAATATATATATGCAAGAGTGGATGGTCGATTATGTGCTGGTCCATCAGATGGAGATGTCCTTATCCGAGGTCATGGTCCTTTCGGGCGGTTACCTGCCAGCAGAGCTGCTGGATAGGGAGCTGCAACGTATTTTACAGGATAAGGTATCGGATATCTCGCTGAATATGCTGCAAAGATACTATGATTACGATATTACACTCAGCAAGTTTTATAGAGATGGCGGCAAAGAAGTGATGGAGCAGTACATCCCGCGGGTCATGGCCTTGGTTGATTCGTACCTGGAACGTACGCGACAAGTTGGACTGTTGCCTGAGTGTGACCCCAACGATGAACGCACGATGGAGCGCATCCTGTTTCGCAAAGCAGTCTATGATGATTCGATCTATGGAAGATCGGTATCGTTCAGATATATGCCCGTAGGTGAACAGGCTGAATTTGTGCAGATGGTTACGCGGATCTATCGATGTACTGAAAATAAACTTCGTGAACTGCTCGGATTCAGAGGCCGATTGCGAGGACAGACGCTTGAACCCGAACTTGCGAATCTGATTGAGCGTTACCTGGACAAAACATATGCGACCGAGCAGGCGGAGTCTGTGGAACAACCGGTGATTCGTATTGACACAGAGAAATTGGCATCGTTACAGCAGGAAAGTGAGTACGTGCGATTGGCGCTTACAATTGAGGATGATCACTCTTCTGAAGATAAGAACGTAAACAGCACAACGATTGAAATAAATCTGATCAACACAACGGAAACGGCTGTTAAGACTCAGCGTCATATCATTGAAGAAGGTGTCATGAAGACGCAGTATATAGCGAGTTTACCAGAGGATTCTAAAGAGCGTGTTCCATTCGTTGAGGATACAGCACCATCTGAAGCAACAGGGGTGTCAGCAGAACCGATTAGGTTGCAGTGGGACGAGTCTGCTGAGGCTGATCTGGATGAAGAATGGCTGCTTTTTGCCAAGGAACTATCCCCTCAGCAGATACAAGCAATTCACATTCTGATTGGTGATAACCCGGATACGGAGCTGATGCGTCTGGCTGAGCAATATGGAACGATGCCTACGCTTCTGCTGGATGAAATTAATGATGTGGCTATGGAAACGATCGGTGATCTTCTGATTGATGGTGATCGGATTGTTCCTGATTATATAGATGTGTTCGAACATGTGAAGAGGTGATACGCAGTGACAGAACTTAAAATACCAAAGCGGCTGACCACCGCACTTGTAAATTCATTGACAGCGGGTGTTGTCCCGCGCATAGGACTGGAGCAGATTGCTGTTGGCCGGAAACCGGAAGTGGAAGCCATCTTGCGGAATATGGACAATATCGCTGAGGGAGGCGCAGCGTTTAAACTCATTACGGGGCGTTACGGCAGCGGAAAAAGCTTTCTTTTGCAAATGATTCGTAATTATGCGATGGATCGGGATTTCGTTGTGGCAGACGCCGATCTGTCACCGGAGCGCCGACTGGTGGGAACCAAAGGGCAGGGACTTGCCACATATCGCGAACTGATGACTCGTCTGTCTACACGTACACGCCCGGATGGGGGAGCGTTGGAGCCGATTTTGCAAAAATGGATCGCAGGGCTGCAACAATCCACGATGCAGAGTCAGAACCTGCGCCCGGATGATCCCGCTCTGCCTCTGGAGGTAGAGAAGCAGATCTATGCAGTGACGGGGGAAATGCAGAATCTGGTCCACGGCTTTGATTTTGCCAAGGTACTGGCGTCATACTGGAACGGGTACAAGCTGGCAGATGATGATCGCAAACAGGCGGCGCTTCGCTGGCTTCGAGGAGAGTTTGCAACCAAAACGGAAGCAAAAAAAGAACTGGCTGTTGGCGTTATCATTGACGATGACAATTGGTATGACTACTTCAAACTATGGTCTGAATTCACAGCGCGCATTGGTTACAAAGGATTGTTGTTGTTCATTGATGAAGCAGTGAATCTGTACAAAATTACAAACAGTGTCTCTCGTCAAAGCAACTATGAGAAATTGCTGACCATGTTCAATGATACGATGCAGGGCAAGGCGGAGCACCTGGGCATATTTGTAGGCGGTACGCCGCAATTTGTGGAGGATGAACGGCGCGGATTATACAGCTATGAAGCGCTTCGCTCCAGGCTTATTGATGGTCGTTATGCAGCCAAAGCGTATGCGAACTACACAGGTCCGATCCTCAAGCTGGCGATGTTATCGCATGAAGAGATTCTGATTCTGCTCCAGAAGCTGCGACAGATTCATGCCCTGCATTTTGGATACAGTGCAAGTCTGACGGATGAACAATTGGTTGATTTTATGCAAACGGCGGTGAACCGACTGGGTGCGGATGAATTGCTGACCACGCGTGAAGTGGTACGGGACTTTATGGATGTATTGCATACGTTACACCAGAATCCTGAAGTGACTTATACTCAATTACTTGGCGAGCGGGCAGCCAAACCCCAGGAAACGGGTAAAGGGGCAGATGCTTCCGCAAATACAGATGATCTGGACGATTTCCTAGCGGAGTTTGAATTATGAGTGATAATCTATTTTACCGGCTGGCGCCGTTTGTTCAGGAATTTATATATAAAAAAAGATGGGAGTCGCTTCGTCCTGCCCAGATTGAGGCCTGCAATATCTGTTTTCATACCCCGCATCATATGCTGATTGCGGCGGGAACAGCCTCCGGCAAGACGGAGGCGGCTTTTTTTCCTGCATTGACCGAGCTGTATGAACGGCCTTCCAAGTCGGTTGGCATTTTGTACATTGGACCTCTGAAAGCCCTGATTAATGATCAATTCGAACGTCTTAAGGATCTGTTATCCGAAGGGAATATTCCGGTTTGGCATTGGCACGGGGATGTGCCTCAGGCGGAGAAAACAAAACTGATGAAAAATCCGTCCGGTGTGCTCCAGATAACGCCAGAATCGCTGGAAGGTCTGCTCATGAATCGACCGAATGCAATTCCGGCGCTGTTTCATGACCTGCGGTATGTCATCATCGATGAGGTGCATGCTTTCATGGGAGCGGATCGGGGCATTCAAGTACTCAGCGAGCTTGCCAGAATCGAGCGTATGGCTGGCTGTGCACCGCGAAGAGTCGGATTGTCCGCTACACTTAGTGACTATGATGCGGCTACATCTTGGCTTGCTGCCGGAACGCAGCAGGGGGTGGATGTGGTCTCTTCACCGGGTGGTCGCAAGCTGCGACTGCGGGTGGAACATTTCTCTTTTCCAGATGCACAGGATGAAGAGCAGGCGGAGCAGCTTCATAACGCACGTAAAGCGTACTATGACTTCATCTATGAGAGTACACATCGCAAAAAAGCGCTGATCTTCACCAACAGCCGTACCGATGCAGAAGTCACCATTCTTGAGATGCGGCGGGTCGCAGCTCGCAGACAGGAACGTGATGTGTTCCATGTGCATCATGGAAGTATCTCCGCCATGCTGAGGGAAGAGACGGAAGCTGCCCTACGCACTGGATCGGGTCCCGCGGTTGCTGCGGCAACGGTCACGCTTGAACTGGGAATTGATCTGGGCGAGCTGGAACGTGTGGTTCAGCTCGGTGCACCGTATAGTGCGTCCAGCTTTGTACAGCGTCTGGGACGTTCAGGGAGACGAGAGGACATGGCATCGGAGATGCTTTTTGTATGTCCAGAGGAAGAGGACGAGGAAGCGCAATTGCCAGCGCGTATGCCGTGGACGTTGATGCGTGCGATTGCTGTTATCGAACTGTATGTAAAAACGAAGTGGGTCGAGCCGCTTGAAGCCCGCAAAATGCCCATAGGTGTACTCTATCATCAGACGATGAGCATGTTGAAAAGTATGGGGGAGGCAGAGCCGAGAGATCTTGCAGAAGCCATCCTTTCGCTGGCTCCCTTTGCGTTGATTAGACCTGATCAATATCAGGTATTCCTGAATTACCTCATCGATACAGATCATCTGCAATGGACAGAGGATCGAACATTGATCATCGGTCTGACAGGTGAGAAGATTGTGAATAATTATCGCTTCTATGCGGTGTTTAAGGACGATGAGGAACATAAAGTACTAAACGGCTCGGAAGAGATTGGTTCGATTACAACCGTACCCCCACCTGGCTATTGTTTCTCGCTTGCAGGAAAACTGTGGAAAGTGGAAGAGGTCGATCACAAGCACAAGGCTGTGTATGTGAAGTCTGCGAAAGGAAAAGTAGATACGTTATGGCTTGGAGCGGGAGGAGATATTCATACGTCGGTGGTACAGAAAATGCGTGAAGTGTTGTCCGACTCGACCATCTATCCCTACTTGTCACCGCAAGCCGTCAATCGACTTGAACGGGCACGCCGCCTAGCTCGTGAAAGCGGACTGTTGAAGCAGGTTGTGATTCCGGCAGGGGGAGATTCGATGTACGTTCTTCCTTGGGTGGGAAGTAAATCATTCCGTACATTGGAGCGCCTGATGAAGCATAATCTGTCCAAGAAACTTGCCTTGCGTTCGGTTGTGCCCATGGAGCCATATTATTTTGTAGTATCCGGCAAGGTCGACGAACGAACATTGTTAGCCGAGATCATGAGTGAGTGTCGAACAGCTGAAGACGCATCTGCGTTACTGGCTGAAGATGAAGCGCCTTATCTGGGCAAGTATGATGAATTTGTCGCGCCGCCTTTGATCCGTGAGGCTTTTGCTGTGGATGGACTGGATCTGGATGGATTGAAGGCAGGTTTACAGCAAACATTGGAGTGGGATTCCTCAGGCTCCAATCGAACATGACGTTTTTTTATACGGAATAGGGTTGACACCATCTCACCTCCCATGTAATATATGAAAAGTCGTCACACACGAATTACATCAAATTGCATATATCATTTCGTATAACCTCGCAGGCCGAAAGTGTACACAGGGCGAGGGTCTCTACGGGAAGCCTATACTTCCTAACTACGATGCCAAGGAATCAATGTATTCCTTGCTCGTAGTTAGGATTTTTTGCATTTAGATGGTATCTGTGACCTTGGCATGAACCAACATGCGGGCGTATTTTTCTTATCATCAGGAGGTTTATTCACAATGAAATATTATCTGTCCGTTCTCGCGGGAGCGATGAGCTATGGCATATTATCCACGATTGTGGTTCTGGCGTATGGCGAAGGATATAAACTTGGAGAGGTTGTGGGAGCACAACTGATCACGGGTTTTCTTCTATCCTGGATGCTGGCGCTATACACAAGATTTAGAACAAAACGCAAGTCACAGGCAAATGGCAAAGCATCAGGAGCCGTGGCACAGGTATTCCAGCGGTTGACGTGGAAACAACGTCTGATATTGATGGCAGCCGGAACACCAACGGTAATTACTGGTCTCGTGTATTATCAGTCTTTACGTTATATCCCGGCTTCACTTGCCATTATCCTGTTGTTCCAGTTCACATGGATTAGCGTATTGATTCAGGCGATAAGCAAACGTCAACGTCCAGACAAAGTCACGTTCCTGACGTTAATCATTCTGTTTGGTGGAACATTGCTGGCAGCGGGTTTCCTGGAACAGGGTTTGGGTGAGTTCAACGGTCTGGGTATTGCGCTTGGACTAATGGCAGCCGTAAGTTATTCCCTGTTTGTATTGTTCAGCGGCAAAGCCGTTCCTTCAGCGCATCCAGCCTTCCGCAGTGCGTGGATGGTTACAGGCGGATTGATCCTGCTGTGCATTTTATTCCCGCCGACATTCCTTTTTAACGGATTGATCTGGAGCCAGTTGCTTGTATTTGGATTGTTGCTTGGATTCTTCGGGGCTTTCATTCCACCAGTACTGTTCGCTATCGGCGTTCCGCATATTGGAGGCGATATGGCCGGAATCCTGGGCGCAGTGGAGCTTCCAATTGCAGTACTGCTATCCTCTATCGTGCTTCATGAGCATGTCAGCGGATTGCAATGGTTCGGAGTGATCATTGTGCTCATTGGCGTTGCCCTGCCAGAGTTGTACAAATTACGAATGAGACGAAGTCGCAGTAAACCGATCTATTCCTGATTCACACGAAAAGGGATATTGAGGAGCATGAGCGGGAATACCCGTAATAAGCCTGAGAAATCAGGCTTTTTTTAATGAGTTATTCTTGCTCAATCGCAATAGCCCAGAGGAGTCATTTTCATTGTCATGCGAATCAGGTATGCTTAAAGAACACATCCGTCTGTGGATTGAATATAGATGGGACATCGAATGAGGAGTGTTTATATGAAAAGCTGGTTTGGAAAAACATGGCCTTGGTTAACGCTGGGTCTGACCGTTGTTGTACTGCTTGGATCATTTTTGGTTTATTTTATGGGCAAAGACGTATCCCCGGGATCAGGAAGTGCTGTAACTGCACAAGCCGAGACACCGGAGGATTTGAAGGGATATGAAGTCATTGATGTGGACGTGAGCAACGATGGTTTTGGACCAGACGTTATTGAGGTGAAAGCTGGTGTACCGACCAAAATCAACTTTATTCTGACCAAGTCGGTAACACATGTCAAATCAGTGGGATCACAAAAGCTTGGTATGGATCTATATATGCAAAAGGGACCCAATTATTATACGGTCGACAAAGATCTGCCAAAGGGCGAATACGAAATTCACTGTGGTATGTATATGATATACGCAACGATTAAGGTCGTCTAAGCAGAAGGAGCAAGGTTTCGGGTCACCGAGCTTTGCTCCTTCTTTTGGTGCGTGATATCATGGAAAAGTGGGTAAAATGGATCAGGAGGTGGCGAAATGAAAGCGCTATTTATTGGAGGGACAGGCACCATCAGTACGGCCATTACGGAGATGCTTGCACAGCAAGGCTGTGAGCTTTATTTGATTAATCGCGGCAATCGGAACGATGAGTTGCCAGCAGAAGTCAAGGTACTTCAAGCGGATATTAATGACGAGGCACGTGTAGCGGAACTGATAGCTGATCTGGAATTTGATGTTGTGGCGGATTTTATCGCTTTTGTACCGTCTCAATTGGAGCGAGATTACCGTTTGTTCAAGGATAAAACCAAGCAGTTTATTTTTATAAGTTCAGCATCAGCGTATCAGACTCCCCTGGCTGATTACCGGATCACGGAAGGTACGCCCTTATCGAATCCATACTGGGAGTATTCTCGCAACAAGATTGCCTGTGAAGACTATCTGATGAAACAATACCGTGAGCATGGATTTCCGGTGACCATCGTGCGTCCGAGCCATACGTATGGCGACAAATCGGTACCTCTCGGTGTTCATGGTGCTCAAGGCAGCTGGCAGGTTCTCAAGCGTATACGTGAAGGCAAACCCGTTATCATCCATGGAGATGGTACCTCACTGTGGACCATCACGCACAATACTGATTTTGCCAAAGGGTTCATCGGGCTTATGGGAAATATCCATGCCATTGGTGAATCGGTACATATCACCTCAGATGAATCCGTCACCTGGAATCAGATTCATGAGATTATAGCTGGCGTGTTGGGTGTTAAGCTTCATGCGGTACATGTACCCTCTGAGTTCTTGGCAGCATGCAGTGATCAGGATCTTCGCGGCGGATTGCTGGGTGACAAAGCCAATACCGTTGTGTTTGATAACAGCAAGCTGAAGCGGCTTGTTCCGGAATTTCTAGCAACGACAAGAGCTGATCAGGGCATTCGACGTACGATTGAGCACATTCTGGAGCATCCTGAGTTACAGACCGAAGATCCGGAATTTGATGCGTGGTGTGACAAGGTCGTTGGCGCATTGGACGAAGCGTTATTAAAGATCAGAGATGAGAAATGAGAAGTGATGATGAATAATGAATAATAAATTTATCCGGATATATGAAGATATTGCAGATCGTATTCGGACCGGAGAGATTGAGGCAGGGACGCTGCTTCAATCGGAACTGGATCTATCGGAAAGTTATCAAACGTCTCGAGAGACTATCCGCAAAGCATTGAAAATGTTGTACGAAGAAGGTTATATTCAGAAGATTCAAGGCAAGGGCTCGATTGTACTGGACATACGCAAGATCGATTTTCCCATCTCAGGTCTGGTTAGCTTCAAGGAATTGGCCAAAAAAATGGGACATCGAGCTCAAACGTATGTGAAGGTTTTCAAGGAGCAACAGGTCGATCAGGCGTTGCACAAAAAAATTAACTTTGGTCTGAATGAACAGGTCTGGGAGATCAGACGTGTGCGCAAAGTGGATGGAGAGTATGTCATACTGGACAAAGATTACATTAGCCAGCGGCTTGTTCCTGGGCTCAGCAAAGAGATCTGTAATGATTCCATCTATGAGTACATTGAGCAAGAGCTGGGGCTTTCCATTTCGTTTGCCAAAAAAGAGATTTTGGTGGAAGAACCCACCGCTGAGGACAGGGAACTGCTTGACCTTGAAGGGTTCCATAATGTGGTTGTGGTGAGGAGCCAGGTGTACCTGGAGGATGCCAGTCAATTTCAGTATACGGAGTCCAGGCATCGACCGGACAAGTTCAGATTTGTGGATTTTGCACGTCGCAGATAAGTTAATCAAGATCGATCAGAGAGTACCTTTCACTGCATTATTCAGTGGATAGGTACTCTCTTTGGTTATGTGGGAATCCGAAGATCGTCCATCAAGAACCGCTTAATGTCAATGTTCTTCCTGCATGTCGGAGCGTATGATCACAATATATACGAGGCCAAGGAGTGAGCGAATTGAATCACGTGACAGCAAAATCAAATGTTCGCATATGGGAAGAAACCAGAGATATTCCAACCTATGGTACAGGTAAACCGGACAAAAATCCGATGTTTCTTGAAAAGCGAATCTATCAGGGAAGTTCGGGTAAGGTGTACCCGCATCCCGTGATCGACAGCATTGAAGATGAAGCAAAAATGAAGTCGTATCGATTAATTATTCTCGAAAATGAATATGTACGTATTGAGATGATGCCCGAACTGGGTGGACGAATCTATCGCGCGCTGGATCGGACCAACAACTACGATTTTGTATATTATAACCGGGTAATTAAACCTGCACTTGTGGGTCTGGCAGGGCCATGGATTTCTGGGGGAATCGAATTCAACTGGCCACAGCATCATCGGCCGAACACGTTTGGTCCAGTCGATTATACATTTGGCAGTAATGAAGATGGGAGCGCTACCGTCTGGGTAGGTGAGATTGATCGAATGTATGGTACCAAAATGACCGCTGGTTTCACATTACATCCCGCCAAAGCCTATCTTGAAATCCATGCCGAGGTATACAATCGCACCAGCGCACCTCAAACTTTTCTATGGTGGGCTAATCCGGCTGTAGCCGTCAACGATCATACGCAATCTGTGTTTCCGCCTGATGTAACAGCTGTGCTGGACCACGGAAAACGGGACGTATCCCGCTTTCCCATCGCAACCGGCACCTATTACAAGATGGACTATTCTGAAGGTGTGGATATCTCGCGCTACAAAAACATACCGGTTCCAACATCCTATATGGCGTATAAGTCGGATTATAATTTTGTGGGGGGTTATGACCACGGGGTTCAGGCAGGTTTGTTGCATGTAGCGAATCATCATATTTCTCCGGGCAAGAAGCAATGGACCTGGGGGAATGGGGAATTTGGGCAAGCCTGGGATCGCCAGTTAACGGACGAGGATGGCCCATATATTGAATTAATGACAGGTGTCTATACCGATAATCAGCCTGATTTTACATGGTTACAGCCGTATGAAGCCAAATCTTTTTCGCAGTATTTTATGCCGTATAAAGGAATTGGTATGGTCAAAAATGCATCGATTGATGCAGCGGTTAATCTGGAAATGGACGAAACGACCGGAATGGCAACCGTGATGGTATATGCGACGTCGGTTTTTGAACAAGTGACCGTTGAAGTGGTAGGACCAGCCGCGGTATATCTCCATGAGAGATGTAATATCTCACCTACGGAACTATATAAGTCTTCATTCCCGTGGAGCGGACAAGATGAATGGCATCAGGTGAAGTTAAGTGTTCGAACTGTGGAAGGAAAAGTACTTGTGGCCTATCAGCCTGAACGTACTGAGATTCAGGAAGTACCCGATCCGGCGAAACCACTCCCACTGCCATCGGAGATTCGTACGAGTGAACAACTATATCTGGCTGGTCTTCATTTGGAGCAATATCGGCATGCCACGTATGAACCAGAACCTTATTATCTGGAAGGTTTGAAGCGTGATGCCAGGGATATTCGTCTAAACATTGCATATGGCACATTGCTGCTGCGTAGAGGGTTGTTTCAAGATGCAGAGAAGCATTTCAGACAGGCCGTTCAATCGCTGACGTGGAAAAATACGAATCCGTATGATAGTGAAGCTTTTTACCAACTCGGTCTGAGTTTGAAACTACAGGGGAAACAGGAAGAAGCCTACGCAGCACTGTATAAAGCCGTATGGTCTGCACAGTATCAGGATACGGGTTATTACATGCTTGCTCAGATTGATACGGGTCAACATCGGTACATGGAAGCGTTGGATCACATCGAACGTTCGCTGATTCGTAACACCAGACATTACAAGGCTCGGCATCTGAAGGTGGCTCTGCTGCGCAGAATGGGTCAAGATAAACAGGCCATCCAATATGCGCGTGAGACATTGGCACTGGACCCGGTTGAATTTGGAGCCGCACATGAATTAGTCCTGATCTACAGCGGAGCAACTGCACCTTCAGAGAGAGAACAAGCGGAGCAAGCGCGTGAGCATTTCCATCGTTTGATGCGAGGAGACGTTTATAATTATCTGAATCTAGCCGCAGATTACGCGGATTGTGGGTTGTGGGAAGAAGCACTGACGGTACTCTCCTATGTTGAATCCGCAAATTCACGGACGTATCCTATGGTTGGTTATGCTCAGGCCTACTTGTATCGTCAGCTGGGGGAGGTGGAGCAGGCCCGAGAATGTCAAAAGCAGGGGGAAGCTGCTCCAACTGATTATTGCTTTCCTAATACGCTATTTGAATTCATGGTGCTTCAGGATGTATTGGTAGTAGATTCGAATGATGCACGTGCTCACTATTACCTGGGAAATTGGTTATATGATCATAAACGCTACGAGGAAGCAATCACTCATTGGGAAACTTCGCGCGAGGCGAATGCTGCATATCCGACTGTACATCGGAATCTGGGACTGGCTTATTATAACAAGCTGAATCGCCCCGATCTTGCACTGGCTTCATTAGAGGAAGCTTTCCGATTGGATTCAGAGGATGCCCGAATCTTCTACGAGTTGGATCAACTGCACAAGAAGATAGGGTATTCTCGCGAGCGTCGAATTAAATTGCTGGAACAACATATGGAGTTGGTTCACCACCGTGATGATCTGTATATCGAGTGGGTGACTTTATTGAATATGCAAGGTAGTCATCAAGAAGCATGGAATGCCCTTCAGACCCGGCGGTTTCATCCATGGGAGGGTGGTGAAGGCAAGGTAACTGGACAATATGTTACGGCACTGACGGAACTGGCAAAGCAAAATCTGGAGAAACAACAACCTGAACTAGCATTGGAGCTGTTGCAGAAGGCATTAGTTTACCCGGAGAACTTAGGTGAAGGTAAATTGGAGGGAGCCGGAGATAACCCCGTTTATTTTTATCTTGGCTGTGCCTACCAGCAACTGAACAAGGATCAGGCGGCAGAGGAGAGTTTCCTCAGAGCATCCATCGGTTTGAATGAACCGGCAAGCGCGATGTTTTATAATGATCAACCGCCGGAATCCATCTATTATCAGGGTCTGGCCTGGCAGAAGCTTGGCAATGTGAAGGAAGCCAACAGGCGATTCAATAAATTAATTGACTACGCCGAAAGACATATGCATGATCACATCCGAATGGATTATTTTGCAGTATCTCTGCCCGATTTTCTGGTGTTTGACGACGATCTCAATCAGCGAAATGAAGAACATTGCCGATATATGCGGGCATTGGGTCTTCTGGGACTGGGTCGGACGAGTGAAGCCAAACTTGAGTTGGAGCGGGTACTGGAGAAAAACCCGAATCATCGAGGGGCAATCATCCATCGATAATTGATAATCGTTCAACACATCCCATTTATATCGAAGGAGTTATATAATCCATGAATGATAGTATAGCAGGTAGCCATATTCGCTTTATATTGGACGCGGAAGATAAGGACATTCGTGCGGGTCGTATGACTGGCAGTGGCGGCAAAAGCCCACGAGGGGAATCGTATGATTTTACCAACTATTATATGACTCGTAATGCTAAACCCCATATTCCCGTGGTAGGTGAGTTTCATTTCTCCAGATTCGCTTACTTGCAGTGGGAAGAAGAATTACTGAAGATGAAGGCAGGCGGGGTGAACATCGTCGCTTCCTATGTTTTCTGGAATTTTCACGAGGAGCAGGAAGGCGAATTTAATTGGTCAGGAAACCTGAACTTGCGACACTTTGTGGATCTATGCGGCAAACATCAGCTGCCACTGATTGTGCGGATTGGTCCATTCTGTCATGGGGAAGTTCGTAATGGCGGGATGCCCGATTGGTTATTCAGTTACCCGTTCGAAGTCAGGTCGAACGATGAAGGGTATCTGTATTACGCCAAGCGATTATATCGGGAGATTGCCCGTCAGCTCACCGACTGTTTTTATCAGGAGGGTGGCCCTGTTATCGGGGTACAGTTGGAAAATGAGTATATGCACGCTGGCGCCCCCATGGATGCCTGGGGATATACCCGCGAAAAATACATTACCTCCGGCCGGGATGGACGAGAACATCTGAAGATGCTTCGCCATATTGCCGAAGAAGTCGGTATGAAGCCGATGTTCTATACTGCCACGGCCTGGGGCAATGCTGCGGTGCCTGAAGAAGGAACATTGCCGATGCTAGCGGGGTATGCGTACACACCATGGATTCCCAATCAACCTCCAAGCCGGGAGTATTTGTTCCGGGATCTGCATATGAATCCTGTGGAAGAAGTGGATTATGACAGTCCGGAGTATCCTGCTGCGTATTGTGAGCTTGCTGGTGGCATGCAGGTCAGTTATCACGCTCGTCCGGTTGTTGATGCGGACAGTGTCGAGGCGATGACCATTGTGAAGCTGGCGAATGGCAGTAATCTGGTCGGATATTATATGTATCACGGGGGGACCAATCCGGTAGGCAAAAATTCATATATAAACGAGCAGGCATTGCCTAAAATGACGTATGATTACCAATCGCCACTCGGGGAATTTGGACGTATTGGTGAATCGTATGACCGAATTCGAAGCTTGTCCATGTTCCTGGAAGCATATGGTGAGTTGCTTGCACCAATGGGCTGTGTTGTACCGGATGGTCAACATGCGATAACACCGGAGAACACGATGGATATGCGTTGGTCTGTTCGCCAACAAGATGGCTCAGGGTTCCTGTTCATGAATAATTATCAGGATCATGTGGCGATGCCTGATCGAGCTATACAATTGGAGCTGCATACCAGCAAAGGGACTGCTTTATATCCAAGAGAAGGAACGATGCAGCTGAAATCAGGCATGGCAGCCATTCTGCCTTTCCATATGAATCTGAATGAAATGAAAATCATTAGTGCTACGGTTCAGCCACTGACCCGGTTTATGGTAAATCAGGAGCTTACGGTTGTCTTTTATGCTCATGAAGGCATGAAGCCTGAGTATGTTATGGATACATCGTCTGTTACGAATGTGGATATGCCCGAAGGTACAGTATCTAAGCAGGGTAATGAAGTTGTGATTCACCCGATTGCAGGCAAGGACCATCATCTGCGAATCACAACATCGGACGGTAGGGTCATACGTATCATTACATTGACCCGTGAAGAGGCATTACATGCCTACCGTTTCCGTGTGGGCGGAGAAGATAGGCTTGTAATTAGCAGCAGTCATCTGTATGTACAGAATGAGATGCTCATATGTACATCCGTGGAGCAAGCAGAGATGGAGGTATCCTTCTATCCGGCTCCAGAGCATGTTTCAGCTTCTAAATATGCTGTGTCATCCCAGTTGAAGCAGGGAATATTCGTTACGTATACATTCCAGGTTACGCCTTACGAGCCTGCTGTAGAGGTTGAATACCCCAAAGAGTATGCAGCAACACTTAGATTGGACACAGCGTGGCCGGAACAAGTAGATGACGTGTGGATTGAGATTGATTATGAAGGAGACGTTGCAGCAGCACATATTCATCATCAGATGTTAACAGATCATATTCACTATGGGCACAGCTGGATGCTTGGTTTGAAGCAATCCCGTCATTTGCTGGCTGATCACGCGCTTCGTCTGTCTATAACGCCAATTCGAAGAGGGGCGACTGAGAGTTACGTGAATCAGGCTTATGTTGAGCGGTTTGAGGGTGTGGAGATCGGGAAGTTCAATCATATTCGGGTGATACCTCATTACCGGGTTAGGTTAGTATTGGTAGGAGTTAGGGAAGACGCTTAGTCTAAATCAGGAGTTAAAAAACAGATAAACAAGACTTAAACAAGAGTTAACTGACGTTTATGATACAGAGGGTTCTTTCTCCGAACGGTTGTGAGGGGAAAGGGCCTTTTGGCTGTGTGATGTAAAATAAATGATTCCTAATCATGGTAAAAACTTCTTGACTGGTAAGCGTTTTCAATTTATTATAACTTCATAACCTTATCGATAAAGTTTATTTAAACTAAATAACGTAACTATAATAAAGTTAATACAGGAGGTTCCAAACGAATGGTTAATCTGAAAAAGTGTACAATCTTCACGGTTATTGCTGCTCTCATGTTCATGGCATTGGGGAGTGCAGCCCCTAAAGCATCTGCTGCTACAGGATTTTATGTAAGCGGTAACAAGTTGTATGATTCCACTGGTAAAGCTTTTGTCATGAGAGGTGTTAATCACGGACATTCCTGGTTCAAAAATGATCTGAATACCGCTATCCCAGCAATCGCCAAAACAGGAGCCAATACAGTACGCATTGTTCTTTCGAATGGTGCCCAGTACACCAAAGATGATCTGAACGCTGTTAAAAATATAATTAACGTGGTCAACCAAAATAAAATGATAGCTGTACTCGAAGTCCATGACGCCACAGGGAAAGATGACTATAATTCGTTGGATGCGGTGGTGAACTACTGGATTAGCATTAAGGAAGCTTTGATTGGCAAAGAAGATCGGGTAATCGTCAACATCGCCAATGAATGGTATGGAACGTGGAATGGAAGTGCGTGGGCTGAGGGTTACAAAAAAGCCATTCCGAAACTCCGAAGTGCGGGAATCAAAAACACGCTTATTGTGGATGCAGCCGGATGGGGACAGTTCCCTCAATCCATCGTGGATTATGGACAAAGTGTATTTGCAGCCGATTCTCAGAAAAATACCGTCTTCTCCATTCATATGTATGAGTATGCTGGCAAAGATGCTGCAACGGTCAAAGCCAATATGGAGAGTGTGCTGAACAAAGGATTGGCTCTGATCATTGGTGAATTCGGGGGATATCACACAAACGGTGATGTGGACGAGTATGCCATCATGAGATATGGTCAGGAAAAAGGGGTAGGCTGGCTTGCCTGGTCTTGGTACGGAAACAGTCCCGGTCTGAATTATCTGGACATGGCCACAGGTCCAAACGGAAGCTTAACGAGCTTTGGCAACACCGTAGTTAATGATACCTATGGTATTAAAAACACTTCCCAAAAAGCGGGGATTTTCTAATCCACCGATGAAACAAGAACACTCTGACGTTCACGTCAGGGTGTTTTTTTAATAAAATGACTCAATCTATAATGTCTTTTGAATATTTCCGTTTTGTTTTAAAATATTTTGTTTTCAAAATAAAACAAAGATGTTAAACTCGGATTAGGAATAAAACAAACATTATCGGAGGGAAACAAATGGTACAGAGTTTATGGAATGCATCGCAGGCATCTGAGAAAACAACAGGACTTGAGCAGTTGGTTTACCGATCCAATCTGATTGGATCTGATCGCAGTGTATGTAACATTTACGGTGGTAATACCTCTACCAAAACGACAGTGAAGGACTTTCGTGGTCGTGATGTAGAAGTAATGTATGTGAAGGGAAGCGGCTCTGATCTGGGTTCCATGGAAGCGAAACATTTTACCGGACTTGGGCTCGAAGACATAAGGCCGTTAATTGAACGTGAATCCATGTCGGATGAAGAGATGGTTGAATATCTGGGACATTGCATGATTGATGCCAAGCATCCGCGCGCCTCTATCGAGACTCTGCTGCATGCGTTTCTTCCATATAAACATGTGGATCATACACACCCGGATGCGATTATCAGCCTGTGTTGTGCGCATAACGGCAAGGAATTGGCGAGAGAGATCTACGGTGATCGTTTTGTATGGGTGCCTTACGTACGTCCAGGGTTTACGTTATCTAAAATGATTGCTGAAAGCGTATTCTCGAATCCCAATGCCGAACTCGTACTGATGGAAAAACACGGACTTGTCACTTGGGGTGAAACATCCGAAGAATGTTACGCTCAGACAATCAAGATCATTAATGAAGCGGAAGCATTCATCGAAGCACGGGTGGACGAAGGAAGTTTGTTCGGTGGTGTGAAGCACCCGGCACTTGCCGCTGATGTTCGTCGTCAGATCGTATCACGTGTGATGCCAACAATTCGTGGAGCGGTATCGGATAGCAAAAAAATGATTTTGTCCTTTGACGATCAAGAGGACGTACTTGCTTTTGTAGGCGGAGCAGATTCCCCGGAATTGTCACAGGTGGGTGCAGCTTGCCCGGATCATCTGGTACATACCAAAGTGGTACCTCTGTTCATTGATTGGACGCCGGATGCGAATGATATCGAAGGCTTAAAAGCGAAACTGGTGGAAGGCGTGGCAGCCTACAAAGAGCAATATCAACATTATTTTGAGAGCAACAAAAACGAAGGTGATGTCATGTTCGAAGCGGCACCACGCGTGATCCTCATTCCAGGTGTGGGCATGATCAACACGGGCAAGAGCTGGGCGCTTTCCCAAGTAAGCGGAGCGTTGTATCACAGAGCTATTGCCGTTATGCGTGGGGCCACTAGCCTGGGTCAATTCGTATCGCTTAGTGCAAACGAGTCTTACAATGTGGAGTACTGGCCGCTGGAACTGTACAAATTGTCTCTCGCTCCAGCAGAAACGGAATTCTCCCGCAAAGTGGCGTTTATCACAGGTGGAGCAGGCGGGATCGGAAGTGAAACAGCACGCAGATTGGTATCTGAAGGCGCACATGTGGTGCTTGCTGATCTCAACCTGGAGGGCGCACAGAAGGTAGCACAGGAAATTAATGATCAGTACGGTGCGAATCGTGCTTATGCGCTGAAAATGGACGTAACTGATGAGGAAGCCGTTCAATCTGCGTATGCAGATGTTGCGGTGCAGTATGGCGGAGTGGATATCATCGTGAACAATGCGGGACTAGCCACATCCAGCCCATTTGACGAAACGTCCCTGAAAGAATGGAACCTGAATATGAATGTTCTGGGTACAGGGTATTTCCTCGTGGCTCGCGAAGCCTTCAAGCTGATGAAACAACAGGGTATTGGGGGAAGCATGGTATTTATCGGGTCCAAGAACTCGGTGTATGCAGGTAAAAGTGCCTCTGCTTATAGCTCAGCAAAAGCACTGGAAGCGCATCTGGCACGTTGTATTGCAGCAGAAGGTGGAGAGTATGGCATTCGTGTCAACACCATTCTTCCGGATGCCATTCTACAGGGTTCAGCGATCTGGAACGGTTCCTGGAGAAATGAACGAGCAGCGGCATACGGGATTGAACCGGATCAATTGGAAGAGTATTATCGCAAACGGACGACATTGCTCGTGAATATCTATCCAAGAGATATTGCGGAAGGAATTGCATTCTTTGCTTCTTCGAAATCCGAAAAAACAACCGGTTGTATGATGACCATTGATGGCGGTGTACCGGCAGCATTTACACGTTAAATTAGGAGGGTTCTTGCGGATGGATAACCAAGTCAAGCAAGCGTATGAAGCAGCCAAGGCATTGTATGCCCAGCACGGAATTGATACGGACGAGGTGCTGAACAAACTGGCAGAGATCAAAGTATCTGTACACTGCTGGCAAGGCGACGATGTCAAAGGTTTTCTAAATAAAGATGGGGAGTTAACAGGGGGGATTTCCGTTACAGGTCAATATCCGGGGGCAGCGACCACACCTGCGGAGCTTCGTAACGATCTCGAGCAAGCTTTTGCTCTGATTCCTGGCAAACATAAGGTCAATCTGCACGCGATTTACACGGATACCGACGAGCAGGTTGAACTGGATCAGATTGAGCCGAAGCATTATGAGAACTGGGTGAAATGGGCCAAAAAACAAGGACTCGGTCTGGACTTCAACCCAACATGTTTTTCCCATGAAAAATCAAGTGACGGGTTCACGCTCAGTCATCCAGACCCTGAGATTCGCAAGTTCTGGATTGATCACTGCAAGGCATCCCGCCGGATTGGTGCTTACTTCGGGGAACAGCTTGGTCAGACTTGTGTAACCAACGTATGGGTACCGGACGGATTCAAGGATAATCCGGTTGACCGGTTGACACCACGCAAACGTCTCAAAGAATCGCTGGATGAAGTATTTGGGGAACCACTTAACCCGGAGCACAACCTGGACGCGGTAGAGAGTAAGCTGTTTGGTCTGGGTTCGGAAGCATATGTTGTAGGTTCTCATGAATTCTATATGGGTTACGGTTTGCAAAATGATACGTTAATCTGCCTGGATGCGGGCCATTTTCATCCAACAGAGGTTATTTCCAATAAACTGTCGTCCTTGTCATTGTTTACAAATGGCATTCTGCTTCACGTAAGCCGACCGATGCGCTGGGACAGTGACCATGTGGTAATTATGGACGATGAGTTACTGGAAATTGCCCGTGAACTGGTTCGACATGATCTGCTTGCGACCACACATATTGGACTGGATTTCTTTGATGCAAGTATTAACCGTGTAGCTGCATGGGTTGTGGGTACTCGCAACACGATCAAAGCTCTCCTGCGTGCGATGCTGGAACCAGTGGATGCCTTGAAACAAGCCGAGTTGGAAGGGGATTACACGTTGCGCCTTGCCTTAACGGAAGAGTTCAAATCCTATCCGTTTGGCGCGATCTGGGATTACTATTGTGCTCAGCAAGGCGTTCCAGTCCGTGAAAAGTGGATCACCGATATCAAAACCTATGAACAAGACGTATTACTACAGCGTGATAAATCATTGGTGTAACCGTATTTATTTTTCGTATAAACCACTATGGAATGAAAATTCCGTGGTGGTTTTTTTGGCATAATCACATTTAATGCATAAGTGAGGCGATTGCTTCCATACTAGGAATATAGATCCGTATCGTATACGATTGCCACGCAGAGGAGGAATAATAGAGTTGAATCTAGCCCACAACAAACTGTATATCGCTGCACTTGGCGGCGTGAATGAAATAGGGAAGAATATGTATTTCATCCAGTACAATCAGGACATCATCGTGATTGACTGTGGTTCGAAGTTTCCCGATGAGACATTGCCTGGTATTGATCTGATCATTCCGGATGTAGCGTATCTGCTGGAGAATCTGGATAAAGTAAGGGGTCTTGTGGTTACCCATGGACATGAAGATCACATTGGTGGCATTCCTTATTTGTTAAAACAAATGAACATCCCGGTGTATGCATCCAGGCTCACTCGCGGACTGATCGAGCTTAAACTGAAAGAGCATGGGCTGCTGCGCAAGGCCGACCTGCATACGATCGATGCTCATTCCAGCATTACGCTGGGAGGGATCGAGGTTTCCTTTTTCGCAACCAGTCATAGTATACCGGATTGTCTTGGTATCTTTTTTCAGACCCCAGCAGGCAATGTTGTGCATACAGGAGATTTCAAATTTGATATGTCTCCTGTACATGGACCTTTCCCAGATCTGCACCGCATGGCCGAGATTGGCAAACAGGGAGTTCATGTATTGCTCTCCGAAAGTACCAATGCGGAAAGACCCGGATTTACACCTTCCGAGCGGGTTGTGGGAGATCACATTCTGGATGCCTTTATCCGTGCCAAACAAAAAGTGTTTATCTCCACCTTTGCGTCGAATGTCAGCAGGGTACAACAAATTGTGAATGCAGCATTTGAGACAGGGCGCAAACTGGCACTTTTGGGCAGAAGTATGGTAAATGTGGTATCAGTGGCCAGTGAATTAGGCTACTTGCAAGTTCCTGACGGATTGTTGATTGAAGCTATCGATTCGGATCAGTTTCCACCCGAACAAGTTGTTGTTTTATGCACCGGTAGCCAGGGAGAAGCGATGGCAGCATTGTCACGTTTGGCTTCCGGCAAACATCCTCACGTGAAAATTAACGGCGGGGATACGGTTATTCTTGCTGCCGGAGCTATTCCGGGCAATGAGAGGAATCTTGCACATGTGATTGACAACCTGTATGTTCTCGGAGCACGTGTGATATATGGTTCAAGTGGTGCTGCAGGAATGCATGTCTCTGGACACGGCAGTCAGGAAGAACTCAAATTAATGTTAACCCTGATGAAGCCGGATTATCTGATTCCGATCCACGGTGAGTTTCGCATGTTGTATCAACACAGACTGCTTGCCGAGTCCGTAGGTATAGAGCGTGACCATGTCTTTATTGTGAATAACGGAGATATGGTTCAGTACAAAGACGGCGTGGCTTCTCCTGGTCCCAAAATTGCATCAGGAAATAGTCTCGTAGATGGTCTGATCATGGGTGATGTTGGCAATATTGTATTGCGTGATCGCAGGCAACTGTCATCCGATGGTATGCTTGTAATAGTAACCACATTGAGCAAAACGGAGAAACAAATGGTTGCTTCACCCGAAATTATCTCCAGAGGGTTTGTATTTGTCAAGGACTCGGAAGAATTCATGCATGAAATTCATGAGCTGGTTCTAAACCAGATGAGTGAGTTGACCGGGGCTGGTGTGAATCAGTGGAATGTGATTAAAAGAAAGCTGAAAGACGAGATTGGTCACTATATTTATGCTCAAACAAAGAGAAGACCTATGATCTTGCCGATTATTATTGAGGTTTAAGACTGTAGGGCGAGCGTTCTTATGTTAGTGATCTGTGCAAACGTGTATATGGAAGCTAAACAGCCTGATGAATGTCGGATCATACTTCGGTATGAACGTCACATTGTCATCAGGCTTTTGCTATTACATCGGGAAATTACAATAGATATGCGATAAATGGAGTTGAATCAAATTCGCCACGGGTTTGCGATTCGAAGTATAATATAAGGTAAACTAGCTAATAGAAATAAGAGGAGTCTTTATGAATAAAACGATTTCTGATATCGCTCAGATGGCAGGTGTGGCAAAAAGCACGGTCTCTCGCTTCCTGAATGGCGGATCGGTAAGTGAAGATACACGCCAGAAGATTGAGCGTATTATCAAACAATACAACTATGTTCCCAATACATTTGCACAGAGTCTCAAGGCGAAGAAGACCAGTATTATCGGTACGGTAGTTCCGCGACTGGATTCTTTTGCAACATCTCAGACGCTGATAGGAATTGATGAAGAACTGAGAAGTAATCAATATCAGATGCTGATCGCAAATACGAGTCAGGACATGCAGCGCGAGATTGATGCCATCTATGATTTTGCACGACAGAAGGTATCGGGTATTATTTTGCTGGCTGCTGAAGTGACTGAAGCACATCTGAAGGCCGTTGAGGATATACGGATTCCGGTGTTACTGGTGGGGCAACAGCATGAGCAACTGCACAGTCTGGTTCACAATGATGACCAGGCAGGTTATGAGATGGGCAGATATGTTGTCGAACAAGGTCACCGCAAGATCGTGTATATGGGAGTTAGCGAGAAGGATCGAGCGGTAGGGATCTATCGTAAACAAGGGTTCCAGCGAGCAATCGCTGAGTGTGGTGGATGTGAAGTGAAGTATTATGAGACAAGCTTCAAGATGTCTGAAGCCATCGTTACCGCTGAAGCCATTCTGAAAGAGATCACACCAACGATCATTGTAGGGGCCACGGATAATATCGCACTGGGTGTGATGAAGATTGCGTTCTCCAATAAAATCCGCATACCGCAAGATTTGTCTGTTACGGGATTTGGCGGATATGATATTACGGAGATGATTCACCCCACGCTGACTACTGTGAAATATCATTATTTGCAGGCAGGTCAAGTCGCGGCAAATCACATTATTCGTCTGGTCAAAGGCGAGTCGGTAGAGGAACGAACAACACTGGACGTAGAACTAATTCCTCGAGAAAGCGTTGACAAATTATAAAAACATCCTTTATGATAATTCCATCGAACCGGTTCCATTCTGAATGTGAAATTCGGATATGCGAACTTGGTCAGGCATTTATGCCAAATGGAATTATTTTTTTGCGACCAATGGAACCGGTTCCTTTATTTTGATTTTCGTATAAGTTAAATAAGAAATAAACATGATGGAGAGGGCAGAAAAAATCTGAAGAAACGGAGTGTTCGCTTAAAGCTTTCTGTAAGAAAGCTGCTTCGGAAGCATAGGCTATCACCGGATTTCACCCTTTAGAAAAGGGATAAGGAAATCTGGGAATAACAGCGATCGGAGGATTGTTCTGCCATCGTAGTCCCAGTGTGAAATTTCTTGGTCTAACTTATATAAGCAAGAATGGAGAACAGCTATGAAAATGACTAGAGAGCAGCGCTACAGACGAATTGAGCAAGCGGAGCCTGGAGAGATTGCGAAGCTTGAAGCACAGATATCCGTATGTCCTTGGCGACAGAGTTATCACATTCAGCCGATAACAGGTCTGCTCAATGATCCTAACGGCTTTGCATATTATCAAGGCTATTATCATCTGTTCTATCAGTGGTTTCCACTTGGAACAGAACACGGTATGAAATACTGGTATCATACCCGCTCAAAGAATCTGGTGAACTGGGAAAATGTCGGGATTGGAATTGAACCGGGTGGCAGATATGACTCACACGGAGCTTATTCCGGCAGTGCGATTGAAAAAGACGGCAAGCTGCAATTGCTGTACACAGGCAATACGAGGGATGAGGCTTGGGTCAGACATCCGTATCAATGCTTGGCAGTGCTGGATGAAAGCGGTTCAGTAACCAAACTGAATGATCCCGTGATCTCGTCTGTGCCAGACGGATACACGGAACACTTCAGAGATCCCAAGGTGTGGCAACAAGGAGACACGTATTATTGTGTAATCGGAGCGCAGCGAACAGATGAGACGGGATGTACGGTGCTGTATCGCTCCATTGATCTGAACAACTGGGATTTTCTGGGTGAAATTCGTACGCAATTAACCTCCTTTGGTTACATGTGGGAGTGCCCGGATTATATGGAGATGGACGGGAAAGGTGTACTTGTCTTTTCCCCGCAAGGCTTAGACGCTGCGGGAGATCATTATCAGAATATTTTTCAATCCGGTTATCTGATCGGTGAGCCGCTCAATCTCCAGACGAGAGAATTCAAACATGTTGAATTTCAGGAGTTGGATCGTGGATTCGACTTCTATGCTCCGCAGACTATGCAGGGCCCGGACGGAAGACGTATTCTGGTTGGTTGGATGGGACTTCCCGATCTGGCGTATCCGACAGACGATAGTGGCTGGGCTCATTGCCTCACCATTCCTCGGCAGTTGTTACTCCGAGACGGGAAGTTAATCCAACAACCCGTTGCAGAGATGGTCGAATTGCGTCAGCAGGAGAAGGGCACTCATATACGTGCAAAGATTGACAATGAGAGTCGATCTTTCACTGGTTTTAATGGGATTGCCTATGAGCTGATATGTGAGATAAGCCATGTAGATGCAGAGGTTGTAGGCATCGAATTCCGGGCAAATGGAGCTGAGAAAACGGTTCTTTTGTATGATCGGATTCAACAGAAAATTATTCTGGATCGGACGATGTCTGGTGCCGAGTTAGCAGAGCAGAATGGCGTTGTACGACAGTGCACGCTTACTACTACAGACAAGATTAAGTTCCATCTGTTCGTAGATTCATCTTCGGTTGAGGTCTTTGTGAACGATGGGGAAGAGGTCTTTACCAGCCGGATTTTCCCAAGCCGGGACAGCGTGGACATTCGTTTCTTTGCACGCGGAGGTAAAGCTGATTTTGAAGCAACTCAATGGCATTATTAAGTATTACGTGAGAGGAATGAGATAACATGTCGGAGAATCAACGGATTGCCCAGGAAGTCATTCATGCCATCGGGGGCAAAGAGAATATCGCATCATTTGCACATTGTGCAACACGTCTTCGCATCATGGTGAAAGATAAAGAAAAGATTGATCAGAAAACGGTCGAGAACATCGAGAAGGTGAAAGGCGCCTTCTTCAACTCAGGTCAATATCAGATTATCTTTGGTACGGGAACAGTGAATCGAATCTTTGAAGAGGTTGAGAAACTGGGCATCGAAGGATCGTCCAAGGATGATGTGAAGAGTCAGGGGAAAAAGGAAGGAAACGCTTTTCAACGGGCTATCCGCACGTTTGGTGACGTATTCGTACCCATCATTCCCGTACTGGTAGCTACAGGACTGTTCATGGGATTGCGCGGATTACTTACCCAGAATGAAATTCTGGCTTTATTCGGTGCAACACCGGATGATATCTCGGCCAATTTCCTGTTGTTCACTCAGATCCTGACGGATACGGCCTTTGCATTTCTGCCTGCGCTTGTAGCTTGGTCTGCGTTCCGTGTATTCGGGGGAAGTCCGGTACTAGGTATCGTACTGGGGCTAATGCTGGTCAATCCGGCATTACCGAATGCTTACGCGGTGGCAGATGGATCAGCACAGCCGCTGCATATGTTCGGTTTTATACCTGTCGTGGGTTATCAGGGATCGGTTCTGCCTGCGTTCTTCGTAGGTTTGATTGGAGCCAAATTTGAAAAGGTATTAAGAAGACGGGTGCCTGAGGCACTGGACTTAATTCTGACTCCTTTTATTACGTTAATCGTCATGATTACGCTCGGACTCTTCGCAATTGGCCCAGTGTTCCATTCTCTTGAAGAGTGGGTGCTGCATGGAACAACCGCCGTATTGGATCTTCCGTTTGGCATCGCAGGTATTATCATTGGATTCTTCCATCAGATTATTGTCGTTACTGGTGTACATCACATCTTTAATTTCCTGGAGATTCAGCTACTGGAGAAAACGGGATTTAACCCATTCAACGCCATCATTACCTGTGCCATGGCTGCACAAGGAGCGGCTTGCCTTGCCGTAGGTCTGAAGACCAAAAACATGAAACTTAAAGCACTCGCATTACCTTCGTCCTTGTCCGCATTTCTGGGCATTACCGAGCCAGCCATCTTCGGAGTTAACCTGCGTTATATGAAACCATTTATTATGGGACTGGTTGGTGGTGGTGTGGGTGGTTTCATCGCTTCCTTGTTCCATCTGCAAGGTACAGGCATGGCTGTAACGGTTATTCCGGGAACATTGCTCTATCTGAACAGTCAACTGCCGTTGTACATCTTGTCCAACGTGGTTGCTATGGCCATTGCTTTTGCACTTACCTGGTTCTTCGGATATAAGGATCAACCGGTTGCAGAAGAATCGGTAAGCCATGACAACAGCGGAGTAACATCAACTGAAGTTAAAGCAGAGGACTCTAATCCGCGTATTAATTCAATTACCGATGCCGTTACAAGCAATCGTCCTAAAGTAGATTTTCTCGAAATAGCTTCACCAATGAACGGTACCGTCGTTGCTCTGGAGCAGGTTCCTGACCCGGCGTTCTCGGAAAAACACATGGGTGAGGGCATTGCCATTGAGCCATCAGAAGGAAAAGTGTACGCACCGTTTGATGGTGTCATCGCACATGTCATGAACAAGAGTAAACATGCGGTGATTCTGGAGCATGAGACAGGTGTACAGATGCTGGTTCATATCGGAATTAATACGGTTGGACTAAAAGGAAACGGTTTTACCGCGCATGTGAACAGCGGAGATCGTGTAACTGCAGGACAACTATTGATTGAATTTGACATGGATGTCATTCAGGCTGCGCGGCTGCCGTTGATTACACCTGTACTGATTCCAAGCGGAAATGAAACCATTGCGACTGTTACAGCAACATCAACAGGTCGTGTGCAAGCAAATGGGGAAGCAGTACTGGTTGTGAAATTTACTGAGCCACAATAGTGACATGTAAAGTGGGAAGCGGGTAGAGATTCATCTCACCCGTTTCCCTTTTTTTATGCATACCGGTTTTGAAATCAAAGAAAATTGTCAGTGATTTAACCAATCCTAGAGGAGTCAGCACGCACAAGGTATTCCCATTTTAAGGGTACCAATTTACGCCCTTATGAATAAACAAATGTCATTTTGTAGCTCTACAGGCCAGCGTGCCGTTTCAGCCGCTCTGCAATCTGCATCAGATCTTCCGCGGATATTCCTGGCGCAAATTCTTCCGGCAGATCAGGCAGCTCTGGTATTGGCCCTCCATAACCCGGCAAGCCGGCAAAAGCCTCCAGTTTGCCACCATCGGTTGGGTGTACTCCTTTCCAGATCTGGGCAATGCCCTGATAATCCTTGTCGCTGAACGTGTACAGCCTGCGATGTTCTCCCATAGCTTCCCATTTCCGCGTTGTTTCAAAAGTTTTGTTATCCAGTCTTGGAATAGGGAACATCTTTGTTACATCCACACCCGTTGCAATCTCCAATGCCTTGGCATAGGCAAGAACATGCACACCTCCACGTACAAGCAGGTAACCTGTCATTTCTCGGGCTGTCTTGTTGTCCGTCATTTCGTAGACTCTCATTTTGTGGGTTCTGGCGCCGCATTCAAGAAAGAAATTATGCAGAAGATCGAAGATCAGATTGCCACTGCTCACGACGTACGAACCATTCCAGGGTCTTCCCATGGAGTCATAAGGGAGGGCTGTCTGAGCCGATTCGATAAAATGTGAAGTCATGCGTGCGTCTTTGCCTACACGCAGCGGAGTGGAGTCCGGAGCGCCTGGTGAAGTTGAACCTTCAAGCATGAGGTTAATCGTATTGGCGACAAGTTCGACATGGCCGAATTCTTCAGCAGTTATACTCGCGACGATGTCGTAAAAGGGACGTAGTTTGGACCTGCCTCTGAAATTGAAAGATTGAAACATGTAATTGTTCAAGGTGGACATTTCTCCGAATTTTCCACCCATCAACTCTTGAACAGCGCTGGCACCATTGGGATCCGGATTATTCGATATGGGTAGTTCGATGGCAAGACGGTCTACACGTTTAAACATGATATTTCCCCCTCAATCCTAGTTAGTGTAAAGGTATGAAGGGGCACTTGTACGTTATTCGATCAATTGTGAAACAAAAACAAAACGTTCTGCCAGAGCTTTAAGCTCTGAACAGAACGTTAGAAGAGTTCTTATTTGGAAGCTACGCCAACAACGCTGGTTCCATTTTTCGTGATTTTGTACGTCAGCACATCTCCATTCCAGAAATGGAACTTAAGCGTGACTTCGCCATCATTGGTTTCATTGAAGAAGTTAGGTTTCAGCTCAATCACATTACGTTCGTAATCTGGGCTAAATGTGTAGGAGAATTCTTTGAACGAAGTCCAGTTCTGTGGACCGGCGTTCTCTCCGTTTGCATAAGTTGCTTCCATCGTGGCGAGCTGATTGCCGTTAAACGTAGTCGGAATGGCAAATGCACTGGTTGTACCAGTTGCGTCGTTCAACTTAGGTGTGTCATATTTAATGATATTGAAGTTCCAGTCAGCACCTTCATTGAATCCAGCCGTGAGTGTGGCATTTACACCCAAATCACCAGAGGCTGTCAATTTGGTTAACAGATTGGATTTTAACGTAAGTACATCTTTTCTGATTGTATAGTCTTTACCTCTAACAAGAGGGGTAGTGCCATTTTTCAACGAATTGAATTTGTTGCCGTTCAGATTGAGTTTTACTTTTTTATCTTGAATGGTTTCATGTTGTTTAAGGTATACGAGGTCCGTTTCAGCTGTGGATGAGCGACCTGTCCAGCTTGCTTTCATCGTATCAAATAGTTCCTGATCAGACCAAGTAAAGCTTGTGCGTCCGAAGTGCTGTCCGTTGTCCCACAACATCGTTGTCATCTGTTTTTGACGCAGATATTGTCCAACAAATTCGAAGAATTTCAGTTTTTCGCCTTGCTCAATGACACCTGTGTGCTGGTCAAACCCAAGCAAGCCATACTCACCGACGATAACCGGAATGCCTTTTGCTGTGAAAGCATTGTATACCCGATCGAATGTGTCGGTAATGTCTTTTTGTACTTCCTCGTTATACTTGGTGTAACCTGCAATATTCACACTGAATGGCCAGAACCCGTAGTAGTGAACGGTTGCAATAAGATTGGTGTCATTCAATTTTTGAATGGTCTTATTCAAGGCTTCCAGATCCGGTTGAGCAGAAGAGGTATGCATCGTTGGAAGGACAAGCGGACGTGTCTCGTTGTTTCCACCCGAAGTTCTT
The DNA here is from genome assembly GCF_018614975.1 of Paenibacillus polymyxa. Classification (GTDB taxonomy): domain Bacteria; phylum Bacillota; class Bacilli; order Paenibacillales; family Paenibacillaceae; genus Paenibacillus; species Paenibacillus polymyxa_E. The sequence goes on along the minus strand of NZ_JAGGNR010000008.1, from coordinate 202,923 downwards.
ACTATCTTGTGAAAAGAAGTATTCAACTCGTCCAGCATACGATATCCAATCGCTGCATCCGTTGTGCCGCCTTCAGAGAAACGTGGTTCGTTAACACTTTCGAACATGAGTTTATCGGATGCATCTTTGAATTTGTCCGCAATCTGAGTCCAAGCAGCGTTGTAACGTGCAAGCACGTTGTCATGGTCTTTCTCCATGTAACTGATCCAGCGCCAGGAATCGTGGTGAAGATTGATCATGACGTAGAGATCCGCATCAAGCGCCCAGTCTACTACTTCCTGAACCCGATTCATGTAAGCGGAATCAATTGTGTAGTCGGGTGCGTCACCGATATGAGCTTCCCAGGTCACAGGGATACGGATACTGTTGTAGCCCTCAGCTGCGATCGACTGAATTAGTTCCTTCGTAATGCGCGGGTTGCCCCAGGCAGTCTCATCTTCACCAACGGCGTCCAGAGAGTTACCCAGATTCCAGCCAGGCTCCATGGCGTTCACGTAGGTCTGCATTTTGCTTGGCGCGGCTGAGGTATTGGCCTGTTCGCTGTTGTCAGTTGCAGCTGAAGCCATAGCGGAGGAGAAGAGAGATAGAATCATGGCAGTCACAAGCGTAAGAGAAAGGACTGATTTGCGTTTTTTTTTCATTAATATAGTCTCCTTCGAATAGAGAATGGTTGAACGTGAATAGCGGTTAAGCAGGGTGAAAATAAAGCTCAACGCAAACAAAAATTCACTTGTTTAATACTGGAATCACCACCGATTTATGTACTGAAAGCGTTTTCGTAAATTTACTATATCACGATTTAATATTGGACAATACCTGCACAATTGGAATAAAAATCATGTGAAAATCAGTGATTGCTTTTTAATGATAATTAGATTTGAATACCCTGGGAGGGATCTAATATGAAGCTGGATGCACATCAACATTTCTGGGAATACAATGTCGCCGAGTACGGATGGATTGGCGAAGAGATGAAAACCATTCGTCAATCTTTTCTTCCGGAAGATCTTGAACCTTTATTGGTCCAATCCGGACTGGATGGATGTATTGCGGTACAAGCCAGACAATCACTGACAGAAACCGAATGGCTTCTGCAGCTAGCAGATCGGCATGAATGTATCAAAGGTGTTGTCGGATGGGTAGATCTTTGTTCGGATGAAGCTCGCAATCAGCTTGGACTGTTCGCGTCTAATCCATATCTGAAGGGTGTACGTCATGTCATACAGGATGAACCTGATCTGAAGTACGTATTGAGAGGAGACTTTCAGCGTGGGATTTCATTGCTTAAGGAGTATGACTTGGCCTATGATCTGTTGGTATCCAAGGAGCAACTGCCTTATGCCGTTGAATTGGTTAAGACGTTTCCTGAACAGCGATTTGTACTTGATCATCTAGCCAAACCCGATATAAAATCAGGTATACTCTCACCCTGGAAAGAAACACTTGAGTCATTGGCCGCACAACCTAATGCGTACTGTAAACTTTCAGGGATGGTGACGGAAGCAGACTGGGCAAATTGGACTGCAAAGGATTTTACAGCCTATCTGAATATCGCCATAGAAGCCTTTGGTGCGGAACGGTTAATGTTCGGGTCCGACTGGCCCGTGAGCAACGTTTCAGCTACGTATTCTGAAGTATACGGTCTCATAATGAATCACATTAATACCCTACCTATATCAGATCAACAGATGATTCTTGGCGGCACCTGTGCTGCGTTCTATCAAATATCGTAGTGGGCAATCCGAAGCTAAACCGGTTTCAAGAAGTTGACAACTGTTCTGATTCTTGCTAAAGTTTTATCCAATCCGCATAATCATGATCTGGGAATGTTACCGATATGGGCATAACCTGAGCTGGCTTGTTTACACAATTTCGTGTATCCAGGCTGGTTCGGGTTTTTTCTATTTAAGTTGAACAAACGATTTTGCACGAGACGACTGCGCGGCCAGAACAATCTTCCAATCGCTGTTATCTCCAGATTTTTTCTGTCCTCTCCGTTTATGTGTAATTGTGTAGTTCAACTTAAATATTTTGTCTTTTTAATATTTTTCAGGATTTGAGCGGGTAGCTGAATTACATATTTGGAAGGAGAATGATGATGACGAATTTTAAATTTCCTAAAGACTTTCTGTGGGGTGGAGCCATTGCTGCCAATCAGGCGGAAGGCGCGTATCTGGAAGATGGCAAAGGGCTAAGTATTGTTGACTTGCTGCCAACAGGAGAGAACCGAAGAAGTATTATGAAAGGTCATGTTCCGGCATTTACGCCGCTCGCTAACGAGTTCTATCCTTCACATGAAGCGATCGACTTCTATCACCGTTACCCTGAGGATATTGCTCTGTTTGCAGAAATGGGATTCAAAGCACTGCGTGTCTCCATTGCCTGGGCACGGATTTTCCCGACAGGAGAAGATGCACAGCCAAATGAAGCCGGATTACAGTTTTATGATAACTTGTTTGACGAATTATTGAAGAACGGCATTGAACCTGTGGTTACATTGGCTCACTTCGATGTGCCTGTGCACCTGATCGAGAAGTATGGCAGCTGGAGAAGTCGTGAACTAGTAACCTTATTCGAGACGTACGCTACAACGGTATTCACTCGGTATAAAAACAAGGTGAAATACTGGATGACATTTAATGAGATCAACATGCTGCTACATCTTCCGTTCCTTGGGGCAGGGCTGGCGTTTAATGAAGGGGATAACATCAAGGAAATTCAATACCAGGCTGCTCATCATCAACTGGTTGCAAGTGCATTGGCAGTCAAGGCATGTCATGAGATTATTCCTGGTGCCATGATTGGGTGCATGCTCGCGGCAGGAAGCTTCTATCCGTATACTTGTAATCCGGAAGATGTGTTCCAGGGCATGGAAAAAGATAGAGAGTCCTATTTCTTCATCGATGTGCAGTCACGTGGGGAATATCCGGGTTATGCCAAACGTTTCTTCAAAGATCATGAGTTGAACATTGTTATGCAGCCGGATGATGCGGAGATCTTGAAGAATCATACCGTAGATTATATCGGTTTCAGCTATTATTCAAGTCGTACAACCAGTACCGATCCGGAAGTCATCAAAAATATGACCAGTGGTAATGTATTTGGCTCGGTAGCCAATCCATATCTGGCGAAGTCCGAGTGGGGCTGGACGATTGATCCTAAAGGATTCCGTATTACCGCCAATCAACTACATGATCGTTATCAGAAGCCGCTGTTTGTTGTTGAGAATGGATTTGGTGCCAATGACGTGGTTACACCGGAAGGTGAAGTGGATGATGCATACCGGATTGACTATCTGAAACGACATGTAGCTGAAATGGGTGAGGCCATTCAGGATGGGGTGAACATCATCGGTTACACCAGCTGGGGACCAATTGATATTGTAAGTGCATCCTCAGGTGAGATGAGAAAACGTTATGGCTACATTTACGTGGATCGTAATAATGAAGGTCAAGGTGAGCTGACACGACTGAAGAAGAAGAGTTTTGAGTGGTACAAAAATGTGATCGAATCCAACGGAACAAACCTGGGTGACGCCTAGTTTATATTTTTCTGAATTAAAATGGTCTTGTACGGGAATAAAACATCGGAAGTTACATCTATATAAATTGAATTAAACATTTACACAAAACGGAGAGGACAGAAAAAAGATAGAGAAGTGTAAATATTCTCTAGTTCAATTTATATAACCATGGGACTTCCGATTGTCCACATATTGAAAGCGTTGACATATAGTCAGGTTCGCGCTATACTTGACGCAATTATATCGTTTCTGGGATTGTTACTACTCGAAGTAGGCAAAACCTAAGCACCAAAAAAAGCAGACCACCATGTCTTGTTTATTTTGTGATGCTTCAGGTTTTTTTTGTATGCCCAAAAGACGATGTATAACTGCCAAGAGAGTGGAACGTGACGGGGGGATTGAAGTGAAAATAGCAAAGGTTATCAACAATAACGTCATTAGCATCTATCAGGCGGATGGAGCAGAGCTTGTGGTGATGGGACGTGGGATTGCCTTTAAGAAAAAGCCGGGGGATAAAGTAGACGAGACCCGCATCCAGAAAGTATTTGCATTGAAAAACAAACAGACATCCGATAATTTCAAAATGCTGCTGCGTGAAGTTCCGATGGAACTGATTGAAATCGTGGAAGAGATCATCACGTATGCGCGTGAGAATCTGGGCCGAAAGCTGAATGAGAACATCTATGTATCCCTTACGGACCATATTAACTTTGCGATTGAACGCTATCGGGAAGGGGTGGAGATCAAGAACGCATTAATGTGGGAGATCAAGCAGTTGTACAAGCCCGAATTCGAACTGGGTCTGAGGACGCTGGAACAGATCAACACCCGAATGAATATTGAGCTTCCACCCGATGAAGCCGCTTTTATTGCCCTTCATATTGTTAACGCAGAGATGAACGAAGAAGTTATTACAACGATGAACATTACGAAGTTTATCCAGCAGATTATTAATATAGCGAAATATCATTTCAAAATGGAATTTGATGAGGACTCTCTCAGTTATTTTCGCTTTATCACACATCTGAAGTTCTTCTCCCAGCGTGTGCTCAGTGGTACGCATTACGACAACAACTATGATCATTTCTATGACATGATTAAGGAGAAACATCCAGATGCCGCAGCGTGTACGGAGAAAATTGAGTTGTTTGTCAAAAAGGAATACAACCATGAGTTGACCAATGAAGAAAAATTGTATCTGACGGTTCATATCGAACGAGTGGTTAATCGATAATATTTAAATGTTGACAAAAATGGTTTAATTATAATAATATGTAATTAACAGGAATTAAATACGATTTAACTGGGATTGTTACTGGTTATGCAGGCAAAACCTAAGTCATGAGAAGGTCAGGACCATTGTGTCCCCCTTGTTCAAGGCTTAGGTTTTTTGCGTGCAAAAAAATCGGTAAAGGGCCTGTTTGAGAAAAAGTGGGGGTGCAGATCATGAGTCAAGAGAAACTGGCCAAAGAGATTGTAGAACTGGTTGGCGGTGAGAAAAATGTGGAATCGCTGGTTCATTGTGCAACACGATTACGGTTTGTATTGAAGGACGATGCCAAGGCAGACAAAGCCAAGCTGGAGAAAACAGAAGGCATCATCGCAGTCAAAGAAAATGGAGGACAGTTCCAGGTGGTTGTTGGTAACAAGGTGCCTGAAGTTTATAGTGCCATTGGACAGATCAGTAACATTCTGGACGATTCGTCAGATAAAGAAAAACCTCGCAAAGCAGCCAAAGGGCTCGGGGGTATTATCGATATCATATCCAGCATCTTTGCACCACTTCTGGGAGTTATGGCGGGAGCCGGTATTCTAAAAGGGTTATTGTTGATTGCAAGCAATATCGGATGGCTGGAAACGACAGAAACAACATATACGATCCTGTATGCAGCAGCAGATAGTCTCTTCTACTTCCTGCCTCTGTTGTTAGCGGTTACAACAGCACGTAAATTCCAGGGGAATATGTTTGTTGCGATGACGATTGCAGGAGCACTGATCTATCCGTCCATCGTCACGTTGAAATCAGAGGGAACACCAACGGATTTCTTCGGTATTCCTGTGATCCTGATGAACTACTCATCTACGGTTATTCCTATTATTTTAGCTGTCATCGTCATGAGTAAATTGGAGAAACTGTTTAATAAAACACTTCACGATAGTATTAAAAACTTTGTTACACCTTTATTTTTGCTAGTGATCATGGTACCTCTGACATTGCTTGTATTTGGACCATTTGGCGTATACGTCGGTAATGGGATTGCAGCAGGACTTGTTGCGGCGTTTGGGTTCAGTCCATTGCTCGCAGGGGCAGTGATGGGTGCAAGCTGGCAGTTGCTCGTTATCTTCGGGGTACACTGGGGTCTGATTCCTGTATTTATTAATAACGTTGCTGTGTATGGGCAGGATGGTGTGAAGCCGGCTGCGACAGCATCCATCTTTGCGCAAACGGGTGCTGCTTTTGGGGTTATGCTGAAAACCAAAAATAAAAAGCTGAAAACGCTGGCTGGGTCATCAACATTGACAGCATTGTTCGGTATTACCGAACCGGCGATCTATGGGGTAACATTACCACTAAAACGTCCATTTATTGCAGGAGTTATCGGTGGTGCAGTTGGTGGAGCTATCATTGGTCAATCGGGTACATTGGCATTTGCATCCGGCGCACCGGGACTACTGACCTTGCCAATCTTCTATGGACCAGGTGGACAAGGCTTCCCGGGATTGATTCTGGGTATCGTAGTATCCTTTGTTGTTTCGGCTGTACTAACGTACATTATGGGCTTCAAAGATCCGATTGAAGAAGAAACAAAAACCGAACCTGCTGCATCTGCAGAGCAACCTGTTCGTGGAGCGAATGCTTCGGACGAAATTGTATTTAGCCCAATCGAAGGAACGATTGTTGAATTGTCTGAAGTTCCAGATCCGGCCTTTGCATCGGGTGCAATGGGTAAAGGGATTGCGATTGAGCCAACTGTAGGCAGAGTTGTAGCGCCTTTTGACGGTACAGTTACCGTTGCATTCAAGAAAAAACATGCCTTGGCTGTAGTATCAGACACCGGTGCTGAAATATTGGTTCACGTGGGAGTTGATACCGTTAAATTGGATGGGCAGCATTTTGTTTCCCATATCAAAGAAGGTGATCGGGTCCAAGCGGGAGATCTGTTGCTTGAATTCGATATTGCACAGATTAAGGCTGCTGGTTATCACACGGTAACGCCGATTATCGTAACGAATTCCGCCAACTACGAGGAAGTAATTCCACAGGCTACAGGTCAGGTTCATAGCCAGGAACTTCTATTGAAATTAAGTAGCGGTAATGACCAGGAACAAAAGTAGATTGATGTACTAATCTGATGGTTAGTGTTTTCATCGTTCCGTTGACATGGTGGAATTGGAAAATTATAATTAGTACATCTATACATGATAATGAAAGGTGGATTATTGAACATGACACATGCAATGAGACTGTACTTCCTTCCTTTGAATCGGTAATTAAATACGTTCAAAGGCTCTGACTATCGGTTCAGAGTAAACGGGATCAGTCTGTCATTTTCAATCATCCTGACCTTAAAATAAGTGTTTTACTCGCTTTCCCGTTTACGTTGAATCACAGGCCGTGGCCTGTGATTCTTTGTTTTTTTCTTCTGATTATCTTAATCAGGTAAATAAATTAGGTAAAGGCACTCAATACAGACTACTGGAGGTAACCGCTATGATGACGTTACTGTTCTATTGATACGAGCTGGCACGATCAGCTCGTATCGATAGAAGCGTGCTTCGCTATCGATACGAAATAAATTTTATTTCGGAGGTAGCGAATATGGAAAAGATATGTTTTGAATTAGAACAGGTTGAGATGACCTATATGGATAAAGTAATACTGAACATTGAGCGACTGGCTGTGCATCAATTAGATCGCATCGGTGTAGTAGGTGGTAATGGTCAGGGTAAAAGTACATTGTTGAAACTCATTGCGGGACAGATCCAGCCAACAGCCGGAAAGGTAAAACGTTTTGCAGAGTTCGGGTATTTGGAACAAGTTGAAGCACCTCAGCCTAATGGGAATCTGGAAGTTGACGGGGCTTTACTCAGTAAATTAGCCATACCTCAACATGATCAACCATGGAGTGGCGGAGAACAGACCCGTCTAAAACTGGCTCAAATGTTCACTCATTATCATGAAGTACTGTTACTGGATGAACCAACAACACACCTGGATCAAGAGGGCATTACATTTTTGCTGGACGAATTGCGTTATTACTATGGGGCGCTTGTGCTGATCAGTCATGATCGTGCGGTTCTGGATGAACTGGTGACCACGATCTGGGAAATCCATCAAGGTGAGGTTCACGTATATTCCGGCAATTACAGTGACTATCAGGCACAGAAGAGGCTTGAGCGTGAACAGCAAAACCAGGCCCATGAACAGTTTTCCAAGGAGAAAAGACGATTGGAGCTGGCCGCCCGGGAAAAGATGAAGAAAGCCGAGAAAATAACACAGGCCGGAAGCATGTCCAAAAAAGAATCCAAGGCAAAAACAAACCGTATGGTTGAAACAAAATCCAAAGGCACCAGTCAAAAAGCGGTACACCGCGCAGCCAAAGCGATTGAACAGCGGATGCAACAACTTCATGAGGTAAAAGCAGTGAAAGAGGATCGGCCTATGATCTTCCGTCAGCCAAAGACACTGGAGCTACACAATCGATTTCCGATTATGGCAGATCGTCTTACGCTTGAGGTAGAAGGTCACGTATTGCTGGAGGATGTAAGTTTTCAGGTTCCATTAAAACAAAAAATAGCGATAACCGGAGCCAATGGCAGCGGGAAAAGCACATTGCTTAACCATGTTTTCCATGCTGGAGATCACATCACGATGTCTCCAAAAGCAAAGCTTGGTTATTTTCAGCAAATGAGCTATCGTTTCACGACAAAAGAGACCGTATTACAATTCCTGAAAAATCGTTCGGAATATGAGGAATCAGAGCTCAGAAGTGCGTTGCATGCGATGCAGTTTACGGGTAATGACTTGCTGAAGAATGTTGGGACATTAAGTGGAGGAGAAGCGATTCGTCTTCAATTATGTCACTTGTTTCTTGGACAATATAACATTCTATTGTTGGATGAGCCGACGAATTTCCTTGATATGCATGCATTGGAAGCGTTGGAGCGTTTTATCAAGGCCTATGAAGGGACGATTCTGTATGTATCTCATGATCAGAGGTTTATTGAAAATACAGCGGATCAACAATTTCAGATTATAGAGCGTCAATTAATTCAGGTGTCTTTATAAATTGAACTAAAGAACATTTACACGGATCACTCTGATGACAGAACAACCTTAGAGGAAGAGAAGTAACGAAAACCGCCAAAATGATTTTGGCGGTTTCGTCGTTTTCAAAGATAGGCAGATCAGTTACCTAATTGTAGCTTCTATTAAGAATCCGCTTTTATAACCGTTGAATGCATGTTACCTGTGAGACGTTGTGGTGGGAAAACCATGCGCACGGGCGCAATGATGATGGCAGCAAATACAGCTTTGATCAGATCCCCAATAATGTAAGGATAAAACCCTTGAATCATGGCCTCAGGTAAGTCCATTTTGTATGCATAGGCAAGCCAAGGTACACCCGAGACATACACGAGCAGTGAACCAAATAGTTCAAATACAACAAAAGCGAGAATGAATCCTGTGACACCTTTGATGTTGATTCGTGCAAGCAACAGTCCAATCAATAATGCGGAGAACGGCCACATCATCACATATCCTCCGGTAGGTCCAAGAAGTACTGCAAGGCCTCCAGTCCCGTGTAGCAAGGGGAATCCAAGAGCGGTGAGCAGAACAACCATGGTAACGCTTAGAAAACCATAGAGTGGACCAAGTAATCCTCCGGCCAGCATGACAGCCAAGGTCTGTAATGTTATCGGTACTGGGGAGAAGCCAATGGGTATGCTTATGTAACCAAAAAGTACTAAAATTGCGGCCATAAGTGCGCTGAATACAATGCCTCGCAAAGATAATTTCATGTTTGAACAATCCTCTCCATTTTGGTAATATGATTGTTAACCAATTATATAAATGTGGTTAACGATTAGGATCGTACCACATAACAATAGAAAGGGAAAGGACTAATTTACGATGCAAGGCAACCTGCCTATAATTACATTAGAAGATGTTCGAGTGCATTATGCTTCCGAAGGTAGTCAGGTGAGGAAAGCGCTGGATGGTGTCTCACTTACGCTGCATCAAGGAGAATGGGTTAGTATTGTAGGGGCGAATGGCTGTGGGAAAAGCACACTCGCTGGACTACTGATTGGATTCATTCCACTATCTGGAGGGGTACGGGATACCTCGGATGAACTTACCGTTCGGGGTGTACTGCAGCAACCGGATGCACAGGTACTAGGCGATACGATTGAAGAGGAGTTTCATTTTGCGCTGTCACCATTGATGGATTCTGTAGAAGAGCAATTGGAGCGCAGGCAGGATGCATTACATACCGTAGGACTTCAATATCCCCCGGAGAAGGCTGTCTCACAATTATCCGGTGGACAGAAACAACTGCTTAATATTGCTGTAGCGCTCGCAGCCAAACCGAATGTATTGATTCTGGATGAGCCAACAGCCATGCTTGATCCGGGAGCAAGAGACCGTATCGAGGCCATCGTTCAGAAGATTACCCAGCGGGGGACAACGGTGATCTGGATTACACACCATCTGGAGGAAGCAACCCAGTGTGATCGAATCATTGCTATGGAGAGGGGACGTTGTGTGTACAACGGGGCGCCAGAGTCCTTTTTCTATGAAACAGAGTTTAATGAGAAGGCTACTCGGGAAAATGTACAGCTATCTCCCTGTGAACGGTTAGGGTTGGACCCTCCTTTCACTGTAAAAACTGCGTTATTGCTCAAGCAAAAAGGTATGATGCCAGAAGCCATGCCACTGCGACCTGAGCAACTGGCTAAGGAGGTCGCACGTTGGAGATCGAGCTAACCAATATACGTATAGAAGCATCGGAATCGGGCAAACGTGCACTGCTTGAAGATGTGAGTGTACAGTTGAACAGTGGGGAAATCACCTTGCTGCTGGGCTGCACGGGTTCAGGAAAAACGACTTTACTACAGACATTGGCTGGTCTGAGACCGCCCGATGCAGGAATTATCACATTGAATGGCACACCTTTCTGGAAAGAAGGAAAAGTGCCGCAGTCGATTTTATTGCAAACGGGACTATTGTTTCAATTTCCGGAACAACAACTGTTTGCCCGAAGCATTCAGCGTGAATTCATATATTCTCTACGTCCCTATCGACTTTCAGAGAATCAGCAACAAGAGCAGATCACAAAAGCATTGAACCAATGGGACCCGCCAGTATCCTCGGAGTTGGACCGGCGTTTTCATCTGGACAGGTCGCCATTTGCTCTAAGTGGGGGAGAGAAGCGCAGACTAGGCCTTGCTCTCGGAAATGCGACCAACCCACACTGGCTTCTGCTGGATGAGCCGAGCGCCGGGTTGGAAACGCAAAGTGTCGGGCTTTTGCAGGATGCACTGGAGCAGCATCGTCTGGCAGGTGGTGGAGTCGTGGTAGCAACCCATGATCTGGATACATTCTTGCCTTGTGCGGATCGAGTATTGTTGTTGCAGGAAGGCCGTCTAATCGCTGATCTTACGCCGAGAGAACTTCACAAAAGACCTGAACTGCTGGAGCAGACAGGGATCGGACTGCCGCCATCGATGAGACTGGCACAGCAGTTTAGGACTGCAGGCCTTGATCTGCCTTTTACCGGGATGACGCCAGAGGAGATGGCTGAAATTATTGTTCAGTCTACGTTAGTTGAGGTGGGAGTTCAGAACGAATCGAAAGCGGCATCGGGGCCAGCGATTAGGGTGGCAGAGAGAGTTACGATGGAAAATATAGAAGCGGACGATCCGAAGCTTCTTCCGAACACATGGACTCATTCAGGCGGATTATATGGCGTCATGGATCCGCGTCTGAAATGGATTTTGTATATTTTGCTGGTCACCGCAGCTATGATTCAACAGCGATGGCTGGGATTGACGTTAACACTGGTGCCGGTAGTAGCAGCACTTGCCGTACTCCCGCGTCAGACTTTGGCTGGATGTATGAAGTTATTGAAGCCATTATTATTCTTTTTCATCATATCAACGGCGTTATCGGGGACAACTCTTTCAACAGAGGGAGGAGGTCTGCACTTTGGCTTTTCCTTGATGCAGGCGGAGGGTACTTTGCTGAACGTGTATCGTTTGTTTATCGTCACATTGGCAAGCCTTTGGTTTTCGTTGACAACGCCTTATGGGCGAATGGTAGAAGGGCTTAACTGGGTACTCGGTATCGGTAAAAAAATCAGGCTGCCCGTAGCTTCGTTTGCTCTTGCTGTTTCGTTAATTTTTCGGTTTATCCCGATGATCTGGAGTGAGTGGCAGCGATTCTCACTGATCGTACGGGCACGTGGAAAGGCAGCTTTAAGACCAAATACCGTGCGAATTCGTGACCTGGGTCCGATGGTGATTCCCTTGTTAATGGCACTGTTCCAACGTGCAGAGGATATGACTATTGCGATGGAAATGCGTAAAGTTAGAGAACATTCTTGGCTTGGAGCACGTTCTTCGTTATTAGTATGGTCCAAGCGCGATACCTGGATTAGCATGGCTGGCCTCATTGGTTTTCTAATGTTAGTATGGATTCGCCAATTGTGATGGCGATGATGATCTTGATGGATAACAATCATAAACGGAGTGTTTTTCCAAAGATCATGCATAAATGCGTTTGTCCTCGCTCACAATAAGTGGACGTTGGTCATCTGAAGTGGGTCAGGAGGGATAAACGATGAAAGATAAGTTTTTGCGAGAAGAACGGCAAGAATATACCGATGTGTCTACGGTGGAGTCGCAGCGAAATGATATCACACTCGAAGAATTCCCGGAGGGTCCTTACGGTTCATCTTTACTATCCGAGTCTCTTGGGAAAAGTTCTCCGTGGCGGGTGGACCAGCGGTCTGCACATCGTTTTGACTATGAAAATCATGAGCTTCACGAGGGAGACGTAAGGGATTATCCAGGGCAGGATGTTTTTGACGAAACGGTTCCGGATAATGTGTCCAAGCCTCAATATACGGAAGAATCGTAATGAAATTTTGAGATGAAATAGAGTATAGCCTCTGACAGGATTGTCCTGCTCGGGGGCTATTTTTGTTGAGGTATTTTAAAAACAAATCTCTGCAAATTCCACAATATGGGTTATTATTAGGGAAGCTAGAGATTGAATGAGGGGAGAGATGACATGAGAGAAATCGATTATAGTCATTTCTTGTCTCCTGGATGATAGCGGAAAGTTAGATGAAGTTATTGGCGTGGTTCCGTTACTTAGATCAATCGGAGGTATATATCTAATGGAGGTTTCTTTATTTAAAGCAGATTTAAAAGATGCAGTGACTATTCATGAAATGAAAGTCACTGCATTTATGCCTTTGTTGGAAAAATATCAGGATTTCATAATTCATCATCTTGAGGTTGCTGTTGGTGGAATTAGAGTCGTAAAATAAGATAATCAAATCTATAGTATGTACCTTCTTACAAGAGAAAGGAAACTGTTATTTGTATGAAAAGATAGGCTATAAAAAAACGGGTGCAACAAAAGCAATGAACGAAAAAATGACAATGGTATTTTATGAAAAGCATTTATAGGCTTGAAATCCTTGAATAAGACGCCGCAGATTCGTTAGCCTGGCAACCTTGGGCTACCACTATACTAATCGGACACAAATAAAGAATCCCCCTTTCATTTTTCAACCGAAATGAAAGGGGGATTCGCCATGTAATGAAGAGCGGAATTAATGTGAGGATCAGAATGAAGATGAAAGAAAAGCAACGTTTGGAGAGCCAGCCAAGAGGTTACATAGAGCTTGCGTATAGCCAACTTGGAGCCTGCGCTCAGCTTAGACATCAGTCTTATACAGCGGCATCAAAATCATAAATTCCGTTCCCAAGCCTGCCTGACTTCGCACCGTAATCTCTCCACCATGCGACTCGACAATCGAGCGGGTAATGGCTAGACCGAGACCTGCGCCACCTTGTTTGCGCGAACGAGAACTGCTTGTGCGGTAAAATCGCTCAAAGATATGCGGCAGATGTTCAGGTTCAATGCCTGTGCCGTTATCCTTTACTGACAATTCAGCCTTATGGTGCGTGGCATACAACGTTATGGAGATGGCTCCATGCTCTGGATCGGTGTGCTGCACCGCATTATGGAACAGATTCAGCACAACCTGCTTCAACTTGTAAGGGTCAGCCAGTACATACACTTCAGCCGTCAGATCGAGATGAATGGATCTTTGCTGAGCCATCATGGCAAGTTGTGGTTGCATTTCGAGCAGCAGACTGTCCAGCTGAATGACCTCACGCTCCTGCTTCGGAGCCTGATCCAGCTTGGTCAGGAGCAGTAAATCTTCAACCAGCTTGTTAATTCGTACGGATTCGCCGTGCATGCTGTCCAGCGCTTTGTACAATTGATCTTGATTGGTCGCTGCGCCCCGCTGCAGAACTTCAATGAAGCCGTGAATGGAGGTAAGCGGAGTACGAAGCTCATGGGAAGCATCGGACAAGAAACGCTGCATCTGTTCTTTCGATTCCCGCTCCGCTTCAAACGAGTTCTCCAGCCTTTCAAGCATGCCATTGAATGAAACTGCGAGCTGATCCACTTCTTCTTGCCCTTGAACGACGGGAAGGCGTTCTGCGAGACTGCCCGCATCGATCTGCTGTACTTTATTCACCATGTTGGACAGAGGAACCAGCGTCCGGCGCAGCACCTTGGTATACAGAATAAGACCGGCTACCATGGCCAATAGCGATAACATGATGAAGATCAGAAGTTGTTTAATAATCAGATCTCTTAGTGGTCTCGTAGCCGTGCCCATCTGTACCATCGGTAACCCGCGATTACGTGGACCTGGTGAGGCGAAAACAATTAATTGCTCATTCCCTTGGTTATCCGTGACGATCCGGTAGGGAATGTGTTTTTGTTCTTTCAACTCATCTGTAATGTCCTGATATTCAGCGGTTGATAGTTGAGGGGCTTTCAGACTGTCCTCTCCAAAAACATCCTCGAACGTACCTTGGTTATCAAACAGGGCCAGTGAACGGTCAGGAATAAACAACACCCGATTCCCAGACCCGTTTCCTGCCTGTCCACCAAAAGGATTGTTGGAAGAGCCGTTACGTGACTGGATTCCGAGCCAAACCGGAGGCATGGACATGAGCTGTTCTTCCATGGTTTTTGCCTGATTCCGGTAGAGAAAGCTTTCCATGATCCAGAATTGTAGAATACCGATTAACAATAACAGCCCGGCAAGCACGAAGAGGGAACGTGAGAGCAATTGAGAACGTAGTGAATGAGGCCAGATCCATTGGTGGAGACGTCTTAAACGAAGTTTATTTTTCTTAGGCAGCGAGTTCATCAGAGATCCACCCTGTACCCGACACCTCGAAGTGTGCGAATGAGTTTATGCTCTTTATCTCCGAGTTTGTCGCGCAAGGAGCGAACGTATACCTCCACAATATTTTCTTCCCCGCCAAAATCGTAGCCCCACACCCGACTCAAAATGGTCGCTTTACTCAGTACAATCCCATGATTAAGCAAAATGAATTTTAGCAATTCGTATTCGGTAGGAGATAACTCCAAGACCTGATTCTGATAGGTGATTTCTTTGCGCTGATCATCAATTCGGAAGGGACCGTGGGTGACGGCTCCTATTAATAAAGGAAATTGATTACGAAGTCTGGCCTGAATCCGGGCGAGCAGTTCGTCGAAGGCAAAAGGTTTGATCATATAATCGTCAGCACCTAACCAAAGGCCCTTAACCCGATTCTCGACTTCATCCTTCGCTGTCAGCATAATTACACCAACCTCGGCACCGGTCTTACGCAGACGCTCGACCACTTCGAATCCATCCATCTCTGGCATCATGACATCCAGAATTGCCATATGTGGCTTGAACTCAAGCGCCAACTCAAGCGCAGTCGCTCCATCCGGTGCCGTGCGCACATCGAAGCCTTCATTACTTAATCCAAGCTCCAGAAATTGCAAAATATGTGGTTCATCATCAGCCAATAGTATTTTAACTCCGCTGCTAAGCTTCATAATGTGCGGCTCCTCCTTGCTTGCTTCCATCTATAGTTCTCCCTCAATTGAGAGGGACTGTATGTTGTATTATCGCTTGCCAAACTGAAATTTAGCTGAAAGGATTGTGAATTATCCTCAGACAACATTCAGCGGGCACTCATCCCAGTTTTATTTTGGCATGTCACAATACTAGACATGAAGAACTAATAAGGAGTGATTAACTTTGAATAACACCAAACGAAGGATGGATCTTGTTCTTCTGCCGATTGTATTACTGGCGGCATTTCTGAATGGGTACGGTATCTGGAACGACCAATATGCCAATTCCTATTATACGACTGCCGTTGGGAGTATGCTCAGCAACTTCCATAACTTTTTCTATGCTTCACTCGACTCGGCAGGCTCGGTCACTGTAGATAAACCACCTGTTGTCTTTTGGATCCAGACGGCCTTTGCCTATGTCTTTGGATTGCACGGATGGAGCGTTATTTTGCCGCAGGTATTAGCGGGAATCGCTTCGGTGCTCCTGATTTATTTCATGGTGAAACCTACATATGGTCTTACAGCAGCACGAATCTCGGCACTTGCGATGGCAACTGTGCCTGTTGCAGCGGCAGTCAGCCGGACCAACAATATTGACAGCATGCTGGTGTTTACACTACTGCTGGGTTCATGGTTTTTGTTCAAAGGCAGTAAGCAAGGCAGTGCTTGGAAAATTCTGGTTTCCTTTGGGTTAATAGGCGTAGCCTTTAATATGAAAATGCTTCAAGCCTACATGATTCTCCCGGCTTTTTACTTGTTCTATCTGCTCGCATTTCAGGCGAAGTGGAGAAGGAAGATCATCCTGCTGATCGGCAGCACAGCGGTTCTGGCGGTCGTTTCCTTATCCTGGGCGGTCACTGTGGATTCTATACCCGAAGACGAGCGGCCTTATATCGGCAGCAGTGAAACGAACTCGGTCATGGAACTCGCCTTTGGATACAATGGCCTGGCTCGCCTAACGGGTCAGCAGAATACCGCAGGTAATGCAGGTATGCCAAATGGTATCGGACAGGGAAATAATCGGGGCAATCGAGGAGACTCGACTTCAGGCCCTAATCAGATAGGCAGTGGTGATCCTGGCGCTGGGCAAGATGTCAATGCACCGGATAACGATAATATGAATGGTTCGAACGGCTTGAACGCCATAGGTGGCATGAATGGGCCGAATGGCAATTTCCCGAACGGGCAGATGCCGAATGATATGGAAATGCCAAATGGAAGAGATTTCGGCAGAGGCATGGGAGGAATGTTTGGTACGGGGGAGAAAGGTCCTCTGCGTCTGTTTCAGACTGAACTGTCAGGTCAAGCCAGCTGGCTTCTGCCAGTTGTGCTGCTTGGATGCATTGCCATATTTGCAGGATTAAGACGGAGAAATATAACCCGCAAGCACAAGGAGGCCTTGTTCTGGCTGGCCTGGCTGCTTCCCGTTGCTGCCTTTTTCAGTGTGGCAGGTTTCTTCCATCAGTATTATCTGATTATGCTTGCACCTCCAATTGCGGCGCTGACTGGCGCAGGATTTGTAGCGATGTGGAAGTCATATCGTGATCGCAATGGCTGGCAGGCATGGTTGCTTCCGGTGTCCGTGTTACTGACGACTCTGTTCGGCTGGTATATCATGCAGGTGTATAACGATACGATTGGTGCAGGCTGGTCCATTAGTGAATTGATCGCAGGCATTCTGGTCACGGTCATCCTAATCGTTATGCTTCATCGCACACATCAATGGAAACAGGGCTTCATTATCGCGGGATTCATAGTGATGCTGATCGGTCCAATTTACTGGGCATTCACCCCAATAACTTATGGTGGCAACAGCATGATTCCGGCAGCAGGACCTACTGGTTCCAATGGTATGTTTGGTGGAGCAGGAATGGGCATGCCGATGGGTAACGGTGCAGGAGACACAGAAATGCCTACAATGGGTGGGCGTGGCGGAATGGGCAACCGTAACGAAGAAGTCGATACAGCTATACTGAATTATCTGAAAGAGCACAATACAGGCGAAACGTATCTCTTCGCCACTACGGACTATAATCAGGCAGCACCTTATATCATCGATGAAAGAGCAGCGGTCATTACGCTTGGAGGTTTCTCCGGCTCAGACCCGGTTTACACAACAGAGGAACTGGAACAACTCGTCAAGAGCGGACAAGTGAAATACTTCATGGTTGGTGGCATGGGTGGCCGCGGTGGGAACTCGGATATTAGCGATTGGATCAAAGAACACGGAACCGAGATTCCAGCCTCAGAATGGCAGACAGGCACCGACAGCGGATCCATGGATAACGGTGATACGGAGAGTGAAGCTGGACTTGGATTTGGATTCGGCGGACAGACCACCTTGTACGAAGTGAAATTGTAGCTATATAAATTGAACTTGTCATTTACACGATAACGGAGAGGACAGAAAAAACCTGAAAAAGCGAAGCGTTCGCCTAAAAGCTTTCTGAAAGAAAGCTGCTTCGGAAGCATACGCTATCACCGGATTTTCCCTTTATAAAGGGAATCAAAAAAATCTGGGAATAACAGCGATTGGAAGGTTGTTCTGTCATCGAAGTGTGCAGTGTAAATATTCTTTAGTTCAATTTATATAGAGTGAAAATCTCGAACGAAGTCCATTGGAAAAGGGAGGGGACAAACATGGCTCACGCGTACCGATATAGCATTATTATTCCCATGTATAACGAGGAAGCGGTGATCGAGGAGACTTATCGGCGTCTGAAGAAGGTCATGGGCAGAACAGGAGAGAGCTATGAACTGTTGTTTGTCAATGATGGCAGCGTGGATCGAAGTGCACAGATGATCCGTGATTACGCCCGCTGGGACGAGAGTGTGAAACTGATTGATTTTGCCCGTAACTTCGGACATCAGATTGCGATAACAGCGGGCATGGATTACGCAGTGGGGGATGCGGTGGTTATTATTGATGCGGATCTGCAGGACCCTCCCGAACTGATATTGGATATGATCGCCAAATGGAAAGAGGGTTATGAAGTCGTATATGCACGTCGCACCAGACGAAGCGGGGAAACTCGCTTCAAGAAATGGTCGGCAAGTCTGTTCTATCGTGTACTTCGTGCCTCAACGGATACGGATATTCCGGTAGACACCGGAGATTTTCGCCTGATTGATCGCAAAGTATGTGATGAGATGAAACGTCTCCCGGAGAAAAACCGGTTCGTGCGCGGGTTGGTCAGTTGGGTCGGATTTCGTCAGACTGCGATTGAATATGAACGTGATGAACGTCTGGCAGGCGAAACAAAATATCCGCTGAAACGCATGCTGAAGCTAAGCCTGGATGGCATTACTTCATTTTCGTATAGACCGCTCAAGCTCGCAGGTTATGTAGGTGCGATCCTGTCGGTTGGCGGTTTCATCTATATGTTAACGGTTATTGTGTCGGCCATATTTACGGATTCAACGATTAAGGGATGGCCATCCATTGTAAGTATCATGCTGATGTTTAACGGATTCATCCTGATCATGCTGGGCATTCTGGGCGAGTACGTTGGCCGCATCTATGATGAGACCAAGGCGCGTCCGCTGTACATTGTGAGAGATGTGGTTCAGGCCGAAGGCCAGCAAGTGCAATCCCGATTGACAGCCCGAGTTGCTCATCATGACTAAACGTCTGGTGACACTCTTCAAGTTTGGTATTGTGGGTGTTGCAAATACGGCAGTGGATGCGGTGGTGTTTGCTTTGCTTGCGGTGGTCGGTGTACCGGTTCTGATGGCTCAAGTAATCTCGTACAGCTGCGGCGTTGCGAACAGTTATTGGTTGAACGGCAGGTGGACTTTTCGAGATACGGCACGAGGGGGCGGCGATAGAGCGAAACTTATTCGTTTTCTAATCACCAATCTCATCGTTCTCGCGTTATCCGCCCTTATTCTGATGACTTTGCACGATATGCTGGGTTGGAGTCTCGTGATGAGCAAGATCCTGGCGACCTTGATGGGGATGGTTCTGAACTATATGGCCAGCAGATATTGGGTGTTTCGTATAGCTACCAAATGAAAGGAGTGTATGATGATATGCGAATTAAAAAAGCAGTTATTCCGGCAGCGGGTCTCGGAACCCGTTTCCTGCCAGCGACCAAAGCACAGCCCAAAGAGATGTTACCGATTGTAGACAAACCGGCCATCCAATACATTGTTGAAGAAGCAGTGCAATCAGGTATTGAGAATATCCTCATTGTGACTGGACGCAACAAAAAATCCATAGAGGACCATTTTGATAAATCGGTTGAACTTGAACATTCTTTATATGCCAAGGGCAAGCAGTCTTTATTGGAAGAGGTGCAGGCCATCAGCGAGATGGCAAATATCCATTTTATTCGTCAAAAAGAACCGCTGGGTCTGGGGCATGCCATTGGGTGTGCACGACAATTTGTAGGAGATGATGCCTTCGCTGTATTGTTGGGTGATGACATTATGGTGTCTGATCCACCTGCACTTGCACAGATGGTTCATCTCTATGAAAAGACAGGCAACCAGATCATTGGTGTCCGTCAGGTAGACGCGGCAAATGTAAGCAAATATGGCATTATTGATTCGAATGGTGCTGAGGACCGGGTTCACCGGGTCACCAATCTGGTCGAAAAACCTTCCCTTGCAGAAGCGCCATCCCGGACAGCTGTAATGGGACGATACATTCTGAAACCTTCCATCTTTCCAATTCTGGATCAGATCGAGAGAGGGGCTGGAGGGGAATATCAGTTAACGGATGCCTTGAAAGAAGTGAGTCAGGTGGAGGAACTGTTGGCCCTTGAACTGGAGGGGCGTCGCTACGATATAGGCGATCAATTCGGATATATTCAGGCGATCTTGGAGATCGGACTGATGCGCAAGGAATTACAGCCCATGCTGACACCATATCTTCAGAAGCTTGCAACCCAGTGGGCATAGGAAAGGAATTGATATGTAGCAGAGGTTAATATCTGCTGTAGGACGGTGTCTCCTTCGTGCCGTGGTTCTGTCTAGACTCTAGTGTTGTACAATTATTCCCAGTAACGCTACAATTAGCAAGAAGTTTAAGTTGCTCTTTGAGGAGTGAGGAATCATGAATGAATCTATCATCAGGGACCTTATTAAGTATATGGACGTGGAGGACAACGCTGTCATTCAGTACATTCAGACCGAGCATCGGATGAAACTGGGACTCTTTTGGGGGATACAGGAAGGCAACCGGATTCTGGAAATCGGGTGTGGTCAGGGAGATACAACGGCTGTACTTGCACATCTAGTGGGGGAGCACGGGTACGTTCATGGTGTAGATATTGCACCAGAGGATTATGGTGCACCGCTGACCGTAGGCGAAGCGGCAGCCAAGCTGCGGAGATCTCCACTGGGTGACCGAATTCGAATGGATTATGATTTTGACATTCTAAGTGATCAGGCTCAATTCGCCGAGAATGAGTTTGATGTTATCGTACTTTCCCATTGTTCTTGGTACTTGAAATCGTTTGACGAACTCGCCCAGATTCTTAGCAAGGTTAGAACGTGGGGACATCAGTTATGTTTTGCAGAATGGGATGCGCGAGTTACAGATGTGAGCCAGCTCTCACATTGGTTATCCGTTCTGATTCAGTCTCAGGTCGAATGTTACAAGGAGAACAGCTTCTCCAATGTGCGGACGCTCTTTACACCGGAGGACATCCAAGAGCTTGTCTCTGCGGCAGGCTGGACGATGAAGGAAGAGACTACGATCCATTCTCCCGAACTGCAGGACGGTCGCTGGGAAACCGAAATGACACTGGCAGAAGCGCCTGTGGAACTGAAACTGCTTCCGATCCTGGACAAAGTAAAAACACTTCTTCTTTCCGAACTAAAATTACTTAGGACACATCATGCCTCGGGGCTTGGGAGCCCACTGGGAACGTATGCGATTGTTGCCAACAAACAGTGAGGAAATAACGAATAAATTCCATGATCTAAAAAAATGTGTTTACTTCATCACAGTAATTTTGATATTATAATCGCAATATCAAATGCGACGAAGAGACGAGTAGATAAAAATCATTCTTTCAAAGAGAGCTCCGGCAGCTGAAAAGGAGTAAAGAACTTTTTATTGAATAAAGACTCAGAGCAGCACATCGGAACTTAGCGTTAAGGGATGGTGTGACAGGAGCTCCTGTTACAGAGCTAGAGTATGAACGGTCTACAGCTAGCAATATGGTTGTAAACCTTTACTTGAAGAGGCGGATATGGTGACATATTGGCGAATCTGGGTGGTACCACGAGAGTTCAATCTCGTCCCTGAGACTATTGTCTTGGGGATGGGATTTTTTGGTTTTTCCGGGGTGTGACTACACGCTTTGGAATTGCCTGAATAGTGTTAATTAGGAAGTCAATTTCATAATACGTTTTTAGTGAGTAATGAAATTGAATTGAAGAGAAGAATCACTTAAACCGAAAGGAAATGATGATTGAATGTCAGCAAAATTGAAAGTTGGTATCGTCGGAGGAACAGGAATGGTGGGTCAGCGTTTTGTGGACCTGCTTGATCAACATCCATGGTTTGAAGTAACAGCTATTTCGGCAAGCGCCAATTCGGCAGGTAAAACATATGAAGAATCTGTACAAGGCAGATGGAAACTCGCAGTTCCTATTCCGGAAGCTGTGAAGAAAATCGTTGTTCAGGATGCTTCCCAGGTCGAAGCTTTTGCCAGCCAGGTTGATTTTATTTTCTGTGCGGTTGATATGAAAAAGAATGAGATTCAAGCGCTCGAAGAGGCTTATGCCAAAACAGGAACACCTGTCGTATCCAACAACTCCGCTCACCGCTGGACAGCAGATGTACCCATGGTAATCCCTGAGATTAACCCGGGACATCTGGACGTGATTGAAGCTCAACGCAAACGTCTGGGTACCAAAACCGGATTCATTGCTGTAAAACCAAACTGCTCGATTCAGAGCTATGTGCCAGCACTGCACGCCTTGCGTGAGTTCAACCCGACTCAGGTTGTTGCTTCCACGTATCAAGCAATCTCGGGAGCGGGTAAAAACTTTACCGACTGGCCAGATATGCTTGATAATGTCATTCCATACATCGGTGGCGAAGAAGAGAAGAGTGAGCAAGAACCACTGCGGATCTGGGGTAGCATCGAAAATAATGAGATTGTCAAAGCATCGGCTCCATTAATTACAACCCAATGTATTCGTGTACCAGTAACGGATGGACATCTGGCGACCGTGTTTGTAAACTTCGAGAAAAAACCAAGCAAAGACGAAATTCTGGAGCGTTGGTTGCAGTTCAAAGGTCGTCCGCAGGAACTGGCTCTGCCAAGTGCACCAAAACAATTCATTACGTATTTTGAAGAAGAGAACAGACCGCAGACAAAACTGGATCGTGACATTGAACGCGGAATGGGTGTCTCCACAGGCCGACTGCGCGAAGATTCACTCTATGATTACAAATTCGTTGGATTGTCCCACAACACGCTCCGCGGAGCAGCAGGCGGTGCGGTTCTGATCGCAGAACTGCTAAAAGCTGAAGGATATATTCAACCGAAATAAGCATAAAGGCATCATGAGCAGCAGATTTCTGCAAAGAATGATTAGATGAAAACCATCACTTGTTGATGGTTTTTTTTCTATTGTGGGCAGGGATCGGAAAATGGGTACCATTAGATTAAAGAGATTAAAGAGATTAAAGAGACTACTACAGAGATATTACAGTAGAGGGTTATAATGACGAAAAACGCCGACAATCATGTCGGCGTTTTTTTAACATTCCAGTATTTTGTTATGCTGCAGATGTCTTATCTGACTTTTGCAGAAGCTGAGAGCGACGACCAAGCAGATAACCTGTCAGGGAAGCGAGCATCTGCTGGAATACCATGCCAAGCACGACAGGGACAGCAACAGGTGGCGGAAAATAAGAAACAGCGAGTACTGCACCTGCGCTGATATTACGCATACCTCCATTGAACACCAGAGCGACTTGATCGGCCTCGTTCCAGCCCAGCAATCGTGCGATGAAATAACTCAGCGCATAACCGAATGAAGCCAGGAAAATAATGATGACCGCAAGTCCAGCGAGCTTCCAGTTGAAATCAGCCAAGTAGGGCGCAACGACAGATCCGTTAATCGCAACGACTGATGCCATGAACAATTTGGACAACGGATTCAACCTTGGTCCCCATACCGGGACAATGGCGCCTTTGGTCCACTCATTCAGCAGCATACCGAGCAGGGATGGCACCACAATCATCCAAAACAGACTGCTCATCATGGCTGCCGTATCCAGTGTGACACTGGTTCCGATTAACAGGGATAACACTCCCGGCACTACGAAAGGAGCAAGCATGGTATCAATCAGGATGATGGATAGCGTAAGTGCGATATTGCCCCGATAGATGCTGACCCAGATGAAGCTGCTTATTCCTGTTGGAATCACCGCTGCCAGAACAAGGCCCGTTATGGTG
Organism: Paenibacillus polymyxa; assembly: GCF_018614975.1. Lineage (GTDB taxonomy): Bacteria > Bacillota > Bacilli > Paenibacillales > Paenibacillaceae > Paenibacillus > Paenibacillus polymyxa_E. The sequence continues at coordinate 178,796 of NZ_JAGGNR010000008.1, read as the reverse complement.
TACGCATCTGTAGGGAAGACCAGATGACCCATACCGAGAGCAATTAGAGGCATAGCCAAATGCAAAATAAACAGACATACAAACAGGGGGAACGGCTTTTTCAGCACGTTCACAAAATCCCGTATCCCAAGACTGATACTTCCAGCAAACGTCATGAACGCAAAAAGCCAAGGGGATAAAAAGGTATAAGAAGAAAGAAAACTCCCGCATAACACGCCAATAATAATGCTGATTGGGGTAATCAGTGGCATGATGCGGTTCAAGCGTTGGTTCAAGGCTTGAAGCATAATCATGACATCCCTTTACCGTGTGATTTTACTATTATACATGTTAATAACGTTGGCTGCAGACCCATTTGCAATGAAGCAGTCTGAACAGGTATCATGGACTTGGAACAAGGATTCCGATTAGGAGAAGGGGAGATGATCATGTTTATAAGAAAAAGAAAGCACACATTAATGATGACAGGGCTTATTGCATCAAGTATTCTTTTGATTTCGGCCTGTTCTGTCGTGGAACAAGCCAATCAAAGTTTAAATTATGTGAGTGGGGCTACTGATTATATAGAACAGGTATCAAACGCCGGGGCTGATCTGCAAGAGCTCGCATCGGGTGCGGTGAACAATCCGGAGATAACCACTCAGATTCAGGAGAAAATTGATCTGATTCAAGCAGAAGCAAGTGAATTTTCTCAGTTGACTGCTCCTGCAATAGGCGAGAACATTCATGAGAAGCTGGTTAGCTACAATACTCAATTGACAGAAGTTGTGGATAATTTTGAGAATACAATTGCAGAGCAAGGTTTTACGGCAGAAAATTGGGAGAAGACAGGCATTCCTGAACTGATCACCAACATCAATAATTTGAAAGATCCGCTTAGCGGACTTCAGGGTGAATAAAATTGAATTAATTTTCAATATGGAAGACAACACAGTTTCAAATTCTCATATTCTATAAGGGCGAGATATCGGAATGAGTGAATTACCGTTATGCTCGCTTTTTATTTTCCGAAAACGGATGCATATTTAATATCACAGGAGCTAGACTATATCATGTCAATATGAGATCTGATCTATATGACATTAATATCATATTTATGTGAAGATGATCTATGGTTTGACAAGGGTGTGATAGAGGCGTATGATGAACATATAGATTAATAAAGTATAGTTACTAACTATAAGTTAAGAACTGCACCTAAATATATTTTGCCAAAGGAGAATTGACTCATGACTGAGCACAATGGAAAAGTAATCATTATTACAGGTGGAGCGAGTGGTATTGGTAAAGAAACAGCACTTCAACTTTCGGATCAAGGTGCGACTATAGTTGTCGCTGACTATAATGAAGACGGAGCGAAGAAGCTTGCGGCAGAGATTGAAGCAGCAGGCGGAACAGCGGGCGCGTACAAAGTGGATGTATCCAAAGGGGACGAGATCAAAGCCCTGATCGACTGGACCGTAGAGCAATATGGTACGTTAAGCGGTATTTTCAATAATGCAGGCATTGGACTTGTGAAGCCATTTCTGGAGATGGACCCGGAATCCTATCACAGAGTCATTGATGTAGATCAGCACAGTGTATACTACGGTATGTATTATGGCGCGAAAAAAATGGTTGAATTGAATGTACAAGGTACCATTGTAAATACAGCTTCGATCTATGGAAGTGTTGCTGCAGTAGGCAGCTTCAACTACAACGCAGCCAAGGCTGCTGTTGTTATGATGTCCAAATCCGGTGCCTTGGAACTTGCTGAGCATGGAATTCGTGTAGTTGGTGTAGCACCTGGCTTTATCGAAACACCGATTCTGGGGGATGACCAAGCCATGAAGGATGCGCTTGCTACTCAACATATGCGTGGAGAACTCATTCAACCGGAGAAAGTAGCCAGTGTGGTTACATTCCTGTTCAGTGATGCAGCAAGTGCAGTGAACGGTACAACCGTAGCCGTAGATGATGGATTCCTCAGCTTCAAAACCAAATAAGTAACCCTTTTATAATCAAGGTAACTCATCCTCAAAAAAACAAAAAAACGGTGCAGAACGATTTATTCGTTTTGCACCGTTTTTGTATTTTCATTATAAAGCAATCGTGGCTTATGAGATGGAAATAAGTTTGTCGAATCATCCCGAAATTTCAGAGATCGTGATACAATTAACAAGACTTTAGCTTTTTATCATTTTGTGGTGTCATATACAATTCGAACTCCGAGAGAGCCATAACTCTCTTCCTTGTAATGACATTGAGAACAAGTTTTGGTCGAGCATAACGCATCGTTATGAACTTGTAATTTTTCGTTACACTGTGGACATTTATTTTCAAAAAGAGTCTTCAACACGTTAAACATGCTTAATCACTCATTTCGGATTAATTTACTTGGTTTTTATTATAACGGATAATATTCTCCTTGTATAGCACTTTTGAGTCGTATCGAAATGAGATTTATATTGCACGAAAGGAAGCGCATAACCGATGGATTTTCTGCTTTTTGTCATCATGTTTATACTGGGTCTGATCGGTTCCTTCTTCTCTGGTTTGTTGGGTATCGGTGGCGCCATTATCAATTATCCGCTACTGTTATATGTTCCATCTCTCATGGGATTAGAGCCGTTCTCAGCACATCAGGTATCTTCGATCAGTATGTTTCAAGTATTCTTCGCTTCACTTGCTGGTGTGATTGCATTCCGTAGAAAAGTACGAACGGGTAAAAGTGGTGGGGCTATCGTTCACCGCGGATTGGTGCTGTACATGGGCTCCAGCATTCTTGTTGGCAGTCTGATCGGCGGGTTCATATCCGGTTATCTGGACGGAAGGGTTATTAATCTGATCTATGGCATTCTGGCCATCATCGCGATAGTTCTCATGCTGATTCCTGGAAAGGGAAAGCTTGAGACATCAGCTCCATTGGTGTTTAACCGATGGATTGCGGCAGGTACTGCTTTTGCAGTAGGTATTGTATCGGGAATTGTTGGTGCGGGTGGTGCCTTTATTCTCATTCCGATTATGCTGACGATTCTCCATATTCCAGTGCGGACAACGATTGCTTCTTCACTCGCGATTGTATTTATCTCCGCCATTGGCGGAGTTATAGGAAAAGTTACGGGTGGGGACATTCCGATGGAACCCATCATCTATACGGTAATCGGCAGTCTGCTCGGGGCATCCCTTGGTTCCCGGGTTAGTTCGGTGATCAATGTGAGTGTACTTCGGTATGCATTAATTGTACTTATTGCCGTTACAGCGATCAAAGTCTGGTCCTCCATTTTGTAAAATCACGTACGTTGGCATGAACAATGACGATTTCGTAACTAAACGGTTCGATCGCCGTATAAAGGTTATGAACATGAGCTGAAGCGTTGGATACACGATCAAATGAGTTCAGTTTTCGTCCATGGAGCACCTCACACTCCGTTCATGGATACATGTTTAACATTAATAGAATGAGGTATTCACCCTATGAATAACGTACTTATAGATCAGGCTGATGCAGGATATCGGCTAGCTGAGCAGAAAGCATCGCAGTATTTTACTTCTCTTAGGCAGCAACTTATGGATAATACGTATACAACAGCACTTACCCAAGATATTCATGTATGGCAAAAAAAACATATTCATCGTTTTGCCTGGCTTTCTCTTTTATCACCTAGCAAAAGAAAACCGGATCCCCGGGATGTTCATAGATATATCCACTGGCTGAATACTACAGGAAAGCTGGATGATTACCTGGATCGAAGTATCTCCTATATTTATATGCGAGATCTGGGGCAAGCCCTTGATTCTCCGGATACGCAGGCCCAAATTCAGCATGTTGTCCAGAATACCAAAAAATACTTTATGGGCTCTGCTGCTGCGCGCAAAGGGCAGTCTGAAGATATCAGTCTGGCTGCGTTGTATCGGTGGGGACAGAAGGAGCACATAGAATCCGCTGTCATCTGGGTGATGAACAAATTAAAGAACGTAGCATCCAACATCCCGAAGGAGCTGGATGCAGAGCAGGCGCAGCGAAAGCTCATCAAGATCATTCTCGGCGTGGTCCTTCATGTGGACGATGAGATGAGCGAGCAGACACCACCTGAAGAGCGTGCCCGGAGATTTGATGCGGCGATTCGACTTGGTTATTCCTACGGTTTGACGTATCCATTTGTGGATGACTTGCTGGATTCTCAGGCCTTGACTGCTCAAGAAAAAGAACAATATTCCCTGATGATACGCGATGCACTTCTTACCGGGGTCGTCCCTGATCTGGGAGAGTGGAAAGGCAGCAATCTTGAAGTGATTGAATATGTGCATTCCGAGCTTCGGGAAGCATTTGAGTACATCAAGAACTACCAGCATCCAGAGAAACAGCGCACGTTCTTAGAGCAATCCTATGTGTTCTTTCAATCTCAGGAGATCGATCGCAACAAGAAATTAGCCAATGCGAATTATACCAATGAAGAATTGTACATTCCAATTATTATCAAATCTTCTTCTTCCCGATTAATCGTCCGGTCTGTTCTCAGTGCACCGGAGGATGAAGGATTTGATCTGCGGACATTCTATTACGGGATATACAATCAGCTGGCAGATGATTTTGCCGATATGTTTGACGATATGGAAGAAGGGGCAGTAACTCCGTATACGTACTATTTGAAGTACCGCGACCTGCGTCCCGACTTGATTAATCCATATGAATTGTATTGGGCAGTCATCTCTCATCTAATCCATGATGTATATAACTCGGACGCTAAGACCCGCGAGGTCATACTGGATCGTGCCATTAACGGTCTGAAGCGCTGTAAAGAACGGTTGGGGCAGCAAAAATATCATGAAGTGATGACGATCTTTGCCTCTGGGCAGCCTGAATTCAATCAACTGGTTCAACAGATGGTGCGAAAAGCAGATGACGTTGATTTCCTTGATAAATTGTTACGGGATCAGGTCGTGTTTCAATTGAAAAATGACAAGCAGGAGAAAGAGGAGTTCAAACAGACCATTCGAACGGTTCGCGAACAGATTAATGTGGAGTTGCAGATTGCGAAACCAAATGGCCTTCATGAGATGAAAGAAACGCTAATCGATGCAGCCAATTATAGTTTGCAGGGAGACGGAAAGAGGTTACGCCCCATATTAACTTGGGTTATGGGTGTGCGCGAGTATGGTCTACCTGAATCATCTATCGTTCCGCTGTTAAGATCACTGGAGTACATGCATACCGCTTCCTTGATCTTTGATGATCTGCCTACGCAGGATAATGCTTCGACAAGGCGTGGACGTTCCACGCTGCACCATATGCACAATAGTGCCACAGCAGAGCTTACCGGTCTATTTCTTATCCAGAAGGCGATTGGAGAGCAATCCTCATTGGATCGTTTTGATGCGGCAACCGTGCTCAAACTCATTCAGTATTCGGCTGAAAAAGCAGAGGATATGTGTATGGGGCAGGCGATGGATCTGAACTCCAAAGGCAAGGCATTGACGCTGGAGCAGTTAAACATGATCTGTTTTTACAAAACAGGCATTGCCTTCGAAGCTGCCCTGGTCATGCCAGCGATACTTGCCCAAGTGAAGAAACCGGAGATGGCTGCGCTGAAAAAGTTCGCTTATCATGCGGGGATCGCCTTTCAAATCAAGGATGACTTGCTGGATTTCGAGGGAGATCACCTCATTCTTGGGAAACCTGCAGGTCAGGATGAGCGGAACAACAATTCAACCTTTGTGTCTATTCTGGGTGATGAAGGCGCGAAGAAAGCGATGTGGGAGCATTATTGTCTTGCTACAGATGCATTGAACGAAATGCCGAAACCTATTCCATTTTTGAGACATTTATTGGATTATCTTGTAGGTCGCGAGCGCTAACATATTTTTCTCGCGATTCCGCGCTGCATATGATTTATAATGATATATAGCAACAAAGGTCGGGTTTCCATATGAATGGATTCCAGGCCTAGTTTGGTTTCAAAGACATAAAACTTTTGAAAAGAACCGTTTCAATGGCTAAAATACTGGTTATTAAGCAGGTATTGTTGTTTCAAAACCGACTTGTCCTTGTAGAACAAACATATTTAGCAAAATTTAAATTTCGACAATCTATAACTTGAGTTTATATGCCAAAAGGAGAGCTTACAATGCAGGTTCAAAAGGTCGACCATCATGAATTGTTTGAGCAGATATATAACCAAGCGCCTATTGGAATTGCACTCGTTGCTCCGACAGGACAATGGATGAAAGTAAACCCTGCTTTTTGTTCTATGCTGGGTTTTACTAGTGAGGAATTAATGGAACTCACCTACCAGGATATTACGCATCCAGATGATTCACTACAAGATGTGATTTATAGTTCCGAGCTATTTGAAGGTAAATCAAAAGAGTATAAATATGAAAAGCGCTACATTAATAAAAATGGCGACATCTTATGGATTTCATTGCATATTTCCTTGGCTCGAAGCGAAATTACGGATGACCCGCTTTACTTCATTTGCCATATTGTTGATATTACTGATCGTAAACTGTCCGAACAAAAGCTCCTGCATAATGAAGAGATGTTCAAACTTATTACAGATCATGCTCAGGAGATCATCTATATTGCTGATCAGGAGGGCGTTTGTCGATTCTGCTCTCCCTCAGTCCAACTTTTATTGGGTTATTCGCCAGAAGAAGTGATTGGTCAAAATAATGATGCATATTTCCACCCACAAGATCTGGAACGGATCTCACAGATGGACTTGACGAAAGGTAATCTGTTGAATATCAGGGTCCGCCATAAAGACGGGGATTACCTTTGGTTTGAAACCACATACAAAGTCTTTGGTGATGCTGAGCATGGACAGCAGATTCTTTCGATTGGACGAGATGTATCCGAGTCAAAAAAACAAAAGGATATCAGTGCTGAGGCTGAACGTATTGCCTTAATTGGTAGTTGGGAATGGGATATGGTCAAAGACCACATTACATTTTCAGACCAGATCTTTGAGATTTTTGAACTTGAACGCACCTGCAAACCATATCGAGTAAGTGATGTTTTTGATGTTATGGGTTCCGAAGATATAGCCTCTTTACAAAAACATATTACAGGGGTAAAACAGGGTGAACCGCTCAATTTTGAATACAAACACATCAGCACTGATGGACATGAGAAGTATCTTCACTTGCGCGGATTGATTACGCTCGATGAGAATCGTCAGCCAATCCAGCTAAACGGAACACTACAGGATATTACTGAACGCAAACGCATCGAATTCAAATTGCAGGAATCTGTGGAGCGATACACCTCACTTAAAAAATATAATCATGACGCCATTATCTCGTTTAACATGGATGGTAATATTATGAATGCCAATCCGGTAGCGGTGAAAATGACGGGCTGTCCCGTGGTTGAAATGATGGGTACAAGCATAAGCAGATTTATCGGAGCCAGTAATCTGGGTCTGATCCTGGGCAGTAATTATGAGATGGCTGAAAAGGAAATCAATGCTGTTCGGCACACGGATGGATCTGAGACAGAAGTCTTGGCTACGCTTGCTCCGATCATTATTAATACATCCAATGTCGGGTTTTACCTGATTGCGAAGGATATTACGGAGCAGAAAAAACTGCTTGTGGCCAAAGAGACAGCGGAGAGAATGAATAAGGCTAAAAGTGAATTTTTGGCGATGATGAGTCATGAAATCCGCACACCTATGAACGGTGTAATTGGGATGACGGATTTGCTCTTGGATACCCCTGGTCTTAGTGGGGAACAAAAGGAATATATCGAAATCATCCAGAAGAGTGGAGATTCCTTACTGGCCATCATTAATGATATTCTTGATTTTTCCAAAATTGAGTCAGGCAAAACCGATCTGGTAGACGATCCTTTTGATCTCGCAGAAATCGTGGCAGAGACCGTGCAACTCGTAAAACCACTGGCTCGTGAAAAGAAGTTGGACGTTCGTATGTGCGTAGATGACGCCATTCCGACTCCGGTGTATGGTGATGCTTACCGTCTTAAACAGGTGCTTACCAATATCATCGGCAACGCGGTCAAATTCACTTCAGAAGGCGGCGTAGAAGTTAAAGTGGGAGTTACGGAGCAGTGCGACAATAACGTGCAGCTTTATTTTCAGGTAAAGGATTCGGGCATTGGCATTCCGGCTGAGAGGAAACAACAATTATTTGAACCATTCTACCAACTGGAAAATTTTATGACCCGCAAACCTCAAGGTACTGGTCTTGGCCTTGCCATTAGCAAGAAATTGGTGGAGCTTATGCATGGAGAGATCTGGATCGAGGAATCGGATGAACCGGGGACAATATTTATATTTACCGCCCAATTTAAATTAAATAACGGTGAAGAGAGCAACAGGTTAGATCAACAGCAAAAGAAAAGCAGAACATCAGCCTTGCGGATTTTAATTGCAGAAGACAATGAGGTGAATCAGCTCGTCCTTAGCAGAATCGTTGAGAAAAAAGGGCACTTCGTGGATCATGTGGCGGACGGTGTTGAGGCAGTCGAGGCGGTCAAACACAATTCATATGATATTGTCTTCATGGATGTGCATATGCCAAGGCTTAATGGATTCGAAGCGACAAAAGTGATCAAAAATTCTTTGCACCCCGAGAGTTGTCCATACATTATTGCGGTAACTGCAAATGCGTTAAGAGGAGATATGGATAAATGCTTGAAGGCAGGCATGGATGCGTATGTCAGCAAACCGATTAAAATCGAATCTATTATGCAAGCATTGGAGACCTATTACATCAAAAATAATCTTTGAGTGCGATAAAAATGGATTCATGAGCAAAAAAGCCGCTAGCTTATCGTAAATAGGCTAGCAGCTTTTTTTTGCTGTTCCATGATTTTGTCCTCCGCCCTGCATCCCACAGATGCGACTAAGGACAAATCCCTAAAGATTTTTGATCCACAATTTGGAGATGTCCAGATAACCGAATTCAGCTGTCTGCATGCCGAAGATGCTCTGATCCAGCTCAGCTTGCTTGTTCATGTGACAGCCATGCAAGATCCAGCAGTGATCACGTAGCATGGATTCGGCTTCATCCAGGAGGACTGTACGCTCTGCCCGATGAAGCTTTGCGAAATGATCCAGTTTGTCATCCAGCAGGGACTGGAAAGCAGGAGACATACACATATGAAAATGATTGGAAAGGTTTTTGAAAAAATGAATCATGCCGTACTGCCAATCTTCCTCCAGGATCTCTTCAGCCAGGATCAATTGTGCGTTCGTGGTTTCCTCTGAATTGAAATAATCCACAACGGCCTGCATGCTGATGTTCAGACCGATGGACTCTGCACGATACTGAATCCACTCCGCAACGTCTGAATCCTTATTATGCTTATACGATAATGTTATCTTCTCACCTTGGTATCCACAGTTACGCAGCAATTCACGAGCATGCTCAAGAGAGACAGCTGACCAGTTCTGGGCTGCACTTCTCCAGGGAAGGAAGCTGCTGGCTGGTGTGATCCGATTCCCACCGAGATCTCTGACAAGCGCGACCGAATCATAGACGATACGCAGGGCTTGTCGAAATAAGGGATGATGATGGATGCCATCCTTGTGAAAATTGAACAGCATGTACTGACAACCCAGCGCCGGATAATTGATGCTGTTGGTCTGATCACAGCCTGTTGCGAGACTCAATCGATCTGTACCCGGTAGCTCATAGTAGCGATCATTCGGACTCAGGTCTGGCACAAACCAGAAGTGGACTTGATCCAGATGTGGCCGGATGCCGAAGTATGTATCAAAAGCGGTAAGCTCCAGCACGTCTTCATTCTGATCAGAGATCTGAAAAGGACCGGTACCAATTAAGGTATTGGCTACATTGTAATCGTAGGGCAGGATGGTCATCCGTATACAACTGAACAGATGCAAGAAGAACCGATTAGGACGATGTAGAACAAACTTGATGCAGTAATCGCCAGCTACTTCCGCGCGTTCGATATCCCGATATAACCAGATGGACGGACTATGCACATCAATTAATCGTTGCAACGTCGCTTGGACATCCCGGGATGTCATGACACGTCCATTGTGGAAACGTACACCTTTTCGGAGATAGAAGGTCCATAAGCGATGGTCCGCGCTGCATTCCCACATGTGAGCTAGTGCTGGCAGGAATGATTCCGTCTTGGCATCATAGGTGATTAACGTATTACAGACCTGGCTTAACAGGTAGGTTTCAAATGCAGTATAAACAAAGGCTGGGTCCAAATCACCTAACTGGCGTGACCTCATGATACGCAGAATATCCTGACCAGAGGCAGTTTCATCTTGGCTGTGAAATCCCATCTGTTGATGGAGGGAGAGCATGAGCTGCTCTCGCAGTGAATCATCCATCTGAATGGTTCCGATGAGTTCTATAGCATCTTTCATTTTGCCTTTAGCCAGAAGTTCTGTAAAGCTCGCTTCCAGCGCTTCATTCATGCTACGCAGCATCGTTAACTCCGAATGATGTCCACGACCACGCCCAGGCTGCCAGTGGATGAAGCCTTGTTCCTCCAATTTTCTAAGAATGAACTTTACATTACGAGGGGTGCAGCACAAAGCTGCGGACAGGCTGTCAATCGTCACAGCTACAGGTTCATGAAGCTTGAAAGACAGTTGTTCGGCCCCGGCGAGCCTTATAAAGTGTGTATGCAGGGTATCCATGGTCAGGACTCCTCTATTAAAGGTGAAAAGTGTGATCATATGTTTACACTTTTACTTCCCCCTTTTATCCTTACAATTATACATTAGTAGAAGTTGTTCAAAAAGTCCGCTTTTGATTACGAAAGATGCCTAAAGGCATCATCAGCATCGAATATGGAATTCAGCCGAAATGTCCGTTGCTCACGTAGTTTTCCTACGCTCCGCTACTCCATTTCTAGCTTAATCCCATCTTCTCGGTACTGAAAACCGAACTTTTTGAACACGAATTAGTAGAAGTTGTTCAAAAAGTTCGCTTTTGAAGCACTTAGAAAGAATAGGAGAAGTTCGCATGAAGCAATATTTAAGGCAAATTCACCCCTTGGCATGGACGATCATTATCGGAACCATGTTTGGACGTCTTGTGACGTCAATGAGTATCCCGTTTCTATCCATCTATCTGACACGTGTACTTGAGGCTACACCGACCCAGACCGGTATTACTGTGGCCGTTAGCTCGCTGGCTGGTGTGATGGTCAGCTTTTATGGAGGGTATATTTCGGACCGGATCGGTCGCAAAATCGTGATGTTAATCTCGGTATTTAGCTGGGCAGGTGTGTTTTTTATCTTTTCAGCAGCAGAGCATCTATGGGTGTTCTTTGTTGCCAATACGTTAAACGGATTATGCCGTGCAGTATTTGAGCCCACCTCCAGAGCACTGTTATCGGATATTACTCCTCCGGAGAACAAATTGCTGGTGTTCAACCTCAGATATGCTGCAATTAATCTCGGTGTAGTCTTTGGGCCAATTATCGGATTTCAGCTGGGATCATCTGAATCGACGTTTCCGTTTGTGATTTCCGGCTTGGTATACATAGCCTATGGACTTGTATTATTTCTGCAATTCAAGCTACAGCATGCCAATCTGCCAGAGCGTCATCAGGCAACCGCACCACGTTTGCGTGAAGCACTCATGACCACCGGTCGCGACCGGGTATTTCTGCCGGTATTGATCGGTACCACATTTTGTGTTTTGGGTTACGGGCACTTTAGTTCTACGTTGGCACAGTACTTGGCGAGAAGCTCGATCTTTGAGAATGGAAGCCAGATGTTCTCGTACATGCTTTCCCTGAACGCCGTGACGGTATTGATTATTCAGTATCCTCTTGTGCGCACATTCCGAAACTTTCCACCGCTTGTTCCTCTGATTGTGGGTAACCTGCTGGTCGCAATCAGTCTGATGATGGTCGGAGTCGCTGAAGGTGTACTCATGATGATGATGAGTGTCATACTATTTACCATCGGGGAAGTATTGTTGTTCACCATGATGGATATGCTCATTGACCGGATTGCGAAGCCGGAATGGAAAGGAACGTATTTCGGTACCATCGGATTCAATAATATTGGTAGTGTCATTGCTCCTGTCATGGGAGGGGTGTTGTTAAGTCAATTTGGAGCGGAGAATGGGCTGGCTGTCTTTCTGCCGATTGCGCTGACGACTGCCCTGGGAGTACCTTTTCTTCTGATCGCACATCGACGTCTTGTTGTTAGAGAGAAGCAAACGGAGTCCACATCATTGAGTTTGTAGCAGGAATTGAGAAGATTAATGACATGAATTAAATAACAATTCAGTTAAAATTATCTTGACGAATTTTGATTCAGCGAATACAATAAACAACAAATATGTGAAACGGGTGGGATGATGATTATGTTTATGCCTAGACAGATTTCGAATCGATAACTGAATACGCATGAGCATAGTGACATTAATCCAATTTTTTTGCAATGATCGCGTTGGGACAGTCATGTTTGTGCACCTCTGTCGTGGACGCTCATCATTATTGCGATGCAGAGGAGATACGGGAAATGCTTTGCATTTCATTCGATCTCTTTTGGCTACAAGCTGTAGATGAACATTAGTTCATCTATGGCTTTTTTGCATGCATTCCACTAATCTGTTCACATGGAAAGGAGCGTTTGGAGCGTTATTTTATAAAAAACTAACTGGTTGAAAAGGAGAATGTACAATGGTCAACATATGTTCTACATATCAATTATGGGCGGGAAATCCCGATTTTAATGTCATTATGTATGATTCATCCTAGTGGGGGTAACAGCGATCGAAAGGTTATTCTGTCATCGTAGTTACAATGTAATGTTCTTTAGTTCATTTTAAATAAATAAACCGATAAAGAGGTGGGACCTGTGCCCAAAACAGAGAAACGCTCCATGTCATGGCTGCTGCGTTATCTGAAACCCGTTAAAGGACGGCTGGCCTTTCTTTTAATCATGTTGCTCACATCAACGGGGCTTCAGCTTTTGAATCCACAGATTATTAAACGATTTATCGATACAGCAGCAAGTGGGGGAGTCCTCACCAATCTTGTTCAGCTCGCAGGAATATTTCTGGTTGTCGCCGTGTTTAATCAACTCATCACGGTAGCGGTCAGTTATTTGGGGAACGATGTGGCCTGGCGGGCCACGAATCAACTGCGCGGAGATCTGCTGAAGCACTGTCTGCGTCTTGATATGCGTTTTCATAATGTGAAAACACCTGGAGAGATGATTGAACGTGTGGATGGCGACGTAACGAGTATCTCCAATTTTTTCGCGATGTTTATTGTGCAAGTGATCGGGAGTTTTGTACTGCTGGCCGGAATTCTCGGGTTCATGTTCAGCGTCAATGTGCCCATTGCTTTGGTTATGACCGTGTTCACATTATTATCGATCCTGTTCATGGTCTTCATCCGAAATCTGGGCGTGGACTCTTCCAAAAATGAACGGGCGGCAAGTGCCTCTCTGTTCGGATTAATTGAAGAACGCATTGCCGGGATTGAAGATGTACAAGCGAATGGCCATGTGCCTTATGTGATGAACCGCTTCTATCGCACGATGCGCACCGTATTCCGTAAGGGGAGAAAAGCCTGGCTGCTACGGGTTATTCCGTGGAATACCACCGTAGTTCTGTTTGCACTGGCGGTCACTGCGGTGCTTTTGCTGGGTGTGCATTATTATATGGAAGGTCTAATTAGTATCGGAACATTATTTCTGATCTACCAATATACACAGATGCTGAATGATCCGATTGAGATGCTTGGAGATCAGGTGCAGGAGTTCCAAAAAGCAAAATCAGGCATGCTGCGCTCCAGAGAGCTGTTGTCCATGCAAAGTGTGATTGAAGAGGGTACAGAGGGGGGATTGCCGGAAGGACCTCTTGGATTGGAATTCAGTCAGGTACATTTCAGTTATAACCAGGATAAACCGGTATTGCAGGACATTACTTTTGCCATTAAGCCTGGTGAACGTCTGGGAATCATCGGTCGCACAGGTAGCGGTAAATCGAGTCTTAGTCGTGTTCTTCTCCGCCTGTACAATCTGGATCGGGGGACGATCCGTGTAGGCGGAACGGATATCACAAAGCTTTCGTTACAAGCGCTTTATCGCCGCGTTGGCATGGTGACACAGGATGTGCAATTGTTCGATGGCACGTTGCGTGACAACCTGACCCTGTTCAATGGGGATGTCTCGGATCATATGATCAAAGAGACTACGGACCGACTTGGACTCAGTCAATGGATTGATTCGCAACCTGCAGGGCTCGATACGTATCTGACAGCAGGTGGAGCTTCATTGTCAGCAGGGGAAGCACAGTTATTTGCCTTAACTCGCGTATTTTTGACCGAACCAAGTCTGGTTATTCTGGATGAGCCTTCGTCACGTTTGGATGCTGCGACCGAAGGTATGCTTCAATCTGCGATTGACCAGTTAATGAAACAATGCACAGGAGTCATCATTGCACACCGACTGGCTACGCTGGAAAAAGTAGACCGGATTATGGTGCTTGGAGATGGTAAGGTGCTGGAATTTGGAGCAAGAGAAGAACTTGCCAGTAACCCGGCATCCCATTATGCCAGACTGCTCATTACAGGCCGAGAGAAGGAATTGGCATGACTGTAGCAGGATTTATAGGCCGTTTGTTTCGATTTAGGCCATTCTTGTTTGTAATCAATGGATTGTTATGGTGTATATTTCATTCCTTGCCGCTAGCCATTGGGATCGGGATGCAGTGGTTTTTTGATCGGACAACAGCGGGTTCAAATGACTACATGTGGCTTGCTGTGCCGCTCATCTTTATTGCTTTGGTTCGAATGGCTAGGGTGGGCACATTTTTTGTGGCCTTCTATGCTTGGGTTACGTATCTGTATCATGTTCAGGCGATTTTGCGAACCAACATGCTCGCAGCGATCATGCGCTGGCCGGGGCGTAATCTTCCGGCTTCACCAGGGGAGGCGATGAGTCGCTTTCGGGATGATGTGGATGAAGTCGTCGAGTATGTAGAATCATGGGTGGACTTTTGGGGACGGCTCGTATTTGCTGTTGTGTCCATCGTCATTATGGCGAACATTAATTGGCAGATTACGTTGGTTGCCGTGTTGCCATTGGTGGTCGTGACCTTGCTCAACAACTTGTCCGGGAATCGGGCTCGGAAGTATGCACAGGTTAATCGCGAAGCGACTGGGCGAATTACCAGTTTTATTGCGGAAACGTTTGGAGCTGTTCAAGCCCTGAAACTGGGTCAGGCTGAAGAGAATGTCTCAAAGCGATTTAACCAGCTAAATGAAGATCGTCGTCAGGCTGCACTTCGAGATAATCTGTTCAAGCAGTGGATGAGATCCATGAATCAGCATGTTCTAAGTATCTGTACCGGATTGATTCTACTGATGTGTGCAGCTGAGATGAAAGCAGGAAACTTTACTGTCGGTGATTTTGCCTTATTCACCAGTTATCTGGCCAATATCGGATTTAGCATATCACTGTTTGGTTATATGGTGTTTCAGCATAAAAGGCTTAAGGTTTCCTATGATCGTATGCGTAAGCTATTCCGCCCGGGAGAAGAAGATCAGATCATGGATTCGAGGGAAATCTATCTGTATGAAGATCCGCCGGAGCTTGTAAGTGAACAGAGGGACCCTAAGGAGAAGTTGCAATCTCTTGAGGTGAATAAGCTGACTTATCAATATCCGAATTCTGCAAATGGCATAGAAGAGATCAGTTTTCGGCTGGAACGTGGACAATTTCTTGTTATTACAGGACGGATTGGATCAGGTAAATCAACGCTGGTACGAACACTTCTTGGGCTGTTACCGAAGCAAAAAGGGGACATTCACTGGAATGGAGCAGCTGTTGATCCAGCCACGTTCCTGATGCCGCCTAGAGCCGCGTATACCCCGCAAGTGCCAAGACTGTTTAGTGATACGTTGAAAGAAAATATCGTCCAGGGAAAACCGGGTAACACCGAGCAAGCGCTTGAAAAAGCTATTCGTCTGGCTGTGATGGAGAAGGATATCAAACATCTGGATCAGGGGCTTGAGACCCCGGTTGGTCCGAGAGGAGTCATGCTGTCAGGCGGGCAAATTCAGCGCGCGGCCACAGGACGCATGTTAATGACGGAGGCGGACCTGTTTATCTTTGATGACCTGTCCAGTGCACTGGATGTGGAGACAGAACAACAAGTATGGGAAGGGCTTTTCCAAGAGCCGGATGTCACCTGCATCGCGGTTTCTCACCGCAGGGCAGCACTTTCCAAAGCAGATCATATTATCGTGATGAAAGATGGACGCATTGAAGCCGAGGGAAGCTTGGCCGAATTGCTTGCCACCAATGAAGAGATGCAGCTACTGTGGCAAGGGGAGCAAATCCCCGCCAAGGTTGGATAGCTTTGAAAATTTGGGAAAGATAATAAGAAAGCAAAAAAGCCTTACAGACGACTCCTTGAAAGAGTAAAGTCTGTAAGGCTTTTTATCGTTATAACGAGTAGAAAGATGGAATATTTTTATCTCATCAATTGAGCAATCAAGGAATACGCAATGATGACCAGGAAGATAATAGTGATATGGTTAATGGAGAAGATAAACATCCGTTTGGACCATTTCTCTGTTTCTTTCTTATCAAAGGTAGCCACACTAAGAATGAGCCAAGCCAAGCTGACCAGAAATGCCACAATAGCGACAAATGGACTCATAGGCCAGAATAAAAAGCTGGAGATCAGTAACAGTACCAGATACACATTTGTCTGAATGTATGTCCGTCTGATGCCTTTAACAACGGGGAGCATGGGAACACCAGCAGCTTTGTATTCGTCAAAACGACGAATCGCAATCCCGTAGAAGTGAGGCATTTGCCATAAGAGCATCGTAACGACCAATGCCCAGATCTCGAAATGACCCAGTTCCGGTGAAATGGCTGCCCAACCGATGAGCGGAGGCACAGCACCCGAAAGACTTCCCACTTCCGTGTTGTAGATCGTTGTACGTTTGGTCCACATCGTGTAAGGGAACACGTAAAGCAACAGACCCAAAATACCAAATACAGCAGCGGATGGGGAAGCGATGTACAACATGATGCCCCCGATGATGGTGATTGCAATACCGAGAATTAGCCCCGACTTGGTATCTACGCGTCCCGTAACGGTAGGACGTTTCTTCGTACGTTCCATGATCGCATCAATATCACGATCATACAAGTTGTTAAACACCCCTGCAGCCCCAATAATGAGGGAAGATCCAATAAAGGAAAGGATGATTGGTACAATATTAGCTAAGATTGAAGCATCAAATACATATAAAGCCAAACTTAAACCCGCAAACATGGCGATCAGGTTGGACTTGATGATTCCGATTTTGATCGTATCGAAGAATACTTTCGGAATCGAGCTATACTCCAGGCTGATATTGGTCTGTGAACCATTATTCAATGTTTTCAAGAACTCACTTCCTATATCTATACTTATATATTATGTTGCTATTATACCATTCAATACACTATGTGATTTAATTAACGTTTTAGTATTTAAAATAATGTCATCTGATTGTGAACAATTTAAAAACAAGGTTTTTTTTAATTGTTAAATAATTATTTCTGTGTTACAGGAGAGAATCGAAAAATTAAGGTAGAACAGTGATTTATAGTTGTTCTGTCATTGTAGTGTAAGTGTAAATAATCTTTTATTCAACTCACACAGGCCTGGATGAAGAAAGTAGTTAAAGATATATGTTGCAAAATGCTTAGGTTTTGTTTATTGTAGATATAAGATATCTTTAATAGTTATGTTTGAGTGTCTTCTTGTAAATCTCCGAATTACTTTCTTAAGAGAAAGCGGAGGTTATTTTTAAAGTTTAATTAGAGATATTAAATGTCTGGAAAGGGTGAATAATGTGAGTA
This sequence comes from Paenibacillus polymyxa, assembly GCF_018614975.1. Lineage (GTDB taxonomy): Bacteria > Bacillota > Bacilli > Paenibacillales > Paenibacillaceae > Paenibacillus > Paenibacillus polymyxa_E. Next base: position 160,968 of record NZ_JAGGNR010000008.1, on the reverse strand, counting down.
ATATGAATCAACTCTTGGATGTACTTATTATTGGTGGAGGACCAGCGGGGCTTAATGCAGCACTTGTACTCGGCAGGGCCCGCAAGAACGTGGTGGTCATTGATGATGAGACACCGCGAAACTGGGTCACAAGGGAGACTCATGGGTTTGTGACGAGAGATGGGGCCAGTCCTCGGGAATTCCGGAAAGCAGCCAAAGAACAGATTGCAGCGTATCCTTCAGTTCAATTTGCATCCGATACGGCAACAGCGATAACAGGTAGCGATGGCGATTTTGTAGTCAAGACTACTCAGGGGGCAAGTTATCGCACGAAAAAGATTCTATTTGCGGTAGGTAAGAAAGATCTGCCCTTGGATATTAACGGATTAACAGAGGTTTACGGCAAAAGTGCGTTTGTGTGTCCGTATTGTGATGGATGGGAGTTAAGAGACCAATCGCTGGTCATCATCGTAAGTGGAGATAAGGCATTGCATATGGCAAAAGTCATATCCGGCTGGACAGAACGTTATACGATCTGTACGAATGGATCAGATTCATTAACTGATGAGCAGCGCGAAGAGTTGAAGCAGCATAACGTTAATGTATTTGATGAACCGATTCAATCCATTAACTCGGAAGAAGGAATGGTGAAGCAAGTTGTACTGAATGACGGTACAGCGATTCCATGCACAGGAGTGTTCTTCCAACCGAAACTGTTTACCGGATCAGAACTGCCAAAGGCCATCGGTTGTGAAATTACAGAGTCTGGAACGGTTATCGTTGATGCTTCCGGCAAAACATCTGTAGCGGGTGTATTCAGTGCTGGTGATGCAGCATCCGAGATGTATCAGGCAATCACGGCTGCGTCTCTGGGGGCGTTGTCTGCGGTAAGCATGAATAATGAATTGAATTTCGAGAAGTGGGATGAGCCAAGTCATCATTAGAATACATTAAAAAACGTCATAGAATCAAAGAGTCATTGGTTCATACAGTAGGGGATTGCATATGCAATCCTCTATTTGTTGTTTTTCAACCTAAACGTTGAACGGTTCAATTGAAAGTAATTCAGCCTTAAGAAAATTTGATATTAAATCAATTGTGGTTTATGGTATTATCAAATGATATATAAATCTATCATTTATAAAAACATCAAAGGAGAGATCACTTATGAATGAAAGCAGAACAGCCATCATACGGCTAACGAGTACCTTGCTCCACGGCGTACAGATAAGAGGTGATCATCATGAGTGATGCAACATACATTCCACAGCCCAAAATGTATGGACCACTTGGCAATCTGCCTTTGATTGATAAAGATAAACCAACGTTGTCGCTAGGCGTTCTGGCTGAACAGCATGGACCAATATATCGACTTACGGTTCCCGGTTATTCCGGTTTAATCGTATCTGGGCCAGATCTTGTCGCTGAGTTATGTGATGTGTCCCGTTTTGACAAATATGTATACAATGAACTCGAAAACGTACGTGCCTTTGGCGGCGATGGTTTATTTACAAGCAGAACATCAGAGCCCAACTGGAAAAAGGCCCATAACATTCTGCTTCCCACCTTCAGCAAACAGGCCATGAAAGGTTATCATCCCATGATGGTGGATATTGCCGAACAGTTGATCAGTAAGTGGGCACGCCTCAATTCCAACGATACGATTGATGTTGCAGATGATATGACACGCCTTACGTTGGATACCATTGGACTATGTGGATTCAATTATCGGTTTAACAGTTTTTACAGACAGGACCACAGTCCTTTTATTGAAAGTATGGTTCGGGCATTAAATGAAGCGATGCAGAAGAGTTCACGTTTGAAAATTCAGAATCTGCTTATGGTGAAAACCAAACGACAGTTCCAGGAGGATATACAGACGATGTTCTCTCTGGTAGATCAGATTATAGAGGAACGTAAAGCGAGTTCAGAACCTGGAGAGGTCGACTTGCTCGCACGTATGCTGAATGGCAAAGATCCGGAGACTGGTGAAATGCTGGATGATGAGAACATCCGGTATCAGATTATTACGTTTCTCATTGCCGGACATGAAACCACGAGTGGTCTATTATCTTTTGCTCTTTACTTTCTACTGAAAAATCCGGATTCGCTTCAAAAGGCGTATGACGAGGTGGATCAGATATTGGTCAGTGACTCACCACAGTACGAGGAAATTCTTCAGCTTCCATACATTCGCATGATTCTTAGTGAATCGTTACGTCTATGGCCAACAGCCCCAGGATTTGATGTATATGCTAAAGAAGACACCTTCATAGGTGGCAAATATCCCTTAAAGAAAGGGGAAAGTTGCAGTATTCTTCTGCCTCAGCTACACCGTAATAGAGAGGCATGGGGAGAGGATGCGGAGCTTTTCCGTCCGGAGCGATTTGAAGATACGACGAAAGTGCCTCATCATGCGTATAAGCCTTTTGGTAATGGGGAGAGAGCATGTATCGGCATGCAGTTTGCTTTATATGAAGCAACACTTGTGCTTGGCATGGTCCTTAAACATTTTGAGCTGATCGATTATAGCAACTATGAGTTGGATGTTAAACAGACACTGACATTGAAGCCGGGAGACTTCCGAATCCAGGTGAAACCTCGCGCTGCTTCGCAAACGATGAATAAATCTACCGTATCTGCGAAAGAGAAACCTGCTCCTGTTGTTCATAAAAATATAGCAGGTGACAGCCAGAGGGGAGAAATCCTGGCTGTTGAAGCAAATGCTAACCCTTCGCTCCTGGTGTTATATGGTTCCAATCTGGGAACGGCAGAGGGCATTGCCCGAGAGCTTGCGGAGAAAGGGCGTTCGTATGGAATCCCAAGTGCAGCAGCTTCTCTGAATGAGTGGGTTGGCCGGTTACCCCGACAGGGTGTGGTTCTCGTCGTCACTGCTTCATATAACGGCAAACCACCGCAAAATGCTAAGGCATTTGTAGACTGGTTGAAGGAAGCAGAGTCAGAGGAAGCACGGGATGTGAACTATGCCGTTCTGGGCTGTGGAGATCGGAGTTGGTCCGGGACGTATCAGAGTATTCCGCGATTGATAGATGAGAAGCTTGAAGAGTTCGGAGGTAAAAGACTGTTATCCCGTGGTGAAGCCGATGCCGGCGGAGATATGGAGAAGCAAGTAGAAGCGTGGCAGCATATGTTGTGGCCTCAGGTGTTGAATGCTTTGGGGATCAATGAGAAAATGGTAAAGGTATCCACACCAAGCGCCAGCAGACTTCAAATGGAGTTTGTCCTCGAGAAAACGGATATGCCACTTGCACGAACTTATGATGCCGGCTATGCCACGGTTGTAGTGAATCAAGAGCTTCAGGCGCTGGGAAGTGGAAGAAGCACGCGTCACATCGAAGTGTTACTGCCTGAAGGCATGAGTTATAGAGAAGGCGACCATCTCGGTGTGTTACCTGGCAACCAGAAGGAGACCGTGGATCGGATACTCAGTCGATTCGGACTAAGTGGGGATGTTCAAATCCAATTAACTTCGGACGTCAGCCACCTTACACACCTTCCACTGAATCGTCCCGTCAAGGTGCATGAGTTGCTGCGTCACTGTGTGGAATTGCAGACGCCTGTTACCCGAACACAATTGCAGGAGTTAGCTAATCATACAGTATGCCCGCCTCATATGCGTGAACTGGAAGGCATGTTGGACGAAAACAGCTACAGGGATTATATTCTTGCCAATCGAATCACCATGCTGGAACTGCTAGAAAAGTATGAGGCGTGTGAGCTGCCATTTGAAACGTTCCTTGAACTGTTACCTTCCCTCAAGCCCAGATATTACTCAATATCCAGCTCACCAAGCCTGAATTCCGAGCAAGCGAGCATAACGGTATCGGTAGTAAGAGAGCCTGCTTGGAGTGGTAAAGGCGAATACCTTGGAGTTGCTTCAACGTACCTGGCCGGTTGTCCAGCGGGCGAACGAATTCTGATGTTTGTACGCACGCCGGAATCCGAATTTTATCTGCCGGAAGAGGCTGACATACCCATGATCATGGTGGGACCGGGGACGGGGGTTGCACCGTTCAGAGGTTTCCTCCAGGCAAGAGCGGTCATGAAACAGAGAGGTTTGCCACTGAGTGAGGCGCATTTGTTCTTTGGGTGCAGGAATGATTCAGATTTCATATATCGTCAGGAGCTTGAGCAATACGAGAGGGAAGGGATCGTTAAGCTACACACTGCTTTTTCTCGTGCGGATGGCAAACCCAAAACGTATGTCCAGCATCTGATGAAGGGGAATTCCGAACAGTTGATTCAGATGCTGATGAACAAAGGAAAACTCTACGTATGCGGGGATGGTAGCCAGATGGCTCCTGCGGTGGAAGAGACTCTGCGGCAAGCGTATCAGGATGTGCAGGGTGCAACGATGCAGCAAGCGAAAGACTGGCTCATTCAGCTTCAGGCCGAAGGACGCTACGTGCAAGACGTGTGGACAGGTAAACGTATGGTTCAACCCTCTCAACTTATCTATTAAAACTTAAAATGAAAGAGTAGTTTAAACTTCAATCAGTAGTTTATCAGAAAGTACACAAGTAATACCTTACGCACAAAAGTAATAATGGAATATTACTACTCATCCAAAAACAGCCGTTCGATCTGGAGTTTCACATCCAAATCGGCGGCTGTTTTGATTAGGCGTTCTGTAAGAACGAGTAATGATTCTTATCTGGAATCCTGAATCGTTGCTGTACTGTTGTTGGCGCTCAGGGCAGAAATCGGATCGAAAGGGGGCCCTGTTATTGTACCTACGAGCAGTGCAATATCCACCGCATTGACCGGACTGCCCCATGAGTTTCCAGAGAAGACCATAACGGCCTGGTCATTAACAAATCCTCTTGTATTATAAACAACATTGCTAATCACTTCTCCAGTTGTATTAGGGTTAAAGTAGGCTGGCTGACGTAAGGAATAAAAAATATTATTTTGTACAAGCAAGCCGGTCATATTACCGATCTGGGTCACGAGACCACGATTGACAACCCAACCTGAAGAAGGGCCAGCTTGAGGAGGACCGAATATCGTATTATTTATTACGGTATGATTGGTTCCGCCTAATTGAATAAATTCAACAGCATAAGGGTTATCACTCGTGATCGTTAATCCGTCTACAGTTACTCCGCTTCCAATGATGGTGAAAGGGATAACAGCAGCTTGTAACAGGATGATTGTACTAGGATAGCCTTTTAGAGTTATTCCTGCTTTATTAATGGTAATGTTTGCAGTGATTGGGTATGTGCCACCAAGAATATGAACTGTTCCTGTTGGAGATACCGCGGTTACACCTTGTTGAATCGTTCCAAAAGGATTGGCCTGTGTTCCGTCCCCACCAACTGCACCTTGCAAAACATATACATCAAAAGGATTAGGCTGGACTGTGCCCGTAGCCCCGGTTGCCCCCGTGGTGCCAGTAACACCTGTCGCTCCAGTTGCTCCAGCGAGGCCAGTTGCTCCAGTGGCACCTGTATTGCCCGTAGCCCCCGTCGCACCTGTAGCTCCGGTAGGGCCCTCTGGACCGCCAGATGGTCCAGTGTCACCCGTGGCACCCGTGGCACCTGTTGTTCCTGTCGCGCCTGTGACTCCGGTAAGTCCAGTGGAGCCGGTAATGCCTGTAGGTCCGGTAGGACCTGTCGCGCCAGTGTCACCCGTGGCACCTGTTGTTCCTGTCGCGCCCGTGACTCCGGTAATTCCAGTGGAGCCGGTAATGCCTGTAGGCCCGGTAGTACCTGTCGTCCCCGTAGCTCCATTAAAATTCTCGCTGCCAAACAATTCGGAATAAACGAGTCGGTGAGCAGCAACCAAAGAGCCGGCACTGTTTTTCCCCCAAAAAGAAACCAAAATGTCCTCAGGGGTTGCTCCTGTAACTGTAATAACGTATTCGAAACTGTTAAGATCGGCAAAATAATTTCGTGTTGCTACTGCACCTGGTAAGATTGTGAATTGCTCACTTACATATAAAGCTCTGGTTGCAATTAATGAATATCCTTGAATGAGTATAGTTGCGGCGTTCACGGCACTCTGGTTTTCAATTTTGATTGAAACAGTCTGGGTTGCTCTTACCCCATTGACGGGACTATTATCAATAGGGCCAGTTAGCAGGATTGCCAAGTTTCTCACTCCTTTTCTCAAAAATCGAAATTAAGTGTAATTCACACTGATGTATGTGTATTCGAAGACAGGGAAAAGTTCCCTACTTTCTCAGAAAGAAATGTATAAAAGGTAATAATTTTAAAAAAAGAACATGTTATGATGACTCTCATATGAAAATGCTTTCAAATAAAAAGTGAAATATTATGATTGACAGTGCCGATCTGAGCGGGTTTAATTATATAGACCGATTGTTATAATTATTTGAAGGAAGTGGCTTTCGTTGAGTGAAAAGTCTAATGCTAGAGAGTCCATTGTCAGCACAGCAGCGAGACTGTTTTTTTCACAAGGATATCATGCGACCGGTCTGAATCAGATCATCAAAGAGAGTAGTACGCCGAAAGGGTCGTTGTATCATTATTTCCCGCAAGGCAAGGAAGAACTCGCGCACGAGTGTATTCAAAAAGCCAATGAACAAATCTTGCAGACATTTGAGAAAACATTTGCAGCCCATGACAATACGGGAGACGCCATTCAGAGATTTATTCATGATTTGGCTCATGAAACAGAAGCCGCCGGGTTTACCGGATTTCTGCCATTCAGCTTCTGGGCAGCTGTGGAGACATCGTGTATTAGTCAGCAGTTGCGTATTGCCTGTCAGGGTGTATTTGCAGATTGGCAGGATGTCATTAAGAAACATCTGATTCTGGATGGCGTTGGTGAAGAGAAGGCACGGGAGACGGCACTTCTGATCATTTCTTTGATGGAGGGAGCACTGATTATCAGCCTGACAAATCAGGATAAACAGCCTCTGCTGACGGCTGCTGAATATTTGTCGGTTGTGACGAAGAACGCCAAACAGATTCAATAATTTATACCAAGAGACAGAGAAAAAGAAAGTTCGATACGTTTGAGGAGGATGGGATCGTGGAGGTTTCCATGAAGGCTGATTCTGCACAGAATCAACAAGAAACAACGCAAAACAAGGTATTTCCGATTTTGTTCGCGATGCTGCTGAGCGGCTTTATTGGTCTGTTTGGAGAAACGGCATTAAACGTGGCATTGACGCCACTTATGGCTCTACTGGAAGTAGGTCCTACAACGATTCAATGGTTAACTACAGGTTACTTGCTTGTGTTGGGCATCCTGGTACCGGTATCCGGTATGCTGTTGCAGTGGTTTACCACAAGACAGTTGTTTACAACATCTTTGATTTTCTCGATTGCAGGCACATTTGTTGCTGCACTTGCACCTAGTTTCGAAATTCTGTTGGTGGCACGGGTACTGCAGGCGATAGGTACAGCGCTATTGTTGCCACTGATGTTTAACACCATATTGGTTATTTTCCCGATTGAAAAACGTGGAGCGGCCATGGGATTGATTGGTTTGGTTATCATGTTTGCACCAGCAAGCGGTCCGAGTATCTCCGGTCTGATTCTGGCTAATCTGAGCTGGCATTGGATCTTCTGGATCTCCTTGCCGTTCTTCATGATCTCACTGGTATGCGGCTTGATGTTCTTGCCGAATATTTCGAAATTGACCAAGCCCAAAATTGACGTACTGTCCATTATCCTTTCTACCCTTGGTTTTGGTGGTATCGTATACGGCTTCAGTAGCGCAGGGGGACACGGGGAAACTGGCGGAGGCTGGACGAGTCCGGTCGTTGTTGCCACTCTCGTTATTGGTGTGTTGTCCTTGCTGTTATTCAGTATCCGTCAGTTGAGAATGAAACAGCCAATGATGGATTTGCGAGCGTTCAAATATCCGATGTTTACGATTGGCTTGATCCTGATATTCATCTGTATGATGATGATGCTGTCATCCATGCTGATCCTGCCAATGTATCTGCAACAAGGTATGGCCGTTTCAGCGTTAACTGCCGGACTGGTTTTATTGCCGGGAAGTTTGCTGAATGGTTTACTGTCTCCGGTTATGGGTCGACTGTTTGACAAGTTCGGGCCGAAGTGGCTTGTAATTATTGGTCTGGCTATCGTAACGATTGTACTCTTCATGTACACTGGAATTACACCTACAACAACACTGGCCAAAATCATTACGCTGCATGTGTTCATGATGGTTGGAATCTCGATGATTATGATGCCTGCACAGACGAATGGTCTGAACCAATTGCCACGTGAGTATTATCCTCACGGTACTGCCATCATGAATACGTTGCAACAGGTATCCGGAGCGATCGGTACGGCTGTTGCGGTAAGTATATTAAGCGCAGGACAATCCAGTTTCTTGAGTGGTGTGGCGAATCCGGAAAGTCCAGAAAATCAACTGGCAGGTTTCACGTCAGGTGTACAGAATGCGTTTGTATTTGCATTAGTTCTGTCGATTATTGGGCTGATTACTTCACTCTTCGTGAAACGGGTCAAAGTAGGATCAACGCCAGGACAACAAGGTCCTATGCATTAATTGACATAAGATACCTGGTATCAAATAAGAACGATGTGTTCCCTAATTAAGGGGACGCATCGTTTTTTCATATTTAATCATCCTGAGGCTCTGCTGTTCTGTAACACATGTTATGCTGATATACTCGCATTTCGCCAGTCTGTGACATCATCAAGGTATGAGTTTCATATTAATAATCAAGGAACAGCTCCTAGCACAAATGTTTAAATACTGTCGATACGTCACGGATTGTTCAAGCAGAGGAAGTAAACGAAGAATAAGCTCTCATGGGGAAAGGAGTTGTACAGATGAGTATAACTTATAAAACAACTGTTTTTAACATTAAAACAGCCATATTCCTCGCCGCAATGAGCTATCAGACGTACTCGTTATTTTTTGAGGGAAAGCTGGTCTTACCGAAAGGATTTAAGCTCCGCTCTACGATTCGCGCTTCTGCCGACGTCGAGAATCCTACGGAGCTTGTATTCGGATTTATTGCCGAGTCAAGGGATCAAATCGTTGTTGCGTTTAGAGGGTACGCTTCGTATCCGTCAGACCTTCTTGCCTCGTATGATATCTTTCTGATTCCGTATCCTTTCGTCCGAAACGGAGGGAAAACCTCGCGTGGCTTTACATGCTTGTATCGATCTACCCGAAACAACTTGATCCGTGAATTAAAAAAGCTCTCGACAGCTAAAAGGCTGTATATTACCGGCCACAACTACGGCGGAGCTTTGGCTACGCTGGCCGCTTTGGATGTTGCGGTAAACACCGGGTTTAAACATCCGGTCGTCTATACGTTTGGCAGTCCGCGTATCGGAGATCCCAGCTTCGTTTCCCGATTTAACAGTACAGTTAAACACAGTGCGCGAGTTGTCAACATTCATGACACTTTCCCGACGTTCCCGGCCCGCAGGTATCCTCCTCCCTTTACAAAGAGAGGAATTACTTATCAGCATGTAAAAACGAAGGTACCTATCTCTTTTCAACTGAACAATGTGTCGCGCAACGACTCGATTGCTTGCTATTTTAACAAGCTCAGCCAAAAGAATCCCGAATTTGCCAAAGCGCTATGCCACAATAATCCGGGCTTCTGTCCCGATACCGGCATGTGCTTTCCGTTTCAGGGATGTTAGAGTTCGAAGCCTTGAATATAAGGAGGGGCTGTATTTATGGAAAATCCAACCATGTACAGCAGCAAAGACGCGATATTGCTTGCGGCCATGATCAATCAGGCGTACCGACTTTTTGAGAACGAAAAGGTTGTTCTGCCGCAAGGCTATACTCTTCGATTCAACATTCTCGCGCTTGCTGGTGTCGAGGAGCCGGAACAAGAAGTATTTGGCTTCATCGCGGAGTCGAAAGACAATGTTGTAATCATTTATAGAGGAACCCGAACCTTTAAGGACAATGAGTCGGACCAGGACCTTTTTCAAATGCCGTATCCTTTTGTCAGAAATGTTGGAAAGACTCATCGCGGATTTACATGTATTTACCAATCAGCACGAGAAAAATTGTTCGAGGAATTGAACAAGCTTTCTATGAACAAAAGACTGTTTGTTGCAGGGCACAGCTTGGGAGGGGCTTTAGCCGTATTGACTGCTTTGGATATTGCAGTGAACAACAGGTTTAAACATCCGATCGTGTATACATATGGCAGTCCACGTGTCGCAGACCCGGAATTTGCGTCCTCTTTCAACCAAACGGTAAAAAACAGTTTTCGTATAGTGAATGTGCACGACATCATTCCGACTTTGCCAGCTAAGACCTATCCGCCTCCACTTACCAAAAACGGACTATTTTATCGTCATGTGAATACAAAGATTCCGCTCTCGTTCCAGCTGAACAGTTTACCCGTTCGCAATCATGAGATTGTATGCTATTTCAAATTCCTCAGCCGGCAGAATCCTGGTTATACCGAGGCGTTATGCATGGATAACCCGGGGTTTTGTCCTGATACGGGATTATGTGTTCCATTTATTGGGGGATGCAGTGAACAGGAAGGAGACGAAGAATAGAGGCTACATAGATGATCCTAACATACAACAAGCTTACAGCGTTCTCAGGTCACAACGGCTATGATTGGCGTTAGCATAACTCTCATACTAAAAACCCCAAAGACTCTCCACGGTCTTTGGGGTTTCTTTCATGATATAGAGGAGTCTTAACTTGTTTGAATGTAAGCTACTTCTTCACTAAAGCCAATATTTCATCGGCTACCAGATCCGGGTGATACTGATGAATATAATGCTCGGTATCCTTAACGGTTACATGTTTGGACTGTTCCGACCAGGACGTAAATTCTAATTGTGATTTATCCCATTCGGGTTCACTTGCACCAAGGTAATCAGCCGTCAGTATGGTGAGCGGAAACGGTAAGGTTTGTTTGTGATCTACAACCACTTTGGCATTTTCAGCTATTTCACGTAATTCATCCAACGTGTTCGCATTGCCATAGTTGTGCAACAATGCAGTTGTATCCAATTTTTTCAGATCGTCGGGTACAAGTTTCAGTTCATTACGATTGGCATTGGAAGTTTCGACAACCAAGTCAGATTGCATGGACAGGCGGAACAGTCCAGTTTGGATACGGAATTTATTCGCAAAACCACCAATTGTATCTGCCAAAGAGTCATCGTCATTCGAATAATATTCGGGGCTTCCGCCATCAATCATGACGATACCTTTGACGAGATCCGGGTATTTTTGTGCGAAACGGATGGTCTCCAGCGAGCCGAGTGAATGTCCAACTAATACATAAGGTGGCTTCTGTCCAGATACCTGCAACAACTCGTGTAATTCTTCAGCTACGGTATCGACATCACGTTTCTTATCGGTCTGATCACTGTATCCATAGCCAAATCGGTCATATACAGCGAATTTTGTGTTGGGAGTAAGCTTTTCATATAATGGATAATAATCTACATAGGGATTAGCGGTCCCCCAGCCGGAGGCGAGCACGACTGTTACATCGCCTTCTCCGCCAGTATATAGATGCATATTGTCTCCATGTACTTTGTAGAGCTTTCCAGGAGGTACGAGCATTTTTGCATCCTGCCTTAAACCCACTTGTTGGTAGATCACGCCAGTACCCAGAAGCAAAATAACTACCGCCAGGTCGAATATCAAAAACTTAACTAATCTTTTACGCCATTTCTTCATGTTTTCTCACATACTCTCCATGTATTTTCTCTATCATATATGCCCAATCTTATACGAGAGAAAACAGACTCTTAATTCTATCTTAATTAACCGAAAATTGAATATCAACGGCCAATGAATTAATATATAGCTACGATATGAATATTTCTCATCCAAATATTGAACCTAGATTGATTATATAGAACAGAAGGTATGTATAATGACAAAATACGAAAATCAGCTCCCGACATCAGCTGGAATGAACTTCAAGTCCTTGATCAGTATATTGCGAGATTCCATGCGTGGAGGTGTAGAGCGGAGGCCATCGGGCACGATGCCGATGGAGATATGTGAACCTGCTGAATCATTCAGTGCATCTGATAATCCACAGGTTACATGGTTCGGACATTCGGCTTTTTTGCTTGAAACTGAAGGGCACAGATTACTCTTTGATCCGATGCTGGGTAATCGTCCATCCCCCGTATCCTGGGCGGGTACCAAACGTTACAGCACGAATCTACCAATTCAACCGGAGGATTTCCCAACGCTAGATGCAATCATTATATCGCATGACCATTATGATCATCTGGACTATGACTCCATCCGCAGATTGAAGGATAAAACAAAGCGATTTATCGTGCCACTTGGCGTCCGTCGTCGACTGATTCAACTGGGTGTGCCTTCGGAACAGATTACTGAGCATAACTGGTGGGATGAGTTATCGTTCAAAGGTCTAACATTGGCTTGCACGCCAGCAAGACATTTCTCGGGCAGAGGATTATTCGACCGTAATTCTACCTTATGGTGTTCGTGGGTCATCGCTGGACAACATACAAAGGTGTTCTTTAGTGGAGATAGCGGATATGGTCCTCATTTCAAGGAGATTGGCAGTAAATACGGTCCATTTGACCTCACCTTGATGGAATGTGGGCAATATGACGAGCGGTGGTCCAACATTCACATGATGCCGGAAGAAACGGTGCAAGCGCATTTGGATGTAGGGGGTAAGTTGCTTATCCCGATTCATTGGGCCGCATTTACGCTGGCCTATCATGCCTGGAATGAACCAGTCGAACGAATTACGAAGGCTGCACATGCTTTGAACGTTAAGATTGCAACTCCCAAAATCGGCGAGAGGGTTGTACTTCATACGGAGGATTACCCTACACATCCTTGGTGGAGACCGGAATTAGGATGAAAAAATAAAAGCGTTCAGCTCATCAATTGAGTGGACGCTTTTTCTATTGCATTTTACATCAGAATGGATAGTGCACTGTAAATTAACAACATACCCATGACGATATTAACAGGACGCTCGTATCTTAATAGAAAGCTCTGGAATAACATGCCACCGAACGCCCAGGTCATGTTGGCACTAATGCCGATGAAGGTGAGCAGTAAGGAAAACACAATTAATTGAACATGGGACTGCCCAAGAGGCAGAACAAAAACGGAAATGGCCGTAAGTCCATACAGGATGACTTTGGGATTAATGAATTGCAGAGTGAACCCAAATAGAAATGAATAATGAGTGACCTTGTTTTCTTGCGAATCTGCAGGTTTACTTCGCATGATTTTGAGCGCCAGATAGAGCATGTACACACATCCTAACACGTTTAATACGGGTGTGATCCTGGGAATATATTGATGAAGAATAAGGTTGAAATAACTGGACAGAAACATGATTAGCAGGCAGCCGGCTGCAACTCCACTAATAAATGGAAGGGTCTTGCGGAAACCCTGATTTCTGGCATGCGTCATGGAAATGATGTTGTTGGGTCCGGGTGTAAATGAAGCGATGATTGCATATGTCACTAAAGGTATAATGTTCATGGTTCCTCCACGTTTTCTTGGTTGTGTGATATAATGACTTAAAATGTACGTTATAGCGTATGGTCTTTATTATTGTACAACACGTACGTTATATAGCACAACATAATTATAAAATGAGGAGGATGGATTTTGAAAAACATTAATCGTATTCTTGCTCAGAACCTGAAACAGCTTAGGGAACAAAGAAAACTTAGTCTGGACAAGGTCGCCGAAATGTCTGGCATTAGCAAGACCATGCTTGGTCAGATTGAACGTGGTGAATCCAATCCATCCATTGCAACCGTATGGAAGATTGCTAATGGCCTGAAAACCTCCTTCACTGCTTTGATTCACGAGCCAAAGTCAGATACGACCGTTGTAACGGGGGATGATATTCAAGTATTGATGGAAGACGGGGGCAGGGTTCGAATATATCCGCATTTTCCTTTTGAAGAAGGACGTCGCTTTGAAATGTACATGATGGAGATGGATGTGGAATCTTCTTTAAGTGCTGAACCACACATCGAAGGAACGGAAGAATTTATTACTGTCTTTGAAGGGGAAGTTAGGATTCGGGTGGGGACGGAAGAATATACGTTGAACCAAGGGGAGTCGATCCGTTTCCGAGCAGACAAGCCCCATGCCTATATTAATCCGGGAGCTTCGGCTATCAAGTTAAGCATGGTTATTCATTATTCGAAGTGAAAATAAAGCAGCCTGCTGTAATGAACTGCAACTCCCTTGTTAGTCATGTCTAACAAAGGGTTCAGTTCAAAACATTGGCTGCTTTATTGATGTGTGCACTATGGAGCCCAACCGCTTGCGATAGGGGACTCTGAGTTAAGGCTTTTCTTTGGCCTGACGCTGGATTTCCTTGGCTGTTAATGCTTTATCATACACTCTTACATTATCCAAGCTGCCTTTGTAGAACGGATCATCCGTATAACGACTCTTGCCCAGATAAGCTTCTGTCACTTGCAGATCCTTCGGGTTAAAAGTAATCTCAGAGCTGCTTGCAACCGATGTGCCATTTACATATAGAGTCCCTACATCACCCTGAAGGGTTACAGCCACATGAACCCACTTTTTGGAAGGTAGTGGAGCTGCAGCAATCAGGCTCTGATCCCGACCCTCATTATGAATGGTGAATTGTAATGCTCCATTATGCTGGGATGGAGTAAGGAACATGTGTCTGGTCAAGCCATTTCCAAAGTCGAAAATACGCTGCCAGGACCCGTCACCGTCCCAATTGACCCAGGCGCTAAACGTGAAATCTGTTGTATCTGTAATGAGACCAGGTAACTGAATGTAACTGTCGATACCGTTAAATGTAGCAGCCTGATTTTTGCCACCAGCAGCAGAACTGACCACGTTAAAGGCTTGTCCGTGATATCCGTTTTTACTGTAATCCTGTGCGACTTTGGCAAGTTTCTTGTGTTCAAAAGTATACTCCCCGAGCAATGGGCTTACCGCTTGCTGTGGAATGATAACGTTAAACGTTTTGGAGCTTACAGCAGTTCCTTTACGAATGGTGGCGGTTAATTTCACTTTGGCATCCCCCTTACCAGCGCGTGGTCGCTGTACTACCCCTGTAGCGGACAGAGCCGAAGTATTGGAGCTTTTCCACGTAATGTCTGCATCACTTGTTCCCTTGGTTGGCAGAGATAGATTGAAGAACACATGATCCGTATTGCTAATGCTCAGATCCTCTTTCACCGCATCTACAATGTTCTGATCACTCCGTTCAACACCTTGACTTCCCCAGACGGCTATCCCGGAGGAGGAGAGAGCGCTAAAGGTCAGAACCGTACTTTGAGATTCCGAATTCCATTCATGTGTGAAAACGCCTTTGTACACAACGTTATTCGCTGTGATCTGAACCTTGTTGTCTGCACCAAGACTCCATGTCCCTGTCACGGCACCATGAATCTGCCCATCTGCTGTGAACTGAACCGTCTGGGATGGCTTGATGTCTGCTGTGATGTCCTTACCATGATTCACCCATTGGTACTTACCAGCGATATCCTGAGTTGTCAGTTGCGTGGTGTTCTCTTCCAAGGCCGCATAACGATACGGAGAAACAACAGGCCACCCATCCGCATTCATATGCATCTCATGTACGCGAACTTCATGTTCTTCACCACGCCCCGGAAAACGGGAATGGAAGATGAGATATTGTTTGCCGGTCTCCTCATCAACGTAAGCAGAGTTATGTCCTGGTGATACATAGCCGGTCCCCACACCTGTACCCGGATCGCCGAGCTGTCTCTCGAACAGGAAGTTTCCCATTAATTTGACTCCAAAAGGCTCAATCGAACGATCGTCAAACAATGGTTTATCCTTGTCCGCCTTCACGTTGATCATATCGTTTCCTTCGGCATCGAGGAAAGGCCCATCCGGTGTTTGGGAGCGAGCTACACGTATGTTATATCCTCCGTCAGCACCCAGTCCGCCGTAAGACAGGTACAGATAATAATAATCGGTTTCGGGACTGTAGAGCATATAAGGGGCTTCAATACGACTATGGTTGCCTCCGGTCAGTTTCTTGCCATAACCTTGATTCGGCAGCGGTTTGCCAGTTGTCGCATCCATCTCCAAAATGAAAATTCCTCCGGAATACGAGCCATACACCATCCATAACTTGCCGTTTTTATCATAAAAGACATCAGGATCGACCACATTGGGATGAATCGTTGCATCGTAAATGGTGCCATCCTCACTGATCTGATCCCACATGCCGGATTTCAATAGAATACCCTGATCCTTATAAGGGCCTTCAATATGGTCTGCGACAGCAATGCCAAGCGCTGATCGCGGAGAGTCCCCTTTACAAGCATTGTAGTACATATGAAATTTGCCGTCCGCGAGCTGAATGACATCTGCCGCCCATAACGTATCCGTCTGCGCCCATTCCAACGCTTCAGCGAATTCCTTGGTTACATTGGGGACAACAGGGTTGTTATCCGTAACACCCGATGCGACGAGATCCCAGTTCAAAAAGTCTTTGGATTTAGCTACTTGCAGATGTGAACCAAAAATATAAAACGTATCATCCACCTTAATGACAGATGGGTCATGAACGGAAACATTTTTGAATGATGGAGCAGGATTTGCGATAGGTGTGGTGGAAGTCTGCGAGTTACCCACGGTTGCCCCTGAACCATTTGCGAACACCGAGACCGGTGCCAAAGTTGTTGCAGTAAGTAATGTGGTGCTTAGTACAGAAATATTAAGTACGCGTACCCAATAACGTTTCATACGTTTCCCCTTTCCTATTTCCCGGAATGAAAAATTAACCGATACTTGGCAACACATGATATAAGGTTCGGCAGACCTCCTTTGACTGACTTAATATATCAAGCGCTTTCATTTGTTATATTATCAATTGATTTATATGTTTGTAAACCATAAATGTAATGCTAATAAGACTAAAATGAATAAATAAAGAGAGACGGGAAGAGCTGATAAGGGTCATTACATTCAAATAAACCAGTCATCTTTCTCAAATTTAGGATTGAAATGGGGAACTATGATGCGATATTATTACGTTTAAGAAATGTGTTTAACTATTCATCAATCATTTTATATTAATACGAATCAAAAGCGTGAACTGACAATTCCCAACTACATAGGAGGTAAAAACATGAGTACATATCAAAATCAATTAATCGCACAATACACGTTTGAAGATACCGTTCAGATTGGGAAGGACAGCTCCGGTAAGGGACATGATGGTATAGCCAAAGGTGAGATCCTGCCTGGGGTATCGGAAGTAAAAGGTAGATCGGCGGTGACTTTCAACGGGGGAGCGAATGGAACTTCTTATCTGCAATTACCCTCGAATCTGCTTAGGGATGTAAGCGATAACACAGGAATTACGATTGCAACGTGGGTGTTTCTCGGTAAGGGGTCTAATGTGTGGGAGCGCATTTTTGACTTTGGTAAAGGGGAGAAGGGGCCATATTTGTTTCTGACACGTCAGCTCCTGGGTACGTTATATGCTGGTGATAATCTGGTTGTCCACCCAAGTCGAGGAGTTGCAAGTGGAGAATGGATGCATATCGCACTTTCCGTGGCAGGCAGCCAAGGGGGGACGCTCAGCAGTGCGGGTCCAATTGTGTATGTGAACGGGGAGAAGGCGGCAGACGGTTCGATCAGTCAGACGTCGAGCGGCAACTATGCCAAACTGCGCGAATGGTTTGGTTCTTTCACCGATCCTGAGAATTATAGTCAGAATTATATTGGACGTTCCCAGTATGCAGCTGATGCGGATTTTGGAGGTTCGTTATCCGACTTTCGGATCTATCAAGCAGCTCTTACCATGGATGAAGTTATTGAAGTCATGTGTGAATCACTGACAGATGAAGCGATTGTGAAGCTTGCGGCAGACAAGTACTTGTCATTCCCGAACCGAATTATCACCAAAGATGTGTTACTGCCCGCAGATTTGCTGGGTGGTAAAGTGACGGTTCAGTGGAGTTCCAGTAATCCGGAAGTCCTGTCCGAGAACGGAGAGGTTCAGGCAATCACATCGGGGCAAGAGGTTACGCTCTGTGCGCTTCTGAACAGAGGTGCTAGCGAGCTGAGTCAACGCTTTGAGGTCTCTGTTGTGCCGGCGCATCTTCCGCCTTATACGGTCACCATCCATGGAGATCAGAAGGTGGCTGACATTAGCGAAGTCATGTATGGACTTTTTTACGAGGATATTAACAATGCGGCAGATGGCGGAATCTATGCGGAGCTTGTCCAGAATCGATCATTTGAATCTTTTGCATTCGATACGTACTCGCATGACTCTGGAGAATGTGGTTGTTCGACAGGTCGGAATCGTGAACCTTTGTTTGCCTGGTCAGGTGATACGGGGAAAATGCTCGTACAGCATACGGATGGACTGAACGTTCACTTTAACGTGGAAGACCCTGAAGTAAATGCTTATTATGTAACGGTTCAGAATGGGGCAACGATTCGAAATCGCGGATTTTCTGACTCCAATCAGCATTGTGCCATGTCCATCAAGCAGGGTGAATTATATGACTTTACTGTATGGGCAAAAGCAGAATCGGCAGGAACGATCACGGTTCAGTTGCAGGATGGAAGTGAAATTTCCATCAGTGATTCGGTAATGCTACATGTTGAAGGCGGGAACACGTGGAAGAAGTATGGTTTAACTGTGAACGGAGCGGAGACGGCGCTCGGACAACTGGTACTCACTTTTACAGGTGACATCTCGATTGATATGGTGTCCTTGGTCCCTCAGAATGTATGGGGAGCTGATCCGACAGAAGAGGGAATATCGGCTACACCACATGCCAACTACACAGGTAATCCGAACTATCGATTGAGAAAAGATCTAATTCAGGCACTCGCAGATCTGCATCCGAAGTTCCTGCGTTTTCCGGGAGGATGTATCTCGGAGGGGTCTTTTATCTGGGATAACGTATATGACTGGAAGGATTCTGTGGGTCCGGTTGAGCTCCGCAAAGAGAATTATAATGTTTGGGGTTACATGATGACGATGGGGCTTGGTTATATGGAGTACTTCCAACTGGCGGAAGATCTGAATGCTGCTCCGGTTCCAGTTATGGCTTGTGGTGTGTTATGTCAGGCACGCTCGGATTATGCTCACCCTGCGGGTGGCGCTTTGCGAGATTATTATATCCGGAACTTTACAGACCTGATTGATTTTGCGCTCAGTACAGACATTGAACATAATGAATGGGCAGCAGTACGAAGCCAGATGGGACATCCTGAACCGTTTGATCTTCGTTATCTGGGCGTAGGCAATGAGAACTGGGGAACTGAATTTTTTGCCAACTTTGAAGTATTCAAACGTTCGATAGATGAGTACATGAAACGGAATTATCCTGATCATGAGCTGCATATTATCTCGACGGTTGGTGCTCAGGCGGATGATGATGCTTACCAGGAAGGATGGAAGTTCCTCAGCGGGAATCTGACCGGATCAGCTCAGGTCGCTTTTGCAGATGGCACAGAGGTGACTGAGGAGACGGTAACCTGGTATGAGAATCAGGACAATTACATGGACACCATCGCGGATGAGCACTATTATCGATCCAATGAATATCTGCTGAATAACGTGGATCGGTACAATTACTATGACCGTGCTTATCACGAAGACGGAAGTATCGATTGGAAAGAAACATCCAAAGTATTTGTGGGAGAATATGCGTCCACGGACAAAAACACGCTGGCAGGAGCAGTTGCGGAAGCAGCAATCATGACTGGATTTGAAAATAATGCAGACGTTGTTCGTTTGGCTGCCTATGCGCCATTGTTCAACAAAGTACTAACAGACGGTACCTACCGCTGGACGCCAGACTGCATCTGGTTTGATGATGAAACCGTGTGGTATACACCGAATTATTATGTACAGCAGCTTTTTGCAAAATATGTAGGGGATCAGGTGCTTGAAACTTCATTCTCCACCTATAGCAAAGGCAAACCGCTGAATCTCATTCCGCGTGGCGGTATCGAGATTGCAACAGGTCATGCAGACATCGTGGTGAAGCGAGTCACGGTCACGTCCAATGAGGATGGCACCGTACTGTTAGATGAAGATTTCAGGGAATGTTCGGAGCCTAGTGATGTATGGAATCAAATTCCCGGATCGGAAGGATATACGTTAACTGCAGGAAAAGGGCTCACATTGAACGCACAAGCAAGTGGATTAAATGGATTGTACCTGCTGAATGACGATTGGACCAACTACAAAGTTCACGTTGAGGCTGAAAGAATTTCAGGTGAAGATGGTTTTTACATTGGCGTGGGATTGACGGATATCTCACCCGAGAACAAGGATGTCATCGAGTACGCAATCAGTTACGGCGGGAACGCAACAGGCGTGAAGGTATATAAACAAGGAATCGAGGGGTATACATTGGGAGACTATTCATCCAGTTCGGCAGCAGGTAACTTGAGAGCGGCCAACTATGAACCACTCGAGAATGGGACCAACTATACGATCACGGTTAATTATGGTGGGGATACAGGAAAAAATCTGGTCTGCTCCTATACAGACGGACGTAATGCCAGCAAGGTTCTGGATTACAAGCTGGAAGCCTACAACCGGGAAGTATTCCACTCCGTTACGAAGGACGCAGGGCATGTGTATGTGAAACTGGTGAATGCAGATGGTGTGGATAAATCAACCCGGATTTGCCTTCAGGATCTGAAAGTTGATGCTTCAGCCAGACTGATCACGCTTACGGGAGAAGATCATTTGGTGCATATTCCGAATGTGAATCAGAAGAATGATGAGAAAGTGGTTCCGCAAGAACAGGAGATACAGCTGGATGGTGATTCGGCGATCGTTGGTTTGCCCGCTCATTCGGTAAATGTTCTCATTATGAATCTTTTGTAAGAAAAATATATAAATAAAGCCCCCTTAAGCACACGTCTGTCGTTTGCGATAAGGGGGCATTTTGCTATGGCCGGATGTTAACCAATGAGGACATGATCCTCTGCATAACCGATTTTGGATGTGCGTTTCTTCTGCGCCAATGCAAAAGCCAGAGTTAGTGGTCCCAATCGTCCTGCAAACATCGTAATGGTGACTATAATTTTACCGGCGACACTCAACTCACTTGTCAGACCCATCGATAGTCCTGTGGTGCTAAAAGCCGAAGTGGCTTCAAACAGAACATCCAGAAAATGATTTTCAAGAATGCCTTCCGATATGGATAACAAAATGGAGATTCCAAGTACAAAGGCAAGGGCACTTAAGACAACAGCCAGTGCGCGCATCACGGTTTCTTCTGCAATTTTACGCTCAAAAGCATGAATTTGCCCACCACCCCGAAATGTTTGAATGGTCGCAAGAACAAGGACCACAAACGTATTGATTTTAATTCCTCCACCTGTTCCACCGGAAGAAGCCCCAATGAACATCAGGATAATAATGAAAAATTGGGATGTTGCCAACATACTACCAATGTCAATGGTATTGAACCCAGAGCTTCTAGGAGCAGTACCCTGAAAAAGAGAAGCCCATATGCGTTCACCGAAAGATAAATCAGCGAACGTAGAAGGATTCCAACTCTCGATTAAGAAGATGGTGATGAATCCAAACAAGTATAGAGAAAAACTGCCGATTAATACAATCTTTGAATGCAGGGAGAGCTTTCTCCATGAACGCTTGCGGAATACATCCACAACCACAATGTAACCCAAGCCGCCAATGACAAAGAGCGTAATGACCGTAAGATTAACAACCGGGTCGCCAACAAATGGAGTAAGGCTGTCAGTCCAAAGAGAGAAACCGGCGTTATTGAAGGCAGAGACGGAATGGAATATCGCATAATAGAAAGCTTGTCCCCATCCCAGATCGCTCTGCCAGCGCAATGCAAGAACCAATGTAGCCAGAGCTTCAAAAGCAAAGGCGATAAGCACAATATACATCGATAGCCTAACCAGACCTTGAGCAGAGGATGTATTGGTGGCTTGTTGGATAAGAAGCCTCTGTTTCAAGCCAATCCGTTTCCCCAGAATAATGGCTACCATTACACCTAGTGTCATGAAACCCAATCCGCCAACCTGAATCAAAATCATGATAATGACTTGTCCAAATGTAGAAAAGACAGTCCCTGTATCCAGAACAATCAGCCCGTTTACACATATAGCAGAGGTTGCTGTGAACAAGGCATCAAGTAAACCAATGGATGTCCCGGTACTAGAAGATACCGGAAGTGCAAGTAACAAGGCCCCGATCCAGATGAGAGCAAAGAAGATGATCATGATAAGTTGAGGAGGGCTCATATTATTTTTCAATTTGTTCACAATGGATTCGATTTTGTTCAGAGACGAAGTTCCCGGACCACGTTTATTTCGGCTCATAATCACTCTCCAGATTCCGAATGTCATCGTTACTGCCTATTAACAAGAGCTTATCTCCCGCACGGACTGTGTCTTCTGCCATGGGTGAGATATTCAGGTTATTCCCCGTTTTGATGGCGATAACGGTACATCCATATTCAGCCCGAATGTTGAGTTCTAGCAATGTCTTCTGATTCATACTTACGGGAGCTTTGATCTCGACCAGATTATAATCTGAAGACAATTCAATGGAATCAATGATGTTGTCTGAACTAAGCTGATTACCCAGTCTCGTGGCCATATCACGTTCTGGGTAAACAATCTGATCCGCACCAATCTTGCTAAGCACACTGCCGTGGTTGTCATTTTTAGCCTTAGCTGTTACTTTGGGCACATTAAGCTCTTTCAATAACAGAGTGGTCAGTATGCTTGCTTGCAGATCTTCGCCGATTGCGACAATGGCGTGTGAAAAGTTGCTTGCCCCAAGCTCGATAAGGACTGATTTGTCAGTGCAATCTGCTTGTACCGCATGGGTTGCCACCGTTGAAATCTCCTGAACAAGAGTTTCGCTTTTGTCTACAGCGAGCACTTCATGTCCATTTTTAATGAGTGTGTGTGTCAAGCTTGAACCGAATCGTCCAAGGCCAAGTACCATAAACTGTTTTTTCATAGTATCCCTCATTGTCATCAAAATAAATAATGGTATCCTCTATATCTTAATAGGTAAATATTACTTTACGTACACAGGATTGTAAGGTTTCATATCGTAGTTAGCAAACCTCGGTGGAATATAACCGAAAATCGCTATGTCTATGTATCTCTACAAAAGACTTCATTTTAATGGCTTAAGAATAGAATTGCAACTGATTCATTTCTTTTTGGGGATAAATTGTTTAACTCTAAAAATGAAAAATGGTGCGCTCCCATAAGGAGAGGCACCATTTTTTTTGCTCTGATTATCTGCGTTTCAATAACAGAACCCCACTGATTTCTGAGGTTTTGTGGCGATATACCACTTTGAATCCAATATCATTGTCCAGCAAGCAGTTCAGTGCATTAATCAGTCGTGCACCGGGAACCAGTGTGAATGTACATGGAGACGTATTACCAATTACACGCACACTTTGGATTCTGCGCGCAGAACCGGGAATGAGCGGATTTCTAGACCAATAGATTAATACCAGATCCGGTTGAGGAACAGCATTGACACGAGCCATACTAATCATCTCTTTTCTATTAAAGGTTCTTAATAGTAGATGAAAAGTAGAGGAGTGGAGTGCTAGACGGAAGTCATGCTGCTCAATAAATAGACTCTACTTATTCGTAGAATGCTGTTTCGATGGCAACTTGTCCCCTGGTGTTCCCTTGCCGTTGTTTTTGTTATGACGATCTTTTTCGGCATTTTCATTAACTTTCTTCACAAAATCTTGAGTGCTTTCCATATAAAGTTACAGCTCCTTCCGCAAGTGAAATTTGTATCCCAATTGTTAATATAACCACTGGAAAGTGATTTTATTTTGGGGACATCGCTAAATTTTAATTTAGATTCCACATTCCTAGGTCAGTTGGGACATACTGGACATGGGAAGTTCATGCGTCTAAACTAGATAGACCAGACACACTAAGAAGGGATGCGCAGATCCAAACCATGTTGCAGAAATTCGGATTTACACAATATGAAAGTCAGGTATACGAGGCTATATTCACGCAGGATGAACCTCTTGATGCTACATCGATTGTAAATTACTCCAACGTTCCCAAAGCCAAAATCTATGAAGTACTTAACCGCCTGATCGACAAGGGAACGGTGCTGACAACCATGGATGGGAAGAAGAAACTATATATGGCTGTGGATCTTCAGTCTATTATTCATAAGATCAAGGCTGATTTTGAGAAAGATATTGAGGAATTGAAGAGTTACAAAATCAAACGTACATTCACGGATGAGCATATCTGGACGTTAAAAGACGAGTCGTCGATCGCATCGAATATCGAACAGCTTATCGAGGAAGCAGATTCATCTATTCTTTTTCTGGCCTGGAATGAGCGAATGGAGAAATATCGTGAACTGCTGGAACAGAAGGAAAAGCAAGGAGTGTACGTTGAAGTGCTTGCCGTTGGTGGCATGGAGACATCCTTAAACCGGATGTACTCGTTGATTCCATTGCTTGATGCGCCGGAACCTTCACAGCTGCTTATTGTGGATCATGCGTATCTGCTGTTTGCCGGTGTGGAGCATGATTCATGGCGAGCGATCAAGACGATGTCCAAACCGATTGTTAAAGCGATGACTGATTATTTCTACCATGATGTTGCGCTCACTCAAATTACCAAAAAATACGGTGACCAACTGTTACAGGATGCTGAAATCGAGCGACTGCTCACCAGATTGATCTATTAAAACTATTCTCTTGGAGAATGGTTTTTTTTGTTATATCTTTTTTTGAAATAATCATGAAAATAAGTGTTGAAACATCCAAACTTATAGGTTACTATCGTAGTTGTAACTTTTTGAGGAGGATTCAACATGAATAAGAAAGTATATGTGCTTGCTATCGCAGCATTTGTGGTCGGAACCGTTGAACTGATCTTGGGCGGAATTCTGGACCTGATTGCTACGGATCTTCATCTTTCCCTGGCGAAAGCTGGGTATTTAATCTCTATTTTCTCACTTGTCTATGCGTTGTCTGCACCGATTTTATTAAATATGACGGCCAGATTCGAGCGTAAAAAGGTATATATGTGTACGCTATTTGTTTTCCTGATCAGTAATCTGATATCTGCATTTAGTTCGAGCTTTTATATGCTGATGGCGGGTAGAGCACTCGGAGCCGCAACGGGTTCACTAATTTTTGTACTCTCCCTGACCCTTGCAGCGCGCATTGTAGAACCACAATATAAAGGACGAGCCGTGGGGATTATTACCATGGGAGGCAGTGCATCACTTATTCTGGGTGTACCGCTTGGTATCTTTGTAGGCAACGTGGCAGGCTGGCGTGAGGTGTTTATGTTAATCGCTATTCTCACAGCAGTGGTTATGGTAGCCATCTGGATTGCAATGGACCGTGTACAGCCTATTCCAGCCGTATCTCTGAAGAAACAGCTTATGGCTCTGTGGAATCCAAAAATGTTGGCAATCCATGTTACGACTTTGCTTGTTCTCGCGGGTCATTTGACTTTATATGCGTATTTCACGCCATTCTTGCAAGAAACGCTGGGTGCCAGCGCGACGATGGTCACCTTTATCTATATGATGTTTGGGATCGCGGCTGTCGCAGGTGGAGGCATAGGTGGCATGTTATCCGATCGTCTGCACCCTGCTAAAGCGATAGTCATTGTGCTGATTCCCTTTATCGTGAGTATGGCTGTCATTCCGTTCAGTGTGGGATTGCCTTTGATCGCCTTCTTGCTGCTGTTAAGCATCTGGAGTGCACTGAGCTGGACCGTTACGCCTGTACAGAATAGTCTCATTATCAAAACTTCGCCGGAAACAGCCGAAACGCTAATCAGCACCAACTCAGGTATTGCACATGCAGGTATTGCACTGGGTACCTATATCGGCGGCATGGTGATTGATCACTCATCGATTCTAAACACCGGATGGGTTGGTTCTGTGCTGATTCTGCTTGGTTTGGTGTCTGCCATCTATGCCATTAGCGTTAAGGAAAAAACCGTTCAAGCGGTTGCTTAGGATAAAGAAATTGTAAATTGAACAAAAGCCTGAACCTCTGCAATCCCACAGTCTAATGGGTGTAGAGGTTTTTTTATTGTTGTTACGCTTGAAAATAAAATAAAATCCCCCACACAGAAAACATGCCAAGGTATCGTATAACCGACACTTTTTCATGTGATTTGCTGGGGGATAGACGGATGAATATGTTACATTTGCTTAAAAAACCTTAACGCCGCAAACTTTTCCCGTTACTGCTGATCACTTCTTTGTACCAATGGAAGGATTTCTTGCGGTAACGTTCGAGTGTTCCTGATCCATCATCATGACGATCAACATAGATATAGCCATAACGTTTTTTCAACTGGGCAGAAGATGCACTGACAACATCAATACAACCCCATGATGTATAACCCATAATTTCAACGCCATCTTCAATAGCTTCACCAACTTGAACCAGATGATCATTCAGATACTGGATTCGGTAGTCATCTTCTACTGTTTTCTCGCCGTCAGCACCCGTGATCAACTCATCAACAGCACCAAGACCATTTTCTACAATAAACAGTGGTTTTTGATAACGGTCATAGAACATGTTAAGCACATAACGCAAGCCTTGCGGATCAATCTGCCATCCCCATTCACTTGCTGGCAGATAAGGGTTAGGTACACCCCCAAGCAGGTTACCTTCACCTGCGATTTGTTTCTCCGGGTCTGCTGTCTGACAGATGCTCATGTAATAACTGAAAGAGATAAAGTCTACCGTATTAAGCAACATTTCCTCGTCGCCAGCTTCCATCTGAATCTCAATTCCATTTTCACGGAAGTAACGTTTCATATAACCAGGGTAGCGACCTCTTACGTGTACATCACCGAAGAAATAGTTGCTATGCTCGAATTCCATGACTTTGATCATATCGTCTGGATTCGGTGTCAGCGGGTAGGTAGGCATACTGAGCATCATACAACCAATCTGTGCCGTAGGTATAATCTCATGACAGAGCTTCACAGCGGAAGCACTGGCTACAAACTCATGATGGATCGCTTGATACAGATCTTGCTTGCTTAGCTTATCCTTCGGCGTGTAGATGCCTCCACTCATGAAGGGTGCTTCAAGAATCGAATTGATTTCGTTAAAGGTAAGCCAGTATTTTACTTTGTCCTTATAACGTTTGAATACGGCAGTTACATAACGCTCATAGAATCCAACCATTTTCCGGTTAACCCAACCATCATATTCTTTGGACAAGTGAAGAGGTGTCTCATAGTGGGATAGCGTAACCAGTGGTTCGATCCCGTATTTGTGACACTCGTCAAACAGATCGTCGTAGAATTGCAATCCTTCTTCATTTGGTTCCAGCTCATCCCCTTTTGGGAAAATCCGTGACCAGGCGATGGAAGTACGGAATACCTTGAAGCCCATCTCGGCAAACAGTTTCACATCTTCCTTGTAACGATGATACAGATCGATACCGATCAGTTTCATGTTATCTTCAGTTGGTTCTTCCGTGATTGGCCCCATGATGCCTTTGGGAGCTACATCCTGAGTAGATAATCCTTTGCCGCCTTGATTGTATGCACCTTCAGCCTGGTTGGCTGCAATTGCGCCACCCCACAGGAAATTTTCCGGGAATTGATAGGTACGATTTTGAGAGTTGCTCATGTGTATCGCTCCATTCATCAAATTGATTGTTGCCAGATTAACAATTATATTGCATAAAAAAAGCTTAAACGTTGTAACGGGTTACACGTCAAGTTTTACTTTTGCCCCAGATTTGATGCATACTATTATTCTATAGTTCGTTAGCAAGAAGGGAGTCTCCGATGTCCAAGTTTGATGAAATTATGAAGCGGTCCGGTTACTCAAAAGCGACAGTGTCACGTGTAATTAATCATTCTCCGCATGTTAGTGATGAAGCAAGACAGATCATAACGAATATCATGAAACAGTTGAATTATATTCCCAACCGGAATGCGATATCGCTATCTACAGGGCAAACAAAGCAGATTGGAATTGTGACCTCTACCACAGGTGAGATCATTCTTACATTCATGAATCAATTCATTGATACAGCCATGGATTTTGGGTTTCAGACGATTATCTATACATCCCGTGGAGATCCGGAGATTGAATTGCAGGCGTTCGAAGATCTGCGCAGCAAACGAGTGGATGGGCTAGTTATTATTGCCTGTGTCAATGATCCTCGGAAATTAAAGGTTTACATGGAGTATGGACCCATTGTCTCCTGGCAGCGAATGGGGAATGACGAGATTCCGTCTGTCGCTATGGATCAGGCAGAAGGGTATAAGTTAGCTCTGGAGCATCTGGTATCAAGAGGATACACCCGAATTGCGAATGCATTCGGCAGGGCTGAAAGTCTGAATACCCAGAGTCGCCGTGAAGCCTATGAATCTTTCATGAAGAGCAGAGGGTTGCATGTGTGGACTGAAGCGTATCAATATTCCGTATTCAGCTCCTCCGATGGCGAAGAAGCGATGCGCAGAATGGCAGAG
The DNA here is from genome assembly GCF_018614975.1 of Paenibacillus polymyxa. Taxonomy (GTDB): domain Bacteria; phylum Bacillota; class Bacilli; order Paenibacillales; family Paenibacillaceae; genus Paenibacillus; species Paenibacillus polymyxa_E. The sequence goes on along the minus strand of NZ_JAGGNR010000008.1, from coordinate 132,527 downwards.
GGGCCAGAGCTTCCGCAGGCTGTATTATGTTCGAATGATTATGCAGCCATTGGCATTCTGAGTGAAGCACGCAGACGAAATATTCAGGTACCTGAACAACTCGCCATTGTAGGGTTTGATAATATCGAGCTTTCCCGTGTCCTCGGGATCACGACCATACACAATCCGATTGCGGAGCAAGCCACCCAGGCTTTCCATCAATTGTGGGCCGTATTGGGTAAAACAGAGCTGAAGACAGAGCAGTTAACATACCAGCTGATTGAGCGTGAGACGACTTGAATTCGTAAGACCTGATGTAGGGATCTGGTTTTATGGATTCAATAATTATTCAAATTTGAAGCATCTTCGAATCGGACACATACGTTATACTGAATATGAGCTTCAGAACGACATATCTGTATAGAGATGTGGCGTGAAGTTTTTGTATCATGTTACAAGTTACATATTTCACAAATGATTAGCGGGAAAGGTGAGAATGGACTTTATGAAGACAGTGACAGGCCGATTCAGAATTGCGGGCATATGGGAGGGCGTATCCTTACTTCTGTTGATTTTTATTGCTATGCCTCTGAAATATTTTGCAGATATCTCTTCCGCTGTAGCCGTAATGGGCATGATTCATGGTATTTTGTTTCCTTTGTACCTTATTGCGCTAGTTCACTTGGCTCTAGTCAAAAAGTGGAAGATAACACGCTGGTTAATGGGTGGACTGGCCGGTCTTTTGCCGTTTGGAACTTTTGTATTTGAATCTTATCTTCGGAAGAGAGATTGGAAATAAAAATCAATATGACTAAATGAAAGCAGGCGACTAATTCGGAGGTTAAGCCATCGAATGACTGAAAGGGCTGAGGTTCTATGAAAGATATTCATGAGTTAACATCCATAGAAATGGTTGAAGAAGTTATTCAACAACATGAATTGGTTTTTTTGTATGTATCTCGTCCAGAGTGCAGTGTATGTCACGCTTTACTTCCCAAGATCAGGGCGTTGCTTGAACCTTATCCATCAATATACCTGGGTCACATTAATGCTAATGAAGTGGAAGAGGTTGCTTCCAAGTTTCTTATTTTTACCGTTCCAACAATGATCATGATTGTGGAACAGAAGGAATATATTCGAGCCGATCGTTTTGTTCGCTTGGAACGTCTGGAAGAGCAACTGCAACAGATTCACTCCATGTATATCCAGGATGAGGAATAGAAAGTTAAAGCTTCATGAACGGCGGCTCATACATGAGCCGTTTTTTTGCGCCCGCAGTGACATATAGCTATGAATAAAGTACATGATGCCTGAACTTGCAAATTAAAGTGTTGCCATGAAAACGGTTTTATGATAATTTAAACATTATAAAAACGTTTTTATAGTAAAGGGACAAAAATTATGGCAAAGATAACGATTAAAGATGTAGCAAGGGAAGCAGGCGTATCCATATCTACTGTCTCCAACGCCTTGAATGGTGTGGATGTCTTGAACCCGGAGACGAAATCACATGTTCTGAAGGTGGCAGAGCGTTTAAATTATGTGCCCAATCTGAACGGAAAGCTGTTGAAGTCCGGTCAAACCAAAATGCTCGGTTTTTTCACCACCAGTGTATCCGGTCCGTATTTCTATAAGCTGGTTGAGTCGATGTCTCGCGAATGTGATCGTCTTGGGTATGGTTTGAATGTATTTGTGACCAAGGATAAACACGTTATTATGAGTAATATTCTGGGTCGGCGGGTGGACGGTGTCATTATTTACGAAGAGCTTCGGATCGATGAGCAAGATATTATCGCCATGGAGAAAGACAAGATCAAGGCTGTTTTTCTGGATCGGGTCTATCAGAGCGATACGATGGGAAGTGTCATTTTTGACTCGTATGTGGCGGCTTATGAAGCAACCAAGTATTTAATTGGGCTGGGGCACAAGAAAATTGCTTATATTTCGGGTGTGGAGACGATGTTTGACAGTGTGCAGCGTAGAGATGGCTATCTGGCTGCCTTGCGTGAATACCAGCTTCCAATCGATGAAGATTACATTATACAAGGGTATTTTGAGGAGGAGAGCACGTATAGTGCGATAAAATCTTTTCTTCATTTACACCCCGGCAAGCGGCCTGATGCATTTCTTGCAGGGAATGACTTGAGTGCAATTGGCTGTATGCATGCGTTGAAATCTGAGGGTTTTGAAGTGCCTCAAGATGTTAGTGTCGTGGGTTTTGACGATATTGATATTGCACAGTATTTTTCTCCACCGCTTACAACGGTAAGAAATCAAATTGCAAGACAGGGTATCCTGGCAATCAATCAACTGGTGGGTATGATCAAGGAGAAGGAACAAGGGGCTGCACAGAAATTGGCGGGTGAGCTGGTGGTGAGAGGTTCAAGCCATGTGAAGATCGACCGGAAAGACTACCGTACATAAGTTGACTCAGCTTCTTCTCCGGTCTTTTTTACATAAATATAAACAAAGAGTTTTTTATGTTGAAAAATAAAAACGTTTTTATGAACATGCATGCATGATGGAGGGGAGTAAAAGAACGTGGATAAATTAGCCGTAGAGACATCAACCGGTAAAAATGCGATCAGTCCCAATGGAAAGAAGCCCATCGGACAACGGATTAAAGAATTCATAGTCGATTATCGGAGACAATGGGAGATTCAATCGATGATTATCCCGGGCATTATCTTTATGATTATTTTCTGTTACATCCCGATTTATGGTTTGACAATTGCCTTCAAAAATTACACGGTCATTGATACGCTGGCCACCGCTCCTTGGGTAGGGCTGGATAATTTCAGAATCATTTTATCAGACAAATACTTCTGGGATGCAGTCGTGAATACGCTGGGGATCAGTTTTTTGAAATTAGGTATCGGGTTCGTCATTCCTATTATTCTGGCGATCATGATCTATGAGTTAAACAGCGGACGATTCAAGAAGTTTGTGCAAACGGTTTCATATTTACCTCACTTCTTGTCCTGGATTGTACTTGGGGGAATGCTGATCACCTGGTTTTCAACAACGGGGTTATTTAATCAGTTGTTACTTAGCCTGGGAGTGATCTCGCAACCGCAGAACATCTTGCTGGATGCAGGCAAGTACTGGTGGATTGCTACTTTATCGGATATTTGGAAAGAGGCAGGCTGGGGAACGATTCTGTATCTGGCGATCATGGCAAAGATTGATCCAACGTATTATGAAGCTGCCAAAATTGATGGTGCAAGCCGTCTCAGACAGATCTGGAACATTACATTGCCTAATATGAGATCAATTATCAGCCTAAATCTGATTCTAACTGTAAGCGGTTTATTAGGATCGAATCTGGATCAGACGCTGGTTCTCATGAACTCTCAGAACCGCGACAAAGCGGAAGTCATCAATTCATACGTGTATCGTATGGGGATGTCTCAGGGTGACTTTTCATATGCAACGGCCGTTGGCTTGGGTGTCTCAATCATCTCTGTCATTCTACTCGTCACGGCAAACAAAATCACAAGCAAATTAAACGATAATCAATCTGTGTTGTAGAAGGAGGCATCCCGCGTGAATGGAAAGGTGGCAAAAGAAGATCTCGATAGTCGGATCTTTGATACGTTAAATATGATTTTGCTAATCATCTGTACGATCGTTATTCTGGTTCCGCTCTGGAATGTCATTATCTCTTCCTTTAGCTCAGGCAAAGCGTTAGCGGAAGGTGGGTTCATCTTCTGGTCACCGGAATTCTCGCTGGAGAATTACAGAGCTGTATTCAATGATCAGGGCATCTGGCAGGCCTTCTTCATATCAGTTTCCAAAACAACGATCGGCGTTGTTACACATGTGTTCTTCTGTGCCATGGTTGGTTACGGTCTGAGCAAAAAGTACATAAGAGGCCGTAAATTATACGTTGCCATGGGTGTTATTACAATGTTCTTCTCTGGCGGCATGATCCCGACATACCTGTTAATCAAATCACTTGGATTATTAAACAGCTTCTGGGTGTACATTATCCCGGCGTTATTCAGCTTCTATGATGTCGTAATTCTGATGAATTTCTTCCGAAATGTCCCGGATTCGCTGGAAGAATCGGCCAAGATTGATGGTGCAGGGGATTGGCATATTTTCCTGAAAATTTTCATTCCACTCTCCATGCCTGCCATGGCTACAATTGCACTATTTAATGGAGTAGGGCAATGGAACGACTTCATGACAACCAAGTTATACATTACGGATCAGTCACTGTATCCACTTCAGATGATGCTCTATGAGATTATCGTTCAGTCCCAGACCCAATCCATGCAAAATGTTGGAGGTTCGGCTGTGATTGAAACAACCACCAAAGGTGTGCAGTTGGCCACCATTGTCATTACGACACTACCTATTGTGCTGATCTATCCCATCGTTCAGAGATACTTTATCTCGGGAATGATGCTGGGTGCAGTCAAGGAATAAGAGGACCAAATACCCCATTTTGAGGAGGAACAAAAATATGTTGAAGTTGAACAAGGCATCAGGAAAAAAAGGGATTAAATTGTTCTCGTCATTGCTTGCAGCAGTGATTATGATAACAGGTTGCAGCGGTGGATCTGGGGGCTCCAGTGAAGGGAACTGGGTATCCATTGAAGATCGTTATACGGTTGACCCGGAAAAGCCGGCTTGGCAGTTGGATAAAAAGGAAGAGGCTACAGACTTGACGTGGTACGTCAATGCTGACTGGTGGAACACTGATTTTGGCAAGGACATTGTTACCAAGAAAATCAAAGAGGATCTGAACATTAATATTAAATTCATCACGGGTGATGATACCAAGTTAAACACCTTTTTCGCCGGTGGAGATATGCCTGACTTGCTGACCGTGTTTGACTCCAATTCTCCTGTAGTACAAAAAGCTGCAACCTGGGCTATGCCGCTGAACGATCTGGCGGATAAATATGATCCTTACTTCAATAAAGTTGCGGCTTCCGACACATTGAACTGGTTCCAATTGGCGGATGGCAAAACGTATGGTTATCCAAACTATTCCAATACGCAAGAGGATTATGATAGCGGTAACATTCCTGCCAAAACGGCATTTATCATTCGTAAAGATGTGTACGAAGCTTTGGGTAGCCCGGTCATTGGAACGCCAGAAGAATTCCAGAGTGTGATGAAACGAATTAAGCAAGAGTTCCCTGCGCTGATTCCGTTTGGATTCAACTCCATTGGTGAAGGAACAGGTTCACTCGGGGATACGTTGCAAGATTTCATCGGTGTTCCGTTGGAGACTGAATCGGGAGAATTCTACGATCGCAATCTGGATGAAGATTACCTCACGTGGTTGAAAACATTGAACACCGTGTACAGAGACGGCAACATCAGTGATGACAGTTTTGCCGATGATGGTACCGCTTTTGAGGAAAAAGTAAAGTCCGGTAAATATGCGACCATGCTGCTTGACGGTACACCTCAACAGGGAGGAAACTTGCAGATCTACATGAGTGCCAATCCAGGCAAAGAATATGTTGCTATCGATGGACCGCAGAGCACCAAAGGCAATGCACCAACATTGAATCAATCCGGGATAACCGGGTGGATGATCAATTTCATTTCTAAGGATTGTAAAGATCCGGCCAAGGCTATTCAGATATTCACATACTTGCTGAGTGAAGAAGGACAGACGCTTATGAATTACGGGATCGAAGGGGAGACCTTCCAAACCAAAGCCGATGGTAGTGTAGAATTATTGCCAGCAGTGAAAGACATGCAACTGAATAACGCAGATCAATTCAAAAAGGATTATCGGATGGGTGAATTTATGTTCTTCGGTCATGACCGTCACAAAGCACTCAGTGCAGATGCTTTTCCGGAAGCGATTAAACAGATGCAGGAGTGGGGTAAAGGCAAGCTGAAACCTCACTTTATTCTGGAGAATATTAGCCCGAATCAAGGTACACCTGAAGCTCGTGCGTTGTCAGCAATCAATACGAAGTGGAATACAACGCTGGTCAGTATGGTACGGTCCAAGGATGATACCTCGTATGACAATGCACTGGCTTCTTACAAGTCATTTTTAGGTGAGAATCGTTGGGAAGAGATTGTGAAGGTACGCAGTGAAAAGATGAAACTGAACAAAGAGAAACTAGGCATTCAATGATAAAAATACAAAGGAGAATCCTATGACTACATTCAAAATGTACAAATCTACGGGAGAAGATGAATTATTCGTATCCGTGTCCTCGGATCAATTGCAACCTCCAGCACCTAATCTGGAGACAACGACGATCCATCTGGATGATCAGCTAACGTATCAGGAGATGGACGGATTTGGTGCTTCTTTTACCGATTCATCTGCCTATTTGATCAACCAAATCTTGAATGATGAGCAACGTGATGAGGTCATGACCCGACTGTTCCATCCGGAGAAAGGGATCGGGCTGTCGGTCATCCGTAATCCGATGGGCGCTTCGGACTATGCGAGAACGGTATACAGTTATAACGATATGCCAGAACAGCAGACCGACCCAGAATTAACCCAATTCAGCATTACGCATGATGAAGGGGACGTTATTCCTTTAACGCAAAAGGCGTTGGCATTGAATCCTGAACTGAAGCTGTTTGCTTCACCATGGAGTGCACCCGGCTGGATGAAAACGAGCGGATCAATGATCACCGGACAGTTGAAGGCTGAATGGTATCCCGTTTATGCTAAATATTTCGTGAAATACATTCAAGCGTATGGCAAGCATGGATTACCGATCCATGCCATCACACCACAGAATGAGGCGCTTTATGAACCAGGGCACTATCCCGGTATGTTAATGCCAGCCGAAGCGCAAGCAGATTTTATTAAAAATTATCTCAAACCAGCCTTTGTCAATAATAATATTTCTACCAAAATTCTCTGTTACGATCACAACTGGGATCAACCGGACTATCCACTGACCGTACTGGAACAAGCGGGAGAGGGAGTTGACGGAGTGGCCTGGCACTGGTACGGGGGCGATGCTTCTGCTCAAACGAAGGTTTATGAAGCTTTTGCAGGCAAAGAAGTACATTTCACTGAAGGTTCGGGTGGAGAGTGGATTCCGCCATTTGAGCAAGCCTTCTCGAATGTGATACGAACGGGAATTCAGATTCTTCGTAATTACAGCAAGTCTTTTGTACTTTGGAATATGGCACTTGATGAGAACAACGGGCCAACCGTTCCTGGATTTGGCCGCAGTACGTGTCGTGGGATCGTCCAGGTGAATCAGCAGACGAAAGAGCTTACGTATACACTTGATTATTATGCTCTGGCTCATTTTAGTGCTGTGATCCGTCCGAAGGCTGTTCGGATTGAATCAACATCCAGTGATGATGGAATTTGTTCTGTGGCTTTTAAAAATGCCGATGGTTCCGTAGCTTTAGTCCTCTTTAATGATGGAGAAGAGACGGCGAATGTGCAGACCAAGCTGCGAAATGAAGAGTTGTTATGTTTTCAAATGGAGAGCAAAAGTGCCACATCCATTTTAATTCATCCCAATAAGTAAACATACGTGAGCATCATCAGGGCTCACGTCTTACGTTGTCAGTACCGTTTTTTGTTTGCGGTACTCCGTAGGTGTGAGCCCTGTATGCTTTTTGAACTGTCTGGAGAAATAGTACAAATCACTGAAACCGAGATGCTCGGCGATGGCCGTTATTGTGTTCGGGGTGCAGGCAAGCAGTTCCTTGGCTTTATCGATTTTTTTGCCAGTAATATAGAGGATCGGAGGAACACCGATCTGTTGCTTGAAGAATCGAATGAAATAATTTGGATGCATGTAGGCGATCTGGGCCAGATCCTGAACCGAAATATTCTCTTCGATGTTGGAATCAATGTAAGCCAGAATGGTGGACAGTTTCTCCATGACAGGAACGTTAATAAAAGAGATCTGATCCAGGTCCAGATTCATTAGATAGTGGGATAGTAACTCGGTCAGTTTGCTTTTGGCCATCATATGGGCATAGACTTCATCGGATTTTGCATATGTAAGGATACTGCTGAAGATTGCTTGAATCAGCTCAGGTTGATCTATCGTACAGATGTGTGGGAATTTCAGAATTTGAAACAAATTGATTCCCCCAACCTTCGCGCTGAAGTGACACCAATATTTGAGAAAAGGACGGTCACTAATGGTAGAGTAGGACTGTTTGATCCCCTCTGGCATTAAAATAAGCTGATTAGGCGCAGGATAATACTCCTCATTCCCAATCTTGAGCCAACCTTCACCTTCGCATATGAAATAAAACTTGCTGTAATCGGGCGTGTAATCCAGATCCTTCCAATCCATATCGCACCGATTGTAATTGACCATGAATAATTCGACATGGAGATTAGACAGGTAGTTCGTAAGCAACGTTTGGTGATTCATACTTTTCATCTCCATACAAGGTTATTATTGTCCATCTAAAAGTTAGTGTTCTGCATGTCTATCCCTCGGCCGTAGCACTACAATACAACTACAGACGATAACAGAAGGGATGAGAACATCTCATGGACAAAAACGAATATTTGCAACAGATTAAAGCAACGATTGAGAATGGTAAATTCAAGGACAACTGGAGTTCGCTTAGCGCCTTTCAAGTTCCTGAATGGTACCCAAAAGCGAAATTCGGCATATTCATTCACTGGGGGCTATATTCTGTACCGGCCTATGATAGCGAATGGTATTCGCGAAATATGTACATACAAGGCACCAAAGCTTATGAACATCACCTTGCGGTGTATGGACCTCATAAGGACTTTGGATATAAAGACTTCATTCCGATGTTTCGTGCAGAGAAGTTTGATGCAGACGAATGGGCAACGTTATTCAAACAGGCAGGAGCCAGATATGTTATGCCCGTGGCTGAGCACCATGATGGTTTTCAGATGTACAAAAGCTCTATCTCTCACTATAACACATATGAAATGGGCCCCAAACGGGATCTTCTGGGTGAGATGAAGGCTGCGTACGAGAAGCAGGGGCTGACCTTATGTGTGTCGTCTCACCGCGCCGAGCACTGGTTCTTCATGTCTCACGGGAAGGAATTTGATTCAGATATTAAGGAACCCCTAGAGCGTGGGGATTTCTACTGGCCTGCCATGCCTGAACCCAAGGATCACTTCGACTTGTATGACTCACCCCCAACCGAGGAGTATCTGGAGGACTGGTTGATTCGATGCTGTGAACTGGTCGATCAATATCAGCCAAAGGTCTTTTATTTCGATTGGTGGATTCAAACGGTTGCGTTCAAACCCTATCTTAAGAAATTTGCTGCCTATTATTATAACAAAGGCGAAGAATGGGGTGTGCCTGTAGCTATCAATTATAAACATGAGGCCTATATGTTTGGAAGTGCTGTTCCGGATGTGGAGCGGGGACAGTTCGCTGAGCTTAAGCCCTATTTTTGGCAAACGGATACAGCTGTCGCTAAAAACTCATGGTGTTATACGGAAAATAATAACTATAAAACGGCTGAGGAGATCATTCGGGATCTCGTCGATATTGTAAGCAAAAACGGGAATTTACTGCTGAATATTGGACCCAAAGCAGACGGCAGCATACCGGAAGAAGATCGCGACATTTTGCTGAGCATTGGCGAGTGGCTGGAAGTGAATGGGGAAGCGATCTATGACACGTCATTCTGGCGTACGTTTGGCGAAGGTCCAACAGAGGTGAAGGAAGGGCAATTCACGGACGGGGATACGAAGATATTTACAAGTGAAGATATACGGTTTACTTTAAAAGAAAGCAGTCTGTATGCCACGGTTCTTGCCTATCCAGATAACGGGGTGGTAAAGATTAAATCGCTGAAGAAAGATTCTCATCATTTTCAAGGCGTTATTAAGAACATCGAAGTTTTGGGTTTCGAGGATAAACCGGAATGGATAAGGACAGAAGATGCTCTGACCATTACAACAACAAAAGTGCAAAGCAAATCACCTGTCGTTTTCAGGATAGAACTGGACTAAGGGATAGATAGACTGGGTTCCTTTCGTGAAGAATAGTCGGATGGAGGAACCAGGTTGATTTTTACTACAGTTGATATGAAAAGGGCGCATCCAGGAGTATTATTACTCACCGGATAGCGCTCTTTGGGTTGCTTCAAGTTCTGAGAGTGTTAGAAAGTGCTGTCGGGAACGTAGAATATTTTTTGCCCGTTCGCTTTGTTTCCCGGATCGGAAACGATGGTGAAGTATACGTTGCCGTTCTTCGTCTGAACGCCCTCGATTTCATGCTTGCCGACATTGGTTATTTTTGCAAGGGATTGGTATGCTCCTGAGCTTGAAATTTTGGCAATCTGAGGCGTTTCCCCTTCGCCCCCGCCCGATGTATATATTTGCGTTTTGCCCAGCAGGTCTCCCCCCTGGAAAGATCCGTTGGGTCTGATAATGGCATTGCCCGACTGTGTGAAGCTGGTAACAGCAGCCTTCACCGCAGCTGCGCTGTCCATTCGAACCTGCTTGTTATGATCCAGAAGCTTGTTCAATGCGACCGTATCATAAATGGACCAGGTGACGGTTTTCTCCTTCGTTTGTATACGAAAAACGGTGTAGTTGCTGTTGCCACCGCCATCCACACGATAGGTTTCACCCAGTTTCGAACCGGTTTTGTTGGCATAATTCATATAGATGAACCGATGGAGGTCGGTATAATCCACGGTTTTGCCTGCCACATATTGCAGTCGGGCTACCTGGAGTGACCAATTCTCTGGTTTGGAAGGATCGGCTTTTGAGCTGAAATAAAAATAATTGGACCCATTGTACGTATACATATCCAGCGTTTGGCAATGACCGCTGTTTGTGATGGTCATGTGATCCGCGTATACAGCGTCGCTGCCCTTTATAAGTAATCTGGAGAGATGACATGTCCCACCCACACGCTGAGTAACATACACGTATTTATCTGCGATGTAAGCCTTTTGCACCACACGGTTATGCTTGAGCCCTTTAAGATTGTAGGCCAGTTTTGCCGATGCGTTTACGGTCTTTCCGGGAGAAGCGGCCATTGCAGGCAGGACAGACAATCCAAATAACAGCATAGCAAGAACAACGGATGTGAGTATTTTCCATTTCCTTTTCGTAAAATGCAAGGATTGATTGTTAAGCATAGGGATACCTCCTGCAAAAAGATAATATTATTTGATTTTCAAATGCCTCTGAAAACTGCATCTAATATAATACCATAATTTCCATATTAGAGTAAACTCAACTGGATTTTTTGGAGATAGCAACCACAAACTGAAAGAGGGGTAATGGTTATAAAGAACTACTTTAACCTTTTGGAATTACTAATTGTTCGCAATTGTGAAAAGAAAGAGAAACAACATGAAGCGACATGAGACACATAAAAGCATTAAATAGACTTATTTTCTATATTTTTCAATAAAGTGCTTGTATATATCGAATAATGATTTTATACTATATCAATAAAATACAATTAAATTCCTAATCGACTATTATATGTAATTATAATGGTTATCTACTCACTCGAATCATGATCGAAAGTCATATCCACCACTCCTAAGCAAGCGTTCTGCTAACGCTCCAGATTACCCTTCCACATGAATGCTTATAGACATTCACTCTCGTTGCATTACTCTAACACCCAAATCTCCTAAACTTCCAAGTGAAAAATCATAGACTGATCTGTTTTCTCTTCTGACTCATATTGTTCCCTAACCCAACCTGTCAAGGAGGTGAGGCTTTATGTGAAATACAGAGCATCAAATTCATTCGTATTAAAGGTTATTTAACCGTTTTATTCTGCTGAGAAAGGCATATGTACCAGATTAAATTAAAAAAACCGGGTAAAAGGAGTGGAAAAGTTTGATAAAGATTAATCGGTTACGCAAGCCCATCTCCATGGGGCTCTCGCTTCTCCTTGCATTTTCGATCATTCATCCGGTTTCAGCTGAAAATTCCACATCATCCAAATTGGATATGAAATCTGGACTCGCCAAAGTTTCGGAATCCAAAGTAAACGCCAAGTTGACCAAAGAATTTGAGGGTAGTGAATATGTTACCTATCTGGTAAAAATGAAGGAACAGGTGGATACAGCAGAAGTCTCCAAACAGGCCCTTGAAAAGGCGACCATCGCCAAACAAACGGCTTCAGCCACAAAGCTGTCCGTTCGGAATTCGGTCGTCAGCTCTCTGCGAGAAACGGCCTCACGTACACAATATCCATTGGAAACTTATCTGGAAAAGGAAGTTGACCTGGGCAAGGTCAAAGAATATAAAAGCTATTTTATCGTCAATTCACTGGCAGTGACGAGTACGAAAGAAGTCATGGAACAGATTGCGCTGCTGCCTGAGGTAGAGAAGATTCTGCCGAATGAGACACGATACTTACAGAAAGCCGAAGTGAGTAAAGAAGCGGCGAGTGCGACTCCAGCCAAAGAGGGTGTCCAAACGCCAGATAAAGACTCTGCAGTCGGTGTTAAAGACAAGGAACCTGCTGCCAAGGACAAGCTTGTGACAGAGAACGTGGAGTGGAACCTGGATTACATCAATGCACCAGCTGTGTGGGATCGGGGCATCGATGGAACAGGTATTGTCGTTGCCAATCTGGACAGCGGTGTGGACTATACCCACCCGGCGCTTCGCAGCAAATGGCGGGGACTGGATGCTTCGGGCAATATCGTTGATCCCGAACTGAGCTGGTATGACCCGCACAGTAATGCTTCTCTTCCTGCGGACGGAGACGGGCATGGTACGCACACGATGGGTACCATGGTTGGCTCCGAAGCAGATGGGACCAACCAGATCGGGGTTGCTCCCGGTGCGAAATGGATCGGTGTGCGGATATTCAATCCGGAAACAACAGATGCCATTATTCTGGATGGCGGACAGTGGTTGATCGCTCCGGTGGATGCGGAAGGCAATCTGCATCCTGAACTTGCACCGGATGTCGTGAACAATTCATGGGGCGGAGGCCCGGGACTTGATGAATGGTTCCGACCTATGGTTCAAGCCTGGCGGGATGCTCAGATTTTTCCAGAGTTCTCTGCGGGTAATGTAACCTTGACGAATCCGGGTGGTCCCGGCTCTGTTGCGAACCCTGCCAATTATCCCGAAAGCTTCGCAACAGGAGCCACAGATATCAATGGTAATCTGGGTTCCTTCTCGCTGCTGGGTCCATCTCCATATGATGAGATCAAACCGGAAGTATCTGCCCCTGGGGTAAATATCCGTTCAGCAGTTCCGGGCGGTGTATATGAGGGAGGCTGGAACGGAACATCCATGGCAGGTCCACATACGACTGCGCTTGCGGCACTTTTGCTCCAGGCCAACCATTCCCTTACGGTGGATCAGCTGGAGCAGATCATTATGGATACTGCGACGCCGATGACAAACGGCACATATCCAACCTCGCCAAACAACGGTTACGGTCACGGCATTATTAATGCCCTCGACGCTGTGGGTTCTGTACTCGAAGGAATCGGTACAGTATCGGGAAGAGTGGTTACAGCCGGAGATGATCTGGAAGAGCCAATACTGTCACATACCCCTGTCAATTCCGCCTTTTCAGGCATCGATATCCCATTAACCGCTCATGTGACAGATAACGTCGCGGTTGTCTCCGTTGAGGCTTTTGCCAAAACGACAGGCACTAACCAGTATGTTTATCTGCCAATGGATCGGATTGCCGGAGATAACAAAGATGGGACGTATACAGCGACAATCCCTGCTTTTCTTATTGAACCACAAGGCGTGGAGTATTATATTCGCGTGAATGATTACGGTAACAACGGATTTGAAAGTCAGGTATACAAAGTGGCTGTGTCCAATGGTGTTCAGCCAGGATATCTTCAGGATTTTGAAGAAGATCAGCTGGGCTTCACGACTGGTGGGACCGGAAGTACCTGGGTATGGGGAGCACCAAGCAGTGGTCCTGGAGGTGCATACTCCGGTGACAAGGTAATTGCAACTAATCTGCAAGGGACTTATGTAGCGAATAGCAATGCATATCTGCTTGCGCCACCAATTGATCTTACCGAGAGTCCAGAAGGGGCATTGTTATCCTTCAAGCACTGGTATGATCTGGAGAATAACATCGACTTTGGCAAGGTATACATCGCTTCCGAGGATAGCGATTATGTGTTCCAAGAACTGTTAAGTTTCACAGGTACAGGTGGCAATTGGAAGACACAATATGTGGATCTTCGCGAATACGCGGGACAGCAGGTGTTCATCAAGTTCAATCTGACGAGTGATAATTCAGTGCAAAAGGCTGGCTGGTACATGGATGATTTCGCTGTAGAAGCCTTGGATGAGATTGCTCCAGCGGCACCTGCCGGATTAACTGCGACGACCGATATTCTGGGCAATGTAGCCTTGAGCTGGACTGGACCGAGCGATGAGGATCTCGAATCCTATATCGTATATCGTTCCACAACCGCAGGTGCAGGTTATGAATCCATTGGAACTGCAACAGGAACAACGTTTACAGATACAGCTACGGTGACAGATTCGACGTATTACTATACCGTTGCCGCACTTGATTATAGTGGCAATGAAAGCGACAAATCGAATGAGGTCTCCATTACAGTAGAGGTGCCTCAGGATATCTACATCGATCATTTCGATGGCAGTGATAATAATGGCTGGACTCATTCGGGAACCAAAGATGAGTGGGAGCGCGGTATTCCGGTAACGGGACCTGCCAGCGCGGTTTCTCCACCGAATGTCTGGGCGACTGATCTCGACAATACGTACGAGAGTGGCTCCAACTATTCACTCGTATCTCCGGTCATTGATTTGACGGATGTATCCGAAGGAACACTTACGTTTAATCATTGGTACGAGATTGAGAGTGGATACGATTACGGATATGTGGAAGTCACCAAGGATGGTGGAACTACATGGTCAGAACTGGGCAAATTCTCACATAGTACAAACGGTAAACAATGGACACCCGTATTTTATGACCTGGATGCACTTACCGGCAATGAAGTACAATTCCGGTTCCGTCTGACCTCAGACAACAGTGTTGTGAAGACAGGCTGGTTCATTGATGATTTCCGTGTACTGGGTGTTGCTGCGGAGACAGTCACGGAGGACAGTGCGGTTGTGCTTAACAGTGACAAACCTAAACCGTCTTATGATAATCCATGGTACAAAATTTCGCGGACAGACAAAGCGGAGTTTAACAAAACGAAACAGCAACAACCGGAAGTTGAAAAACCGGAAACAGGTTCGGTTAATCCACAAAGCCTGCCTGCAAGTGCAACGGTTACCGTACTGGAAACCGGACGTTCGGTGAAGACAGATCCAGCTACAGGCAAGTATAACTTCACACACGTAGCAGGTGATTACACGTTAAAAGCTGAAGCATATGGATATTATCCTCGAACTCAGCAGGTAACGATCACGGATGGCAATGGTGCCAAAGCCAACTTTAATCTGGAAGCAATCCCGCATGGACAGATTGAAGGTGTAGTAACCGATGAGCGGACAGGACAACCACTGGCTGATGCTTCCGTTCTCGTGGTGGAAGATGCCAATGTAGGTGAAGTTCACACAGGTTCAGATGGTAGCTTCAATATTCAGGTATTGGAAGGAAGTTATACCCTGTCCATCAGGGCTACTGATTATTACAGTAAAACCGTTACTGTAACTGTACCTGGTAATGGTACGGCAGAGGCGAATGTTGCCTTGAAACCATTCATCGGTTTTCCAGGGGAAATTGCTTATGATGATGGAACAGCAGAGAATGCACGAGCTTTTAACGCTGCGGATAATGCTTGGGCGGTTCGAATGACACCTGAGCTGGAGACAGCACAACTGACGGGTGCATCGTTCCGATTCTGGAACACAGAATGGCCTGTACCTGGAGGTACAGCGTTCCAATATGCCGTCTATGATGCATCGGGTGCGGGTGGAGCTCCGGGACGACAACTGGCTGGACCATTTGACGGTACTGCACTTCGTAACGATCAATGGACAACTGTTGAATTCCCGGAACCGGTCATTGTAACGGGTGATTTCTATATCGTGTATGTACAGAGTATAGCTGGAACTAGCGCTCCGGGTCTCGCTACCGATGAGAATGGTACGAATGCTGGTCGAAGCTGGCAGCGTGTAAGCGGAGCATGGAGTACTTCACCGATAGAAGAAGGCAACTACATGATTCGTGCAGTCGTGAGATATCCGGTAAATGCACCTGTGCTCACAGTACCTGCAAACACGTATACGAATCAATCGACCTTCACTGTGTCGGGAACGTCTCCGGCATCCGGCGCACAGATCAAGATCTACAACGGCAAGGATCTGGCTGGCACCACAACGGTGGCAAATGGGAAGTTCTCATACGGGGTGAAACTCCGTTCTGGGATTAATGCGATTACCGCCGAGGCAGTGGTGGACGGCAAAACAACTGACCGCTCACTCCCCGTCGTCCTTATTCTGGATCAGACCAAACCGGAGTTAACGATTCTTACACCAGCTCAAGGAGATCGCATCAATGCAGAAGTTGTTCACGTAACGGGTAATGTCGTGGAACAATTCCTCGATAAGGTAACCGTTAACGGACAAACTGTACAAGTGGGCAAAGACAGAAGCTTCAGTCACCGTGTATTGGTCAATGAAGGCGAGAACACAATTACCATTACAGCAACCGATATCGCTGGTAACAAAACAACCGTAACCCGCACCGTCTATGTGGAAACGGCGTTGCCAGAACTTACGAATATTACGCCGGCTGAGGATGTTCGAATCACATCAGGGGAGAGTGTTACCGTTTCATTTGACAGTAAACCTGGTCTGCAAGCATCTTTCCGTATTCAGTTACCTTTGAATCTGAATGCCCAAGGGGCAGGAGAGATTCCAATGGTAGAGACTGAACCTGGTCGTTATACGGGTACGTATACAACACCTTCATCCCTTGTTCTTGAGGGTGGAGTCATTGTGATTCGTGCTCAGGATGCAGCAGGCAACAAAGTAGAGGCGGAAGCAGATGGACGATTGTTCGTCAGCGCAGCACAAGAACAATCCGTTCCAGAACCAGATTCGAGCCCTGAAGAGACTGAAACAGAAGTAGGTCCACCGTCCACTGAGAGTCTGCAACCTTAATTATGCAAAGTATGATATGGATGATTAATACGTATTGACTATCTAAGCAAGAAGCCGATAAGCCAAGGGATCAGGGCTTGTCGGCTTTTTGTTATATCTCGATTTACATCTGACGCCTAAGATTACTTGACTATGGTTATTTACGCCAAATAAATTTAATAATGAACTTAATGATATAACATGATATATTAGGATGTAGAACATGAGAAGTATGGGTATTTATGGAGGTGCTTGTATTGGGGAAAGACTCGGCATCCAAGCCGATGTATGAACAGATCTTTGAATCCTTGCGCGAACGGATACAGCTTCATCAATATCAAGTGGGTGAGCGTGTACCTTCGGAGAAGGAATTATGTGATGAATTCGGAGTTAGCCGGATTACCACTAAAAAAGCGCTTGAGATGCTGGCGAATGAACAATTAATTGTTCGTCAGCCGGGACGGGGTTCTTTTGTAGCCGACACAGCAGATGTGTTACAAGAAAGACCTGACAGACCTGCTCCGCGTGCTGCGATCAAAGATCCAGAGAAGAAGCTGCTCATTGGTCTGGTCATTACTAATTTCAGTGACATGTATGGTACAGAACTGTTATATGGTATGGAAGAAGCTTCGCGAGAGCATGATTGTTTTCTTGTACTTAGACGATCCTTCGGGATTCCGGAGCAGGAGGAGCGCAGCATTCAGGAACTGCTGGAACTGGGTGTGGACGGATTGATTATTTTCCCGGCACAGGGTGAATATTTCAGCGATGAGATTCTTAAATTGGTCGTTAACAAATTCCCGTTTGTCCTGATTGACCGGTACCTGAAAGGCATTCCGGCTTCATCTGTCAGCACGGATAATGTAGGCGCGGCGCGAGAAGGGATGAATTATTTGTTCGATCTCGGTCACCGACACATCGCTTTTCTGACACAGCCTCCGGCGAACACCACACCGATTGAAGAACGAATTGAAGGCATTATTGAGGCTCATCATGATCAAGGAGTGTTGGTGAACAGGGAACTGTGGTTAGAATCTTTTCTTTCGACATTACCCAGTGTGTTCGATCCTCAAGTCGAGGTCCGCGATGTGGAGGCACTGGTGGAGCATTTACAGAAATACCCGCAGATTACTGCACTCTTTGCTGCGGAGTATCATATTGCTTTACTTGCAGAACAGGCAGCAGATCGGCTTGGTCTGAGGATTCCGGAGGATTTGTCCATCATTTGCTTTGACAGTCCGAATGCTGCCGAAGGAAGCCGTGTAACACATATGAGACAAAGCCAGTTTGATATGGGAAAACAGGCACTTGAGATGGTGCTTCAAAGTATGCAGAACAACGAAATGGCAGTGAACAGAGTTGTTCTGCCTGCCTGCTTGGTGAAGGGGAAATCAACGAGTACGGTGAAACCGGAGAAATAATTTTAGCGGCATTATATTCATGGTATTCAATCAGGGACTTCGTGTAAACGAGGTCTCTTTTTTGTGCGGATAAAAAGGGGATAATCGCTTTAATTAGTATACCATTTAATGTTGTTTAATTTAAATAACATGCTAATATATAAATAAATATATTGACATGACATTATATTCGTTTTAGGATGATGAAAGCGGTTAACAAACTGGATTACATAAGGAGGACAACATGCTGACACCCAGAGATAATCTAGGGATTCCCCCCTCGATATACGACATGATTGATCGGATTAACAAACGTATGCCGGACCATCCGGAACTTAACCAAATGTTCAAAAACTGTTTTACCAATACGATGATGACCACAATTCAGCGCAAAGAAGATGGAACAACTTTTGTGATTACGGGAGATATTCCTGCCATGTGGTTACGTGATTCTGCCGCTCAGGTCAGACCTTATCTGCTTCTCGCTTCAGAGGATGAAGATATCGCTGATATGATCGCTGGACTGGTTGAACGTCAACTGAATTATATTCTCCTGGACCCTTATGCAAACGCTTTTAATGAGACAGAGAGTGGAAAAGGACATCAGGAAGACTTGACGCAGATGAATGATTGGATCTGGGAACGGAAGTATGAGATCGACTCTCTCGCTTATCCGATTCAGCTCAGTTATCTCTTGTGGAAGAATACTGGCAGAACAACTCAATTCAATGATACGTTCCGCAAAGCAGCCAAGATCATCATACAGCTATGGCAAGTGGAACAGCATCATGAGACGAAATCTCCCTATAGGTTCCAACGTCTTGATGCTCCCGAAACCGATACACTCAGCAGAGAGGGAAGAGGTACTGAAACAGCCTACACAGGCATGACCTGGTCGGGGTTCCGTCCCAGCGACGATCGCTGTGAATATGGTTATCTGATTCCATCCAATATGTTTGCCGTTGTAGCACTTCGTTATCTACAGGAAATTGCTGAAGCGGTGTTCGAGGATGAAACGCTGGCAGTTACTGCTCAGCAGCTGGAGGAACAGATCAACAAAGGTATTCAGGAGTATGGCACCGTTGAACATCCGGAATATGGAACCATATATGCGTACGAAACGGATGGTAAGGGCAACTACAATCTGATGGATGACGCTAACGTGCCGAGCCTGCTGTCCTTACCTTATCTCGGATATGTGGAGGAGAACGACGAGGTGTATCAGAATACACGCCGTTTCATTCTATCCTCACACAACCCGTATTTTTATGAGGGAACAGCAGCAGCTGGAATTGGTAGTCCGCATACGCCGGAAGGGTACATCTGGCATATTGCTTTATCGATGCAGGGGCTGACTACAGAGGATCGCAATGAAAAATTAAGATTGCTCCAGCTCATCCAACAAACGGATGCGGATACCGGACTGACCCATGAAGGGTTTTCGGCCAACAATCCACATGAATATACCCGTCCATGGTTTTCATGGTCCAACATGCTCTTTAGTGAGCTGATGATGGATTATTGCGGATTCCGCGTACAGAAATAGAATTGTGTACAGAAATAGATAGGAAAGCAAGAGAGAACCTGCGAGTACATCATAACGTTCGGAGTTCGTCGAATTCCGACAAGAGGAGAGCGAACCATGAGAAAAATATCATTGAAAATGCCAGTAGCAGCAGTTATGACATCCTTGCTTATTCTAACTACAGCCTGTTCAGGCGGAAGTTCAAGCACAGGTACAACCAGTGACGGCAAGAAGGAAGTGACCGTATCGTTCCGATCTTCCGGATCTGAGGATACACTTACGAAGTTTTTCCAATCAGGCTTGGTGGATCAATTCGAGAAAGAAAACCCGGATATCAAAATCAACATTGCGCCTGTATTGGCAAGTGAGGGTGATTACACATCCAAAATGGTTTTGCAGATGAAATCGCCTGACACGGCGCCAGATGTCATTGCCGAAGATACATCCATCATCAAATCCGATGCGGCTGCCGGATATCTGGAGCCGCTGGATACACAGGTCAAGGGATGGCCCGATTGGGAAGAACATATCATCGATAACCTAAAAGCAGGGGTTACTGGCGAAGACGGCAAAATCTATGGCGTTCCGGCTACTTCGGATACACGCGGCATCTGGTATAACAAGGAGCTGTTCCAGCAAGCTGGACTTGAAGTTCCATTTAAACCTGCAAGCTGGGCAGAGGTACTTGAAGCAGCACGTACCATCAAGCAAAAACTGCCGGGTGTGACACCGCTTAATATGATCGTGGGCAAAGCAAACGGTGAAGGTGTTACCATGCAAACGCTGGAAATGCTGCTCTATGGTACGGCGGATACGCTGTATAACGACACCAGCAAGAAATGGGTAGTTAACAGCCAGGGTCTGCTGGATTCCTTCAAATTCATAGATCAAGTGTTCAACACGGATAAAACAGGTCCGACCATGCAGGTTGCCTTGAATGGACAAGCTGGCAGTATTGCCTTCCAGCAACAGTTCCCACAAGACAAACTGGCGATGGCTGTAGATGGTAGCTGGGCAGGTTCGACATGGGCGGAGAACGGTGCTGCTCCAATCGCCAACGTTGAAGAGAAAATAGGCTTTGCGCCATTCCCGACACAAAATGGGGAAGAGCCTGGAGCAACGACGATGTCTGGAGGATGGGCTTGGTCTGTTCCTGCACAGGCGAAAAACAAGGAAGCAGCTTGGAAATTTATCGAGTTTCTGATGAATAAGGAAAATGCGACTGCACGTGTAGTAGCGGAAGGCAGCCTCAGCCCACGTAATGATTCCACAGAAGTTGAAGGTTATACAGATCGTCCATATACCAAAGAAGCACAGGAGCTCTTGAGTGTGGCCCACTTCCGTCCAGCGAACGATCAATATGCAGCGGTATCCGCACAATTGCAAAGCATTGTTGAAAGTATTGCCTCGGGCAAGCTGACGCCAGAGGAGGGAATTACACAATTGAAGGACAACGTATCCCGTTCCCTTGGCGCGGACAGCATCGAAGAGAAATAAGGATATCGATATATTCGGAGGGGGAGGCACAATCTCCCCTTTTTCCGGTTCGAATGGAGAGTGACTTATGAAAAGGAAAGCACCAGGCTCATTTCTGTTTCTCATGCCTTCCGTACTGTTATTACTTGTGTTTTTCATTGTTCCCATCATTCTGACGATCTGCTTTGCTTTTACGAATATGGCTCTGACCGGGGCGGCAGCCAAGAGTTTAGAGTTTGTCGGATTCCAGAATTTCATTAATATGTTCCATGATCCGGACTTTCGGATTAGTGTTTGGCGCACGCTGGTCTTTCTCATCTTTTCCGCAGTGATTGGTCAGGTATTGCTTGGTTTCATTCTGGCTCTTCTAATGAAGGAGAAAAATGTGACGTTCCGCCGGGTCATTGGCATCATCGTCATTGCCGGTTGGGTGACACCCGAGATTGTCGTCGCATTCTGTATGGTTGCCTTTTTCAGTGACAATGGTTCGCTCAATCAGATCCTCGGCTGGTTTGGGGCAAGTCCAATCTCCTGGTTGTTCAGTTTCCCTATGGTGAGTGTCATTATCGCAAATATCTGGCACGGAACAGCCTTTTCAATGATGGTCTATCAGTCGGCTCTGGATGACATCCCGAAGGAAGTTGAAGAAGCTGCTATTATTGACAGCGCCACCGGGTTCCAGATTGTGAGACACATTACGATTCCGATGGTAAAAGGGTCCATCGTGACCAACATGATGCTGGTCACCCTACAGACACTGGGTGTATTCACGCTGATCTATACGATGACCGGTGGTGGCCCGGGTACTTCGACACAAACCTTACCGATCTTCATGTACAACCAGGCCTTTGTGAACTATCAGTTTGGATACGGCACAGCCATATCTCTGGTGCTGTTGTTCATCGGTATTATCGCCAGCCTGTTCTACATGCGATCCATGAAAGTGAAAGTGTAACCATGAAGGAGGTTCGATCCCTATGGTCAAACATGGGCTTCAACACAAAATCCAGTACGGGATTCTAGTCTTTCTAGGGCTCTGTTTTTTATTGCCGCTGCTCTGGATCATTCTGGCTTCATTTGACCCGAATGCACAGCAGGGCATCAAAATGCCCAGTACGTGGACCATTCAAAATTTCAAGGATGTGCTCGGGGATTCGAGCAATCTTCGTTCATTCGGTGTTGGCCTGATTCTGTCAGGAGGGCAAGCGATATTGGTTGTAATGGTATCTGTTCTTGCTGCGTATCCTTTATCCCGTTATGAAATGAGATTCAAAAAGAGCTTCCTGTTATCCATTCTGTTCATGACAGCTCTTCCGATTACTGCCGTGATGGTTCCGGTATTTCAAATGTTTCTGTTCTTCAAAATGCAAAATAGCATTATTGCCACGATGCTGTTCCTGACCGCATCCTCACTTCCTTATGGCATCTGGATGATGAAAAACTTCATGGATTCGGTGCCCATTGATCTGGAGGAATCGGCATGGATTGACGGTGCGTCCGTATGGAACGGATTGAGACGAATCGTGGCTCCGCTTATGCTGCCCGGTATTGCAACGATAGCGATATTTACCTTTTCGGGAAGTTGGGGCAACTTCTTCGTGCCATACATCCTGCTCCAGACACCGGAGAAACTTCCGGCATCCGTCACGATCTATCAATTCTTCGGCAGCCACGGTATGGTCGAATATGGCAGATTGGCTGCATTTTCACTACTCTATACAATGCCTTCGGTTGTACTATATATCTTCTCCCAGCGTTACATGTCCAAGGGCTTCAGCATGGGTGGGGCAACCAAAGGTTAATGACAGGAGGTACGCAACATGACAACCCAAAAGACGGCACATCTTATCTCGCATACTCATTGGGACCGAGAATGGTATATGCCTTATGAACACCATCATGTACTGCTCATTGAGCTGATGGATAAATTGCTGGACACGCTTGATCAGGACCCGGAATATCGCTATTTCCATCTGGATGGGCAGACGATTATTCGTGAAGATTATTTGCAAGTTCGGCCCGAACAGCAGGAGAGGCTTGATCGATATATTCGTGAAGGACGCATCCATTTTGGTCCATGGTATGTGTTACAGGATGAGTTTCTGACCAGCAGCGAGGCCAACTTGCGTAATCTGCTCATCGGTCATCGTGATGCTCGCCCATTGGGTGTGATATCCAAGACGGGATACTTTCCAGACTCGTTCGGAAATATGGGACAAGCTCCGCAGATTCTGCAACAGGCGGACATTCATAACGCGATCTTTGGGCGTGGAGTGAAGCCTACGGGATTCAATAATGCGGTGGTTGATGCAGACAGTTACGAATCTCCCTATTCCGAGATGATCTGGCGTTCGCCGGATGGTTCGGAAGTGCTCGGCATTTTGTTCGCAAATTGGTACTGCAATGGGATGGAAGTTCCGGTTGATCCAGAGAAAGCTCGAGTATATTGGGATAAAAATCTGGCGGATGCCGAGAGGTTCGCCTCGACTCCACATCTGTTGTTCATGAATGGTTGTGATCACCAGCCGATCCAGACGGATCTGCCTGAAGCTTTACGTACGGCTGCTGCGTTGTATCCTGAAGTGGAATTTATCCACTCCAATTTTGACGATTACATTGAGGCGGTTACGAAAAATGTGCCTGAGCATCTGGCGACCATTGAGGGCGAGCTTCGCAGTCAACACACGGATGGTTGGGGAACACTGGTGAATACGGCATCCGCACGGGTGTATCTGAAACAGTTGAACCAGCAGGGGCAGACGTTGCTTGAAAAAGTAGCCGAACCCCTGGCCGCCATGGCTCATATAGCCGGGGTAAAAGATTATCCGCACCATCTGTTGACACATGCCTGGAAGATGCTGATGCAGAACCACCCGCATGATAGTATCTGCGGATGCAGTGTCGATGAGGTTCACCGTGAGATGGTGACCCGCTTTGCCAAGAGCAGACAGCTTGCAGAGAAATTGGTTTCGCAAAGCGCTCAGGCCATTGCAGATTCTATTCGTGTGCAGCCATCTGAAGTCTGGGGCGAGGATGCCGTCCTTTTCACCGTGTTCAACACGAGTGGATGGAATCGCAACGGGATCATTGAGATGGACCTGATTGTGGACAAAGTATTTTTCCCAGAAGGTCCCAGTCCGCAGGCACTAGCGCAGAAAGTGGAAAAAGATGCACTGCCAGCGTATCAGCTGGTCGATTCGGATGGACACACGTATTCGGCAGAAATCAAGGATCTGGGTGCACATTTTGGCTATGAACTTCCCAAGGACCGCTTCCGACAGCCTTATATGGCTCGTAAAGTAAGAGTGACTTTCCAGGCGGTGGATGTACCTTCGCTAGGTTATAAGACATATGCTCTCATTCCCGTTCAGAAGCAAACAGAGATTGCTGAGATTGCTGAAGTGCCCGATACGAGCGAACTCATCCAGGTTCAGGGAATGATGATGGAGAACGGTCATTTGCGGGTGACGATTGAAGAGAACGGAACGGCAACAATTGAAGATAAGGTCTCTGGTGCTGTATACAGGGGATTAAATGCTTATGAGAACACCGGTGATATTGGCAATGAATACGTATATCGTCAGCCTGAGGGAGAAACCACTCTAACGACAGAGCATCTGAAGGCAGACCTGCGGATCGTGGAGCAGTCTCCGTATCGAGCGGTTATGGAGAGTGTACTACGCTGGGATATTCCTGCTGGAGCGGACGAACTGTTCGAGCTGGAAAAGCGACAGATGGTTCCTTTTACAGAACGGAAGGCGCAGCGAGTCGAGAAGACCGTTTCATTGGTAATTAAGACAACGTATACGCTGGAAGCGTGCAGTAACATGGTCAAGGTAAAGTCTGACTTTGACAATCAGGCCAAGGATCATCGACTGCGCGCACTCTTTCCGTCCGGACTGGAGACAAAGGAACATTATGCAGATTCCATTTTTGAAGTGGTCAAACGTTCCAATACACCGGCCAAAGAATGGGTGAATCCGAGTAATGCGCAGCATCAGCAAGCGTTTGTACATGTGAGCGATGGTGATCATGGATTGATGATTGCAAACAAAGGGCTGAATGAATACGAGATTTTGCAGCATGAAGAAGGCAGTACGATTGCAGTTACGCTGCTGCGTGCCTCTTCGGAACTGGGAGATTGGGGTGTGTTTGAAACGCCGGAAGCCCAATGTCTGGGACCTCAGAGTGTGGAATATGCGATTATTCCATTTGCAGGCGATGCTGCGCAGTCAGGGGCATGTGCATCCGCATATGTCTATCCAATTCCGTGGACGACCGTCCAGCTAGGGGCATTAGCACGCACGTTTGAGCGGGAAGGTCATGTCGGAGCTGATGGGCACAAGGTTGAACTACCTGTATCGAAGCAATGGTTGGCGTGGAATGCACACAGTTCGACACTAGCCTTCTCCACATTGAAGATCGCAGAGGAAACCGGAGATTTGATTGCTCGCTGGTATAATCTGAACTCCGAACCTGTTGAATTGAACGTACAGCCTGGATTCGAATGTTCCTCTATTTACGAGAGCGATGTGCTGGAACGGGTTAAGGACACGTTGGAGGGGCACAGCCAGATGGTATCTGGATACAAGATTGTTACACAAGGGTATGCGTCACGTTGAGTTGATTATTGAACATCATAACTATAGAAACCTCCTGTTCACGTTATTGTGGACAGGAGGTTTTTGGATGTTTTCTTCTAATTGGGAATATATAATCAAAAATAGAATAAAAAAATATTGCAGTTTCATATTTAAATTTCGATTCCGTTTCCTCTACTATTTTCTAGCACAATTAGTCTGTCTATAGAGGCAAATTTAATTTCCTCGTATCTTTATTTCTTCAGAATTCAACCGAATTTCTCTCCTTGTATGGACTAATTATAATATGGTCTATTTTTGTTTGACAATTTTTCTGTCTTTAGATACTATAGCATAAACGACAGTGATCACTGACATTCTTTGAAAAGAGGAATCAAGTTGTCTAACAATACAAAATTAAGCAGCAAGGAGAAATTAATGACGGCTGCTATCGATTTAATTTCGAAAAAAGGTTATAGCTCTGTAACAACTCAAGAAATTGCCACTACTGCTGGTTTAAGTGAGAAAACATTATTTCGACAATTTGGGACGAAACAAAACTTATTAGAAACAGCTTTTGACCATTATCACTACTCAGAAGAAATGGCAAAGATATTTAATGAAAGGTTAGTATGGGATCTACAAACGGACTTGTTATTGATCTGTAGAACATATCATGAAATTATGAATCGTAATCGAAAAATGATTATGATTAGCTTAAAAGAAGAAGATAATTTACCTGGTTTCAGAGAACGAACAATAAAACATCCTCGTCAACTAATGGAGGTATTAACTAATTATTTCAAGGCCATGTATGGCAAAGGAAAGTTGATAGAAACGAATCCTGAATTACAAGCTTTTTCTTTCATGGCACTGAATTATGGTACGTTTATAAATCATCTAGATGAACGATCTAATTTTCCAACCCTCTCATTGGAAGATATAATTAAAGAGACTGTATGGATATTTTCTAGGGCGTTAACTCCCTAGTTTTTTTCAACAAAAATGACAGTAAGTACTGACTGTCATTCGGTTATTCATTCAATGCATACAAAGAATCGAGGAAAATGATATGAACACCAAAGCTGCTACAACAAATGAAACAGGCCCACTTTTACTGCGTGTGTTAGTCTTCACACTTATCATTTCAGTCATGAACGGAACCATGTTTAATGTGGTATTGCCAGTAATCAGCAAAGAATTCCAACTCACTGCATCACAAGTAACTTGGATTGTTTCAGGCTATTTGATTGTGTATGCGATAGGTACAGTTACCTATGGGAAACTGACAGATAAATTTAGTATTAAAAGTTTAATTACGTTTGGTCTGTTACTTCTGACAGTTGGATCTCTTGTGGGAGTAGTTGCTACACAATATTGGATGATCATCGTTGCACGTATCTTGCAAGCCGCTGGTGCGGCTGTGATACCTGCGTTGGCTATGATAATTCCTGTTCGTTTTTTTTCACCTGAGAAGCGTGGGCGCGCTTTGGGAACCTCTGCAATAGGTACGGCTCTTGGAGCAGCACTTGGTCCAATTATCGCGGGATTTGTCTCAAGTGCTTTAAATTGGAAATTTCTCTTTGTCATACCTCTGCTTTCTCTTATCACATTACCTTTGTATAGAAAGTATCTGGATGATGAGCCAGTGACAAACGAGAAGATTGATTACATTGGCGGAATTTTATTGGCAGGAACGGTTGCTACATTCTTACTCGCACTTACACAATCCAATATGTGGTTGTTAGTAACTGGATTAGTTATCCTAGTTTTGTTTATCATTCGAATTCGCTATGCTTCTGTCCCCTTTGTGAATCCAGCGATCTTTAAAAATAAACAATATTCTATAGGGATGGCGATTGCATTTGTATTAGTCGCTGTTGGATTCGGCATTCCATTCCTGACACCGCTCATGTTGTCGGATGTTAATGGTCTGTCACCTGCATCAATCGGGCTCATTATGTTACCTTCAGCTCTTATTACCGCCATTCTTGGACGTAAGGGTGGAAAATTAGCGGATGAGAAAGGGAATCCATTTCTACTGTATATCGCATCAACACTTCTTGCTGGAGGTTTCATTATTCTATCGTCAGTCGTGGGGATGTCACCTACGTATATTCAAATATTCCTTACCTTAGGTGTACTGGGTCAATCTTATATACAAATTGCTATGTCAAACACTATCTCACGAACTTTGCCCAAAGATGAGGTCGGAATCGGTATGGGATTGTTATCGATGTTTAACTTTATTGCAGCAGCAGTATCCACGACTGCGATTGGTAAGCTACTTGACGGTGGAGCAACTACTGTTCACTTTAATCCGTTTGTTCATGATAAGGTTGCTTTTGTGTACAGTAACATATTGCTGGCGCTGGCTTTAATAGTCGTTGTAATGGCAGTACTTTATTCTCTTCAATTTGGACGTAAATCCAACAATAAATAAACATCTTATTGGAATTGAAAGAATATCTTCTGTGGACTAGGCCCTAATGATCAGGCCAGTATACCATTCTGTGTAATAACGAGATTTATCATGCGATCTGCTTATGTACACGATTCCGATGTATAAACATCTAATAACAATTCATGTCGTGATTTTATACATTTATTGTCGTGAGTTTCTATTAAAAATAGATGAAGTCTGTGATAACTTATAGATAAATGTCAGAATATTATATAGTATGGAGGTAAGACAACAGTGACCATTCGAATTGGAAAAATTAGCTTGTGGCATGTTCACGCATGGGATTACATCAAGCAGGCACAGGAACATGAGGATACAGTCATCGCCGCTGTGTGGGATGACGATGCCAAGCGGGGGCAGGAAGCAGCTGAACATTTAAACGTACCGTTCTATGCTTCACTCGAAGATATGCTGGCCAAGGATGACATCGATGCCGTTATTGTAGATGCGCCAACCCGCATCCATGGAGAGGTGATCACGGCTGCTGCCAAGGCAGGCAAACACATTTTCACCGAGAAAGTGATTGCTTCGACACAGGCGGAAGCCAACAGAATCCTTGATGAGGTAAAGGCAAATAACGTCAAGATGACAGTTTCCTTACCACGTCTGAATGACGGGTATACATTAACGATTCAGGATGTACTTAACCAAGGATTACTTGGCAAAGTGACTTATGTTAGAGCGCGTTTATCGCATGATGGAGCAATTTCCAACTGGTTGCCTGAACACTTCTATGATCTGAAGGATTGTCAGGGCGGTGCACTGATTGATCTGGGCTGCCATCCAATGGTTCTCGCCAAACTGTTTCTGGGTCAGGAAGTAACAGCGGTTAATGCGAACTTCGGATATATTACAGGGAAAGAAGTGGAAGATAATGCTGTCGCAACCTTGTTCACGGATTCAGGAGCAGTCGGCGTTGTTGAAGCTGGTTTTGTGAACAGCCATTCTCCATTTACGATTGAGGTTCATGGTACGGAGGGTACACTTCTGTACGGAACACCCGAAGAAAAGCTGTTGATTCGCACGAAAGCAGCGCAGGGACAATATGATGACTGGACTGAAATTCCTTTGGCAGACAAAAGAGAAAGCGCATTCAATCAATGGGTTGCACATATACAGAATGATACGGATGCAATCGAAAACGTGCAGATCGCTATGGAGCTAACCCGGTTGATGGAAGCTGCGAATCTCTCTGCCAAAGAAGGGCGCAGAATTGCTCTGAATGAGTTAAAGAGCTAGGTTTTATTAAGGAGGTGTGCAGTCTTGAGCCTGTATCCTTATGAGAAAATGCTTGAACGGCAGGATCTCCTGGAGAGACTGGATATTCTAATGGTTTGGGGACATTATCAGATTCGTGTGATGCGATTTCATCTGACTTCTTTTCCAGCGGGCCGAGTTGTGGATTTCCATAATCATGCAGAGTTTGAGTTTCATTTTATCCCAAGAGGTAAAGGCAAAGTGATTCTCGATGATCAGACACATGCACTCTCGGAAGGTATGCTGTATTTGACTGGTCCGGGTGTCGTTCATTATCAGGAGGCTGATGCCAAAGAGGACATGGATGAACTATGTCTTCATGTGGATATCGTTCACAAGCCAAGGGAACATGTCGATCCCTGGGAAGCCGCTGAATCCGAGGAAACGATTGAAAAGCTGAGAACGCTTCCGCTTACTCCGGTGAATGATTATCATCGGGCGATGCATTGTTTTTTGGAAGCCTATGAGGCATGTGATCAGAAATTGTTAGGTTATTATACATCGATCAAGCAACTGGTCATCAGCATATTACTCAAAACCGTGCGAGCATACGACACCGGGGGGAATCGACCGGAAGCCCCTGTGCGGGATATGTCGGTGTATCGTTATGAGTATGCAGTGCAGTATATGGAGGCAAATCATCCTACAGTGGTCACGCTGGAGCATGTAGCTGAGAAACTACATATCAGCAGCAGACAATTGCAGCGAATCTTCTATCAAGTACAGCCGGAGATGCCGTTCAGCCGCGTACTGGAGGATATTCGTCTGCGCGCCGTGTGCCGCAATCTGGAGGAAAGTAACGTATCCATTGAACAGATTGCTCTTGCTTCAGGATTCAATAATGCCAACTATTTGCATGCTGTATTTCGCAAACGTCTGGGGATGACCCCGTCGGCTTTTCGTAAAATGAAACAACCAATACTTAAGTGAGGGTGAATATATATGAGTAAAGTATATCGTATCGGAATTATTGGCTGTGGTGGAATCGCGAATGGTAAACATCTGCCGAGTCTGAGTAAATTGGATCATGTTGAACTGGTGGCTTTCTGCGATATTGTTCAGGAACGTGCAGATGAAGCCAAGCAGAAATATGGCTCTACGGATGCTGAAGTCTACACCGATTATCAGGAATTGCTCAAGGATGAATCTCTGGATATTGTGCACGTGCTTACGCCGAATATTTCTCATGCCGAGATTTCCATTGCTGCCTTGGAAGCAGGCAAACATGTCATGTGTGAGAAGCCAATGGCAAAGACCTCTGCTGAAGCCCAGCTCATGCTGGAAGCCGCAGAGCGTACCGGCAAGAAACTGACCATCGGATACAACAACCGTTTTAGAGAAGACAGTCAATATTTGAAGAAGGTGTGCGAAGCGGGTGATCTGGGGAATATCTATTTTGCCAAAGCACATGCGATTAGACGTAGAGCAGTACCGACTTGGGGCGTTTTTCTGGATGAGGAGAAACAAGGTGGCGGTCCACTGATTGATATTGGTACGCACGCACTTGATCTGACGCTCTGGATGATGGATAATTATCAACCAAAAGTTGTGCTGGGTACGACCTATCATGAGCTTTCACAACGTGAAAATGCGGCCAATGCCTGGGGCCCGTGGGACCCAAAACAATTCTCCGTAGAGGACTCGGCCTTTGGCATGATTGTGATGGAGAATGGGGCAACGATCATGCTCGAATCCAGCTGGGCACTTAATTCACTGGATGTGGATGAGGCCAAATGCAGCTTGAGCGGCAGCGAAGCCGGTGCGGATATGAAGAACGGACTTCGCATCAATGGCGAGAAATTCAGCCGTCTGTATACTAACGAGATTGAACTGAGTGCAGGCGGGGTAGCTTTCTACGATGGTAAAAGCGAGAGCGCACCGGATGTCGAAATGAGAAAGTGGATTGAAGCAATTGAGAACGATCAGGAGCCGGTCGTTACACCAAAACAAGCGCTGGTTGTATCTCAGATCCTGGAAGCACTTTACGAATCTGCTCGCACAGGCAAGGCTGTGTACTTGAATAACGGTAGCAAAGCATAGAACAAACATAAACAATAGATTACAGAACCCTTTGTCCTGTTATTTGGGACAGAGGGTTTTTTGTTCATGCAATCTTACATTTTTGAAAGATTCGTGAAAGATAGATAAATAGGAGATAAAACCAACAGTAATTATACTTTAAACAAACAAGATGCTGACAATGAACAAATGGAGGGGTTACAAATGGATTTAATACAAGTTATAGGCAGATTATTACCTATCTTAGCTATTGCATTGGCCGCTGGAGTTGTTGTAATCGGTATTACTTATTCAGTATACATTGCATACAGGAAAAGAGGGGGGGAAAGAAGAATAACCAGTAGGCAATTTATAGCATCATTTTTGATCTTGGGTTGGTTTGTCATTGTCATGACATTAACCGCATTTAGCAGAGGAGCTAATTATGAGGGTTGGATCAATTTAGAGCTATTCAGTGGCTATATAAACGCATGGAATAAATGGTCGGTGAGCGAATTTCAACTCATCATTTTTAACATGTTGATGTTCGCACCACTCGGTTTCCTACTTCCGCATATCGGAATGAAAACGCGTCACGTTAAGCCCGTGTTACTCATATCGCTGTTGGTAACGCTGGGTATCGAAATTTTTCAGATGATCACCGGCAGGGGAATATTTGAACTTGATGATATTCTTCATAATACAATCGGGAGTATTGCAGGATATTTGTTGATGAGAGCGATCCTCGACATTATTGAGCAAAGAAGGATCACCGTAAGGTTACTATTGAAGGCACTCTGCATACCACTAGTTTTTACGCTGCTTTTTTCTAGTGCTTTTATGATCTATTACAACAAAGAACTTGGTAATCTCTCCATACGTCCAGCTATTTCTCAAAATATGAATCAAGTCAAAATAACATTTAACACAAAGTTACCGGATGAGGCCGAGAAAGTGTCTCTTTATCGCAGCAGTGAAATTCACAACATGGAATATGCCAAACGAGTTTCCTCTTTAATGAAGGATTATTTTGGATTACATCAGAAAGGTAGCATATCTATTGATGGATACAACCGAGTTTGGAGTTTTGTTGACAATGCAGGGAGAGAATATACATTTAATTATGACGTAAATAGCGGTACATGGTCGTTGTCATCGAATATCGAAGCAAGCACTCCTGTAGAGCCGGAAGATTTAATCAAACAAGGACAAGAGTATGGCGGTTGGTTGATTCAGAATGACTTATTGTCTCAGAAAGCGATATTCAGCACACAAAATGGAGACACGGTTCGATGGGATATCAGAAAAACAGTTACAGATGTGGCGAAGGGTGACCGCGATTATGATACCGGACTGATTATGATTGTCCCATCAGCAGAATCAATGGTTCCGCAGAATTTATTTTATTCAATGAATGAAAATATTTATGTACGAGTGGTTGATATTATCAGTCCGGCTGAGGCATACGAAGAAATTCTCAAGGGGAACTTTTCGATCTATAACAACTTAAAAAAAGGGGACGAACTAAATGTGAACAAGTATGAACTGACTTACACTTATGATTCAAAAGGTTATTATCAGCCAGTTTATCAATTCGAAGGAGAGGTCGATGGAGTGAATTGGAATGCTTTGATCCCAGCAGTAATGAATTGATTTCAGCTTCTACGTGCCTTGATGAAGCATAGACAGCAGCTCCTGCTTCAATGAAGATATGGAACTGATAAAGGTTGTTCTGTCATCGTAATGACCCATGTAAATAACAAAGGAGAAGATGCTTCTGCCAAATGCAGATGCGTCTTTTTTTTTGTACCAAAATGCTTCAATTTGGAGGTGGTGAGAAAAAAATATGAATGTACTCGAAAAAAAAGTATTGCATATAAGTTTAGTCGGAATTATATTAATGGTATAAGGTCTAGACCATATACAGATCGGAGTGTTTAGATGTCCAGTACGTTTTCATTTCGTTTTGAGAAAGTATCCACCAAAAAGGTTAGTGAATTCATTAGAGAACAACTGGAAGAAGCCATTATTTTGAAAGAATTGATGAGTGAAGAACAGCTTCCAGCCGAGCGGGATCTGGCAGAGATTTTTAATGTAAGCCGCATTACCGTTCGCGAGGCACTCTCTTCACTGGAAGACAAAGGATTGATTGAGAAACGGGTGGGTGCCAAAGGCGGTACATTTGTATTGCCTCTGACAGCCAATTCGCATAAGCGCACGAGAGAGGAAATTAAACGGGATTGGTCACAGATGCTGAAGGTGTTTGAATATCGAACCATCATCGAACCAGAGGGGGCTTTTCTGGCCGCTGAGCGGATCACCGCAGGCGAACTGGAACTGCTAGAAGGCTATATGGAACAAAGTATAGAGCCAGAGTGTACAAGGGAATGGTTCAGGGCGCTGGATGTGAAATTCCATCTGACCATCGCCAAAGCGTCTGGCAATCCGTATTGCGAGAGAGCCGTCAGACAAATCCGGACCAAAATTAATCCCGCGCTGGACTTGATGCCTTATGATGACCGGATACGTTCCGTCAATCACGGTGTACATATGGAGATTCTTGAAGCACTGAAAGCACATGACAGGTTCAAGTCCCGGGAGACGATGAAAAGACATATCGAATTCTCGGCTGACGCGATCTATGCCCGTTTGGTTTCTGAATCGGATGAAAATGAAGGGAATGACAGCGAATGAATCGTTCAGAACTAATACAGCTGGCTCAGCCACTGCAAGCCCAGTTAAGCGCTTGGCGCAGAGATTTACATCGGCATCCGGAAATCGGTTATGAGGAGCATCGAACATCCTCCATCGTAGCCGAGCATCTGGAAAGCCTGGGACTCGAAGTTACACGGAATGTAGGAAAGACCGGGGTTACAGGCCTGCTTCGCGGAGAGACAGATGGACCAACCTTTGCCTTGCGGGCAGACATGGATGCCTTGCCAATTCAGGATCAGAAAGCGGTGGAATACCGCTCGCAAGCAGAAGGCAAAGCGCATTTATGTGGACATGACGCTCACACCTCCATCCTGATGGGAGCAGCCCAACTGCTTACTGGCCTTGGAAGACCAAAATCAGGCAACATCAAATTCATTTTCCAGCCAGCAGAAGAGGGACTTGCAGGGGCAAGAGCCATGATCCAGGACGGTGTTCTGGAGAATCCGAAGGTTGATGCCATCGCAGGATTACACATGACCCCTGGACAGAACACGGGAACCTTGGGTGTAAGTCAGGGCGTTGCGTTTGCATCAGCTGATCCTTTGATTATCAAGATCCTTGGTAAGGGGGGACATGCTGCTCGTCCGCATGAGGGCATTGACGCGATTGCGGTATCCGCTCAGGTCATCACCGCATTGCAGAATATCGTCAGTCGGATGGTCGATCCGCTTGAACCCGCTGTAGTCACGATTGGCAAAATCACCGGAGGTTATATGGGAACAGCCATTGCTCCGGAAGTGGAGATGATCGGTACGGTTCGTACACTCTCACCTGCCATTCGTGAACGGATGCCAGCTTTGATCGAGCAGGTTGTTAAAGGGGTCTGTGATTCTTTCGGAGCAGGATACGAAGTCGTCTACGGCGATGGATACCCTGTTGTTGTGAATGATCTCGGCATGGTTGACCTGTTAACAGAGACTTGTGATCAGGTTAATGCGGAGAAGGGATGGAGCTATATCAAACCCTCCACAGGGGGCGAGGATTTCGCTTTTTATTGTGAACAGATTCCAGGTGTGTTTTTCAGACTAGGATCTGGTAATGATGAGGAACGTACTCGTTATCCACTCCACCATCCCATGTTTGATCTCGATGAGACAGCGATGCCTTATGGTGTGGGCATGCTGTCTGCAGTAGCACTTGAATTTTTGGCAAGGAATACAACAACTAAGGGGGAGCAATCACAATGAAAAAAAGACAATGGACAGGCTTGTGGATCACGTTACTGGCAATCGTAATGGTGCTCAGCGCCTGCGGTGGAAAAACGACAAGCACAGATGACAATACCGCAACAGAAGGAACGGGCAGTGCAAGTACAACACTGACCGTTGCTGCAGCAACAGACATTGAGAGTTTCGATCCGCACAACAACAACAATACTTCCAGTGAGGCGGTTCTGGTCAACGTTTTTGATTATCTGATCAAAAATGACAGTGAACAGAAAAAAGTAGCAGGACTTGCGACCTCATGGGATCAGGTAGATGATACAACATGGAGATTCAAGCTGCGTGAAGGTGTGACCTTCCACAATGGCGATCCATTCACTTCAGCAGATGTAAAATACACGCTGGAGCGCGTAGCCAAGGACGAGACACTGAAACAAAACAGTTATTTCAAAAATATCGTAGAAGTTAAAGTGGTGGATGACTATACCGTAGACATTATCACAGATGGTCCAGATCCGCTCTTGCTGAATCGTTTATCCAAAATGGGAGCTGGCATTCTGCCAGCAAAATATATTGCGGATAAAGGATTCGATGCTTTCCTGAAACAACCGGTAGGCACTGGCCCTTACAAGTTCAGTAAATGGACCAAAGATGATCGTGTGGAACTGGTGAAAAACGAGAGCTACTTCGACGGTGAACCAAAATGGAATGAAGTGGTATTCCGCGTTATCCCTGAAGCCTCCACACGTGTATCCGAATTGCTTGCTGGTGGTGTAGATGTGGCATCTTCCATTCCGTCCACTGACATTGCCCGGATCGAAGGCGAAGCAGATAAAAAGATTGTCAAAGCGCCAATCCAGCGTGTGCTTCAGTTGATCTTCCGTCAGACAGAAGGCAGCATCACGGCTGATCCGAAAGTACGTGAAGCAATTGACCTGGCGATTGACAAACAAGGAATTGTGGACAGCATTGCTGGCGGAGCAGGTATTGTAACCCGCACATCCGTAACACCAGGCAACTTTGGTGCTGATCCTTCATTGTACAAAACGTCACTCTATGACCTGGAAAAAGCAAAACAATTGCTGCAAGAAGCTGGCTATGCAGAAGGTGAAGCCGAGATGACGATCTCCGTTTCCGCACAATACAAAGAACAAGCTGAAGTTGTTGCAGCGATGCTGGAACAAGCAGGATTCAAAATTAACCTGGATGTCCTCGAAGCAAGTGCATTCAGTGAACGTTACAGCTCCAAATCATTCAAAGAAATCTTCATGATTGGTATCGGCAACTCCTTGTTCGACGCTTCGAATAACTACAATCGTTATATGTTGGAAGAAGCCAAAGGCGAGTCGGATTACAACAATCCTGAAGTAGAAAAACTGCTTCAATCTGCATTGGTGAACATGGACCCAGCGGCTCGTGAGAAAGAGTATCAGCAAGTACAGCAGATCTTCTCTGAAGAACGCCCAGCCGTATATCTGTACCAAATGGAAGGTGTATACGGAACAAATGCTAAAGTGAACTTCGCGCCGCGCAGTGACGAGATGTTCTATGCTGACGAGATTACACCTGTTGCACAGTAACATCGAGTATAACAACCGGTCATTGCAAAGATAAGGCCGTGAACGGCAGGGACTGGATAACCATGTTCCTGCCGTTCTTTTTCTTAACAAGGGAGGTGAACAAGGAATGGGCAAATACGTACTTAAGTCATTACTACAGATCATTCCGGTACTGTTCATTGTTTCATTAATTGTGTTCATTTTGGTTCGAGTCACCGGTGATCCGGTTGCGCTAATGTTGCCCGAAACGGCTACCGCTGAAGATCGTGCTGTCTTGACTCAGGCACTCGGTTTGGACCAGCCATTATATACGCAATACGTGAAGTTTCTGGGCAGTGCGATACAGGGAGATTTTGGTCAGTCTTTTCGCTATAATCAGCCTGCATTAGAGCTTGTGCTGGAGAGATTGCCTGCCAGCTTTGAACTGGCGGTAGCCGCCATGTTCTTTGCTGTACTTATGGCTGTGCCGCTTGGGGTCATTTCGGCTGTGAAACGCAATACGTTTACCGATCTCATCATTTCAGGAATATCCGTCATTGGTAAGGCGATGCCAAACTTCTGGATGGGGATTATGCTTATCCTCTTGTTCTCCGTCATGTTGGGGGTATTGCCGGTATCTGGTCGCGGAGGATTGTCCCATCTGATCTTACCGGCATTTACACTCGGCGTTGGACTGGCTGCGCAGATGACCCGTCTGATTCGCTCCAGCATGCTGGAGATTCTGAATCAGGACTATATTCGAACAGCCCGCAGCAAGGGGCTTGGCCGAATGGTTGTCATTGGGAAACATGCATTTCGGAATGGATTGATTCCGGTCGTGACGATTATGAGTTTGCAGTTTACAAGTCTGATCGGGGGGACCTTGATTACGGAAACGGTATTCTCCTGGCCTGGACTGGGTCAATTGCTGGTCGTTGCAGTCAACACACATGATATGGCGATTGTACAGGCAGCGGTGTTTGTCATTGCCGTTATCGTGGTAGTAACCAATATCTTGACGGATGTAGCCTATAGGTTACTTGATCCGCGCATCAAATACGACTAGAAGGAGGTGCAATCATATGACAGGCAGCAATGATATGCCAATTCCGGGTACAGAACAGGAACAAGACAATGGGCGTGCACCAACGGGATCTCGTTATATCTGGCAACAACTGATCATCAGCAAGACCGGAATGTTTGGTGCTGTGCTTGTATTGTTGGTTGTGTTAATTGCCATAGGTGCACCTCTATTGACGAGTCATGATCCGGCAGCGGTTAATCCGCTGAACCGACTTAAACCACCAGCGTGGCTTGAGGGCGGAACGGCCGAATACTGGCTGGGTACCGATAATCTCGGCAGAGACATGTGGAGTCGAATTGTATATGGTGCCCGAGTTTCCTTAATCGTGGGGATGGGTGCCGTGATTGTGTCAGGAATCATTGGCGCCATTCTGGGGCTGATATCCGGATTCTACGGGAAATGGCTGGATGCCGTCATCATGCGTGTAGGTGATGCCTTCATGGCGATTCCAACCATTCTGTTCATGCTTGTTGTGATGGCGATTGTTGGCCCGGGTATTACAACGTTGATTTTTGTCATCGGGGTGACGAACTGGGTTCCATTCACCCGTGTGGTAAGAAGTGAGGTTCTTAGTATCAAAGAGCGGGATTTTGTTCATGCGGCCAGATCGATTGGCGCGAAGAATGGAAGATTGATTCTGAAACACATTCTGCCGAATATCCTTTCATCCTTTATCGTAATCTGTGGTATGAATGTCGGCACAACGATTATTATGGAAGCTTCACTCAGTTTCCTGGGTCTGGGTATCAAACCACCCGATGTATCCTGGGGAGGGATGCTCAGTGATGGCAGACAATACGTTGCAACAAGCTGGTGGGTCGCTACATTCCCGGGACTAGCCATTACATTTACCGTACTCGGTGTTATTTTCCTTGGAGATTGGCTGCGTGATGTGCTTGATCCACGTACGGAGACAGCTCATAAATAAACGGAGAAGGGAGCCATCAATATGAATCAAAGACCAATTATGCCGGAGGATCTAGTTCACTATCGTTGGATAAGTCAGCCGGTGATTAGTCCTAACGGACAAGTGGCTTATGTGGAACAGACCATAGATCAGGATAAAAACGAATATAACACGCAAATTCGAGGAATTTCGCTCGATGGTAATGACGATATTGCACTTTCGGATGGCACGAGGGATTCCTCACCTGCTTGGTCGCCGGATGGCACACAGCTCACATTCATTCGCTCCGTGGATGGGGGTAAGGGATTATGGACGCTCCATTCAAATCAAAAAGAGCCGGTCATGCTGATATCTCCCGCACGTAAAATTTCGAGTTATATCTGGTCGCCAAACGGGCAGTATATTGCATTTACCAGCAAGGTGCAACCGGAGGACCAACAGAAGAAAGCTGACGCCGACCAGGAGCCACCACCTGTGCTGCGAGGTAAAGTCTTTGAGCGTACAACGCCGAAGGCGGAAGGGGCTGGCTGGTGGGATGGACAATACAGCCATTTGTTTGTATATGAGATCAAAAGCGGGGAAATCACGCAGGTGACTTCCGGGCTATGGAATATCAGTGCTCCGGCATGGTCGCCAGATAGCAAGCAGCTTTCTTTCATTTCGAAGCAAGTAGAGGATGAGCAGCTTGATGCAGATTTGCTGTACTTTACAGATATATACAGCGTTCGATTGGGAGAACGTGATCTCTTCAAAGTGACGGATTCCAGTCTGGCGATAAGCCAGTTCTCCTATTCGTCCGACGGGCAGCAGCTGATCCTGATCGCCAGTGATCGTGAGTATGGAAGTGGGAGCCACAACAGCTTATACGCTGTCCCCGTTCATCGGGGGGAACCCAGGATAATTGCACCTCAATTAGATATGCAGATGGGTAACGCAGCACTGGGGGATATGAAGTCAGCAAGTCCATCTCCTTCTCCGATCTCGGATTTCCGTCATCCGGAACGTGGTGTATATGTGCTCGGGACGCATAACGGAAATGTGGATGTGTACCGCATTCAAGATAATGGAGAGTGTCAATCTGTTACGGGCGATGGTGAGAAGGATGTGTATCAGTATACCTTAACACTAGATGGTACGTCGCTGGTTATCGCTGCGTTGACTACTGAACATCCTGGAGAGTTATATCGCGTGGATATCGACAGTGGCGAGATGTTCAGACTCACCCATCGAAATGACGAATTCATGGCCGAATTAGCCATAAATGTGCCTGTTCGTGTTGAGTTTACCTCTTCAGATGGATGGCCGATTCAAGGTTGGTTAGCCACACCGGCAGTAAGCGCATCCAATGGGAAGCTGCCATTGATTTTGCAGATTCATGGTGGACCCCACGCAATGTATACGGGAACATACAGTCATGAGATGCAGACACTCGTTGCGCAAGGGTACGCTGTGCTGTGGATCAATCCTCGCGGAAGTATGGGATACGGTCAGGAGTTTGCCAGAGCTTGCCGTGGCGACTTTGCCGGAGGGGATTACAGGGATCTGATGGAAGCTGTTGATTATGCCCTGGCTACCTATGATTTCCTTGATGCATCACGTCTGGGTGTGGCAGGTGGCAGTTATGGCGGGGTGATGACCAACTGGATCGTTGCGCATACACATCGCTTCAAGGCTGCTGTAACCCAACGCTCTATCTCCAACTGGTTGTCCATGTATGGAACGAGCGATATCGGAATTTCCTATGTCGAGGGCGTCATTGGGGGCAATCCGGCAGAAAATGCTGAATTCTTGTGGTCCCGCTCACCTCTTGCCCATGCACATCACATTGAAACGCCACTTCTGATCATGCACGGAGAGCAGGATTATCGGACACCAATTGCGCAAGCGGAGGAATTGTATACCACATTAAAACGATACGGTAAAAAGACCAAACTGATTCGTTATCCGGGCTCCAATCACAGCTTGCTCAAAAGCGGTAAACCTTCACTTCGGATCGATAGTTTTGAACAGGTGAATGCCTGGTTCAATCAGTATCTCGGTAAAGAGGAGGGTGAGCAATGAGTCGGACGCAGCTGTCCATTCCTGTAGGCCTTCTTGTAGAGAATGTTCTGACAAGTGGGGCACCTGAAGAAGTAATTATTGAATGGTTACAACGTCGAGACTACTCCCAGTTGCTGCCTCTGGTTAAGGAATCCGCGATGGATTTTGATGAAAGACTGCAGACAGCAGCTGATATCGGAGACGATTGGGAAAAGGCGATACGTCATGGTTATGAATTCAAGTTTTTGCATATTAACGGGTTGAAGCGATTAATCGATTTCCGGTTTGATCGTAAGGTGGGTCGGGATTACGTTCAAGATGAACTGTCACTGAAGCATATTCAACTGACCGCACAAGAGATTAAATTGCTGCAATCGTTAATTGGCAGGCAGTGGCTCGTGCAAGCAGAAGAAACAGAGGCAGCAGCAGAAGTTAGAGAAGAAAGTGAGTTATCCTCCCGCATTCCTGTCCGTATTCAATTGAAATTCCCATAATATGACCAGAAGAAGCCGCGATGATCGCGGTTTTTTGGTATGTACAGGTAGAAATGTGGATGACTAAATTCAAAAGTTGAAATCGGTCTTTATATGATTTATATTTATATTAAATGATATGATTATCTATCAATAACATAAAGATTTAAAGAGGGTGACATGGGATGTCCATTCAAAATGTTGAGGGTATATCATTCAACCAACCTGATGTGAGGTTTTAGTCTAATTTTAGCTACCTAGAGGAGTGACAGCGATGAATAAGATTAACATAATAAAAGCCAGTCCACAGTCCTTAGTCGGCGGACAACTGAATCAGATGGCACTTGAATATATGGCATATTCGCTTGCAGGTACCAAGGATAAAGGCATTACAGAGAAAACATTCAAAAAGTTATGGGTCTCGAATCAGAACCGATTCAGTCACCAATTCGCCTTTGAAGCTAAAATGGGTAGCCAAACGCTGGGCATGATCATGTGTTATCCGACCACTATAATGAACAAACTCGCTTTGCCAACGTTCTCCAAGTTGTTTGAACTTCGTAAATGGAGCCTCATTAAGTATAATCTCCAACACTGGAAAGAGTTTTACTCCATGGTGACATTAAAAGAAGCGGAGAACGACGAATACCACATCGGAACATTGGCGACCTTGCCTGAAAGCAGAGGACTTGGTGTAGGGACACAACTCATTCAATTTGCAGAGGAGCAAGCTGTAACACAAGGTCTGTCCAAATCTTCGCTTACGGTTAAAAAGGAAAATCTACTAGCTATTAAACTCTACGAGCGTTTGGGATACCAGAGAGTAGGGGAAATCAATAAACCTTCGCTATCCCTGTACCGAATGTCCAAAAAACTGGTGTAATGTTTTCTGAAACGAATAGAAAAAAGCAGCTAACTGGAGAGTTTCACATATATAAGCCCACATTGGAACAGTTAAAAGTGTTGCTGGAGGGACGCTCTATGCGTCCTTTTTTTAGTTTTCAGATTTTCTCATAAAAAAGTATCTTGACTTTTGTATGGGTTTAAGCAGGTACTTGACAGGGGTGTGGTATAGTATAAAAAGTTCTTTTATG
This sequence comes from Paenibacillus polymyxa, assembly GCF_018614975.1. Classification (GTDB taxonomy): domain Bacteria; phylum Bacillota; class Bacilli; order Paenibacillales; family Paenibacillaceae; genus Paenibacillus; species Paenibacillus polymyxa_E. The sequence continues at coordinate 89,814 of NZ_JAGGNR010000008.1, read as the reverse complement.
AAGAAAGACGGAGAAATATACAATGTGGGGTGTAACCAGTGTATCAATATAAAGATCAGGAATATGAAGCAGTGCATTTTGAGGGGCGTGATTTGCGCTATGGAGAACTCATAAGTTGTGTTTTCAAACAATGTACGTTCATGAACGCTTCTATGGAAGAGATCGAAACCAGTAACTGCCGTTTTATCGAGTGTGACTTCAAAGGTGCTTCCATGAATGGTTCAATTCATACGGAATCAGCTTTTGAAAATTGCACCTTTGGTGGTGCGAATCTATTTGCTTCCAAATTCAGTTCTTGCAAGATGACGGGATCGGACTTTTCAGGTGCGCAAATGGATGGGATTACACTAAGTCATGGCGATTGGTCTTATACGAATCTGAGACATACCCGATTAGGTAAACAGGATTTGCGAGGAATTCGTTTCTTTGAAGCTGACTTTACGGACACGGATTTCACCAAAGCGGATTTGAGAGACTGTGATCTTACCCGAGTTGTATTAAGCAGAGCTAAGCTGCAAGGGGCCGATCTTAGAGGGGCTAACCTGGAAGGCATCGATCTGAAATCATTGGATATCAAAGGTGTACGTTTGGATCGCGAACAAGCCGTTCTGTTTGTACGCTCGTATGGTGCGAAAGTAGACTAATAAAGTGGGCCATGTCCATAAGTGATTGGAACCAGACAGCAATTGAAGAAAGATAACCATGCTATGAGCCGCCGAATGGCGGCTTTTAGTTTTACTCATGAGGAAGTATGTTATAATTTATAGTCTAATCCAATCATATGATGGATGATCAGATCAATTGTTGAACTATACTCGCCAAGAGGTGTAATACAATGAAAAAGGAAATGACAACAATCAAACAAACCAGGCTTCATTCCATTTTGGACGAGGCTACCAAGTTGCTGATTGAAAAACCAAATGCTTCCATGAATGAAATTGCAGAATCTGCAAAAATCGGGATCGCTACGTTACATCGATACGTGGAAAGCCGCGAACAGCTCATGGTTCATCTGGGATTACGCGCAATCGAGGTGGTCAGTGAGACCATGCAACACATTCAGCTGGATGAGGAGCACTGTGAAAAGTACATACCTGAACTGATTGAGGCGCTGATTCCATTAGGCGACAAAATATATTTTCTGGCTCATGACACCACCATTAATTATAATCCCGAGATTGAGGGAGCAGATCTGAAACTGAGAGAACCGGTACTGCATGCGGTTGGTCTGTTGCAACAAAAAGGTTATTTCCGCTCCGATCTCGATAAAACCTGGATTGTCGATGTGCTGTATTCCATCATGTTCCTGACGTGGCAGCAGGTTGTAAGTGGTCATATCGCGAGAAAAGCAGCCCCTGCGCTTGTAGTAGACACGTTTTATCATGGGTTTAAGCAGAAGTGAAATAATGGATGAGTGTACTGACCGGAAGTAGCCCATCACCGTTGACCAATTAAAAGTCGCTAATTTAGCGGCTTTTTTTGGCTTCTTTACTGGCATACATTCCTGTTTCAAGCCAGAGACATTGAACTAACCTGTACTGGGCATCTGAGATTTAGTAAAACTAACTATAACAAAATGAACGATTACATAGCATTATTTGTCTTATTAATGAAAACACAGCAAAGGGGGGTGCTATAGAATGACTGACAGAGAAATTTTTGAATTGTACAAAGAGCAAGTTTATTACTTCTGTTATTATCTGATGAAAAATCAAGCAGATGCTGAGGACATTTGCCAAGAAGTATTTGTCAAAGTTATCTTGGCAGATAGAACTAAGGTAAGGAACTTGAAATCATGGATATTGCGGATTGCTTCAAATGAGTGTCATAGCGTTATTAGAAGACGTAAATCTGGATGGATAAAAGAAGTGCGACATTATTTGTTGTCCAAAACCCAGAATTATAACCCAGTGGAAGAGGGAGTGTATCATAGGGAAACAAAAGAAGAGTTACAAGGGTTATATAGTGAACTTCCTGACAAGATCAGGACGGTTGTTGTCCTCCGATTTATCAATGATTTGACTGTACCTGAGATCTCTAAAGTCATGAACATACCTGAAGGAACTGCAAAGTCCAGATTGAACAAAGGGTTGAAACTTCTTAATAAAATGGTTGAACCTGAACTAAAGGAGCTGAGTAATAATGAATCAGTATTCTAATAAGGAAAAAAATATATCTCATCCGGATTATGACTTGATGTGGACAACCATTGAAAAAGAAGCACATAAACGCCGAGTCAATCTGCAATCTTCACAAAAGCTTAGTGGATACCGAGCTAAAGCAATTCCTATCAGCATCATTTTTACTTTTTTCTTGCTTGTTGCTATTCCGGTATTCGCCAGTATGACGATTGATTGGGATCGAATCGGAGGCCGTGGCGTCGCAAACGCAATAAATAATGGTATCGGTCAACAATATGATCTTCGTTCTTCCAGTTCAGGTGTGTCCATGAATTTGAACGGTGTAGTAACAGATGGAGAGAAAATGAAGGTGCTGATATCTCTGGACACATCAATCGATCTTTCAAAGTACACGGGGTTTGCTACGGAGAAAAATATCTTAAAAGATGAGTCCGATGCGAAGGCGAAAGTATATGGTTATTTAGGATTCGATCCTGAGAGCCAAAAACTCATCGGGGTCTATGAAACACCTGATACATTAAAGGATGGTACGAAAGAATATACATTTGAAGCACAAAATCTTATTTTTTACCGGGATAGGGATATTTCCTTAAAATCTTCTGGTACAGTTGGAGATACGATAGTCACTGGAGTTACGCAATATCCAACAATCAATATTGAATCCGTTAACCATTCTGAAAATCAAACCGTTATTCGTTATAAAGTTGCTGCATCCCCATCTGATATGGGACGAGGTAATCCCCACTTGGTAGTTCATACCGGCGCTCAAGTGATAGACGCAATTCCAACCTTGTTGCCCAGTGAAGATACAGGTTTGTTGATTGAACAGGTATTCGATATAACCGAAAAAGAATGGACAAATGCGAATCTTCATCTCAGTTATATTGAACAATCAAAACGGATATTAGGGACTTGGAAGTTTGATTTTGTGGCAGATGGGAAAAAAGCAAGTGAGTCTATGTACACAAAAAAATTGGAGACAACTCCTGAGTTTCAAGAAAAAACAGGTGTCACTTTAGAGCAACTCAAAATAACTCCCTTGGATCTCCAGATTCTAATCGACGAAGAGGGTTCGCTTAAAAAAGGTATTGTTCATTACAATACAGCCCAGTTAGTTATAGGTGATAACACAATAACTGGGGGAAGAACTTTGATAGGAGACCATCGTGGTAGTTATCAGCATTTTTTCCGATTTGAATCCCCTGAGTGGTATCAAAACTGGTCTGATGTTTCAATGAAACTCATCTTAAAAGATGCCGTCGTTGAGAAACGAGATACCACTAAAAACTGGATTCATTTAAATAAACCCAAGAAACAAAAGCAGTACACCAAACTCACTGTCGATGGAGTTGAAATACAATTTTCTTACTATAGGGATGGGGAGGAATTAGTTGTAGAGTCATATTCTAAAACTCCTAGTTTCAGAGGTGTTAACCAAACTACGTTACGTATTAACGGCAAAGAAGTAGTACCTGAAGTTACACCTAGGGGCATGGTATCTTCAGGAATTTATATTGATACCTACAAAGGTATTCCGTTTGACGGAAGGATTGAACTTAATCCTGGTATTTATAAATATAGCGATCCACACCGGAACGTAGAAGTTAAACTATAAGGTGGATTTATCTAACGAGTCAGGTTAGAACGTTCAATTGAATACGGATTTTAATTGCGAACACCCCAAAAAAGTCGACTGTATCGTTAGATACACAGACTCTTTGAGGGTGTTTTTTTGCGTTCACAACAGCGTTTCTCAGTGCGCAAGCATCAAAGACTTGATTTTAACTCATATTCAAATATTAACAGCGTTCAGAATTTAAGATTTTCAGTTTACAAAAAATGATATAAATTTCTAGTAGATTCAAATCATTACCAAATAAAGACAAAATATTCAAACGAGGAGGCCGGACAGAACGACCAGCAATTGTGCAATTTAAAATCAGCTTATGTACTCATTCCATCAAACCAAATCAGGAGGGATTCCATGCTTTACACCATTATTGTGCCAGTCAACCAGGACTATAACATTCTGAACCTGTTCACAGATTCGCTACTCCGGACGGTAAGCCGATCCACTCAGATTATTTTCATCAACGATGGTTCCGGCTCAGCCGTTTTTCAACATCTGGATAAACTGAAGCAAGAAGTAAGAGAAGGTGTGACCATCGAGATTCTTCAGCATGATTTTCCACTCGGTTGCGCCGTGTCGATTAATAGCGCACTGAGCCTTGCCAAGGGAGAGTACATTTTCTTTCTGGATTCTGACACGATTCTTCAACCGAACTGGCAACCGATGATGAAAGAGACACTGGATAGCGATATTACAATCGGCATGATTGGAGGGGTTCTGTTGTATCCACAGACAGGAGGCGTGCAGCACTGCGGCATTGCTTTTGCGGACACCATCGGCCGACACCTGTTCCTGAACGCATCTCCTGATGATATCCCGAAAGAAACTTTCTCTGTTCAACTGGTGGTGTTCGCCATGTTTGGCATGAAACGGGAGGTGTATGAGACCATCGGTAACCTCGATGAGAAGTTCTTTAACGGGTACGAGGACTTTGATTATCAGATGCGGGCACGAGCTGCCGGATACGATACAGTCATTAATCCGAATATTCAAGCATATCACTGGGAACGCAGTAGCGGTATTCACCGCAACTTCAACCGCAAGAACAATCTGGCACGCTTCTGGAAAAAGTGGGGCAGCCAAATCGAAGCTGATGTGTGGCCTTTCGTTTTCAGTCATCTGAAAGCGCAGCTAGAGAGTCAAGTTGAATACCAGCATCTGCCGATTGTTGGCATTGATCTTGCCGAGGTTCGTAGTGATGCGGATACATTCTGGACCAAGTTGGAGGAAGCTGACTTTGCAAATGTAGCCGAAGTACGTGACTATTCAAACCGCTTCAATTCCAACGGAGCTATCTGGTTGCCACAGGTACTGGGCAAGGAACTGATTCATAGTGAGAACCGGTTACTGTTCTTGGTGGACAATTTCGCCCGTTTGCTGGAGAACCGCTACTGGATTGAGATGAGACATGCTCATCGAGCCAAGGATCTGATCATTGACCTGTATGGCAATGTGATCACGATGGATCGCATATACGATGGATGCTGGCCTGGAACCAAAGTTCGGTAATTCACTCACAACGAAAATAAACAGGGAGGTACTTAAGGTGAAAGAAAAAGAGAGCACGCTCGATCGTGCCGTAAGATTTACCCGTAATCTGGAGTGGTTGGAACAAGTCGAAAAGGTAATTCCGAGCGGATGCAGCACTTTAGCCAAAGCACCTGAACGTTTATTTCCGGGGCATACCCCCGTATGTTGTGCAGAGGCTTATAATTCCCGATTTACAGATATCGACGGAAATGAATGGCTGGATTGCGAAATGGCCATGGGTACGGCGCCATGGGGCCATGCCAGACATGAAGTCCAATTAACCGTCATTCACCAGTTGAAAAAAGGGACAAGTTTTTCTTTGCCTGCCGACATCGAGCTTGAATGTGCCGAGTTGATTCTGGAGCGGTTCGAGGGTCGTTATCCCTCACTGCGCTTTACCAAGAGTGGCGCCGATGCAGTGAGTGGGGCCGTGCGTCTGGCCCGTGCCGCTAGTGGTAAAAGCAAGGTTATTGCGACAGCTTATCATGGGTGGCACGATTGGTCTGCCTATGGCTATTACGGTGGCCAGACGAAAGAACGTGGCATCCCAGTGGATATCGAGCGTTCAACGATCTGGATCAACAAGCCTACTGTGGAGCGAATTGAGGCCCAGATTACCTCATCTCCCGAGGATATCGCATGTATTGTTCTATGCCCCAACGAGTGGAAAAAGGACGCGCTGGAGAAAGCCGTAAACCTGTGTCGGTCTCTGGACATCATTATCATATTCGATGAGGTAACGTCCGGTATTCGAATGGGCAAGCAGGCTACAGCAGGAGAATATGACATCTGGCCTGATCTGCTCTGTATCTCTAAAGGTATGGCTAACGGTATGCCGCTCGCAGCGGTTATGGGGCCGGAGCACTTGATGTCTTTGTCAGGACAGGTCAGATTCAGTAATGCCCATTCCAGCGAAACGACAGCGCTCGCCGCAGCCATTGCCTGTGAACGATTAATGAAAAATGCGAAAGTGTGGCCGACCTGGCGAGATCCGGCAACCCGGATCATGGATCGTCTGGAATCTGAACTTGTGTTACTCGGATTGACGGATCAATTGGAAGTGAGAGGGACGTATGCAAGCTTCTACATTCAATCCTTGGCTGAAGATAACTTCCAAACAGATCCTTTCCGCGAGTTCATGGTGAAGAGGATGGCTCACTTCGGCATCTTTACCAAAGGTTATTTTATTTTCTCCGATGCCCATACACGTGAAGAATTGCTATGGGTGGAGGAAGCGCTGTTGCAGATCCTGTCAGACTGGAAAGAGATTCAGAAGCAGGAACATCTTCACGCGATGCAACTTACGAAAACGTTTGAAGCTTAATCCATAGATCATAATCGACAATCGACTAGGAGGAATATTCAATGAAAGCACTCGTATATCAGGATCTCAAACAGGTGGCGTACCAAGATATTGATGAGCCAACCATTCAAAAACCAAATCAGGTAAAAATTAAAATCTATGGTTCAGGCATCTGCGGTACAGACCTGAATATTGTCAAAGGCAAAGTGCCTGCGAATAAAGGAACGATCATTGGTCATGAAGGTGTGGGCACCGTGGTTGAGGTGGGTGACGAAGTTCGTGGTTTCAAGATCGGTGATCGGGTATTGGTTGATCCCACGCAATCTTGCGGTACCTGCTCTTATTGCCGCGAAGGTCTGTTTATCTACTGCGAGAATTTTGATGACTATCAAGTAGGGATGACGACGCACGGAACCTTTGCTGAATATTTTGTCGGGGATGAGAAGTACATCTATGCCATCCCGGATTCCATGAGCTGGGAAACGGCCATGATGATCGAACCACTGGGATGTGTTCTGCAGACATTCATGAAAGCAGGAGTCAAACCGAGTGATTCTGTACTCGTCCTCGGTTCCGGTGCAATCGGTTCCCTGTGTCAGCTTGTGAGCAAACGATTGGCAAGGCTTACGGTAGGCACGGAAGTGGACCCTTATCGCAAAGAGTTCGCATCAGGGATCGCAGATCATGTGTTCTATCCTCAGGATCTGACACTGGATAAAGTATACGAGATCAATAATAACAAAAAGTTTGATATTGTAGTGGACGCAGTTGGTAACCAGCTTCATGTGGGATTTGAGATGATTGCCAAAGGCGGAAAAATTATTCCTATGGGATATGACGACAGCTATGAGGTGACGTTCAAATCAACAGCCGTGATTAATGATGGCATTAGTATCATTGGCGCGGTTGCTAATCACTCGATGATCAGTACGGCACTGAAATTTGCCCAAAGTATTCCGGAGCTGGAGCAGATGGTGACAGCCAAGGAACTGCTGAGTGATTATGAACAGGCCTTTAATGGAACGATTGGTTATGACTTGCGTACCGGAGAGACCTTGCCGATGAATTCGGTCAAAACAGCTCTGATCCTATAAGCATGTAGACATTAGCGGGTTTGCCGCTGCGAGAAGTTGGAATTTGCAGCGGTGAAAACCGCAGAAGGAAGGGATATCGATTGAAATTGCTTCAAGATTTGCCGAAGAATCCACGCTACTCCATTTTACTCGAACCGGTATGGGCCATTCCGGGCACGATCGTTCTCTTCTACGCTCCTTTATATATGAAGGAAGCCGGACTTTCGGACATTGAAATCGGTTTAATCAATTCGGTGAATCTTTACTTTGCCTTTATCTTTCAATTGTTTGCGGGTTCCATTACCAATAAGCTGGGCCGGAAACGAACAACGCTGATCTTTGATCTGCTTGCCTGGAGTGTTCCCATGTTCATCTGGGCCTTCTCCCAGAACTTCTGGCTGTTCCTGATCGCTTATTTACTGAACGCAACATCCAAGTTTGTAACGGTCGCCTTTAACTGTCTAATCATTGAGGATGTCGAGGAACATAAACGATCGAAAGTGTTTGCCATTCTCAACATGATCATTACAGGAGCCGGGGTATTAACGCCGATTGCCGGGGTGGTCATTGCTGATTATGGTATTGTGCCAACACTTGCCAGCATTTACTTTGTCGGGGGTATCCTCATGACTGCTATGTTCTTCATTCGTAACCGATACACGGATGAGACTGAGGTCGGCAAGGAACTTATGGGATTGCATAGTAAAACCCGCGTGCTTCAGAGCTTGGGTGCCAGTCTGCGCATGTTCGGCAAATCGTTCTACAAACGGAGACTTTTTCCGATTATTCTGATTACGGTTTTATCCAATCTGATCTTGCAGCTGAATTTCTTTCAGGTCATTTTCTTCAAGGAACAGTTGAAATTTGATGATCGTGTCATTTCGTTTATTCCGGTTGTGACCGCAGTAACCGTCATGCTGCTCTATCTGGTCATCATTCCGCGACTGAAACGGCGTTCGGAAGAAAAGTATGTTGGTTTTTCCATCGTGCTCAGCACGGCTGGGGCCATTCTGTTTCTATTGATCCCTGTGGGGAATATAGGCATGTTGTTTCTCACACTAATCGTGCTTGCTGCGGGTAACTTCATTTTGCAGACGTACCGGGATTCTCTGCTGATGAACCGATTGGGTACGCATGAGAAAGCCGACATGTTCTCGGCCGTGCAGACCGTAATGACGCTTACAGCCATTCCATCCGGTTACCTGACGGGCCTGCTCTACCATCACAATCCAACACTGTTGTTCAGTGTCATTCTTGGTCTATATGTCGTACTCGTGGTCATCATGTTCTTCCTGCCAGATCCGCAAAAGCACTCCCAAGTACTAGAGTCTTACAAAAATATGTAGAAAAAGGGGTTTACTGTATCTTGAGCGAATATGTAGTACAGAAAAAAACTAGAACAACCTCTAGAACATAATTTAACTTGGGAGGCTGCTAACAAATGACGAACGTAATGACAACAGAAGCACGGAAGCAATGGAGCTGGATGAACGAGCCCGAAACCTGGTCCTATACGGATCAGGGAGGTGTGCTGGTGGAAGCGAAGGAGGACACGGACTTTTTCCAGGACCCTGCGGGCAAGCATATTCGTGCAACTGCTCCTTTCTTGTCCATGCCTGTGCCTGGCGATTTCGAAATCACAACCCAATTAACTGTTGATATGAAAAATCAATATGATTCCGGATGCCTGATGGTGATGGCGGATGACCTTAACTGGTGCAAAATTTGTTTTGAGTATGATGGAAAAGCGCCTACCATTGTGTCGGTGGTCACACGTGATGGTTCATCCGATGATTGCAATTCGGTTGAAGTCTCCGTACCTAATCCCTATCTGCGTATACGCAAAGTAGAGGACTGCATATCATTCTTTTATTCTCCCGATGGGGAAGAGTGGAAACTAATTCGATATTTCGGCATGCCGATTCAGGGGAAACTTCGAGCTGGATTAGTTGTTCAGTCGCCGACTGGAACGGGCTGTACGTGTCACTTTTTATCCGTGAACGTTACTCATCCGGACTTGACCGCACGCTTCTAATCCGCTCCCCCGGCCGATCATTGGAGGGAGAACAGGTTCATGGTAAAAGCATTTATATTTGATTTTGATGGACTCATTATCGATACAGAGACACCTTGGTACTATGCGTTTCGCGATATTTATGAAGAGCATGGGGTTGAACTTGGTCTGGAGCTATGGTCGAAAAATGTGGGGACTTCCTTCGAGGAATTTCATCCTTTTCTGTACCTGGAGCAGGCGCTCCAAAAAAAGATAGATCATGATCATATCAAGCTGCTATCAGAACAGAAATACGAAGCCTATTTGGGACAAGCGGCAATTCTTCCAGGGGTGCATGAATTGCTTCAGTCTGCGAGGGAGAAGGGGATTCAGCTTGCGGTTGCTTCCAGCTCCACACGGGACTGGGTGCATGGTTACTTGCAGAAATTAGGCATTTTGGATTATTTCACAGTCGTTCATACATCCGAGGATGTGAAGCGAGTGAAACCGGACCCTGAACTGTACCTTCTTGCTCTCCAGAGTCTTGGGATCGAGGCTTCCGAAGCGATTGTGTTCGAAGACTCACCTAATGGCTTGAAGGCAGCCAATGCCGCAGGTATTCGTTGTATCATCGTGCCTAACGAGGTAACGTGTGGTCTGGAATTCGCCATGCATGAACTGCGGTTATCCTCGCTGGCCGAGATCAATATGGAGGCGCTTTAATCCAGATACTGCTTGCGTAGCTCGATAGGGGAGATCCCTTCGTATTTTTTGAACACTGATCCAAAGTAACTGGCACTGTTGAAACCAACGGCTTTGGCTATTTCATGAGCCGTATTGGCATCATTTTCAATGAGCATTTCCTTGGCTTTCAACAGCCGATAGCGCATCAGATACTCCAGTGGAGTCATTTGAAATTCTTTTTTGAATATCCGATTGAGGTGTTGCTCGGTAACGTCCATCTGCTCGGCCAACACGGGGAGAGAAATATCCTGATGATAATTTTGTTTGATAAAAGTAATGAGTTCATCCAATCTTAATCGGGCATCAGAACGTTCGTAAGCACTATAGCGTTCACCTTCAATGGTTAATCTGACCAAAAGCATGTACAGTAATGCGGATACGTGCCAGATCTGATCCTTGTGCCGGGACTGCAGCGCCAACGTAATTTCACGCAACAGGATATGAAGCATTCCATCCGGCTTGAAGGCGCGCAGCTCCCCGATCTGCAAGGTATGCAAGAACCGTGGCAATAAATAGCCATTGAAAGACAGACAATCAAATCGTAATGAATCACTCCGATTGTGGTAACGGTAGGTTACCTCTGGGAACAAAATGAGAGCGGTCCCTTTTTTGATCGAAAATTCATGATTCTTTGCTGCGATTCGCCCTGTTCCTCCGATGCACTGTACAATGCTGTAATCCCTTGAATGGTCGCTCCAATTCATCAATTCATCAACGGTCAACTGGTTTTGCCCTGTAATCATGAGCGGCATATCGGTATCCATCGGATTCCCCATGCTAGGTTTCGGCATCGTCGTGTATTCCTCTTTTCGTTAAAGGATCATGTGCGTAAGTGGCGTGGTTACAGAGTTAAAAGAAACCTAGAAAGAATTATATTACATAAATGGAATAATTTTAATTGAATGACGAGGGGTGATAAAACGTTTTCACATAGATACTTCAACAGTTCTTTATTGGATGAATGAGTATGAACTGCGGTCTGATCAGCCTCTATTTATGGACCTAAAAGTACGCCTGCCTTGCCAACAGAATGCAAAACGGTATACGCTATAACGAATGAGTGATTATAGAAAGGAATGCAAACATGAAGAAAGTCATCGTAGTCGGATCGGGTATTCTGGGGGCATCAACAGCCTATCAATTAGCCAAACATGGCGCAGAGGTAATCATCGTAGATCGAAAAGATATAGGACAGGCGACGGATGCAGCTGCCGGTATCATCTGTCCATGGCTGTCACAGCGTCGCAATCAAGACTGGTATCAGCTCGTCAAGGCAGGTGCGCGGTTCTACCCTAGCATCATAGCGGAGCTTGAGGGTGAAGGAGAAACGGAAACCGGATATGCTCAAGTGGGGGCGCTCAGCATTCATACGGATGAGGATAAAATCAACAAGATGGAAGAGCGGGCCCATCTTCGCAAAGCAGAGGCACCGGAGATTGGTGACATTACACCTCTTGATGCCATAGGAACCCGTGAACGTTTTCCACTGCTGGAGGAACGTTATCAATCGGTACATATCAGCGGTGCTGCACGTATAGATGGAAGGGCGCTGCGCGATGCCTTGATCCGGTCTGCACAGCGAAATGGAGCGGAAGTAATTCATGGAGACGCCAAGATTAAATTTGAAGCAGATCGGGTCATTGGTGTGAGTGTTAATGATCGGAGTTTCCTGGCAGATGAAGTCGTTGTCTGTGCAGGTGCTTGGGCTAACGAACTGCTGAAGCCGCTCGGCATACACTTTAAAGTGCATTATCAAAAGGCACAAATTATGCATCTACATGTCACGGATGGGGAGGATACAGGCCGCTGGCCTGTGATCATGCCACCTTCTGACCAATATCTCTTGGCCTTTGATCAACAGAAGATTGTGATTGGTGCAACTCATGAAAATGATGTGGAAGGTTATGATACAAGAGTAACCGCAGGGGGCATGCAGGAAGTTTTGAATAAAGGTCTTGAACTGGCGCCGGGGCTAGCCAATAGCATATTCCAGGAAGTAAGAGTTGGGTTCCGTCCGTTCACACCTGGCTTTCTGCCTGTAATGGGGGCTGTCCCAGGCTGGCAAGGTCTGATTACCGCGAATGGACTTGGAGCCTCTGGCTTGACCATGGGTCCTTTTATCGGGAGTCAACTGGCGAAACTAGCTCTCGGCATGGAGCTGGATATCGATATTGAGCCCTATACTGTTGGCAAAGCAATGGATGAAATTGAAAGAGGTGAACCATGACATATTCACAACGTGTATCCGATGGAGCGAACTCGTCCGACATCATATATCTAGAGCATCAGATCGGTACGACAAAAGAAGAACTGCGCATAGCTTTGGAGAAACAAGAAACATCCAAACGCGAATTGGCGGAATTGAAGTCATCACCAACCATGAAAGCATCGGAAGACGGTTCTGAAGAGCAAGTCTTAATGGAGAAGGCAAGCCAAACGAAGAAATTGATTGAAACCCTGTCTGAACAACTGGAGCAACTACAGGATTCATTAGCGAAACTAGGCGATTGATTGGGTAATGATATACGATGCGTATAAAATGAAAACTCCTTATATTAAGGGGTTTTTATTGATTTAGTTCAAATGGTTTATATCAATAAATGAACGGGTGGTATAAAATGGAATCAGGTGCTGAACTGTCAATTCAGGACCCATGTAACCAATCACGAAACTATGCTGAGAGGTGGATTCCAAATGTATAAAGAAGTGATACGTGTTGAGGACATTACGGGGTTTCAGTCCAGATCTGAAGAGTTTTTCCCACTTCACTGGTTTCGAAAAATGCTGTCCGAGCATCCTGTGTACTATCACGAAGATACAGACACCTGGAATGTGTTCAGATACGATGATGTGAAGCAGGTCCTCAGTAATCATGAGTATTTTTCAGCCGAAGGAACCCGGACGACCATTGCCGTTGGAGCGAAGAACAATGAAGGCACACCTCCAGACAAATTAAACATATCAAGTATCGACCCTCCCCGTCATCAAAAAAGTCGTTCGTTGTTATCGGCTGCTTTTACACCGCGTAGTCTGAAAAACTGGGAGCCACGAATTCGCAACATTGCAGAGCAGCTTGTAGCAGATATTGAGCCAAATACGACCATTGATATTGTTCAAGCGTTGGCCGCTCCGCTGCCTTCGATGGTTATGGCTGATCTGCTCGGCATCCCTCTCACAGATAGTCATCGCTTCAAGAACTGGGTAGATATTCTGTTTCAACCCACCAATCCGAAGACTGCTGAAGAGAGTGAACTGAAAAAACAAACTGCAGCGCAAGAGTACTATCAATTCCTGTACCCCATTGTGGTTCATAAACGGACTCATCCTGGTGAGGATATCATTACCAATCTGTTGAACGTTGATGTTGAGGGGGAGAAGTTCACAGAAGATGAGGTTGTTCGCACGACTATGCTTCTGCTCGGAGCCGGTATTGAGACAACAAGCCATATGGTTTCAAATACGTTCTATTCCTTCCTGTACGATGACCCGAGTCTGTATAGCCAACTAAGACAGAATCCCGATTTGGTTCCGCTTGCAGTGGAAGAAATGCTTCGTTATCGTTTCCATAATGCCAAGCGACATCGGACAGTGAAGCAGGATAACCAACTGCTCGGAGTAGATTTGAAAAAAGGAGATGTTGTCATCTCCTGGATGAGTGCAGCCAATATGGATGAGCAGATGTTTGAAGACCCGTTTGAGCTGAATATTCATCGTCGGAATAACAAAAAACATCTTACCTTTGGCAATGGCCCACACTTTTGTCTGGGTGCCCCGCTGGCAAGGATGGAACTGAGCATTGCATTGACTGCATTTGTAGAGAAGATCGCTCGGATTGAGCCGGTGGAGTCCTTTGATCTGGAGAATAATCTGGCCACTTCAGCTCCGGGGCAGTCGTTGACTCATCTGCCAGTGAAGATCGTTGCGGAGTGATAAGGAATCATACAAGGAATCATACGGGACACAACCTAAAAAGCGGCAGATCAGACGTAAACGTCTTGATCTGCCGCTTTGTTATGCAAGCAAGTATGAGGCTGGACACCTTAATTTCAATTCATGGAAACTTTTTGTCTTACAACCTGTTTGCTTTCTTCCTCTTTGGCTTGTTTGGTACGTTTGATAAAGAAGGAAAGAACCAATCCCACAACAGCGATACCGATGATAACAACATAAGCATCATTGATGCCCTGAATCATGGATTCTGTGGCAAGCTGTTGTTGACTGAGGCCATTGGCTGCACCAGTCGCCATCATATCCTGTACGTGTGCCGTTGTACGGGAGGTCATGACACTTACGAGCAATGAAGTACCTACAGCGCCAGCAACTTGTCTGACAGTGTTGGAGATAGCTGTGCCGTGTGCACCGAGCCTTGGTGGCAGTTGGTTAAGACCCGCAGTTTGAATCGGCATCATGAGCAATGCCATACCAATTCGGCGGCCGGTTGACATGAATACCAGGTAACTATAACTGGTTGAATCCGTTAAGTCGATGAAACCAATTGTCGCCACGATGGTGATTACCATGCCGATAACAGCCAGCCATTTTGCTCCAAATCGGTCAAACAATTTTCCGGCTACTGGCATCAAGAAGCCCATGACAAGCGCACCTGGCAGAAGCAATAATCCGGACTCCAGTGCAGTGTAACCACGTGCGTTCTGGAGATACAAGGGAAGCAACATCATGTCAGCATACATGATCATTGTAATCGCGATACTGATGACGGTGGTCAGGGAGAACATGTTGTACTTGAAAGTCCGCAGATCAAGCAGGGGAGTTTCAGAAACGAGCTGACGCCATGTAAACAGGGCTAGAGCAACAATTCCTGCTGCAATGCAGATAAGGACTTCTGCACTTGACCACCCCAGACTTCCTGCTCTGCTGAAGCCATACAGCAATGCGCCGAATCCGATAGTAGACAACACAACACTGATTGTGTCGAACTTTGTGTTGACCCGTTCGGATACATTCTTCAGGTATACAAACGCAAAGGCAATGACAATAAGGGTTAATGGAATCATGCCATAGAACATCGTTTGCCAAGAGTAGTGCTCCAGAATATAACCGGCAAGGGTAGGTCCGATTGCAGGGGCAAAAATGATGGCAAAGCCAACCATACCCATCGCAGATCCTCGTTTTTCAGGGGCAAACAAGGTCAAAATAACGTGCATCAAGAGCGGCATGATAATGCCGGCACCTGCGGCCTGAATCATGCGTCCTGTCAGCAATGTGCCAAAGTTGGTTGCAAGAGCGGATACGATGGTACCAATCAGGAAAATAAACATGGAAGCTTGGAATAATTGTCTGGTTGAAAAGCGTTGCATGAAGTAGGCCGTGATGGGGATAAGTACCCCGTTCACCAGCATATAACCTGTCGTTAACCATTGTGCTGTTGCGGCGGAGATGTTAAAATCACCCATCAGTTCCGGTGTAGCGACACTCATGATCGTTTGATTCAACGTTGCAAGGAAGGCTCCCAAAATCATGATAAACAGGATGGGGCCTTTCTTTACGGATAATTCTTCTTGCACTCTAGCCTGACTCAATCCTTTTCATCCTTTCAATCCACGCGTGACTAAATTTACAACGTGTTGTATAGTTTTCAACCTGCACTATCGTGATATTACGGATATGATGGAGAAGATGGCCGATGAGATGATTGAGCATATTGAACGGATCGTGGATGAATATGCTCCTCATTTTGAGAAACAAAGAACGGAAGAGGCTTGGCCTGTTCTGGTCAAGTTACTGGAGCATTTTGCAGAGAACGCCTCGTTCTATCAGGTGGTACTTGCTACCAAGCGCACACCGATTTTTACCGAACGACTGCTCAAATTGTTGAGTACGCTGGTGAAAGCCAAAATTGATCGGGTAGAGATGGAGGATGAACTCGAAGAATCCGGCATTCACAAGGAGATTGCAATCTGGTACGGTTCTTCAGCCCTGATTGGTACCATTGTCGCCTGGTTGCGCAACGATATGCCTTATTCCCCGCATTTTCTGGCGAAACAATTCTCGTTAATTCGCTCGTACTCTTATAATGACCTGATATAATCAAAGTACAATCCACTGACGGCAAACGGGGAGATATAACAGGGAAATTGCAGTCCATTTCACCTAACGTTAATAGAGGAGGAATAATGTAATGAAATATAGTGCAGAACGTATCTTTGTGAGATTTTGGAATGTGGAAGATGCCTCATTGCTTCTGGATCTACAGGTTCGAAATCGTGAGGCAATTGAGAGTACCTCAGCGAGTATTCGGGAGGAGTCTTTCTACAGCTTGGAGCGGCAAAAGTCAATCATTGAGAGCTGGAACAAGAAGAGAGAAGAAGGAAATCGCTATTCTTTTGGTATTTTTCTACATACAACAGATGAACTGGTCGGTGAGATTTCTTTGTTTGAGATCATATTGGATTCCACTCCAAAATGGATTGTTGGTTATGTGACGGATATTTTGCATCAAGGAAAAGGGTATATGAGCGAAGCCCTGCAATGCGTGCTTGAATTTGCCAAACATGAAACTGAAATTACACGCATCGAAGCTGGTGCGGTACCTGATAATACAGGTTCCATCCGTGTACTTCAAAAGGCAGGATTCACAGAGTATGGGTCACAGCCTGTCCCGATCCAGGGAACGTTAAAAGAACATACGATGTTTGCTGTGGATATACAATGAGCAGGACGTATCACTATTTACTATAAGTTGAACTATACATTCAAACGTATCGGAGAGGACAGAAAAATCTATGGCTACTATTCTCGTTGCAGACGACGATCCAAACATTCGTGAACTCGTCTGTCTCTTTCTCAAAAATGATGGATTCACAACAGTGGAAGCTGCGGACGGTAAGGAAGCTCTTACCGTGTATGGCGAAACGCCAGTGGATCTGGTTGTGCTTGATATTATGATGCCTGTCATGGATGGCTGGGCACTGTGTAAGGAACTCCGAAGAGCCAATCCCGATCTCCCGTTACTCATGCTGACAGCGAGAGGAGAGACGTGGGAGAAGGTGAAAGGATTCGAATTGGGTACGGATGATTATTTGACCAAACCGTTTGATCCATTGGAACTGACCGCCCGTGTCCGGGCATTGTTGAAACGTTACAAAATTGGCTCCACGCATACAATACAGTTTGGCAACGTTATTCTGGACCGTCAGACGTATAAGGTGATGAGAGGTACGGAGTCGCTTACGTTACCGCTTAAGGAGTTCGAATTGCTGTATAAGCTTGCTGGAACACCAGGCCAAGTCTATACACGTGAGCAGTTGATCGATCAGATATGGGGTATTGATTACGCCGGAGATGATCGAACGATAGACGTACATATTAAGCGTCTGCGCGAACGATTTGCGACTACACCAGATTTTCGGATCGAAACAGTGCGTGGACTGGGATACAGACTTGAGGTCCATGAATGATCCGATCCATATATATTCGTGTGGTCCTGACCTTTCTGGGGTCTGTCATCGCTGGTACGGTCATTTCATTTTTTGTATCTACCTGGATATTTGAGGACAAATTGAATCAAAACGCTCAAATTAACTTGCGTAATTTCGGCCAAGACGTTGTGCAGATCTATAAGTCCCTGCCAGTAAGTGAAGCGGACTTGTACGTAAGTGGAATGAAGCAGCTCAATTCCTATCATATTCGAATTTACGAAGCTACGGGTCAGTTCAAGAGTTACGGAAAGACTAACGGACATAAGTCTGCTGCTGTGACGAGCGAGCAACTAAAGAAAGTATTAGCTGGTGGCGTTGTTCAAGATACGAGGGATGGAATCGCTACGGTGATTTTAGGGTTGCCGTTGAAGACGGAGATGGGAACAAAAGCGATGTTTTTGGAAACACTCTCACCACCCTCAGCCACTTTTGTGGTCAAGTGGGGCTTGATCTTTGCAACCTGTTCGTTGATGACAGGGAGTTTGTTAATTCTGGTTGCTTCTGTATATCTGGTGAGACCGATCAAGAAATTAACCAAAGCGACCAAACGGATTGCAGCTGGAGATTTCAACGTCAAGCTGAACATTAAGCAAACGACTGAAATAGGTACGTTGGCTCGCAGCTTTGAAGAAATGATGCATGATCTGAAGCAGTTGGAGCAGATGCGCAGGGAATTCGTTACAAATGTTTCGCATGAGGTTCAGTCTCCGCTCACCTCGATATCCGGTTACGCTTCCGCACTGAAGCAAGTAAACCTCTCAGAAGACGAGCGAAACCGTTACCTGGATATTATCATCTCTGAAGCAAAACGAATGTCCAAAATGAGCGATAGTCTGCTCAAGCTGAGTTTACTTGAATCGCAGTCACAGCAACTACGGCTCACCACCTTAAGCCTTGATGAACAGATCAGGCGGGTCATCGTGGCGCTTCAGCCGCAATGGTCTGGGCGCAACATTCATTTCGAGCTTGATTTGGAGAGCGTGAAGGTAACGGCTGATCACGACCAGTTAAATCAGGTATGGACGAACATTCTCGGAAATAGCATCAAGTTTTCCAAGGATGGCGGTATGATTAAAGTCAGTATCGAAGAGGATTTCAAAAATGTGACTGTTCGAATATCCGACACGGGCATTGGAATTCCCCTGGAAGACCAGAAGCGTATATTCGACCGCTTTTTCAAGGCAGATCGTTCCCACAGTCGTAAATACGACGGGAGTGGTATGGGACTAGCAATCGTTAAACAGATCGTATCCCTTCATCAGGGTGACATCCGAGTGGAAAGCGAACCTGGTCAAGGCACGACCTTTATGATCACGTTGCCAATCCATCCACCAACGGATAGTTAGGCTCACAGGATAGGGCCAATGAATAGAATATAGATCGGATTATCTAAACCGAATGATCATGCCATGTGTAACATGCAAGCTTTCTTGTATGTTATACGTGGCTTTTTTTGCTTGTTCATATTCAGTTCATATTGACGTCACAGGGAGTACATTTTCATTGGTTAAGCTTTCATTAGCAGCAAAGAAGACAACCGAACAAACAGTTCAAGACAGGAGAAGATCAGAGTGACACAACCAGAGGGAAAGAAAGCCAAGAATAGAACCAGGGTCAGGAAGGTACGAAATATTATACTTAAAATACTAGGAGCAATCTTAATTGCCATTGTTCTATTTCTGGGTATTGTTTATATCACCAATGTGATCAGTAGTAATTCAGAAGCGAAGAAGATAGAGTCCTATGGTCAGCACGTATCTGTAGACGGGAAAAATATGAATGTGCTCATTCAAGGCGAAGGCAAGGAAGCGATCGTGCTTCTTCCGGGATATGGAACAGCTGCACCAGCGCTTGATTTTAAACTGCTCATCGATGAACTATCACCATATTACAAAGTTGTTGCGGTTGAGCCTTTTGGTTATGGATTGAGTGATGAAACTGAAAAAGAAAGAACCGCAGAGAACATCGTAAGTGAAGTTCATGAAGCTCTACAGCAACTTGATATTAACAAATACATGCTTATGGGCCACTCCATTGCAGGCATTTATGGCATTGATTATGTGAACAAATATCCGGATGAGGTGACGGCATTTGTCGGAATTGATAGCAGTGTTTCAACACAACCGGGTATGGATGCCAAATTACCTACTAAAATGTTCGGATTTCTCAAAAAATCAGGTCTCCAAAGATTAGTGGTCAAATTTGGTGAAGACCCTTATGCCGGACTCCCATTTGATGAACATACTGTAGAGCAGATGAAAATGCTGTCGAGTAAAAACTCAAATAGTGCCACGATGTTAAATGAGATGGACCATATTGCTTCCAATTTTAAAGGAGCTCAAGGTTTAACCTTCCCTAAAGACCTTCCACTTCTTCTCTTTGTACAAGCCAATAATGAAGGTGTAGAAGGATGGATACCGCTGCATGAAGGGCAGATCAAAGATTCAGTACATGGGAAAGTAATCACTATGGATGGCGAGCATTACTTGCACCATACGTTATTTAAAGAAATAGCTGAAGATGTTAGAGCATTCATGAACGAAGCGAAGTAAAAATTCTGTAAAAGTACACACTCGTGACTTAACAGAGGTGCATTACCGAATATGAAAAACCGTCTTGCTGGGCGGTTTTTCCATAGTAAATCCAATTTGGCCGTTGCCGTGATGAGAGAGAGAGGAATTCAAATGAGATTATTTGAGATACTGTTAGTTCTATCCTGTTTCGCGTTACTCGTAGACCTACTATTTATTAAAAGAAGTGCAAAGAAAACAGGATTGGGTTTGGGGATAGGAAGTAGCGTTATACTCGTAGTTCAATTGTTGGTTGAGGGATACAGATGGCAGTTGCTTGTGGTATATATCATGACGGCTCTATTCATAATTATTGTTTTACTCAGACATTCCGAAAAGATGATGAATCTGAAAATAGGAAAGTTCTTGAAATATAGTTTATCTTCCCTGATTGTCATTCTGCTGGTTGGTTCTACTGCCTTGTCTGCATACTTACCTGTCTTTAATTTGCCGAAGCCGGATGGTCCAGAGAAAGTGGGTACGCAAACCTTTCATTTTACAGATCAGAACAGAGATGAAGTCTTCACTGAAGATCAAAGTGACAAGAGGGAACTAATGGTTCAAGTTTGGTACCCTGCTGAAAATAGGAATAATATCAAGCGTGACACGCTGTTTCCAAAAGATAAAGAGAGGTTCAAAAAGTATATTCAGAGCTTCTCTACTTCTTTAAAACTGCCTGAATTTGTGCTCGACTACTGGAAATATAGTCAAACCAACTCTTATGAAAATGTAGAAATCTTACCTTCTGCAAGTCCGTATCCCGTGGTACTACTATCTCATGGTATGGGAACCAGTAGAGTTCTACATGCATCACAGGCCGAGAATCTGGCCAGTCATGGGTATATCGTGGTCACCATCGATCATACGTATAGCACCTTTGCTACCCTTTTTCCAGATGGCCGTGTAACGGATTATAAAAAAAGCACGACTACACTAGATGAACGCACAAAAACAGGAAATATATGGACGAAAGACGTGGAGTTTGTAATCGATCAAATCGAAAAGCTGAATTCAGGTGCAATCGAAAGTCAGTTTAAAGGAAAAATCGATCTAGATCACATCGGGACGATGGGGCATTCTTTTGGAGGGGCAACCGCGTTTAATGCAACGTATTTAGATCAGAGAATCAAGGCCGGGGTTAATATGGATGGATCACTATATGAAGTGGAAAATAGAGATGATATAAACAAGCCGTTTATGTTCATCCGATCGGGAAGTTTTGAAGACTGGTTAGCCAATTTTGAAATAGATAGAAATTCGGATGATGAAGTAACTAAATCTCTTTCAGATGAGCTGCACATTATGAAAAATGTTATTAATCATGGGGGAAAAGTGATCTATGTAGAAGGAACCCAGCACTTCAATTTCACGGACCTTCAGTTCTATTCAGAGCTGGTTAAACTGTCCGGTATCACAGGAGATATCAATGGTAAAAGAGGATCAAACATCGTAAATCAATATGTACTCGACTTCTTTAACAAACAACTGAAAGAAACGGGTGGAGATCTGATTCAGGGACCAAACGACTTGTATCCGGAGGTGAAATTTGTAGACCCGGAAGAACTCTAATAACCAAAACATTTAACAGGAGATGATGTGAATGGGACGACAAAAGGGAAAACGCACTTCAATCGCCGTGTTAACGCTGGCATTAACGATGTTAGCTCCAATGTCTGCAATGGCTGCGCCTGTTACAAGTAGCAGTGATTTTACGTATGAACCAACCAAGAAAACGGTGATGGAGAAAGCCAAGTTACTCACCGAGAAGCATGGAATAACAAGCCTGCAATATGCCCTTATCGATGGTGGCGAGATTGTGGTGTCCGGTCAGACGGGTAAAAACGATAAAAACAACAAGGTGCCTCTTACGTCAGATACGATCTATGGCATAGGATCAACGAGTAAAATGTTCCTTACAGCTTCTGTTATGAAGTTAGTTGACGAAGGCAAGATGGATTTGGATCTGCCTGTTGTGAACTATATCCCTGATTTTAAAATGAAAGATAACCGATACAAACAAATTACACCACGCATGCTGTTAAATCATTCTTCCGGTCTGTTGGGCAGCACTGGCAGCAATGCCACATTGTACGGGGATAATGATACGTATTCACATGATACGTTTCTGGATCAATTAGGGAACCAAAACCTGAAGGCAGATCCCGGCGCATACTCTGTGTACAGTAACGACGGTTTTACGTTAGCCGAAATTATGGTTGAACAAGTTAGCGGCATGAGCTTTACAGCTTTTATACACCAATATTTAACAGGACCTCTGGACATGAAGCATACCAAAACACCACAGGATGTGGTTGACCCGGCAGACATGTCGGGAATCTATTCTCCTTTGGTTGAGGGTCAGCTTCCACAAGAGAATTATAATGTCATCGCTACTGGAGGCATTTATTCCACCGCTGAAGATCTTGTGAAATTTTCACAGATTTTCACGGGAGAGGTCCAAGGCATTCTTACCAATAAGTCTGTAGAAGCCATGGCGCAAGAAGAATACAAAAGAGGCATGTGGCCAGAGGATAGTGATACGTCTATATCTTACGGGTTAGGGTGGGATAGTGTAAATTTGTACCCATTCAGTGAATACGGCATCAAGGCAGTAACGAAAGGTGGAGATACCATATCGTATCACTCCTCATTAATCGTACTGCCAGAATACAATCTGGCTGCCGCCGTTACCTCATCTGGTGGGACAAGTGCCAAAGATCAGTTCATTGCGAATGAATTATTACTCAGCGCACTTGAGGAAAAGGGCATTATTACAGAACGGAAGCCGGAAAAATCGTTTGGTGTGCCAGTGAAGGCAGGTATACCTAAAGAAATAGCCACGAATGCAGGTATATATGGCAGCATTAATTCGGTTAAGAAGATTGAAATGAACAATGCTGGACAAATGACTGTATCCACACTCGCAGCTCCGAGTAATCCGGCTCAAGAATACACCTATACAGCGGATGGTACGTTTGTTAACGATAAAGGCACAGAAAAGCTGAAATTTGTTACGGAGCAGAATGGAAGGACGTATCTCTGGTCTCGAACTTATATATCCTTGCCGGGACTTGGGCAGTTGGCGTTCTCCGAATATACGGCGGAGAAGCTGGAAGCCAATAAATTATCCCAGGATATTACTGCCTCATGGAAGCAGCGTGAAGGTAAGAGATACTACGTGGTGAATCAGAAGTATACATCAACTGTATATCTGCATTCATCACCAATCCTCTCTTTCCATATGAATGAAGAGACTCCAGGGTATATGACCAATAGTAAGATTATTGGAGCCAGCGAAGCAGTCACAGATCTGCAAATCCCTGGCATGGCAGGACGGGATTCAAAGGAAATTTATTTTGCTAAAAAGAACGGAGTAGAGTACATTACAGCCGTTGGTAGCATATACGCCAGTGAGGAAATGGTACAACCACTGTACTCGGGTAAACAATCTGTAACAACGATTCAAGCAGATGGTTATGCCAAATGGTTTTCGGTGCCCGCAACGGTGAAAGGAAAAGTCATGACGGTTAAACTGCCTTCAAATGGCGCCTTTGCCGTATATGATCAGAATGGTATTTGTATTAATCACACCGTAGTCAGCGGTCAGAATGAGGTTGTTTTACCGGAAAACGGCCGCATTGTATTTGCTGGTGACGTTGATTCCACATTTGAAATTTCATTGAAATAGTAAAATGAATGTATTTAAAAAACATACCAAAGCCTTCTCCATGACGTGGGGAAGGTTTTGGTATGTCAATGTAGGGAATATTTAATTTTCCGAATTCAGGACGGTATCAGTTCTCCGCCGAGGCTTTTGCCTGCTTGATGCGAAAGGAAATCGTAAAGCTCAAGAGAACGAGAAGTAATTGAAGAGACAGAGCCAATATAATCCCCGTCAACAACCCCAAATTTAGTGACTGACTAACGGCAATAAGGGCTCCGCCGACGCCAATGCTTACCCCTGGGCTAAATGCATCTGTAAACTGAAGGCTGGCGGAGATCTCACCTTCTTCACCTGTTTTTGTATGCTGTAGTGCAATCGCTCCAGTCGTAGGATGTGCCAAACCGATGCCGAATCCAGTGAAAAGCTGTGAAATCACTGCAAATACGATCCCTCCTTCGGGGAGGCCAACAGCGAGAATGACCGCAGCAACACCAATGATCATAAATCCAATACCAATGGTTACCCGTTTTTTTCGGCCCATCCCATGGTCTTTAGCATCAAACCTGGACTGAAGCCAGGCAGCCGCTGACCAGCTTAATGCACCAGCGGCTACAATTAATCCCGCCATATCTGCAGGAAGCTTTTTCACATCTGTCAAAGCGAGGACAACATAACTCTCGGTCGCATTATAACTAGCAACAAAGAATCCTCTTGAAGCAATCGTGGCCGGTAAACCTCTTCTGGCACTTAAGGTGCCCTCTGGCAGCAGCTTTCGCAAAGGCTGAATCATGATAAGCAATCCTGCTACGGAAAGCACAATTCCTTTCCAATCGGTTATAAAGCCTAGCCCAGCCAGCAACATTCCCGTTCCAATAGTCAGTAATACTGCAAAACCTTCTTTTCTGTTACTCTTGGAAGGTTTATTCACTCTAACTGTAAATTTGCGGAAAGCGGGAAGCGTCAGCATGACAGCCAAACCAATGAAGGGAAGCACAAGCCAAAAAACAACTCTCCAGGAGATATGCTCCGCTATAAGCCCAGCAATATAAGGGCCTATTAGTGCAGGTAGAATGTATGCGCCGGAAAACAAAGCAAGTATTTTCGTTCTCAGCTTATCAGGATAACCTAAAGTAATGCTGTAATATACACACGTAATGATACCGCCTCCACCAAACCCTTGAAATACTCTCCCTATAATTAGAGTAATCATGTTCACAGAAGTAGCCGCAATTACGATGCCGATCACAAAAAAAAGTATCGATATGCCAAACGATGCGAATACGCCGTTTTTGTTGATCCGCGCCCCAATGATCATTGTTCCAAGGATTTGTGCCAAAAGAAAAGAGCTGAATATCCAACCGTACAAATGGAGCCCATTCAATTTTTGAGCCAGGCTTGGAGCAATCGTAACAACTGCTAAACCTTCAAATGCGACGGTAGTGACAGCAAGAATAATCCCAATGGTCAATGCTCTGTACTTGGCGTCGAAAACACCTGCTTCTTTTGCTATTATTTCCATCTTAAAAATCTCCTTTAGAATAAATTTTAATAGTCTCGACCATAGTTGCTGCAGCAAGTATATGACAAAAAAAGTCATCCCCCCTTTAAAGTGGAGAGGACTCCTCTTTGGACTATAGATCTTTTACGTTGTTATACATTACGGTAAGAATCCTTCTAAACATCTCAACCTCCTCCTTGGATAACCCCTGGATCGTTTTATTATATGCATCCATGGAAGGAGCAAGAATTTCATCTTTCATATCTCGTCCTTTAGGAGTTAAATAAACACGTAAAGATCTTCTATCCGTTTCATGAATCACACGATAAATAAATTCTTTCTTTTCGAGCTTAAACAGCATCCGTGCAACATTCGTTTGGTCCTTATGAAGTCTCTCGGCAAGTTCTTTTTGAGTAATGCCTTCTTTTTCCCATAGTACGATTAGTATTTCCCACTGATCCACTGTGATGTCAAACGGATTGACTACCTTTTGATAGTAATTATTCAGTTTAAGTGCCGCGCGTTGTACATTAACACCGATATATTTTTCTAATTCCAAGGTTGTCCTCCTAAATAATTGTCATGATTATAGTTGTTGAGACCATTATAATTCCATCTTTTTTTTGTGTCAATTAATAGAAGTGTTCATGGAAAAGCGCCCGATCCAAAGAGAGCACTACTTTTTCCGTTGAATTGATTTATGGCGTAAAGTTTACGTTGTTTCAAGTGAATATAAAGGTTGACATCTTTTGGGATTTCGCATACATTCGTATACATGAATGCGTTGTATACATATGTATACAAGTAATGGGGGTGGCAAAAATGAGAGATCGTGATCTGAATGAAATCGATGGAAGTGTACGTCAAGGTGAGCGTCCGAAACGTGATATGAGTGACAATGAGCAACGTGGTGAGCGTTCAAGACGTGGCAGAGGAAATGGTGAACATCAGGGAAAACGGGGTCATGGTGCGCAAACGTTCCGTCGCGGCCGGATTCTTGTGTTTTTGGAACAAATGCAGAATCGAAGAACAACGCTTGCCAGACAACTTGGACAGGAGGAGTACGAACATATTCGCCCAATGATTAGTGGGGAACTAAAAGCCATTGATCAGGTCATCGACGAGTATATCCATCTTTTCGAGTTGCAAAATGAAGATGTAAGCCCCAATAAGGATATGGAGAGTGAGAGTGAATAAGTATGATTCGTCGGTTTTTTTCGTATTATCGTCCTTATAAAAAACTGTTTTTGATTGATTTTGGATGCGCTGTACTCGCAGGTCTTCTGGAGTTGGCTTTCCCCCTTGCCGTCAGCAAATTCATTAATGAATTGTTGCCAGGTCAGGATTGGCCTCTCATAATGCTTGCCTGTGTTGTGTTGTTATCCATCTATGCACTTAATACGGTATTGAACTATGTAGTTACATATTGGGGACATATGCTTGGCATTAATATTGAGACCAACATGCGTGAGAAGATGTTCGCTCACTTGCAGAAGCTGTCCTTCCGGTTCTTTGATAATCGTAAAACGGGCCACTTAATTGGTCATCTTACGAATGATCTGAATGATATCGGTGAGGTTGCTCACCATGGACCTGAAGATGTATTCATCGCAGTAATGACATTAATCGGATCGTTCTGGCTGATGGCTAACATTAATCTGGAGCTTGCGCTGCTTACCTTTATCATTATCCCAGTTATGGCTTGGGTCATTATCGTATTTGGTGGCCGGATGACAAAGACCTATCGGCGACTTTTCGGAGACGTCGGCAATTTCAATGCACGTATTGAAGACAACGTCGGTGGCATGCGTGTTGTACAATCGTTCGCGAACGAAGAACATGAGAAAGAACTTTTTGCTGTGGACAATCAGAATTTCCGTAAAACCAAGCTGCTTGCCTACAAAACGATGGCAAAAAGTATCTCGGTCAGTTATATGATGATGCGACTGGTTACGGTGTTTGTCATGATCAGTGGAGCCTGGTTTTATATTGATGGCAGAATCAATATGGGTGACTTTATGGCCTTCCTGCTCCTGTCTAATATCTTCTTCCGTCCTATCGAGAAGATCAACGCAGTCATCGAAAGTTATCCAAAGGGCATTGCTGGTTTCAAGCGTTATCTGGAGATCATTGATACAGAACCTGAAATTGCGGATAGCAAAAACGCCGTTGAATTCGAAAGTGTGAAGGGTGATATTCGCTTCGAGAACGTCTCGTTTGGTTATGAATCCAGTCGGCGTATTCTAAGTGATATCAGTCTGTCTGTTCGACCAGGGGAAACCGTTGCTTTTGTTGGCCCGTCGGGTGCAGGCAAGACGACGATCTGTAGCCTGCTGCCCCGATTCTATGAGGTAGAAGAGGGACGTATCACTGTAGATGGCGTCGACATTCGTAACGTTAAGCTTCAATCCTTGCGTAAACATATTGGAATCGTTCAACAGGATGTATTTTTGTTCTCGGGTACCATTAAGGAGAATATTGCCTATGGTGATCTGAGTGCAACGGATGAACAAATCTGGGATGCCGCCCGTCGTGCCTCGTTGGAGGAATTGATTCTTACGTTGCCTGATGGCATGGATACCATTATTGGTGAACGTGGTGTTAAACTGTCGGGAGGACAAAAACAGCGTTTGTCCATCGCACGTATGTTTTTGAAAAACCCGCCCATTCTTATTCTGGATGAGGCAACCTCTGCGCTGGATACGGAAACGGAATCACTGATCCAGCAATCACTCGCTGAATTGTCGGTGGGCAGAACAACACTTGTGATTGCACACAGACTGACAACGATCAAGAATGCAGATCGAATCATCGTAGTAAACACAGATGGTATCGCTGAACAGGGCAACCATGAGGAATTGGTCGCCGCTGGAGGGATATACAGCCGTCTTCATCAGGTGCAATATAGTCACTCATAATCTATATAAATTGAACAAAAAATATTTACACTAGCCACTCCGATGACAGAACAACCTTGCCGCGCATATGCGCGGCTTTTTTCAATATGAAATAAAAATGAGGTATAACATACTCTGGTAAAGATAATGTTGACAACGTCCACTAACGTAATTATTATAATGTTGACAATGTCCACTAAAAAGGAGGGTTTGACATCAACTCTCAGTACATAAATCCAGATATACTGGCTGACATGCGACGTTTTAACCGTTTTTATACCAACATACTTGGTGTACTCGACAAGCATATTCTCGGAACAGGGTATTCCTTTGCTGAAGTACGGGTCATTATTGAGATTGGAATTCGGGGAGAGAGCATTGCGAACAATCTGGTAGATACACTGACCATTGATCGCAGTTACATGAGCCGAATTGTGAACAAGCTGTCCAAGGAAGGACTGCTGGTGAAAGTGAATTCTGCTGCCGACAGCCGGGTCAGTCTGATTCGTCTGACAGCCAAGGGTGAGGAACTGTATGCCCAATTGAATGATCGATCCGACGAACAGATCCTGAAATTAATGCAAGACCTCAATGAAGAAGAGATTCAAGAGGTATACACCTCCATGATGAACATACAAGAGAAGTTGAACAAGAAGGCAGGAGAGACAACACGATGATACGATTTGAATGTGACTATAACGAGGGTGCGCATGAACGCATTTTACAAAGACTGATGGAAACCAATATGGAACAGACGAGCGGGTATGGCACGGATGAGCATTGCGAACGGGCGAGAATGCTTATTCGTCAGGCTTGTGACAACGAGCAGGCTGATGTTCATTTCTTGGTTGGCGGTACACAGACAAATACAACGGTGATTGCCTCTATTTTGCGTCCATATCAAGGTGTGATTGCTGCGACCTCGGGACACATTGCCGTTCATGAGACAGGAGCTATTGAAGCTACAGGACATAAGGTACTCACAGTTCCAAGCGAGGACGGAAAGATCACGCCTGAACAGGTTAAGGCAGTCTATGATGCGCACATGAATGTATCGTCACCGGAACATTGTGTACAGCCAGGCATGGTCTACATATCTCAGCCAACGGAGAACGGAACGATGTACAGCAAGGCAGAACTGCAAGCATTAGCATTACATACAGTGAGCAGAGCATGTGGTCTTCCATTTTTCGTGGATGGAGCACGTCTTGGATATGCACTCGCTTCACGCGATTGCGATATGACATTTGCTGACCTTGCGCGCTTGTGCGATGTATTTTACATCGGGGGAACCAAGATTGGTGCATTGATGGGAGAAGCGGTCGTTATCCTGAATGATGCACTGAAACCGGATTTTCGTTATATGATCAAACAAAAAGGTGGCCTGCTTGCCAAAGGCAGATTGCTGGGTATCCAATTCGAAACGTTGTTCGAAGATGGTCTGTACCTCGATATTTCTCGCCATGCCGTAGATATGGCCTTGAGAATTCATGATTCACTCGAACAGCAAGGAGTTCGCTTCCTGTACGATTCACCAACCAACCAGCAGTTTCCGATTCTGCCTGATCGTTTGCTTGAGAAATTACGCAGCGGTTATACGTTCACCTTCTGGGAGAAGGTTGACGATACACACAGTGCGGTGCGGTTCTGCACCAGCTGGGCAACGCAGCAGGAGAATGTGGATGCACTGACTCGTGACATCGCTCAATTATTGCATGAAGAGATTCAGCTTCCGGTGCGCGTCGAAGCATTGGTTTAACTTTACTTTTAACAATAGAAGTGAACTGCTCATTTGAATTAATTGAACAAAATGCAATTATCCTTGCTCCAGCCGTCCCATGGAGAACGAATCCTTGATGTCGGTTGCGGCAATGGGGATCTGACAGCGAAAATCGCAGCCGCAGGAGCGCTGCCAACAGGTATAGATTTTTCAGAAGAGACGATTAGGCAAGCTAAACAGAAATACCCTGATATGAATATTCAAGTAGCAAATGCTTGTCATTATCGGACAGAAGAATCGTTTGATGCGGTCTTCTCTCATGCCGTTCTGCATTGGATAAAGGATGCTCCAGCTGTAGTACAATCAATACAGTACCACTGATGCGGGATGGACAATGGTATCTGGACAGAAGCCGACTGTGAGTCGTAGCAATTAAGGAATCGGGGAATACGATATGAAAATGGACAAACCCAAGATTCAGGAGCAGTTGCTCGAACCGGAAACGATTACATTCCTCGAATCCAAAGTGGAGTACAAACACAAACTGATCGAGAACATTACATTGGATCAACAGGAAGCGAGTAAGGTTTCCTTTGAAAATGTTGTATTTAGACATGTGACGATCTCGGAGTCTACCTTGGAACAATTTGAATTCACCGATGTTCGCTTTGAACACTGCGACTTCTCCAATGTCAATCTCTCAAGTGCCTTCATGCATCGAATCGAATGGCATAATTGCAAGTTTGTCGGAACGGATTTTTCCAATAGTCGATTGCAAAATGTCAGTTTCCTTCATGGTCTAGGCGACTACA
Source organism: Paenibacillus polymyxa (assembly GCF_018614975.1). GTDB lineage: Bacteria > Bacillota > Bacilli > Paenibacillales > Paenibacillaceae > Paenibacillus > Paenibacillus polymyxa_E. Next base: position 58,800 of record NZ_JAGGNR010000008.1, on the reverse strand, counting down.
GCAATTTTCGTTTTGCCCATCTGAAACAGGTCTCCTTCTCGGAATGTACCTTGATTGGTGCGGACTTTGCTTATCTGGCACTGCAAAAAATGGAGTTCAGTCAATGTAACATCGACCAAGCTTCCTTAACGGGGACCAAAATGAAGGATTTGGATCTCAGTGATTGCGAATTTGACTCCTTGGTGTTGACCATGGAAGATCTCAACGGTTGTGTGATTTCACCACATCAAGCCGCCACATTTGTGGGGTTAATGGGTTTGATTATCAAATAAATGGCATGATTACATTTACGGGGTTGCCAAGATAGTGGAAGTGTGTATAATTGGAGACACATTAGAATAAAAACAGGTTTTCTAGGGTTCCGCGATGTATATGTCGGTCTGGTCCGAGAGAAAACCCGCAACCTGTTGGTTGTGCCACGGAGGGATAAAAGCCTGGGAGATGAACTGCTACATGCAGTTTGTTTCCCAGGCTTTTTTTGTTTTTACGCTAATGAACCTTAGGGTTGTACAAAAAATGTAGTAGAGAAGGAGTGTTACAGGGATGAATAAAACGTGGATGTCGGTTGTGATTGCAGTGGTGCAATTCTGGGCATGGTGTTTTATGGAGAACCTCGTAATGCCTTAAGAATTCTGTTTATCGCTATGGTGCTTGGATCGGCAGTCGGTCTTAAATTGGTCAGTTGAAAAAATAAAAATATAAAGATAATTTACAGATTGCGTTTTTAATGGTATCCTTATATGTTACGTGTGAAATAAAAGATGCGTCTTATTGATAGATGTGCGTAAATGAAGGAGACAACATGACATTTAACGACTTAAATATTATCCCCTCTATTATGGAAGGGTTAAGCAAAGCAAACTATACTAATCCTACCCCTATACAGGAACAGGCCATACCAGCTGTATTAGCTGGCAGAGATCTGCTGGGATGTGCACAGACAGGAACAGGCAAGACGGCAGCATTTTCGGTGCCGATCATTCAATTATTAAGCGAGAGATCCAAAGGACAAGGATCAAAGTCCGCACGACATATTCGCTCATTAATTTTGACACCAACACGAGAACTCGCTATTCAGATCGCGGATAACATCAAGGTATATAGCCGGTATACGGACATTCGTTGTACGGCAATCGTTGGCGGCGTTTCGCAAAAAGTACAAGAGCGTGCGCTGAATCAAGGTGCAGATATTATTATCGCAACACCTGGCAGATTGAACGATCTGATTAACCAGAAGCGTATTGATCTGAAGATGGTTGAGATTCTCGTTCTGGATGAAGCAGACCGGATGTTGGACATGGGCTTCATTCATGATGTGAAAAGAATCATTGCCAAGATGCCTAATAAAAAACAAACGCTGTTTTTCTCAGCTACGATGCCTCCTGAAATCACCAAAATGGTTAAAACCCTGCTGGTTGATCCAGTCAAAGTAGAAATCACACCGGTATCTTCGACAGTAGACCGCATTGAGCAATCTATATATTTGCTGGAGAATGGCAAGAAGCAGCAGATGTTGAACCAAATTTTGGAGGATAAATCCATCGTCACGGCATTGGTGTTCACACGCACGAAGCGCGGCGCTGACCGGGTTACACGTGATTTGGCCAAAGCGAATGTTACGGCACAGGCTATTCATGGCAACAAGTCTCAGAACGAGAGACAACGGGCGCTGAACAACTTCAAGAGTGGTGCAACACGTGTATTGGTTGCGACGGATATCGCTGCAAGAGGAATTGACGTGGAGGAACTGTCACATGTCATTAACTTTAACCTGCCTAATATCCCGGAAACGTATGTTCACCGTATTGGACGTACAGGTCGAGCAGGCAAAAGCGGGATGGCAATTTCGTTCTGTGAGAAAGATGAACTTCCATTCCTGAAGGATATTGAGAAAGTAATCAAAAAGACGATTCCTGAAGTGAAAGGTCATCCGTATCCAATGACAGGTGTACCTGTGTTTGATAAAACCAGCAAAGCACCAGGCAGTAAACCTTCGTTCAACAAATCGGCTGCAGGCAAACCGGCGAAGTCCAAAGCTAACCCGGCACGCAAGCCCAAATCCGAATGGTTTGCCAAGAGTGGTAAATCAAACAGTAGTCGTTCAAACGACGGTAGACCCAATAGCAGTAGATCAAACAGCAGTAGCAGTAAATCAAACCATGGCTCATTCAGCCGCAGCAGCAAAACTAGGAATGATAGAGCCAATTAAGAGTTAAATAAATCCAGATAAAACCTTCTCCATTCATTTGGAGGAGGTTTTATTATGTGCTTTTATGTGCAACAAGCTTATTTACATACGAACTTACATTCGGTATCATTATATCGTCCACTGGTGAAAGGGAGGTACTAACTTGAAGGATACGATGATTAAATACAGTTTGAAGAAGAAAGGTTCGACCAAGGATTATCCATTTGGGCCTGATCCAGTCGCGATTAAGGTTGCTGGTAAAATGTTCGCGCTTATTTTTGAAAACAAAGAAAAGAACTGTCGCTTAAACTTAAAATGTGATCCCATTATTGCAGAGAACCTGAGAGAGCAGCATGAAGCGGTTCAACCGGGATATCATATGAACAAAAAACACTGGAATACCATTATGCTGGATGGTTCATTGTCAGATGAGGATATCTACGTCATGATCGATCACTCATATGATATGGTTGTCCAATCTCTTCCGAAAAGGATTCGGGATTCTCTGACCGGTAAGAGATAAGAAGAAATATATGAGGTAGGTAAAGGGCTAATGGTCTGCTTCTCTAACAGAATGAATATCCTATGAAAATGAAGACATATTTGAAGTCCATTTGGTTCCATTACCTTGGAAATAAACAAGATCGAACGGCCTTGTTTAATGTGGCTTCCCTTGTTATCAATGCTGTAACAGGGATAGGCAAGTTAATCCTGGGCATATATCTGCTTTCGGGATGGTTCATTACGAATGCTGTATATTATCTGATTTTGTGTGTGGCGAAAGGCCAAGTGCTCCATAAATATACAGCTACCAAGAGGATGGACTCTCCCGAAGAAAGATATAGATTAGAGCTTACGGTATATAAGCGCGGTGGTCTGTTCCTGTGTTTACTGGGCGCGTCCTATTCGATGGTCTGCCTGCGAATGTATCTAATCGGCGATGCCTTCATATATGAGGGTAACATCGTGTATATTGTATCTACAGTCGCTTTTACGAAGCTGGTTTTTGCCGTGTATGGTACCTGGGCGAACCGTCATCTCCATAACCCGATCATATCTACATTGAAAATGATTAACTTCACCGATGCGATGGTATCCATCGTGGTGACCCAAGCGACATTACTTACCATGCAAGGCTCACCTCTTGCATTAAAAACCAGTAGCTTGTTTGGCATGGGGTGCAGCGTTTTATTTTGTTTGATGGGGGTCTGGATGATGTTCCACAAAAAAAAGGAAACAAGTACGGATCCAAACCGATCTCCTGGCACTGAATGTTAACATTGAAGATCAAGAGCAGGGGAAGGTGATTTTGGTCCACGTTTGAGCATGTTGATCAATACATATCGAATGAATTGTACATGACGGAATAGACGAGTGTCATCTATACTTAAAGGGACAACGGAGGAGTAATGGCAATCCATTAAAGGAGTGATAAATATGGATCAACAACAACAACTGGCAATGGTACAACAAATGCGTCAAAATGTCGTCGGTACAGGTGCAGCTCTTCAACCCAGTTCCACGTATGCTGTCACAGTAAAAGAAGTCATGATTCCTACGACTAAAGGTGATACACGTGTACTTGTGTATACACCGGATAGGGACCATTCCGCTCCTCTGCCGGTCTTCTTTAATATGCACGGGGGTGGTTTCATCTTGGGACAAGCAGAGATGGATGATCCATGGTGTCGCCTGATCGCTGATCGATCTGATTGTGTGGTCGTTAATATCGATTACAGTCTTGCACCAGAGCACAAGTTCCCAACAGCGGTCCATGAATGTTACGACGTTGTACAGTGGGTCCACACCAATCCGCAATCTTTCTCGGTTAACCCGTCTCTATTCGCTATTGGGGGGCATAGTGCTGGTGGTAATCTTGCTGCAGCAGTATGTTTGTTAAACCAGCAACGTGGAAGCGAGCTGCCTATTGTACTTCAGGTTATCGATTATGCCGTATTGGACGTGGCTACAGATCCGGCTGAGAAACCGAGTTATGAAGAAGCCATTCCAGCCGATATCGCGAGAACCTTCAATGCCATGTACCTTGAAACGCCAGAAGATGCGCAAGACCCGTTGGCTTCACCTATGCTCGCAACATCAGTAGAGGGACTTCCGGAAGCATTGATTATTACCGCAGAGAAAGATTCACTGGCCCAAGAAGCAAGAACATATGCAGCAAGGCTGGAAGCAAGCGGTGTGAAAGTGACGTTTAAGGAGTATGAGGGGGCAGCTCATGGATTTACGCATTTTGGCGATCTCCAGATGGCTGAGGATGCCTGGTACCGGATGAGTGACAAGATTAGAGAAGCGTTTTCCAAATAACGTACATCAAAAAGATGTTGAGAAGTGGTTTGATATCATTTGAGCAAGTTGTTTAAAAAAGTTATCTTAAAGTCGCCTAATGGCGGCTTTTTTTGGTTCATTGGTGTGATGGCTTCAATCGCTTGGTGAAACCAAGCTTCTGATCTTGCGGATGTGTTAATAAACTAGATTAGGAGCCTTCTTGAGATTATAACGATATCGTTAAGGGTAAGAGTTGTTAAATTAGAGGAAATAATGACTAATACCAGGAGGTTTATTATGAACCCATATAACAGTCCATCCGATATCGCGATTCTTGGCATGGGAACGGCTCTACCTGCTCACCCCGTAGCACAGTCAGATATTGCAGAACTAATCGCTTCTTCTCTTCAGGATCGGCCAGATTTGGCCCGGTTTGCCAGACGAATATTCAAGTCCTGTGGTGTTGAAACACGATATACCGTGGAACCGAGCTATCTGGGTTCACTGGAAGAATGCCGATATCTGCCCTCTGGTGAGCGATCAGACGTCCCGACAACCGAAGAACGAATGAATACATACAAGCGAGAGGCGCTTCCACTCGGGATTGAGGCAGCAGAGAAAGCCCTGAAGGATTCAGGCGTATCTCCCAAGAGCATCACGCATATCATCACCGTCAGCTGTACCGGTCAATATCTGCCAGGTCTTGATGTTATGCTCGTCCGTCACTTGGGTCTGTCTGCACGAGTTAATCGACTGCCACTGATCTTTCAGGGCTGTGCTGCAGGGTTGAAAGCCATTCAGATGGCACGAGATGTCGTGCAGGGTGCTCCGGGATCACAGGTACTTGTTGTCTGTGTAGAGTTGTGTACCATTCATTTTCAGCCCGTACAAGATCGGGAAGCGCTGTTTGCGGCTTCATTCTTCGGAGACGCTGCTTCTTCTTGTGTAGTGGGCACACCAGAACCTCAACACAAGAATGTTCTGAGTCTGGGAACGGGTTATTCTGTACTTCTTCCGGATTCGACTGAAGATATGACCTGGGAGGTGGGGAATCTGGGGTATGACCTGTATCTATCCCCTCGTATTCCGAAGCTGCTGGGTGTTCATCTGGAAGAGGAATTGCGTCTCTTATTGCAAAGTGAACAGTTTCCTGAGCTGTGGGCCATTCATCCGGGAGGACGTGGGATTGTGGATTCTGTGCAGAATGTAATGAAGCTGAGAGACGAGCAAACGAAGTATAGCAGGGATGTCCTCAGAACGTATGGTAACTTATCTTCCAATACCATTCTGTTTGTACTGAATGCGATGCGTGAGGACATGAAGACACAGGGTCAATCCTCCACAGATGGTGTAGCCATGGCATTTGGACCGGGACTCACCGCAGAGCTGATGAAATTCACTTATGTACCCTCATTAACTTCAGTGATGGAGGAGCACGATCATGTCCTTTTTTAGAACATTGTCCACTCGGGCCAAGGAAGATGAGTTGATGGATGACTTCTCTCTGGGAGGGGAGGAGTTGCGTGAAGCGCTTAGACATCTGAGACGTCTTAACAAAATATTTGCAGCACCCGGCCCAACGCTGGCTGGTGTAGAGAAGTTGTGGAACTCTGTCGGCAGGCCGGATAAGCTGACTCTGCTGGATGTGGGGGCAGGTTCAGGAGATGTGAACCAAAAACTACTGCAATGGGCGGATCGTCAGGGTGTTCAGCTGGAAATTACGCTGGTTGATCTGACGGAAGAAGCGTGTGAGGAAGCGAGACAACTATTCCGTGACGAACCCCGAGTCCGGGTACAACGTGCTGATCTTACACAACTGCCGGATGCTTCAGCCGATATCGTGACAGGTTCCCAGTTTGTGCATCATTTTGACGGAGATCAACTGGTTGATATGGTTTCTCATATGTTGCGAGCATCCAGACACGGTGTCGTCATTAATGATATTCACCGCCACCCCGTATCCTATAAGGCGGTCTGGATTACTACACGGATGATCTCGCGCAATCGGTACATTCGTCATGATGGGCCTCTTTCCGTAGCCAAAGGTTTTACAGGGAAGGATTGGAAGGAACTCAAACAACGGTTAAATCATGATACGATGACCTATGAATGGAGGCCCTTATTCCGTTACTCTGTTGTTATTCCCACAAAAGGCAGGTGAACTTACGTGTCGAAATCGATAGATGTGATTGTCATCGGAGCCGGAATTGCCGGCAGTACGTGTGCAATGCAACTGGCAGGAAAAGGTCATCGGACCCTTTTGCTAGATCGCCAGGAGTTCCCGCGGCACAAAACCTGCGGTGAGTTTATGTCACCCGAAACTAAGGAGATGCTGGAGGTTCTGGACATTCACCTTCTGGACCAGACGAAGAAACCCAGCACTATGGATCATGCCAAGATCGTTATGCCACAAGGCGGAGTGATCGAAGCACCGCTGCCGGGATTTGCATATGGCATAAGTCGATATGAGCTGGACCAGATTTTGCATCAGAAGGCTCTGGAGGCCGGAGCCCAGCTTGTGACCCAAGCGACCATAACGAGCATCGAGCAGCTTGAGGATGCCAGTTATGAGGTTCAGGTGAAACAGGGAGATGAGCGGATTAGTTACAGAGCCAAAGCCGTCATCGGAGCACATGGTACCAAGAAGCCGCGAGGGATGGCTTCCGCACCTGATCTGCGGGACCAAACCGTATACGTTGGCGTTAAGTCCCACTTCAGCGGAATTGAGATTCCCGCACGGGTAGAGTTATACTTTTGCGAAGGTGGTTACGTGGGCATTTCCCCGATTGAGGATGGTATTGTGAATGTCGCCGCATTGTTGACACTGGATACCGTCCAGGGAAGTGGCAAGTCTGTCAACGATATTTTACATGCGGCATCCCTGACAAACGTGAGTTTGGCAGCCCGTTTAGCCGAAGGAAAGCCTGTAGATGGAACGCAAGTGTCGATTGCGCCGCTGCATCTGTCCAACGTGCCTGAGCCGTGGTCTCAATATCCGCATATTGGGGATGCCATGCTGATGATACCGCCCTTATGTGGAGACGGAATGTCCATTGCCCTTCGCTCCTCACTCCTGTGTGCAAGGTGGACTGACAAGTACCTGCAAGGCGACATTGAACATGCCGATTGGCAGAGTAATTACACGCTGGAAGCAAGCCGGGAATTCACCCAATTGCTTAGACGCGCAAGAAGAATCCAAAAGCTGGCTTTTGCCAAAACCAATAAGTTCTATCCTGGTCTGGCCCGGATGATCCCCGGTCTGGCCGCTTATGTTGTGAAGGCCACACGGTTATCCGAGATGAACGCAGCGCGCTAACAGGCTGAATTTTGCTCAATACTTTTGCGAAAGAGGTTGCTGACGGCGGCCTCTTTTTTGGAGTACAAACATCTTTTTTGTGGAGACAGTTTGGAAATTCGGGAAATGCTCGTATAATAGAATCTAATGTAATGATAGAGAGTTAATTCAGATGAAATGTCGGGAGGCACTATTTAAGATGAACTATTCATTTTCCAATCGTATCGCAGCACTGCAACCATCCATTATTCGTGAGATTCTGAAGGCTTCTTCGGGGCAAAATGTGATTCCATTCTCCGCAGGAAATCCTGCTCCGGAAACCTTTCCTATTGAGGCGATTCGCACATTCACTCAATCCATCCTGGAGCATGACCCGGTTACAGCTCTGCAATATGGGATTACGGAAGGATATGTTCCCCTCAGGGAAGCATTGACTCAACATTTGAAGACAGGTTTTGATACCGGTAAATCATCCGATCAATTGTTCATTGTATCTGGAGCGCAGCAGGGGATTGAACTGGCCTGTAAAGTATTTTGTAATGAAGGGGACACGATCATCTGTGAGAGCCCGAGCTTTATCGGTTCCCTGAACTCCTTCCGGGCATCCGGTGCAAAGCTTGCTGGTGTTCCGATGGAGATGGACGGTATGGATATCGAGAAGCTGGAACAGGCGCTGCAAACGGAGCCTAATGTGAAACTGATCTACGTGATCCCAAGTTTCCAGAATCCTACCGGTGTAACGACGAGTCATGCAAAACGTAAGGCCATATACGAGTTGGCTAAGAAGTATGGCGTGATGATATTGGAAGATAACCCGTACGGAGAACTTCGATTTAATGGAGACGATGTGCCAACCATTAAGTCTATGGATGATGAGGGTCTGGTCATCTATGTTGGATCATTCTCCAAAATTTTGTCGGCAGGACTGCGCGTCGGTTTTGTACAAGCGCCACATGAAGTGGTGGAGAAGATGGTTGTCGCGAAACAGGGAGAAGACGTACATACGGCTATGCTTCCACAGATTCTGGCATACAAGTTCATGACAGAGTATGACTACGCGGGGCATATTAACAGCATTCGTGAGGTCTATCGTAGAAAAGCAACATTGATGATGGACAAGCTGCAAGAGCATATGGGTGAGTCCATTACCTATACCCAACCGGATGGTGGACTGTTCCTCTGGTGTGATCTGCCAGCACATGTGCCAATGCTTGATTATGCCAAGACAGCGGCAGCTCAAGGAGTTGCGGTTGTACCGGGAAATGCATTCCTGGTGAACGAGCAAGACCCTTGTAATGCCATCAGACTTAATTTCTCAACCCCGTCAGACGAACAGATTGTCAAGGGTGTAGAGATTTTGGGGCAGGTATTGAAAGGTTATAAAGCTTAATATGATCAAAAATGCAGTATATCCATGAGAAGTCGCCAATGGGCGGCTTCTTTTTTTAGAGCTATTACACAGCCCTAATTATCAATTAAAGCACTTAATTCAGCCTGAAATACCTTTTGATTCTTCTGATTGAAAGTACTCAGCAGCACGGTAACAATTCCATTCCCTTTTCTTCTGGGAGTTAGTCCAATGACTTCTGCAATGACATGAAGTTTATCATTCGGAAAGACCGGCTTCAGGAATTGAATGTTATTCATTCCGGTGCCAGCCACGACATGCTCTCCATAGACTCCGACCTCAATCCATAATTTAAAGGAGATATTCATCGTTTGCATGCCAGAAGCAATTAAACTGCCGAATCGGCCTTGCTTGGCCTTGTCCTCATCCAAATGCATGTACTGTGGATCATAGATTGTGGCAAACTCAATAATATCAGTCTTGGATAATGCCAAGGATGTGGTTTCGTAGCGTTGACCTATTACATATTCACTAAATCTCATGAAGGCACCTCGGTTTCTTTAAAAATGCTAGTGAACAATTCCGTGTGATTGCTGTGTTACTGCCATAATGGACCAAACAGATGAAACTGTCTTTGAGGAGTATATATGATGACAACGATTAAAGATGTAGCCAAGATGGCTGGTGTAGCCAGTTCGACCGTATCTTGCGTACTCAACGATAAAGGGAATGTAAGTGAGCCCACAAGACTCCGAGTACTTGAGGCAGCAAGCCAACTCAATTAAGTGAAGAGCGGCCCTGCATCTGAAGCAGGATTTCCGATTGTCGTCATGGATCGGGATCTGGATATGCTCAACATATTGTAAAGGTTTTGATGAGTGATACGCAAGGTGGGTACCTGGCCACCCATTATCTGATCGAGAAAGGACATCGATCGGACGATTGCCTATATTAGCGGACCGGCTCATTCGGAATGTAACCTGTGATTCTGTTCGGCTCCTCAACTTGAGTTGAGGAGCTTTTTCCATTCTATAGAATTTTAAATACTTAAAAAGAAAGGAGAGTAGCCATTTATGCATAATATAAAGACGAGAAGTTTTTTGGCGTTGGAGATAAATGGAGGTTGATACGATGGGCGTACCCACTTTTTTGGAGACAGGCCATATGCAAGAAGGTTTTCCCATTCGGGTAATTCATACAGGAAATCAGTTCAATTATGCTGCACACTGGCATGATGAGGTTGAACTGGTTCTCGTCAATGGTAAGAGCGCCAGAATTGGCGTGAACGACCACGTGTGTGAGTTGGAAAAAGGGGATGTGCTGCTGATCAAACCAGGTGATGTGCACTGCTTTTTGCCGGGGACCGAATATTTGACCATTATCTTGTTCCGACTCGAATTGTTAACCGGGAGTTTCACGACTGAAGCCGAAATTCAGGCTCTCGGACAACTTTTCAACAAAACAACAGTTATTCCCTCGAATACGGGAAGTCAGAGCAATCTGACTCAATATGTAGATGACATCATTACCGAGAAGAAAAATCAGAAGCCGGGATACCGATGGTTAATGGTATCGAGATTGTATGATCTCATCATACTTTTATTACGTACAAAAGTACCGGTTACCACCGATGAATCTTCATCTTCAGGATGGGCCTGTACTTCCTCCAAAAAATTTGAATTCCTTGAATCGATCTGTGAATATCTGGAGGAGCACTATGCTGAGCCCATTAAGCTGGAACAGGTGGCGGAACATATTAAATTCAGCAAGTTCCATGTCTGCAAGCTGTTCAAAGAGATCAAGGGAGTAACACTGATGGAATACTTGAATCATTTTCGAATTATCAAGTCCGAGTGGGCCTTATTGTTCCGTCAAGATACGATTCTGGAGATTGCGATCGGACATGGATTTAACAATGTTAACTCCTATAATCGTCTATTCAAAAAATATAATGAATGCACACCCTCCGAATTTCGTAAGAAACACCGAACGAATATGACAAAATATGGAGGGTAATGCACAATATTTGTGGAGAAAGCCCTCTCCAAAATCAATATACTCTAATAAATTGTAAGCGTTTCCTTTTTGAAGGAGGGGGCCTATGAAGAAGTGGTTTAAGCCAACTACTGTATTTGTATGTGTAGCGATGTTGTTAGCTGGTTGTCAGTTCATTCCATCGAGTCAAACCAAGCAACAGGAGATTACCGTGTGGAGTTTTACAGATGAAGCAGGGTACGCCATCGAGAAATTCGAACAGAAATATCCTGACATCAAAGTGAACTTTGTCAACATCCCCGGTAATTTCTATATCACCAAGCTGAAATCTGCGCTACAGACAACCTCGAAGGCTCCAGATGTATTTATGATTGAAAATGCGAATATTCGAGAGCTGATTGACGTTCCATATTTGGAGAATTTATCAGCTTCGCCGTATAACGCCAATGAACTTATCCAGGAACAATATGATTTTGTTCAGGCCAATGAACAGGACAATGAGGGAAATGTCAGAGCGATAGGTTATCAGGGAACACCAGGGGGCATCTACTATCGTCGGGATTTGGCGAAAAAATATCTGGGCACCGATGATCCTGAGAAGGTGGGTTCACAGATCGATACATGGGAGAAGATCTTCGAGATTGGAGAGAAGGTACAGCAACTTAGCGGGAATAAAGTACATGCATTGGCGAATTGGAATGCTATATCGAATTCATATGATGGTATACCTTGGGTGAAGGACGGCAAGTTTATCATCGATCCAACTTACTTGGAAGTGCTCGATCTTGTACGTGAAGCACGTGAGCGGAATGTACTTGCCGAGTATGAAGATGGAAGTGCAGGTTACGCTGCATCCATGCAAAAAGGAGAGGTCATGTTTTATCCCGGGGCAACCTGGGCACTGCAATATACGTTCAAGGCAAACGCCCCGGATACCGAAGGCATGTGGGGCTTGGCTCAGGGACCGTCAGCGTTTAGTGCAGGCGGGACTTATATAGCGATGTATAGTAAAAGTGACAAAAAGGATCTGGCCTGGAAGTTTATTGAGTTCTATAATTTTGACCACGACTTTCTGTCCGAGTTAGCGAAAGAACAGGATTATTTTACCAGTAACATGGTTGTGAATGATGAACTCGCCCCATCTCTCTCATCGTCCTATTTGGGAGGACAGAAGCATTTCGAGTTTTTCTCGGAGGCTGCAAAACGGGTACCTGTATACGAACGCACCAAATATGATGCCACGATTAACAATGATATCTACAAGATTGTACTCCAGTTATATCTTAATAAGGACATTCAGACCAAGGAAGAAGTCGTAAAGCGAATCAAACGTGATGTCACCTTGAGATTTCCGGAGCTGGAAGTGGATTAGCTTAGGACGTGTCTGAAAACCTTCCTTCGGAGTTTTCAGACACGCCCTCGAAGTAACCGATGGTTATACACATCCGATGATAACTGGGGGGATAGAACATGTTTGCCAAAACGATTCGCAAGGACCATTACGGCTACTACTTCATTGCTCCGTTTTTTATTATTTTCACCATTTTTGGGCTTTATCCCATTTTATATTCGCTCTATATCAGTTTCACCAACTTTGATGGCATCACGACGCCTGACTTTGTAGGGATCGGTAACTACGTGGCCGTACTACAAGACCCGTTGTTCTACAAAACCTTGTTTAATACGTTATTCATCTGGGGCGTATCTGTCGTTCCGCAGCTGACGATCTCCCTGGTGTTGGCCTTTATTTTGAATGATAAGCTGCTCAAAGGACGGGACTTTTTCAGGGCCGTATACTTTTTTCCCAACATCGTTACGGCTGCATCACTCGGGTTGCTTGTCAGCCTGATCTTTGACTGGCAATCTGGAGGACTTAATCATTTGTTGGTGCAAACTGGCATCATACAAGATCCAATTAACTGGAAAAATGATCCCTGGTTTATGCGTCTGATTGTGTCCTCGATTCTCTTTTTCCAATACTTTGGCTATTCCATGGTCATCTACTTAGCTGGTCTTCAAGGCATTGACCCTTCTCTGCTGGAGGCGGCCCAGATGGATGGCGCGAAAAAGAAACATATTTTCATTCATATTATCGTGCCGATGCTCCGTCCGATTATTCTGTTTCAGATGATTACATCCATCATTGGGGGCATCCAGATTTTCGATCAGCCATTTACACTAACCAATGGAGAAGGAGGTCCTGATCGAGCAGCTATGACCAGTATTATGTATCTCTATAATGTAGCATTTCAGAGCACGCGTTTTGGTTACGGCGCTGCCATCGCATTTTGCCTGTTCATCATTATCATATTGTTGTCCGTTGCATCCTTCATCATGACCAAGCGGAAGAGCCGTTCATAGGGAGGGGAGTTCTCATGCAAACTGCAAAATCAGTTGAACAACCAAATGCAGCGATTCAGCAATATGCCACTACAAGGCGACTAACGGCGGGCAAGATCATCATCTATCTGTTATTGATTGGTCTTGCGGTGCTGTGCATTATTCCATTTTATCTGATGCTCATCTATTCAACACATAACAATGCAACGATTGCTTCGACATTTACATTTCTCCCTGGATCGTTTTTAGTGGATAATTATATGAACATGGTATCCAAAATCAACATATGGCGCGGGTTTGCCAACAGCATATTTATTGCCGGAACATCGACCGTATTATCTCTGTATATTGGGGCCTTAACTGCGTATGGATTTGCTAAATTTAAATTCAAAGGACGAAACGGGTTGTTCCTGTTTCTGTTAGCAACCATGATGGTACCGGGTCAACTGGCTTTGATTGGTGTATATCGACTATTCAGCATGATGGGGCTTCTGGACAGTTATGCCGCGATTATTTTGCCTGCGGCGGCTAACGCGTTTAATGTATTCTTTATCAAACAGTTCATGGAGAGCAGTATCCCGGATGAGATTATTGAATCTGCGCGGGTGGACAGTGCCGGTGAGTTCCGGACGTTCAATCAGATTGTACTGCCTATTCTGGGGCCGGCGATCGCTGCCCTTGGCATATTCACGTTTATCGGATCTTGGAATAATTTCCTAACACCGCTTGTGCTATTTTTCTCCCTGGATAAATATCCGCTTCCGGTATTGGTTGCGCTAGTGCAGGGGTACTATGGGATGGATTATGGGCTCTTGTATTTGGGTGTAGCGATCTCTATCCTGCCTATTATTATTGTATTTTCTGTATTTTCCAAACAGATTATTGGGAGTGTTGCTTTGGGTGCTGTGAAAGGGTAGTTTACAAATAGTAAATAGAGAATTGCGATGAGCAAGTTCTCCGGATTCATAGGGAATGAATAGCGTTCTATATCATCAGGGCCGCCCAAGAGGGCGGTTCTTTTGCTATTCTATATTTTGCGTATATATTCCATCTTATAAGCAAAGGATACCTTTATCTGAGAATATCTGGACGGAGCGTTCACGGAAAGGGGAGGCGTCATGGACACATCAGCGATAACACAACAGAACATGCCATTGACAGGACATCTTGCTGTTGATCAAGAAATGTTACGTTCTGTTTTTGCGGGTTGCTCGGACGTTGTCTTTCATACATTCCAAACGGCGTGTCTTACTCCAGCGTTATGCGTATATTGTGTTGGTATATGCGATACAGAGCGGCTGGAACGACAGTTACTAACGCCCCTTCAGGAAATGGGGATCGAAGCAGCGCAAGTTCCCCTTGCCTCTGTTAAGCATGTTGAAACGATCAATCAGGCGGTACAGTCTATATTAGAGGGAGAAGCTCTGTTACTGCTGGAAGGTTCAGTAGGTGGAACTGCATACCCTCTATACCAAGCTGCAAATCGTTCAACAGAGGAACCGTTAGCTGAATCAACCGTACGTGGTGCACGGGATGGATTCACAGAATCGTTGACCATGAATATGTCTCTTCTGCGCAAACGTCTCAAGACACCTGCATTGAAGCTTCATACACGTAACATGGGAGATCGTACAAACACCAGTATTTCACTTGTATACATGGAGGGGATTATTGACCCCAAACTCGTTAAAGAAGTGAAGATACGACTTGCCGATTTAAAGCTCAGAGACGTACTGGAGAGTCAATACATTGAAGAAGGCATTGTGGATCAGCGATATTCACCATTTCCACAGATGATTGCGACGGAGCGTCCGGATGTTGTCGCTTCCAACTTGCTGGAAGGTCGGTTTGCTATTCTCGTTGACGGAACGCCGTTTACCCTTATCGCGCCAGTGACCATTTTTTCCATGTTACAATCCCCAGAAGATTATTATCAAAATGTGTTCATGAGTGTTTTTGTACGCTGGCTGCGATACATTTTTTTTGTTTTATCCATGCTGCTTCCATCGGCTTATGTAGCGATTACTACGTTTCATCAGGAGATGATTCCGACCGTATTACTTCTCAGTATTGCACGGGCGAGAGAAGAGATCCCTTTTCCTGCATTGGTAGAAGCGCTCATTATGGAAATCGCCTTTGAAGCACTGCGAGAGGCTGGCGTCCGATTGCCAAAGCAGGTGGGATCAGCGGTCAGTATCGTGGGAGCCTTAATTATTGGGCAAGCGGCGACGAGTGCCGGAATTGTATCAGCTCCCATGATTATCATTGTGGCGATTACCGGTATCGCCTCTTTCATGATCCCTCGCTATGCTGCCAGCATCGCGACCCGTCTACTACGTTTTCCCATGATGTTTCTGGCAGGAACGCTAGGACTCACAGGTGTCATGTTGGGCGTCATTTTGGTTGTCATTCATTTGAGTAGTCTTCGTTCATTTGGAACACCTTATCTGTCACCTGTAGCCCCCACGATGAGCAAGGAACTCAAGGATGTATGGTGGCGACCAGCACCAAGGAACAAACCGGATTAGGACAATCTACATTCAAGCAAACAAGGGAGCGGGATCACATATGTTGACTGACAAAGGGAAAATATCCGTGACTCAATTGGCCTTTATGGTCTTTCCCGCCATTTTCGCGACGGCTATCCTGTCTGTTCCTGGAATTACAATGCATTATGCAGGACATGACATGTGGATGACTCCAATTATAGGTTCTATCGTTGGTTTGGCTGCCATTGGTATTTCCGTTGGACTTGATCGTCTGTACCCTGGAAAAACCCTCATACAATCCAGTGTGTTGATTGCAGGTCGGATTCCGGGTAAGTTACTCGGTCTGATCTATATCGCTTTCTTACCTCACCTGACGGGCTTGATTATTCGGGAATACGGTGAATTCATTGTCAATAATGCACTTCCACGTACACCTTTGTTTGTGGTGATGGGTACGATGCTTGTTGTATGTGCGATTAATGTCAGACTTGGGATCGAAGTTGTTGGACGAACCTCTCAGGTGTTTGTCACCCTTGTGATCGTGTTGCTTAGTCTAATCTTTATCCTATTAATTGGTGAACTGAATCCTGCCGAGCTGTTTCCTTTCATGGAGAAAGGTCCAATTCCCATTATTACGGGGGCCGCTGCACCTGCTGCATGGTTTAGTGAATATATCGTGTTGGCTTTTCTGCTACCTTATGTGAATGAAAAAAAACGAACAACCCGGGTCATGCTGGGTTCCCTTGTATTTGCGACAACTGCAATGACGGTTACCAATCTGTTTTGCCTGTTTTTAATTGGTGATTTGACGGATACATTTGTATTTCCGGTCATGATCGCAGCAAGATACATAACCATTGCGGACTTTCTGCAACATATCGAATCCCTTATTATTGCCATCTGGATTTTCGGTATTTTCGTTAAAATTTCCGTTTTTCTATATATCTTTGCTACATCAACAGCGGAATGGTTCGGTTTGCGGGACTACAAACCTGTGGTTGGTCCAGTTTCGTTCCTGTGCATGGTATTTGCTTATTGGGTTGTGTCCGGCGGATCAGGTATTGCCAGTCTGGTTAGCGCTTCAGCGAACTTGTATACGATCAGCATTTTATTAATCCTTCCGGCAATGATCTATGGTGTCGCATGGCTGAAGAAAGGGTGGGCACATTTTCGGAAGAATCGAGCGAACACCTGATTGATGGGGGAGGAGCACTTGCGAACATATAGAGTACTGCTAATGCCAATATTGTGTTGTGTGCTTTTGAGTGGATGCTGGGATCGCATCGAGATTAACGACCTGGCTATTGTGCTGGCTACTGGTATAGATTACGAAGATGGCAAAGTACAACTGACTTCACAGATTTTCATTCCGCGAAAGGCGAGTGCAGGAGATAGCAGTGGGAGTGGAGGCAGTCCAAGCGGGGTTACGATGATTCGAACGGCGGAAGGAAGTACAGTTGCCGAGGCATTGAATCGGTTACAACGTAAAGTTCCCCGGAATATGTTCTGGGGCCACTGCGAAGTCATCATCATTAGTGAGCAAGCCGGCAAACGCGGTATACGCGAGTATATCGATTTCTTCCTGCGGTACCCTCAGTTCAGGGAGCATGCATATGTTTTTTCCAGTGAAAAGGCTGCAAAAGATATCCTTGCATTACTTGATCCACTGGAGCGAAGTTCTGCTGAATCGTTGCGTGAGATGGCCAATCTGAAGTTAGGTACACGTGTTACTGCGCTTGAACTGGCTAAATCGATTGAAGGTCCGAGCAGTTCCGCCATTTTGTCTCGAATGTTAATCTTACCCCCGGAGCCCGATCAGGATAAACTGACAACGACACCATATGTGAAAGGTCTGAGCTTGTATAAGAAGGATCGCTATGTCAAGACGGTCAATGAACCACTAAGCGTAGGTGTATTACTACTTGCAAAAGAACTGAACAACATTATCATGCCTGTTGAGTTTGAGCCGTTAAAGGGTTCTTTCTCGATAAGGCTCATTGAAAATAAAACCTCCTTGAAGCCGCGAATTGTCAAGCAACAGTGGAGTATGAAGGTCGATATCCAAACCAGGGGAGAAGTGGTGTTAAATACGACGGATGCCAATCTGACGGATCCCGCTGTATTAACTAAACTGGAAAAGGAATGGTCGGCTAAGCTCACATCTTTGGCTCATGATGCTCTAGACATGTCCCAGAAAGAGCTGCGCTCCGATTTTTTTAAATTCGCAGTTGAATTCCGCAGATATTATCCGCATCAATGGAAGGCGCAGGAGAAGAACTGGGAAACCATCTATCCTGATATGGACGTGGAAGTCAAAGTAGATGCTCATGTAGTACGTACCGGAAAATCAACAGGACCACAGGGGATACCTAATGAGGACGAAAGTTGAACAGAATTGGCTCCTGTACAAGCCTGAGAAGAGAGGTGATTGCATGAAACTAGGCTCAATCCTTGGAATTTTGATGCTGGCGACTGCGATAGTGTATGGAGAGTGGAAGAGTAGCAAAGAGAAGCGAGCCAGAATAGTGAGCGCGGGAATTACTGCAGTGGCAGCAGTAATTGGGGTCATTCTTGTTTTTCAGCCCCGTTTGCCTGGTCCTACCCAGTTTATAAAGCTTATATTTGGAAGTGTGGATCAATTTATGAAGTAAGATGATGGGAAAAAGAAGGACCAAGTCTCTGCGTACCAGAGGTGTGGCCCTTCTATCAGATATTCGTATGGACGGTGGGAGCAGCGTTGGAGATATTAAAGACAAACCGACTGCCCATATGACTGGACTCTTTGAGCCATACAATGCCACCCATTAATTCAGCGAGTTGGTTACAGATAGACAGGCCGAGCCCAGCTCCGCCATACTTTCCTGAATTACCATGAATCTGGGAATAGGATTTGAACAACAGATCCTGACGATCTTGCGGGATGCCGATGCCCGTATCCTTTATTTCGTAGGATGCATGGAGAGTACCTTTTGTATCAGCAGATACCTCAGTAGAGATGCATACTTCCCCTTTTTCAGTGAATTTAAGCGCATTCCCAACAAGATTAATGAGAATCTGACGAACTTTGTGCTGATCGCCCATAAGCATCAGATGATCATTAATATTATATTCTGCGTACAACCTAATTCCTTTTTTCTGGGCTTCAGAAGAAAATAATTGTAATACATGTTCAACTGTTTCAGTGACACTATAGGGCTTGATCTCCAGAGAGATTACACCAGCTTCTGCTTTGGAGTAGTCCAGAATTTGATCCATCATCGACAGAAGGCTGGTGCCACTTGACTCAATGACATTAACATATAACGATTGATCCTCACTCAGCCTGGTCGATTGCAACAGATTGGCCATGGCAAGAACACCATTCATTGGGGTCCGAATTTCGTGGCTAAGAACGGCCAGCAAATTGTTCTTTTCTTCAAGCACTTTTGCAGCAGTCTCTTCCGCCTGTTTTAACTGTTGCAGAGTTGTTTCCATCTCAAGAAGACTCGTGAAAAATGAAGACAAGGAGAGAAGCAGATCCACGTCCTTTGGTTGATAGGAATAGAAATCCTGATCAAATGAACAAAGGGAGCCGTAAATTTCTCCGTTCTCATTATGTATGGGCACACCGACAAATGAACAACCGCCTACGAATTTTGTAGCGTCCATATGTCTGGTTAATGGATGAGTCAGATTATTATTGATTACCAACGGACCTTGGGAATGTTCTGTCACAAGTGCACAGTATGACTCGGCGTTATCAACGACCAGCCCTTCACCCAGGATTAGTTTGTCGCGATTATATACGTTCAGAACCTTGGTGGATAGATGATCCAACTGGGCAATACAAAACGTATTTGCAGGAATTAACCTGCTTGCCGTATCCATAACGTTAGCAGCCGAATCATATAGTTTATGTGAGACAATGGATAGTACATCAATGAATTCTGTTTTCAACATATTGATTTGACTCCTCCTGATTGTAGAAATTCGTTGTGCACTGTATTCAGTATATATGAATTCGAAGAATCGATCATGTATGGTTTTGACAGTGGAAGACGGAAATGAGAAAATATAATGCTGTGCAACATGTATATATTAATAAAGTTTTGGAGGCAAATCAATGAATCAACGTTTTCGAATTACTCGATCCATGCAAGATAGTCATGCCGAACAATCCATCACGCTGGAAGAGTGCAAACTCCACTTCGAATCCCAACCCGATTTTACCTATTCACCGGTTCTTAACATTGTAGGAGCTGAGAGCACCATGACCATCGAGGGGGACTTTTTTATGTGGGACCTTGAGGGTGCACAAATAGCTTTTCGTTTGTACATGGGGGATCTGTATGTAGCTATTTCGAACGAAGCTATTGTACCCAAAATGATTGAGATTGCAACGGAACTACGTGCAGATATCGTTGAAGGATAAGAAGTAGAGAACTAGAGTTTAATAAAATGTAATGATGTTAGTTGTAATATACTTTGGACATTCCTGTAAAAATGAGACTAAAGATTCATTTATATTCCATATATTAGATTGTAATATATGGAATATAAAACATTTTACAGGAGAGTGAATGAAGTGAAAAAGACCAAATTAATACTTGTTGTATTCATGATCCTTGCCTTATCGGTAACTGGAATAGGATCGAGTTCAAAGGCTTATGCAGCTACGGCACGTACACCCATTGTATTGGTACATGGATTGACCGGTTCAGATAGCAATTTTACAGCAATTGAGAGTTATTTGCGTAGCCAAGGGTGGACAAGAGACGAATTATTCGCGATTGACCTTCCTAGCAAACAAGGAAACCAGCTGTTGAATTCCGCAGCAATTAGTCGATTCGTAGATGATGTTCTGCGCGAAACGGGTCATACAAAAGTCAATATTATAGCTCATAGCATGGGTGGAGCTAATAGTCTCTATTACATACTTAAACATGGAGGCGCTTCCAAAGTAGATAAGTTGATTACCCTTGGCGGGGCTAATCGATTGACCACAACTACAGCTCCGAGTGGAATAAAGGTGACTTCGATCTATTCCACCAGTGACACGATTGTGTCCCCGGCACTTTCCCGGTTGAACGGGGCGAACAACGTTTCGGTTTCCCTCGTATCCCATATCGGTCTGCTGTTTAACTCACGGGTGAATGCGCTGATCAAAACTGCGTTGAACGAGTCCATTCTATAATTAGAAATCAGAATAAAAATGGAACAAGTTAAAGGAGTCTGTATACATGCAACCTCAACCGAATGATCAAATTAAGGTTCATCCAGGCTTTTGGGCTGGATTACATCAATTAGGGATTGGTGCTGACGATATCGCTCGCACAGCACAACTATCTCTTGAGACAATAAATAAACCTGTAGTGACCCAATCTCAGTACTTTGCAATCTGGCAGGCCTACTTTGATCTCAATGGGGACACCGCCGAGGGCATCATCCAACTTGCAACCGGATATGAAATATCGAAGTATCCTCCGCCTGTACTGGCAATGTACCATGCTCGTGATTATCGTGATGCTTTGAATCGCATGGTGCGTTACAAGCAAATGTGTCCTCCCGAGAGTTTGCAGATTACCGAAGCAGGGGAGGAATGTATCATTGAACTCGAATGGTTACATAAGGGGCAACAAGGTCCGCCAGTACTGATCGGTATTACGCTGGCATTTCTAATTGAACTTGGACGGAGGGGCACAGGACAGCCTTTGACTGCAAAACGGGTTGAGTTCTCCCAACCGATGGGTGACGTAGCGACCCTTGAGGCTTACTTCGGATGCCGAGTCGATACGAATTCCAACTATAATCGGTTGACGCTGGAACGGAAAGATCTGAGCCTTCCATTTCTATCGTATAACGAGGAGTTACTGGAGATTCTGACTCCGGCTCTGGATCGGTCGCTGGACGAACAAGAGAGTAATCGTTCCGTTACTGAAGTGGTCAAATGGATTATGAAACGCAGCCTCACAGGAAAGCGCCCTGACATCCAGACGGTCGCCAAAGAGCTTTGTATGAGCGATCGCACCTTGCAGCGGCGACTGACGGAGGAAAACACGAACTTCAAGCAATTATTAACCGAGGCCAGACGGGAGCAGGCCCGAGAGTACCTTGCAGATCCTTCACTTGATATCAAAGAAGTGGCATTTCTGGTTGGATATGAAGACCAGAATTCGTTCTATCGTGCTTTCAAGACCTGGGAAGGGGATACACCTTCAAATTGGCGTGTCAGGCAATAATTCTGGCGCAAGGTGCTAGTTACCAGGCCCTTCAGACTGCGTAATATTATATCTATCCGGTGCATGAAGCTGTTGGCAATGTTCAAGAACAGCTGCCGGATAGTTGTAATCAAGAAGGAGAAATGCAGGATGGATATGGGACTAAAAGAGAAAACAGCCTTAGTTACAGGATCAACAAAAGGGATCGGTAAAGCGATTGCTATAGAACTCGCCCGAGAAGGTGTTCATGTTCTGATTAATGGACGTAATGATGAAGAGGTGGAACAAACCGTTCGTGAAATCAAGTCCACTTTTCCGGAGACTTCTCCGCAAAAGGCTACCGCTGATCTTGTGGATCTGGCGCAACGCCAAGCTTTATTCGAGAAATTTCCTGAAGTTGATATATTAATCAATAGCATGGGTATATATGAAATCATGAGTTATAAAGACGTTAATGATGAAGTGTGGGAGAGATATTTCCGTACCAATGTTCTGGCAGCCAATGGCTTGTGTCAATTTTATTTACCTAAAATGGTGGAGAACAATGACGGGCGTATTATTTTCATCGCAAGTGAAGAAGCGCTGATGCCCTCAGGCCAGATGCCACAATATTGCATGACCAAATCAATGCTGCTGTCATTATCCAAAAGTCTTTCCAAACTGACAGCAGGGACCGAGGTTACGATTAATACGATTCTGCCAGGGCCGACATTGTCTGAAAATGTACGTGAGATTATTGAGGGCATATATCAGGATGAGACGTTGAATTTCGAGGAAAAAGAGAAAGATTTTATGAAGAGTAATCTGCCACAGTCCGAATTACAGCGATTCATCAAGCCAAGTGAAATAGGCAGACTCGCGGCATTTGTATGCAGCCCATATGCGGCAGCCTTTAGAGGCTCTCCGATCCGTATGGATGGGGGGATGGTTCCCACCATATTTTAAAAGTGTATCTGATTGAAGGCTTCTATAGCACACTGATATTTGGTTTTACCCCATGTTTCGTTCGATACGCAAAGCAATAGCCTCTCCACGAATGGACGGGGCTATTAGGTGTGCAGATTTGAACGGCGGTTCATTTCCCAATCAATAGTTATACGATCCTGCACGTTCTACAATTATATTCCAATCTTCTTCTTCAAAAAGGATGTTGTCTTTATCCTCTGTTACTCCGATCCGGACCTCAAGGATGACCAACCTGGTTTCAGCGAGAATAGAATAGACGCTCTCCGAGGTGATCACGAACTGATTGCCCATAGTCAACTGGGTGACATGTCCGTTGATAAGCAATTGACCGCTGCCTGCAAGTACCGTCCACGCTCTACATCCTGCCCGATGCCAGTTCAACCCGATATGTTTGCCGGGTAGAACCGTTATGTTTAATGTGGTTACAGTTGTATTCTCATCTTCTACCGAACTTTCAATGACACGATAACTGCCCCAGGTTGCTTCACCATACATCGGTTTTAGTGGCAAGCTACCCAATTGCGCTTTAATTTCATTTGAATTATTTTTGTTGGCAATGAGAATGCCGTCCGAACTTGCGGCAGCGATAATACCTGGCACACCTATGACTTGGATGGGGTAGGGAAGCTCGTTAATAATATAGGAATCGGAGGAAGAACCCGAGATTCCACCGTGTCCGATTACATGGGTATCTAACTGTGCGCACAGCGTATCCCAGCTTCCAATATCCTGCCATACGCCCTTATATGGCAGAACTGCGGCCCGCTGAGCCTTTTCTGCAACATGCTTGTCAAAACTGCGTTCAGGCAACGTTTCATACAGGGATGACAATTGATCATAATGAACCGGAAGCCCCATTTTTTTAATATGGGATATCATAAACGCGACGGTGAACGCGTACACACCGCAGTTCCATAGTGCCCCACGTTGTAGCAGAGTTTTAGCAATGGTGGCTTTGGGTTTTTCTATAAATTGTGTTATGGGCGCATAAGCATGACGTTCTTCCACACCCGGCAGGATGTATCCATACTGTTCTGAAGCATGTGTAGGCCTTGTCCCAATTAAAGCGATATCGGCTTGAGAGTGTTTCAATATATCCGGCAGTAATTGGAATTTGCTGAAAAAATCTTCACCTGCGAACACATCAGCTGGCGCGATACAGATCACATCGTCATCTTTGGCCATTCGGAAGGATTGCAGATATAACGTCGCTAAGGCCGCAGCAGTAAAAGTGCCTCGTTTATAAGGTTCCCCGATGACTGGTATTTTGCCTTGAGTATGTCGTGCCGTAATATTAGCCTGATCTTGATGTGAAATAATGAGCGTTGAATCCGTTAGGCATGAACTGTCAAGCTGGCGACATACTCTGCTGATCATGGATTCCCTACCTCCAGCGGGTGATGGAAGTATATCTATGAACAGCTTGGAGCGAAGCTCATTGGATAACGGCCAGAGCCTTTTGCCAGAGCCGCCGCACAGCAGTACGATATGCATGGGCTTCCTCCTTAAGCTCAGGGAGCTTTACTGTAGATTTTTCGTTTATGAAAGGAAAGAGAACGGTATTGAAGAGCAAGATTACGGATTTGTTGCTCTTTTAACGAAGAAGCGTTCACATGCAGACTTTTATTCATGGAACTTCTAAGGACCATGCTGCCTGGGTTCTTCGTATACATATAATTGGCATACGTTTCATACTCGGAGAAACCAAACTGCTTTTTCTTATTGATATTGGAGATGATCGCTGTGTACCATGGCAGCTTATGAACCGCTTCAATTTTCTGTTTTAAGGCAGCGAGTTTCGATTTGTCGAACAGCATATAATGGGTGACAAAAGAGCGGGGCCGCGGAGCTTTCATGCCTAACAACTTACGGTAGGTATTGAAATATTCCGGCTGGCTCCAGTCACGGCAGTAAAATACCGTTTTGCCTTCTACAATAAATGAATGAGGTTTAATCAGTACGGTGTCCGCATCCATGACTAGAAAGTACTTTGCCTTCACAATGGAATCTCCGTCCATTTTGAGCAGCTGCTGATATAACCAGCCTGACCGATTCCAACGGGAGGACTGGTAGTGTATCTCGTTTTTGGTTATAGGCAGGACGGATCGCTCATTAACAAAAATGCAGTTTTTACGGGAACAGAGTTTTCTGATTTTGGTGTTGAGCGGAGAAACAATATATATACTTCCAATGGGATGTTTTACATAACGGCGAATGTTATCGATGACGAGGGGAAGGGTAGCCAAATCTTTCTCGATCGCTGGTATAAGAACATCAATCTTGGGCGCATTATTCAACCGGATTCCAGGCTGGACGGACATCTCCTCAACTCCTTGGAAAAATCGTGATGACTCATTATATGGTATGTGTGCAAAAGTGTTTTGGTCAGGGCATGTGCAAATATACATTTTTACGAATAGGGGCTTTTGTTGAGGGTTCCTTTATCGGTATTACATATAATGCATGCAGGGTCTTGATCAAACAGCGGGCTATAATGCGGTTGCTGAAGGGAGAGCTTACGACATGGGAGTTGATAAATTGCAGCCGTTAAGAAGCAAGTGGTTAAAAACAAAATTGATCATTAATAATGAATTAATTAAACCGTTTATCCCCGACACACAGAAATATAATAAAACGAATCTGAAATCCATGATCAGCAAATATGGAATGGTCTATGTCAAACCCGAGAGAGGTACTTTCGGGATGGGTGTTATTAAGGCCGAGATGGAAAGTCATCAACATTTTGTCTATCAGATCGAGCAAAAACGCCTGACGTTTGACAGCTTTGAATCGTTTTATAGCAGTCTGACTCGTCTGGTGGATAAAAGAAGTTATCTGATTCAGAGAGGAATCCATCTGCTTAAGCACAATAACAGACGTTTTGACATCCGAGTCATGATACAGCTAAGCCCGGCCAAACAGTGGGAAGCTACCGGAATCATCGGCCGATTGGGTCATCCAAAGAAAATCGTAACCAATTATCATAGTGGTGGTACACCGATGGATATTCACAAGCTGCTACAATCACATGCATCCACCAAACGCAGGAATGAACTGGTTCAGGAGATGAATGAGCTTAGCCTGCGCATAGCGCGTCATATGAAGAAAAAGTACCCGTATCTAAAGCAAATCGGTGTAGATATCGGCCTTGACCACAGTCTGAAACCCTGGATTATTGAGGTAAATGTCAAACCTGACCCATATATATTCAATCAATTAAAGGACAAGACGATGTATCGCAAGGTAATACGATATTACCGCCATGTTATGCCCAAAAAATAGAATAACAGACCGGACTTTTCATAGGAATGGCAGGAGAAGGTTTCAAGCTCAAGAGTCGCCAATGTGCGACTTTTTTTTGTTGATCTGCATTTTAGGGTGAGAATAATGCATTTCATCCCAATTCGACTCCGAAACCTATGCTAAAATAGTATATTCGAGAGTGAAATTCAGAGTCGATGTCGATGAAAGGCGGATGTTCCCCCCCATGTTCAATATTGCAATCTGTGATGATGAGGAGCAGCAACGAGAACGTGTGAAATCCATGCTGGTCTCCTTATCTCTAAAAACCAATTTTGATTTTCAAATTAGCCTATTCACATCTGGTGAACAACTGCTCTCACACTACAGAGAGGTTGGGGATACATTCAATATTCTCATCTTGGATGTGGAGATGGGCGGAATGAACGGGATTCAGACCGCCAAAGAGATCAGGAACATGAAGTTTCTGGATGTACAGATTATGTTTCTGACCAGTTACCCGGAATATATGGTGGAGAGCTTTGATGTCATCACCTTTCAATATCTGATCAAGCCAATCCAGCCGCAAGTTTTCGAGGAAAAGATGATTAAGCTGTGTCAATATTTTCAGGCATTGGACAAAAAGTATGTACTAATCAAATCAGACTATGATGAACTGCTGCTGAAATATGATGATATTCTCTGGATTGAGGTCGTCAAAAGTTTAACGATCAAGAACAAGTTAAATTTTGTGACACAGGAAAATGTACATGAGACCAAAGGCATTTTATCCAGCTACGCTACCGGTTTGAAAGACCATGGTTTCTTGCAGATTCATCGCTCCATTATCATCAACCTGATGCATGTTCAGAAGTTCTCCGGTACCCAAGTTGTCATGTTAAATGGAGCGGAAATGCCCATAGGCCGATCCAAGGTTAAAGAAGTCAAGGATGCGTACACCAAATACATGATCATGAGGATTCAATGATATGGATGCCTATATAATATTTTCCATCATCTTTGTGACCTTACTTATGGCATTTCAGGCGAATTTTTATTTTGATTCTGTGCTGGGCAAGTCCAAGCGGAAGCCACAGAGAGCGCTCTATTTCGTAGTATTTGCTATGCTGGGTTATTTTTATTTGGCATCTTCCTTCTCTGATCTTGTTTCGACTGCTGTTGCTCTGCTATTAATCTTCAGTCTGGCACAGTCCTATGAAGTGGAGTTCAAAATCAAGCTTGTTTTTACCATCCTGTATGCAGTCCTGATTACTATGGCGAATACTATAGCTGTATATATTCTCGGAGTTTTGGAATCCACAGATTTCATCTCATGGGAACAGTTCAACGGAGAAAACCACTGGATTCTCTCCAAGGTGATGCTGCTTGGTTGCAGCATCATGTTCATTGTAATTCAAGTTGTCCGTCTAGTCGCCAAACGTAGAAGTTTTGCCGTTCACTATCGTTATTATTTGCTGTTTCTCATCGTACCGATCATTACGATCTATCAGATCAATGTGGCCTCCCTCTATAGTGAGAAAAACATATTTTACGTCTTTTCTGTACTGGGTTCTCTTTTTCTCAATGTGTTCATTGTTTATGTATTCGATAATATGGTGGAAAAGGTACAGCTCGCGCATGAAAATGCCGATTTGCAACGTCAGATGGATTACCAGGATGCCAACTATGAGAAGACCGTGCACAGTTTCAAAAACATTAAAAGCATCATCCATGATATCAATCAGCAATTTCTGTATATTGATGAATGTATTCAACGTAACGAACTGGCGGCGGCAGGTGACCATATCAAGTCTACATTAAATACTATTGAAGGTGCGTATCAGCGGGTGAACTCCGGCAATCTGGTCATTGATGCACTCGTTACGAATACTTTGGCTATGGGGCAGGCAAACGGGATCAAAATCGACACCAAAATCCAGCTTCACTCCCAACATATCCAGATCGATCGATATGATCTGTGTGTGGTGCTTGGTAACATGCTTGATAACGCAATTGAAGCCTCCAAGAAGGTCAGACAGGCGGAGGATCGATATATCCTCATTGCCATTCATTCCACGGCATCTGCTCTCGTCATCCAGATTATGAATCATGTTGAGCAACCGATCGTTGACTTGAAAAGTGAGAAGCCCAATCCGGAGTACCATGGGATCGGTCTAACCAATATATCGAGAATTTGCGAGAAATATGGTGGCCATATGAGTATTGAGCATCAGCATCGGAAGTTTAACAACATGGTCGTGCTTCCGTTCCACACCGACAATCCCTGAACCTGCCGTTCAGGGATTGTTTTTTTCCATTCAGGGCCCATTCGCGTTTGATCTGCCTCTTACGGGATATGATGAATTCATTCATAAGAACATTTGAGGGAGGACATGAGATGAAGAAATTAATTAGTCTTTTATGTACAGCGGTGCTTGTAATTACACCGCTGGCAGAAGTCAGAGCAGAGGCGAGTAACAACGGTACGATTGAGGCACGGGCGGAGCAGATCGCCAAGGAGATGGTGCAAAACTACGGTATCACCAGTGTGCAATATGCGATCATGGATGAAGGGGAATACATTTTATCAGATAGTGTTGGGCTGCACGATAAGGCATCACAGAAGCCAGTAGACAAGGATAGCATGTATGGCATAGGTTCAGTTAGCAAAATGGTTGTTACGGCAGCCGCCATGAAGCTGGTCGATTCCGGTAAAATAGATCTGGATGAGCCGCTTACTTCGTATATCAAGGACTTTAAGATGGCAGATGCGCGCTATACTCAAATCACACCGCGCATGTTGATGAATCATTCATCCGGTCTTTACGGTACACATTATGGAAACAGCATGTTGTTTGACGATAATGACACCCGCAATCATGATGAGTTATTGCTTAAACTTCAGGTCGAAAAACTGAAATCCAAACCTGGCGCATACTCCGTCTACACCAATGACGGTTTTCAATTGCTTGAAATCCTGGTTGAACGGGTGAGTGGGTTAAGCTACAGCGAATATATCGCCAAGTTCATCAGCGAGCCGTTGAAGTTGGAATCAACGAAGACACCCTTGGATTCCTTTGACAGAGCGCAGTTATCCGAAACCTATTGGCCTACACTTGAGATGAAGATGCCTACCGAAAATGCAAACATTATCGGTACAGGCGGAGTGTACTCTACCGCAGAGGAATTGAGCCACTTCGGAGAGGTTTTAATGGGGAACAGACCGGATATTCTATCCGAATCTGCAGTGAAGGCCATGCAATCTCATGAATATCGTAAGGGCATATGGGTATCGGATGAACAAAATACGATCAATTATGGCTTGGGGTGGGATTCGGTTGACCTTGCACCTTTCAGCGATTATGGGATTACCGCGCTTGCCAAAGGCGGAGATACCATGTTGTACCATGCCGTGTTAATCACGATACCCGAACATGATATTTCAATGGCGGTCCTATCATCTGGCGGATCTTCTGTCTACAATCAGATGTTTGCCAGCAAAGTGCTACTGGAAGTTCTGGCCGATCAAGGTATCATTGACAAGGTTAAACCCGATCAGACCTTCTCGTCACCCGACAAACTGAAGATGCCAACAGAATTAAGCGCGTACTCCGGTCTATATGGTACGGTAGGAGAGACATTGGACATAAAGATCAAGGATGGTGAGATGCAACTGCCTGCCATGCTGGGAGGAGTTATTCCTGAGCAGAACTATGTGTACACAGGCGACGAACATTTTACAAGTGCGGATGGCAGTGTGAAAGCCAGTTTTGTGAAGGAACGTAATGACAAGGTATATGTTAAAGTTCAGGGCATGATTACGTTACCCGGCATAGGTCAAACGGTAATGAACACGTATGATTATCAAAAACTGGATCGTAATGCGCTAGACGCAGCAACCAAAGAGAAATGGACAGCTCGTGACGGCTCGAAATATCACGCGTTAGATGAAAAGATAACGTCGATCTTTTATTTGCTTCCATCGATGCTGATTAAGAATCTATCCGTTGATGCCGAAAATGGTTACGCCAATGGTACGCAAATTAAGGATACAAACAACGCAGAGAATATCGCCCAGATTCCTGTGATGAACGGAAGAGATGCGTTTGATCTGCAATTTTACACGAAGAATGGCGCCGAGATTTTGATCCAGGATGGGCAAGAATACATTGCCGAGGATGCGATTACTCCAATCTTTGGTGGGAAAAAAGGAATTACGACTATTCCGGCAAACGGTCAAGCCCGTTGGTATGCGATCGATGCCCGATCGGGTAACAAATCCATCACGGTGGATTATCCGAAGACCGGAGGTTATGCAGTGTATAATGATAAAGGGGAAATGGTTGACTTCTCTGTAGCAACCAATCAGGAATCAACGAAGCTCCCGAAAAGTGGTTTTATCGTTTTTGGTGGGAATGCCGGTGATGTATTCCAGATTGAATTAAAGTAAAGCAGGGACTGCTTATACAAAGTCGCATTCGTAACTTGTCACATAAATAATGTAGTATTCAGGAAGTCGTCTTATGGCGGCTTTTTTTACTTTTGCAGATTGCACGGAGAAGTTGCGAGGTGATGTATTCACTTCCATTTGACTTAGAGTACGCTCTAGGGTGTAGACT
Organism: Paenibacillus polymyxa; assembly: GCF_018614975.1. GTDB lineage: Bacteria > Bacillota > Bacilli > Paenibacillales > Paenibacillaceae > Paenibacillus > Paenibacillus polymyxa_E. Next base: position 27,840 of record NZ_JAGGNR010000008.1, on the reverse strand, counting down.
TTGAAGAAGAAATATTGCCAAGGAGATGAACAGAATGACACAGGAAAATTATACTAGAACTTTACAACATAAAATGGACTCTGGCTTCAACCATAACAGTACAGCGGAGGATGTATTGAGAGATCTGGACTTGTCAGGACAGCTTGCTATTGTAACGGGTGGATATTCCGGCCTCGGGTTGGAGACGACACGTGCGCTTGTTAATGCGGGAGCCCGTGTAGTGGTGACTGCGCGTCGTCCAGCGGTTGCGAAGGAAGCACTTTCTGGTCTGGAAGGTGTTGAAATAGATGCATTGGACCTCGCTGATTTATCCAGCGTTCGTGCTTTTGCCGAGCGGTTTCTGGCGAGTGATCGGAACATTGACATGTTGATTCTTAATGCGGGCATCATGGCTTGTCCTGAGACACGGGTTGGTCCTGGCTGGGAAGCTCAATTTGCAACAAATCATCTGGGCCACTTTGCCCTGACTAATCTGTTATGGCCAGCACTCACTAGTCAGGGGGGAGCCCGTGTTGTTTCCTTGGCATCAGCGGGACATCATTTCTCACCAATTCGATGGGATGACATCCAATTTGAACATGGCTATGAGAAATTCCCTGCCTATGGACAGTCCAAAACAGCAACGATTTTATTCAGCGTTGAGCTGGACCGTCGAGGTGCAGAGCACGGAGTACGGGCTTTCTCCGTTCATCCAGGCGGAATTATGACACCACTACAGCGTCATATGCCCAAAGATGAAATGATTGCTCTGGGCTGGATTGATGAATCTGGACAAGTGGCCAACCCTGCGTTCAAAACACCTGAGCAGGGGGCAGCGACGCAAGTCTGGACAGCAACTTCACCTCAGCTGGAGGGAAAAGGCGGTGTCTACTGCGAGGATTGTGACATCAGTGAATTGGCTCCCGAAGATGGAGGTTTCTATGGGGTCAAGAAGTATGCTATCGACCCCGAGCAGGCTATTCGTTTATGGGAGCTATCGGCCAAGCTGACTCAAACAGACATAGAACTCTCATAGTCATGTAGTTGCGGCAACAGAGCAACAGCCTGCTTCCATGCAGGAACTCACTGAAAAGTTCAAAATCTAAGAGAATGCGATCAATTATAATGAAAACAACATAATTTCAAACAAAATCTCCTATTTAGCATATAATAAAGAAGGAGCATCTCATTTTCGCGATGATGCAATCATTTCTTTATGAATTCAGGGAGAGAAAATCATGAATATTTTTGAGCATCAGATACCTTTGGAAAAAGTGAAATTCAATGAACCGCTAAAAAATCACACGTTTATTAAAATAGGTGGTAACGCAGATATTCTCATCCATCCAACAACGATAGACGAAATCACTAAAATCGTGGAAATTGCCAACTTACATCAGTTACCTCTGACGGTCATTGGAAAAGGCTCAAACGTCATTATTAAAGACGGGGGCATCCGGGGAGTAACGATTTCTCTTAGCCACTTCGATCAAATTAAAGTGAGTGGGGACAGCATGATTGCGCAAAGCGGCGTTGATATCATTGATGTATCGAGACTTGCTTTGGAGCATAGCTTGACCGGTTTGGAGTTTGCTTGCGGCATTCCCGGCAGCACGGGGGGCGCACTTTACATGAATGCGGGTGCTTATGGCGGTCAGATCGCCGATGTTGTTGAACGTGCGACTGTAATCACCAAAGACGGCGCAGTGTTGGAGATCCCGCGAGAAGAGATGAAGTTTGGTTATCGAAATAGTCTCTTTAAGATGGATCACTATATCATACTGGAGGCCGAATTCGGGCTCAAAAAAGGAAACAAGAAAGATATAGCAAGCAAAATGAAGGAATTAACGTTCCTGAGAGAATCCAAGCAGCCGCTTGAATTCCCCTCTTGTGGAAGTGTATTTAAACGACCCGAGGGACATTTTGCCGGTAAACTGATTCAGGACTGTAACTTGCAGGGCACTCGCATCGGAGGTGCTGAAATCTCCATGAAGCATGCAGGTTTTATCGTAAATGTGGATCATGCTACTGCCCAGGATTATATGGATCTGATCCAATTTATTCAGAAGAAAGTGTATGATACGTTCCATGTTGAATTGGAAACGGAAGTAATCTTTCTGGGAGAATAGCTTTGTTGAATGACTTGAAAGGTCGCCGTTGGCGGCCTTTTTTGATTTGTTTAATTCTTTATTGGTATTTAAAACCAAAGTTAATATAAAGTTTACATAACGAATACAATTAAGTGTATTTAATGTAATAAAATATAAATATAGTCATTTAGGGAGTGTTCCTCAACTGAAACAATTGGAAGTCGAAGGGAGATTCTATCTTTGAAAAAATTAATTACAGCTGCTTTATCCATCGCACTGTGCCTTGAGGTTGTTGTTCCTACGGTGATGCTTGCAGCTCCAAATGCACTAGAAGCTAGCGTTAGTCAACTTTCAAAAGAAAAACAAAACTTTATTTTCTTAGAAGGAAAGCCGGGAGATGCCCATCTTGTATATACGTATGAAAGCAATGGAGATACGTATAAAGTTGAAGAAAGAGCTAATAAGGACTTTACTGAGATTAATAGCACAATATATGTGAAGAACGCTGAAGGAAAATTTGTTGAACATGCAATCCAGAATGCTATCATCGATACCCAGAATTCTCTTTTCCAAGTTACTACTAATGAGAATGGAATAATTGAAACAGAGACACAAAATTTTGGTGTTGATACAACCGATCTCTCAACTATCCCAAATATCCCTGTGCGTCCTGATAGAGGGGATTTGATTACCCCTTTTGATAGCTATATGGGAGGAGCAGTATCTGCTTGGTATTACGGGTCTTGGGCAGATGGTAGTAGCAGAATTGAAAGATATACTGTTACTGCTGTGACAGCATTAATATTTGCGTTAGCAACGGCTGCGAACCCATCAGCTGCAGTTGTAACAACTACTGTAGGTGCTGTGGCACTGACCATTGTTCAAGATCAAGTTCCACTTGTATTTTATAAAAGACGGTATGCAGAGAAAAAATCCTTAGTTGCTACTACTATCATTGTCGGATCTAAATGGGACACTATTTTTTATAGTAATTCAGCCCGTACAAGTGAGATAGGACGTACAACCGCAACGAAATTTTTGAGCGGGTATGTGGGGGATTGAGATGGATTTGAAAACTTTTCTTAAAAACTTCTTGGGATTCTTCATACTCTGCAATTTGGTTTTTATCATATTTAATATGCTAATACGCCATAGAACTTGGGATGAGATCGATCATATGCTAAATTTATTTAGCGCTATTATATTTAGTACAGTAGTAGGTATTTCAAAAGCAAGGAAGTAATTTTCTTTACTTAATCTCCTTAAATGACTATGAAAATCGTAGCGTCACTTATGTATTAAGCGCCTTAGGCGCTTTTTTTATTGTACGAATTATACTCAAACAAGAATTCATATGCTAATTATGGTAATATCAGAGTGATTGTATTTAATATTTCATCGTGATTATAAGGAGTGCACTTGGAGATGTTCAAACGTAACAGGAGAATTCTGCTAATCACTGCATTGGTAATTTTACTATCACCCTTATCAATCTTGGCATATATGTATATGAATGAACGTGCTGGTGGGCTAGCCGATCAACGGATATCCAAGGTTTGGGGATTAAGTGAACCTATACATATTCCTATAGCGAACAGTCCTCAAGGGGCCGTTCAAGAATTTAGAGGTGAGTTTTATACCTCCCAATTCATTCATCAGGAGGCTGTGGACGGGGGCATGATTTTGTTTACGCACAAAAAGGGTCGGGAAAACAACAGTAATCTTCAGATGGAGTATACCCGCAAGAACATTTTCGGATGGAAATGGGTATGGGGTGGAGGATATTCCATCAATGGATCAGTTGAATCCAAGTTTGCGTTGCATTATATGAGCATACCGAAGTTGGAAAAAGTATCGGCACCGTTTCCGATGTTGTTTGGTGACATCATAGACTCCACTATCAAACGTGTAACTGTTGAAATCAAAGAGAATGGTAAGCCCGACACATTCGATGCGAAGCTGGTTGAGGCAGGTGAGAACCAAAAAATCTGGTACGTATTCCTGCCTTCATCAGCTACTGTTCCTTATACGATCAAAGCATATGATGAAAAGGAGAACCTCTTAATCAACAAAGACATTGAAGAGGTAGATGGCTTTGGCTCATTATTTGTTGAATAATCTCAAATAGAACCACGCAAAAAACAGCGGCATTCGAAGACTTGTTTTCCAGTCTATGCGTGCTGCTGTTTTTATGATTAGGGAAGTAATGGTTAGATGGAATTTGGATCTTCTGCGTTTCGATTGGCCTTCACATATTTGAGCTGCGCAACGATGATGACACTGATGATGACCAGCAGGAACCACGAACTAATTTTGCTAAAGCTAACCAGTTGCCAGGCATCATGCTGGTCAGGATATTTCCAGCCATTGAAGAATGTAGCGATATTCTCAGCAGTCCAGATGAAGAAACCAACAATGATAAAAGCAAGCGATAAGGGCATTCGATAGGTCGTTGCTCGTACCCGGTAAATAATCCAGGTTTTCCAGAACACAATAAATACAAGTGCCGTCAGCCACCAGCGAAAATCGGGAATAAAATGATGAGTGAAAAAGTTAATATAGATAGCTGCTCCGAGCAGCATGGAAGGTGCAAAACCAGGCCATCCGGTCATGTCCATTCGCAGTCTTCGCCACACCTGACACATAAAACTGGCTACACTTGCATACATGAATCCGCTATAAAGAGGGACACCCAGGATTTTGGTGTAAGCTTGCTCAGGGTAAGACCAAGATCCCATCCATACTTTATAGATTTCCAGCACCAGGCCAATAATGTGAAATACACAGATGACCTTGATTTCATCCTTGGTTTCCAAGCCACTTCGATACATCAGGTACTGCACAGCAAGCAATACGAGCAGAATGGCATCATATCGATGAAGGAAAGGAATAGGAATTACGCTGGACAGGGCCAGTGTTCCAAAGATCGCTACAGGAAATATGCAGCTCATGGCCTGATGATAGCCAAAATGAAGTAGCTGTATTAGAGGTTTCAATTCAAGTTTAACTCCTTTCCAACACGGTTGAGCACGATTTAGAGATAAGTTTTTATTAAGAGTATTCATCACTGGCGTTTTTGCCTACATCCCATAATATAGATATGATCCATGAATAAAAAGAGAAAAAAACGCGCAAATCTGTTCTTGTTTTCAAACTTGAATCATCATGAGAACGCTCTATGAGAGGCGACAGGGTCACTCCATGTATATTCTCTTCTGGTTATGTTAAAATGAAATTCGTACAATTACATCAGACAAGGAGGCCGCTATGCAACCGATTAAACCTCAAGATATTCAGCTCCGGATCAATGAACTTGTGAATCAGGACTTATACGTACACCTCGAACTCACGTCTGGAGCGTATGCGCATCACTATGACAGTTCGAAGCACCCAGCATCGGCATTCATTACTAATGCGGCCATACGATATACGCAGGGGTCCATTTCAGGTACGGGTCCATACCGGGTTGGTCTGAAAACCACTCAGGGATGGATTTACGCCGAGGGCCTTACACATATTGATGAGCAGGACCAAGAAAGACTGATTCTAGCTGGTCACGACACCCAAGGAAAGCTGGTTGTGGCGTTACAACTGAGTCGGGAGATGTTCTGATGAAAGCGGAGGATCAAATAACGATGAAAACTACAGATAATGAGCATGAGCGAATCTTGGTGGTATATCCGCATCCGGATGATGAAGCTTTCTCGGTGTCCGGAACATTAGCCAAGTACATAGAAGGTGGCTCTCACGTTACCTATGCTTGTCTAACACTGGGCGAGATGGGGCGCAACATGGGGATTCCTCCTTTTGCTAACCGCGTCACGTTGCCTGCAATACGCAAACTAGAACTGATTGAAGCTTCCGAAGCGATTGGAATTCAGGACTTAAGAATGCTCGGCTTCCACGATAAAATGATCGAGTTCGAAGACCCACAGCTGCTCGACGATAGCATCATGGCACTGCTCAAGGAACTGAATCCATCACTTGTGATTACTTTCTATCCGGGGTTCAGTGTACATCCTGATCATGATGCGACGGGAGAAGCCGTCATTCGGACGATTAGTCGTCTTCCTGTGGGAGAGCGTCCACTGGTTCATTGCGTTGCATTTGCCCACAACCAGGAACAGTTCATTGGTAAAGCCGATGTAATCGTTGATGTAACGGGATTTTTGAAACAAAAAATGGCGTCGATCCGGGCCCATCGTTCACAGTTTCAGGCAGCGGAGCTTGTCGGAGATCGAGAGTTAAATCAAGATGAAATCCAGGCCCGTTTCGGCAGAGAAACATTCTGGACCTACCCATTTGAATAACATGATTCATCGGAAGTTGCCGATGGGGTTTTAAGTAGACGGTAGAGTAATAATACGTTCAAATGGGACGAAGCAGAGGTCTACCCTGTTTCGTCCCATTTGCGTTTATTCATCATTGCTGCCCTTTGCGGGAATAGATCAAACTATACCACGATTAAATGGGCAAATCTTTTTTTTCAAAAATAACGATTCCTGCACCATACAGAAGTACTGCGAGTCCTGCGAACACAGCCATTCCTCCATACGCAAAGCTATCACCCGCGAACAATCGCACCGGATCGAACAAGGAATACAATGAGATATTGCCAATCCAGCTCAACGTTTCTCCTGAATCGCCCAACATTTGCAGCAGTACAAACGCTACAGAAATACCGGCGCCGAGTCCAAGGCTATACTTGCTTTCATTTGCCAAACAAGATGCGAAAAAACAGATGCCATTGATCGCGTAATACATCAGAAGGGCGTAAAGATTAAGCCAAATGAAATTGTTAATATCCATAAGCCCCGGAAACATGACAGATGATACGACAAGAGTTAGTACCGTAATCCAGCAAAAGATCGCTGTTATTGAGATCAGACTGTAGACCGCTTGGGTAACAGCAATGCGTTTTCTTGAGTTGGACGTTGAAAGCAGATAGGACATACTTCCTTTATCCACATGAGCGGCTATTATTCGGTGGTTCGTAATGATGGAAACAATCATGGGGAACAAATAGAGAAGAAGACTGTAAAGTGTTCCGGAAAGAAAGGTAAGCAAGGTGGTTCCAACGTTCATTCCCATAGCATTGATGAGCTCAGGAGGAAGCATGCTTAACATTTCTTTTAATGCATCGACGCTATCCGGATCGAACATACCGATCAGCATAATGGAATAAAAAGAATAAATGGCTACAACAAGAAACCAAATGAACCGATTGGCCCGCATGTTTGCTTTAAATAATGCCCAGGACATATTAATTGTGCTCCTTCCCATAAAAGTCCATGAAAATTTGCTCAAGCGTTTGGGGAGGGCACTCCATATCAATAACCTTGCATTGGGAGAGTGCGCTGAGCACTTGGTCATATCCATCCGTAATCTTAATGTCCACACGTAAAGGACCCAATTCAGTATAAAGGAGTCCGTTATTTTGAAGGATCTTCATATCCTCCGCATGTGCCAGAGCGACTACAATGCTTTTCGGCAGTGTCCTTTTTAGCGAGTTTATGTTCTCCACGGTTACGATTGACCCTTCTCGTATGATGCCTACACGTTCACAAGTGTGATCGACTTCATCAAAGAGATGGGAAGACATCAGTATCGTTTTGCCCCGGTTTCTTTCCTCAATAATTAGTTCCACAAATCTTCGCTGCATCAGCGGATCCAGCCCGCTTGTAGGTTCATCAAGAATGAGCACTGCAGGGTCGTGCATAAAAGCGGCGATCAATCCTACTTTTTGTTTCATCCCCTTGGACATTTTGCGGATCTTCCGACCCGAATCCAACTCGAATCGGTTGATTAATTGATCGCGGCGCAATTTGTCGTTACGTCCTCTTAAATCATCAATAAATTCCAGAAAATGCATGCCTGTCATGTTATCGTAAAATGCGATCTCGCCAGGCATATAACCCAAATTCTTCTGTATTTGTGCTGCTTCCCTTCTGCAGTCTAAGCCGTTAATGCTAGCCTTTCCGCTGGAGGGGTTCACAAATCCCATCAGATGACGCAGAGTCGTTGTTTTTCCGGCACCATTGGGCCCAAGAAATCCAAAGACCTCTCCTTCTTCAACGTCAAAACTCACATCCCGAATGCCCTTACCATTCGAATAGATCTTGGTTAATGAGTGGACCTTGATCATTGATATCACCTCCACGAAAAAAAATATGTAACAAATACCATCTAAGTTACATAATATTATCGGCTTGATTAGATGTCAATAAAAATATAACATGGAGGTATATTGTTACATAATTCGCGGAGGATAGGACGGTAGCTTACCATGAATGGCTTCGAAAAACGCAGAGAACAGAAAAAAAAGCAAATCCTGCAATCGCTAATCGATATGGTGATGACTCGCAATTTTAAAGAAATCGGCGTAAGAGAGATCGCGCAACATGCTGGTGTGTCTCCTGCATCCATATATAATTTTTTTGGAAGTAAAGAAGAATTGGCCAAGCAGATTTTTTACCATCAAATAGATGAGTCGGGGAAGGAATTCAGTCTACTAATGAACTCCGATATTCCTTTTGAAGATAAGATGAGTAAAATGTATGAGGTATCCGTCAACAATCAAGAGACGTTGAATAGTGAGGGCATCAAGAATTTTATGTTTGAAGATCCGGCATTCAGAGAGCATGTTGAGGATTATGCCAGAAACGTTGTCATCCCTGAGCTTATGAAGCTGATCGAACAAGGCAAAGCCGAGGGGAAAATAAAAGGAGGTGTATCGGCAGAAGCCATCATGATTTTTATGAATGGAATTATGGCCATGTTGAGCGAACCATCTTTCGCAGAAAAACTTAACGTAAATGTGCGAAAAGAGTTGGGCAAGCTGTTTCTTTACGGAATTCTGGGTAATAGGGAAGAGAGGAATTAATTATTTTTAATACTTGAATGGCATTTATATAGCACAGTTGCTTGGGAAGTCGCCGATATGGCGGCTTTTTTTGGGTTTACATCACAATATCGACACAAAAATGTAGCGTCTATAGCCTAATTGAGCTATATGGAAAAAAGTTCATTTTAAGTACACTGTGATCAGGATTGTGATAACGCTTCATTTATTACGTTGCTTCAATGGATGAGGAACATGGAGAGTTGATTTTAAGTGGAATGGAGGGATGGTGTGTACAACCAACGTAGTTTTGGGATTGTTAGGGTTCGGGGATTAATTTTTCTAATCGGAATGATGTTACTCCTGCTATCCCTTCCGCACGGTGCAATCATGGCCTCTTCCGGATATCGTGATCTCATTCCCCTCCAGCCTATGATTGACCGTTCTGCACCTGGAGAAGTCATTGAACTTGCATCAGGTCGTTATTCTGGACCCGTGACGATTGACAAAAACATCACCATGCAGGGTGATCCTACGGTCATAGTTGTTAATGCGGAAGCCACCTCTACGATAATGATTCGCTCGGATGGGGTGAAGTTGAGCGGTTTTACAATTGAACATGATACGAATGGACAGACTGCAGCGATTCAGGTTGAAGGGAAGAACAGTGAAATCACGGATCTGCATATTCAGACCCAGGGGTATGGGATGATCATCCGGAATTCGAGTCATGCAACGATTCAGCGGAACAACATTACTTGGGTCGGGTCTGATTCTGCTTCCAGTGGACAGAAGGGCAATGGCATTGATCTGTACAACTCGCATGACAGTTACATTGAAGCCAATGAGATCATCGGCATGAGGGATGGAATCTATCTGGAGAACAGTCGCAAGTCTACCGTGCAAAATAACAGGCTGTTACATACAAGGTACGGCATCCACTGTATGTACATTGACGGCTCATCTGTCATGGACAATACCGGAGAGGAGAATATGACAGGTGCCATGATTATGGGCGTCAAGAATACGGTAATCTCGGGCAATTCTTTTCGCAAACAGAGTACCAATGTTCATTCCCAAGGGATTTTATTGTATGACGTGCATCAATCCTCAATTCACAACAATGTAGTGGAAGGTAATCGTGTCGGCATGAATATTTCAGAATCCTCGGGCAATGAGATCCGTGGCAATGCGGTGCTGCGGAATTTTATTGGCATCCAGCTGGTTCTGGCAGAAGCCAATAAGTTTACACGTAACCAATTCGTATCCAATGTCATTGAAGCTTCGGCGCTGGATAGCCCGAATAATGTCCTGATGGAGAATTACTGGGACTCCTTTCAGGGGCTCGATCTGAATCAGGATGGGATCAGTGAAATGTCCTATGCCATCAATCCTTTTTATGAGCAACTGGTCAGTCGAAATTCTGCGTATCAGCTCTTTTTTCAATCACCGGGTATGGTCTTTCTGAGTGACTTGTTTACAGAAGGCAGAGAACAATGGACTACCGACAAGTCGCCACGAATGAGCATGGATATAGAATATGATCTGAACATGTCAGCGGAAAGGGTAGCAGGTTCCAAAATGGTGTGGATGGTCGGGCTAGTTCTGTTGGGTATGGCAACTTTTATAATCATCTATATGGGGGTATTACGAAAATGAACAAAAGTTTGAACAGAAGATGGACATTGGTCATGATATTTATGTTTGGCATGGTATTGTTAACCGCTTGCGGAACAAAATATGCGGCATTGCCGATCAATGAAGACGTGGATATCTGTGCGATCTGTAAAATGCAGGTGAAGGACGATGCATATGCAACACAGCTTACTACGAAAGACGGCCAAAATTACAAGTTCGATGACATCGGTTGCATGAACCAGTGGAAAACAGAAAATGGCACAGATAACATCGGCATGGACTATGTACGTGATTACAATGACAAGGAATGGATTGAATACAGCAAAGCCACGTATGTATACGACGCTTCATTGCGTACGCCTATGGCCTATGGAATTCTTAATTTTAAGGACAAGCCCTCCGCTGAAGCTTTCATTGCAGAGCAAGGTGTTGGAACCATTATGACCGCTGAGGATCTTGCCTCCCATGACTGGAAACAGAACACAGAGAATATGGACATGATGGGTGAACATGGGCATGATGAAGCCGGGCATGGTGAAGAAGGAGACGGTAATGAGATGCATCAGGAAGGTGAGATGAAAGAAGAGTCAGGCCACTAGGAATGACAATAGAAAATGGTGATCAATGATGTCAGATATGATACAGATTGCAAGACGAGAAGTGAAAATGGGATTTCGCAATCCTTGGGCGTATTCGTTTCTGATCCTTTTTTGCACATTTAGCTTAAGCTTGTTACTTCTGAATTCACAGAATCTGGTTGAAGGATATTCGGGCACCACAGGTTCCATGTTGAATCTTATTCTTTACCTTCTGCCATTAATGACGCTATTCCTTGGTTCCTTCTCACTAACATCCGAAAAGGAAGACGGTAGCTGGCAGCTGCTGTCCACGTATCCCATCGGCACGATGTCTTTTATTGTGGGCAAGTATCTTGGGCTGTCGATTGTTTTAATTACCATTGTTGCGTTTGGATACGGCCTGATGGGGGTCATTAGCGGAGTAATCGGGAATCCACTGGATGCCGTGACATATCTTCTCTTTCTGGCATTCTCATGTGGACTGGTGTTGTTATTCCTGACGCTGGCTCTATTTATCGGTTCGTTATCGCGCAATCGGTGGCAGGCGTTAACCATCTCGGTGACCGTATGGTTTTTCGCTGTCATTGGGTGGCCGACATTATTGCTCTCTGTGCTGGGGCTGATGCCTTATCTGTGGGTGAAACCGCTGTTGGTTATGCTAACGCTCATCAATCCGGCCGAACTGGTGCGCTTGTATGTCGTGATCAAACTAGGGGGCGGCTCCATTCTGGGACCAGAATATTATCGATGGGTGGAGTGGGTGCAGCAACCAAGTGGCAGTTGGATCTTCATCGGGATATGCCTGTTCTGGATAACCTGCTCTGTCCTGGCTGTTTACGCGATCTGGGAGAGGGGGCGTTCTCATGGATAAGGTGGGACTCGAAGTGATGGGATTGTGCAAATCTATTAAAAAGCAACCGATTGTTGAGGATATCTCCTTTCGCATTACTTCAGGCCAAGTGCTTGCCCTCTGTGGAGGGAATGGCGCAGGGAAAAGCACGGTTCTGCGTATGATCGCAGGTATTCTTCGGCCTACGTCCGGTGAGGTTGTGGTGAACAATGTGCGATGGTTGAAGGAGCGCAAGCGTTATTCAGAGCAGATTGGATATATGCCGGACGATTATCAATTTAATCAAGGACTGAGTGCGGAGGAAATGCTTCTGTTCTGGGCTTCTCTGAAGAAAGTTCCCAAGGAGAGAGTACAGGAAGTACTGACCATGGTAGGCTTGGCGGATCAAAAGAAAAACCGGGTTACGACCTTCTCCAAAGGCATGCGCCAGCGTGTGTTATTCGCCCAGGCTGTACTGTCCAAACCTCCACTGCTCATCATGGATGAGCCAACAAATGGATTGGACCCATTCTGGATGCAGGAATTAACTCAGCTGCTCAAGGGAATCAAACAGGATGGTCACATGGTCGTGTTCTCGACCCATCAGTTGGAGATTGCAAACGATATTGCGGATCAGGTGATATTCATGAACCATGGACGTAATGTTGGAGAGGGTTCCACCCATGACTTTCGTGATCAATTCGGTTCGCTCCATGCAGCATTTCATCAAAGTCTTGGTTTAAAGTGAAGGTGAGTTTAATGCAGAAGAAGAGTTTTAAAAGCAGACGTACACTTACAATTTTGATTGGTGTGATCGCATTGTTAGCAGGTACATGGGCCATTTTCGAAAATGTATCGACACCCGAGTCTGGGCGTGGCAACACTATTCAAGCAGGTACAAAAGCCCCTGAGTTCACAGCGGTTAATTCAGCAGCCGAACAAGTCAAGCTGTCCGATTATCGGGGCAAAGCCGTGATGATTAACTTTTGGGCTTCATGGTGCACACCTTGTGTAAGGGAGATGCCGCTCGTTCACCAGATTGCTCAGGACTATCAGAACGACGTGGAAACCCTGTTTGTTAACGTGGGGGAATCGAAGGGTACGATTCGTGAGTTTATGGATAAGCAGTCGTTTGATTTCCCTGTGATCATTGACGTGACAGGCAACATATCAGGTATGTATCGTATAACGGGTTTGCCCGCAACAATGGTCATTGATAGGGAGGGGGAGTTCCGTCACATACTGCTCGGTGAACTGACCGAAGATACACCGTTGCAGCAATGGCTGGAAGAGATTATCTAGTCGTAAGCGTTGGGTGGTGGTGAGGAAAGGGGCATGAACGCCAAAGATCGCCATGTTACAAGTGAAATGAATGTACGTTAAAAGTAACTACAAAATGTAACCAGATAAAAAGCCGGACACCCATTTAACGAGGGGTGTCCGGCTTTACTTTTGGAGTTATGCTGCTTCGCAGTCAATTACAATACAGCAGCTGAAGCGTGATTGGTACGAGCGATTCTGGTTGCGTCAACCATGTTACGCAGGGAAGCTACTGTTTCTTCCTGTCCACGGGTTTTTAATCCGCAGTCCGGGTTAATCCAGAACAACTTGGGATCAAGAACACGCAGAGCACGTTCAATCATACTGCTCATTTCATCTACACTCGGAACTCGTGGGCTATGGATGTCATATACGCCAAGACCGATCCCGAGCTCATACGTATTTTCTTCAAAGCTGTGAATCAGTTCACCGTGACTACGGGATGTCTCAATGGAGATAACATCCGCATCCATAGCTTCAATGGAATCAATCATGTCATGGAATTCGCAATAACACATATGCGTATGGATTTGAGTCGTTTCATGCACCGTGCACGTGGAGATGCGGAACGCTTTGACTGCCCAAGCCAGGTAATCGGCTTGTTCATTTTCCTTCAGCGGAAGCCCTTCACGAACAGCCGGCTCGTCAACCTGGATCATACCAATGCCTGCCTGTTCAAGTGCTTCGACTTCCTGTCTCAACGCATACGCCAATTGATAGGCAATCTGCTCACGAGCAATGTCTTCGCGTACGAATGACCAGTTCATGATTGTTATCGGGCCAGTCAGCATGCCTTTGACAGGGCGCTCTGTCTGCGATTGGGCATATTTCGTTTCTTCCACCGTCATTTCACCCGTAAATGCAACATCTCCGAAGATAATAGGTGGCTTCACGCAACGGGAACCATACGATTGTACCCAGCCATACTGTGTAAAGGCAAAACCGGCAAGTTTCTCGCCAAAGAATTCAACCATGTCGGTACGCTCAAATTCACCATGCACCAACACGTCAATTCCGATCTCTTCCTGAAGCTTAATCCAGATATCAATCTGCTCCCGGATGAAGGCAGCATACTGTTCGTTGTTCAACTCACCCTTGCGCCACAACTGACGTGCTTTTCTGACTTCAGCAGATTGCGGGAAACTACCAATCGTTGTTGTCGGGAAGAGTGGCAAATTCCATTTGGCCTGTTGGGCTTCATGACGCTCTGCAAAAGGACGGGAGCGCTCTGGCTGTTGAACACTGATGGAAGCAACGGCTTTCTGTACAGCGGTACGGTTCCGGTCTTCGGATTGCTGAAGCGCCTGAAGAGGAAGCTCTGCTTCGTCTATTTTGGCAGTAATCTCTGCACTTGGTGAAGATAAGGCTGTAGTCAAAAGAACAATCTCATCCAGCTTTTCATCTGCAAACGCAAGAGCATTCTTCAGTTCGGATGTAAGTTTTGCCTCCCGTTCTGTCGTTACTGGCACATGCAGCAGGCTGCAAGATGATTGCACGATGATACGTTCAGGCGTCACGAACTCAGACAGTTCATTCAGCAACTTCAGTTTTGTTTGAAGGGAAGCTGTCCAGATCCCACGTCCATCAATAATACCTGCACCGAGCACTTTGTCTGCCGGGAAACCGGATGTCCGAATGGATTGTGTGTTACCAGAGAGTCCGTGTACAAAATCAAGTCCTACACCTTGAACTGGCAGTGCAACAATATCGTTGTAGTTTTCGACAGATTCAAAGTACGTTTGTAGCATGATATTCAGGCCTGGAACGGCTGCGGCAAATGTTTTATATATTTTATTCAGACGCTGTATGTCTTCATCGCTTAATTTGGTTACCAGAATAGGTTCGTCGATCTGCACCCACTGAACGCCTTCGCTTGCAAGTTCTTGAAGCAATTGAGTGTAAAGTGGCAGCAAGCGGTCCAACCAAGCGTCCGTCTCGGATTTATCATATCCCTTGGAGAGCTTCAGGAAGGTTAACGGTCCAACGATAACCGGTTTACCTTCAATGCCGAGTTTTTCTTTTGCTTCACGATAAGCGAGAAGTGGTTTGTTCTCCGTCAGAGTTGGGGAAGCCCCGTCCAGTTCAGGTACTATGTAGTGATAGTTGGTGTTGAACCATTTTGTCATTTCACTTGCTGCGGCATCTTTTGTTCCCCGGGCAATGCCATAATATACGGACAACGGAACGGAACCACCATCATAAGCAAAACGTTTAGGGATAATGCCAAACATCACGGCCGTATCCAGAATATGATCATAATAGCTAAAGTCATTAACTGGAATGATGTCGATGCCTTTTGCTTGTTGCTTGCGCAAATGATCGATACGAATCTCCTGCAAACGTGTGTGAAATTCTGATTCCTCCAGCTTACCTGCCCAGAACGCTTCCAACGCTTTTTTCCATTCCCGATCAGCACCAATACGCGGATATCCCAATACACTGCTTTTTGTCATTGATTAAAACCCCTCTGCTTGTATGTTACACAAAATTTATCACAGATCCGGAGTTATAATGTAATTCCATTAAATTATACCTAGTTATAGCCTTAGGCTATATCAAAAGGTATGTTTAGCATGAAGTATAGAACTTGAAGAAGTCATTACGTTTGAAATAGATACCACTAATGTTACAATGGTTAACTATGTTCATACGAATGATTGAAAGGAAGGCGGTACGCATGAATCTGTATCATATCCAGTCGACCGTGCATGGGATCAACAGAGTAAAGTCCTTTTTGGAAGAAAATTATATTGGTATTGCTTGGTCAGGTACAGGGGATTTGGAGCATACCCCACCGGAGCAATGGAAGGAACAGTTGGTTCAACACTATCCCTTGGATGAAGCAGAATTGGCGAGCACACTCGCGACACTACATATGTTTGCTAACCTCATGCAGGATGGAGATTATGTATTAATTAGCGATGATGAATGGACGTATGTTGGGGATATCGGGGATTATTATTATGACGATTCCGCTGGCACAGAAAACGACTTGATCTGTCACCGTCGCGGAGTTACCTGGTTGGGTCGTATTCCTCTCGCTGAGCTGAATGACAAAGTACAGGCACTGCAAAATGATTCAGCCATCCTTGCGAAGTTTGAGTACCCCATATCACAAGCACAGCTGGATCGAGGTCTTGCAGTCAGTATAGCAGCGGAAGCAACCAATTCTCACTCAACAGGGGTAGATGAAGCCACAATTCAAACAGCTCTCCATGTGCTGAGAGAAGCGTTACACAGTGAAGAAGAAGTGCTGCGAATTCGTGCGGCTACAGCCATTTTGCAGTATGCCAAACAATAAGCCCTTGACTATATAAATTGAACTTGTCATTTACACGATAACGGAGAGGACAGAAATAACCTGAAGAAGCGGAGCTACAAGCTTTCTGCAAGAAAGCTACATCGGAAGCATACGCTATCCCCGGATTTACCCTTTATAAAAAGAATTAAAAAAATCTGGGGATAACAGCGATGGGAAGGTTGTTCTGTCATCGGAGTGTCCAGTGTAAATATTCGTTAGTTCATTTTATATAGCCCTGAGATCTGTTCATTTACATTCCCATGAGTTAGTCCTCCGTGATAACAAACCACAGATGTAATGTCGAGTTCCATATACTTTTTCAAGGAGCAACGAGCCGTCTCGATATCGAGTGTGGTAGGGCCATGAACGCCGCCGAGTATGCCGTTGACACTGTACATTGAATCTCCGGCAATGAGCGTCTTGCTGTCCATCAAATATAGACTGATATGACCTGGCGTATGACCAGGTGTATGAATAACGCGAATTCCGCCGCAAAACGGCAGTTCCTGACCATCAATTACCGTTTCATCAACTTTGCCCTTTGGAGGGTACTCAAGGTGATCGTCTTTGAGAAGAGGGAGCTGTCCCTCAATATACGGCTTATCCAGTTCATGTGCATATACCCTGACATGATCACCACACGCCTGCAAAATCTCAGGAAGACAGCCTATATGGTCCACATCCTGATGCGTCAAAATTACTGTCTTAAGTTGGTTGATCGGCACGCCTACTTTTTCGAGTTCGGTACATAAATCGTCATATTGTCCAGGGAAACCGGTATCTATTAACACGGCCATTTCTTCATCCCATATCAGAACAGGGTGAATCAAATTCCCTTCAAAATCAAGCTGAAGCATCGTTATTCCCTTTGAAATTTCCATAATATCAGACCTCCGAGAGTTAAAATTTATATACATCGTTGCTCTTTATATTTCTTATGTAAACGAATAAAGACGGCAAAAAGATACGTTCGGGTACTTATAGAAATATTCAATGAATGAGGGAATGGACGCTTGGTAGTGAAGAACTCGGGTTGTTATATGGCGGTGATGGAACGGCGGGATTTCAACTGTCAGACGTTGAGGTACCACGTGTGCAGCTAACATACTACATTTACTCCAAATATTTCATCTGAAAATATAGAGACAAAAGCTCTCAATCCGTTACGCGATTATTAATCGAAGGTTCTTGATGTTGGGCACCCCATTCGCATAGTCCTTCCAAAACGGGCAATAACATTTCAGCTTTGGCTGTCAGTCGGTACTCGACTTTAGGAGGGACTTGGGGATACTCTTTCCTCTCCACCATCCCATCTGCTTCGAGCTCTTTGAGCTGTGAACTCAACGTTTTATACGTGATGGCTCCGATCTGCCTTTTCAGTTCATTGAAGCGGACAGGTGGGTTCTCTGCCAGAAGATACATAATCACCATTTTCCATTTGCCACCAATGACAGACAACGTATATCCAAATGGGGTATCTTGAATGTTTTTTACTTTACCGTGGTATTCAGCCATACTCATCATTTACACTATCCTTCCGGGTAGTACCTATCATAAAAGACCGTACTATTTATTTGTTTGGGCTCAGTTTATACTAACCTTACTTTGAAGTAAAGGAGATTAATTATGAGATCGTATGGTCATGTTTGGAGGTGACTGTTTAGTAGAACAAGCCCCACTTGCTTAATTAAATGAACGATACGGCGGAGAACTTGGTCTGATATGGATTGATGCTCACGGTGACTTGGTTAGATAAGAGGGTTATGACAACGGTTATACATCACCGCTTGGGAATCTGCATGGAAAATACCTATTTTGAACCAGTGATATGGGGTTACTGATATCAAAATACTGATATAATAAGTCAAAATAGAGGGAGGTATGGGGCTTATAGCGAGCGGATGGGGAATGTCGATGGTACCCCCTGATCCTGCTGATTCTGTTCAGTGTCATGCACGCGGCAACAGAACTGGTTAACAGAAGCAACAAGGCTACGCGTCTGACCGTATAGCTCTTGCTATAGGTCATTAAGGCTCTGCCACTATACAACAAAGGAACAACCATCGCTGGTTGTTCCTTTTGGTGTGTGGACTATTTTTTATAAGAAAATCAGTAACAATGTTCCTGCGGCAAAACAGTAATACGAAAAGTATTTCAGGTTGCCTCTGGCCATGATGCCCATAAACCATCTCATAGAGAAATAGGTGACGAAAAGTGTCGTGATGAACGCGATCAGATAAGGGATCGCCAATTGAGATCGATTCGGATCATTGGTGATGTCAGATACACTCATGATGAGTCCGCCAATGCTTATGGGAATATACAGCATGAAGGAGAACTTCAAAGCCGTGTCCTGTTTCATGCCGACGGCGATGGAGGCAATTACAGTCGCCCCTGAACGGCTTATACCTGGAATAAGAGCGACCGCCTGAGCGAGACCAACCAATAATGCATCTTTCGTAGACAGATCTCCGTCTTGCTTGCGACCACGAAGATTACGAATAAGCCATAATGCAACCCCGGTGACTAATAGCGCGATGGAAACGGTATAAACGGATGAGAATATTTCTTCAATCCGGTCCTTGAACAGGACTGCAACGACAGCAGCAGGGATCGTACCAATAATTATGTATAAGCAAAACATGAAGTCTGCTCTATATTCGTCTTTACGAGTACGCAGGTAACCTAATGCACCAATAATCAATTTTTTGATATCTTCCCGGTAAATAAAAATAATGGCGATCAGAGAGGCCGTGTTTGTTAAAATCTCAAATGACAAGCCATTCTGCTTGATGCCTATGAGTCTCTGAGCGATGATCAGATGCCCACTTGAGGAGACGGGAATTGGCTCCGTCGCACCCTGAACAATACCTAAAAACATATACTTTAACCACAATATAATTTCTTCCATCTTGTCCTCCTTGAATACGTTTCATTGGCTTTCCAATGATGTTCTCTCTGTATGAAATTATTAATCTACTCTACTGATGATAGCTGTTTAACTTGGTGACTTGCAAGTTTGAATTCATGGGGAGAATGAAATAAACTTGGCTTGTAAAATTCTTCAGATCATGATATCGTTGATAACGATTATCAATATCAATGAAGAGGTGGGTTTATTTTGCGTAAACAGAGAAGATCAATATGGATTATGATGGCACTTGTTATGCTGCTCGTACTTGGCGCATGTGGTCAGTCAGCCACGACAAGTAGTACAACTGGTGGGGACACGAACGCAGTTGGAGAGACAGAAATCAAGACAGATTCGGATTCAGCGACATCAGTGGACAAAACAGCAACTGCCGAGGAGGAGCTCGTTACATATCAATCGGATGCAGGCGAAGTACAGGTACCCAAGAATCCAAAACGTATCGTCGATTTGACAGCATTCACAACTGGATACTTTGTTGCGCTGGATGCACCAGTGGTCGGCGCCTCATCAGGTGCGATGAACAACAAGTATATCAAGGAACAACTGACAGCAGCGGGCACAACCGATTTGGGTGAAGAGCCTACGCCTGAGCAACTGATCAGTTTGAAACCTGACCTGATCATCGTGTACACTGGCTCAGAGGGTATCGACAGGCTGGAACAGATTGCACCTGTCGTACAGATTGAGTACGGTAAGCTTAATTACAAGGATCTGATGATCGAAATGGGCGAGCTTACCAATAGAGAAGATGCGGCAAAAGCTTGGATTGCACAATGGGAAGCACAGATCAACGAGCTCAAGCCTAAGATACAGGACGTTGTAGGTGATCGTACCGTCTCCATCCTGAATCCGTATGCCAAAGGTTTATATGTGTTCGGTCATAATTACGGTCGGGGTGGTGAGATTATCTACGGAGAGTTCGGTCTCAAAGCACCGGCCAAGGCCCAGGCTGAGGCGATTGACAGTGGGACTGGATGGGCTTCGATCTCCATGGAGGTATTGCCGGAATATGCGGGAGATATCATCTTCACCAGCCCGTGGGCAGGTGATACAAGCGATTCCAAGATCGTTTATGAAAATACATTATGGGAGAACTTGCCTGCGGTGAAGGCAAACCATGTGTTCCAGCTTGATCCGACCTCAGATACGTACAACGATCCTGTATCACTGGAGGGTCAGCTGCAATTTATTTCCGATAGCCTGCTTACCGCGAAGTAAGATTAGACTGCATAAATGGTAATACTGGAGCATTTCCAAATGTCGTTACAAGACGGGGAAATGCTCTTCTTATGAGCTTAGAATGTTATATACGTCGAACTTGGATGGGTTTTGACCAATGTAATTAAGCTTGATACAATAGGATAACAGCTGATGAACATTAAATATCAAGTGGGGTGATCTAGATTGCAGCAAAAGAGTGAACGTTTGAATGTTTGGTTGGCTTTCTCTAACATTCATACCCATCTGAACGAGAAGCTGGAACAAGCTCTGCTTCAACAATATGACTTATCTTTGAAGGAATTTTATGTGTTAAACTTCATATATAATGCGGAGGGTAAGGAATTACGCCTACAGCAACTTCAAGAACTAGTAGGGTTGAGCCAAAGTGCTACTTCCAGGCTCGTCGTTAGGATGGAAGCCAAAGACTGTGGGGCTCTGGAAAGACATGCATGTGAAGATGACCGGCGTGGCATTTACACTCGAATTACGGAGCTTGGAGAGAATAAATACAAGAGAGCACTCCAAACGTTTAATCAGGTCTTGCAAACTGAATTGGAACAGGATGGATTTGAGACTCGATTAGAGAACCTCACTAAAGAATTGTTCTAAGGCTAGGGTGAATATAGGGTAATGTAGTCATTTACCCTATAAGAAGACTTGACACTCATTAATATATCCGTTAAATTAAATGCATGCGCATGAATTTAATATGGATGCGGTGATTTTGTATAAAGGAGGTTTTGAACATGAAGGTATTCGTCGTAGGATCAAATGGACAGATTGGTCAACAGCTTATTCATCTTTTGAAGAATAGTGAAGAACACACCGTTCTTGCCATGGTACGAAAACAAGAACAGGTAGATTCATTTGCAGCACAAGGTGTGGAAACGGTGCTTGCCGACTTGGAAGGTACGGTTGACTCACTTGTAGCTGCTGTAACGGGTTGTGATGCCATTGTATTTGCAGCTGGTTCTGGCGGTACAACGGGATATGATAAAACACTCCTGATTGATCTGGATGGTGCCGGGAAAACCATTGAAGCGGCTCAAAAAGCGGGTATTGATCGATTTATCATGGTGAGTGCGATCCAAGCCAATAATCGTGAGAACTGGCATGATAACATCCTTCCATATTATGTAGCGAAACACTATGCTGATAGATTGTTAGAGAGCAGTGGGTTAACTTATACCATTATACGTCCAGGGATTCTAATGAATGAACCTGGAACAGGTAAAGTTACTGCTGCTGAGAATATCACATCCGGTAATATTGCTCGTGAAGATGTAGCTCATGTAATTTTGGCCAGTTTGAGTGACAAGAATACCTACAAGCGTTCATTTGATCTAATCGCTGGTGAGGATACAATATCTGAGGCATTGAGTGGACTCTGATCCAAAACAAAATTTTCGACGATATCTGATGAGTTAAGAGAGGGCTATACAATGATTATGTTGATGCTTTTGACCTTCATATTAGGTATCTTCATCGTTGTACCTCAATTTTGGCCAGTGCGCAATCTTGAATATATAGATTATCAAGTATTTCTCAGACAAGAGCGTGATTTTCGGCAGTATAAAGTGATTGATATTCGAGATGCGACGGATTATATGGCTAATCCTACTCCGAATACGATTAACATCTCATTGGGGCGCCTTGCTTTCACATGGGAAAAATACCTTCTTCGAGAAGATAACGTAATTATAATGTCACCTGGTATGCTTCAATCCAAAAAGGCTGTTCGTATTTTGCGAAAGCATGGATTTGAATGTCTTTATGTGATGAAGTAAAAGATATATGTGAGTTCCAAATCAGACGGAGTTATTAATTGTAGGTATTGTTTCAATGCTTGCGCATGCATTTTTATTATATGTGATTCATGAAAAGGGGAGTTTTATTTTGATGACAGATTTGTTTAGTCCATATTCTT
Organism: Paenibacillus polymyxa; assembly: GCF_018614975.1. Classification (GTDB taxonomy): domain Bacteria; phylum Bacillota; class Bacilli; order Paenibacillales; family Paenibacillaceae; genus Paenibacillus; species Paenibacillus polymyxa_E. Next base: position 5,184 of record NZ_JAGGNR010000008.1, on the reverse strand, counting down.
TTAAAAGCCTAGAGCTTAAAAACCGTGTTGTAATGGCCCCAATGTGCCAATATTCAGTTGAGCAAAAAGATGGTATTGCAACAGATTGGCATTATATGCACTACGTTAGTCGTGCCGTGGGAGGAACAGGCCTCATTATCATTGAAATGACAGATGTGGAACCGGATGGCCGGATCTCAGATTATGATCTTGGGTTATGGTCAGATGAACAGATCCCGGCTCTGAAGCGGATCGTCGATGCGTGTCACAGTTATGGTGCCAAGGTTGGTATTCAGATTGCTCATGCGGGCCGCAAAGCAGAAGATGCCGAGGTTCCAGTTGCTCCATCCGCAATCGCCTTTGATGAGAATTCCAAGCAACCTCGAGCGCTTACAACGGACGAAGTAAAAGGAATGGTTGAAAAATTCCGGAGTGCTGTAGCTCGTGCTGTAAAAGCTGGTTTTGATGCGATTGAGCTTCATGGCGCACATGGATATCTGATTCATCAGTTCCATTCTCCACTAACAAACAAGCGGGAAGACGAATATGGTCAAGATTTAACGTTATTTGGCCGGGAGATCATTCAGGCTGCAAAGGCTGAGATGCCCGAGGATATGCCCTTGATGATGCGTATTTCAGCCAAAGAATACGTCGAAGGTGGCTATGGCATTAAAGAAAGTTCCGAGTTTGCCAAGGCATATAAAGAGGCAGGTGTTGACGTATTTGATATCTCATCTGGTGGCGAGGGACCTATTGCTGCATGGGGCAGACCAGGGACTCACGCGGCGTATCAAGTGCCTCTTGCTAAAGCAATCAAAGAGGCTCTTGATGTGCCCGTGATTGCTGTTGGAAGACTCGATGATCCTACGTTGGCGAATGCAGTCATCGGAAATGAAGAAGCCGATCTCGTTGCAGTTGGCAGAGGGCTGTTAAGAAATCCTTACTGGGCCTTGGAAGCTGCGTCTGCTTTGCGCAAGACAACGGACGTTCCAAAACAATATACGACTGGTTTTTAATGTATTAGCGATTTAATGATCTTCATTAATACATGAATAAGAAAGGACTCCTCTGATAAAACAGAAGGAGTCCTTTTGGTCGTTGAACTAGACGAGCTATAGGAACGGTACTAGCCAGTAACCAGTCAATAGAGTGTAGTCGTTTCATCGCTTCCGCCTCTCAAGCGTTTAATATCTTCTCTGGGCGGAAATCCGAACATGCGAGAATATTCACGGCTGAATTGGGCTCATGGCAGTCACTTCTTTAAAGTGACTGTGCAGAGAGGCAGTGCTCATATTCGCCAAATCTATTTCCTTTTTGAACAAAGGAGCTAGCAGAGGGATATCTTCCGAATGATCTTCCAATAAACGGGCTAACCTGACGACTGCATCCAGCAGAGACGGTTCAGCTTGGCTGACAAACATCGCACGTCTCGTTGTTTTCCGCGGTCTTGCTGGGAAATCGGAATGGTTCAATACCTCCAGAATCTCACTGGATGTGAATTCAAGTTTCAGGGCCAGATAGGGAGCCTCAGACGAGGCTTGAATCACTTGTCCACTAACCGGCAAGTCAACGGTTGCCACAATATAACTTCCTGGACCATATCGGAAACGATCCTGTCCCAGAAGGACCTCCTTCTCACCCTGAAGGATAATGCAGAAGGAAGGTTCATTCACTCTAAATATAGGTTCAGTAACAACCGATTCACGGATTAGAAATAATGAAGGGATTGCCGTGGGATGTACCCCATCCTTGTCAGAATAACGGTCAATGAGTGTGGCTAATTCGTTTTGTTGTTCATGTATTTGATCAGACAGGCAAAGTTCTCCTTTTTTCCTGACAACATAATAATCACATTCTATCGTATATTGACCGAAGGCGGTAGAAAACGGATAGGAATAGGCAAACATTTGATGTGAATGGATAAGACATCGATTGCTGGCCGCATATTCACAAGTACTCAGGTCATGATATACAACAAGTACAGGAGATATACACCTACGGTTCAACCAATATATGATTAGATGTGGACGTACGGAAGCTGGTGCACATTTTATTTACTGATCGTTCCCGATGTGTTAAATTGATTTTGGGAGGGAAGTCAAAATGGCTAGGAGTAAAGAGTTTGAAGTGAACGAAGTATTGGATAAAGCAATGAAAATCTTCTGGGAACAAGGTTATGAGAAGACGTCGATGAGTGACCTGGTTGAGCATATGGGGATTCATCGCAGAAGTATATATGATACGTTTGATGACAAACATTCGCTGTTTTTGCAGGCAATGGATCGTTACAATGGCAAGGTCAACAACACATTGCTCGCAGAGATCAAAGCGTCCAGGACAGCAGTGGAAGCACTGCATAAAATTTTCGAAGTTATGACCAGCGAAGCAGAGGATACGCCATCAGGTTGCCTGATCGTGAACTCGGCGGTGGAGCTGGGCCAACGTGATACGGATGTGGACTCCCGATCTCTTGAATCATTTAATGTAGCTGAGCGGATGTTCGAGCAGATTATTGAATGGGGACAGCGAGATGGAGAGTTCTCCTCTGATCATAATGCAAAGGAAATGGCAGAGTACCTGCACAATATCTCCGTGGGCATACGAGCCATGGCAAGAACCTCGACGGATAAGGAAAAATTAAAACGGATTGTCAATGTATCCATGAAACTTTTGGAACCTTGATGCGTTTTTCTCTACACATACGAATAGTAGCTTGAAATCCATTAGAGGACCTCAAGCTACTATTTTTTTGCGTTAATCAAGACAATAAAAAACGTGAACAATCAATTGGTGGTGGCATGTTCCATCGGTTTAATTTTGTGAATCTCTTCGGTCCCAGCTTCCAAAGCTGTTTCGTAGTAGGAGCGTTTGTGCTCGATGACTTTCATGGTTTTTCTTAGTTCCTCCATTTGTGCTTCCACAATAGCTTTTCGCTCCGTAAACATGTCATATCTTTGCTTCAGCGAGGAGTCTCCTTCAGAGCACCATTCAATGAAGTCCTTAATGTCTTTAATAGGCATGCCGGTCAGTTTCAGACATTGGATGATCTTTAGAAGGTCAATGTCGGAGTCTTTGAACAAACGTGTTCCGCTCGGGGTACGTTCCACAAAAGGCATGAGTCCTTCCTTGTCGTAGTAACGCAATGTATATACCGTAAGGTCTAATTTTTTGGCAACTTCACCGATTGAATAGGTCATATAGAATGAATTCCTTTCTACTAGGGGTAGACTTCGAGTTAACTCTAGGATTGATCCGAGTGAATTCTAACATGTTGGATTACTGGATGTCAAAGTACGTTGGAGATAAAAAAATAAGATAAACATTTGACCTAGAGTTAACTAGAGGGGGTAAGATTATTTTGAACTTTAAATTACGAGGAGGTTATACCATTGATTATAGCTAAAGCCAGAGCCGTTGACGGACCCGACCAACAATTCAGAAGTGCTGAAATTAAACGACGTGATCTGGATACTAATGATGTATTAATCGAGATTAAATATGCAGGTATCTGCCATTCTGACATCCATACTGCCCACGGTGAATGGGGACCTGTGAATTACCCACTCGTTCCTGGACACGAGATTGCCGGGATTGTAACGGATGTGGGAACCGGAGTATCCAAATACAAGGTTGGTGACCGAGTAGGGGTCGGATGTATGGTTGACTCCTGTGGTGAATGTGATAACTGTCGTAAAGGTGAAGAGCAATACTGTCTCAAAGGAAATATTCCCACTTATGCTGGGGTAGACAAATACGGTGAGCCGACGCAAGGTGGATATTCAACTCATATTGTTGTCGTAGAGGATTTCGTCGTTCGCATCCCTGATAACATTGGACTGGATGCTGCTGCACCTTTGCTCTGTGCCGGTATTACGACATATTCACCCCTGCATCACTGGGGAGCTGGCCCGGGTAAGAAAGTTGCCGTTGTAGGTATGGGTGGTCTTGGTCATATGGCTGTCAAAATTGCACATGCGATGGGTGCCGAAGTAACCGTTCTCTCCCAATCCTTGAGCAAAAAAGAAGATGGACTACAATTTGGTGCAGATCACTACTTTGCCACAAGCGAGCCGGAAACATTCGAGAAACTTGCAGGCAGCTTTGATCTGATGATTAACACAGTAAGTGCGAATATTGATATTAACGCTTATTTCTCACTGCTCACGCTGGATGGTACACTCGTGAACGTGGGTGCTCCTCCAGAGCCTTTAGCTGTTAACGTATTCTCTCTCATCGGTCATCGTCGTTCATTCGCAGGTTCCATGATTGGTGGTATCCGTGAGACGCAGGAAATGCTTGATTTCTGTGCAGAACATGATATTGCACCTAACATTGAGGTCATCTCCGCAGACCAGATTGACGAAGCATACAAACGTGTACTGGCTTCCGACGTGAAATATCGCTTTGTTATTGATATCAGCACTATGTAAGTATGAACTGTGTAATATTGATAGTTATAAATAGTAGAAAGCAGCTGCCGCCAAGGTCAGCTGCTTTTTGCTTTTCAGTTTGTTAATTGCTGATCGTTCTATAACCCGCCGTCTCATCGCAACGAACAGAAGATACCTGCGTCTAATAACTAGTAACTAGTTGGAAAAATATGAAAGGAGTGGGATGAGAAAGGTGAAGGCATCATTTTCACATCAGCCTGAAGGGTGCAGGCAGCTCATTTTTTGTTGAGTTATCGGGCAGATAAGGGGTTTTGAATTTGATATTCATGATAGAATGAGTTTAAATGGGGCAAATTAAATAGTATATTTCATGATATAGGGGGAACTAATGGAGACCTTTGCAGAATTTATAGCTCGCATCGATAACCCGGAACACCAGGCACGAACAGAAGGAGTCTTGAACTGGGTCACTGAAAAATTCCCGAATTTAAAACAAAAAATAGCATGGAACCAACCGATGTTTACCGACCATGATACCTTTATCATTGGCTTTAGTGTATCCAAGCAACATTTGGCTGTTGCTCCCGAGAAGGCCGGAATTATTCGTTTTTCGGAAGCGATCACACAGGCGGGGTATGATCACACCAAAGAGTTGGTGCGGATGAAGTGGAAACAGGAGATTGATTTTTCGTTACTTGAGAGAATGATTGAGTTCAATATAAAGGATAAGGCAGAATGTTCAACATTCTGGCGCAAATAAATCGCGATATAAAAAGAAGACCCCAACTTCCGGATGAACCGCTCCCTGTCAAGT
>NZ_JAGGNR010000007.1 GCF_018614975.1 Paenibacillus polymyxa | reverse complement strand
TTTTTGGGCGGCTTGTCTCCGAACGAATACCGAAGAGCTGTATAACAAGAAAGATACCTTAGCACGTCATCCGGGCTAAGGTATCTCAATGAACTAATTTTTGTTTTTTTAACTGTCTACTTGACAGGGAGCGGTTCACACTGCACAAGAGATCTTTTTGGTGTATAACAAAGTGATTATGAGAATCGCATTACATCATCATGGCAGAATAGAGCATGAATCCATTAACAAATTACTGTTATGTTGATACCAGCCCAAGGCCGGATTTTCATTGTTGTACAGCACCAGATTTCCGTCAGTTTACATGAGGATCACATTAACAATCAACAATCTGCAAGATTCTTTTTCTGGACTGATCAGTTCAGATATGTTATATTTCTGAAACGGGAGGTGTTACTTATCGCCAGGACTAAAGAATTTGACAAAAATCAAGCGTTACACCAAGCAATGTTGTTGTTTTGGAAAAAAGGATACGAGGCTGCTAGCATACCGGATTTACTAGAAGTGATGGGCATTAGCCGATCCAGCCTTTATGATACGTTTTCCGACAAGCAAACCTTGTACAGAAATGCCCTGGAGCATTATAAAAAAGGGAGTTCCAATAAGCAGACTATTCTTGAACAAGCATCAAACGTAAGAGATGGAATTCTTCAATTTTTTGAGTATCATATTGCTTCGGCATACGATACCAGCCTACCGGGCGGATGTTTTGTAACGAATACAGCTACAACATTGGAGTCACCAGATGAACAGATAAATGCCTTGATACAGACTAGTTTTTCGGATTTGGAACAAGCATTTTGTGAGCTTTTGGAGAAGGGCCAACAATCGGGAGAGATAGATAAAACCACAGATATCAAAACATTGTCTTATTTATTGCTGAATTTACATCAAAGCATAAATATTATGGCAAAAACAGGTCAAAATCCAGAACGTGCAAAAGAGATGATTAGCTTTGTAATTGCAGGGATATAATTTTTTTTAGCAATATTGGAATGAATGTTCCGTTATTGTAGTCCTCATATTTTGAAGGTACCATTTGAAGAGTATCTGTAAGACCATAATTTTTTTGATCATTCTGGAACATTCATTCCGTTATTGAAACAATCTATCATGAATAAGGAGATGAACCAATGAAGGTATCGTTTATTGGACTTGGAAATATGGGGCTTCCAATGGCACAAAACCTGTTGAAAGCGGGTTATGAATTAGTCATCTTTAATCGGACTCCTGAAAAAGTTGAACCATTAATAAAACAGGGAGCACGTTATGTCCAAACACCACTAGAGGCAGTGAAAGAAAGCAATCTTGTAATTACCATGTTATCTGATGATGCTGCTTTGAGAGAAATTGTTGAGGGACCAAATGGAGTTCTGAACGGATTATCTGAAAATGGAATTCACGTATCTGCAAGTACGATCAGCGTAGATCTGGCTCGGAAATTATCCGCTTTGCATGCGGAGAGACACCAACATTTTGTGTCTGCCACCGTAATGGGGCGCCCGGACGCCGCTAAAGCAGCTACATTGCGCATTATTTTAGCTGGTCCGGAACATGCAAGACAACGAGTACTTCCCATGTTAACAGTACTAGGTCAAGAGATATTTGAGATTGGGGATCATGGCGAACAAGGTAACATTGTCAAAATAGGCGTTAACTTTCTAATTGCTTCAATGCTGGAAGCTTTGTCGGAAGCGCAGCTCATGGTTGAAAAGCACGGCATTAAGCCGTCCCGATATATGGATGTTGTGAATGCTCTTTTTCAATCTCCGGTATATCAGAACTATGGAGCGATCATGGCTGAACAGCGCTTTGAACCAGCAGGTTTTAAAATGAAGCTCGGGTTAAAGGATGTTGCATTAGCTATCGAGGCAGCCAAGTCAGTTCAAGCTCCACTACCTTTAGGTCAGCTTATTCATCAACACCTCTCTGAAGGAATTACCCATGGTTATGGTGAGTTGGATTGGACGGCTTTAATCCGTTGTCTTGAGCATTCCTCTTAAGGAAAGAAAATATAAGGAGAGATTAATTATGGAAATAGGTGTTACTTCATTCGTAGAAACAAAGCCTGATACTAAGACCGGAGTTGTGATGAGTCACGCACAGCGATTGCGAGAAGTCGTGGAAGAAATCGTCCTTGCAGATCAGGTAGGACTTGATGTGTTTGGCATAGGTGAGCATCATCGTGATGATTATGCAGCATCTTCACCAGCAATGGTGTTGTCCGCTGCCGCGCCCCTCACAAAACGGATTCGATTGACAAGTGCTGTGACGGTCCTATCTTCAGCAGATCCTGTCCGTGTGTTTCAGGATTTTGCCACGCTTGACGGTCTCTCCGATGGACGTGCCGAGATTATAGCGGGTAGGGGTTCCTTCATTGAGTCCTTTCCACTGTTTGGTTATAACCTGCATGACTACGAGGATTTATTTAATGAAAACATTGAACTGCTTCTTAAATTACGGGAATCCGAGAAAGTAACATGGAATGGAGGCCATCGACCAGCGATACATAATCTGGGGGTATACCCGCGTCCTGTTCAGAATTCTATACCTGTATGGATCGGTAGCGGAGGTACTCAGGAGTCTGCCATACGTGCTGGAATTCTAGGTCTGCCACTTGTTCTTGCAATTATCGGTGGTAATCCAACGAAATTTGCGCCACTTGTAGAACTGTATAAAAAGGCGGCAACTCATGCTGGTCATGATGTATCGCAGCTTCGGGTAGGTTCACATTCTATCGGATTTGTTGCAGAAGATACGGAAAAAGCCGCAGAACTCTTTTTCCCGTCCACTCAGTACGGCATGAATAAACTCGGCAAAGAGCGGGGGTGGGCATATTACGACCGTTCCAGCTATGACGCTGCCCGCAGCTCTGATGGTGCGTTGTATGTAGGGGATCCGGAAACAGTTGCTCAAAAAATTATTCATCTTCGCAAGCATGTAGGAATTACACGTTTCATGATGTATGTTCCCTTAAGCACGATGCCGCATGAGTTGGTAATGCGGGCTATAGAATTGCTCGGTAAAGAGGTTGCACCGCGAGTACGAGAGGAAATTTCCAAGTGGGAAGCTGAAATGAGATAAGAATTAACTAAAAAAACATAAATGAACGAATTCATTATTATATTTGGAGGAATTATCATGAGTATTGAGACACATATATTACCAGAATTGAGAGAGGTATATTCACAATTTCCAGGGTTTGAGTTGGAGAAAAATTTAGAGTGGAGTAGAAATCTAGTGTCGGCTGCATCGGTGAGAAAATCAGAGCATGTAAACACAACCAGCCGGAAAATTATGAGGGACGGAGGTGAGATGCTGGTCAAAATATACGAACCTGCCAACCGAACGAATGATTTACTACCAGCCATGTTATGGATTCACGGGGGCGGATACGTGTTGGGACATCCCGATATGGATGACAAATTGTGCGAGCGTTTTGTTCAGACAGCAGAATGTATTGTCGTATCAGTGGATTATAGGCTCGCTCCTGAGCATCCATATCCTGCGGCGATTGAAGATTGTTATGCTGGATTGGTATGGATGACGGAGGAAGCAATAATGCTTGGTATTGATGTGAATCGGGTTGCAATTGCCGGTGCTAGCGGTGGCGGAGGACTGACAGCAGCACTCGCGCTGATGGCACGTGATAAAGGAGGTCCGTCTATCATCTTCCAAATGCCATTGTACCCGATGTTAGATAATCGTAACATCACGCCATCTAGTCATGAGATTACAGAAGAGGGTTCAATCTGGAACCGAACGGACAACGTAGCTGCTTGGAATATGTACCTTGGTGAGGAGATCGATGTCAGTGGAAGTTATTCTTATGCTGTACCTTCGAGAGCAGTGAGCTTGGCCGGATTGCCGCCAGCCTATACTTGTGTAGGTCAGCTCGATCTATTCCGGGACGAGACAATGGAGTATGTGGCACGACTAGCACAAGCAGGTGTGGATGTTGAATTTCACCTCTATCCAGGTTGCTTCCACCTTTTTGAAATTCTTGCTCCAGAAACAGAAGTGAGTCAACGCACTGTTAAGGGGTATATGGATGCAATGGCTCGGGCACTTCATCCCAATAGAACCCTTAAATAAGGATTGATGCATCAAAACCTTTGAACTTAAAGAAAATTTATGTCCAGAAGTCACTAAATTAGTGACTTCTTTTGTTTGGAGATATAAGTAAAGATAAATAATTCAAAAAGTTCAAAATGGGGTTAAGCTCCAGGATTCCAATCAGGAAGACTCTCGGATTTGGTCTTTCCAATGTAATCAATCTGTTCAATCCAGAAGTTGGTGGAGGAATGTCGGCAGCAGGTGATCGATTGCTGAATACAGTACGTGACACTGTTGAGAATCATGCGTTAAAGCTTTCATCCCGTGCATGTAAAATAGTGCAAGCGAAATTAGGCGGGCAAGCAGGGATGATTGGTGCGGCTGCATATGCCAAAAACAAGATGTCATTATAAAGTATCACAATATGATAATAGATCAATTATGCTTGAGAATATGTCATTGCATCATACAGTCTAAAACCTTAACTTAAAATGACAGCAGAGAACGCTAACAACCTCGATGACGTTTATACCGATTGAATGGCTAAGGTATGTATAAACGTCCATTAGACAGAGTGGGAGAGTGAGATTTATATCCCAATTCTGTTATGTCAGCCGGGCTCTTATGTCGTTTATGAAACTGTTTAGGCGAGGAACCGGTCATTTGTTTGAATTGCCTGCAAAAATGCTCGACATTACGGTAACCGCATCGATCAGCAATCTCTGCAACCGTATACAAATGATGTCTGAGATATTCTTTGGCCAAACGTATTCGGCTATGAATAACATCCTCCATACACGAGAGACCAAACGATTTCTTGTACATCAACTGCAAGTACCCCGGACTGACGTTTATGATCTTCGCCATTTCTGATATTGTCCAAGGATGGCTGGGATGGTTATGAATTGCCGTTCGAAGCTTCAACAGAGGATAGTGCTGAGGACTAATATCCTCTTGGACACAAGACTCAAGCAATTTATTGAACAAGGTTCGCAGCAGGCAATTGATGGACGATTCCCGGTAATCGTTCTGAAAAGAATGCTCTGCAACAAGCAATTGGAACAGTTTATGACAGTATTCCGGATCATCCAGCGGGAAAGGTGTGCCTGGCTGAAGGGAGGTATCGCTTACAAACGGTTCATCACTTTCAAAACGAATCCAATCATTTATATAGCGCTCTGAACAAGCTCGATAATATATTTTTTGATACGGTTTGAAAAGTACAGCACAATGAGCCGGGTATTCCTTGAGTTGTCCATCAACCCAGAACTGGGCAGGGGTCTGTGTAATGACTAATAGCCAGGCATCATGCCCTTCAGGGATATCAAAAACAAAATGGTTCTGATGTACCGCGTCACATTCCACGTAAAAAATAGATGTCATGGTTCATCCCCTTTCTCTTTAAGTTGTAGAAAAGAATAGTCAATACACTACTTAAGCTATTTTCTATTATACGAGAGTTATCTTCATTTCATAGAACGAATGTACTATTACGATTATATGAGGAGTGTAGCTGGAATGAACAAGCAGGGGTTAAACCCATATCTTCCATCCTGGGAGTACGTTCCCGATGGAGAGCCTTACCTGTTTAACGACAGAGTTTATGTATACGGATCACATGACCGGTTCAACGGACATGCCTTCTGTCTGAACGATTATGTATGCTGGTCTGCACCCGTGAATGACCTTGGGAATTGGAGAAATGAAGGGGTGATCTACCGAAAAACAGATGACCCGTTGAATCCAAATGGCCATATGTGCCTGTATGCGCCAGATGTTACGTTGGGTCCCGATGGGCGGTATTATCTGTATTATGTGCTGGATAAGGTACCCGTTGTTTCGGTGGCTGTATGTGATGCACCTGCCGGCAAATATGAATTCTATGGTTATGTACAATATGACGACGGCACTCGTCTGGGCGAAAGAGAAGGGGACGAGCCCCAGTTCGATCCCGGCGTAATGACTGAAGGACAGCACACTTATCTGTATACCGGCTTCTGTGCGGCCGGAGACCAATCCAGACATGGCGCGATGGCCACGATGCTAGGTCCGGATATGCTGACGATTGTGGAAGAACCTGTATTCGTAGCACCGAGCGAGCCTTACAGTGAGGGCAGCGGTTATGAGGGCCATGAATTTTTTGAGGCGTCTTCCATCCGGAAGAGAGGTGATACCTACTACCTGGTGTATTCCTCCATCGTTATGCATGAATTATGTTATGCCACCAGTCGATTTCCAAATAGAGGATTTACATATCAGGGCATCATCGTAAGCAACTGTGATCTCCATATCGACTCCTACAAACCTGCTGACAAACCCATGTATTATGGTGGCAATAACCATGGCAGCATTGTGGAGATCAACGGAGACTGGTATGTCTTCTATCACCGCCATACCAATGGGGACGCATTCAACCGACAGGGCTGTATGGAGAAGATATCTTTTGAAGGGGACGGCAGCATTCCTCAGGTGGAAATGACCTCCTGTGGTCCGAGCGGGAGACCGCTTGAAGGAAAAGGCGAGTACCCTGCATATCTTGCATGTAATCTTTTGACCCAGGAGGATCAAAGGTATACTGGAGGTTTCGGGGCAGGAGCCTGGCTGGACAGCCGCTTTCCGAAGATAACCCAGGATGGAAGAGATGGTGATGAAGAGATCGGTTATATTGCCAATATGGTTGAATCCGCAACGGCAGGGTTTAAGTATTTTGATTGCAAAGGGATTCGCCAAGTCTCGATTAAGGTGCGTGGATATTGTAACGGGGTATTCGAGGTCAAAACAGCATGGGACGGTCCTGCACTGGGTACAATCCCGGTACATTTCACCAATCATTGGAAACCCTATTCAGTCGAGATGACCATTCCGGATGGTATACAGGCTTTGTATTTTACATATCGGGGTTCGGGAAGTGCGAGCCTCGCTGCATTTATTTTAGCGTAAAAGTTACAGCAGAACATCGTCCACCTGAGAAAGATAGAGCAGCTTCTGGACATCCAGCAGCTGCTTTTTGTATTGGTTAGCTTCCTGCGGCTCAGAGATTGTTGCCTCTCATGGTCGTAACACTCTTATTGGAATGGTCAGGTGGCTCTAGGATTACAGAGATTCTCTCAAGATTTCGAAAAGTTAAGTATAGTCATCTGAATGTGTGGCTTCACCATTCTGCTGCGAATGGCTGCGAAATTCACTTGGCGCGATGCCTGTCCACCGCTTGAACTGGCGGCTGAAATGCGCATTAGTCTTATACCCCAGCATCATCGCAATATGGTCTATGTTCAGGTCGGTTTGTTTTAACAGCCGCTGAGCTTCGTTCAGAAGGGTTTCAGATAGAAACTTGCGCGGAGCGATGCCGTATACCTGCCGAAAAATACGATTAACCTGTGACGGGCTAATGCTCAGCGACTTGGCAATGTCCTGAATCCAGGTTCGCTCACTCTCCTGAATTTCCCCGTGAAGATGGATATATCTTATTGAATCCTCAATGTGTTCAGCAATCTGATGGGCAATGGTTTCTTTTCTCGACAACGTAACGGAGGCTTGTTGAGATAACTGGCCGACCAGGGAACCGAGCAGTTCAAACACGGCGGCATGTACCTTCATTTGTTTAGAGGAAGATAGCGAGCTAGACAAATGTTCTGTAGCCAGACCATACAAGGTAGACAGAGAAGAGGACAGCCCCAGAGCCAAATTCGAATTTGCCGGATAATAGATGTCTTTGCAACGGTTAAGTTCTCTGCAAAAGGATGTATCGTGTATGCTGAAATGCACGGAAAAATAAGTGAACCCCTCCGGTCCGGCTCCGGTGCAAGAATGGGTCATACCAGGCCGGATGAACAGAAGGTCGCCAACCGACTGACGATAAGACTGCCCGTTGACAACCATGTTCATCTGCCCGTCCATCATCCAGTGCACTTCATACATTGAATGTTCATGAGACGGATAAGTCCAGCTGGAATCTACTTTTCTTGCATGCAGCCCCAATAATTGAAAAGACATACGAACATCGGGCAGACGACCTAAATACACAGCATCCGAAAGCTTGGTCACAGCAAACCAACCTCCTCATCCTTCTATACTCCAACATCTTATTATTTCGTTATATCCACTAAACTCAGAATGCACACAGAGACGAGAGAAGAAGTAAGTCATCTTTGATTCATCTAATCTAACCTCATCTTAACAGAAAAATAATGCGTGAAAAGGGTAAATCGTCGGAGTGATTAGAACATCGTCATGAACCATAGCGAGTGCTATGGTAATATTATCAACCCGATGGGGAAAAATGGAGGCAAGCTTGAATGAGAATTATTCGATTTCTGGACGGACAACAGAAGTGGCTGGCAGCCGTTACGGATGATGAACAAGCGTATCGTTTGCCACAAGCCGATTTTATGACTTTGATCTATCAAGCAAGAAAGCAGGGGATATCTCCAGTTCAACTTGTTGAAAGCGCTTTTAAACCGTTAAACAAGTTAACTGACGATTGGACTTCCCTGCATCTAATCACTCCATTGGAAGCTCCGGAAGTATGGGCGGCAGGTGTTACGTATCAACGCAGCAGGGAAGCGAGAAATTATGAAGCTACGGAAGGCAAGCTGGATGCAAAGACCTTCTACGATAAGGTATACGATGCGGAAAGACCCGAAATCTTCTTTAAATCCACGGCAGCACGAACGGTAGGTCCGAATGAAGCCGTCACGCTCCGAAGCGACTCCAATTGGCAGATCCCGGAGCCGGAGCTGGGGTTGGTGCTTGCCGCGGATGGCAGCATTGTGGGATACATCGTTGGTAATGACATGAGCTGCCGCGATATTGAAGGGGAGAATCCGCTGTATCTGCCGCAAGCAAAAATGTGGCGCAATTCCTGCTCGATAGGTCCGGCCATTCGTCTAGCGGAAACGGTGCAGAATCCATATGCGTTCAACATCGTCTGCGAGATATATCGTGAAGGTGAAATAGTTGTCAAAAGCGAGGCAAGCACAAGTGAGTTAAACCGAAAACTCGATGAGCTGGTCTCTTTTCTGGCTAGAGATAACGATCTCTTTGACGGTACGGTGTTATTGACAGGCACAAGCATTGTGCCCCCTAATGATTTTACACTTGCACCAGGGGACCGCATTGAAATATCCATTAGCGATATCGGGACACTTATTAATCCAGTCATTTCAAACTAATGTACAAGGAGGATGAATGCGATGACCACATTTCAGATAGAGCAGACATACAGCAATTACATTAACGGAGAATGGGTGAAGGCGATATCGGGTGAGACCGAACCGAGCATCAACCCGGCGAATCGGAAGGAGGTAGTTGGTTACGTACCCACCTCCGGCGTAGAGGATCTGAACCGGGCTGTTGCAGCCGCGAAGGAAGCAGCAAGACATTGGCGGAGGTTATCGGGTGTGGAACGCGGTAACTATCTATTTCAGGCAGCCAATGTGCTGGAACGCCGGGCCGATGAGGTTGCAGAGGCGATGACCAGGGAAATGGGCAAAACACTCCCTGAAGCCAAAGGAGAGACACTGCGTGGTGTCGCGATCTTAAGGTATTACGCTGGAGAAGGCATGCGAAAAACTGGTGATGTCATTCCATCGACGGACAGCGAAGCGCTGATGTTTACAACCCGCGTACCTCTTGGCGTAGTAGGAGTTATTGCTCCTTGGAATTTCCCGGTAGCCATTCCGATTTGGAAAACGGCTCCGGCCTTAATATATGGCAATACGGTTGTGTTGAAGCCTGCTCAGGAAACTGCGGTCACGGCGGCTAAAGTAATGGAGTGTTTTGAAGAGGCGGGCATTCCGGCAGGCGTTCTTAATCTGGTATGCGGCAGAGGCTCAGTGATCGGATCTGCACTTGCTGAGCATCCGGATGTGGGTGGAATAACGTTCACAGGCTCCAATGAAGTGGGTAAACAGGTCGGCGGCGCAGCACTGGCACGTGGGGCCAAGTATCAACTTGAAATGGGTGGGAAAAACCCGATTATTATCGCGGCTGACGCTGACCTGGATTTGGCTGTGGAAGCCACGATCAGCGGTGGGTTGAAATCGACCGGGCAAAAATGTACGGCCACCAGCAAGGTCATTATTGAACGAAAAGTATACGACGCCTTCAAAGAAAAACTGCTCTCGCAAATCCAGGAAATCCGGCTGGGTGACGGCATGACTTCTGGAAGCTGGATGGGTCCATGTGCAAGCGAAGGACAGCTCAATACCGTGCTGAGTTATATTCAAAAAGGCCAGGATGAAGGTGCCGTTCTGCTCGCTGGCGGAAAAAGAGGGGACGGTCCGGGACTGGAAGAGGGATTCTATGTACAGCCGACCGTATTTGAAGGGGTCGAATCCCATATGTCCATTGCACAGGAAGAAATCTTTGGCCCGGTTCTGGCCTTAATTGCGGTAGATTCCCTGGAGGAAGCGATCGAAGCGGCTAATGACAGCGATTACGGCTTAAGTGCTTCCATCTATACACAGAACGTCGGAGCCATGTTGTCTTTCATCCGGGACATGGATGCGGGACTGGTCAGAATTAATGCAGAAACGGCCGGCGTAGAGCTGCAGGCTCCGTTCGGCGGAATGAAGATGTCAAGTTCACACTCAAGAGAACAGGGGCAAGCGGCTATCGAGTTTTTCACGGCCATCAAAACGGTCTTCGTGAAGTCATAAACTGTGGGAGGCTACCATGTACGAACAGATTACGTCGATTATGGGAGAGACCGCATCCAACTGCTTCGATATCATAGCACATGCTCCAGGGGCTGCCGGACGTCTTCCTTTAACGGATGATTTACTGCGGAATGCTCCAAGCGGCGACTTGTTTGGCATGTCCCAGAATGTTGGAATGGGCTGGAAGCCTGGGGAATTGAACGGAAAACAATTTCTGATCTTAAGTACACAAGGTGGCATACGTAATGAAGACGGCAGCCCGGCAGCACTCGGTTACCATACGGGCCACTGGGAGGTCGGCCTGCTGATGAAGGCTGCCGCAGAAGAACTGTCAAGCCGAGGAGGAATCCCGTTTGCTGGATATGTCAGCGATCCGTGTGACGGCAGATCACAGGGGACAACCGGCATGTTTGACTCGCTTCCGTACCGGAACGATGCCGCTATGGTATTTCGCAGACTGATTCGCTCGCTGCCAACGCGTAAAGGCGTGCTTGGTGTCGCCACTTGTGACAAAGGTCTTCCAGCGATGATGCTCGCGCTTGCCGGCATGCCGCAATTGCCTGGCGTAATCGTTCCCGGTGGCGTCACACTTCCGCCTACCGATGGAGAGGACGCCGGGAAAATTCAGACCATCGGTGCACGGTACGTCAACGGGGAACTTTCTCTGGAAATGGCGTCGGATTTAGGATGCCGAGCTTGTGCTACACCGGGAGGAGGCTGTCAGTTTCTAGGTACCGCAGCTACGGCCCAGGTTGTAGCAGAGGCACTGGGTATGACAGTGCCACATGCCGCGCTTGCACCTTCCGGGCAGCCCATCTGGATTGAAATGGCGCGCCAATCGTCACGTGCACTCATCCATATGGAGTCTCAGGGGATGAGGATGGAAGACATTGTCACGGATGCATCCATTCGCAATGCGATGACCGTTCATGCCGCGTTTGGCGGATCGACCAATCTGCTTCTTCACATACCAGCGATTGCCCATGCCGCCGGTTTAACCATACCCACGGTACAGGACTGGATACAGGTCAATAAAAATGTTCCAAGGCTGGTTAGTGCCCTGCCAAACGGACCGATCTTTTATCCGACCATACGTGTCTTTCAGGCAGGAGGTGTACCGGAGGTCATGCTACACCTCAGACAGCTTGGTCTGTTGGATGAGTCTGTACCAACGGTTACAGGTACTTCATTGGGTCAGGTACTGGACTGGTGGGAATCGTCGGAACGCCGTCATCTCATGCGGAAGCAGTTAAAGGAGCAGGACGGCATCGATCCGGACAGTGTCATCATGAGTGTAGAACACGCTCAGCGGCTTGGAATCTCATCGACCGTAACATTTCCAACCGGGAATATCGCTCCAGAAGGTTCTGTCATCAAATCCACCTCTATTGATCCAGCTGTGCTGGATGAGCATGGCGTATACCGTCATCGTGGCAGAGCAAAGGTGTTTACCACCGAACGTGAGGCGATCCATGCGATTAAGACCGGAGGTATTCTGGCTGGCGACGTTGTTGTGCTTCTAGGGCGAGGTCCATCGGGAACCGGAATGGAGGAGACGTACCAGCTTACATCTGCGCTTAAACATTTGCCTTTTGGCAAATACGTGTCACTGATTACGGATGCCCGGTTTTCCGGTGTTTCCACCGGAGCGTGTATTGGTCATGTTGGCCCCGAAGCGCTGGCAGGCGGACCGATTGGCAAGCTGCGGAACGGAGACCTGATTGACATCGCGGTTGATCGTAATACGCTGGAAGGTAGCATTAACTTTGTCGGAGAAGGCAATCTGGAGTTTTCGCCAGAAGAAGGCGCTCTCATCCTGGCACAAAGGCGCTTCCACCCGGATATGAGGCCTGATGAAGCTTTGCCGGATGATACAAAGCTCTGGGCTGCATTGCAATCGGTCAGCGGTGGGACTTGGAGAGGGAATGTATATGATGTAGAGCGGATCGTAACCGCCCTGGAAGCCGGCAAAAAAGCGCTGGGCTGGTACTGATATCCACCTTTTGTGTATCTGTGTTGTACAGATCATTACTTTCATACCGGAGGTTTCTTCCATGAACATGATCAAGAAAATGATCACCAATCCCATCCTCCCCGGATTTCATCCAGATCCGTCTATATGCCGGGCGGGAGAAGATTATTATATCGCTACGTCCACCTTCGAATGGTTCCCCGGTGTACGCATCCACCATTCCCGGGATCTGATTCATTGGCGACCAATCACTTCACCGCTGACTCGTGCAACGCAGTTGAACATGGAGGGCAACATTAATTCCGGAGGTGTATGGGCACCCTGTCTTAGTTACGACAACGGTGTGTTTTACCTGATCTACACCGATGTCAAAAGCCGGGTAGGCGCTTTTAAAGATACCCACAATTACCTTGTGACAGCAACGGATATCGAGGGCCCTTGGTCCGATCCGGTGTATCTGAACAGCAGCGGTTTTGATCCTTCCCTGTTTCATGATGAAGACGGGCGTAAGTGGCTGGTCAATATGATATGGGATCACCGTAAGGGCAAAAATCGGTTTGCAGGCATCGTTCTTCAGGAATATTCCGTCCAGGAACATAAGCTGGTCGGGCCAGTCATGAACATATTTAAAGGAACAGCATTAGGACTGACTGAAGCACCACATCTGTATAAACACAAGGACTATTATTATCTCATTACGGCCGAAGGGGGAACCGGTTATGAGCATGCGGTTACCGCAGCACGTTCCCGTACGTTACAAGGCCCTTACGAGGTTGATCCTGCCAATCCAATCCTTACTTCATACGGCAGGCCGGATTTAGCTCTGCAGAAGGCAGGCCACGGCAGTCTCCTCGAAACGCATACCGGCGAATGGTACATGGCTCATCTGGTCGGACGCCCCGTTCAACAGAAGTTTTGCATTCTTGGACGTGAGACCGCACTTCAGCCCTGTGCGTGGAGCGAGGACGGCTGGCTGAGACTTGCGAGCGGTGACCGATATCCGGAGGTTCAGGTGCCTGCCCCGTTGATCCCGTCAAACCCGTTTGAGCCGATTGCTGAAATGGATCATTTCGATCACTTCGAGCTTCGGCATGATTGGAATACACTTCGCATTCCACCCGATTCGACTTGGGTCAGCTTGACGGAACGTCCCGGTTACTTGCGCTTGCACGGCATGGAGTCGATGAGTTCAACGCACAGGCAAAGCATGATCGCAAGAAGACTTCAGGCCTTGGAGTGTGAAGCCGAGACGAGTCTGGAATTTGCGCCGGATCATCCACAGCAAATGGCAGGATTGATTTTGTACTACGATACCCAGGACTATCTCTACTTACGTGTAACTTATCATGAAAAGAAAGGGCTCTGCCTGGGGATTATTCAGTCCAAATACGGGGTATACGACGAACTGCTGGAGGATATTCCGCTAGAGTTGGTGAGCACGCTCCGTTTAAAGGCTGTGGTGGATCAAGATCGCGCCCGCTTTTACTATGCGTTAAATAGTGATTCATCCTGGAATACAGCAGGCGAGTGGGTTGATATCACACATCTGTCCGATGAATCTCCGGAGTATATTCGGTTTACGGGAACCTATATCGGTCTTTGTGTGCAAGATCTTGGCGGAACCCGAAGACATGCCGATTTTGATTACTTTGTGTATAGAGAAACAAAGTATGCAGCTGGTGTATTGGAAAACATGTGACGGTCTTTTTGGAAGGATCTGCGGGCCGGTCGGATTTAAACTCTAAACTTTTGTAACCAAAATGATAAAAAGTCCTTACATCCGCTCGAAACGTTAAGGTCTTTTTATCATTTGGCAATAGAAAAAATCGTAGCCTATATATTGTAATGAGGAAATTATAGAAAGCTTAAAATAGTTGATATTTAGTATGTTTTAATTGATTTGTTCAATACTCACAACCGTTCTAATGGGTGGCGAGGGTTCTAGTTGGTCTAAGCCAGCAGTGATTCTTACTCTTTGCCCTACTTCAATTGTTTCATATTTCTCTCTATCGACCAAATAATAGGAAGCTTCCTGGTCTTGTGCTAGTTCTATAAAATCCTCAAGATTTCCATTCTCCAATTCTTCCTTACTTATATTTTGTAGTACAAGAAATTTGTAGTTGTCATTTTCATCTGTTTTAAATACTACAGTGCCCTCGAAAACTGGATAATTCTCTTTCTCATCCTTGTTAGAACAGCCAGCAAGTATAATCATACTAATGAAGATAAACAATATTATTTTTTTCATAATAACCTCCTTGATTTGAAATAAAGTTTTCCCCTTGCTTTTAAGTATACCCTACATTAAAAAGCAAAAAAGAGGTCACGGCGATGTAATCTAAGGAGAGAATCAGATGTATCTAAAAGAATTCGATTTGGATTTACCGTATATTGTAGATGATGAAACTAATACTTTTAGAGAAGATTATATCAGAACAACCAGATGAATTTGCCTATGCTAGACATTTAGGTGAACTTACATGGGTATCTGATATTGAAGTTGCTTTGAATAATAAAAATGGCACTGAAAAATTTTCTGTAACCGTAGAACATTAATTATTATGCCGCTAAAAACATTGTCCAGCTGGTGTCATGGTCTCTGTTATTATTGGGCATGCATGTACCTTGAGGATTTTATTCCTCTCGTGTAAATGCATGCCTGTTTTTTTATTTGTGCTGTAAATCCCTTGTGATTTTGCGTCCCGTTGGTGTCTGAGCGAGGCCGCCGCTGGCGGTCCAAACTGGGGCAACACTTCATATTCATATCAATACTTTGTATCAGCGTATTCATAAAATCGAAGAGATTCTGGGCATGTCCCTGAGTAATCAGGAGCTTCTGCTCCATCTGCAACTGGCCTGTTATCTAAGGCAGACATATCGTTCATCATGATGTTCAAAAGTTCAAATCAACTTACTTGAGATCATGATTCAAACGTGTTACCGACATAATGAAAAGAGTGAATATGCGTTTTGGTAAGATCAATCACGTTTTTGATAAATACCTCACGTGATTCACGATATCCGCTTAATATCCAATTGTTTAATAGTCCAAAAAAACCGTAGGCAGTATAGTACTTGAAATAATCCATATTAACTGGGGAGTTGTTGATCGTCTCAAAGACAAATTGCTCCTGATAGATTTTGAGTATGGTTTGTGGAAAGCCTGTATGTAAACCAGGTAACGTATCATCGTATTGAATCAGTTCGAAGAAGTCACGGTGTTCATAGATATAATCCACGATTTGAAAAGATTCGGCATCAAGCTTGTTTGTTGAAACCTTTTGACCGTGCCAATAGGGTTTACCTACTGCACCCCTCAATCCTTCAAGTGTCATACTCAACAATTCTTCGGCGAGAATATATTTATCCTGGTAGTGTAAATAAAACGTGCTGCGATTGTAACCCGCCTGATCAACGATGTCTTTGACAGACACACCATGGAAGCCTTTTTTCTTAATGAGCTGAATCAGTGCGGTTTTTAGGTGCTCTTTGGTTCGATTACGATGTTGAGAAGTCACAATAAGTTCATTATTCATTCAAAAAAACTCCTATAAATATAGACATAGTTTTATTAAGTGTCTACGAGGTAGACACTTGGTCATATCTTAATGATTGGAATGTTACAATTTTAAGCATAAAATTAGTTTTGTAAACATCATATAGCACTATTTATATATGCGCTATTCAAAATATTATACTGGGGGATTTATTCATGGGCAAACTTCAAGATAAAGTTGCAGTCATCACAGGAGGAGCATCCGGCATTGGTGCAGCGACAGCTCGCTTATTCGTTTCCGAAGGAGCTAAAGTGGTCTTGGTGGATCTGAATGAAGAAAAAGGCAAGGCGTGTGAGCAGGAACTGAGAGCGCTTAAAGCAGAGGTTCTCTTTATTAAAGCAAACATAACAAGTGAAGAAGAGGTTTCTGAGATTTTCAAACAAACCGTAGAAGCATTTGGTCAAGTGGATATTGTATTCAACAATGCGGGAATTGGACGTGTTCATCCTACACATGAGCTTGATTATACCGAGTGGCGCAATACGGTCAATGTTGATCTGGACGGCGTTTTCTTGGTCGCTCGTGAATCAATACGCGAAATGCTGAAAATTGGTGGAGGTACAATCGTCAACACGGCGTCGATGTACGGATGGGTTGGTTCGCCTGGTTCAGCAGCCTACAATGCAGCTAAAGGCGGCGTTGTGAATCTGACTCGTTCGCTGGCGCTGGAGTATGCTGAGCAGAATATTCGGGTGAACTCCCTTTGCCCAGGCTTCATTGATACACCGATTATCCCGGAAGAGAGCAAACAAGCACTTTCTGCGGCAACGCCAATGAAACGTCTCGGTCAAGCAGAAGAGATGGCCAAAGCCGTTCTGTTCCTGGCTAGCGACGATTCTTCATACATGACAGGAAATAGCCTGATCATAGACGGAGGATACACCGCTCAATAAGTGCAGCAATTATCGAAGTACACAAAGAACATAGTTCCATTAAAAGTCGCTATTATAGCGGCTTTTTTTACTTTACTGGTATAAGAGCAGTTCCCGAGCCAAGGACAACTAACAAACAGCGAGTTTAGCTACTCATAATAGATGGCCTCGTAAGGAAACTCTAACTTATTCAATCGATATTCTTTGGGCGACATGGACATATATTGCCGAAAAACTTTGCCGAAATAGCTGGGACTCTCAAAGCCGCATTGTTGACCAATTTGGGAAATCGGAAGTTCCGTTGTACGGAGTAGTCGCACTGCTACCTCAATACGTCTGTCTTTGAGATAGGCTAACGGTGATGTTTTCTCGGATTTCTGAAATAACCTGCACAAGTAGTGTTTATTGATATCGCAATGGCTGGCAAGAAGATCCAGCGTCAATGGAGATGCATAATTCTCTCGTATGAATTTTTTACATTTCTCAATTGTTGTTATTGAAAGGGCACCGATATCCTTCTCCGCATCCCGACTCGTCTGTACCAGGATCAGCAACCACCGATAGACTTGCATGGACAAGCGATACTTGTCCGTAACTTTCTCTTGATGAATTAAATGGATAATTTGCCATAACTCTTGAATCAAGGGAGAATCCGCGCTTCGTCGAATGACATGTCCCTCATGATCATGCATCATATCCCAAATTCGGTTAGCTTCATCCCCGCGAATGTTGATCCATATAAATTCCCAGGGTTCGTTGTTCTCTTGTTTATAGTAATAGCAATGTTCTCCAGAGATTTTAACAAGCAGGGCATGTCCCTTTGGTAAAGCAATCGTTTGATTTTCAATATCCAGATAACCCTGACCATTAAGTGTGTATTGAAAAACAACGTGCCCCGGGTCCGGTCTATCATCACTTGGACAACGATATTCCTCGCTTGAAACGATCTGCCATCCAATAGAGTCCAGTGTCATGATTGATGTATCGTCATTACGAAAAGCATAAGAAACCGTATGAACCATCGTTTCATCTCCTTCCTAAAAAAGTCAATTATCTTATATAATACGTCACATTTTTTAGATTGTCTGTCTTTTTTTAGACCTGTAAGATAAATGTAAGCGGTAACATAAAGAGGAGGTGGCTTTAAATTGTGTTCACATGACAACAAGCAGGGCAGGATCGAACTGATGATTCTAAAAATGAATTTTTAGATAAGGAGGAGTTAATCCAATGATCCGAAGAACTGTTTCCATTCAGAAATCGATGTTTGTAACTTTTTTAGCACTCCTTATGGTTATTTCACTGGCTGTTCCTCCGGCGCCGATGCGTGCAGAGTCATCATCAAACAGTCTGCCGGGTCGCCAAGCAGAATACCTGAACCGGGGATTGGTTGCGGTTCTTGTAGACAACGGTGTTTTTCTGAGCTGGAGGTATTTAAATAACGACCCAGATGATATCGCTTTTAATATATATAAAAATGGAACCAAAGTGAATGCATCGCCCATAAGCGACGTGACGAACTATGTGGACACCACTGGTTTCGACAGCTCGCAATATCAGATTTCCACCGTTATTGCAGGCAAAGAGCAAATTCAACCGGAGGTTGTATCGGTCTGGCATAACGATTATCTGCCTATTCCACTCGATAAACCGGCCGATGGCCGGACCAAGGATGGTGGAACCTACTCCTATTATGCAGGAGATGCTTCCGTAGCTGACTTGGACGGGGATGGCGAATATGAAATTGTTTTCCTGTGGAGTCCGAGCAATTCCAAGGACAATTCGCAGGCCGGTTATACGGGCAATGTCTATATCGATGCCATCAAACTGGACGGCACCAAGCTGTGGAGGATTGACCTGGGAGTCAACATCCGCGCCGGAGCGCATTATACGCAGTTAATGGTGTATGACCTGGATGGCAACGGAAAGGCCGAAGTTGTTGTCAAAACGGCGGACGGCACGAAGGACGGCCAAGGCACAGTCATTGGTGACGGGACGAAGGATTATCGCAACGATGGCGGATACATACTGTCAGGTCCAGAATATCTCACGCTGTTCGACGGTGAGACTGGCGCGGCTGTATCCACTGTGAATTACGATCCCCCAAGAGGAAACGTCAGTGATTGGGGTGACGGCTATGGCAACCGTGTAGACCGGTTCCTTGGCGCGATTGCTTATCTGGACGGTACGAAGCCAAGTGTTGTGATGAGCCGGGGTTATTATACTCGCACAGTGCTTGTTGCTTATGATTATGTTGGCGGGGAACTCGTCAAGCGCTGGACGTTTGACACAAATGAAGCAGGATCACAATATGAATCACAGGGCAACCATAATCTAAGTGTGCTGGATGTTGACAAGGACGGCAAGGACGAAATCATGTTTGGTGCCTTGGCCGTAGACGATGACGGCAGCTTGATGTACAGCACCGGTCTCGGCCACGGTGACGCCATGCACGCCGGCCAGCTTGATCCAAATCGAGATGGCTACCAGGTGGTAAGCGTGCACGAGCATTCAGATGCTGCGTACGGACTGGAGATGCGCGATGCGGCAACAGGTGAAATTCTCTGGGGTGAGGAAACGGGTTTTGACACGGGTCGCGGGATGTCGGCGGACATTGATCCGAACTATCCGGGATACGAATCATGGGCCACGACCGTTACCAACGGGCAAAGTGTACCTGTAACTAATACCTATTCAGCAGCCGGAGAGGCTATCTACACTGTGGACGAAGGGCCCAAAACCGCCAATTTCGCCATCTGGTGGGATGGAGATCTTCAGCGGGAGCTGTTGGACCATGAGTGGGATAATAGCACAGCCAAAGGAATTCCGCTCATCTATAAGTGGGATTACCAAAACAAAAAGCTGAATGAAATCTTCCGGGCAACCGGTACGTTAACGAACAACCATACCAAAGGTAATCCGGCACTCCAGGCGGACATTCTGGGCGATTGGCGTGAGGAGCTTCTGCTGCGGAGCGAAGACAGTTCGGAGTATCGTCTCTACACAACGACCATTCCTTCAGACTATCGCATCCCTACGCTGATGCAGGACCCTGTGTACAGACTTGGCGTAGCCTGGCAAAATGTATCCTATAACCAGCCGCCTCATACCGGCTTTTATCTTGGAGCGGAAGCTACAGCATTCCCTAAAGCCGATCTGGCGCTGACTCGCGAAGCTGAAATGCCGGAGCCGGTCTACCGCTTTAATTTCGGTACAGAGACAATGTCGGGAACTACAAACATACAAGATACGCTCTACGCAGAAGATCCGGGTTACGGGTTCACGGATACGAACGGTATTACGGTAGGGGCAAACAAGGTTTCGGTTGCGGCAGGTACGACATTTGCCGTTGATCTGCCCAATGCGAACTATAAGGTGACGCTACGATTGGGCAATGATGCGAATGATTCGAACGTTGGAGTTAAATCCGAATTCGTTCAGAAGCTCGCCTTAACGAATGTGGCAGCAGGCACACCGCTGGAGTATTCCTATGATATTGCTGTGGTGGATGGACAGCTTGATCTTCTCTTTACGGGTACAGCCATAGACATCCAAGACGTCATCATCGAGAAATATCCGGAGAAAGTGGCCGGTGCGGCAGCAACGATCTATATGGCTGGTGATTCAACCATGCAATCGTACAGTGAAATGCAGGCTCCTCAAGAAGGATGGGGCCAGCAGTTCGGACGTTATTTCTCCAATGGGGCAGTGATCGTGAACGATGCGATCGGCGGCCGAAGCAGCAAATCGTTTATGGTAGACGGTCGTCTCGATACAATCCTGCAGCGAATTAAACCGGGGGACTTCTTCTTCATTTCCTTTGGTCATAACGACGCCAGTGCAGGGATACCGGACCGTTACGCATCACCGGAGGATTATAAGATCTACTTGGCTCGGTATGTAAACGGTGCAAAACAGCGCGGTGCTACACCGGTATTGCTCACTCCGGTTGGACGCAGAGACTTCAATACGGTGACTCAGGAGTTCAATGTCAGCTTCCCGGCATACGTGCAGGCTGCCAAAGAAGTAGCAGAGGAGCTTGACGTAGCGCTGATTGATCTGAGCAAGTTAAGTATTGCGTACTACGACAAAATTGGTAATACAGCTACGGAAAAAGTGTTCCTATATGCTAATCCGGGTGAATATCCAAAATACCCGAATGGGATCAACGATAATACGCATTTCAGCAGCTATGGGGCACAGAAAATTGCCGGACTCGTTGCTGGCGCGGTCAAAGACATGGAGCTGAGCATTTCATCACTGGTCATCGACCCGGATATTTCCGAGCCAGAACCAGAGCCGGAAACCCAACTCTATGAGGAGGATTTTGAAGGCGACGCTGCCAACTACCAGTATGCGATGGTCAATGCCACGGGTATTGCAGGAACCATGGCGGGAACAGTGGTTGAACAGTCCGGAAATAAGGTGCTGTCCGTCGCGGGGTCAGGATCGGGCAATCGGGCCAAGGTGTTCCGTCTGTTCGATGCCGTAAACGGCGATCAGGTGAACGTGAACTTTGACTGGCAATCCGGTAATGTGAGTGCCTATCCATCAGAAGGTCATCTCACGGTCCAGGATTCAAACGAAAATGCCCTTTTCACGTTATTTACGAAAACCGGAAGCACCAAAATTCATTATTTTGTCGGTGCATATAATCCGGACTACGGCACAGGGGATACAGCCATACCTGAGGGGGGAACGGCTACAGATATTTCCAAGAACCAGTGGGTCAATGTGGATGCTACTGTTAATTTTGCCGAGAAAACACTTGATCTGACATTAACGAACGTGGCGGATCCGACAGTTACCCAAACGATTGCAGATATCTCACTGAGTTCAGCCGCATATGCGGACAACGTCAGATCCATGCGCTTCCTGGGAACGAGAAAAGGCGGTGGAGGCACGTTGAACTGGACTACCCAGATCGACAACGTGCGGATTGAAGGCACTCAGCTCTCGTCGGAGGGTGGCGATCAGACTGCATTGATCGCTCTGTACGATGAGATCAACACACTGGATCTGTCGGATTATACAGATGCATCGAAAGCCGTGGTGAACCGGGCTTTGGCAGCAGCAGAAGCCATTTTCAATACGGAAGCTACCCAAGCTCAAGTTGACCATGCGTTTAACATGTTAACTGTTGCGAAGGATTCATTGACAAGTGAAGCGAGCGAAGAGATAAACGAATACAACTTTGACTTTGGTTCTGGCGCCACAGCCGACGGATACATCAAAGTAGATGCCAAAAGAGCATACATCGAAGGTAACGGGTACGGATTTGCCGATACTGCGCTGACCAAAGATGAGAACCGGGAAACCGGAGATGCGCTCAAAGAGGATTTCACACGGGTAAACGGTACCTCTTTCCTGGTGGAAATGGAGCCGGCGAATTACCGGGTAACGATGACCATCGGGGATGCGGAGGAATCGACCAGCGCAAATGTCGTTGCAGAGCAGATGACCAAGCTGCCGCTTACAAGCATTGCCAAGGGCGAATTCAAAGAAATCACGTATGACGTTGCCCTGATCGATGGGGTATTTAACTTCAACTTTACCGGAAATGCACCAAAGATCAATGCGCTGAAGCTGGAGCGACTGCCAGATCACAGTGCAAGCGATAAACCGGTTATTTATCTGGCCAGCGATTCCACTGTGGCCAATTACGCGGAAAACTATCGTCCGCAAGCGGGCTGGGGAGAAACGTTGGGTGGATATTTTGATCCAAATGAAGTCAGTATTGATAACCGGGCAGTTGGAGGTTTGAGCAGCAAAACCTTCTTGGTCGGTGGATATCTCAACGATATTTTACTCGACATTCAAGAGGGCGATTATTTGTTCATGCAGTGGTCTCATAATGATTCCACGCCGTCCCGTCCGGAGCGTTATCTTACGCCAGAGCAGTTTAAGGTCTATCTGAAAGAGTACATTAACGGTGCTCTGCAGAGAGGTGCGATTCCGGTTCTGGTCACGCCAGTGAACCGTCGTGATTTTACCGGAGAAGTGCTGAACAAGAGCTTCCCGGAATACGTACAGGCGATGAAAGAAACGGCGCAGGAGACGGAAACGCTCATCATTGATTTGAACCAAGCCAGTTGGGAGCATTTCCAGGAGCTTGGCACAGAAGGAACCAAATCGATATTCATGTGGGTAGGTACAACCGAGGACAATACACATTTGCAAATGAACGGTGCAATCAAGGTGTCTGAACTCGTGGCACGCCTTGTGAAGGAATTGAATATTCCGCTATCTGATTTTGTTACGTTGGAAGGAGAAACTCCGGAGCAGGAAGCCCCGCATACTACAGCGACCGTGGAAGGAGAATTGCAGAACGGCTGGTATACTTCTCCGGCACAAGTAACCTTCACAGCAAGCGATGAAGATTCCGATATAGAAGGGACCTATTATCAAATCAATGGTGGCGAAACGGTGAGTGGCACACAGCTGACCCTAACTGAAGAAGGTACACATACCATCACTTATTGGAGTGTCGATGTTGACGGTAACCAAGAGAGTGAACAGTCTTTGTCCATATCCATTGATCTCGTACCTCCAACCATTAAAATTCATGGTCAAACCGAGTACACCATGGATCAGCATGTGGAAATTGGCTATACAGCCTCCGATTCGGTATCCGGTGTGGAAAAACCGGAGGGTGTGCTTCTCGACACTCCTGCGTATACACTGGAACCCGGCCTGAACCAGGTTACGGCAACGGTCTCCGATTTGGCTGGGTGGGAACAGACGGTAGAATATAGTTTTGCGGTTATTGCTACATTCGATAGCCTGATCAATCTGACTAACGCCTTTGCAGATGAATCGATCGATCCTAATGCTGGCGCTCTTGCTGATCAGCTCACAAACACGTTACAGCAGGCCAAACAGGCAGCAAACGATCGTGAAGGAGCAAAAGCGCGTCAATTGCTTGCATCCTACGGTAATGACGTTCAAGCAGCTAGAGGAACCATATTTACGGATGAGCAGGTAAGTGTGCTGATGAAGTGGGAAGAATGGCTCCATCAGGCAACGCCACTAGCAAACGGGGCCCCGGGCACTCCGGTGTTATCTGATAATAATGGTTACGACACGGGGCTCAAAGACGGAGACTATACAATCACGATGAGTCTGTGGTGGGGGAATAACGGCAATCAGTTCAAGCTGTATGAGAATGGTGAATTGATTAAGGAAATTTCTCTGGTCGATCAATCCCCATCTGCCCAATCTGTTCAAGTTGATATTACTGGAAAGAAAAATGGCACCTATATCTATACTGGGGAATTGATCAATGCACTCGGTACGACCATGAGTGTTCCACTGACAGTCATCGTCACGGATGCTTCCCCGGGGCAAGCCGTTCTGTCGAACGACAACTGGGACGGTGACGGCAACTATAATGTCACCATGAATCTGTGGTGGGGAACAAACGCAACCGAATACGAACTTTACGAAAATGGTGTATTGATTGACACACAATCGCTGCAATCTCACTCTCCTGGTGCACAGTCTGCGGTTACCGCAATCACTGGAAGATCAACTGGAAGCTATGAGTATGAAGCTGTACTGCGTAATTTGGCAGGGGAAACCAGATCACACAAATTAAATGTGACGGTACGCGAGTAGACTGAGAGGCTTGAGCATTCCATTAACAAGAAGTGATTACAACTGAAGTAAGGTACGCATATAAAAGTGCTATTCCTCATCATTTTGAGGAGTAGCACTTTTTATATGCGCATAGTATGAAAGCGTTTGACTTATTTGAATATCAATCTATAATGATGAAAGGAAATTGGACTTGGACAGGATACAGACAGCCTGTCCGCTTGAATGTATATTCAGAGCAAGCTTCCATAGCAGGAGGCTTGCTGTTTCATTTTCAGAAGGAGAATAAGTCAGAATGACACTTAAAAAAAGAATCTTTTTACTGTTCTTTCTCAGTGCGTTTATCCCCTTTATCAGTATATTTACGATTTCTTATTATACGATCGACTCCATTTTCGCAAATAAGATCGATGATGGCATCCGTAGCAATTTACATCAGGTCACGTCCTCATTGGAGAATTCAATCACCAATATGAATCACGTTACCCAGCAATTGTCCTACAGGGGAACTTTGGGCAAAAGCATGGATGAATTCTTGAATCCGTCATCTGATATCTTTCAATTGATTGAGGCCAGGGACGAATTAAAGAGCGAGTTAAGTGTGGTCACATTTACCAATCCCAACATCGGACTGACGCTATATTACTTTGAGAAAGAAGGTACAACGCAGTTCGACAACTTTCCAATCAAGGATCGTTTAACGTTTGACTCTTTACCTGTGCTCTTCCAAACCTATAGCATTAAATACTATGGCCCTCATATCAGTATGAACCGATTCGATGACCAACTCGTTCTGTCCGCTATGCGAAAAGTACAACTCTCCAAAAGGGACGATGTGTATATTTACGTTGAATCTGGCTTCCGGCTTACACAGGACATCTTGGGTTACAATCAATACAACGGCGCGTTATCTCACCTCATCCTGGATGGTACAGGAAACATTGTGTACAGTGAAATACCGGAGGCCATGAAGGTAGGGGAAAATTTCTCCAGCTTAACAGTAGATCCTGCCAAGGACGGGATATCCCGGGGGTATCACTGGTTCAAGGAGGATTCCTCACAGAAATGGAGTGTCGTATCGGTCATTTCGCAGTCTCAATATCAACAGGAGAAAAACCAGTGGTTGCTTCAAATTTTGCTGGTCGCTTTATTTTTCCTCGGCTTTACCGTGTTTCTCGCTTGGCTCCTGTGGAAGATGGTCTACAAACCACTCGGTCTGTTCCATTCGGAGATCAATGGGATGTCCAAAAATCCACAAACGAAAGGGAACCGAGCTCGCACTCAGATTCCTGAATTTGATTTTCTATTGGGTGAATTTTCGAATATGCAGCATCAAATCGGTGACCTCTTCAAGGAAGTTCAGCAGAAAGAGAAGATACGTGCAGACCTGGAAGTGGAAAAACTGCTCTATCAGATCAACCCGCACTTTCTGATGAATACGCTCGATACGGTGCACTGGTTGGCCGTCATGAACGGACAAGGAGAGATCGACAAGCTGGTGCAGTCATTAAACAAGCTACTGTATTACAATTTGGGCAAATTAGGGCAAGTCTCCACGATGGAAGAGGAGATTGATGCGTTAAGACAGTATCTAATTTTGCAGCAAATTCGCTATGATTTTGAATTTGACGTCCGTATTACTGCAGATGAACAAGTGCTTCAAATTCCTGTACCCCGCTTCATTCTGCAACCGCTGGTTGAAAATTCGTTATATCATGGATTGAGTGACGAAGGTTTTATTCAGATTGAAGTGACATGCACTACAACGTTGAACATTATGATACAAGATAATGGTGCAGGTATGACTGAGGAAACCATTCATAATCTGCTGAACAATCGTGAAGCTGAACAACAAAAAGTAGGAATGGGCATCGGACTCAATTACGTTCACCGCATGTTGAAAGCACAGTACGGGGATCAAGCACAACTGGTGATTGAGAGTGAATTGGGGACAGGGACAAGCATCCTGCTCGTATTGCCTATTAAAGGAGAAGATATCTCGGCATGATTAAGGTATTGATTGTAGATGACGATAAGCTGGTACGCAAAGGCATAAGCTCTGCGATGCCATGGAACGAGTTCAGTATGGAGGTTGTAGGAGAGGCGAGTAACGGGGCAAAAGCACTGGATTTCCTGAAAACCCAACCGGTCGATCTGATGCTGACGGATCTTGCGATGCCCGTTATGTCAGGGATCGAACTGATGCGAGCTGCGAGGCAGCTCTATCCGGAACTTCATATCGTTGTGTTAACACTGCATCAGGATTTCGATTATATCCAGGAAGCACTCAGACTCGGAGCCATTGACTATATAGCCAAAGTCCAGCTGGAGAAAGAGCAATTTGAACATGTTCTGCAACGGATACATACCCGAATCAACGGGTTGACGAACAAGATAAGAAAGATGCCTTCGCAGAATGAAATCAATGTCCATTATCAACATGTGTATGCACTTGTTTCACAGGATCGAAAATCAGAGCATAAGTGGCCAATGGAGATAACTGCGCATGAAGATGAGGTAAGGTGGGAGGTTGAGCGGAATAGCTGCATGTGGGCTGTTCACCCGTCGGAAGAGGATCAACTATTTCATCAATTGAAGGAATCGCTGCATCAAGATGCCCATAGTACGTTGTTGGTTTTGTCTGATGTACAAGAGCGCACATGGTCACAGATCAAAAACTGGATTATGAATTATACAGATACGTCTTTATTCTATGCATACAACCCCGATAACCAAGTCATTGCTGTTTCGATGAATGAGGACAACACAAGTTTAAAAGAACCGCAGGATGAAGAGATGGATCGGATTAAGCAAAGTTGGTTCCAGACACCATGGACCCACAACGACAGGTACTACAATCAACTCATTGACCAGTTTATATCATTACGATTACATAAAGGTCAGTTGATGGGATTGCTGTACTCGATCGTTATGGAATGGAACCACCTTTTTGCCCAAACTACGCTTGGAAGAATCGCCATGATACATTCTTTCGAGTCCTGGTACGAGGTTGAAGCATGGATCAAGCAGACAGCTGCAAGCATTCAAAAAACAGATGAACAAACTTCGTATTCGCAGGAAATCATCGATGCCGTTAAGAAAGCGGTGATGATCGTGCAAAATGATTTGGAGCATCCCTATACAGCTTCAGGTCTGTCACAAGAACTTAACATCAGCCGAAGTTATTTCAGTCAATGTTTCAAAGATCTGATGGGGAAAACCTTTAATGAGTACTCCCGATTTATCCGGGTAGAAAAGTCCAAAGAATATTTGCTCAATACAAACAACACGATTTTCTGGATTGCGGAGCGAGTGGGGTATATGGATGAAAAGTATTTCAGCCGCATTTTCCGCGAACTGACAGGTCTTCTGCCAAGCGAATATCGGCAGCTGGGTAGGGGAAATAAATAGCCGACAGCCTCCTGTTTTAGGAGCTGCCGGCTTTTGTTTGTGATTAAGAGTAAGGGTGGTTAGACGAATGTAGATCCGTAGGTAGGGTAAATGCTCACAAGTCAACAATACTTCATAATGCGGACTGAAAAACTGTAATCATTTCTCTATCCAAACGGACGTGTAATCCCTATCACGATGGGGCTTCACTCCATTTTATAATGAAAGCGCAAACAAATATTAAACATCAGAAAAAGGGGAATCGAACTAGATGAGAACAAAATGGTCCATGAAAAGCAAACGGTTGACGAAACGTCTGGCCGTGCTGTCTATGTCTGCCTTAATGGTTGCTGCCCTAGCGGCATGTGGAGATTCTTCCACTCCTCCTACTGCAGAAGAAGCAGGCAAATATGAGGTAACGCCGGGAGATCCGTTCAGTGCCTATAAAGACGAAATTACCGTTACCATGGGACGGGTAACCACAGCCAACCCGAAACTGCCAGCCGGTGATACCTATGAGAACAACGCGTATACAAGGCTGGTCAAAGACACGTTTAACGCACAGATTTCAGATCAATTTGAAGCCAATGGCGAAGATTATAGCCGTCAGGTTTCGCTCGCCATCGCGTCCGGGGAATTGCCAGACATGATGCGTGTTGATTCCAAAGATGAATTGAAAGAGCTGGTGGATAACGATCTGATTGAGGATCTGACAACCATATATGATCAATATGCTACGGATAATATTAAGCAGATATACGATTCCTATGATGGCCGTGCATTAGAAAATGCGACGATTGATGGACGTCTGATGGGACTTCCGGCGACTTCTCTGGATTCCGCACCCACGATGGTTTGGGTTCGTCAGGACTGGTTGGATCTGTTGGGGATACAACTTGATGCAGACGGAGACGGTGCCATCTCGCTCGATGAAGTAGAGAAAACGGCACAGGAATTCCTGGAAAGAGACCCTGGCCAATCGGGGAACCCGGTAGGTATTCCATTTGTGAATACGATGAATACAACAGATTATAATGGTTCTGCATATACGATGCTGGGTGTGGCCTCAACCGAGAGAGCCTTCCCGCAATATTGGATGAATGGTGAAGACGGTAAAATCGTGTATGGTTCCACGACAGAAGCAACGAAGAAGATGCTGGGTATCATGGCGGATTGGTTCAAGAATGGTATCATCGACCCGCAATTTGGAACCCGCACGTTTGACGATATTACCGCACTCTACGCCAATGGCCAAAGCGGTATTGCTTTTGGACCGTGGCATATCCCTGACTGGGGACTGATCAGTGCAAAACAGATGGATAAAAATGCGAAATTCTCGGCTTATACGCTGGAAGATGCAAACGGCAAAGTAAACGTAGCCCATGCCAATCCATCCAATCAGTTTATCGTGGTGAGAACGGGATACGAACACCCTGAACTGGCCGTTAAGATTCTTAACCTGTTCTACGATAAATTGGCCAATGATAAAGATGCCGCAACAACCATGCCGGAAGCGGCCAAGTATCAGGAGATGGGCGTAGACGGTTCAACGAGACCGTTTAATATCGAAGTCAATTCGGCTACATCGCTACTGGATGATTACTCTGACGTTGTTCGCGGGATTAAAGGAGAGATCAGCCTGGATGAGGTTCGCACTACAGAATCGAAGAACAATATCGGAAGCATCAAAACCTATTTGAGTGACATGGATACGGATGACGTGACTGCTTGGTCAAAATATCATTCACGGATCAACGGTGTTGGACTAATCGACAAACTGACAGAGGAAAAGAAATTCGAATGGATGACACCTGTTTTCTCTGGAACTACACCAAGCATGAAACAGACGTGGGCCAATCTGACGAAGCTCGAACAGGAATCGTTTATCAAAATCGTCACGGGTTCAGAACCGCTTGATTATTTCGATACATTCGTGAGTAACTGGAAAAAACAAGGCGGTGATCAAGTCATTCAGGAAATTGAAGACGAGATCGCATCCAAACAATAACATCTATGAACAGTAGCGGGGCTGCGATACGCAGCCTTTCTTCAACGAAAGGGGTTCATCCATGAAACAGGGAAATTTGAAAGCGAGAGGTCGGCTTGGCCCAGGTGCCATGTACCATATGATGATGCTGCCAGGCATTTTGTTTTTGCTGGTATTCAGCTATGTTCCAATGGTCGGCATCATTACTGCTTTTCAGGACTATATACCGGCCAAAGGCATGTTTGGCTCTGAATTTGTAGGGCTGAAACATTTTACTTATATGTTCAAGCTGCCGGATATCGCTCAGGTCGTCAGCAATACGTTGGTGATAGCGATTGGCAAGATTTTGCTTGGAACGATGATGGCCATCATTTTTTCCGTTCTGTTAAATGAAATTCGTGTCAAATACGTTAAAAAGTCCGTGCAGACGATTGTTTATCTGCCGCACTTTCTATCCTGGGTTGTTCTGGCATCCGTCGTTGTCAACATGTTCAGTCTGGACGGCATTGTAAATCAAATGTTAGCGTTTTTTGGCCTCGAAAATATTAATTTCCTTGGCAGTAACACCTGGTTTCAGCCACTGATTATCGGTACAGACGTATGGAAAGAGTTTGGTTATAGTTCCATCGTCTATCTGGCTGCGATCACGTCGATTGATCCCGGTCTGTATGAAGCAGCAGGAATGGATGGAGCCAGTTGGTGGAGAAAAGTATGGCATATTACATTGCCAGGCATGCTGCCTATTATTCTGCTCATGGGCGTAATGAGTCTGACCAACATTTTGAGCGCCGGTTTCGATCAAGTTTATAATCTGTATAACCCGGTTGTCTATGAGTCGGGTGACATTCTGGATACCTATGTCTATCGGATCGGTCTCGTTGGGCGCCAGTATAGCTTCGGTACAGCTGTTGGTTTGTTCAAGTCCGTAATAGGTATTGTGTTGCTCTTGTCTGCCAACCAGTTGGCCAAAAAATATACTGATCGAAAAATATTCTAAGGAGGCCAAACCTGTGTCCTATTCTGCAAACTCCAAAGAACGAATTGGCCGGTTTGTCATCTATGCCATTGTGATTATGCTGGCATTGGTCTGCCTTCTTCCGTTATGGAATATCGTTGCCATATCATTCAGCAGCAGCGAGGCGGTATCTGCCAATGCAGTAGGTCTCGTTCCAGTCAATTTTACAACAGCGGCTTACACAAAAATTATTGATGATGCACAGTTCTGGCGTTCCTTTGGCATCTCCATTCTACGTGTCGCGCTTACCCTTGTGCTTAACATGATTTTGATTATTTTAATGGCTTATCCGCTATCCAAATCGAAGAGGGATTTCAAAGGCAGAAACATTTATATGAATATCATGATTTTTGCCATGTTGTTTAGCGGAGGCATGATTCCGAGTTACCTGCTGATCAAAAACCTGGACATGCTGAATACGATATGGGCACTCGTTCTGCCAGGCGCTGTCCCCATATTCAGTGTCATTCTTGTGATGAATTTCTTTTCCGCTGTACCTAAGGCGCTTGAAGAAGCAGCGTTCATCGATGGAGCAAATCCCATTCAGGTCTTGTTCAAAGTGTATGTCCCTGTGTCCATTCCTGCGCTGGCGACAGTCGCCTTATTCAGTATCGTGGGTACATGGAATGACTTCTTCAGTGGTTTGATCTATATGACCAAAGTTAGCAATTACCCGCTAATGACCTATATTCAGTCCCTTAATGTGAATATTGCCGATTTGCTTCAAGCCGGCACGAATTCCAGCGAGCTCAGCAACCTGACTGAAATTTCGAACAAAAACCTGAACGCAGCCAAAATCGTAGTTGCTGTTATCCCGCTATTGCTGATTTATCCGTTGCTGCAAAAATACTTTGTGACTGGCATTGTCGTAGGATCGGTCAAAGAATAACCTTAGAAAGGTTGAATGGAACATGGAAAATAAAAAATGGTGGAAAGAAACCGTTGTATATCAAATATATCCACGTAGCTTTCAAGATCGAAACGGTGATGGAATCGGAGACTTGAAGGGCATTGTATCCCGATTGGATTATTTGCAGCAACTCGGCATTGGTGCAATCTGGTTATCACCTGTCTGCAAGTCCCCTCAAGATGATTACGGATATGATATTTCAGATTATCAGGATATCGATCCGATGTTTGGGTCTTTGGAAGATATGGAAACGTTAATTCTTGAATCCAAGAAAAGAGACATTCGGATCATCATGGATTTGGTGTTGAACCATACATCGGATGAACACCCCTGGTTTCAAGAAGCCAAAAAAGGTAAAGACAATCCGTACCATGACTACTATGTCTGGAGAGATGGTGTTGAAGGAACACCTCCGAACGACTTGGGGTCCACCTTCGGTGGTTCAGCCTGGGAATGGGTGCCTGAGATCGGGCAATATTATTTACATCTCTTTTCCGTAAAACAGCCAGATCTCAACTGGGAAAACCCGAAAGTCCGGCAGGAGATATACGACATGATCAATTGGTGGATCGACAAGGGTGTTGGGGGTTTTCGACTTGACGTGATCGACTTAATTGGTAAAGAACCGGATTTGAAGATTACGGGAAACGGGCCTAATCTGCATAAATACATCAGGGAACTGAGCAAGGAGACGTTTCAAAAAGCGGAAGACCTGCTAACCGTTGGAGAAACATGGGGCGCCACTCCGGAAATCGCCAAACTGTACAGTAATCCAGACGGCAGTGAGTTTTCAATGGTCTTCCAATTTGAACACATCAGTTTGGATGAACAAGAAGGCAAAGGAAAGTGGGATCTTAAACCTTTGGATGTGATGGCATTAAAAAAAGTGCTGTCCAAGTGGCAAACAGAGCTCAAGGGTGATGCCTGGAACAGTCTGTTCTGGAACAACCATGACTTGCCTCGAATCGTGTCACGTTGGGGAAATGATGGAGAATTCAGAGTTGAATCGGCTAAAATGTTGGCTACCCTTCTTCATGGCATGCAAGGTACGCCTTACATATATCAAGGTGAAGAGTTGGGTATGACGAATGTTCAATATGCGATCGAGGATTATCGGGATATTGAATTGCTCGACTTTTATAAGGAAAGAATGGGGAAAGGTTATCCTGAACAAAGCGTGATGGAGTCGATCTACGCCAAGGGACGTGATAATGCACGCACACCTATGCAATGGGATACTTCCGATAACGCGGGTTTTACACAAGGGGAACCTTGGATTAAGGTGAATCCAAATTATAAGCATATCCATGCCGAGGAAAGTTTGAATAATCCCGAATCCATATTCCATTATTACCGGAAATTAATTCAATTACGAAAAGATCATGGAGTCATTGTATATGGTGATTATGAGCTGATCTTTCCAGAGAACCCAGATGTGTTTGCATATACCCGAACGCTGAATGGTACGACAATTCTTGTGGTATGCAATTTCCAGGGATATACGACAGAACTCCCGCTTCAGGAGCAATTGACAGGGTCCCATCGGCTTTTGATAGCTAACTATACAGGTCAACTCTCGAAGAGCGAATTACGTCCATATGAAGCCAGAATGTACCTTATCCATGATTAAAGCATAATACGTTATATAATGTTCAGTTCTCAAGAAAGAAGGATTGTATTCAATGAAAAGAGTATGGTGGAAAGAAGCAGTAGCTTATCAAATCTATCCCAGAAGTTTTATGGATTCCAACGGAGATGGGGTTGGTGACATCAAGGGGATCATATCTAAACTGGATTATATTCAAGATCTCGGTATTGATCTGATATGGATCTGTCCGATGTATAAGTCACCTAACGATGATAATGGTTATGACATCAGTGATTACTGTTCCATTATGGATGAATTCGGCACGATGGCGGACTTTGATCAATTACTGCATGAAGTGCATCACCGCGGCATGAAACTCATTATGGACTTGGTGATCAATCATACAAGTGACGAACACCCGTGGTTTATTGAATCCAGAGCTTCACTGGATAATCCCAAACGAGATTGGTACATCTGGAGAGATGGGAAGAATGGGGACGAACCGAACAACTGGGAGAGCATCTTTGGCGGTTCTGCTTGGGAATATGATGAAGTCTCCGGACAGTACTATCTCCATCTGTTCTCCAAGAAACAACCAGACTTGAATTGGGCAAATAAAGAAGTTCGGAAATCCATATATGAAATGATGAATTGGTGGCTGGATAAAGGGATTGATGGTTTCCGTGTGGATGCAATCAGCCATATTCACAAAGAAGAGGGCCTCTTGGATATGCCTATCCGAGAAGGCGTCAAGTATATCTCTTCTTTTGAAAAGCATATGAATGTCAAGGGAATCCAAAGTTATCTGCAAGAAATGAAAGAGAATACATTATCCAGATATGACGTCGTGACTGTTGGGGAAGCAAATGGAGTTAAGGTTGAGGACCAAGAAGATCTGCTGGATTGGATCTGTGAAGTCAGAGGGAAATTTAATATGGTTTTCCAATTCGAACATCTTGATCTTTGGAAAAACAGCACGGACAGAGAACTGGATATCCCCAAATTGAAAAACGTCTTGACCAAGTGGCAAAAATCACTGGAAGGCGTCGGCTGGAATGCATTGTTTATTGAAAATCATGATCAGCCCCGCAAAGTTTCTTCTTGGGGAAATGATACAGAGTATTGGTATGAAAGTGCCACTGCGCTTGGCGCCATGTACTTTTTCATGCAAGGTACGCCTTTCATATATCAAGGGCAAGAAATAGGCATGACCAACGTGGCTTACCCTTCCATAGCGGATTATAACGACATAGCCGATCGGAATTTATATCAGATCAAACGTGAAGAGGGGATGTCACATGAGGAGATCATGAACATCATCTGGGCATCGAGTCGCGATAACTCCAGAACGCCGATGCAATGGTCTTCGGCCAAAGAGGCCGGGTTTACCAGCGGTACGCCATGGCTGAAAGTGAATGACAATTACATTTATATTAATGTAGAGAAACAACTTCTGGAGACACGTTCCATCCTGCACTTTTACAAACAAATGATTCAGCTGCGAAAAGAGCACGATACGTTGACTTATGGTATTTATGAGCTTCTTTTGCCGGATCATCCGAGTGTATATGCATATACACGTACACTGGTAGACGAACAGGTGCTGGTAGTAATCAATCTTTCTGAACACATGGTGGAGCTTGAGGAAGATGAGCTTGGCCTCAACTTCTCAGAGATCTGGCTTACCAATTATGAAAATGGCATGCTGCCACTGGTGTTGCGACCGTTTGAAACCATTGTTGGATTAAGCAATAAAGTTTAAGTAGGATACGTAAAAAGGCGTCTATATCATTGTCTGAATTATATAGACGCCTTTTATTGATGTGTAACCACATGAAAATCAACTGCGAATATTCGTTTTATTGATGGAGAACATCCGCGTATTCAGAGATACGTTCAAAACGTCCCTTGGCAAACGGGCATAAAGGTAAAATCTTAATACCGTTTTCCCGCGCGTATTCCACCATCGCTTTGATAAGTTCATCGCCAAGCCCTTGTCCTCGGTAAGCATTTTCCACTAAAGTGTGATCAATTATGTATAGCTCTGGACTCGAGATTACATAGGTCATCACCGCAGCAATGTCACCGTTATCTTGAATAAGGAATCTTTTATTGGCAGGTTCATGTTCTACGTTATGCATGTTCATCCTCTTTCTTTGTTGAATATTCACCGTCCAGAAGCTTATACGTCAAAGCTCCGCTTGGACATGTGTTAATATGCCGGGCAATGGCCTCCGAAGTTTCACCATCAGGATCAACCCAGGGACGGTTGCTTAAATTAAAAACAGCAGGGAGGCCCTTTACGCAAATACCGGAATGAATGCAGACATCCGAATTAAACATGACCTCGATATCTTTACCGTAATATAATTTCTCTTTAACCATAATGCATTCACATCTTTCACACTCTTGAGTTTGAGTTTGTTTACAGATCGATATCCCAAGCATCCATGGTAAGCCATGTCTGCCAGGCACTTAATGTCCGAATCATAAATGAGGAATCGTTAATAAGTCAACGTGACACAGGACAAGAACACGGTCATTTTATGTGCTGATCATAACCCTGATTCCTCCAAAAAAATTAAACCTCCAAGAAATTTATGTTTCCGGCAATTCTAAGTTGTCATCTAACAACACCTTTAATGGAGATTGCGAACTTATTTAGTGACTTCGATCTGAAATTGATCGGAATATGATTTGAGGTTCCCTGCAAGACCAGCGAGTTCCCCGGAGATGTTCGACAGTTCGCTCGCCGACCGTTGCTGTTCCACAGCACTAGCCGTGACTTCTTCCGCCATGGCTGAAGTTTCCTCGGTTGCGGAAGCAATATAACTGAGGTTCTGTTCCAACTCCTGACGAATAGAGTGCATATCCATCGTTCGGCTGTCTAAACTCTGAGCCAACTCATGCACTTCGGTCGATAAGCGGCTAACCTGTCTAAATGCCTGGAGACAATCAGCGATCTGTTTCTCCTGTTCCTTAACAGCTACCATATTCGCATCAAAATGACTGCCCATCCGATGTATCTCTTGAACAAATGAACTCAGGATCTCATCAATCTCTTGGATCGAACGTTCGGATTGTTGAGCGAGCTGTCCCATTTCACCAGCAACGACTGCAAAGCCTTTACCCGCTTCTCCAGCTCGGGCTGCTTCAATTGAAGCATTCAGGGATAGAATTTGAGTTTGTTTTAAAATGTTGTGAATTTGACCGCTAATAGAGGAAGCGAGTTCGGATTGAGTCGTCAGAGACCTGGAAATATCCTGTTGATGCTCAACACGCTTGGCATTCTCTCGGCCCTTCTCAAGCAGAACCTCATGTTCACGTGTAACTTGTACTTGAACAGAAGATAGCTGCTCTGAGGTATAAGTAAACTGTTTCACATATGAACCTACTTCATCCATTATTTTGCCGAGATTCCCTGAATGCTGGACGGAGTGTTCTGTCTCTTCAGCCTGTTTCATTGAACCTATGGCAATTTCCTCAATTGCTCTGGAAAGTTCTTCGCTCTGACGCTGGTTCGTCTGAGCGGTTTCCGAAATATCTTTTGATGACTGCTGTAACGTATTTGATCCTTGTTGTATTCCCATCAGAATGTTCGTCAATTGGGCAACCATGATGTTAATCAAATCACTGATGTCACCGAGTTGATCATTGGACATATGTGTGGATACGACTTTGAGATTCCCATCAGCTACCTGCTCGAGACTTGACTTAATATCGCGTACTTGTCTAAGAATACCTCGTACTACGAATAACATCATGACCAAAGAAAGAATCAGTACAACCACAAAAATCGGGATAATGGTCTGATAAGCATTATTCACGGATGTCGCGGAGACTTGATTCACTGCTCCTGCAGAAATATCAATGCCCAGATAGCCAATGACAGTACCTTGCGAATCCTTGATTGGTGTAAAGGAGGACAATAGCTGGCCCCAGGTTGGATCGTCTACAATACCTGTTGTGATGACTTCTCCGCTCAATAAGCGTTCCTGAATCTGGGGGTTGAATTCCATTGCAGTGCCGTAAGGACTATACTCTGTATCATCCCAATCCGCTCCATCTACGGTGTAGATCCAACCGTCCGAAGTTTTGTTATACATATAAACATACAAGGCTCCCGATTGAAGCCTAACTTTAACGAGTTCGTCCCTAAGACTCTTATATTCGTTGCTCTCCTCTGAAGCAGTAGAAGATAATGTCTTAATTAATTCCGATTCCTGACCTAGTTGAGAGGCGGTATTCACAGCCAGCTGCTGATTGTTATGCTGCATGGTCATTAATGATGCATTTTCACTGGAGTCGATGGTGGCCCATATGATTAGACCGCCCATGGCCAGTAGCGGAACCAGAATAATCAAATACAGTTTGAACCTTAAATCCATCTTTTTTTTGCGAATCTGTCTCACGTTCGGTTCCCCCTTGGATGTAATAAAGTAAATATGGTTATTCGTATAACCCCATACTATTTATCGTAATATTGAAGGGGGAAATGAAGACTAATCTTAAAATTTGTATATACATATACGTAATTATAAACTAACAGTATGCATGGACACTTTGCCATTAACCAAAAAAAGCTCCACCAGCTTTATGCCAGTGGAACGCTTAATTTTTCTCTAAGACATTCTGTTCAATATACAAATATACTCACGGATGTTTATTGCAGAAATGGTCGATATAATCAGAACATTGCCCCGGCTCATCTTCCATAACGAAATGACCTGCTTTGGGAATGACATGTAGGCAGGCATGGGGAATATCCTGGACAAGCCTCCTTGCATAAGCGAGGGGCTGCCATTCATCTTCTTCCCCCCATAAAATTTGAACGGGGA
The DNA here is from genome assembly GCF_018614975.1 of Paenibacillus polymyxa. Classification (GTDB taxonomy): domain Bacteria; phylum Bacillota; class Bacilli; order Paenibacillales; family Paenibacillaceae; genus Paenibacillus; species Paenibacillus polymyxa_E. The sequence goes on along the minus strand of NZ_JAGGNR010000007.1, from coordinate 154,614 downwards.
CCTTCAGCTTGGGTAAATCTGTTCCATAGGATTCAGTATATTTTGCATTATAGTGGGCTACCTGATGGGAGAAAAATGAGGCTTTGCCCAATGAACCTGCATGGGGTTCCAGGTATGCATCCATTATATCGCCAGTCATAAGATCTTTGTTATAAACTGCCATGGGTAATTGTTTCTTTAACATGGTATCAAAATCAGCACGGGGCATTCGTTCCACCTGTTCGAGCTGTTCTTCGATAATTTTCTTCCAGGTTGGTGAGGGCCACGAATCATAGCTGGGCATGTTGAGTAACGTAAGCGATTGAACCCGCTCAGGTTGTTCCTGGGCCAGTTGGAGACCAACAATTCCACCTAGATCGTGGGCTGCGACATGTAAACGATCCATTCCAAGTTCGTCTAAAAGCTGACTGAAAAGCCTAAATTGTGCTGCCACAGAAGTATCTGCTTCGAGTGGTCTTTCGGATGCTCCATATCCCAGAAGGTCATGCACGTAGACTTTGTACCCTTTTTGAACCAGAGAGGGTATTACTTTTCTCCATTCATAGCTATAAGAGGGTGTACCGTGAAGGAGCCATATGGGAGAGCCTTCTCCATATTGTTCATAAGCGATTCGATATCCATTAATCAAGATGGATGACGTTGCTGCTGTTTGCATAGTGATTACTTCCTTCCATAAACGATTGAGATTAAAAATGAAATGGGCTCTTAATGAGCTACATTGAATATAAACGATTGCTTTCCATTAGTGAAATTGATAGTTTATATGTAAACGATCAGTTTTAATGATGTTAAAAAGAAAGGAGCCAATGATGGAAATACGTCATTTGGTCACATTTATTACAATTGTGGAACACGAGGGATTTACCAAAGCTGCTGAGCATCTTGGATACGCGCAATCTACAATTACATTGCATATCAAGGCATTGGAAGAGGAGATTAACTATCCTTTATTTGATCGAATTGGTAAGCGGGTTATTTTAACGGAGACTGGAAAAAAATTATTGCCACATGCCCAAAAAATGCTTGACCTGTATCACATGATTAAGGAAGTGACTGCTGCACAAGGTGAATTAACGGGTAATATCGTGATCAGTATTGGGGAAACGTTGTTGATCTATCGTTTTCCACCTATTATTGAAGAGTTCAAAAAATTGCATCCTCATGTCAATATCGAGTGGCACCAATTAGATTCCGTACATTTTAAAGAGAATTTGATGCAAGGTAAAAGTGATATTTCCTTCATGCTGGGGACAGAGGTACATGACCCCAATCTGTACAGTGAGAAATTGGCTGAGGAGCCTATGATGTTGTTGTATCCCAATTCATTTGAGCTACAACGGGACATTGTGCGAAGCAATCTACTTTTTACCGAAAGAGGTTGTGGGTATCGCACATTGTTTGAACAATGCATTGAGGAGTACCAGATCGGGATTACTTCCAATATTGAATTCTGGAGTATTGAAGCTGTGAAACAGTCGATATTGAGTGGTATGGGTATATCCTTGTTACCTCGAATTACGGTAGAGAAGGAGCTGAAGGAAGGAAAACTTTCAGGTCAGCAGTACAAACAAAATCTAGCTACGCAGTTGTTATATCCCAAAAACAAGTGGATCTCTCCCCAAGTAGAAGCTTTTATCGAGATCGTTAGAAAGCATTCCTCCCTCTGGTAAGGAAGTGTGGGTAAAGAGCTAAAAATCGATTGTACTTGGGGGTAAACAGTGTTACTCTAAAAGTCTGTGTTCGACAATATATTTCAAAATACTCACCATTTTAGTTATAAAGAAAGGTAACACTATGATAAAAGTTGAAAACTTATCCTTCTCATTTCCACAAAAGGAACTATATAACAACATTTCATTTACGTTTGAAGAGGCACAACATTGTGCTTTTATCGGAACCAGCGGAAGTGGGAAAAGTACACTGATCGATATCCTGATGGATCCAGAAAGATATTTGTTTGAGGGCAAGTTAGAAATAGACCCAGATTGTAAAATCGGGTATGTCAGTCAGTTCTCTCAAGTCGACAAAACGAAAGAAATGACCGTTTTTGAATATATCGGAGAAGAATTTATTAAGATACAAGATGAAATTACAGCCATCTATGCTGAAATGGAAACCACGTTGGATATGGATTCACTGATGGGGAAGGTTCAATTGTGTTTGGATGCCTTTGAGGCGATGGATGGGGATAATTACGAAAACACTATTAATAAGCAGCTCAACCTGGCCAATCTCATGAAGCTCAAAGATCTTAGTATATCCGCCATAAGCGGCGGGGAATTCAAGCTTATTCAAGTGATAAAGGAAATGCTGAGTCGTCCCGACTTGATGATTATGGACGAACCCGATGTATTTTTAGACTTTGAGAACCTCAATGCGCTTAAAAAATTGATCAATTCCCATAAGGGCATGTTATTGGTCGTTACGCATAACCGGTATCTGTTAAATCACTGTTTTAACAAAATCATACACCTTGAAAACACAGAGATCCAAGAGTTTGACGGGCGCTATATCGAGTACAACTTCACGCTGCTTCAGACGAAGATCGAGCTGCAAGAAATCGCGGTTGCTGAAGCTGAAGAAATTGAGAGATACGATCACATCATCGATAATCTTAGAGAAATCGCCACATATAATTCGGAAGCCTCCAGAGGCAGAGCGTTAAAGGCCCGAGTCAAGTTTCAAGAGAGATTGGAAGCACGTCGAATAAAAGAACCATTTGTCGATATCAAGCAGCCGAATATCAGCTTTGATATCGATCAGGAAATGGAAGACACCGTTGTGGTTAACGTCAATAATTATAGCGTTTCTTTTGATGAGCTGCTGTTGAAAAATGTGAACTTCAAGATGAAATCCACAGATAAAGTAGCCCTCATCGGTCCAAACGGTACCGGGAAAACGACGCTGCTCCGAGAAATCTTCCAAAACAACCAGGACTCCATCCAAATAAATGCTGATGCTACAGTCGCGTATTTATCTCAGTTTCAAGGCGAAATGCTCAAGGATTCGAATACCATATTAAACGACTTTATTGATGCCGGGTTTAAAACTTATGATGAGATTAGATCGCATCTTTTGCATTATGGCTTCGAAGGAGAAATCCTTGAGCAAAAGATAGAGTCTTTATCTGGTGGAGAAAAAAACATGCTTCAATTGGCTAAAGTTGCTGCCAGTCGTGCCAACGTATTACTTCTTGATGAACCGACAAGCCATTTAGACATCTACACACAAATCGCATTGGAGAAAGCTATTGAGGACTACAAAGGTGCGATTCTCATGATTTCTCATGATTTCTATTCTGTTGTAAATGGTATGGATTATGTTTTGATTATTGAGGACAAGACGATTAGTAAAATGAGTATACAAGAATTTAGAGAGATGATTTATACGAGTCATTTTGATGAAAACTATCTAGACACGGAACAAAAGAAAAAGTCTGTTGAAATGAAAATTGAATTGGCTTTAAAAGATACTAATTTTGAACTTGCAAAAAGTTTGGTTAATGAGCTAGAAGCGCTGATTAAGTTGCTTTAGACAAAGTGAATATTCTATAAATCTAAATCCCCCTGTATGTGGATTACTCCGCATACAGGGGGATTTAATTCTAGAAACAGCTAAACGAGCTGATTAGCTGCAGATCAATGCCAGTGTACATCCAGAAGAAGCCATTCCAGCGGAAGCCAGCCACCGAATTTCTACCTACAAATACCGGGTACATCCAGAAGCCGGGACCACGATCCGGCCAAATATAAGTGTAGCGAAACAGACAGCCCGATATAGCTCTTGGATCTACCGCATATAACGAAGCGGGTTGCTGTGGAATGAATGATGGCGGCGGCCCGGTCGGTGCCTGCACGCCTTGTGGTCCGCCGCCTCCACCCCCGGGGAACGATGGAGGACCAGGCATTCCACCGGGTCCTCCGGGTCCTCCAGGTCCTCCGGGACCCCCAGGTCCACCAAACCCTCCACCAGGTCCAAAAGGAGGTAAAAATGTCATATCACATCACTCCTGTTCATTAGTCTAATGTATTGTATGTAGGCAATTGAGCAGGGGAATGGGTGGGAGCCTATAGAAGGTCACTAATATTAACTCGCATAATTTTACCAAATGATAACATTTTATTATCTTTATTGGAATTTTTTTATATGTAAGCGCTATCTAAAGAACTATAATCTATTTATCTGGATGTTAATCCGTTCAGAAATAACTTAGACCAAATCAAGAGGAGGAATTGTATGAAACGGTTAGGTCAATGGAATATAACAGCCTTGGTTCTTGTGCTCGTACTCGCCATGTTTCCATTTTCGAATGTCTCACATGCAGCCAATGCAGTTACGGAAGTGGAGGAAAGTCATTTGAGCACAAACTTTGAAGACGGTACACTTCAGGGATGGACTCCACGTATCGGTAGTGAAAGCCTGACAGTGACACAGCAGGAAGCACACGAAGGTCAGTCCAGTATGCTTGTTTCCAACCGTGAGCGTTCCTATCATGGACCGATGTTATCCATGAAGGATCTGCTTAAGCGTAACCAAGAGTACGAAATTACGGCATATGTAAGACTTACCCAGGAGCCCACCACGGATCAAACACTACAGCTCACCACATATAAAAAAACAACTGCCGAAAGCTGGAACCCGATCGGTAGCGTGAAAATTGCCAAAGCAGAATGGAATACATGGCACAAGATCACCGGAAAATTTCAATATAGCGATGATCCCACTGAATTGAATTTGTTCATCGAAACACCCTACATCTCTGAAGATAGCGTAGATACGTTATCGTTCTATGTGGATGATGTATCATTTACTCTGGCCGAGCAACTGGAGATTGAAGAAGGGATTCTGTCCCTGGAGGACCTGTATAAAGATGATTTCCCCATTGGTGCAGCGGTGTATCGCTGGCAGTTGGAAGGCGCATATGGACAATTGCTCACGAAACACTTTAACAGCTTGACCGCAACCTATGAGATGAAACCAAAGTACATGTCTCCTTCCGAAGGTGTTTATGAGTTCGAGGCAGCCGATCAATATGTTCAGTTCGCTGAGGAGCATGGTATGGGCGTACGCGCACATGCGTTGTTGTGGCATATTGATGCAGCAGAGTGGATGTTCAAGGATCCTCAGGGTAACCCTGCGAGTCGAGAATTACTGCTTGCCCGGATTCAGGATTATGTCGAAACCGTCATGACCCGATACAAAGGTAAGATCTATGCCTGGGATGTGGTAAACGAGGCGATTGCGGATAGCAATGGTGATGCCAACGGTTTACGTAAAAGTCCCTTTTATGAACTGATCGGTCCGGATTACATTGAGAAAACCTATGAATTCGCTCGTGCAGCCGATCCGGATGCCAAGTTATACTACAACGAATACTTCACGGAAGTCCCTGAGAAAAGAGAGCATATGTTTCAGTTGGTCAAACGACTGAAAGAGAAGGGACTCATCGATGGTGTGGGTTTGCAATCCCACTATAACCTGGAATCCCCGCCCATCGAGGAAATTGAAAAAACGATCAACATGTTCGTCGAACTTGGATTGGATATTCAGATCACCGAACTTGATGTGGATAGCGGAATTCCATATGGTGAAGAGATGTCGGATGAAGTTGCGGTAAAACAGGCGTATCGATATAAGGAACTGTTAGATTTGTACAAAAAACACAAAGATCACATTTCTTCAGTTACCTTATGGGGACTCCAAGATGAGAAGTCTTACAACAACCAGGCTATGCTGTTTGATTCAGCCCTGAAGGCCAAAAAAGCATACTGGGGACTCGTGGATGAATCCAGCTTGCCTGTGTTGACACAGAGAGCCGTATCACTTTCCGGTAAACCAGATATCAAAAGACATTCACAAGATCCGCTCTGGAACAAAGCGGTGGCTACTTCACTGAAAGGCGACTCTTCGGGATCAGCCAGTTTCCGCACCTTATGGGATCAAAGCAACCTGTATATCCTTGTGGATGTTCAGGATGCAAAGGCATATGTGAATGACAGAGTAGATATCTTTGTTGATCTCAATAATGGCAAGACTACCTCATATGAAGCAGATGACCGACACGTAATCATTAAGCGGTCGGGCAAAGCTGAGGGCGCGGAGAGACGTTCATATCGTGTACGTGAGACAAAAGGCGGATATCAGGTTGAATTGTCCATTCCGTGGGGTGGTATCCAAGTCGGATCAGAATATGAAGCCGGATTGGATATCCGTGTGACTGATGGCGATTCAAGTGGGACACAACCTTATAATCCACTGTACTGGAATGATCGAACACAATCTCAGGAACAAGATACAAGCAAATACGGCGTGATTCAACTTGCCCCTATGCCCAAATCTGCACAAGCTGTGCAAGGGATTGTTCAGATTGATGGGAAGAAAGACACATTATGGAATAAGGCTGTACCATTTGAAGTAAAACGGTTGAACCAGGGCGAAGGTGCAGAGGCAGTGGCTCGCGCAATGTGGTCAGGTGAGTATCTATACCTGCTGATCGACGTCACTGATCCAGACATCATCACAGATAACATCAACCCATGGGATCAGGATTCGGTTGAGATTTTCCTGGACGAGAATCACCAGCGCACACCGTATTTTCAATATGATGATGCCCAGTTCAGAATCAGTGCAGACAATGTGGGAACCTTTGCAGGGGGGGCCTCACCCGGACGCCTTGTAAGTGCTTTGAAGAAAACAAATAAAGGATATCTCGTAGAAACCAGAATCCAATTACATTCACTGACACCCAAAGCAGAAAATGTTCTCGGTTTCGAGCTTCAAATTAACGACAACCAGGGCGGAGGTAAGCAGAACGTAGCCAAGTGGAATGATACGACCAATGAGAGCTGGAGAAACACTTCCCAGTACGGAATAATCACTTTTGTTGAAAAGAACAAACTCGGGCATTAAACCATTGGCAGTAGTTGCAAGAATAGAAACCATCATAACAGTGGCTAAAACTCAACCATTTACAACCGTTTGCAAGGGAGCCTTAACCGGCTGAGAGGGTGTTAAACCGACCTTACCTGATTTGGATAATGCCAACGTAGGGATACAACGATGAAACACTGTACTTGGGTAGCTCATGCGAACCCCATTGTTTTAGTGTATTTGTCTGCGAAACATCCTATGGATGTTTCGTTTTTTTGTTTTTAAATACGTACATTATGAATTGGAGGAACACATGTTGACTATTTCAGAGAGACTATATCAGGCAGCCCACCCTGTGTGGAAGGAATGTCTTGAGCACCCCTTTGTTAAAGGGATCGGAGATGGTTCCTTACCGGTCGAACAATTTCGTTATTATTTGCTGCAAGACTACTTGTATCTGTTCGATTATGCCCGTGTATTTGCACTAGGTATCGTCAAGTCGCACGACCCCAAGTTGATGCAGTTTTTTAGTAAAAACGTAGATAACATCCTGAATGGTGAAATGAAAATTCATCGTTCTTATATGGAACGATTAGGAATTACAGAGGATCATGTTTTTCAGGTAAAACCTGCCCTGAAAAATGCAGCCTATACTAACTATATGCTCTCTGTTTCCCATGCGGGTGGCATAGCAGAAGTACTTGTATCCATTCTGGCCTGCTCGTGGAGCTATGCAGAGATTGGTCAAGTCCTTGCTCAAAAGCCAGGTGCAGCTGAGCATCCTTTTTACGGAGAGTGGATCACAGGATATGCTTCCTCTGAATACAACAGCAGCAATCAATCCCTTGTGATGTTAACGGATAAGCGATTAGAAGGTTGTAACGAGGGAACGTACCAACGGATGGAAGATATTTTTGTGATGTGCAGTCGCTTTGAGCTTGATTTTTGGGAGATGTCATGGAGGCTGGAGCCTTGAGTTCACTGATAGTTAACTCAATTAGAGATTAGCGTCCATCTCAGTATAGAAAATACTGACATTTAATATAACCAATGGGTACCGATATTTTGTCGTTCGCATTGGCTTTTTATTTTAATCTTGACTCAAGCCAATGACAAGTTTTATTGAAGTAGCAGAGGTTCGATGGCTATCGCTATGCGGATTCGTAAGCTTTCTGTTGGATCTTTGAGTTTCACACCCAGGAGTTTTTCACACTTTTCCAGTCGATACACCACCGTATTTCGATGAACGAAAAGTTGCTTGGATGTTTCGACAAGCTGGCATTGTGTATCGTAAAAAGCGTTCAAGGTGCGCAGCAACTCTTTTTTTTCATGTTCGTCTGCAATATGCAGCAATCCGTTTAAGGTCGCGTCGTAAAATTGTTTCAGTTCGTTGTGGGGAAGCATGTGGAATAAATATCCGATGTCCTTGGCTTGGTAAGATTGGACGAATTGCTTTCGTTTTAGCCAGTAGCCGAATTGCAAAGCATTAACCGCTTCGGTATAAGAATGACGAACGCCGAGTACATTTGTTGCAGGTTTGCCAATGCCGATCGACAGACTCACTCCAGTGTCATGATGAAGTTCTTTAAGCATTCCTGACAGCTGCTCGGTGGTTTTCGCCTCATCCCACCCCGACTCAGGGATAAATAGCAGAAGACAGTAGGTATCATGTTTGGTAAACATGACGAAGGAATGATCTAACCCACCAAAAAGACGTTTGATGTGCTCGTATTGCTCCTCTTGCTCCGTGATATTATCTCCTTTTGGAGGCACCGAACCTTCGTGATTAGGAAATCTCTGATGCATGTGATGCACCTCGTCATTACGCATGGTCAGCACGACGCTTGAACGCCCATTGATAAGCCCACATCTCTTGCCGCGGTTCATCGCCTCCTGCTCAGAAGTGATATATCCCTCAATCAGATCGGAGAAGAATTCGTTTTTGTGCCTGCGGGAGCGCTCTTTGACAGCCTGCGATTTGGTCAGCTCCATTCCAATGACGTTGGAGGCCTGCTCAAGCGTCAGACCGAAAAGGCCAGTCCATTGATCGGGCGAATGAAAGGATAACAAATAGCCTTCGTGGCGGTAAGTTTTTACTGGATATGCTAGCATGCAGCAACGCTCTCGGACTGATGGGTTGATGAAGCACAACGAAGTGGGACTAGAAATATCGGACAAGTCTTGAAGTGTATTTACAGCGGCTGTAGTGAGTTCAGCAACACTTGTATTCTGGCTGGAAGCAGAGATAGTTTGCCATTTGTAGTTTAACAGGATGACTGGGGATGAGAACAGTTTGGACAGCGAATCGATAATGCTGGAAATTCCTTTGCCGCGCATGATCATCTCGGAGAATTTTTTGTGGATGCTGAGTGCATATTGCAGTTCGTCGCTCTTGTTATTCAGAATCACACTGGTCGATCGCTGCAAAATTTCGCCAAGGGATAGACGGACATCGGAAATTTCGATAATGGGAAATTCGTTCTGATCCGCTTCCCAAAGTATTTCATCAGGGATTGGCAGTTCAAACCGCTTGGTTTTGATGGCCAACCCCGAGCAATGAAGACGCTGCATGTCCCTGATTAGTTGAATAAACATCTCTGGTTGCTGCTTCATGAAAAAGCCGTTGGTCAGCAAGAGCTCGTTTGGCCTTAGAAACCGAATGATATCCGGACAGTCCATAATGTTGACCGTTTGAACCTCACGTATTAGACCCTTATGCCCCGTAATCACTCTGGCATCATCGTAAATGCCGTTTTTCAGCAAATCTGTCAGCAGCACATCGACCCATCCCTTTCTGGAACAAGTTATTTTATTGTTAAGTAATATAACACTACGATCATGTGGAGTAAATATCTTTGGTTTAATCATCCAAGATTGCTAATTATTTTTATCTTTTTCATCCAATGATTTCTCAGAAGGAGTGAATTATGCTTAAAGTGTTTCTTGCGTGTAATAAAAGCGTACATGAATGGAGGATGTAATGATCGATCTACTTATCACGGATACGGTGATTTCCGGAGATGAAAGGCGAATGGATGTCGGGATATCCTCAGGCAAGATTGCATTTGTCACGCCATGCGGGGAAAGGAAAACCGAAGCGCCTCATGTCGTGCAGGGCAAAGGGGGTTTATTGCTGCCCGGATTCGTCGAGCCGCATATTCATTTGGAAAAAGCATATTTGCTGGATTCCATGGATCGGGAGGCGGAGTCTCTTCAGGACGCGATTCTGATAACATCCAAACTGAAAAGTTCGTTCACGAAGGAGGACATGTACCGGCGCTCGCTTGTTGTCATTCGGGAAGCCGTCAGGAATGGTGTAACCCATATGCGTTGCCATGCAGAGGTTGATCCGGTTCTCGGACTCAGAGCTGTCGAATCTGCTCTGAGTCTCAAACAATCCTTAAAACATCAACTGGATTTACAGGTAGTTGCCTTTCCGCAAGAAGGGGTGTTTAAGAGTCCGGGGACTGCTGGGCTGATGGAAGAGGCCATTCGTATGGGAACCGATGTGATTGGAGGAATCACGTATCAGGATGCAGACCTGGGGGAGCACTTGGATTTTGCATTTGGTCTGGCAGGGAAGTACGGAAAACCGCTGGATTTTCACGCCGATTTCTCGGTCGATTCCAACGACCGTGCCGTTGTGGAAATTGCAAAAAGGACAATTGCTGCAGGAATGCAGGGGCATGTAGCCGCCGGACATGTAACCGCTCTCGGTTCCCTCCCTGAACACGAAGCTTTGGCTATCGGAGAGCTACTGTGTCATGCCGGAATCAGCGTCATTACGCTGCCGATGACGGACCTCTTTTTGAATGGAAGGGAAGGCTCCGAAGGTTATCATAGAGGTCTGACCCCCGTGAAACTGCTGCAGGATTGTGGAGTGAATGTGGCAATTGGCGTCAATAATGTGCGCAATCCATTCACGCCGTTTGGCAAGGCAGACCCGATTGAAGCTGCCTGGCTATTGGCGATTACTTCGTACATGGGTAGCAAACGGGATGCGCTCATCTTGACCAACATGCTGACGCATAACGCGGCACAGGCGTTAGGCATTAATAATTATGGCGTTAAGGTCGGCGCTCCGGTTGATATGGTACTGTTCCGAGAGCGGTCGGAAAGAGAAGTTCTGCTTAATAAACCGGAGGCCCGCACGGTTTGGAAATCGGGATTACAGGTAGCTTGTACTGACTCAAAACCTTTGGAATTACCGTGGTTGTCGGAAGGTATTGAAACAATCTGATCATGAAGTAAGGGGATGGAGTTATGGAGAAAGGATTAACACTCGTTAAAAATGTCAAATGGTCGGAAAACCTGTTCGATCTAACCATTGATCAAACAACAGGACTTATTGTCAGCATTGAGACTGCCGGAACTGATGTGGATCTCACATCTGTAAATATTGTCGATAGGGCGACAAGCGTCATTGACGCGGATGGACTCCACTATGTACCGCCAATGGCTGATATGCATACCCATCTGGACAAGCATTTTATTGGTGAGCCGTGGAAGTCTTTGCAGCCGTTTGTCACGCTACCCGGACAGTTGGAATTTGAGAAAAGCATGTTGGAAGAACTACCAACCGGGGCGGGAGAACGTGCGAAACGAATGTTGGATTTAATGCTAGCCCAAGGTACAACGGCAATCCGCACACACGTTGACGTGGATCCGCAAATTGGCCTCTCTCATCTTGAGGAGGTCTTGGAAGTGCGTGAGATGTACCAAGGACGCATCGATATGGAAATTGTGGCGTTTCCCCAGCAAGGCCTGCTTCGATCTGACTCCGTTTCCGTCATGCGGCAAGCGCTTCGGGCTGGAGCTAACTATGTTGGTGGTGTGGATCCGGCCGGACTGGACCGCCGGGTGGATGCCAGTCTGGAAGCCATGTTTGAACTTGCGACAGAATTCTCTGCGGGCATCGACTTGCATCTGCATGACCCGAGTCATCTCGGAATATACACGATTAGCCGCTTCGCCGAACTGACAGAACAAGCCGGTATGTCCGGCAGTAACGCGGTAAGCCATGCCTACTGTTTGGGCCAGGTTGGGGAAACAGAGGTGCGTTCAATCGCGGAGAGGTTGTGTGCGACCGGCGTAGCCATCGTGACGAGTGTGCCCATTGACAGGCCCATGCCCCCCATCAAAATCTTGATGGAAACGGGCGTGTCCGTGCATATCGGTTCCGATAACATTTTGGATTCGTGGAGCCCATTCGGAAATGGCGATATGCTCTCCCGTGGGTCCCGTCTCGCTGAAGCATCAGGCTGGGTGGAAGACTTCTGGTTGCTAGAAACGTACAAACTTATTTCCAATGCACCATTAACTCCAAAAGTGGGCGAACGAGGCACTTTCTCGTTGGTAAATACCATAAATGCGATGCATGCGTTGGCGGCGGCACCTCCACGCGAAGCAGTATTTTCGGGTGGTGTGCTTGTTGGTGGTCGAATGTTTCCAAACAGCAGACAGATGGCAGCCATCCATTCGTAACAATCTTTAATTATACATGAAGCAGCGCATCCTTTTTTAGGTGCGTTGCTTTTTGGCATGAAAAGGCTGATCACATGACGTATAAAACGTTGCTTAATGCACTGAATGTAATAATACTTGACACTTCAATTTAGACAGGCTTTTCTTTTGGTGCAATAATCCAAATGAAATCATTTTTTTTAGTGAATCACACCAATGACTGAGGCTTCCTTACATCGTATTATTCTTATAAGAACAATTTTGAGTCACATAAACTGACACTTATAGAATAGGAGGGATGTTGGAGGAGTTACACAAAACAAACATCATTTGTTACGAACAGGGGGAGAGAGACATGCGTCGAGGTTTCCATGCAAACCGCATCCAAAATATCAGAAAGCATGGGCTGTTATTGGTCATGATTTTGCCAGGCATCGTCTATCTGTTCATCAACAATTACTTGCCCATGTTTGGCATTGTGATTGCGTTCAAAGATATCAATTTTGCAAAAGGAATCTGGGGAAGTGACTGGGTAGGCTTCGATAATTTCGCCTATCTGTTCCAAACGCAGGATGCTTGGGTGATTACCCGAAACACGTTACTCTACAACGGCGCATTTATCGTGCTTGGAACAGTGCTCTCCATAGCTGTGGCCGTATTGTTGAACGAGGTAAAAAAGCGATTTGCCTCCCGACTCTACCAAAGCATCATTTTGCTGCCCTATCTGATCTCGATGGTCATTGTCGCTTACTTGGTTCTGGCATTGCTCAACGAGGAAAACGGATTCGTCAATCATTACGTGCTTCCTTTGCTGGGGATTGACCCCGTGTCGTGGTATGCGGATTCCGGTAAATGGCCCTTTATATTAAGTGTCGTATATCTGTGGAAAAACGTTGGTTATACATGCATTGTTTATCTGGCCTCAATTGTAGGCATCAGCCAGGAATATTATGAATCCGCTACGCTGGACGGAGCATCCAAATGGAGGCAAGTCTGGAGCATTACCCTTCCTCTGCTTAAACCCACGATGGTCATTATGGTGCTTCTTGCAGTGGGACGCATCTTCAACTCCGATTTCGGATTGTTCTATCAGGTTCCGCTGAATTCGGGTGCACTGCAAACGACTACCGATGTCATTGACACATACGTTTATCGTGGATTGATGACTTTCGGGGATTTCGGAATGTCATCCGCTGCCGGACTTTATCAGTCCATAGTCGGTTTTCTGTTAGTATTAACGACCAATGCGATCGTTCGTCGCAAAAACCGGGATTTGGCGCTGTTTTAGTTAAGGGGGAGGACAACATGTATTCAAATAAGATATATCAAATGGCTGTTCACCTCGTGCTTATCATGATGGGAATCGCTGCAGTGTTTCCGTTTATACTTCTGATATCCGCTTCCCTAACCGAGGAACAGGCCATTATCAGGGATGGTTATCGTTTGTTACCGGCTCAATTCAGCTTCGATGCTTATGTGTATCTGTTTAATCAGTATTCGTTGATTCTGCGGTCGTATGGAATTACGACGTTCATCACGGTCGTGGGCACGATCGTTGGGTTGTTGATCACAACCCTGGTCGCTTATCCGCTATCCAGAAATGTGCTTCCATTTCGTTCGTTCCTGTCATTCTTCGTTTTTTTCACCCTGCTTTTCAATGGGGGGCTGGTGCCGATGTACCTGGTTTATACGGACCTCTTCCATTTGAAAGATACCATCTGGTCGCTAATCATCCCGAATTTACTGACCAACGGGTTCTACATTTTGTTGATGCGCAGTTTCTTCTCCACATCCATTCCCGGCGAAGTCGTGGAGTCAGCCTATGTGGATGGAGCCAACGAATGGGTTATTTATTGCAAAATCGTTCTCCCGCTTGCTCTCCCAAGCCTGGCAACCATTGGTCTGATGCTCATGATTTCGTATTGGAACGATTGGTTTAACGGTCTGATCTTCATCAATGACGGAAGCCTCTATAGCATTCAAAACCTGCTTAATCGAATGTTGTCTGATGTCCAGTACTTGCAGCAAAACAGTCTGTCTGGCCAGACGGCTGTTGTCTCATCCGTACCTCTCGGCAGTGTGAGAATGGCTATTGCCGTAATCGGCGTGTTGCCACTGATCGCAGCGTATCCGTTTTTCCAGAAGTTCTTCGTCAAGGGACTGACCATTGGTGCCGTAAAAGGTTAGTCATGCCTCGTATCCAAGATGTCTCATCCAAAAGCAAACACGGGGAGTGAATGAAGATGTTCAGAAAAAGATTGCCTGCGGGTTTCATGAAGGTAATGTCCTTAATTTGTGCGGCCCCTCTATTGTTGACGGCATGCGGAAATCCAGACAGTAAGGAGGGAGCAGAACTTGGGCAAGCTTCAGCAACAGACATGTATGAAGTGGTCATGACGTATCCGGCTTTTGGGGATGTAACAGATGTTAAGGAAATTCAGGAAGCCATCAGTGATATTACATCAGAAAAGGTAGGCGCCACCGTGAAGCTCTTGCCTGTTAATGGATCGAACTATGCCAATCAAATGAACTTGATGCTGGCGGGCAGAGAGAAACTGGATCTGGTGTATACCAGCGTTTGGTTAGGCCTTGAATCCCAAATCGGCAGGGGACAGTTACTGCCCATGGACGAATCACTGAATGAATTCGGTAAAGAGATACTGGAGGCTGTTCCAGAAGAAGTCGCAGAAGCCGGGAAGATGAATGGCGAAACATATGGTGTTCCCAGCATTAAAGCTTGGGCACTTTCCCCTAGTTTTGTGATGGACAAAGAGCTTGCCGATAAGCATGATATTGACCTTAGCGCCATAAAAACCTGGAATGATATCTCTGCTGTATTGCAGCTTATCAAGGAGAATGAGCCGGGTGTCACGCCGATTGTCAGCTATACCTCGCAGGAAACACCCGGACAAGCCATGCTAAATTTTGATCCATTGGGAACAGCACCTGGCGTACTGGATTTTGGCGGGGAGGACTTCACCGTGCAGAATCTTTTTGCGACTTCGCGGTTCTCCACAATGGCTGACCTGATGCGTGATTGGTATCAAAAAGGTTATTTCAGCAAAGACGTCGCAACGTCACAGGAAACGGGCTTCAATCTGATCAAGGCAGGCAAAGCCTTCTCGTATATCCGGACTATCAATGAGTGTTACTCGGAATCACTTGCGGCTGGGACTGAACTTGTATGCGTACCCCTTGAGGATTCGTATATGACGCGAAATAGCATAGCTTCCAACATGATGTCTTTGGCAAGGAACAGTGAGCAGCCGGATAAGGCGATTCAAGTATTGGAACTGTTTTACTCGGACGAAGCAGTCATTAATCTGTTTACCAACGGAATTGAGGGCAAGCATTTTGTTAAGCGGGATAATGACCTGATCGGCAAGCCGGAAGGTGTCACTGCAACAGGATACGATTCGAACCAATATGCCGTGGGGAACAATTTCCTGTCCTATATATGGGAAGGGAACGACCCTGAAATGTGGGAGCACTTGAGGGGTGAAAACGAGAGTGCCGTAAAATCAAGGGCGATGGGTTTCAGCTTCGACATCAATCCGGTCAAAACACAAATTACCTCGGTGGCCAACGTCCAAAACCAGTATGATGCAGGCTTTCAGACAGGAACTTTTGACCCGTCAGAATTGGGTGCTTATCTCGACAAACTAAAGAAAGCAGGCGTAGAGAAAATATTGACGGAAAAGCAAAACCAGTTAAACCAATGGCTTGAAAATAAATAGAAGGAGCTGATCACGCATGTTTAATCCTGTCATTGATGTTCACCACCATATCATCTCTAAAGAAATGCAACGAAAGCAGCGGGAGCTGGGAATGGAGATTCCAAGTTTTATGCCGAAGTGGACGCCCGAGATCGGGATGCAAAAAATGGATGTATGTGACATCTCGTTTTCATTCCTTTCAGCCCCGTCAGACCTGACGTTCATCGACCAATCTTCTGCCAACACATTGGCACGTAAAATGAATGAAGAGCTCGCATCGTATGCTCAACTTCATCCTGAGCGGTATGGTGCGTTTGCAACGCTTCCACTCCCGGATCCCGCAGCAGCCATGGAAGAAACCTTGTATGCACTTGATGTTCTCGGGATGGATGGTGTTGCAATGCTGACAAGTTATCAGGGGAAATATTTAAGCCATCCGGATTACACCGAGTTGTTAACCGAATTGGATCGACGCAGTGCTGTTGTGTTTCTGCATCCCATCCTCATACCGCAAAAAATCGCAGGACTTAGTCCTGCGCTGCTTGAGGGCACCTTCGATACGACGCGGGCCGTCACTACGATGGCTGTTCATCGCATTTTCGACCAATATCCATCCATTACATTCATTCTTCCTCATACAGGGGGCATGGTGCCGTATATCAAATGGAGAATTGCACTTGCCGCCATCGGGCGAGATTTGATTCAGGTTGAAACAACACCGGAACAATTTCAAGCTGAAATAGCCAAACTGGACGACCTTTATTATGATTCCACGTTGAACCTCGGCACAATCCAAAAGTTGATTGCGCCTGATCGAATTCTGTTCGGAGCGGACATACCTTGGCCAGCGGACAGCGTCCTTCGTATACAGCGGGAGTCGGTATTCCAAGAAGCACAGCAGATCAGCGAAGAAAACGCGAAGGCGATCGCTTATGGCAATGCCTTTCGCCTATTTCCTCGCATTTCTAAGCTTTTAGATATAGAGAAAAAGTTAATTTAAAGTGACAGGAAACGATATTTCAATAATATAAAGAAAGCAGCTGATCAAAGTGATCAGCTGCTTTCTTTAACTAACGAGCAGGTTAAAAGATAATCCGTTCAAGGCAGGTCTCTGTCCTGGATTGTAGAGTAATGTTGTAATGTCAGAGAATATAGTTGATAAGCATTCTCATTCATGATATATTGTTCACCAGTAAACTAAATATAAGAAATCATTTAAAAGAAACTCTATTTTTAAATGATTATTTTTGTTTACAAGTAAATAAGGAGCGATAAAAGAATGATCTCAAAAGATCGAACAAAACAATTGCTATATGACCAATTTATCCGTTTTTTACATGTGTATGAGAACCACAAGGATACAGAAATTGAGCATTTCCTAAGTATCGCCCAGCGAGAAAGCATCGAGAAAATCCCTCAGCATTTGACCGCGGTTCATATGATAGATTGCATAGGCAAGCATGAGCCTATTAACAACACGGGTATTGCGGAGGCGATGAATTTGTCCAAAGCAAGTATCACCAAAATTGGCAACAAACTGCTGGAGGAAGGATTCGTCAAACGTACGAAAATGAACGACAACAAAAAGGAAAGCTATTTCCGGTTGTCACCGCAAGGCAAAAAAATCTTTGAACTGCATGAACGTCTGCATATACATGAGGCTGAGCGCTTCTATCGTACTCTCGACAAATATTCAGAAACAGAGCTAAAAGTAATCCATCAATTTCTTCAAGACAGCAGTATAAATATTGAATCCAGATAGAACGAAGGAGTGAAGCATATGAGTCTGGCGGAATTGATCAGGGAGCGCAGGAGTATTCGTAAATGTAACTCTACGCCGGTGGACCAGGAGTTAATTGTAGAATTACTGCATAAGGCTATACGGCTTCAACCATTTGTTGAGTCTGGCTCGTGGCGTGTAGTATATGCCGGAACTCCAGAAGCACGCAAACGGTTGGTGGACTGCATGCTGGAACAGATGTCGCAGAGCAAGCTTGGCAAGCTGATTCCAGGGAAACTTCTGGATATTTTTAAAAAGAGATTTACCGATATTCCTGCCCACGTCATTGTTATGTCGACTGTAGGACCGAATCGTCTGACCAATGACCGCAATTATTCGGCTGCCTGCGGGGTGATGCAGAGCTTCCAACTGCTGGGCTGGGAACGAGGGTTAGGAATGTTGTGGGATACAGAGTCCATGATTCAGCATGAAGGGTTCTTCAATGGTATTGGCTTACGTGAGGATGAAAGATTTGTTGGTATTCTTCATGTAGGATATTACGACAAAGCGCCAAGAAGTCGGAAAAGGACGCCAGCCGAGCAGAAGTGGACCGTATTGCGAGGACAGTCTACATAAAAGAGGAGGATGTAAAAATGAAATTGTCAGAACTGGAAGGAGACATGGACGGTCCGAGTGAGTTTTTGGATCAACCAGTATCGCAGGATCTAATCCTTGAGTTGCTTAATCATGCCGTATGGGCGCCAAATGATGGCCTCCGAGAGCCTTGGCGATTCATCTTTGCAGATAACCGGTATGGGGACATCATGCAGGGATTACAGGAGCCTGCCCCTGCGTATCTTCTGGTCTTGGTGAAGGAAGAGGCTGATCAATATAAGCGGGAAGAGGACTTTGCAGCAGTCTGCTGCCTAATTCAGAATTTCCGCTTGCTGGCACATGAGCAAAGTCTGGGTGTGCGCTGTACCTTGCATGACTGGATGTACGACTCGAGCCGCACTGAAATGTTTGGTGTACTGAGAAACGAGCGCATTGCTGCGGTTCTAGAATTGGGATACGGTGCAAATCAGTGGAAAGGAAATACTGAATTACCCGAAATTCAACTTCATTTTGAACTGCTGTAGGGGTGGAGACGATCGGATGAGACTCCAAAATGTGAATAACCCCCCATTCAGATTGCACCAAAACATCATAACTGATTGAGCTTGCTCTCAGGCTCCTCACCATTTTCTACACGTTTTATATTTTTTATAAGGAAATCATATCTTTTTTATGATATTTCCGACCATCAGGCATGTGCCTGAAATATCCCCGTTTTTTAATGCATCAATCAAGTCCCTTTCGTTGACAATCCCACCGCGGGATGTATTGAGAAAAAGATCAGTATTCTTCATTTATTTAAATATCACTTTGTACAGGCAGGGACATCCACATTATCAAATCCTGCACCCGTCTTGTGAATGTTGGGTTTGAGAAAACCCTCTGCAGTCTGGATAAAAAGGCACCCGCCTGAAGGCAGGTACCATCTCATAGAAATCAAGTATACATTACATGCCGGGAATTTCATTCAGTGAGTTTTCTTGTTCCTCCAGTAGTCGTTTCAGCTTTTGGCGCTGCCGTTTTTCTTTCTGACGGCGCTCTTTGTCCTCAGCCTTTAGAGCCTTGAGCAGGGAGAAACACATACCGATAAGGACAATAGCGAACGGCAATGCGGATACAATGGATGCCGTCTGGAGGCCAGTTAACCCTCCGCTGATTAGCAGTACTACCGCGATGGCAGACTGCATGATTCCCCAGGTTAATTTCACTCTTGTACTCGGGTTTAGCTTGCCATCTGAAGATAGCATGCCCAGCACAAAAGTAGCCGAATCTGCAGACGTAATAAAGAAGGTCATGATGAGGAGTGTAGCGATGAATGCTACGATCGTGCCCAAAGGCAGCTGCTCCAGCATAAGGAATAAAGCGGTTGTCGTATCTTCCTTGACGGCCTCCGCCAGATGGGAGGCATTGAACAATTCGAGGTGAAGTGCTGTTCCGCCGAAAACTGAGAACCAGATAAATCCGAACAGGCTTGGAATAACCATGACGTAAATTACAAATTCCTTTATGGTTCTTCCTCTGGATACTCTTGCGATAAAAGTGCCGACAAAAGGAGCCCATGCGATCCACCATGCCCAGTAAAATAACGTCCATGCTCCGATCCAGGTTTCTCTTGAGAACGGGGTCAGTCTCAAACTCATGTTAATAATATTCTGCATGTAACTGCCGAAGGTTGTCGTGAATGTGTCAAATATGAATGAAGTCGGTCCAGTCGCTAATACAAACACCATCAATAGCACAGCTATAACGAGGTTGGTGTTGCTCAGAATCTTAATCCCTTTATCCAGACCGGTGGTTGCCGAGATCAAAAACAGTACGGTTACAATTGAGATAATGACAACCTGGGACATCGTCGAGTTAGGAATACCGAATAAGTAATTCAGACCCCCGCCGATCTGAAGCGCACCCAATCCAAGGGAGGTTGCAACACCGAAAATAGTGGCAATGACTGCAAGAATATCAATGATTTTCCCAAGCAAGCCTGCCGCAAGACGCTCACCTATCAGAGGAATAAAGGTGGAACTGATCAGCCCTTTGTAGCCTTTCCGGAACTGGAAGTAAGCGAGCGCCAAGCCGATAACGGTATAGATAGCCCAAGGATGAAGCCCCCAGTGGAAAAAGGAATACCGCATAGAAAGTCTTGCTGCTTGCGTTGTTTCGGGTACCGCCCCCTCCGGTGCAGATAAATAGTGGGACAGCGGTTCAGCAACTCCCCAGAAAACCAGCCCAATGCCCATACCAGCGCTAAACAGCATGGACAGCCAGGAAACCGTAGAATACTCTGGCTCATCATCGTCATCCCCAAGCCTAATACCACCAAATCGGCTGAACGCCAGATAAAAAGCAAAGATCAGGAAGAACAATGTCGCTAGCAAATAAAACCAGCCAAAATTCTGAATAGAGAAGTTGTAGGCAACATTAGCCACATCTGCCAGCTGATCAGGAGCAACGGCTCCCCATATTGCAAACAGTGCAACGATGATAATTGTGATTGTAAATACCATGATGAGACCTCCGTTATGTAAGCTTCAACCAAGTGTTCCTTAGTATGTGCCAGTCCGACCTGTAATATTTCGGAAAAGCAGCTGTTGTTAAATTAAAACAAACCGCCGTGTAATGAAACACCCGTCGGTTTGTTCGTTCCCTTTTCCGTTGCCCTTATGAAGAAAATCGGATTTGAGATCATAGGAATAATTATTTGGTACACCGCCCGGTACGTCCCGCCCAATTAAGTTGCCGCTTAACCAGCCAATAAGTCCACCAACAATGAGTACCCAGAGCAGATCCATAGCTTGTTCTCCTTTCTTCGAGTTTATTACAAGTTATGTTGGGCTCAGTGGAATATACCTCACCTTCCAGTTGGTGGAGGAATCTAAAGCGCCTGTGCTAAGATGGGTTAATAGTTGATTGAACCTGGTGAAAAACAAGGCTAGATAGGGGTGCACATTGAAGAAAATACTTGTCATTGATGATGAAATCGCAATTCGAGATTTAATTGAGCTGGTGCTAAGGCGAGAAAACTACGATGTGCAGACCGCAGAGGACGGCAAAACAGGCCTGCAGCTGCTGAACTCTTTTCAACCCGATTTAGTGGTACTTGATCTGATGCTGCCAGACTGCTCCGGATATGACCTGTGCAAGGAAATCACCGGGAAACGTGCCGTTCCTGTGATCATGCTTTCTGCCAAAAATGAGGTGATCGACAAGGTGCTTGGACTTGAACTAGGCGCGGAAGATTATATGACCAAACCCTTTGACAATCGTGAATTGCTCGCCCGAATCAAGGTGATTCTGAGAAGAAACGAGAGCAAGGAGGAATCAAGTGATGGAACAGAAGTGAAATCTACACGCATCATTCATGAGGAGCTGACTTTTGACCTGGAGAGCCGGAGAGTGCTGAAAAATGATGTTCCCGTCTCTTTAACGACCAAAGAGTTTAAAATTCTGGAAACGTTACTCAAAAGGCCAGACAAAATCTTTACCCGGGATGAGCTGTTGCAGATCGCATGGGGATATGACTTTATGGGAGACAGTCGAAGTGTAGATATGACCATCATGCGGTTAAGGAAGAAGCTGGAGGATAACGCGGACGAACCGAAATATGTCAGGACGATCTATGGATTTGGCTATCAACTTGGAGGTGGCGAGTCCTGAAGTATGCAACCCGGTTACTGCTCAATTATTTATTTTTCTCCGTGCTGTCCTTTGGCATCATCATTTTTGCGGTGAATAAAGCCATCGATTACTACAGCTTCATTACCATTGAAAAACAGATGATGGAGAAGGCGGATCTGTCCGAATTGTCCTTCCGTGAGGTGTTGGCACAGTATAGGTCATCTTCAGGAGAGCCCCAAACGAAGGAAATGGTCAGACTTGCTCTGGAAAAGCTGAAAGCTTCAGGCAAGGAAGTACGTATCTATGACAGCTCCAAGCAGTTGCTGGGCTTGGCCGTGGATGGCATCATCATTAATGATGGCAAACCGCTTATGTTTGACAAAAATATTGAAAAAGCGCTGAGCGGCAGTTATGCCTACAGCGTCACGGAAGATCATCTGCTTTATTTTGCGACGCCCATTCAGGATCAATTCTACGAAAATGCTTATGTGTATGAGTTCGTGGAGGACATTTCCTACTTTTATGCGATCATGGATCAAATCCGTTATATCTTGTTTGTCGGTGCAGGCGGATTTATTGTGCTGATTACGTTATCCAGCCTGTGGATTGCCCGCAACACAACTAAGCCGATTAAGCTGTTGCTTGGCGCTGCTCAAAGTTTCTCCAGACAGGAGTTTCGGAGAGTTCATCTGAACCGGAAGGATGAGCTGGGCATGCTGGCAGATGGGCTGGATTCCATGGGGCGGCAGCTTCATGATTACATTCAGTACCAGAGGCAATTTGTCTCCAACGTATCTCACGAGTTAAAAACACCCTTGGCAGCCATTCGTGGTTTCTCTCAATACTTGGTTGAAGGGGAGAACGAGAACAAGGAGTTGCAAAAAATCTATGCTCATCTGCTGCAGGAATCGGATCGGCTGACCCGCTTGATTAATGAACTCTTACTACTATCCCGATTCGATAAGGATGATTCTAACGAATTGGAAGTCAAGAAGACAGAAATGAGCGAACTGATTCAGCAAGTCGCAACGAATATGGGTGCCAAGGCTAAGGATAAAGGGATCGAGATCAGAGTTAGTCAGGCGGAGGAAGAGCCGGATGATGAGGGTACAACAAGAGTTTACGCCAACGTAAATCCAATGCTGATGTCTCATGCAATCGCCAATCTTGTGGATAATGCCATCAAATATTCCGGCAGTTCATCGCTGATCGAATTAAATTTGGAACATACGCCAAGCGAGGTAGTTATACGGATACGTGATCAAGGCATTGGTATCTCGGGCGAGGAGCTGGAGCGAGTGCAGGAACGTTTTTACCGGGCGAAAAATGCAAGCACAGCGAACGGTTCAGGTCTTGGACTTTCTATTTGCAAAGAGATTGTAGAGCGGTTTAACGGATATATCGACATGGAAAGTCAAATCGGGGAAGGAACGACCGTTACGATTGTGTTGCCCCGTGCGGAAACACGCGCGTAAATAATTAACGTTACAAGATTGGTACATTTCTGTTATGAGACTAACAAATGTTTTATTTATAATCACTTCATAAGAACCAATCACACATTTATGGAGGGATCATGATGAAGTTAACCAAGAAAACTGCAGGTTTTATCATACTAGGTGCTCTACTAGCGGTGGCATTAGCGGGCTGTCAGTCCAATGATGCTACGCCCCCAGCAACCGGACAGAACACAGCGAATGAACAGAGCAAAGGCGAAGGAGCAACAAATGCTAATGCGCCTGCTTCCGAAAGTTCTAAAGAAAAGGGTGCTGAAGCAATCAAGGAAGTGGAGAAGGAAGGCAATGTGGTGCTGAAGGAGCTTGCTTTTGTCTATAATGAGCACACCATTGCGATTTCAGATACAGCGAATGAAGATCAGATGGAACAGATGCTGGGCAAACCGGATAACCTGAAATCTCATACGTACAGCGCCGACGATGGAACCAACATGGATACGTTAATCGGTTTTACAGAAAAGGTCTATACGTATCCTGGTCTGGAGATTAAAACGATCAGTATACCGGAGGGCAAACAAGACTCCATCTTTCATATCGAAATCACAGATCCTAAGTACACGACAGTGCGAAACATTAAAGCAGGAGATAGTCTGGATACACTCAAAAATGTCTATCCTGAGGGGAAACTGCTTGGTAATGGAGCCCCTGATGAGGAGGATGACTTCCGTTACGAGCCATCCAATTATGTGGATGTGATGTCATTTCATATCAAGAATGCCAAGGTGGAGAGCATTCAGATCTACAGCCTTCTGGACTAATATTAAGTCGAGGGACAAGAACATAACCCCGTTGAAGTCGCTTATTTAGCGGCTTTTTGCTTTGAACGGCATCTTTAAGAGACATGATCTATAACTTTAAAGCTCAAACTTAAAATCAGATACGGATTTTAAGTTTGAGCTTCGTGCTAATCTAACATGATTTTCTCGTTAACCATTTGATAGTAATACTCATCCATCTGTTCCGCCGTAACATTTTCTTCAAGATGATATACCCACCACGTCACAAGTAAACTAATGACCCCTGAATGATATTCGGCTAAGAGTTCTATGGGAGGTGAAAATGGTTTACCTCTTCTTTTTAGTTCCAGAAAATCTCTTCTGGATATATCTCCGATATATTTTTTGAAAAAGTCAGTAAATCCCTTGTCATTCTTCTGGTTTTGAACAATTGGCTCCAGTAAATTCTCCAACATGAATCTAGATAGGCTTTGCAAAGGCTGCCGAAGCCGATCTTCTATACTCATTTGTAAATAATCCTGAAGAACCCACGTGAGGGTAGCGGATAACAGCGCAAATTTATCCTCAAAATGTTTGTAAAACGTTGTACGGTGAACCATCGCTTTGTCACATATTTCATTAATCGTGATATTGCTGAATAGTTTGCCTTGCTCAGATAACAGATCTTTAAAGGCCGTAATTAACAATTTATGAGTCCGGGCAACTCTTAAATCAACCTTTTTTCTAATAATTTTCATCTACACCACTTCCATATCGTAGTTTAACTATATACCATTCCTATATTGATTCTTACTATAAAAGAAATTTTGATTATATATTGGTATTATAAGTAATATTTTGATTGATCTACAAGTGTAGATTAAAATCTAATTTCATAGAAAGGATGAATCTTCGGTGTCTGACATGAAAAAAGCTGTGGTGATCGGAGCAGGGATTGCAGGATTAATTACTGCAAGAATGTTAGCTGATTATTATGAGGAAGTATGTGTGATTGAAAGGGATGAATTCCCTTCGGCACCAAATAACCGACAGGGTGTACCTCAATCTTTTCATCCACACCGTGTACAACCACGCGGCGCGCTGATTATGGAACATTATTTCCCAGGATACAATGAAGAATTGATTGCATTAGGCGCCATCTCTTCAAACGAAGAGAAACTTGTGGTTACCAATAAATACGGTACATTAGTTAATAAGGAGGATCCTTCTTCATTTAAAATTGCATCAAGCAGTAGAGCCTTGATGGAATGGGTACTACGCAACCGAATCCAGGAAATCTCTCAAATAAGCTTCTTAACGAATACAGAAGTTACAGGGCTACTGGTGTCTGAGGATAAGCATTCCATTACAGGCATTTATACAAAAGAAAGACGTGGGGAAAAGCGCGAAAAACAACTTTCAGCTGATATGGTTATTGATGCCTCAGGACGTTCTTCCAAATTGATCAGATGGCTTGAACAGATCGGATTGTCTGTGCCGGAACCGGAGGTGTTGAAGGTATCTCTTGGTTACAGCACCCGCTATTACAAAATTAAATCCTCTATTCCAAACGAATGGGTAATGTCTGATTCAGATCCTGAGCAAGGTATTCGTGCAGGCATATTTACGCGTATTGAGGATGATATCGCTGGACTCATTCTTTTTAACGCAGGAGGAGATGTATATCCTTCAACTCAGCCAGAGGAGTTTCAAGAACAACTCAAACATTTGTTTGCTTCAGATAAAATTGTGGAGTTGATGGAACGGTTGGAGCCTGTGCAAGGGCCGCGCGGATACCGTATATCCGAGTCTGTACGCCAGCATTTTGAACTCATGGAAGATTGGCCGTCTGGATTACTCGTCCTTGGTGATGCATTTTGCAGCTTTGATCCAATTCATGGACAAGGCATCACCGTTGCTGCGATCGAAGCTGAGACTATAGGAAAATGTTTGAAAGCACATCGCTTGCATCCCGATCCGCAGTTTGAACGGAACGTATTGCTTCGTATGCAGCAGGCCATCGATCCGGCTTGGTGGCTTAGTTCCGTGGCTGACCTGCGTTGGAGAGGGGTTGAACATGGTGGGCCTTATGAACTGAAAGGAGTGGATTTTGCTCAGAAATATATCAACTTATTTACGAAGCAAGCGATGAAAAAAGCGGATCAGGAAAAAGATAACCATCTCTTTTTTATGCAATTCCTGATGAATGCGCTAATTCTTCCTCCAAGTGAATATTTTAATAGTGACGTGCTGAACATGATTCTGAACGACAATGGTTCAGAAGAGGAAGTGGAATTAAGGGCTGAGATTGGTGTACAAGATCCTGATTTGTTCCAGCAAAGATTGGATGAGATTCTTCCATCATTTGAACTGGAATATGATGAAGAGATTAAGAAACTGCTGAAAACTCTACAGCATATGAGATGCTTATCATAACTAGAATTATTTCAGCACTTAGTGCCGGTGTTATTCAGGTTACGCTCCTTACTCTTGCTGCGGTTTTGGCTGCTTCAGGCAAACAAGGCAGTTCAATTGCTACGGTTATTATGGGAAATAGTACGGCATTAGTTAGCGCTGCAATTTCAATTTCTTCTATATATATTATTATTTTCTTGGCACTAGCAGCCTGGTACTCAGGTACACCGATCCAATTTCAGCTTATAAGTCTCGCTCCTGCCGCTTCTGGCATTGTACTGAGTCTGCATAGCGCGATTGGACAAGTTGGAATGGCTGCCGGAGCTGGAATAGTGGGGGGATTGCTGTAAACCACAACTTGTTGAACTATATTCCATGGATCGGTGCGCTTGCCCTTGTGATTGGCATCGTAACAACGTTGCTTGATAACTGAGGCTTTTCAAAGCGGCGCTAAGACAAAAGCGCTTCTGCACAGTATGCTGGACCGGGAGGTTGGTTATTTATACACGGGCGTGCATCATGGAGAAGTGGTTGCGATGGCTGTTACTGGACTGGAGGGGAAGGTTGCGGACCGCATCCTGATCATCGATTACCTCGCGGTTGAACAGAAGTTGCGTGGGTGGGGCATAGGGACCTGGATGCAATGGACCTCCAGGAAATTAACGTAGAGATTTTAGTTCCATTGAAAAGGTTAGGAACGTGGTATCGATGTCGATTAGAATATTTATCCATTGTGACCATCCTCTATCAAATAGGATATAAAATGATCAATTATTGACTTCATGGTCAATAACTGATACATTAATCCCATGAGCAGACCAAGAGAATTTGATGTCGATCGTGTATTACACCAGTCTATGGAAGTGTTCTGGAATCAAGGCTTCAAAGCAACTTCTTATGAGGACCTTACGCGTACTACAGGAGTCAAAAAGCAAAGTTTGTACTGTGTTTTTAAAGACAAGCGATCGTTGTTCCTGAAGGCGCTGGCACTTTACCGTGAACAGGTTATAGCGAAACTGAAAGAGATTGAAGCCCTGGATTCGTCTCCCGGTGATAAACTGGATGCCTTACGATATTCCCTTTTAGACGATGAAACTGGCTGCCAAGGGTGTCTAATTGTGAATGCATCACTCGAATTCGGAACAGATGACGAGCAGGTCACACGCGAAGCTGAGCTCATGGTAGAAGAGGTTCAACTGGTATTAGAGAAGATCATAAGTAGTGGCCAGAAACAACAGTTAATTTCCAACCGGTATACGAGTATAGAGCTTGCATCTTACCTAAATAACACCATTCTTGGTGTGAGAGTTATGGAGAAATCAGGTTCATCCCGTGAACAGATCGAGACGGTTCTACGTACTTCATTTGGCATGATTATGTCTTGATCTTTTTTTTGTGAAATTCTTGACTACAAAGTCAAAAATAATTAAAGGCAGATTAATACACCACGAAACCTTGAAGGAGGTGGGGCTTTTCGATAAAAATCGTGTATTGATTCATTTGGAAGTAGCGTCTAGCTGTTAACTAGGCTGGTTGCTGTTTAACATCTCCTAGGTCAATTTATATAAAACGAAATATGTGGAGGTTATTATGAATTATTCTCAATCGGTAGAAGCATTGTTCCAACCTATAGAGTTAGGTCACTTGAAGTTATCCAATCGGATCGTGATGGCGCCGATGACGCGTCAATTTTCTCCAGACGGTATCCCGGGTTCGAATGTTGCGGGCTATTACCGCCGCAGAGCAGAGAACGCAGTGGGGCTTATTGTGACGGAAGGGACAATAATTAATCATCCGGATGCATCCAATCAAGCCAATGTGCCGCACTTTTATGGCGAAGCTGCAATGAATGGTTGGGCACATGTTGTATCTGAAGTACATGAAGCTGGCGGTCGAATTATTCCACAGATCTGGCATATGGGAGCCAAAGGTCATGTTAATGATTATTCGGAAGCTGAGATTGCTACAATCGTTCAGGAATTCGCAAAAGCAGCCTCAGAAGCGAAACGCGTTGGGTTCGATGGTGTTGAAATCCATGGAGCACACGGCTATCTGATCGACCAATTCCTGTATGAGAAAACCAACTCTCGTACGGATCGTTACGGTGGAGATATGATGGCTCGCACACGTTTTGCAGTTGAAGTGATTGAGGCTTGCCGTGAAGTAGTAGGATCGGAATTCCCTATTGTACTGCGTTTATCTCAGTGGAAGACAGATGATTATCAGGCTAAATTGGCTGAAACACCGGAATTACTGGAGCAGCTTCTCGCACCGTTGGTTCAAGCTGGAGTCGATATCTTCCACTGTTCCACACGCCGTTTCTGGGAGCCGGAATTCGAAGGGGCTGATCTGAATTTTGCTGGTTGGACCAAAAAACTGACTGGCAAACCGACAATCACTGTTGGATCGATTGGTCTTGATGGTGACTTTACAAGTCTGTTCACAGAAGGTAAAGGCGCAAGTAACGTCGGTATCGATGGATTGGTACAACGACTTCAGAATGATGAGTTTGATCTGGTTGCTGTAGGACGTGCTCTCCTAGTCGACCCTGAATGGGCTAAGAAAATTCAAGAAGGACGTATCGATGATCTCGTTCCATTCACAAGAGAGGCAATGACCGTACTTACTTAATTGCAGTTATAATCATTAGGAATATGTATTAATCAAACATACCTTCAAGAAAATGAAACCTTGTCTTAAGATAGGGAGATGATCTTGGAGGTGTGTTTGTAATGGCAACCAGAGTGAGTTATCCGGTGGAATTAAAGATGAAAGCCATAGTAATGAGACTGGCAGAGGTACCAGTATCGAAATGGAGAATTACACTGCTTAGAGCAACCGGATATGTCGAGGGACAAGAACATGGTCCCATTGAAAGTCGCTATTATAGCGGCTTTTTTATTTTATCGGTACAAGTTCTCGTATTTGAACAGATTGAACACAATTCTTATTTCTAAAATAACTACAGACATTGTTCATTCGAATCCATTCAATGAAATTTGTTCATATATGATGAACTGGAGTATGATGGGGGAAGGCAATGCTGATAATCACCATATAAGTAATTTTATTTTTATTGTTAACCATACAGGTGAAGAGTTACCAATTAACCTAATGTTTTTCTTCTTAGCTATAGTTCAACAGGATTTCCCTTGGAAATTCACTATAAAATCAATGCCACATAACTTCCTTGAAGGGGGACATCTGTTTTGGATGAGCAATTTTTAGATCTACTGGCCGAGAAATATGATACGGAAGAAAAAATCATAACAGAGATCATCAACCTTGAAGCGATCTCCAATCTCCCGAAGGGAACCGAGCATTTTGTCAGTGATTTGCATGGGGAGTTTCAGGCTTTTCAGCATGTACTAAGAAACGGTTCGGGTACCGTCAAAGAGAAAATCAAAGAATTGTTCCGAGAGGTTTGGACGGATCAAGAAATCAATGATTTTGCGGCGCTGGTTTATTATCCGGAAGAAAAAATACAGCTGGTTATAGGGGAACTTAGCAATAAACAGGCTTTGAACCAGTGGTATAGATTAACGATTGAACACATGCTTAAGCTTATTTCTTATGCCTCTTCCAAGTATACACGCTCGAAATTGCGTAAAGCTCTGCCGGAGCAATATGTATATATTGTAGAAGAGCTTCTATACAAGACGGATTCGACCAACAATAAGGATCCTTATTACGAGGAAATATATCGGCAAGTTATATCCTTGGGCCAGGCAGACAATCTCATTATCGGCCTTGCTTATACGACACAGCGTCTGGTGGTTGACCACCTTCATGTGGTTGGAGATATTTATGACCGGGGGCCGTACCCCGATAAAATTATGGATACGCTGATCAACTACCATTCTGTAGACATACAGTGGGGGAATCATGATGTCCTCTGGATCGGAGCCTACGCAGGTTCTCTGGTCTGCCTTGCGAATATTATTCGGATCTGCGCCAGATACGATAATCTGGACATCATTGAAGATGTATACGGAATCAATTTGCGCCCACTGCTAAACCTGGCGGAGAAATATTACGAAGACAATCCGTCCTTCAGACCTAAGTTACAGGCTGGCCATAACGTATCGGAGCAGGAAATTCTGCAGATCACCAAAATTCACCAAGCCATTGCCATGATTCAGTTTAAACTTGAAAGCCCGATTATCAAGAGACGCCCATACTTTAATATGTCTGAAAGACTTTTGCTGGAGCAGATTGATTACGACAACAATGAAATCAACATCTGCGGTAAAACGTACCTGCTCGAAAACACCTGTTTTGCAACCGTAAATCCGCAGAAGCCTGAACAATTACTGGAGGAAGAACGCCAGGTGATGGAAAAGTTGCTGTTTTCCGTTCAGCATTCCGAAAAGATGGCCAGACATATGAATTTTCTCATGAAAAAGGGGAGCCTTTATTTAAAATACAACGGGAATTTGTTAATCCACGGCTGTATTCCTTTGGATGAAGAAGGAAATATGGAAGAAATGCAGATTGAAGACAAGACATATGCGGGCCGTCAATTGCTTGATGTTTTTGAAGAAAACTTACGTTACGCCTTTGCGCATCCGGAAGAGACAGAAGATCTGGCGACGGATATGGTATGGTACATCTGGACAGGGGAATGCTCCTCGCTCTTTGGAAAGAGAGAAATGACCACTTTTGAACGGTATTTTATCCAAGATAAAGAAGCACATAAGGAGAGAAAGAATCCTTACTACCATTTACGTGAAAATGAAGAGACCTGTCGAAAAATCTTGCAGGAGTTTGATCTGAATCCAGATCATGGACATGTCATTAACGGTCACACGCCAGTCAAAGAAAGTCGTGGAGAGAGCCCTGTTAAAGCAAACGGAAAAATGATCGTGATTGACGGCGGTTTCTCCAAAGCCTATCAATCCACAACGGGCATTGCCGGATATACCTTGTTGTACAATTCCTTTGGTATGCAGCTCGTCGCCCATCAGAAATTTAACTCAAAAGAAGATGTGTTATGTAACGGAACGGACGTGTTATCTCTAAAAAGATTGGTGGACAAAGAACTGGAGCGGAAACTGGTGAGGGAAACCAATGTCGGGGAGAAACTGCTGTGGAAAATCTCAAACTTGAAGGATCTACTAGAATATCGCTACATGAAATGAAACGATTGCTTAAAGTACACATTCGGATCAACCGTTTGAGTGCAATATGACGTAGACGCTCGTATTGGGCAGGGAAGAAATAAGACCCTGTCTGTGCGAGCCTTTCTTTTGTTACAGTGCTATTTAACAACAAAATTTATGACTTACTGTTGAACTACGGGCGGATTTTCAATTTGTGGAGGGGAGAAAGATATGGACTACATTCCACGGAAGGATGCAGTGTTTGAGACGAAACGGTTCCGTAACTATACCATAGCGGCAGGTCGTCGTCATACCGTTGCTCTTAAATCTGACGGAACAGTAACAGCTGTGGGTGATAATGATTATGGACAATGTGATGTAAGCGGATGGAGTAACATTCAACAATAAATAAAGGAATTTTATATCGAGGGACAAGATCATGGTCCGATTACCAATCAGCGTATAAATAATCGGTTCTTCTCTCCATAAATTCGTTGATCTAACGAGAAAGATAGTTCATATAGGGTGTGGGGGTATAAAAATATGTTGACTAGTATAGGGTAGGGGGGTATTGTATTGTACAAGAGCTTGATGAGACCTGAAAAACTGGACTCGAGAGTTTAGCCCATTGTTTAGGTCAAACTAAACCAAAAAATCACCCACAAGAAGGGACGAAATAAGATGAAAAACATTGTTTTGAATGTACAAGGTATGAGCTGCCAACATTGTGTAAACTCCATCGAAGGTGCTCTGAAAGAAATCGGAGTGAGTGGCAAGGTGAACCTCAGTGATGATTCGGTTGAAGCGACGTATGATGAAAATCAAGTCTCCTTGGAGCAAATTAAAGAAGTTATTGAAGAGCAAGGCTACGAAGTAGCGTAAGTAATGGACGATGAGGGGAGTGAGTTATTTTGGCAACAGCAGCGGCTCAGATGAAACAGTCGAGTATACAAATTACAGGTATGACCTGTGCAGCTTGTGCGAACAAAATTGAAAAAGGCCTGAATAAGCTGCCTGGCGTTACTAACGCTTCAGTAAACTTCGCTATGGAAACGGCCCGAGTTGAATTTTCCCCTGATGAAGTTTCCATCGAAGACATGAAAAATAAGGTGAAAAAACTTGGTTATACGGCGATCGTGAAGGCAGACGGTTCCAGTGGTGGTGCAAGTGACCATCGTGCTAAAGAACTGAGTAATCAAAAACGGAAATTACTGATTTCGGCGATTCTTTCCTTGCCGTTGTTGTGGACTATGGTAGGTCACTTCTCGTTCACTTCATGGATCTATGTACCGGAATTGTTTATGAATCCGTGGTTCCAACTAATTCTGGCTACACCAGTACAATTTTATATTGGTAGACAGTTCTATGTGGGTGCGTATAAGGCTCTCCGAAACGGGAGTGCCAACATGGATGTGTTGGTATCACTTGGTACCTCTGCAGCCTACTTCTATAGTTTGTATTTGACCATTCAATGGTCAAGTATGGCTGACGGGATGCATCATGGTCCATCCCTCTATTATGAAACGAGTGCGGTCCTTATTACATTGGTTCTTATGGGTAAATTGTTTGAATCACTTGCGAAAGGTCGAACATCAGAGGCAATTAAATCACTGATGAGTCTGCAGGCGAAGACGGCATTAGTGGTTCGGGATGGCAAAGAACTTACCATTCCAGTGGATGAAGTCACTGTAGGAGATGTTGTCATTATTCGCCCAGGAGATAAAGTTCCTGTAGACGGAGAGGTGCTGGAAGGGATCTCATCTGTAGATGAATCCATGCTTACGGGTGAAAGCCTTCCAGTAGAGAAAAAAGTCGGAGATGCTGTGATTGGAGCTACGATTAATAAAAACGGTATTCTTCGGATCAAAGCAACCAAAGTAGGTAAAGAAACCGCTCTTGCACAAATTATTAAGGTTGTTGAAGAAGCTCAGGGATCAAAAGCACCAATTCAGCGGGTAGCCGATGTGATCTCGGGCATATTCGTCCCGATCGTTGTAGGGATTGCAATAGTTGCTTTCGTGGTTTGGTACTTCTGGGTTACACCAGGTGATTTTGCAGGTTCGTTAGAAAAAGCAATTGCGATTCTTGTTATCGCATGTCCTTGTGCACTTGGACTTGCAACCCCAACATCCATTATGGCGGGGTCTGGTCGTTCGGCTGAACTAGGGGTGTTGTTCAAAGGTGGGGAACATCTGGAGCAGACGCATAAAATTGATGCGATCCTTCTGGATAAAACCGGTACTGTTACAAAAGGTAAACCTGAATTGACTGACGTCGTCGCTCTTGGCAATGAAAATGAATTCCTGAGACTTGTTGGAGCTGCAGAGAAAAATTCTGAGCATCCACTTGCAGAAGCCATCGTAATAGGCTTCCAGGAACGAAATATCGAATTACCAGGAACACAATCCTTTGAAGCATTTCCGGGTTTCGGAATCCAGGCAATGGTTGAAGGTAAACAGCTACTCGTGGGTACACGTCGACTGATGGAAAAGTATAATATCAATGCAAAAGCAGCTTATCATTCGATGTCACGTTTGGAAGAAGCGGGCAAAACTGCGATGCTGGTTGCCATTGATGGTCAATATGCAGGTATGGTCGCTGTGGCAGACACAATTAAAGAAACTTCGAAAGCTGCAGTGAGCCGTCTGAAAGAAATGGGCATTCAGGTCATTATGATTACAGGTGACAATGAACGTACGGCAAAAGCCATCGCTGCTCAAGTAGGTATTGACCACGTTCGTGCAGAGGTCTTACCTGAAGGAAAAGCGGAAGAAGTGAAAAAACTGCAATCACAAGGTAAAAAAGTGGCCATGGTTGGCGATGGTATCAATGATGCACCCGCTTTGGCAACTGCAGATATTGGTATGGCGATTGGTACGGGGACAGATGTAGCGATGGAAGCGGCTGATGTAACACTCATGCGCGGCGATCTATCCAGTATTCCTGATGCTATCTACATGAGTCGTAAGACCATGCGCAACATTAAGCAAAACTTGTTCTGGGCACTTGGTTACAACACCTTAGGCATTCCTATTGCAGCTATCGGTCTGTTAGCACCATGGGTTGCAGGCGCAGCGATGGCCTTGAGTTCGGTATCCGTCGTTCTAAACGCCCTGCGATTGCAACGCGTAAAAGTACGTCGCTAGTCAAGTACTAGAACAGGAGCGAACATAATGATGATGAGGAGTAAAAAAATCATGCTAATGTTAACCGGTGTTTTAGCTTTTGGTGTGTTGTCTGCTTGCGGAACCCCTAAAGAAAGTGCACATAAAGATGGACATGGTGCTATGAATCATACTGAGATGGATTCTGAAACTGAAGGTGCGAGTCATGATCATGCAGGGCCTCATGCTGATTCAACAGCAAGTACCCTTAAAGCCTCGTGCTCCTTTGCATCAGATGTGAAGGCCAATGAAAATTCGCATTTGACAATCCAAATCACGGACGTCGATGGTAATCCGGTTAATGAATTTGAAATGGGTCACGAAAAACAAATGCACCTTATCGTGGTGAGTAAAGATCTTTCTTACTTTAATCACATTCATCCTGATTATAAAGGCGATGGAAAATTTGCGATTGAAACTTCATTTCCAGCCGGTGGCGAATACAAAATCCTTGCCGACTTTGTTCCAAAAGGTGGAGCTAGCACTACACTCAGTGAATGGGTGAATGTTGGGGGACAAGAAAAAGTCCAAAAGCCTGTTCAAGCGGATTCCAGTCTTGTAAAAGAAGTGGATGATAAAAAAAATTGAACTTTTAGTGAGTAGCACAAAGGCCAATGAAGACGTAAATCTGACCTTTAATATCATGGATGCGAAAACGGACGAAGGGATTAATAATCTGGAACAATACCTCGGTGCTGTAGGTCATGTTGTTATCCTTTCAGAGGATGCAGAGCAATATCTGCATGTTCATCCAACAGAGGAAAAGGCAACAGGTCCAAAAGCGGAATTTATGACCTCCTTCCCGCATAGCGGAATCTATAAAATCTGGGGTCAATTCCAACATGATGGGAAAGTCTTTACAGTACCTTTCGTCGTAGATGTAAAGTGAGTAGAGAGGTATGAGCATGGGAGATAAAATTAAAATAGCGATTAGTCCAGCAATCCAACTTGGTGGAAGCTTATTCACTCCAGAGCAACTAGTTAAAATTGGCGAGATTATTGGTCCAGATTCAAAAGTGGAGATGACACCCTTTAAGCAACTCTACGCAGAAGTATCGATTGAACAACGAGATCAGATCAAAAATAAACTTGAAGATCACGGTCTTGAAATAAACCCTGCAGGATTTGTAACCAAAAGTCTGATCGCTTGCAACTTTTGTAGAGGTGCAGAAGAAGCAGGCATGGAAACAGCCAAAAATTTAAATCAAGCCATTTCCGGTATCGATACGCCTACACCACTCAAGATTGGATATGCTGGATGTGCCTTAGGCACTAGTGAACCGTTGATTAAGGATATTGGGATCGTAAAGATGCGCGATAAGTTCGATGTTTATGTTGGTGGCGAGTCGAAGGGGCTTAAAACCTCCTTTGCCACGCTGCTAAGTTCCGGACTAACGGAGGATCAGCTTATTCCTTTCGTTACCGCAATTATTGATTATTATAGGATGCATGCCAAAGGCAAAGAAAAGTTCAGCAAATTCGTTAATCGAATGACACTGGAAAACTTGAAGTCTATGACGCTTGAAAGGGGGTGAAAACACTGAAAGAAGCAACTGTAAAAATTCAAGGTATGTCTTGCCGTTCTTGTGTATCTAAAATTGAAGGTGCAATTAGCGCTCTTGGCGCTGAAGGCCACGTTAAGTTTGAACAAGGAACAGTAGAAGTTCGATTTGACGAATCTAAAGTTCAAATTGCTGAAATTGAAGAAGCGATCCGCAAAAAAGGATATAACGTCGGAGCGTAATATATATTGAAATACAAGGGAGGGTCATTGGACATGACGGAATCCATTCAGATTTATTCAATCCCAACCTGTAGCGATTGCAATTATGCTAAACGTTACTTTAAAGAGCATGAACTTCCCTATACGGATTACAATTGTGAAGAAGATACCAAGTACGCTGAGGAAGTCTGGAAGTTGACTGGCAAACAGGTTGTACCAACCATTGTCATTGAAGATAAGGTCTTTGTAGGCTTTGCCGAAAACCTCACTGAAATCAGCGAGTTAGTTAAGTAACTCTTATAACCCCGGTCAACTTTTGACCGGGGTTATTCTTAATAGAAATAGCCCTTTGACTGATATATCGTTGTAGGGGGGATGAGGGTATCATATGTCTAAATATACTTGTGTAGATAAAGATACTTGCATCGCTTGTGGAGCAGTGGCACATGTGATTTTTGAAGGAGACAACAACCACGGTATGTCAATAATAGGTCCGGGTTGGCTGGAAGACTTACAAGATGCAGTAGATGGTTGCCCAACCGATTCAATCTTGGTTGATGACAAGCCGTTCTCTTAGCACGTACCATGATACTTCTTGCTCCCTTTACATAGGATAGGGGGGGATGGTAATGTGTAATAAAGGAGTTGATCTACATGGATGATACGATACTTGAGGACGCCTCATGTGACCATACATCTTCAAACGAGCGGAAAAGCCATCATTCGGAGAGTACGAAGCGAAACTTAATTAGCCGGTTGAATCGGATTGAAGGGCAAGTGCGTGGAGTAAAAGGAATGATTGAGAAGGACACGTATTGTGATGACGTGTTGCACCAAATTGCCTCTATTCAATCCGCGTTGAATGGAGTAGGAAAGCAGCTTTTAGAACATCACATGAAAAGCTGTGTCATTGAACGCATTTCAGAAGGCGATCACAAAGTTTTGGATGAACTGATGATAACTGTAAATAAGTTAATTAAATAAGCTAGAATATTGGAGGTACCTCTTGTTGTATTCAGGCAAATGTCCCATCAAGGGTTACATCAAGGTTAATTTTATTAGGGTTATTGGTGAAAAAGTTTAAAAAAATCGTTAACATATGCAAAAACGGCGGAAGCTTTAATATAGCTTTTCTATCAGATAGATAAAGCATAAAAGTAACATCGATTGTTATTTAATTAGTCGTTATCTATTTATTAAATCATTCCGAAATTCTGATTTATGGAAAAAAATAATACAGAACTATACTATTTTTCTTTTTTTATATTTAAAATACAATGTTATTCATCATTTTACGATATACAATGACTATATTTACAAAATCCATCATTTACAAAAATTACAAAATTGATTATAGTATATTCAACAAGCTTTTCAACTAATTCAATCGTTGTTTCGGCACGTTGAAGATAGGAAAATGCACATATAA
This sequence comes from Paenibacillus polymyxa, assembly GCF_018614975.1. Taxonomy (GTDB): domain Bacteria; phylum Bacillota; class Bacilli; order Paenibacillales; family Paenibacillaceae; genus Paenibacillus; species Paenibacillus polymyxa_E. The sequence goes on along the minus strand of NZ_JAGGNR010000007.1, from coordinate 116,549 downwards.
TGATAGTTTTGTGTTAAATTACAAGCTTCTGTCCCTGATCACAACGGGGATAGCGGAGTTTATTTGATATGTCTATTGATGTGCTTGTAAGGAGGTGCTCAGACTGAGCGATTCCGTTGTTTTTATGTTTTCTGGACAAGGATCGCAGTATCCGCAGATGGGGAAGGAGCTGTTTGAGCAGGATGCATTGTTCAGGGAAACGATGCTTGCTCTGGATCAAACGGTTTTGGAATGCGGGGGCGAGTCAATCGTCCAGTATATGTACGGCGAATCGTCAACCGATGAGGACCGCTTCAAACGTACAATTCTGTCGCATCCCGCCATCTATATGGTGGAGTATGCACTTGCCCAATCGTTATTAACTCGTGGCGTGATACCTGATTACGTCCTTGGCAGCAGCCTTGGGGAATTTGCCGCCGCTGCCATTGCGGGCGTATTCAGTGCAAAAGATGGCTTGCGCTGTGTTATGAAGCAGGCAATACGATTCGAGCAACACTGCCCTTCTGGCGCGATGTTAGCGATATTGGGAGATGCATCTCTATATCCGGAACTTCCGGAAATTGAATATTGTACCTTGGTGTCCGTCAATTATGACGGGCATTTTGTTATTTCCGGACCAGTGCATGCACTGGCAAAAGCACAGGAGTGGCTCACATCGCATGCTGTGTTAAGTCAGATGCTCCCGGTTTCTTTTGCCTATCATTCTCAATGGATTGATAGTGCAGAGGCAGCATACACGGAGGATTTGCAGGCATTTACATTTGCAGCCCCTAATATCCCTTTAATCTCCTGTATGACTGGAGGGGAGGCTGCCCCAATTGCACAAAATCACTTCTGGCAGGTTGCACGAAAGCCAATTCTCTTTCGCGAAGCAATACAAAAGCTTGAATCTGCCGGACCGCATCACTATATCGATATCAGTCCGGGCGGTACGCTTGCAGGTTTTGTGAAACGGCTTTCAGACAAACAAGCTTCATCAGCGGCAGTCGGTTTGTTATCTCCCTTTTACAGGGATAAGGAACAATTGGAGAGCGTGGCCAGGCAATATCAACAGCCGTCGATGAACATTCAGAGAGGAGAGCAGAACATGAGGGCTTATGTATTTCCAGGGCAAGGTTCGCAGTTCAAGGGCATGGGGCACGACGTTTGGAATCATTATCCGGACCTGGTCCGCACCGCAGATGAAATATTGGGATATTCCATACAAGAGCTGTGTCTCGAAGATCCCGGAGAGCGACTCAAACGTACGGAATACACCCAGCCGGCCCTGTACACCGTCAATGCCCTGATGTACTACAGGGAACTCGAGCAACAGGGGCAGCCGGACTATGCTGCGGGACACAGTTTGGGTGAATTTAATGCATTGCTGGCTGCGGGTGTGTTTGATTTTGCAACCGGACTACGTATCGTCCAGTTCCGTGGTGAATTAATGGGAAGAGCAGAGGGCGGTGGGATGGCTGCTGTGATTGGGCTCCATGCGGATGTTGTGGGTAAGATTCTTGAGCAGCATGGCCTTGACCACTTGGATATCGCCAATATGAACAGTCCCAGTCAGATCGTTATTTCGGGTCCGCAGGACTTGCTAATTCAGGCGAAGTCTGTGTTTGAGCAGGAAGGTGCATCCAATTACGTCATCTTGAATGTAAGCGGCGCATTTCACTCTAGATATATGGAGGCGGCCAAGCAGCAATTTGCTGCATATCTCAAGCAATTTCAGTTTGCTGCCCCGACGCTATCCGTTATTTCCAATGTTGGGGCAAGACCCTATACAATCGATCATCTGCAACACAACATGGTGGAGCAGTTGACGTCCTCTGTGCAATGGACCGATACCATTCGATATCTGATGGGAAAAGGGGTTAACGATATTGTACAGATTGGACCCGGGACGGCTCTAAGCAAACTCGTAAAGGCTATCCAGACTCAGGCTCAGCCACTTTTTGTGGAGAAATTATCTGTTGAACCGCCTCCGCCTTCGCCTGCAGTGATAAGGGATGTACCTAAGGATGAATCATTGGGAGTGTCTGAGACCGCTGCCCATCCGTTCAGCAGTTCGCGACGTTTCCAATCTGAACGGATGGGCAGCGCTGAATTCAGGCAGGATTATGGTGCCAGGCTGGCATACGTTGCGGGAGGCATGTTTGGCGGCATTTCATCTGTGGCAATGATCACAACACTTGCAAAAGCTGGCATGGTCGGCTTTCTCGGAACAGGTGGACTGCGCGTTGAAGAGGTGGAAGAAGCGGTGATGTCCATCCGCCAACAATTGCCTGTCCAACATTGCTGGGGATTAAATGTGCTTCATGATCCTCTCCACCCTCAGCGCGAGCAAGAGATGATCAAGTTAATGCTTAGATTGGGCCTGAACAAGATTGAAGCAAAAGGATATCTGGGCATGACTCCGGCACTTGTTCACTATCGGATCAAAGGAATCTATCGCAGATCCGATGGTACTGTGGCTTCATCTCATCTTGTTCTCGCCAAATGCTCTCGTCCAGAGGTGGCAGAGCTGTTTATGAGTTCAGCTCCGCAACATATGCTGGACCAATTGCTGGTTGAAGGACGTATTTCCGCTGAACAGGCCCAATGGGCGCGGCAATTGCCGATGGCAGATGACATTTGTGCAGAAGCAGACTGTGCAGGATATACCGATGGTGCAGTATCTATGACCCTGCTGCCTGCCATGCTGTCCCTGCGCAATCAGATGATGAAAAAGCATGGCTATGCCAAAGCCATTCGGATCGGTGCAGCTGGGGGTATTGGTACACCCCAGGCGGCTGCAGCAGTATTTGTCATGGGGGCAGACTTTATTCTGACCGGCTCCATTAATCAATGTACGGTCGAAGCCAATACTAGCCAACTCGTAAAGGAACTGCTTCAGCAAATCAACGTTCAGGATACCGGATATGCGCCCGCAGCAGGCATGTTTGAACTGGGAGGCAAGGTACAGGTGCTGAAGAAAGGCGTTTATTTTCCTGCGCGTGCTAACAAACTGCATGAGCTGTATCGCCAGTACGACAGCATCGACGAGATCGATGAGAAAACAAAAACAAGGCTTCAGGAGCAGTATTTCAAAAGGAGCTTTGACAGCATTTACGCGGAGATGGAATCCGCTCTTACGACCCAGGAGAGAGCACTTGCCGAACGTAGTCCCAAGGCCAGAATGGCCGTTATCTTTAAATGGTATCTGGAGCACTCTGCCAAACTGGCGCTTCAGGGGGATGAGAATCATCAGCACAGGGTGGACTTTCAGGTATATTGCGGTCCGGCACTTGGTGCTTTTAATCAGTGGGTACGAGGAACAACGCTTGAATCCTGGACACAGCGCCATGTGCACCTGATCGGAGAGAAGTTAATGGAAGAAACAGCCCAACTGCTTAACGAAAGCTTGCTTCAACAGGTATAAAACGGTTCAGCACAATTAGATGCTCAGTGAGACAAGCCAATAAGGAGGAATCGAATGGATATCGAAAGTGAAGTGCTTATTGTGGGGGCGGGCATTGCAGGCGTGGCACTGGCATTGGCCATGGGCAGAAAAGGTCGACAAGTGGTGTTGATTGAACGTTCAAAACAATTTCCCAACATTCCAAAAGGTGATTTTCTTCAGCCCATAACAATCGATCTGCTGGACAAGCTTGGCGTTCTTCCTGAAGTAACCAAACACTGCGCTCATGTAGCACGGGTAAACTACGGCACGCTTGGGGGTGTCAACTGTTTTACGGGCAGCTATGAGGAGATGGACATGCCTGTGCGTTATGCATTGAACGGGGACCATCACCACATTCATCAAAGCCTGTTTAATGCCATTGAGGAAATGCCCAATGTACGCTTTTACCCCGGCATGAACGCAGGCAAGCTGTTGTTCACCAATCATTATGTGAGCGGAATCGAAGCAGATTCTGCGGGTAAAAAGGTACGTATCGGCAGCAAAATCCTTGTCGGGTCAGACGGCATCAAGTCCAAAATTCGTGATCAGCTGGGGCTTAAATATCACCTTTATCCCTATGAGGAAAAGATGGCAAAAATGTTCGCTTTTACTTTTCACGATGTCACACAAATCAGGGAAGAAGCCAGCTTTTTCTTTGGCGAAGGCGTAAGCTGCGGAGTCTTTCCTTTACCGGGCCATAGGCTACGGATCTACCTGGCTCTGCGAAAGGATCTATGGCAGCGCATTCGGGAGGACGGTATCGAATCGTTGCGCGGCATGCTGCTGTCCCTTTGTCCACACTTGCAGCAAGAAATATCGCAGATCGAGGATTTCAAACAGGTTCAGTCCATTCCGGCCTATTATCTGCATACCGAAAAATGGGCGGTTAACGGCGCCGTTCTGCTGGGAGATGCATGCCACGCTCTAAGTCCGGCACTGGGACAGGGAATGAATCTGGCGATTCAGGGTGCTGTCGAACTGTCGAATACGTTGGAAGAAGCGCTCATTACCGATGACTGCTCGGAAAGTCAGCTTCGCCTGTATGAGAAAAAAAGAAGGAAATATGTGCGTCTCATCCAGCGTAACAGCACAGCTCATACCTATTGCTGGTTTGTGAAGAACCGCGCCTTTGTGACGCTTCGCAATGCTGCTTTTCGTCGAATTGGCAAGTGTCCCAATCTGCTGAAGGAACAAATGCTGACTACGTCTGGATACAGTGACAAGCCGCCGTCATTCTCACACATGCTGCGCTTTGCGGGAATTATGAAGCCGTGATGAGATGAAAGGTCAGTATTCCGATACTAAAGGAGAGGAGACATTCAGATGGGAAGCAAAAGGACGGAAATTGCCGTTGTGGGTATGGCCTGTCGTTTCCCGGGAGCCAGCGGATATGATTCATTTTGGGAAAATCTGATTCAAGGCCGCAATTCCATCTCCGAGATTCCCCCGGAACGCTGGGACTTGGAGCAGTTTTATTCGCCAAACTCGAATGACACAGGCAAAACCTCAAGCAAATGGTGCGGCTTGGTCGAAGGAGCATATGATTTTGACCACAGCTTTTTTAACATTTCCCCGCGCGAGGCTGCGAGCATGGACCCACAGCAGCGTCTGCTCCTCGAAGATACATGGCATTGCATCGAGGATTCGGGCATTTCTCTGTCGGAGCTTCAGCAGAAGGTGACAGCTGTTTATACCGGCGTGATGACTGCGGGTTATTTGCAGCAAATGGAAGCCTCACAGGCAGACAGCTATGCCTGTCTTGGCAATTATGAGAGCTTGCTTGCGAACCGGATATCCTACGCGTTTAATTTGAGTGGCATGAGCCTGCCGATTAATGCGGCCTGCGCTTCCTCACTTGTGGCTATTCACGAGGCGAGACGTGCCCTGATTCTGGGAGAATGTGATTATGCCTTGGCTTCTGCCGTAAATTTGAATCTCGACCCGCTCAAATATGTTTCCTTTTCCCAATCCAGAATGTTAAGCCCAACAGGGCAGTGCAAAACATTTGACCAGAGCGCGGACGGATACGTCCCGGGAGACGGGGTTGCTGTATTACTTCTACAACGATTGGAGGAAGCCGTCGAGCAAGGAAATACGGTTTATGGCATCATTAAAGGCTCTGCTGTCAACCATACGGGAAAAAGCTTGTCCATTACGGCACCTCGCATGGAGGCGCAGCGTGATGTCATTTTGGCTGCGTGGAAGGCTGCGGATATTGATCCTCGCTCCATTACCTATATCGAAGCACACGGGACTGGCACCTCTCTAGGGGACCCGATTGAGGTCGAAGCATTAACTCAGGCATTTCGGCACTATACCCCGGATCGTTCATTCTGTAAGATCGGATCGGTTAAAACGAACATCGGTCATCTGGAGAGTGCCGCGGGCATCGCTGGTCTTGTTAAAGTCATGATGATGATGAAACATCGGAAAATCCCGGCCTCTCTTCATGTGAAGACGCTGAATCCGATGATTCCTTTTTCGCATACTCCGCTGGAGGTTGCACAGAAACAAGAGACTTGGCACAGTCGGGAGCAGGGACAGCCTTTACGCGCAGGGATCAGTTCATTCGGTTTCGGAGGTGTAAATGCCCACGTTTTGGTCGAACACTACGAACCCGCTCCCAAACCATCTGTTCCCGTCCAGCAGGAATCCAGAGAGCCATCCCGATTATTCCTGCTGTCTGCCAAGTCGGAAGCGAGCTTACAGGAGCATGTCGCAGATTGGCAGCAGTGGTTCGACAAGCATGCTAATGTGGAAGATACACTACGGGCTATCAGCCTGTCGCTGCTTAAAGGCAGAGAGCATTTCAAATATCGGTTTGGGGGATGGGCTCATACCCAGGAAGAGCTCAGAACATTGCTGAATTCCGACTGTTACGGTAGCCCGCAAATTGGAGCATCCGCAGGGTATCTGAACATTCAAAGTCCCACATGGAAGGGATACGCCCAATTGAAATGCTCTGGACATACGTCTCTGTTATTACTGCGGAAGGTGGAAAGGCAAATCGAGGCAGCATTAAAAGCAAACGGCATGAGGGAAGAATGGGAAGATTTGATGGCAGGATTCTATCAGGATACGTGGCATGAAGATCGGCGAGAGCTGTATTGTTTTATAGCTGGATATGTTCATGCTGCTTCCTTGATTCAACTGGGTTTTGCCCCACGGTGGATTCAGGGAACAGGAATTGGCATGCTGATTGCATGGGTCATTGGAGGTCACATTTCTGTTGAAGATATGATCTCCGTTCTGCTCAAGCAGAAGCGTGTCGAGGACGTGAGACCGTGCAGCCCTATATGGCCTGTCATGCAGGAGGGAAGCTCATCCCCAATCATGCCCTTTGCTTTTGATGATTCCTATGTAGAAGATCTGATTCAATCTGTACGGATTGTGGAGGAACAGGCTTACCACGGGTTCCGAGACGAATTGATGGATCGTGCGCATCGTTTATACACCCATCAGTATACGTTCAGGAACTACATAAATGAATGGAATGACGAATGGCAGGAAAGCACGGGAACAGCCATCCCATGGCAATTGCAACCAACGCCCGACAGCAACAGTACAAGCGAATCTTCCCGTTCCACGTCGGCTGTGTTATGCATTGCAGTCATGGATGCGCTACGCAGGGTGAAACGAAAATGGCAGCTTCAGGTCTCTGAAGAGTCAGGCATTCCGGCGGTACAGGAACTGCTTGATCTTCTGGAGGATAAGCTTATTACTCGGAGAGACATTATCGAGATGTTGTTGAACGAGACAGGGGAACATCATGAACTTTCACGGATCACAGCACAGTTAAACCAGAATTCCGGACTCATGCTGCCAGAACGCGCATACACACTCATTCGTCAGCATCAACAGCGGACAGGTGGAATGGACAACGCAGTCCAATTTCTACAATACTTCCTTCAACCCGGTAGTGAAAATGAAAAGGATCGCAAGATACCTCTACCTCATTCAGAAAAAGCCCCAGACTGGAGGAAGCAGACTGGACAAAAAGCAGAGGAAGTGAGCTTGGAATTACCATTTCACGAAAATGTACTGCGATTATGGCTGTCCGGCATGGAGCTCGATATGCGTCAGCTTGTGGAAGAGGAGCCTTATCAGAAAGTACGACTGCCACGTTATGCATTTCAAAGAAGAACATTCCGTTGGTCTGCTGCCAACTTCGGTAAAAAAGCGAAGGAATTTTTCCGGGAAACGGAAAAAGAGAGAGAGAATGAATGGCTTCATCCAATGCTTCACCGCAACCTTTCGGCCAATCAGGACACAAGGTTCCGTTCGGAGTTTACAGGGCATGAATTCTTTCTCAACGATCACCGAGTTCGAGGGCAACGGGTACTTCCTGGTGTGGCTTATCTGGAGATGGCCCGCATGGCTTTGCACAGTGTAAACGAATCACCCCCTTCCTCCTTTGCAGCGTTCCAGATTAAGAACGTAGCCTGGACAAGTCCGATTTTCGTGAATGAACGTCCAGTTGAGGTATCCGTTCGTCTGCATTACGAAGACACGGAACGAGGAATTCTCCGATATGAGATCAGTGAGGAGGGCAGTGAACCCCTTGATCGTCTGAGCTGCGGAACAGGACGCGTCGCCTTGAGATCGTCAGCCTCTGCTGATCCTGATCGTCTTGATATTACGTCTCTGATTGCAGCAATGCGAGAGGAGAATTTGTTGGATCATGCGACCATCTATAGCCGCTTGCGAGCTCAAGGGCTGGAATATGGACCAGGTCATCAGGCGATTGAGCGAATGTACATCGGTTCTGGTCAGGCACTGGCACATCTGAACATCCCTTCCCATATAAAGCATACATTGGGCGATTATGCGCTGCATCCAAGCATAATGGACGGGGCCTTGCAGGCAGCGATGTTGTTGCTTCACGATAACGCCACCCTTCAGGATCAAGAGAAGCGAACGAAGCTCCCTTTTTATATGGAAGAAATGGATTGTTTTTTACCGTCTACAGCGGAGATGTGGGTGCATGTGCGTCTCAGTGGTGGTGATCCAATGGGAGGGAACGTGGCGAAGCTGGACATGGATCTAATGGATGCTGAGGGAACCGTCTGTGTCCGGGTTCGGAATTACATGTGCCGCAGCATGCCGGAAGAGAAAAGGCAACAGCACGTGATGCAAGATGCAGAGCGTGTAACGATCACCAGGGATTTGCACGAAGATTTTCCACCTGGTACAGCGTTGCTGGCTCCTGTGTGGAGTGTGCTTCCATCGGAGAAAGATAGCAGGATTTCTTTCGCGAGTCTCAGAACGGCCATCATTGTTGCAGAGACAGTGGAGATGAGCGGATACCTGGATGAGGTCACACAGCAATATCCGGGAGCTTCGCTGATATCAATGAAGCCTGGAGAAACTGTGGAGCAAACGGCCCAAAGACTGGAAAACTGCGGACAGCTTGACCATCTGGTGTGGGTCTCGGGGTTGGGCAGCGCAGAAGGGAAGGATGCCAGCGCGATCACTCAGAGCCAGGAGGAAGGCGTGATTATTGTATTCAGTTTGGTTAAGAGTCTATTGCAGCTGGGGTACGACAGAATCCCTCTCCAATGGACCGTAGTTACTTTGAGTGCCATAGCCATTCATGCGCAGGATAAAGTGCATCCGCTCCATGCAAGCATACATGGCTTCCTCGGTTCTTTGGCCAAAGAATACAAAAACTGGACATTCCGGGTAGTTGATCTGGATTTTGCAGATCGAAGTCTGCCAGCGCTGAGTGACATGCCCATTGTGCCTGAGAATACTTGGAGCAATCTGATTGTCTATCGAGCCAAACAGTGGCATCGCTGCGAATTGCTTCCTGTCAAGCTGCCTTCCATCCAGCAATCGGCTTATCGTCACTGCGGCGTATATGTCGTTGTAGGCGGTGCTGGCGGATTGGGTAAAGTTTGGAGCGAGTATATGATTAGTTGTTATAACGCTCAGATCATTTGGATCGGACGAACACCGCTCAACCCCGATATTGCAAAAGAGCAGGAAAGGCTTGCTCTAACGGGTCCTGCTCCAGAATATATATCAGCAGATGCAGGCAGTCCTGAGGCATTGCATGAGGCTTACAGGTTAATCAAACAACGCCACGGAACCATTCATGGTGTTATTCATGCTGCCATTGCACTCAGGGACAGCAGTGTAATGAAAATGGACTTGCCACAATTCAATGAAGGATTATATGCAAAAGTCAACGTATGCGCTGGAATGCTCGAGGTCTTTGAGAAGGAACCGCTTGATTTTATGCTGTTTTTCTCCTCCATCAATGCATTTGCCACACCTGCCGGGCAAAGTAATTATTCGGCCGGGTGTACGTTCAAGGACTCATTCGCTCAGTGGCTTCATCGCCGACTTCATTACCCTGTTAAAACCATGAATTGGGGGTATTGGGGAAGCACCGGAACGGTAGCTTCTCCAGCTTATCGTGAGCGGATGACCAAACAGGGCATTGGCTCGATTGAGCCTCCCGAAGCGATGGCTGCGCTTGAAATGTTTCTGGCCAGTTCACTTCCTCAACTGGGATTGGTCAACATCATTGGTGAGGCACAGCCATACGCGATCAGCGAGCAAGAATTCATGACAGTATATTAGGCATGAAGCGTGTAATCCAACAGGAGGGCGAAATCATGCAAGATAACGAGCGATTATCCTTACAGCACAAGCTGTGGAATTCATTAAACCAGAAGCTGATGCATGTGTTGATTGTTCAGATGGAACAGCTTGGAGATGTTAGAACGATAACAGGAGCTTCGTACTGGACTTCTTATCCTGATGTGCTTCCTGCATACCAACGATGGATGGACCACACACTTCGCATTCTTCAGCGTAACCCGGAACTCGGTGAATTCGAACGAAGCAATATTTGGTCTGATTGGGAGGAGCACAAGGAGCGCTGGATTACGCAGCCAGAAATGAGAGCAAGGGTGGAGCTCGCTGACGTGATGATCCGGGCGCTGCCCGACATTATTACAGGCAAACAGTCCGCAACAGAGATCATGTTTCCGGGGGGCTCCATGTCAAGAGTCGAGGGAATATACAAGCAAAATTCAATTGCAGATTATTTCAATGGACGGCTTGCAGATGAAGCCACCCAGCTGATCCGGGAGTTCTCCGGGCATGACAATCGCAAGATCCGTATTCTTGAAATTGGCGCCGGAACTGGTGGAACAAGCTCCATGTTGTTTCAAAAGTTCGAGCCCTACCGTGAACTTATTCAGGAATACTGTTACACGGACGTCTCCAAATCTTTTCTGCAGCATGCAAGGAATCAATATGGTCCGTATTATCCCTACCTGACGTACAGCCTGCTCAATATTGAAGAGCCCTTGCATTCTCAGGGAATTGAAGCGGGACGATATGACCTGGTCGTGGCTACCAATGTACTGCACGCCACACGTCAGATCCGCCATACTTTGCGCAATGCCAAAGCGCTGTTGACCTTGAAAGGTAAACTGCTAATCAACGAAATTATTGAGGATTCCCTGTTTAACCACGTCACGTTTGGTCTGCTGACCGGGTGGTGGCTGTTCGAAGACGAACAGGTGCGTATTCCCGGCACTCCGCTGCTGCATCCGGATCAGTGGAAAGCGGCACTGGAGCTGGAGGGATACCTCGACGTACAATTTCCGGCATCCACTGCCGAAGGACTGGGCCAGCAAATTATAAGCGCAGCGAGTGACGGTGTCGTCCGGCAGAAACACACCTTTTCATCAGCGGCTCAGATGCTGCCCACAGCTGGAAGGCAAGAGCCTTTACAGTCACAAGAGACTACTACAGTTCAAGAACTAGAACCAGCCTTAAACACGTTAACTCCGAAAGACCCTGCTGTAGATGACAGGGAATTAAAACAAGCATGCATGATGTATTTACAAAAGATGATTGGTTCCATTCTGGATATAGAACCAGAGCATATTGATCCCTCGGAAGCTCTGGAAATGTATGGGCTGGATTCAATTCTCATCATTCAGTTAACTGAGCAGCTAAATAAGGAAATGGAAGAGCATGTGAGCAGCGTGCTCTTTTTTGAATATACAACCCTAGATGCACTGGTCAACCATTTTGTGGAAAAGCACAAGTTTGAACTGATCTCGATGCTTGGGTTGACGGAAATGCAACATGACCCGGAGCCTATTAGTGAATTTTCGGCAGAAGCTGCCGTTCACCTAACTGAAAGTTACAAGCAGCAACGACCATCTGAGGCAACAGGTGAAGTAGCCATCATCGGGCTTGCCGGGCGTTACGCTCAGGCTGATGATATGGCAGAATTTTGGAATAATCTGATGCAGGGCAAAAATTGCATTACTGAAATACCTTCACAACGTTGGGATTGGAGAACCCACTATCATTCGGAGAAAGGACAAAAAGGAACGTCTTACAGCAGGTGGGGAGGATTTATTCGTGGTATCTATCATTTTGACCCGTTGTTCTTCCACATTTCTCCTAAGGAGGCCGAACAAATGGACCCGCAGGAGCGGCAGTTCCTGCAAACGGTCTATGCTGCCATTGAAGATGCAGGTTATACGCCTCATGCTCTTGCCGATGCGGGTACAGTCGGTGTGTACACAGGCGTAATGAATGGCAACTATCCTACGGGAGCTTCTTTTTGGTCGGTAGCCAATCGGGTATCCTACACGTTTAATTTCACGGGTCCAAGTCTGGCTGTGGATACGGCATGTTCTTCCTCCTTAACGGCCATTCACCTGGCAATGGAAAGTCTGCGCAACGGCACCTGCGACCTAGCCATCGCAGGCGGTGTGAATCTGATCGTTGACCCGGTTCATTATGTCAGGTTATCCGAAAAAACCATGCTGTCTCCAGGCAACGAGTGCAGTCCTTTTGGAGAGGAAGCCAACGGTTTTGTGGACGGCGAAGGTGTTGGTGCATTGCTGCTCAAGCCGCTTCATCTGGCGGAGGCCGATGGGGATTTCATTTACGGCATCCTTAAAGGAAGCATGATTAATGCAGCAGGCAAAACAAAAGGGTACACCGTGCCCAATCCCGGCCAGCAGGCAAAGGTGATCAGCGAAGCCATCTCACGATCTGGAGTGGATGCCCGGACCATCAGTTATATTGAGGCTCATGGCACCGGCACTGCACTGGGTGACCCCATTGAAATCGAAGGCTTGCGCAGGGCATTTGAGAAACATACAGCGGATAAACAATTTTGTGCAATCGGCTCGGTGAAGTCGAACATCGGTCATGCCGAGAGTGCGGCCGGCATCGCCGGAATCAGCAAAATACTGCTGCAAATGCGTCACGGCTGCCTGGTGCCTTCACTGCATGCAGAGAGCAGTAACCCGAATATCCGGTTCAGTCAAACTCCATTTCGCGTTCAGCAGCACATGTCCCCATGGGTTCGTCCTGTATTGGATACACCTGAAGGCATACGCGAATATCCGCGGATTGCGGGCATCTCCTCATTCGGAGCAGGCGGTGCCAATGCCCATGTCATCCTTGAGGAATACAGGGCGGACAACCACATGGGCCAGGAATCGGCGGCGGTAGGAGATTTTAATACACCCGTAATGATCGTCCTATCCGCAAAAAGCGAAGATCGACTCAAGATCAAGGTGAGACAGCTTGCGCAGGCCGTTCAAGATAACGCTTATACGGACTTACATCTCGCCCGGATCGCCTACACGCTGCAAACCGGAAGAGAAGAAATGGAATGCAGATGCGCTTTCACGGCGTATACCATCATGGAGATGGTAAGCAAATTGCAGGCGTATCTCACCGGGGAAACGGCACATGAACAGATATTTACCGGAGAGATCGATATGGAACGGAATGACAATCGACTTGTAGACGATGACGATATGCAGGAGCTGGCAGCAAGCTGGATGCGCAAACGAAAAACGGCCCGGCTTCTGGAGCAATGGGTTCGGGGAATGAAGCTGGATTGGCAGCAGTGGTATGGAACGGTTAAACCACAGCGAATTAGCCTACCGGGATACCCTTTTGCCGAAGAACATTACATGATCCCTTCTTTATCCTCCTCCTCAACGGGGAATGAAGGTTTTGAAACCACGAACGTCGTAGCGCCAAGCCAGACAGAATGGCTGCATCCGCTGCTGCATAAAAACACCAGTTATTTGGGCAGTCAGCGGTTTAGCTCACGTTTTACCGGAAACGAATCATTTCTGCGCGATCATCAAGTAAAAGGGATGAACATTTTACCCGGAGCGGCTCATCTGGAAATGGCTGCAGCAGCGCTGCGGCATTCCCTGCCGCCTGAAGAACACGACAGACAGGAAAACGGGAACGATCATTTTCGCCTGCATGATCTCGTATGGCTGCATCCCGCATCTGTAGAGGATCAGCCATTGTCTGTACATCTTGAATTGCAAGCTGAGCAACACCAGCAGGGATATCGATTTGAAATTACGAGCAAAGCAAAGGCTGAGGCTCCATCTGTATTATGCAGTCAAGGATTCGTTTCCATGATTCGCTCCACAGGGGACACGCCTGTATTCCAACCTGCTGATTGGCATAAGCGTCATAGCAACAAGCTCGTTCCACCTGAGAGAGGATATCAAATTTTTTCTCGAATAGGTCTGGTTTATGGAAGCACTCACCGCTGCATCTCACATTTGTATACAGGTCAGCACAGTGTTATGGCACGACTAGCCATGCCATTGTCGGGTACAGAAAGTTTGGAGGAATACGGACTCCACCCATCCATGCTAGATTCGGCTTTTCAGGCCTGTCTGGCACTTGCTATGGATTTAAGTCAGGAAGAAGGCCTTCCACCTGAGCCCTGGCTGCCATATGCACTGCAACAAGCGGAGATTTACAGACCATGTTCTTCAGTGATGTGGGTGGAAGTCAATTATGCGGCGGGCAGTGGTCCTGAGAATTCTATGCCTCGTTATGACCTCTCACTCTATAGTGAGGGTGGATTGCTTTGTGCGAAGTTTGAAGGTTTGGCGTTACGGAAGTGGGCTTCCGTTGCCGCACCCCAATCCCGGCAGGATTCGACCGGAGAGGAAGCAGCCTTCTCGAGTCTGTCCGGGGATCATCTAAATAATCTGCACGCACTGGAGCCCTGGACACAAAATCTGGCCATGTCGGCGGCGGCAGCAACAGCCGAAAATGATGCTAAACTGGCCGTTCTTACAACGATTTGGGCCCCATTAGAACAGCAATCATCAAGTGAAGACGTTTCCGGCACTGATGTGTATTCGGCGGAAAAACTTCTGATTCTCTGCGAAAATGCCGACATGAACATCCGTTTCCAGAGAGGGGATGCTTTTCGGCAGATTGTCTTTCCGAGACAGGCATCTGAGACGCAGATGGTGGATATGCTTGCTGCCAAAGGAGATTGCGATCATATGATCTGGCATTGTCGCCCCGGTACGTCCGAGAATCGCATGACAGAAACAAACAGGGAAGAGCAGGAAAGCTTCGTACCTGAACTTACTCGTTTCTTCAGGTTTGTCAAAAGCCTTCTGCACCTGGGATACGGCTCCAGGAGTCTTCACCTCACGGTCGTTACAATGAATGCGCAGGCGCTCGCCTTCGATGATACCATCGACCCGGATCAGGCAGCCATTCATGGGCTGACGGGTTCACTTGCTAAGGAATATACCCATTGGGCCATTCGCGTCATTGATCTGAATGGCAGTGAAATTCTCCCAATGGATGCTATTGCAGATATGACACCAGACCCCCACGGAAACGCATATGTGTGGCGGGATCAGGAATGGTATCGCCAGGAATTGGTGCCTGTAGAATACGATTCCGTTCCACTAGCCGCTTATCGGCAGGGAGGGGTCTATTTGGTTATCGGCGGAGCCGGAGGAATCGGCGAAGTCTGGACACGTTATATGATTGCGACCTACAACGCACAAGTGATCTGGCTAGGAAGAAGCCCCATGGGTCCCGAGATTCGCCGTAAAATCGAACAGTTGAGCCGATTGGGGCCGGAGCCTCTTTATATCCAGGCAGACGCTTCGCTCCCCGGTCTTCTGGAACAGGCTTATGAGTCTGTCATAAAGCAGTTTGGACGGGTGAATGGAATAATCCACTCTGCATTAGTGTTGTCTGACAGAAGTCTGGCGCGTATGGATGAAGAGATTTTCAACAACGTGCTGTCTGCCAAAGTTCAAATTAGTGAACAAGTGAATGCATTAATGGGTCGGCTTCGAAAACAACCCGATTTTGTCTTGTTTTTCTCTTCGCTGAACTCCTTTATGAAACTGCCAGGTCAGGGCAACTATGTAGCTGCCTGCTGTTATGCCGATGCCCTGGCCTCACAGATGAACAGGAAATGGCCTGGACGGATCAAAGTGGTCAACTGGGGATATTGGGGCAGCGTCGGTTCGGTCGTATCGGAGCAGGTAAGGCAAAGCATGCATCAGAAAGGTATTGGTTCTATTGAAGCGGAGGAAGCCCATCCCATTCTGGAATGGCTGATGTCAGGTTCCCTGCAGCAGGCCGCCATACTCAAGATGACCCACAAACCCGAAATGCTTGTACTAAATGAAAATCAAATGCTAACGGTATATCGTTAGACCAAAGTGCACATTGACCGATATGCAAAGGGAGTGTAGTAGATGATCATTACAGAACATATGGATTCGGTTCAGGAGCAGATGAGCAGCATCGAACGGCTTCTTATTCGGTTATTATGGGGGCAGCTGCACAATGCAGGATGTATGGACGAACATTTTGTGTTTAAAAAAACGGTCCGCCCATTCTATCAGAAATGGCTGAGCGAAAGTCGCCTAATGCTTGCCGAATATGCCCAGGAGTTGCCTGGTCCGGTTGAAAGCCTCCAATCAGAAGAGATTGCGGCCTGGACACGGTTATCCTGGGCGGAATGGGAACGCAGACTTCCGGGCTGGATCTCGCATCCCGATGTGCGTGCCTATGCAAGATTGGCCGATTCGATGATTCGTGCTCTTCCGGACATTCTCAAAGGACATAGGGCCGCTACTGAGGTGATGTTTCCCGACTCATCGATGCATATGGTTGAGGGTATTTATAAACATCATGCCATTGCCGATTATTTCAATGGAATCCTTGCAGACCAGGCGCTAAGCGTAATCAATGAATTGACGTCCGAGATCACAGGACACAGGAAAGTAAACATTCTGGAAATCGGCGCCGGCACCGGAGGCACAAGCGAAGTCGTTTTTGAAAAGTTAAAACACGTCGCACACAAGATACAGGAATACTGTTATTCCGATATATCCCGTGCCTTTCTCATGCATGCTGAGCAGCAGTATGGTCCCTCGGTACCCTATTTGACATACAAAATTGCCGATTTGAAAATTCCTTTTGCCGAGCAAGGCATTGAACCGGGTAGGTATGATCTCATTATTGCAACCAATGTACTTCATACCACCCCGGATATCCGAGATACACTTCGCATGATCAAGGCATCACTCAAAAAGGATGGACAATTGCTGTTAAACGAGATTACGCGCAAAACCGTAATAAATCACCTGACCTTCGGACTGCTGGAGGGTTGGTGGCAGTACACGGATGAAAATGTCCGCATCCCGGGGTGTCCGGCCTTGTCGGCCGCAAACTGGAAAAAGATGCTTCAGCGGGAAGGTTATCATTCCGTTCATTACCCGTCAACAGAGGCAGACCGCTATGGACAGCACATCATTGCCGCCAAAAGTGACGGTATCGTCATTCGGGCTAATAGTTCTGCACCTGTCGTTAAGAACGTTTTTCAACCCAGTCGTCCTGCCGATATCGTACACCAGAACGAATCGTTCTATGAACAGGAGCAGCCCGCTGCGGATCATGGGATCATCACCGCGGAGATGACTGAACAGTTTGTGAAAAAGGCGATCCGTGAAAGCATCGCGGAGGACCTGAAGATGGAGCAGTCCAGAATCCAGAACAATCGCAGCTTCTCGGACTATGGCGTCGATTCCATTATTGCCGTCCATCTGGTCAACGTGCTTAATCAGAAGTGCAAACTGACCTTGCAAACGACCGTGCTGTTCGACTATAACAATGTGGATCGTCTGGCAGAACACATTTTGCAGGAATACGGAAAAACGATCGAATCGCTGCTATTGCAGAGTCAGGCTTTGGAGCTGGAGTCGGCAGCTACCATGGCATCAGATAAAACGACAACCATTTTGCCGGGCACATCGCTCCCTTCTGAATCTGTCAATTATGCATCAGCTCCCTTTGTGGACAGCAGCAACGCGAAAGCACCTAATACCCGAATCAATGACAAGACCTCGGGGTCTTATTTTTATCACACACATATTGGCAGCCCCTCGGAGATCAGCGATCTTCAGCTTCACCAGACCTTTGTGCAGGAGTTGCTGCCTGACGAAGTGCGTATTTCGGTCAGAGCGTTTTCCCTGAATTTTGGGGATTTGCTCTGTATTCGGGGCCTATATCCGACCATGCCGCCGTATCCTTTTACACCAGGATTCGAGGCATCCGGTATTGTAGTTGAAACAGGTTCATCCGTTACAACGGTAAAAACCGGCGATGAGGTAGTGTTCTATGCAGATGCCTCTCTCGGAGCGCATGCCACCGCCATCACATGTAAAGCAGAGCAAGTGTTTGCCAAACCTGATCGGCTCACTCATGAGGAAGCTTGCTCGCTGCCCGTCGTAGCCATGACCGTCATTGCCGCCTTCCGCAAAGCCAATATTAAACCCGGCGAACGGGTTCTGATCCAAACGGCAACCGGAGGTGTCGGACTAGTAGCCATTCAGCTTGCCCGCCATCTTGGTGCAGAAATTTTCGCCACGGCCAGCAAGCAGCACAAGTTGGATTATTTGCGCGAAATGGGCGCCAGCCATGTAATCAACTATGCCACTACGGACTTTGAACAGGAAGTACAACGGCTTACGAACGGAGAAGGGGTACACGTCATTTTAAATACCCTGTCAGGTGAGGCGCTGCAAAAAGGACTAAACTGTCTTGCGCCGAACGGAAGATACATTGAAATCGCGATGACAGCTCTCAAAAGCGCCCATGCAGTCAACCTGTCAGGACTCAATCACAACCAGAGCTTCTACAGTCTGGATCTGCGCAAGCTGGGCATGGAGCAGCCCGAAATGCTCGCGGAATACAGACAAGAGATGCTGCAGTGGGTAGAAGAGGAAGTCATCCGTCCCCTGATTGGTCAGACATTCCCGATGGACAGATTACAGGAAGCCTACCGCTGCATGGATCAACGAAAAAATATCGGCAAAATTGTCATCAACGTGCCGGAATACATGCGCTATCAGCCTGCTGCTGCCGCTCTTCCAGCCGATTCTGCCGGTGTCACCACCCGAGTTCGGATTGAACGTAACGGATTGGAAAACAAAAGCGAAGAGCTGACAACGTATGAGCCGGTGGCGATCATTGGCATGAGCGGCCGATTTGCGGGTTCGCGCGACGTAGCGGAATTGTGGTCGCATCTCGAAAAGGGAGATGACCTGATCCAACGCGAGCAGCGCTGGAATCTTGCCAAGCATTATGGAGCGGATGTTTCCTTTTGCGACCAGGGCAGCTTTTTGGATAACATTCATGCCTTTGATCCGCTCTTTTTTAACATTTCCGGGCAAGAAGCCGCCTACATGGACCCTCAGCAACGGATTTTTCTGGAGGAAGCCTGGAGAACATTCGAGGATGCCGGTTATGCCGGCGAGTCGATGCAGGGCCGTAAATGCGGCGTATACGTTGGCTGTACGGAAATGGATTATGGACAGCTGATGGGTGAACAACCTCCGGCTCAGTCCTTCTGGGGGAAAGCCGGGTCCATCATTCCGGCCAGGATCGCCTATTATCTCGATTTGAAAGGTCCTGCCATTGCGGTAGATACCGCCTGCTCCAGCTCGTTGGTGGCCATTCATCTGGCGTGTCAGTCGCTGTGGGCGAGGGAAACGGAAATGGCACTTGCGGGCGGAGTGTTTATTCAATCGACTCCCCAGTTCTATATGGATGCCAACCGTGCCGGCATGCTTTCAACCACAGGGCGATGTCATACGTTTGATGAACGGGCAGACGGTTTTGTGCCAGGAGAAGGAGCTGGAGCGGTTCTGCTGAAACGCCTCAGTGATGCTATCCGTGATGGAGATCACATACATGGTGTAATTCGCGGAACAGGCATCAATCAGGATGGTACGACCAACGGAATTACCGCACCAAGCGCCAAATCGCAGACCGCTTTGGAGAAACAGGTCTATGATCGCTTTGGTATTGATCCGGCCAGCATTCAGCTGGTAGAGGCGCATGGAACCGGAACCCGGCTCGGGGACCCGATCGAATTTCAGGCGCTCACTAACGCATTTTCGTCATATACGGATCAGAAGCAATACTGTGCGCTCGGCTCCATCAAAACCAATATCGGGCATCTGGCGACCGCTGCGGGTATTGCCGGATTAATCAAGGTTTTGCTTTCCCTGCGTCACAAGCGCATTCCTGCTTCGCTGCATATGGAAAAGGCCAATCCCAGCATCACGTTCGACGACAGCCCTTTTTATGTCAATACAGAGACCAAGGCATGGGACACGGAAAAAGGACAGGTGAGAAGGGCTGCAATCAGTTCATTTGGATTCAGCGGAACCAATGCTCATATGGTCATTGAAGAAGCCCCCCCACGTCCGGCTATCAGGTCGGATCTGCGGCCCGGATATCTGATAGCACTGTCAGCTCGCACTGCGGACCAACTACGTCAGCAAGCTGAGCAGCTTGTGTCCTATGCGAAGGAAAACTCCGCGGTGGGAAGCCTGCACATGAGTTATACCTTGCTTACAGGCAGACCTCACTTGGCTCATCGGATGATCTGTATTGCCCGCAACGGGGAGCAGCTTGCAGATCAGTTGAGTGAGTGGCTTGCAAAAGGGGAGAGCAATTCAGTATCCAGCGGGTTCGTTAATCGAAACGAACAACGCGGCAACGCCTCGTTGAAGCGATACGCCGCCGAATGTATAAGGCAGTGCCGGGAGACGGAGGATTCGTCTGTTTATCTGGAGCATTTGTCAGCCCTCTGCGAAATGTATGTACAGGGCTACGAGCTTTCATTCGACAAGCTGTTTCCAATCTCTGCACGGCGTATCCCGCTCCCGACTTACCCCTTTGCAGGGGACGACTACTGGGTACCGGTACATGAAGAAACGCAGCGCGTTAAACAGCCGCCATACGCCGAACATGCTTTTGGAACAGTGCTGCATCCGCTGGTTCACAGAAACACATCCAGCGTAGGGCAATTGCAATATTCGTCCACTTTCAGTGGTCAGGAATTCTTTTTCAAGGATCACTTGGTGAAGGGGATGAAGGTGCTTCCAGGTGTAGCTCATTTGGAGTGGGTGTGCTTTGCAGCAGATACGGCCTGGGGTGATTTCTCGGATTCGAGGATAATTCGTTTGAGAAACGTGATCTGGTCTGCCCCGTTAATTCTGAATGAAACATCAACGTCCTTTGCCATCCGTTTTCGTCCTGTCGAGCAGACAGAGGGAGACGAAACGATGCACTTTGAAATTGTTCAGGAGCAGGGAAAGGAAAGCGGTCCACATAAACAGGTATACAGTCAGGGCCAAGTCATGCTTGCCAAGCTTCCGGTCCAGATGGAGCGGGATATTCAAACCGAACTTGAGGCTTGCACACCCAGCCCGGTCGATGCCGAAGTATTTTACGCTGCCTCCGCTCAAACTGGTATTGTCCTTGGGCCGGGCTTGCGCGGGATACAGTCTGTATATGTTGGACAGGATCGTGTCTTAGCACACCTGTCACTACCGCAATCTCTGACTGCTTCGGGTGAGAAATATATTCTTCATCCCAGCTTGATGGACTCGGCACTTCAGGTCACCATCGGATATCTGCTCGGCATAGTGACGGACCAGGCTGCCTCTGGCAGGCCTGCACTGCCGTTTGCGCTGGAGCAGTTGGATATTCTGGGCCCCTGTACAGCGGAGATGTGGGCGGTTGCCACGTACAGTTCAGGAAACAGCCGGGACAGCAAAATTCACAAGCTGGATGTAGAGCTGTGCGACATGGACGGAATGGTACGTATACGCATGACCGGATTCACGCCACGTGTTCTGGAGAAGGATTTCGATACACAGCTGGAAAAAAGCGTGAGGCCGATTCTAATGGCGCCGGAATGGAAGCCACTTGAGATCTCTTCCGACCGATCAGCCGCTGCTCAGTACAATAGTCATCTGATCCTGATTTCGGATCATTTTACAGGGCAGCTATCTTCATTACGTGAATCGTTCCCTCACGCTCGCTGCGTGCGACTGGCAACGGATGTATTTGCATCCGCAGAGCGATTGGAGCAAGATGATGCATTGCTGCACCCGCTGGCAGGCTTTTTTACTGAATCAGCTGCACACCTGCTCGAAGAAATCAGCCAAATGCTGAGCACGGAAACCGGAAGCATACTTATTCAGCTCGTTATTCCTTATGAGGAAGAGGGACAGGGCGGACTGCTTAATGGTCTTGCCGGAATGTTGTTGACGGCTTCAAGAGAGCATCGACAGTTGACATGCCAGCTTGTTCAGCTGCACTCCTCCATACGAACAGGAGAACTGATTGATAAATTGGCTTCAGAGAGTCGTCATTCAGAGAACGTAATTGCCCGCTATCCGGCTTCCGGCAGCAGGCAAATAAGAGTCTGGCATGAGCTGACTGCTCCCTCCACAAGCCATTCATTGTCCTTGAAAGACGGTGGGGTATATCTGATAACCGGAGGCATCGGCGGAATCGGATTAGCATTGACACGTACGCTTGTCAGTCAAATTAGGAATGCCACGATTATGTTAAACGGCCGCTCGAATCCAAACGCAGAGCAGCAGGCCCATCTTCAACAGCTTCAATTGAACGGAAATCACGTACTTTACAGGAAAGTGGACATCACTTCACGTGAAGCAGTTCAGAGACTGGTACAGGAAATTGAGTCTGATTATGGTGAGCTGAACGGCATTATTCATGCGGCAGGTGTCGTGAAAGATCGTGCCTTACGGTACAAAGATTCAAAAGAACTGCGCTCCGTCTTGGCTCCCAAAGTGGACGGCACGATATGGATCGATGAATCGACCGCCCACATGGCGCTCGATTTTTTTGTCATGTTCTCTTCGCTCGCTGCTGTGACAGGCAATTCGGGTCAAGCGGATTATGCCTGTGCGAATGCTTTTATGGATGCCTACGCCACATACCGAGCTGCGCTGGTTCGGAACGGACAGCGAAACGGCACAACGCTCGCAATTAACTGGCCGCTCTGGAGGGAAGGACGTATGCAACCAGGGGCCGCAGCTGAGCAGAAAATTCGCCACCAATGGGGAATGCACCCAATGGACACCTCAATCGGAATCAAACTGTTGCATATGGCCTTGAACAGCGGTTCAGCCCAAGTGCTGGCTTTTTACGGTGAACCGGACGTATTTCTGTCAGGTGTGATGTCCGGTTCCGCAGGTTCGGTGGATCAGCCGTCGACATGGAACGTGTCAACAGCTCCTTCACAATCCATGACGTCTGTTGCGGTCCCAAGCGACATCCCCGAGTTGAAAGAACGAACATTTCCGACAGGGGATGAGCGAAAACGGCTGCTCGTTTCCAGAGTCCAGGACGCTTTAACGGGTCATATGTCTGACTTGTTGCAGGTAAATCGGACCGACATCTTTCCAGATGTGGAATTTGGCGAATATGGATTCGATTCCATTTCGTTTACCGATTACGCCGGTATTCTTAATCAGCACTATGCGCTTCAACTTACACCTACTGTTTTCTTTGAGCACTCCACCTTAAGGTCTTTAACAGGACATCTTGTCGGAGCCTATCCGAAAAAGTGGGACACACTTTTGGCTGAGAAGCACATGGACACCGAGGAACTGCATGTTTCTGTCTCACCACAGGAGAAGGAAACGACCGATTCCTTTGAGCAGAAAGAACAAATGGAAGGTTCAATACCATCCTCCGAACGCCATAGAGAATCCAGCCTGCCTGAATCCGATCATCAAAATCATAAGGCACCGGAACCCATTGCCATTATTGGTATGAGCGGCCGTTTTCCGATGGCGAAGGACATTGATACATTATGGGATAACCTGCTTCAAGGACGGGATTGCATCTCGGAAATTCCACCGGATCGGTGGGACTGGAGAGCCTATTACGGAGACCCCGATCAGGCTCACAACAAAACCAATATCAAATGGGGCGGATTTATGGAGGGTGTCGCCGAATTTGATCCTGGTTTCTTTGGTATTTCCCCGCGTGAAGCGGAATTGATGGACCCGCAGCAGCGGCTTTTGATGATGTATGCCTGGAAAGCTATTGAAGATGCGGGCTATGCACCACCGAGCTTGTCCGGTTCCAAAATGGGTATCTTTGTTGGCACTGCGAGCAGCGGGTATCATCGTCTGTTGGCACAGGCGGATACCGTAATCGAAGGATATACTTCGACAGGCCATGTGGCTTCCGTAGGTCCTAACCGAATGAGCTTTTTCCTGAATATACATGGTCCAAGTGAACCCGTGGAGACGGCATGCTCCAGTTCGCTGGTGGCCCTCCACAGGGCTGTTCAGGCGATACGAAACGGAGACTGTGACACTGCTATAGTAGGTGGCGTTAATACAATTCTGGACCCGGACTATCATATCAGTTTCAATAAAGCAGGTATGCTGAGTCCGGATGGACGTTGTAAAACGTTCTCCGATGAGGTTAACGGATATGTACGCGGAGAAGGCGTTGGCATGATTTTTTTGAAAGGGTTACGGGCCGCCGAGCAAGCAAATGACCATATATATGGCCTGATTCGTGCTACGGATGAAAATCATGGTGGACGGGCCGCATCGCTCACCGCGCCGAATCCTCGCGCTCAGGCCGACTTAATTAAATCCGTGTATTCAAAAGCTGGGGTGCATCCGTCTACCATAGGATACATTGAGGCTCACGGAACAGGCACGCCACTTGGTGACCCCATTGAAATTAATGGCTTGAAGATCGCGTTTCAGGAGACTCTTGCAACTGCGGAATCTAATAAAACAACCTCAGCTTCCTGCGGTCTGGGCTCTATCAAAACCAACATTGGGCACCTGGAGCTTGCTGCGGGTATTGCCGGGGTCATTAAGGTACTGCTGCAGATGAAATACAAAACGCTCGTGAAGACGGTTCATTATGAGAGACCTAACCCTTACATTCAATTGGAAGGAAGTCCTTTTTACATCGTTGATGAAAACAAGTCATGGGAAGCGCTTAATGACTCTGCCGGCAGAGCGCTGCCAAGACGTGCAGGAGTGAGTTCCTTCGGATTCGGAGGTGTCAACGCACATGTGCTGCTTGAAGAGTATATTCCGACTGAATCGGTAGCCAATTCTGATAGGACCCTTCATCCGGCTCATGGGGACTCAATGAACAAAGCTACTCCAGTGTGCATTGTACTGTCAGCCAAAACCGAAGAAAGACTTCAGCAGCAGGCTCGGCAATTGCTGGCGGCGCTGCAAACGGGACGATATGAGGATCATCATCTGCCTCAGCTCGCGTACACACTTCAGACGGGGCGTGGGGCGATGGAAGAACGACTGGCTTTTCTGGCGGATTCCATTCTTGAATTAAAAGAACGGCTCGACGCCTATATGGCTAATCCGGAGAAAGCCGAAAACATCTATCGCGGCAAAATAAAGTCCCACAGAGCCTCCATCGCTGCACTGGCAGAGGATGCAGATATGCAGGAAACAGTAAAAAACTGGGTCCGCAAACGCAAGTATGGACAGCTGTTGGATCTTTGGGTGAAGGGTCTTGAGGTTCCGTGGTCTGAAGGTTACACGGGAAGGACACCCCAGCGAATCAGTCTGCCCACGTATCCGTTTGCCACAGAACGTTATTGGGTGCCTGAACAGAAGGAGCGAAAATCGGGACAACCTGTACCGACATCTTATCTTCACCCGCTTCTCCAGCGAAATACATCGGATCTGCAAGGGATTCGTTTCAGTTCAGAGTGGAGTGGCCAGGAATTTTTTCTAAACGATCATGTCATTCATAATCGTAAAATTATGCCAGGGGCCGCCTACCTCGAAATGGCCAGGGCAGCGGTGGAACAGGTTATTAAGGCAGATACATCCCGGCAGGACAGAGTTATTCTTCTTCGCGACATTTACTGGACTGTGCCGCTGGGGATAGATCTGCATTCAGTCACACCGGGCAGGCTCCAGGCGCAATTGGGATTAACTCCGCTGGATACAGGCGAGATCCGTTATGAAATAACCAGCGAGGAAAACAACCATAGAACCATACAATCCGAACCATCCAAACGAAATGTACATCATTTAGGAACGATTTCGACGTCCACTCGTCAAGCATCTTCCCATCCAATGATCGATCTGGAATCCTTGCTGCTGCAATGCGGAAAACAATCGATGACGGCTGCTGAATGTTACCGTATCTTTGAGCAGTCCGGCCTGTTTTATGGACCGGGTCATCAAGGGATTCAGCGTCTTCATATTGGAGAGGGGCAAGTCCTCGCACAATTGAAATTGCCATCATCTCTTGCATCTACAGCTGAGGAGTACGGTCTGCATCCGGCTCTGGTAGATTCAGCTATACAGGCATGCATTGGATTGCCGCAATTCAAGGAAGGGGGAGTGACCCCTTTTTCCTTGGATCAGGCTGTAATCTATCGAGACTGCCCGGGTTCCGTCTGGGCATGGGTGCGTCTATTGCCGGAACAGGATTCTTCTGGAACGTCTAGCAAAGTACAGATCGATCTGTGTGACGACCAGGGAAAAATAGTCCTGCAATTCATAGGGCTGACGATTTTGCACAGACCGTATCCTGGGGAACCAACCGGCGTTTTACAGGAAGAGTCCAATATGTTTGCGAAGCCACTTCCGTATGAAACATTAACAAACGCCACCCCGGAGAAGCAGACACTGACACAGGTTCCGCTCTCGGGAGCGATGACTTATGCGCCAGGTTGGAGAGAAGTATCGACCAGTCCTCATGTAACCCAACCTCTATCCATGTCTTTCGGTGGTTCGGGGATTATTGTAGGCGGGACGTCGAGGCAGCAGCACGTCATTCAGCAATGGCATCCCGGCCTGCGACCTTTAGCGGTTGAATGGGATGCCTCAGAAACAGAACTAGAGCTCAAGTTAAAGCACCATGGCGTAATCAGCCGTCTGGTCTGGATTGTGCCGTCCTCAAGCATCGTTCATGGACCGGAGCATGCTGCGAAAGTGATCAATGAGCAGAACCAGGGCTTGTTCCAGACATTTCTTCTCATTAAAGTATTGTTGAATCTGGGCTACGACGCACGCAGACTCGATCTGATCATCATAACGGAGAAGGCCTGCAACGTATTGGCTGGAGAAACGATCTATCCGGCGCATGCCGGAATTAGCGGACTGGCAGGTTCCCTCGCCAAAGAAATGCCGGATTGGAGGGTCTGCCATCTGGATGTGGATGATGTCCATGATATCGGAGTGCATCCCGAACGCCATTTTCCAGGGATATGGGATGGGAATACACGCGCCTGGCGGAATGGAAAAGGGTATGAACGTATACTTGTGAACGTCTGCTCTATGGGTGACACGCTCGGTAACACGCATGAAGCATTTAGAAAAAATGGCGTCTACGTTATTATTGGCGGTGCGGGCGGCATTGGGGAAGCATGGAGTGAATATATGATTCGGCGCTATCAGGCGCGGCTTATCTGGATTGGCCGAAGAGCGGTCGATGCACGGATCGGAGAGCTATGCAGACGTCTTGGCGAATTGGGAACCGAACCGTTGTATATTTCTGCGGATGCAGCCGACAAGCACAGCTTGCAGGAGGCATATCGCCAGATCAAATCATTGACGCCAGCCATTCACGGGGTTGTGCATGCAGCGGTAGGCCTGATGGATCAAAGTCTGTCTCAGATGACTCTGGAGTATTTCCGAAATGTATCGTCTTCCAAGCTGGATGCCAGTGTGAATATGATGAACATTTTTGGACAGGAGCCTCTGGATTTTATGCTGTTTTTCTCCTCCATGAGCTCGTTCACCACACCAGCTGGACAAGCCGGATATGCCGCTGGATGTGCCTTTATCGATGGCATGAGTGCTGCAGCACAAGCCTGGAAATTCCCTGTAAAAGTGATGAATTGGGGTTACTGGGCTGAGACCGGCATCGCCAGCCAGGTGCCTGCCGCCTTCAAGCAAAGACTGAATCAGTCGGGAATTGGCTCCATACATCCTGAAGATGCCATGCGTGCGCTGGAACTGCTAATGGCAGGAGGCAAGCATCAACTGGCGTTCGTTCAGACGGACAAGCCAGGGGCAGTGGAAGGTACAGCGTCTGATCGTATATTTATGGTAGCGCCTGAAGCGAAGCAAGTAGGACGCCATCAGCTCATGAATCGAATCTCTGGGCAACAGCTCAACGTGAAGCCGCTTCAACAAAAGTGGGCTGCCTTTAACGATGAATTCGAGTCCATGCTGGCCGGACTGATGTCGATTCAGTTGCAGCAGATGGTCTCAGCTGATTCGGCAAACCGTCCTAATGCCCTCTATAATCGCTGGATGAAGGAAAGCAGAAAGCGTATAGAGCAGTATACCTTGTCGCAACAGTCTCTTGCTTCTGACTCGATGTGGTCGGCATGGGAGCAGCGTATGAAGCACTGGCTATTGGACCCGGATTTTGCGCCTCAGGTTAAGTTAGTCGACCAGATGATACGCAGCCTGCCGGAGATTGTCAGAGGAGAGCTGGCTGCCACCAATATCATGTTCCCCGACGGAGCGATGGATATGGTTCAGAACATTTACAAGCATAATTCAGCGGCAGACTATTTCAACGAAATACTGGCCGATACCGCCGCAGCGTACCTCGCCGAGCGACTTGAATCCAATCCGCAGGTCAGCTTGCGTATTCTTGAAATCGGTGCCGGGACAGGAGGAACGACGGAAAAGGTGCTTGAGCGGATCAAACCTTTTGCCGCCTCTATTGCGGAGTATGCATACACGGACATCTCGAGAGCATTCCTGCTGCATGGAGAAAAGACCTATGGGGAGAATCACCCTTATCTGAACTGCACCATGCTGGATATCGAAAAGCCTCCTGCAGAACAATCCTATGATCTGGGGAGGTATGATCTGGTCATCGCAGCCAATGTTCTTCATGCTACCCGGAACATAAGCCGCACCCTGGGTCATGTACACGATCTGTTGAAACAAAACGGCCTGCTTCTGCTGAATGAACTGACTCGCAGCTCGCTGTTTAGCCACCTGACATTTGGTTTGCTGGAAGGGTGGTGGCTGTATGAAGATGATGAGATCCGGATCGGAGGCTCTCCTGTTCTTGGCAAGCAGCAGTGGCAGAAGACGCTACAAGAAGCCGGGTTTGGACAGGCAATGCTGCCAGCCGAACCCGGTGAGAGTCTTGGGCAGCAGATCATCACCGCTTTCAGCGACGGCTATATATCGATGGCTACACCTTCTGCAGAAGCCAGGTCAAATGATGAGCAGATTTCTTCTGAAAACACATCGGCCATGAAGATGGACAACATGCACACAGAACCACTGTCACAGCCGGAGTCCGAACTGGATTCCGATCAGATGTGGCAGGCCAGCCTGACATTTTTCAAACGTCTGGTCGGAGAGGTTATTCGAATGTCACCTGAACAGATCGATGAGTCCGAACCAATGGAGGCTTACGGCATTGATTCTATCCTGATTGTTCAACTGACCAATCAGTTGCGCAAGCATTTTGACGGCGTGAACACCACGCTGTTTTTTGAACACAAAACACTTGCATCATTAATTCATTATTTTATGAAACAGCACAGACAGGAGCTGTTGGCGGCGGCCCTACCTAAGCTGCCTGAAAAAGAGCCGGAACAGACACACGAATCCCTTATTCAGTCAACCGTTTCCGCAGTGGAAAGAACGATGCACGAACCTGTTTTGTATCCGGCAAAGCCTGTACCCGTCACGGCACCTCTCAACTTGGCTGCCAATGAACCGATTGCCATTATTGGCATCAGCGGCAAATATCCGCAGGCCGATCATCTGGAACAATTCTGGGACAACCTGATTGCGGGCAAGGACTGTATCACGGAAATTCCGGAAGAACGCTGGTCCCTTGAAGGATTCTATGAACCGGATCGCAAGGAAGCTGCACGCAAAGGCAAAAGCTACAGCAAATGGGGCGGCTTCATTGAAGGATACGCCGATTTTGATCCGCTGTTCTTTCAGCTCTCTCCCCGAGAGGTCATGAACATGGACCCGCAGGAAAGGCTCTTTTTGCAAACCGTATGGGAAGCGCTTGAAGACTCGGGCTATACAAGGGAACAGATGGATCGACAGTACAATGGCAAAGTGGGGGTGTTCGCGGGCATTACCAAGAATGGCTTCAACCTCTACGGCCCGCCTCTATGGAATGAAAGCAGTGAATGGTTCCCGCAGACCTCGTTCAGTTCGGTCGCAAACCGGGTTTCCTATTTGCTAAACCTCCATGGTCCCAGCATGCCGGTGGATACGATGTGCTCCTCTTCACTCACGGCTATTCATGAAGCCTGTGAAAGCATTCGCCGCGGCGAATGTGAGGCAGCGATTGCAGGCGGGGTGAACCTGTATCTGCATCCTTCCAGCTATGTTGCCTTGTGTGCCCAGCAGATGCTGGCAGCGGACGGAAAATGCAAGAGCTTCGCTCAGGAGGCGGACGGTTTTGTACCCGGGGAAGGCGTCGGGGTGGTTATCCTGAAACAACTGTCCAAAGCGGTTGAAGATGGCGATCAGATCCATGCTGTCATCCGCGGAACCCACATTAACCACGGCGGCAAGACAAATGGGTATATGGTTCCCAATCCTGCAGCCCAAGGAGACCTGATTCGGGAGGCAATCAACAAAGCAGGCATTGACGCCCGTTGGATCAGCTATATCGAAGCTCATGGTACGGGGACAAGCCTGGGAGACCCGATTGAAATGGCCGGACTTGCCCGAGCTTTCCGCCAGGATACGCAGGATAAAGGATACTGTTCCATCGGATCACTGAAAAGCAACGTTGGACATATGGAATCGGCAGCCGGAATTGGTGGACTGACCAAGATTATTCTTCAGTTGAAGCATGGTCAGATTGCACCCAGCCTTCATGCTGGAGAGCTGAATAGGGAAATTGACTTCAAGAACACGCCGTTTATCGTACAGCAGCAGGCGAGCGATTGGTCAAGACCGATGGTTGAGGTGAACGGACAGATGCAGGAAATACCGCGCATTGCCGGTGTATCCTCATTTGGCGCTGGGGGCGCAAACGCTCATGTAATCGTTGAAGAATACATTCCTGCTCCTGCCCAACCTTCTTTTCCTGTGATAGAAAGCTCTTCTAACAGGGTAGAACGTAAGTCGAAGCAACCGATAATGATCGTTTTGTCTGCCCGCAATGAAGAAAGGCTGGTTGCTGTGGCGGAGAAACTTCTACTATATATTCGCCGCCGAACATTGGATGATCAGGTGTTAGACAAGCTGGCCTATACACTTCAAACCGGCAGAGAGGCAATGGAAGAACGTTTGGCTTTTACAGCAAGCACGATACGTGAACTGATGGCTAGACTGGTTACCATTCAAACCGGAAAGTTAAAGCAAGCCATTCCCGGAATATACAGAGGACGGGTTAATCGAACCTCGTATA
This sequence comes from Paenibacillus polymyxa, assembly GCF_018614975.1. Taxonomy (GTDB): domain Bacteria; phylum Bacillota; class Bacilli; order Paenibacillales; family Paenibacillaceae; genus Paenibacillus; species Paenibacillus polymyxa_E. Next base: position 85,555 of record NZ_JAGGNR010000007.1, on the reverse strand, counting down.
CGCCTTTAGACACCGAGCAAGAAGGGAGCAAGCCTCCTTCAGAAGATGTCAGACTGGCCATGATGCAAGTTAACGTGAATCGATTGCTGGAATTATGGGTGAATGGCGCGAAGCTGGACTGGAAGGAAATGTATGGTGCAATAACACCAGGCAAAATGAGTCTGCCCACCTATCCGTTTGAGCGGGAAAAATATTGGCTGCCTGGCGCCAAAGGAATGCCGCTACATGTTGCTAACAATACCAAAGCGGATTCCCGCGATACCATAGTGCTTCATCCGATGCTTCACCATAATACATCCCTGTTATCGGAGCAGCGCTTTACCTCACGGTTTAGCGGTGATGAATTTTTCCTGTCAGATCATCAGGTCGGTTCCCACCGGGTGCTTCCGGGAGTGGCCTATTTGGAAATGGCTCGCGAGGCTGTGAAACGCTCTGTAGAACAGGTTGATTCCGTGCCTGAGGTGATCGTGCTGGAAAATATCATCTGGGGAAGACCGATGGCAATCGCTGCTCAGTCCATCGACGTTCATGTGCGTTTGTATACGGGAGAGCAGGGAGACATTCACTATGAAGTATACACCCAAGATGCGTCAGCCGAGTTGCTGCATAGTCAGGGTTTGGCTTTGCTGAGAACCGAATCCCAAAACTTACGGCTGAATCTGGCAGACATACAAAAAAGATGCATCAAACCGTGGACAGCGGATGAATGCTATCATGCTTTTGAACGGATGGGACTTCACTATGGTGCAGCCATGCAAGGGATCGAAACGGTTTATACGGGAGAAAACGCGGTGCTGGCCAAGCTTGCTCTCCCTGCCCGGGTGAGGGACTCCGCTCGTGACTTCGTCCTTCATCCGTCCATGGCGGATGCGGCTTTGCAGTCCGCCATTGGATTGCTGCTTGCACATTCGATGCCTGATGATCCCAGACTGCAAACTAGTCCAAGTCCCCTGCTTCCTTTTGCACTGGAGCGGGTCGTTTTCCGTCGTCCTTGTACAGCACACATGTGGGCTTATATTCGTTACAATAACGGACATAAACCATCTACTTCGCTGCAAAAGCTGGACATTGACTTGTGTGATGAAGATGGAAATGTATGTGTCCAGTTCGAGGGCTTCACTAGCAAACCTTTGAAGGGAGAGATTCACATGGGGAAAACATCATCTCCAACCGAATCACAAACACTGATGTTTGCAAGAGAGTGGAAGGAGCAGGAAGCAGTAGTTGTGCCTGAGGTGGTATACAGTCGTCATATCGTCATGTTATCTGGCCCTTGGACAGAGCAGGAACACGTCATGGCTGCCAAGCTTCCGAATGTGCAGTATGTATCCCTAGGTCCAGACCCAGCGGATCGGGCTGGTCATTCCGGCTTGATGGATGAGCAATATCTATTTGCTGTTAAGAAGGCCTATCGTTATGTACAACAGTTGCTCAAAGCTAGACCGGAAGGTGCTGTACTTATTCAACTGCTGGTTGCCAAGCGGGCACAATATAAATTGTTCGGAGGATTATCCGCCTTGCTAAAAACGGCTGAATTGGAAAATCCGAAAATCATCATCCAAATCATCGAAGCCGATGATCTTCAGAGTACCGAACGAGTTGTGCAGATCCTGAAGGAAAGCAGTCAAAGCGCTGGCGATACACATATCCGCTATCAGAACGATAAAAGATATACATCATTGTGGAAAGAGGTCGGTTCTTCGCATTCATCCTTGGTCAAGCTGCCTTGGAAAGATCGAGGCGTGTATCTGATTACAGGCGGTCTGGGAGCCATCGGATCGATCCTAGCGGAGCATATCGCCGAGCAGGCGGAACATCCCGTGCTCATCCTTACGGGGCGTTCGGAACTCGATGAATCAGATCGCCAGCGAATGGCGTTGCTGGAACAGATGGGGGCAGAGGTCATGTATCGGCGTTCGGATGTCTCGAAGAGGGAAGCTGTAGATGAACTGATGCTGGAAATCAACCGAAACTACGGCGAATTACATGGAATTATTCATAATGCAGGCTTAATTCGCGACAGCTATATGATCCGAAAGGAGCTTGATGACATCGAGGAGGTGCTGGCTCCAAAAGTGGCTGGAACGGTTCATTTGGATGAAGCAAGCCAGTATTTCAAGCTGGACTTTTTTGTATTGTTTTCCTCGCTAGCCGGGGTACATGGCAATGTGGGTCAAGCCGATTATGCGGCAGCAAATGCGTTTATGGACGAATATTCCGAATACCGCAATGAGCGTGTTCAGCAGGGAGAACGTCACGGGTTTACACTCGCCATTAATTGGCCTTTGTGGGAAGAGGGCGGTATGCATATGAATGATCATGCGAGACAGAACATGGAGCGAATATCAGGAGCGGCACCACTGGAGCGGGCAAATGCGATGCGATCTCTCCAGCAGACACTGCAAGAGAGAAGGTCACCTGTAGTCGTCATGCAGGGGCAGGCTGATCAATTGCGAAGCTTCATGGGTATTTCCGGGACAGCACCGATTATGAATACGGATGAAGCATACAGCCGTTCCGATGACGAGAATTACCTCGACCTTGTAGAGAAAATTCGCAGCGGCGAATGTACCCTTGATCAATTAATGCATCTCAAGTAGTTGTACTTGCTTTGCTTGTTTCTAAGCCGGTTTTTAAGACTTTCACGAAAGCCAACTTGACTTTCTCAACAATTCTATCGATTGACGTTTTTCTTTAAGGAGGTGATCGCTTTGGAAGACCAACTGTCCACATTGTATCGAAAGATTCAGCAAGGAAAGCTCAGCGATCAACAGGCAGCGGAGCAGCTGCAAAGGCTGTTGTCCGTATCTGGAGAACAGGAGTCAAGCTTGAGTGAGATGCCTCATGAAGAGAAAGAGGACGATACCAGCGAAAAAGCCATTCGTTATGTCAAAAAAATATTGTCCTCTAGCCTTATGCTACCGGAACGACAGATCGATGCACATGCGCCTCTGGAGAACTATGGCATTGATTCCGTGATGGTGATGAAATTGACGGATCAATTGGAACAGCAATTTGGTCCGCTGTCCAAGACGTTGTTCTATGAATACCAAAATATAGCGGAGCTTGCCGGGTATTTCATGAGCCATCATCGGGAACGACTGGAGCAGCTCACAGGGGTGCAGGCGAAAAGCAATCCAGACGTACAACTCCGTACTTCAGAGCTTGAGTCCAGCACAATACGGAAGTCTGAAAGCCCGAATTCGTTCGATATGCGCCAGCGATCTGCTGGCTCACGGAGAAGAATTCCAGCAGCGACTAACGCAAGTGGAGAATCGACTAGCGAAGAACATGTGCACAGCAAATCACTGGACATTGCCATCATTGGCATGTCTGGACGATATCCAAAGTCTAGTAATCTGGAGCAGTTCTGGGAGAACCTGAAACATGGGAAGGACTGCATCACTGAAATACCAGAAGATCGATGGGATTACCGGATTCATACCGAGATGAATGCGAGCAAAGGAAAACAGTCTGGAAAATGGGGCGGATTTTTGGATGGAGTGGATCGTTTTGATCCACTCTTTTTTCAGATTTCTCCGAAGGAAGCTGAACGAATTGATCCACAGGAGCGACTGTTTCTGGAATGTGTGTACGAGACACTTCAGGATGCGGGATATACCCGCGGACAGGCCGCAGGTCCAGATGCCCCCCCGGATCAGATTGGGAATGTCGGTGTATTCGCAGGAGTCATGTATCAGGAGTATCAGCTGTATGGCGCTGAAGCCAGGATTGCGGGTAGAGAGCCCTTTGCATTAAACGGTAATCCGGCTTCCATTGCCAATCGCGTGTCGTACTTTTGTAATTTTCATGGGCCCAGCATGGTAGTAGATACCATGTGCTCCTCGTCTCTCACGGCTATTCATCTGGCCTGTCAGAGTCTGAGTAAAAAAGAATGCCGAACTGCAATCGCCGGAGGTGTCAATGTATCTGTTCACCCCAATAAATATGTGATGTTAACTCAGGGGCAATTCCTGTCTTCGAAAGGTCGCTGCGAAAGCTTCGGTGAAGGCGGTGACGGTTATGTCCCCGGAGAAGGTGTAGGGGCTGTGATGCTCAAACCTTTAAGCCGTGCCATAGCCGACGGCGATCATATCTATGGCGTCATTAAAGGAACTGCCGTTAACCACGGCGGCAAAACGAACGGTTATACGGTTCCCAACCCTGCCAGACAGGCGGAGGTTATTGAAACAGCTGTCGCGGAGGCAGGAATCGACATTACGGACATCAGCTATATCGAGGCTCACGGGACAGGCACCTCACTGGGAGATCCCATCGAAATTACAGGGTTAACCCAGGCATTTAGGAAAGGGAAAGCAGCAAACAGCAAATGTGCCATTGGCTCAGCCAAATCGAATATTGGTCATTGCGAAAGTGCGGCAGGCATTGCAGGCTTGACCAAGGTTCTTTTGCAGATGCAGCATCGGCAGCTGGTTCCTTCCATTCATGCGGACCCGCCTAATCCACACATTCAGTTCGACAAGACACCTTTTGCAGTGCAGAAGCAATTAAGTGACTGGGACAGAATAACGATTGATTCTGGAGACTCTACACAGGAAGTCCCGCGAATTGCGGGAATTTCCTCATTTGGTGCCGGGGGTTCCAATGCCCATATCATTGTGCAGGAGTATTGTCCCGAGCAGTCAGATATGTTGCCGATTGAGCAGGATAAACCAGCTAAACAGCAGGCCCTTATCGTTTTGTCGGCCCGGAATGAAAAGCAGCTTCGTGAATTGTGTGAACGCATGTTAACCGCTCTGCGATCCAATCGATATCAAGAGGAACAATTGGCGAACATCGCTTATACGCTGCAAACCGGACGTGAGATGATGAACATGCGTCTTGGCATCGTGACAGGTTCGCTACAGGAACTGAGCTCGAAACTGGAAAGCTACTGTTCGGGAGATCAGGATATGGACGACATGTATGTGGGATATGCAGGTGATGCACAACAGCCGCTATCCATATTGTCAACGGATGCAGACATGAGCCATACCCTAATGAACTGGATTACCAAACGCAAATTCGGAAAATTGCTGGAGTTTTGGGTGAAAGGCCTGAATGTGGACTGGAACTTGCTCCATGACGGATTCACACACCACAAGATCAGCCTGCCTACGTATCCATTTGCCAAAGAACGGTATTGGGTATCTGGTGAACCTCCTGTGGAGTTCCGGATGAAGGGGGATTCTTCCCTTAACGGATACTCCGGTCATATTCCTTTTATTCATCCACTGCTTCATGAGAATAAGTCCAACTTGTCAGAGCAAAAATACGTGACGGTTCTGACCGGCCAGGAATTTTACCTGAATGATCATCGGATCGGACAAGAGCGGATTCTACCCGGTGCGGCCTACCTTGAAATGGCGCATGCTGCAGTTAGCGATGCTCTCGGCGAGCAGCAAGGAGAGAATGTTGCAGTTATCTTGAAAAACCATGTGTGGATGCGTCCTCTTGTTGTCAAGGAGACTCCGGTATCTCTGCATATTCGATTACATGCCTCATTGGAAACTCAGCCTATTCAGTATGAAATGTACAGTGAGATGTCTGCGGATGGACCGGGCGAAAATAGGGTGTACAGCAGCGGTTATGCCAGTATCGTTTCACTGGAAGATGAGCTAGTCGCAGCAATGGCGGTTAATCCAGGCGAGATAAAGGCACGCTGCAACACCAAACGATTTAGCGCGGATCAATGCTACCAAATGTACGAACAAGGTGGTCTCAACTACGGACCCGCTCATCGGTTGTTGGTTGAGTTAAACGTGGGAGCAGGCGAGGTGTTAGGACAGCTTCGCCTGCCTTCTGTTCTGAAGCATGAAATGCACTCCTATGTAATGCATCCCGCCATCCTGGATGGAGCATTGCAATCCGCGATTGGGCTGTGGATGGAGGACCAGGAGGGAAAAGAGGGCAAAGAGCTGGAAAACGCAAATTCTATGCTGCCCATTCCCTATGCCATGGATGAACTTCAGGTTCTGGGCTCCTTCACGGAAGAAATGTGGGCTCATGTGCGTTACAGCTCTGATTCTGCTTCATCCGCTGCGCATGCCATGCCTAGGCTGGATATTGATTTGTTCTCCAGTACAGGGGTGCCATGTGTTTTTATTCAGGGACTTAGTTGCAGAGCCTTGAACAATGGTATAGTCCCGGGGGCTGAGCCGCATGGGCGGGCAACGGCCATGTTGGTACCTCGTTGGGAAAAAATCGCCGCTGTCCGAAATGATTGGAACCACCCTTTTGACAGGCATATCGTAATGCTGGCTGAACCTTGGGCCGGACTGGCGGAGGAAATAAAGGAAAGACTGAAGCAAGAGGAACTACCAACCGAGATCGTAGCGCTTGGATCTGAAAAAATTGCTGATATTGACAACGTTGGCGCAAGCTCCAAACGTTTTGCGTCTGCTTCTACCCAAGTACTCCACGTACTTCAACAACTGGTGAGTAGTCCAGCCAACGCTGAGAATGTGCTTATTCAGCTGTTGTACAGCCGTGAAGATCATTTTCAGCTGTATAGCGGATTAACAGGATTGCTGCGAACGGCGGCACTGGAAAATCCCCGGATTCATGTTCAGTTCATTGAAGATATGGCAGAGGTCGGCTCAGAATCGAAGAGCCGACCTCGGGAAACGCCTAATGCCAAGCGTGCTGCCGAACTGATCAAGATTAACCGGGAGTCTGAGGATATATCTATCGGCTACCAAGGCGCACAACGACAAGTGCTTCACTGGAAGGCCCTCCATCTGCCTGCTAAGACGGAGGTCATGCCTTGGAAGAATGGCGGGGTGTACCTTATCACAGGAGGGGCAGGTGGCCTGGGCCATATTTTTGCCCGTGAGATTGCCTCTAAGGTTGTCAACACCACGCTGGTTTTGACAGGCAGATCGGACATGTCAGCGAAACAGGAGCAGGTATGGGAACCATTGAAAACAAATGGTACCACGATCATCTATCGCCAAGGGGATATATCCCGGGAAAAAGATACCTCGGAGCTTGTTGCTTATATTCAGCATAACTTCGGCCGTCTGGATGGAATCATCCATAGCGCAGGTTTAACAGGAGATCAGTACATCTTGAACAAAACAAAAGCCGAAATGGAGAAGGTGATGGCTCCGAAAGTTGCCGGCACCTTTTATCTGGATGAAGCAACCCGGGCGATGAAGCTGGACTTTTTTATCCTGTTCTCCTCTATGTCGGGTGTATATGGAAATCCGGGCCAATGCGATTACGCTGCAGCCAACGCGTATATGGGCAGCTATGCACAGTATCGTCATCAGTTAATGCTGGCCGGTAAACGGCAAGGAAGGACCCTGGCCATCCACTGGCCGTTATGGAAAGATGGTGGCATGCATTTAAGCCCTGTGGAAGAGAAAGCGTTATGGGAAAATACGGGAATGCGTCCACTGGCTATTGAAGCAGGTATTACGTTGCTTTATAAGGCTTTTCATTCCACAGAATGTGAAATCATTGGGGTACAAGGGGACATCCCGAAGCTGATCTCCAGCCTGGAGGCACGTTGGAATATGAACCGTGCAACGCAGGATATCCCAAACGTTTCAGAAGCAGATGCCATGTCTGTGTTGCAAGAATTGGCTGCGGAGCTGCTTGGTGTTGGTCCTGATGAGATTAGCCGCGAAGCGGATTGGCTTGAATACGGGCTGGATCAGCCTCAATTAACACTCTTGGCCCAAAGGTTGAACGAGCGATGTGGGCTGGATCTGAGTCATGTTCTATTTGTGGAGTATCCAACGCTGCAATCTGCTTCGGCATTTCTGAGCCAGCGATACCCGAGCGCTTTTCCGTCAGCACCGTTAGTTCCTGAGAGCGAACCATTACCGCGTACAAGTCAAACCAGCCTGCCAACGGATCGTTTGGCGAAGCATACGCAGACCACAGCAGCAGACTATATACTGGCGGAAGCATTGGATACTTTTCTGAAAAAGGCCTTGTCCGCGGTACTCAAAGTGCCCGCAGATCAAATTGTAAGCCACGCCCGACTGGAAGAGTATGGTATAGACTCGATTAGCATTACTCAATTGACGGATCAGCTCGAGGGTACTTTCGGGCCTTTGTCCAAAACGCTGCTTTTTGAATATCAGACCCTCAAAGAGTTGAGAGAATATCTAATCAAGGCCCACGGCGATACCGTCAATCGCCTAATTTCCGTTCCTGAACTGCCCTGTGAAGAACGTAAGGAACGTTCGGATAAGACTAAGACTGCCCGAGCCGGCCTGCAACACCCTCCATTTCGTGCATTTCAGCGTCCAGCTCAGAGCTCCTCAGTGCCAGCAGATGCTCAAGTGCGTTCACTAGCCAAGGATATCGCCATTATTGGCCTGTCCGGACGTTATCCCGAGGCGAACGACCTGGAACAATTTTGGGAAAACTTGATGCAGGGCAGGGATAGTGTCACTGAAATTCCGTTGGATCGCTGGGATCACAGGCTACATATGCACCATGCGGACCCTAATTCACCGAAACCTGGCAGCAAGTGGGGAGGCTTCCTCCAGGGCGTGGATCGTTTTGACCCATTGTTTTTCCATATCTCGCCCAGAGAAGCACAGATGATGGATCCGCAGGAGCGGCTGTTCCTGGAAACGGCCTATGATGCCATTGAAGATGCAGGGTACACACCAGAGGGTTTGGCTTCTGCAACCGGAGATACTTGGGGAAACAAGGTTGGCGTGTACGTCGGAGTCATGTACGAAGAATACCAGCTGTACGCCGCCCAGGCTCAGGCTAAGGGAGATTCCTCCATCGCTTTAAGTGGCAATCCCGCATCCATTGCCAACCGAATATCGTATTATTGCAATTTCAATGGGCCAAGCATGGCTGTTGATACGATGTGCTCCTCTTCCTTGACTGCGATTCATCTGGCCTGCCAGAGTCTTGTATTGAAGGAATGCGAAGTGGCGGTGGCGGGCGGTGTCAACGTATCGATTCATCCAAACAAGTATATTTTACTGAACCAAGGTGGCTTCCTTTCTAGCGAAGGCCGATGCAAAAGCTTTGGTGCACAAGGGGACGGCTATGTTCCCAGCGAGGGGGTCGGAGCAGTCATTCTCAAGCCGCTCAACAAGGCAATCGAAGACGGAGATCATATCTACGGGGTTATTAAAGGTAGTGCACTGAATCACGGTGGAAAAACGAATGGGTATACCGTGCCCAATCCGGCAGCTCAGTCATGTGTCATAGGGAGAGCCATTGCTGAGGCGGACATCTCCGCCGATACCATTACCTATGTGGAGGCTCACGGGACAGGCACATCGCTTGGTGATCCGATTGAGGTTGCCGGTCTGAGCAAAGCGTTTGCAGAATCCACGGATCAGCAACAGTTTTGCGCTCTTGGGTCGGTAAAGTCCAACATCGGCCACGCCGAAAGTGCGGCGGGTATTGCCGGACTGACCAAAATTTTGCTTCAGCTGAAACATGGGCAACTGGTGCCCTCTCTGCATTCAGACCCGGCCAATCCGAATATCGACTTTGCGCAGACCCCGTTTCGTGTACAGCGGGATGCTGAAGCGTGGAAGCCGTTACAGCGGATGGAAGATGGCAAGCTGGTCCAGATACCGCGCAGGGCGGGCTTGTCTTCATTTGGTGCGGGTGGTTCCAATGCCCATCTGATCATTGAAGAGGCAGATTACCCTCCACATGAGGAGGGGAGCTTGAACGAAGCAACAAGAGGAGGAGCTGCCATCATTGTGCTCTCGGCGCGAACCCGATCCGCTCTCAGGGAACGAGCCAGACGTTTGCTCACTGCTGTGGATGAGAAGCATCTCACCGGAGGAGCAACGGAAGAACCGGAATGTTTGCTGGAGCGCTTGGCATTTACGCTTCAAACAGGAAGACAGGAGATGGAAGAGCGCCTCGGATTCGTCGTGCGATCCGTTCAGGAGTTAAAGGAACGTCTTCACCTTTTCCTGGGAAATGAGAACATAAACGAGGCATTAGATGGAATAGACGGAATGTACCTCGGAAATATCAAATCCTATCAGGCTGTGCAGGCAGCAATCGCCATGGATGAGCATTTTGGCGAAGTGGTGAGCCGTTGGTTAAATGAAGGACTTTACGGAAAAGTGCTGGATTTGTGGGTGAAAGGCATCAAAGCAGACTGGAGTGTCCTATACTCCACAGAACAGCCTCGTCGAATTAGTCTGCCTGGCTATCCGTTTGAGCGCGAGCGCTGCTGGTTTGAATTGCCTGAGGAAGCCGCTATCCGTGAACATGTGGATCGTCTCAACTCTGCTGTATCTGCTGGAATTCAGAAAGCAGCACCGGAGCGCCAAATGACTGCTTATCACAAAGACTGGCAGCTTGCGGACATTGCATCCATGTCTGATGAACGCAATTCTGCTGGAAAGATTCTGATTCTTGCCAATCGGGAGTCAGCAGCTCTTGCTGCGAGATTGACAGAACATTTTAAACATACGGTGGTTTTGAATGAGGAACAGTTGGATGATCCGGGACGCCATTGGCTCGAAGATGAGGAACGTTTGAAACATGGACTGACAGGTTTGATTGATCTGACAGCATGCATGAGCCAGATCACTGTTGATGATTCCTGCGCAGAACAGATTCGTCCGGCATGGCTGAAGCTTATGCAGGACGTCATTGAGATCCATGGCCATGAGGGGATGCTGTTACTATTGGTGACCAATGGCCTGGAGTCGTTCCGCAATTCGAAAGTGAATCTGGCCCACGCCTCTCGTGCGGGTCTGTTCCGCATGCTGCAAGCCGAATACCGAAGCATCCAATCCAGACATCTGGATGTTGATCCGTCGGCATCGGAAGAGGCAAAGATCAAATGCATTACAACAGAGTTCCGGCAAACCGATCGGGAACCGGAGATATGTTACCGTGATGGTAAACGCTGGCGTTCCTATATGCGTGAGCTGTCTTATGGGGAAAGTATAAACAATAATGTCACGGAATCTTCAATCGATCCAGAACGACCGATCCTGGAAGCCAATCAGGTGTTGTGGATTACCGGAGGTACCCGCGGCCTTGGAATGGCATGTGCCCGCCATTTTGTGAAGCATCACAATGTGAAGCGGCTGTTGTTGACTGGACGGGAAGCCATTCCACAGCGGGAGGAATGGGAAGCATATGCAAGCCATGACACGGCGATAGGCACCAAAATCAGATCCCTGTTGGAACTCGAACACCTGGGGGCCGAGGTACTTGTTACGGATATCTCTCTTACAAACGAGAGCGCCATTCAGGCGGAACTGGCCAGAGTTAAGCGCACCATGGGTCCTGTTGGAGGGATTATTCATTGTGCTGGCAACGTGGATCATGCCAATCCGGCTTTTATTCGCAAACAGGCGGATGCCATACAGCGGGTCCTTGATCCGAAAACAGGCGGGATGCATGCGTTGTATCATGCGCTCAGGCATGAGCCGCTGCGCTTCTTTGTGCTGTTTTCCTCCGTATCCTCAGCGATGCCTTCGCTGGGAGCAGGGCAGAGCGATTATGTGATGGCTAACGCCTATATGGACTATTTTGCCGAAGCCGTATCCCAAGAAAGTGCCATCAATCCATTCCCGGTTATCAGCATCCAGTGGCCGAGCTGGCAGGAATCCGGCTTTGGTGCGGTCACTAGCGAAGCATATCGCCAGAGCGGCCTTCTCAGCATCACTGATGCGGAAGGAATGTTATGGCTGGATCGGATTATTCGGGAAAACAGGGGGCCTGTTATTCTGCCGGCTGTAGTTGCATCGCAAACTGTTCACAAGGCAGAGCAACAAGCGGAGCATCAGGCAGAGGCATCGTTAAGTGAAGCACAGAAGATGTCGATTCCGTTAATTCCACGCCCGGTGGAGCGGATGACCGCAAGCCTCACGGAGGAGCTGGAGAACAGGACACTAGCGTGGCTCAAGGCTTTGATGGCCAAAGAACTGAGATTGGATGAATCCCGGCTGGATGAAGATACCCCTTTTCAGCACTATGGAATGGATTCAATCCTGCTTGTCCAAGTTCTGACGGTCATGGACCGACAGTTGCAGCATGTTGCTATAGATCCTTCGCTGTTGCTTGAACATCCAACACTGCGCCAATTAGCAAAACATCTGGTACGGATCTATCCCGAATCTTTGGCTGACCTGTTGATGGAAGCCAACTCCAAGTTGGGGGGGAATTCGACTGAAAAACCTTCTGATGTTCGTTCAGCACATTCCATTCCTGTGCAACATGCTGAACCAGATATGGAGGTGCGAACCGGACTGAACGAACTGAATGATCCTGTGGATGAGGCATACGAAAAACCAGCCGAGCTGGAACAAACCAAGAAGCGGGATAAAATCGCGATTGTTGGCGTTGCCTGCCATTTTCCCGATGCCGACAATCCGGCGCAATTCTGGTCCAATCTGCAAAAGGGCAGAGATAGCATGACCGAAATCCCGGCGGAACGCTTGAGGTTGACAGGCAGCAGCACCCATAGAACTTCCGCTTCCAGCAAGCGCATTGGGGCGTTCATTCGGGACATTGAACAGTTTGATCCCGAATTTTTCCGAATGACGGATACGCTGGCTGAACAGCTCGATCCGCTCCAGCGCCAACTGCTGGAAGTGAGCGTGGAGGCCGCCGCAGACGCAGGATACAGCCGGGAACGTTTATGGAATTCGCAGACCGGCGTATTTGTTGGCTCCAGAGCGAGCAACTTTTCGTCCAAGCTGGGCGGCAGCACCAAAGATACCATCGTTGGCATCGGCCAAAACTTTATCGCTGCACATCTGTCCCATTTTTATAATCTGAAAGGTCCCAACATGGTGGTGGATACCGCTTGCTCCAGTTCACTTACCGCAGTTCATCTTGCTGTACGAAGTCTGCTGGATGGGGAATGTGATCTCGCTTTTGCGGGCGGTGTGGACATTTTGCTGGATGATGCACCTTACGAGATGCTTGGAGCTGCCAGCGTATTATCCCCGGATTCTCGTTGCAAAACGTTCAGTGCGGACGCAAACGGCATCGGGCTGGGTGAAGGTTGCGGCGTTGTATTACTTAAACCGCTATCGCAAGCCATCGCCGATCAGGACACGATCTATGGGGTCATCGATGGTACCTCCATCAACAATGACGGTCAAACGATGGGCATTACCACACCTAACCCGGAAGCCCAGCAGGAATTGCTGGAAAAAGCGATGTCGAATGCAAGCATTCATCCTTCCACCATCAGCTATATCGAGACACACGGAACCGGGACACTCATTGGTGATCCCATTGAACTTAAGGCTTTGACAGGTGTTTTTGCAAAATATACAAATCAGCGCCAGTTTTGCGGCGTAGGCAGTGTCAAAAGTAATATCGGGCATCTGCTGAGCGCATCGGGTATTGCCAGCCTGATCAAGGTGCTGCTCTCGCTTGCTCACCGCGAGCTTCCGCCGACGATTCACTGCGACCAGCCGAATCCGCGGTTCCAGTTCGGGGAATCTCCTTTTTATATCGTGCAGCAGCACCAACCGTGGGGAAATGGGCCAAGCGACACACTGCGGGCAGGCATAAGTGCATTCGGACTTGGAGGCAATAACGCACACATCATTGTCAGCAATGAAGGCATTCCTGCCGAACGTATGGTGAGCCTGCCGCTTCGTTCCCCTGATTCACCTTTTCAACGCAAGTATTGCTGGCCACCCGTCAAGGCCACGGAATCGGTGGAGACATCGTCCATTGTTTCAGCTGCGTCGCCGATGCAACAGCTATCGGAGCAATCAGAGCATTCGAGCTTTTTTGATTTCATCAAGCTATGAGAAGGGAGTGACGCGGATCATGACATTGCCTGCAACCGAATCATTTTTACAGCGATTGCGCCACAGCGACTATTTCGTGAGGGATCATCGTGTTCACGGGGTCTGCACCCTTCCGGGTGTGGTGCTGCTGGATATGGTGTACCGACTGAGCGGGAGCCATCTGCGTACCACCTCCATTGAACTTCGAGATATCGTGTTTACACAGCCGATTGTCACTTCGACGGATTTTGATGTGGATATCATGCTGACGTTGTCCATGAATATGGATGAGGGTCAGGGGCAAATCACGATTCATAGCCGCAAAGTACCAAAAGACAGTGAGGCGCCTTCATCGGAAGTACTGAATATGGAATGCAAGCTGTGTTTGCTCGGCGGGAAGGGGCCTGTACAACCTTTACAGCATACACACCCGCTGCCTTCCAAAAACACAGACGGGCTACAGACGTGGGATATGGATCAGATCTATCAACTCGCCCGCCAGGCGGATATACAGCATTTTTCCTTTATGAAAAACCACGGAGATGTCTTCAGACAAGGTCAAATGGAGTGGATGGATATCCGGCTGAGCAGCCTGGCCGAGCAGTATCTGGACAAATTTCACGCTCATGTGGCCCTGTTGGACGGGGCGACCTTTGCCGGGTCGTCCTTTCGCCTGGGAAATGTCGACGGTCTGGATGCAGCAGTTCCGCCATACATTCCGTTCATGATTGAACGATTTGTTATATACGACCGTTTTCCAGCCGAGATTCGCACGTTTACCGAACAAACACCAAGTGATCTTTCCGGTGGGGATATCATCTCCCGCAGCATTGCTGTTACGGATCGGGAGGGCAGATTGCTTGCGGAGTTTGTGAATTTGAAGGCAAAAAGAGTTCGCCATGCCGTATCCATTACCGGGCTGACAAACCAAATGACAACTGGACGCAACGACAAACCAGCTTCTGAAGCGGCCATAGCTGAAAGTTCCGAATGGGCAAATACAACGCAATTGTCTGCGGGCTCACAAGATCAGGTCCGAACCACGATTTCGGCTTATGTGAAAGCTGAAATCGCACGTATGCTGAACACTTTACCTGAGGCAGTGGATGAGCATGCAGGCTTCTATGAGCAGGGGCTCGATTCCATGCATCTGCTTGAGCTGGTGAAACGGATAGAAAACCGGGTGAACATGGCGCTTTATCCAACGCTGCTGTTTGAGCACTCTTCCGTGCAGGCGTTGACCGAATACCTGCACACCCATTGTTCCGACGCCTGGAATGAGGCAGCAGCGGTGTCGGAACGTGTGAACTTGAATACGCTCCCGTACCAAAGCAGTCATTCGACTGATGAACAACCTGCAACGCATTCGGAAATACCAGCAACAGCCAGAGAAATCGAGGGGAAAGGAGAACCTGTATGTTATGAGCCTAAATGGATTAAAACACTGGATATCCATGAGGCTGAATCTGCCCGACACATGATAGCGGATGGAAAAGAGCTGCAGTCCGATCTTACCCCGTACCGGATCGTGGTTCTCTATGGCAATTATCCGGATCTTGCTGCCAAGTTGGAGCTTCAATCTGACATATACGAGGTTCATCAATTGCCTGATCATTTGTCTATGGACGCTGATCTGTACCGCCAGAAGGTAACCGCGTTATACGGAATGATCCAGGCCAAAGCAATTCACCCGAATGTGGGCAGACGAATCGTTCTTCAAGTGCTGTCGGATTCCCGTGACACGGGAGGATACATTCACGGATTTGAAGGGATGGTAAAGACGGCCGCGATGGAGCTTCCAGCCTTTGGGGCTCAATTAATCAGAATGGATCTGCATGAAAGCTCCATGGATGAGACGCTAATTCGTCAACTTCGACTCGAAGCCGAAAACATCTCGTCAGGGTCCGCTGTCTCCATATGGTACAAAGGGGACTCCCTTCAGCGGCATGTTCGCAAGCTGGTGGAGATCCCTGTTCCGGGGGCCGTATTGGAAAAACCCTATAAGCCTGGCGGAGTCTATCTTATTACCGGCGGCATGGGCGGGCTGGGGTATGCACTGGCCGTTCATCTTTCCCGTCAATGCAGATGCAAGCTGGTTCTTATCGGACGTTCTCCGCTGAATGAAAACATTCAGCGCAAACTGAATCCACTGCGCATCAACGGTGCAGAAGCCATGTATATTCAGGCCGATACAACCGTTCAGGCCGAGCTGGAGAAGGCTGTCCTGAAGATTCGGGATCAGTATGGCGGAATCACAGGGGTATTTCACTGTGCAGGAACTGCCAAAGACCAGTTCATGCTACAAAAGCCTTTATCCGACCTGGAGCAGGTGTTGAAGCCCAAAATGGACGGACTCTGGAATCTGGAACAGGCCTTCGTTGATCTTAGCCCAGAGTTCACGGTTGCATTTTCCTCCCTGTCAGCCATTGTAGGTAACAAAGGGCAGGCTGATTACGCTGTGGCCAACAGCTGCATGGACAGACTTTTGTTGAATCATCAGGAGAGAGGTGGAACAAACGGGACAAGTACACGCCAGTATACAATTAACTGGCCGCTATGGGCAGATGGCGGCATGCAAGTGAATGATCACATTCGCAGCAACATGTATACGTCCTCGGGTTCAATGCCGCTGCCACTGGCAGAGGGGATGGCGCTTATCGACCGGATTGTTGCTCAGGATGTTTCGCAGGTCGTACTTCTCTATGGAAACAAATCCCGGATTCAGTCCGTTATGGGAGACGACATGGCTATTCATATGCCGCCGCCATCTGATCCGGAAGATATTGCTGTCATCGGCATGGCGGGAAGGTATCCCTCGGCGAACAACATGGACGAATTGGCCCGGATATTGAAAGAGGGACGAGATTGTATCACGCCCATGCCGGATGAACGCTGGGCGGGGCTGCATCTTCCGTATTCCGCTTCTGAATATTACCCGGTTGGCGGATTTCTGGATATGATCGATGACTTTGACCCGGCCTTCTTTCAAATTTCTCCGCTTCAGGCCGAGAGGATGGACCCGCAGGCACGCCTGTTTTTGCAGTCGGCATGGGCAGCCTGTGAAGATGCAGGCTTTGCTATTCAACGTGACAAGCATCATGATGCATCAGCAGCCAAGCGGAATGTCGGTGTATTTGCTGGCGTGTTCTGGAACCATTATGAACTGCTTGGCGCAGCCCTGACGCAGCAAGGTACGCCTACGGCTATGGGCAGCAACGCCTCAGCCATCGCCAATCTGGTTTCTTACCACCTGAATTTCCATGGTCCATCCATCGCTGTAGACAGCATGTGCTCATCCTCATTGACAGCGATACATTTGGCCTGCGAGAGCATTCGGCATGGACAGAGCCAGTATGCCATAGCAGGAGGGGTGAATCTGGTCACCCATCCCCATAAGTATGTATTTCTGAAACAGGCCAAGTTTTTGTCGTCGGACGGAAGATGTCGCAGCTTTGGCAAGGATGGCGACGGCTATGTGCCAAGTGAAGGGGTAGGGGCTGTCCTGCTCACAACGGTGGCTGAAGCCCGCAAGCAAGGTTATCCGGTCTATGGCGTCATTAAGGGCTCGGCTCTGAATCATGCTGGCAAAACATCCGGAACGACGGTGCCAGATCCAGTGGCCCAATCGGAAGTCATTGCAGATGCACTCGTCGCAGCAGGTGTCGAGCCAGGAACCATTGGATATATCGAAGCCCACGGAACCGGAACGTCACTGGGTGACCCCATTGAAATTCAGGGGCTGGATCGAGCCTTTCGAAACAGCCACAATCCGGGCCGAAACTGTGCTGTCGGTTCCTTGAAGTCCAACATTGGACATCTGGAAGCAGCGGCAGGCGTCGCCGGGCTAACCAAGCTTATCCTGCAGATCAAGCACAGAGAGCTGTTCCCCTCGCTGCATGCCAAGGAGCTGAACCCGCTGATTCCGTTTGAGGACACCTGCTTCTACGTGCAGCGGACAACCCAGCGCTGGGAGCGCCGTCATGGACAACAAAATGGGCGCTATGCGGAGTGGCCTGTTCGTGCCGGGTTGAGCTCTTTTGGTGCAAGCGGAAGCAATGCACATCTGATCGTAGAGGAATATATCCCAACTTCCGTCTCATGGACAGATCGTTCTGCATTAGATGAGGATTCCAGTGGAGCGGAAGCTTCAGCGGATGGTGAAGTAGTTCTTCCGATCTCGGCCAGAACACAGGAAAGATTGAAGGAATACGCTCATCAGGTTCGTTTTTATTTGGAGAACGGTGGTCTGTCTGAGCGCCTAATAGACATCGCCTACACGTTTCAGGTTGGAAGAACGGACATGAAATACAGGATTGCTTTGAGCGGAAGCAGCCACAGTGAACTGGTGGAACAGATCGATCGCTTCCTACACGGTCAATCCTCATTGCAACAAAATTCCAGTGAAAAATTAGATGAAATGACTTTGCTGGAAAATCATCCTTCGTCGCAGGAGAGGCTTCATCAATGGGCTGCATTGTGGAAGCAGGGACAGGGGGTAGACTGGACGGCCTTGTATGAAGATCTTCAGACGAAGCCGGCTATTGTTCGTGTACCAACGTATCCTTTTGCCAGAAATCGTTACTGGATTCAGGCTGAAGATCAATCATTTGGAGAGACAACGAGGGAAAAGGGCTTGCAATTGAACCGTGCGGAAACATCCTCTTCCGAAGTTGAAGGCGCGGGCATCGTTCAGCATATAAATGAAGCATCCAACCCTGTTACGGGAGCTGAAATGACGCCTTCGTTTCAGGAAAATCTGGGGGAAGAACAGGTTCTATCCTTATTATCCCAATCGGTGTCTTCCCTGTTAAAAGTCAGCATCTACGATCTGGACAGTGATGCGGAATGGGCAGAATACGGTTTTGATTCCATTCTGTTCACAGAGCTGACGGATCGGTTGAACCGCGACCATGGATTGGGTTTGACACCCGCCATCTTTTTCGAGCATGGCACTATTCGCGAGTTAGCGGTTCATTTGCTGCAAAATCATACCGATAAGTGGACATCGTCTTCTGCCACCAGAACGGCACCTCAACCCGAATCGTTCAATGCTATGTCTCATTCTGTGCCAGGAGCAACAGAAAGGGAAGAACCGCTGCAAACTTCATTGCGGTCAACGGCTTCAGAAGAGGAGAAACACACATCTGCCCATTCCCATGCAGGTACAGGCAGCAAGCTTAATTCGGGTTCAGAACTGTCTTCCCCCGAGCCGATAGCCATTGTGGGCATTAGCGCCAAGTTTCCGATGGCCGATAATGCGGAGCAGTTTTGGCAGAATCTGCTTGATGGCAAAGACTGCATTTCGGAAGTTCCGGAGGAACGTTGGCGCTGGCAGGATTATATGGGAGATCCGCTTAGAGAGAATGGCAAAACCAACGTAAAACATGCGGGATTTATGAGCGGAATCAGTGAGTTCGATCCACTGTTTTTCGGCATTTCTCCCAAGGAAGCCATGCACATGGACCCACAACAGCGCTTGCTGATGATGCATGTGTGGAAAGTGATAGAAGATGCAGGTTATGCACCGTCAGACCTGTCAGGTTCGGCCATGGGACTGTTCATTGGCACAGGCAGCAGCGGATATAATGTCATGCTGGCCCAGTCGAATGAAGCGGTCGAAGCATACTCCGTCACAGCCACCGTTCCTTCGGTCGGCCCTAATCGGATGAGTTACACACTGAACATACACGGTCCTAGCCAGCCTGTCGAAACGTCCTGCTCCAGCTCCCTGGTCGCCATTCATCGGGCCGTTCAAGCGATTCGAAACGGGGATTGCGAGACGGCTGTAGCCGGGGGTGTAAATACAATCCTGTCCGTGGATGCTCATATCAGTCTGACCAAAGCGGGCATGCTTAGCGCAGACGGGCGCTGCAAAACCTTTTCAAGCGAGGCAAACGGTTACGGCCGTGGCGAAGGGGTAGGAATGATTTTTCTTAAGAAATTGAGTGATGCTCAGCGGGACCATGATCACATATACGGACTGATCCGCGGTAGCGGGGAAAATCACGGCGGAAAGGCAGGCTCACTTACAGCTCCCAACCCCAAGGCACAAACAGCGCTGCTGAAATCCGTGTATGCCCGGGCGGGAATTGACCCTTCCACTATAAATTATATTGAAGCACATGGCACAGGCACACCCCTTGGTGATCCAATTGAGATCAATGCGCTCAAGACAGTATTTCAGGAGACAAGAGCAGACTTATCGGCCGCAGGGGGTTTTTCCATTCCAGGCCAGTCAACCGCATACTGTGGCGTCGGCTCTGTCAAAACAAATATCGGTCACCTGGAGCTAGCTTCTGGCATTGCTGGAGTAATTAAGGTGTTGTTACAGCTGAAACACCGCAAGCTTGTTCCCAGCCTGCATGCGGAGCAGATCAGTCCGTATGTCCAGCTTGAGAGCAGCCCGTTCTATGTTGTCAGACTGACGCAGGAATGGGAGAGACTCAAAGACGGCAATGGCAGCGAAATCCCCCGTAGGGCAGGAGTAAGCTCCTTTGGTTTTGGGGGTTCCAATGCCCACGTTATTCTGGAGGAATATATACCACCATTACAGCATGAAAAGATGACAGCTTCTGAATCCAAGTTGGCTCCGGTTGCGATCGTGCTGTCGGCCAAAAGCAAAGAGCGGCTCAGGGAACAGATGATCCAACTGTCGGCTGTCCTGCTCCGCAATGGGGAGGAGGACACTTCTCAACATCTTCGCCGCATTGCCTGTACACTTCAGACAGGAAGACAAGCGATGGAATACCGTGCAGGCTTCATAGCCGCATCGATTACAGAGCTAAAATCCTTGCTGGACGCCTATGTTCAGGAAGCGCACCTGTGGACCGATTCGGATGAATCTGTGCATGCACAGCGTTCATCCGAATCTGCGAAAGGTCACAAGCTACATCTTGGCTCCATTGCTGCTCACAAACGGACGGCAGCACTGTTCAGAGAGGATGAAGAACTCGGAGAAGCGCTGCAAAAATGGATTATACGTCGCAAATACCATAAATTGCTTGAACTGTGGGTGCAGGGCGTAGAGATCCAGTGGGAGCTGTTATATACAGAGGATCGTCCTGAGCGGATATCCCTTCCAACCTATCCGTTCACACCCGAGAAATATTGGGTCGGAGTGAAAAGCTCTGGTATAAAAGAGTCCTTCGAAGCAAGTAACGAAGAAATTGAAACCATACCCGTTGCCAAAGTTGAGGCTATCGGATCAACAGCCCCGAATCCTTCGGTTGAAAGTGAGGTCAGAAGCATCATGTCAGCTCTGCTGGGAATCCCACCAGACGACATGGACGAGCATCGTTCGCTGGAAGATTACGGAATGGACTCTGTACTGGCGCTTCAGCTTCTTCAACATCTCCAGGCACGGATTTCCTCTGATATTGGTATGGAGGATCTGAATAAATGCTATACCTTGCAAGACGTCATCAGCGTCTCCCTGAACCCAACGCATCCGGAAGATCAGTGGAGACTGGTACGGGACACTCCCTGATGAGTACCAAGTTGAATAAAGTTCCAGCGAGAAAGTCTCGGAGAGGAAATGCATGTAATCCATACTTGCCAATATAAAAAGCGAGAAGAAGGAGCGGATCACGATGTGGATTGGATTTTTGTTAATTATCATCTCACTCATTCGTATACCATCGGTTGTTATTGCCATGCGTAACGAGAAAAAGATCGTTGCAGGAGGAGGTACCGAGTACGGCAACCTGAACAGCAAAGTGTTATTTGTGCTGCAAAACCTGATTTATCTGAGCTGCATTGTATATGCCTTTATTTACGATGTGCAGTTTAATGTGTTGACGGTAATTGGTCTTGTCGTGTACGTGTTTGCCCTTTGCTGTCTCATCTATGTTATTCGCAAACTCAGTCCTTTTTGGACATACAAGCTATACATTGCCAAGGACCACAAACTGGTGCAAAGCTCGCTGTTCCGGCTGGTGCGCCATCCCAATTATTACCTGAACATTATTCCCGAACTTCTCGGTTTTGCACTAATTTCTCAAGCCTGGCCTGTATTTGTGCCTTTGTTTATCCTTCATCTCATTACACTGTTCAACCGGATTAATCTGGAGGAAAAGGTGATGAAACAAACGTTCACTCAGTACTAGGAACAGGTTGTAACCTTACGGCAGCTGCTGGCTCTTTCCAATGGCTGTATGGATCAAACGGGCTGCATCCCCTCTGCACATATGGATATAAAGGAGAGCGATTGGCATGAATATCAAGGAAAGAAGTAGTTTTCCCGATTTGAACTTGGTTACAGGTTTTAAGACCAACGCGGAGAAATATGAGCCATTTGCATGGTACAAAAAAATGCGGCAGGAAGATCCGGTTCATTATAACGAAGCAGAGGATGTCTGGAGTGTATTCAAATACGAGGATGTCAAGCGGGTTGCCGAGGATAAGGATTACTTCTCCAACAAGGTGCTTGCTCCACCGATTATTCAGGATACGATCATTTTTCAGGATCAGCCCAAGCATACCATCAGCCGCGCGCTGTTAGGCAAAGCGTTCACACCAAAGGCGATGTCCTCCTGGGCATCCAGAATTGATATGATTGTACAGGAGCTGATGGAATCGATTGAGGGACGCATCGAAATAGATATGGTGCAGGATTTTGCCTCCCCGCTGCCGATGATTGTTATTTCGGAGTTGCTTGGCGTTCCTACAAGCGACCGTGAGCAATTCCGGGACTGGGCAAATACACTGACTCTGGCACCCCAGGAGAATACGCCCGAAGAATATATGCGTATTTATCAGTTGCAGGCTCAGGCGAGTGAACAGCTTGTGGCCTATTTTCAGGACATCATTGAACTGAAACGCCGTAATCCAGCCGATGATATCATATCTGACCTGACACAGGCGGAGGAAGATGGAGAGAAGCTGTCTTCCGAGTCGCTGATTGCAAGCTGTGTCATGCTGCTTATCGCAGGAAATGAAACCACCACCAGTCTCATCACCAACTCCATCTACACATTCAATGATTATGAGCTGGTTAAGGAACTGGGGCAGCATCCGCAAATGATTCCATCCGCTGTCGAGGAGATGCTGCGTTACCGTTCTCCTTTGCAGCGAGCGATTCGCAAAGTGCTCAAACGCACAGAGATTGGCGGCAAAGCACTGGAGCCCGGCGACTATGTTGTCAATTGGATCGGTTCAGCAAACCGGGATGAGGACATATTTGAAGAAGGCGATACGTTCATTCTTGGCAGAAAGAATAACCCACATTTGGCTCTGGGTAAAGGCATCCATTTTTGCATGGGCTCCCACCTGGCCAGAATGGAAGCCAAAGCGGCGCTGACAGCGATGCTGACTACCTATCCGGGGCTTCAAGTGCATCCCGACTATGAGGTCGACGTCAATCCCAGCAATGTATACGGGCTGAAAAATTTATCCCTTCTGCTTCAAGGCTAATCGATCTGTTAGGTGAAAAGACGTAAAAAGTGCCCGGGGTGAACCGTGACCCTAGGCACTTTTTATTTACTTAAATGTAATTTATTATAATAATACATAATGAATGGGTTTGAATTTGTCCATAAAAAAGATCATGGGAGGATCTATGAACTGGTACAGCTTTTTTGTACAGAGTGGGAAAGAAGAAGAAATTAAACTTTTTATGGATCGATTTTATGCGCTACAGCACTTGAGTTGTCTAGTACCCAAACGAATGATTCCGGAACGAAAGCAGGGAAAAACTCGTCATTGCACCAAAGTATTATTTCCAGGCTATATTTTTATCCAAACCGGACAGATTCACGATTTATATTACAACATCAAAAAAACGCCGTATATTTTGTATATGGTCAATGGCGGCATTCACAAGCATGATCAGGCTGCCAATTTTTTCACTCCGATTCCCAAGGAACAGATGGACTGGCTCCTCCAGCTATGCGGTGTCAACGGAACAATGGGATACTCAGATATCATTATCGGCGGGAACCAATTCAAAGTAACGTCCGGACCACTCCTCGGCAAAGAAGCGATGATACGGAAAATTGATAAACGCAAGTCAAGGGCCAAAATTGAGGTGCAGTTGCTGAACGAGGTCAAGTTGATCGATGTTGGCATCAATGTCTCACTTGCTTGAGTTAATTGGATGAGCATTGGTGGGAGATTGCAGGGAAGAGGAGTAAGGAAATCGGTGTCCTACATTGGAATGCTAAACAGTTGAGGCATATGTATAACGATCCGCAAAGGCAGCATATTTTGAGAAGAAATAGCTTCATTGCATATATTTATTTTACTCGAGATGTAATAGTCGTCATTTAACGTTATTCATACGGCAAGGAGCAGTTCGCCTGGGCGCAGCTGCTCCATTTTTATGTGGAATTAAGCAAGTCCCGCTAAACCTTCAACGACTTTTTTTAAGCTCACTGATATAGAACCACCGAAAGGTAACTTATCAGTCTAATTTAATTTATCCGGGTCGGGATTTAAGACGTCAACGTGGCTGGATAATTTTAGTAATATTAAATGAAAACAAAATTTGCTAAAATATTGTATAGTTATTCTACAAATTTAGACATTCTAGCGGAGGATTGATCGGAAAGTATGAAAGAGTTTTTGAGCGAGCAGTCCATTGAAGCATTTAGATCAATTATAAATCACAATCCAGATGCCACTTTTATCGTTTCGAACGAAGGAACGATCGTAGAAGTAAATGAAGGGGTTACAGAGTGTTTAGGATTTCAAAAGAGTGAAATCATGGGTTCATCCTACAAAGATCTCTTTTGTCAACATCAGCTTGATTTGATCATCCAATATTTTTCTGAGGTCTTAAAGGGTGCATCCTGTCAATATGTTGCCGAAGCTCATCATAAAAATGGAGAAATTGTTTATTTGCAAATTAAGCAAGTTCCTTTGTTTTTTGAAGGTAAGGTAAATGGGATCTTTGGAGTGGCTAAAAACATTACTGAGTACAGACAGCTACTTAAGGCTTTGAAAAAAAGCGAAGAGCGCTATCGACTGTTAGCCGATAACTCCCTCGATCTGATCCAGTTGATCAACCTGGATGGCATTGTGGAGTATGCCTCTCCTTCTCATAAAATGGTGCTTGGCTTCGATCCAAAAGAATACATAGATAAATGGGTATTCTACCAACCAAATGGAGATGTGGACGATAAGTTTCGTACAGTATTTATGAGTATGTTGCTTTTGAAGAAGCCCTTTACCTATGAAATAGAGCGTCAGCATGAACAGGGCTATCCTGTATGGCTGGAGATGAAAGGAACACCCATGTTCGACGAGGATGGTGATTTCAAAAACATGATGCTCGTGGGAAGAGAAATTACAGAGCGGAAAAAGTACCAAGTTCAACTGGAACAATTAAGTTATCATGATGCACTTACCGGTGCCCCTAACCGGAGATATCTCAATAAAATGCTCAACGATGCTTTAAGTGCAGCAACGACAAGCGTTGGCCAGCTAGCCGTCATGTTTGCAGATCTAGACAATTTTAAACAGATCAATGATACATTAGGTCATGATGCGGGGGATGAATTGCTACGGCAATTTGTAAAGCGAGCAGGAGCTTGTCTTCAAGAACACGATGTCCTGGCCAGAATGGGTGGTGACGAATTCGTCTTTGTACTTCCTCATGTCAAATCCTCCTCAGAACTCAGCCTTTTGGCGGAAAACATCTTAGAAACATTGCAGCTCCCTTGGATACTCGGTGGGAAGGAGCTCTATACAACTTCAAGCATCGGCATTGCCATATATGAAGAAGACGATTCAGTAAAAGAACTGCTTCAGAAAGCAGATGCAGCACTTTATCTTGCCAAAGCGGAAGGCAAAAATACATATCGCATCTACTCATTCCGTGACTTGTCCATGCGCTGAATGTGTACTGACAGCAGATATATCTAGAGGCATTGCAATATTAAAGAAAGACGGATTGTAATATGAAGTGCGACACCTACTATGTATTTATCTTGACAGTAATTGAGTCTGACTCGTAATAATTGAAGTAGAGATGTAGGAAAGGGGACTCGCCGGACAATGTGGACTTCCTTGTAATGATTATCTAAACTGGATCGCTCGACTTGGTGTTGTGGTTATAACTACATGCCTGGTTTGTTATGCCGATCTGCAATCATTCAAGGGACGCGAGGAACCATTTGAATCAAACCCGGGCGCGGATACTTGATGTATCCGCTTTTTGTTATGCCTAGGATAATTCCATCTCCAATGAAAAATGGTTTTCTCCCTCCCTTATTAAACGGAGGAAATAAAATGACCAAACTAAGACCGTTCATTAAACTCACGGGAAACAATAGTTTCATAAAACCAAAGGAGGCGAAAGAAGCTTTACGTCAATACCCAATCAATTGGGAAAAACATGTCGTCTCCGCCTGTTAACGTCTTCGGAACGCTCCACCGCGGGCCAGAGCATAGAAAATCAAGAGAGCAATGATCGACCCGACGATTGCGGGTATGATATGAAATCCACCCACCACCGGCCCCCTCGGTCCCAACAGTTCATACCCTAACCACGATCCAACAAAGCCAGCAATGATATTTCCGAGTACGCCTCCCGGCACGTCCCGTCCAATCAGATTTCCACTTAACCAGCCAATTAGCCCACCGACAATAATTATCCAGATTAAATACACGAATTGGTCTCCCTTCCATTGATTTATTACAAGTTATGTTTCGTTAGGGCGAATGTTGCGGATCATCTGAGAATTGACCATGAAATCATTTCCATTTTAATCCAAGGGTAGTAAAATCGGTTGTACCACCACTAGTATGAATGCTGGTGCAGATGGGAATTGGAGATCGCCAGTATAGAAAGGAGGCGCTCAGGTGTTTATGTTTCGAAGTCCTTTTATTATAGCCTTGTTGATAATATGCCTGATGTCAGGCTTCGCTGCTTGTTCTGAGTCAGAGCAATCGGAAGATAAGAGTGTTTCGACAAAGGCTGACTTCACCGAGCAGATACAGAGCCTTAATCTGAATCTGGAAGAACCGTCATGGAAGCTGGATACCACCCCGGTGAATCTAACGTGGTTCGTTGGAGCCGAATGGTACGGGCACACTTGGGGTGAGAGCCTGACTTCCAAATATGTCACCCAAAAAACAGGGGTCAATATCGAATTTGAAGTATCCACTGGTGAACCAAGCGAGATGTTATCACGGATGTTGCCGACCGGCAGTCTGCCGGATTTGATAACCATCGGCTCCTGGGAGAGTGCGGTTAACAAACTTCGGGAGAGTAATCTCATCTATGCCCTGGATGAGCTAGCCAACCAATATGATCCTTACTTTTACAAGGTAGCAGGTGATGGTGCTCTGCAATGGTATCGCCAGGAAGACGGTCATACCTATGTCATTCCCAATGATGCGTACAGTCCCGAACAGATGCGTTCAACCGGCTTGACAGGAGCGAACCAAACCTTTCTCGTACGTAAAGATCTGTATGAGTCGATGGGCAAACCGGACCTTACCACACCGAAAGGTTTTCTAAATGCATTGCAATTGCTGAAGAATCAATATTCTGTTTATAAAGGCCAGCTGATCAGTCCGTTTTGGGCACAGGGGAATGCATCCTATGGGATGACCGAATATTTGCAAAATCTGCTTGCGATCCCCCATGAACAGAACGGTAAAGTATACGACCGAATGACAGATCCCGATTATATCGAGTGGCTGAAAACATTTCGTACCGCTTACGAGCAGGGGATGATTAATGTTGATTTTCTGGTCGATTCCAGTGCACAGGTACAGGAAAAAACCAATCATGCCCAATATTTTATGATGATTCGGGAATGGACAGACATATCGGACCTCAATTCGAAATTGGAAGCCCTTACGAATCAGAGCTCATACTATATTGCTGTAGATGGACCCCGGAGCAGTAGGGGAGAATCCGCCAAATTGTTTCCCGGCAGCATGGATGGCTGGATGGTTACGATGATTAGCAGATCCACGGAAAACCCTGAACGGGCCATCCGATTTTTGACCTATCTGGCCAGTGAAGAAGGCCAAAGGGATTTATTTTTGGGCAAAGAAGGTGAAACCTGGGCGATGAAGAACGGCAAACCGCAGTTGACGGCGGCAATGGTTCAGTTGCATGACACGGATCGGGAGCGGCTGGAAAAGGAATATGGCATTATGGATACCTACTGGATGTTGCGAAACCCTGCTTTCGTTAACAAGTGGAGACCAGAGAATGCCCCATCCATTAAGCAAATGGAGGAGTTCGCCAACCAACAGGCCGATCTGGACAGCGGCATCTATAAGGGACTCGATCCTGTAGGGGATTCCGATATAGCGTTAGCCTGGTCACGTATTTCTCAGCATTGGGAAGAGGTGCTGCCAGAACTGATTACAGCGAAGGATGAAGCTGCCTTTGACAAAATTTTCGAAAACTTTCTGATACGTCGTGTGAACTACGGCTTTAACCAGGTGATGGAATATCGCCAGGCTGAACTGGAACTGCGAAAAGCCATGATAGCCAGGTAACCAGTCCCTAATACATGGCTACCTATCAGCTAACTAGTAATATAGGGTATAACAAAGGTGGTGAATACATCAGAATGAAATACCTGCTGAAGAGATTGAAGAAGCTTTATCGCAATGCCCGTATATCCCAGAAGCTGTTTCTGGCATTTAGCCTGATGATTGCCATACCTGTTATATTGATATCCTTTGTGTATATCCGCATGCAAGAAACCCAGCTATATAAGGACGCTATGGCAACGGGCAACAGTCACGTTTCATGGCTGAATGAACAATTACGCAGAAGAATGGATATGATTGAGAACGCTTCCAATACAGCCCTTACTCAAAAGTCTTTTGTGGATTTTATTCATTCCAATATGCTTGTGGATGGACTGCGTCTGGTAAAGTTCAAGCAGAACCAGTTTGAGCAAATGCTTAATATCATTCAAAGCAATGCGATGATCAGTGAACTTAGCTTTTACGTTGATAACCCAAACTTGTACGAAATCTGGCCGGAAATCTATCATTATAAGAAATTTTGGCCGCAGGATTATTGGGTAAAGCTTCGGGACGAAGGTGGTGCGGCTTACCGTTTATTTTCTTTTAGAGATGGTGAACACACTTTATCCTACTATCGTCTGGTTCGCCTTCAAGGGCAGGAACAAAAACGTCCTAGTATTATGGAAGTGCGAGTCCCGCACAGCATGTTTTACAGCGACTTGCTCCAGGAGAGCAGGGGAGACTTCTTTTCGGTGTTGATGAACGCAAGCGATCCTCTCCAGTATGTTTACAATCCGCAGCATGAGTTCTCTGAGAAGTATGGGCAGGCGCTGAAGGAGATCCTTAGCAGTATTCATCGACAGCTGGATATATTACCGCAGGAAAGTCCGCTTCAGGTTAAGGCAGGAGATCAGAGCTACTATGTATTGTATCGATACATCGCTCCGTTGAACACTTATGTGGTTGATATTGCTTCCCATCAGGCATTGATGAAGGGACCGCGCAGTTGGCATGCATTTGTGGTAACGATTACATTATGTGTATTGCTGCTGATTATGCTACTCGTATCCCAAACGACGCGGCGTATTTTCCGGCGGTTGGACAGCGTATTGGTATCCATGCGTCAGGTACGGAAAGGCGAGCTGGATGCAATGATTAATACAGGCCTTGATGAGAACGAAAGAGGAGATGAAATCGATGAGGTGGCGGTGAATTACAATAAAATGTTACATGAGGTCAAACATTTAATGACACAGGTCGTGGATAAGCAGTTAATTGCCAAAAACGCACAGTTACACTCCCTGCATTCGCAAATTAACTCCCATTTTTTATATAACGCCCTGGAATCGATCCGTATGGTGGCAGAGGTACAGAGACAGCCTGCTATAGCCAATTCATTGGTGTCGTTGGGCTCGCAGCTACGATACAGCATGCAGTGGCGTAGCGATACCGTTGCTTTTCGTGAGGAGCTTGCCAATATCCAAAGTTATATTGAATTTATCAACTTTATGGAAGGCGGCAGTATCGTTATGACGGCGGATCTTCCTCAGGAGATACTTCGCTACGCCATTCCCAGGATGTGTATGCAGCCCATCGTTGAAAATGTAGTTCATCACGGGGCACCTTCAGGCGGCAGGGTAACTATAGAGATTACCTTTTCTGTGGAGAATGACAGTCTGCTTTTCATTAACATAAGAGATGACGGAGAGGGGTTAGACCCTGAGATGTTACACCGTCTTCAGACAGTACTGCGGAGCGAATCGGATACGCCGATGGTTACTAGCAGGAGCGGACTTGGTTTGGAAAACGTGAATAAGCGGTTGCAGCTTCATTATGGCAAGAATTGCGGTCTGTGGATTGATAGTGTACAAGGTGCATATACCTGTGTAACGATACGCTTGCCTTGGGAAAATGTAAATCTTGGAGGGTGGTAGAGCATGATTAATATCCTGATTGTGGACGATCAAAAACACATTCGTGACGGCCTGCAGGCCATGCTGCATCAATTTCCTCTGGAGCTGAACAACATATACTGTGCCGCCAGCGGGATTGAGGCGCTGTCCCTATTGCGGCAACATTGCATTCACATCGTTATTACCGATATTATGATGCCGGATATGGATGGGTTGGCACTCATGGCTCAAACCAAAGAGGAATACAGGGATGTGGAATACCTCATTATCAGCGGTTATAGTGATTTTACATATGCCCAAAAAGCGATCGGGCTTGGGGCAAAGGGCTACTTGCTCAAACCTTTGAAGCGAGAGGATCTGCAACATTCCCTGGAGCATGTATGGCAAGAGATCCAGACACGGCAGGCACTTACGCATAATATGCAGCGTGTATCCCGTCTCGCCCAAGAGACCGATCGTAAAGAATTAAAAATGTTTATGCAAGGTGCGTTAAGTGATGACGCATGGATTCTTCAGATTGAGGAACAAAATGATGCGTTATGGCGTAATTATCGCCTAGCCCTGCTGCGGGAAGAAGTTTGCATGAACCAGCCCGGAGCCAGCAGCGCTCATAGTATGGAAGCCATTGCTTATCGTGTGTTTGGCAGACAAGGTTGTATTTGCCTGCAACATCGGCCATACCTGATCCTTGCGGTGGATGCGTCCATAGATCCAAGTGTTTTGCCTGCAGCGCTCAAGGAAGGAAAGATCAATGTCATAACGGCCATGACTAACCCG
This sequence comes from Paenibacillus polymyxa, assembly GCF_018614975.1. Taxonomy (GTDB): domain Bacteria; phylum Bacillota; class Bacilli; order Paenibacillales; family Paenibacillaceae; genus Paenibacillus; species Paenibacillus polymyxa_E. Next base: position 54,705 of record NZ_JAGGNR010000007.1, on the reverse strand, counting down.
ATTCAGGGGTTAAAAGAACTACCCGACAGCTATACCCAAGTGCTTGAGCTCTATCGCCACAGTTACCTGTTTCCTGATCAGTACAGTATCTTCCCAGCACATATTGAGCATATGGAACAGCAGTGGCAACTTCCCTATGAAGACTTATACGAACTGTTCCAGTCGATTGGAACAGATAACAGCGGAACGATTACACAGGGTATTTCGGCAATATTTCACAAAAAGGTGCTGCAACGCTATCCTATTCGCTATACCCAACAGCTCTGCGCCGCCACCGTTCAGATGATGGAGGAATACCAACGAGTTATCCACCCTTATATGGGGGAAGAAGTGCTGGACCTTGAATCATTGCGTAATCTCTTTGATTATCAAGGGATGCGTGATTATATACAAGCACTGCAACAGCAGCTGCTTCGGCTAAATCAGTTATATTATGACTATAAGTGCAGCTATCGCCATTCGCAGGATCTAAATGAAGCCATTCGTTATATTCACGAGAGTTACCACAAACCGCTTGATCTCGCGATGGTATCCAATCATGTATCGCTTAATTATGCTTATTTTTCAAATCTGTTTAAGAAGAATATTGGTAAAGGTTTTGCTGAGTACCTACGAGATGTGCGTCTGGATAAAGCGCGGCGGCTTCTCGCCGAAACCGATCATAAAATTGTTGAGGTGGCAGCTATGGTTGGCTATGAAAACTACAAAAGCTTTACACGTGCGTTCCGACTTGTGATGCAGATCCAACCCACAGAGTACCGGCAGATGATGCGGCAGAGGACAGATTGAATCAAAAGCCAAAAAAATGGGATACCACAAAAACAATTGTACCTTTTCAGCAAATTAACCTATTCGCTAGAATAAAGATATCCCTCAATGTAAGCGATTACTTTAATGCGCATGGATTGGGAGAAACTAAACTATTATTCTATTAAAGGAGGGCAATTATGAATCCATCTCACTTTAGGGCGAAACGGTTTATGAAAAAGGGGCTCGGTATGTTGCTTGTGGTTGTGATGCTGGCCAGTATTGGCTTACTGCCGGCTTCAAAGGTTCAGGCAGCGGGAACTACTGTAACCTCAATGGAGTACTTCTCACCCGCAGACGGGCCTGTTATCTCAAAATCTGGGGTTGGCAAGGCCAGCTACGGATTTGTTATGCCTAAGTTCAATGGTGGCTCCGCGACATGGAATGACGTTTACAGTGATGTGGGCGTTAATGTGAAAGTGGGCAACAACTGGGTTGATATCGACCAGGCAGGCGGATATATCTATAACCAAAACTGGGGGCACTGGAGCGATGGTGGCTTCAATGGCTATTGGTTCACCCTCTCCGCAACAACCGAGATTCAACTGTACTCCAAAGCGAATGGTGTTAAGCTGGAGTATCAACTTGTATTCCAAAACATCAACAAAACAACCATTACAGCGATGAATCCGACACAAGGTCCACAAATCACAGCAAGTTTCACAGGCGGTGCAGGATTTACATATCCAACGTTCAACAATAATCCTGCTGTCACTTATGAAGCTGTTGCGGATGATTTGAAGGTGTATGTCAAACCTGTAAACAGCAGCACCTGGATTGATATTGACAATAACGCAGCCAGCGGCTGGATCTACGATCACAATTTTGGCCAATTCACGGATGGCGGCGGTGGGTACTGGTTTAACGTAACGGAGTCGATCAATGTCAAATTAGAATCAAAGACTTCTTCGGCTAATCTTGTTTATACCATTACGTTTAATGAACCTACAAGAAATTCATATGTCATTACGCCATACGAAGGAACAACCTTCACAGCAGATGCGAATGGTTCCATTGGGGTTCCGCTTCCCAAAATTGATGGGGGCGCACCAATCGCCAAGGAACTGGACAATTTTATATACCAAATTAACATGAATGGGCAATGGGTTGATTTGAGTAACTCCAGCCAGAGCAAATTTGCATACTCCGGTAATGGGTATAACAATATGTCCGATGCCAACCAGTGGGGCTACTGGGCCGATTATATCTATGGTCTTTGGTTCCAGCCAATCCAAGAAAATATGCAGATCCGTATCGGATATCCGCTGAACGGACAGGCGGGTGGAAATATTGGCAACAACTTCGTCAACTATACCTTCATCGGCAATCCAAATGCTCCGCGTCCGGATGTATCCGATCAAGAGGATATATCCATCGGAACGCCAACCGATCCGGCAATCGCGGGCATGAACCTCATCTGGCAGGATGAGTTTAACGGAACTACGCTGGATACAAGTAAATGGAACTATGAAACAGGATATTATCTCAATAACGATCCCGGTACTTGGGGATGGGGAAATGCAGAACTGCAGCACTACACAAACAGCACCCAAAATGTATATGTACAGGACGGAAAGCTGAATATCAAAGCCATGAACGACAGCAAATCTTTCCCACAAGACCCGAATCGGTATGCACAGTATTCTTCGGGAAAGATTAACACCAAGGATAAACTGTCCTTGAAGTACGGCAGAGTAGATTTTCGTGCCAAGCTTCCTACAGGTGATGGTGTATGGCCAGCACTGTGGATGCTTCCAAAAGATTCGGTATACGGCACTTGGGCTGCATCAGGTGAAATTGATGTTATGGAAGCGAGAGGCCGTCTGCCTGGGTCAGTAAGCGGTACCATACACTTTGGTGGACAATGGCCCGGAAACCAGTATTCGGGCGGCGATTATCACTTCCCAGAGGGGCAAACTATTGCCAATGATTATCATGTATACTCTGTAGTCTGGGAAGAGGACAACATTAAATGGTATGTAGACGGTAAGTTTTTCTATAAAGTCACTAACGAGCAGTGGTATTCCATAGCTGCACCGAATAATCCGAATGCACCTTTCGATGAGGCGTTCTACCTTATTATGAACTTGGCAATCGGCGGAAACTTTGACGGTGGTCGTACGCCGAACGCCTCCGATATCCCTGCGACGATGCAAGTGGATTATGTACGCGTGTATAAAGAACAGTAATTTGCGATTTCGGATAGAGCGAATGAAGCTCAGATGGAACAGATCCCGGAAACGGGAGAACCTGAAATCTCATACTCTAAAATAGGCTTACGGCCGATTCCTAATATTTCTACCTCAGTTATTCTCCATAGCTGACCATACAAAACATCTCAACGCTGTATCGACATTTAGGTTCCTGATTATAGTGTATAAAAAAGGATTGACCTGACAATAATTTAAGAGTATTATATCATCAAGTTCATAAGGCGATGGAGTTCGCCTTAACCGCCGTAAGGCTAATGACTCCTACCAGTGAGAAGTTTCTATTCCCCTGGTAGGAGTCTATTTTTTTTGTCAAACACACATCAGAGAGGGTTGAATGTTATGGTACAAAGGAATTCAAGGTGGTTTGAAATGTTTGGAAAATGGCGTTTTTTGATGCTGTGTCGATCTCTGCTCAAGTGGATTATTCTCGGAAGTGGAGTAGGTATTTTGACAGGCTCTGCATCAGCTTTTTTTCTACATATTTTGGACGGTGTAACCCAACTCCGAATGGAGCATACATGGTTATTATTTTTGCTTCCTGTCGGTGGAGCATTGGTTAGTTTTATGTATGCTAGATATGGAAAAAATAGCGCTAAGGGTAATAATCTTATAATTGAAGAAATTAATAAAGGAAATGAGACGATACCACTCAGAATGGCCCCACTTGTTCTATTCGGCACTGTGATTACACATCTGTTTGGAGGTTCGGCAGGTCGGGAAGGTACCGCTGTACAAATGGGAGGAAGCTTGGCTGAATGGTTCGGAAAGTTATTGCGGGTTGGACCCGTGGATCGAAAGATTCTATTGATCTGTGGTATCAGCGGGGGATTTGGTTCAATATTCGGGACACCTTTAGCCGGTACCCTATTTGGATTAGAGGTTCTAGCCATCGGTTTAATTAGGCATGAAGCTTTGATACCAGCATTTATCGCAAGTTTTGTAGGAAATATTGTTGCGACCTCCTTTTGGGGTGTTACACATTTGCACTACCCTATTGGTGAAATTCCTGCTTTTTCATTAATCGTAATACTCAAGGTCGTTTTTGCTTCAATTTTGTTTGGCTTGACGAGCATTGTTTTTAGTGAATTAACGCATACACTCAAAAAGCTTTATACACGTTTGTTTCAGAACCCTATGATCAAAAGTGCTGTTGGTGGGGGGATCATTATCGCATTAGTATATCTTCTTGGAACAAGAGATTACCTTGGTTTGGGTATCCCGTTAATTGAAGATTCGTTTACTGGCGAAGTTCATCCATTTGCCTTTTTAGGTAAACTTGTGTTCACGGCTCTAACTCTCGGAGCTAATTTTCAAGGGGGTGAAGTAACACCTCTTTTTGCAATCGGGGCCACTTTGGGGCATTCGTTAGCTTCATTTTTAAATCTCTATGCTCCATTTTTAGCGGCTTTAGGTTTCATTGCTGTATTTTGTGGAGCAACCAATACTCCTATTGCCTGTTTCCTCATGGGGATCGAATTGTTTGGTTCAGAGGGGGCGATTTATCTCTTCATCGCTTGTATTGTAAGTTATTTATTTTCAGGACATACCGGAATCTACACATCGCAACAAATCGGAATATCTAAAAGTCACCTTATTTCAATTCCTGAGGGAACTACACTTGCTTCAGTGAAAAGCTTGAAGAAAAAAAATGAGTGTGGAGTTGAGAAACAATGAGATGCCTACTTCAGGTTAGTTCTTGATTGGTGATTTTTCGTTTATGAGAAAAAGAATTTTCACATTACAGGTTTGATGCTGCCGTTATTTAATGTGCATTTATGGGTAAACCTATGGATAAACAACTTTTCTAGAGGGGGATATTTTGAAATGAATGCATTAATCAAGAATATGATGGCCCGTGAGATCTTTGATTCAAGAGGCAATCCAACTATTGAGGTTGATTGTTTGTTATCTGACGGAACACTGGGCAGAGCCTCCGTGCCGTCTGGAGCATCTACAGGTGAGAATGAAGCTGTAGAATTAAGAGACGTCGATAACAAAAGACTTGGAGGAAAGGGTGTCCTAGAAGCAGTGAAGCATGTACACAATGAAATTGCTTCAGCTGTAATAGGCTGCTCACCCTTTGATCAGACCAAGATTGATAATCTGTTAATACAACTGGATGGAACGGAGAACAAAAGTCGATTAGGAGCAAATGCAATATTGGGTGCATCTATGGCGATATGCAGAGCAGCAGCACTGTCTCAGGGAATTCCTCTCTATCGTTATATTGGTGGAATGGATGCGGAAATTCCGAGACCATTCTTTAATGTTATCAATGGGGGAAAACATGCAGATTCCGGAATTGACATTCAGGAATTTTTAATTACTCCGGTTGCGGCAACTTCCTTCAGAGAGGGCATGGAACGAATTGTTAATGTCTATCATGTTTTGAAAAATACTTTGGAGAAAGCCGGTTATGCAACATCTTTAGGTGATGAGGGCGGTTTTGCCCCAAAATTAAAATCAAGTAAAGAAGCTCTTGATTTTTTGATGGAGTCTATAAAGCAAGCAGGTTATCAGCCTGGTAAAGATGTGGCGATTGCCATGGACCCTGCTGCCAGCGAGTTTTATACTGATGGACATTATCATTTTGAAGGGAAGCAGTTGAACAGCCAACAGATGATTGAATATTATGAACAATTAATTCACGAATACCCAATTATTTCTATAGAAGATCCGCTATCCGAACATGATTGGGATAGCTGGAGAGAGATGACTCATAAGCTGGGAAACATCGTTCAATTAGTTGGCGACGACATATTTGTAACTAATCCGAAAATATTCACGAAAGGCATTTCTGAACAAATTGGTAATTCTATATTAATCAAATTAAACCAAATTGGTACAATTACTGAATCCATACAAACCATTCGATTAGCCAGAAAACATGGTTATTCTACAATGATCTCGCACCGATCAGGTGAAACCGAAGATACATTCATCGCTGATTTTGCTGCAGGTATGGCAGCAGGCCAAATTAAAACGGGATCGGTCGCAAGGACAGAACGAGTCGCCAAGTATAATCAGTTCTTACGTATCGAAGAGCAACTGCTTTAGATTGTATGTAAGTTTACTTAACTTAAGCCGAATTAACCTTTGAGAATACGAGGGTTAATTCGGCTTTTGTATGGGAATTGCATATTGTAATGAATGTATTCTCTCTAAAGGTAGTTATTTTTCCGCAGCCATGGCGATATCTTTGGTTTCATGAACTGTCCCATAAGGGTGCTCTGGGGGCGCATAGATAACATATACCTTAAGAGGGATATCGCCTGTATTAGTTATATTGTGCCATTTTCCAGCAGGTACTATAACGGCATAATCCTCACAGGCCATGGTTTCAAAATTCAATTGGTCTTTCTCATCTCCCATTTGCACAAGTCCCTGACCTTCTTCAATACGGATGAACTGATCGGTTGTCGGATGGACTTCCAATCCGATATCTTCACCAACACGGATAGACATCAGAGTCACTTGAAAATATTTACCAGTCCATAGGGCAGTACGATAATTTTGATTGTGTTTTGTTGCCTGGTCTATATTGATCACAAGCGGGCGTTGTCCATAATCTTTTACTTCTATTTTTGTACAGGGATGACTAACGGTTACATTGGTATTGCAACATGAAGAGGGAGCAGCCTGGGCATGATTATTCCAACTGCTAAGTACGGGATGATGCATATCTTTGTGACGCTGTAGTTCATGGGACATCTTCATTCTCCTTTGAGGTTGGTGTATCCTATATTCTATGCAGTTGCCTATATGGAGGAGATAATGTTATGCAATAATGGGCAAGAGCCTCTATAATTACAGACAACACACAAAAACGGTATAGTTCTCCGTTCATATTCCTCAAGTAAGCATAGTTTCATTCAATTAATTATTGCTCGTTGCTTTACAGTCTATATTTGGGGTTATATAATAATTATAATAAGATATGGATTGACCCGGAGGAGCCTGCCAACAGCGGGCTCTTTTTGTGTTTTTTTAAGGAGTTAAGCACGATGATAGGAGGCATAGCCATGCCGCAGGTTCAATTAAATGGTACATCCCTTTATTATGAAACACATGGTAGTGGTGTTCCAATCGTATTTATCCATGATCACCTTTCGTCTCATCATGTATTCGGACCTCAAGTTGAATATTTCAGCAAACGGGTCAGGGTAATCGTATTTGACTTAAGAGGATATGGACGGTCTGGCAGAATGGATATTGAGGTTAACCGGATTATTGATACACAATGCGAAGATCTAAAAGAACTATTAGAAAAACTGGGAGTACCCAAAGCAATTCTGGTGGCAAGTTCGAGCGGAGGCATTCTGGCTCAAAAATTCACAGCTATATATCCCGGATTTGTTCATGCTCTCGTTCTTGTAGATAGTGATGTGAAAGCTATCCCCGCTGTCAAAAATAAAAAAATTAAGAGCATGGTTGAGGCTCTTGCATGGGTTACTCACTATCTTCCAGCCGAATTCTTCATTCGCTCTTTAAGAGTTAGTTATAATAAATGGCTTATTGCTTATCACATTCTTAGAAGAGAATTGCAGCATAAACGTCCAACTGAGCTAATCAAACAGCACATTGCTTTAAGCCAAATTGACATTCTGACCTGCACCAAACAAATTCGAGTTCCTGTTTTATGTGTGACAGGAGCGCAAAACGAACGGAGGCTGCGGCAAGTTCAACAAGAAATGGTGAACTTTCCTCACGCACAAAAAGTTGTGTTACAGGATGCCATGTATCCTACTCATTTATGCCAGCCCCATATATTTAACCGTTTAGTATTGGATTTCATAATTGATTTGCATATTCTGCATCAAAAACAGTGCGCTGAAATATCCTGATTTTCAAATTATCAATCTGCTTAATATGAAGAATTTACTCTAATACTGTGTTCTTCGTTAATTGGCTCCCGTAATCTCGATAGTACTCGTAAAATGTTTTAGTTATGGAGGGAATGAGAATGGTTGCAAAAACGTATCTTTTTTCTTACTCACCTGAGAAAAGTGGATGGACGGATCGGTGTATTCAATCTCACTTGGATATGCTTTACGATATTAAGTATGTTCACTCTAATCTTGTGCTTATCAAAACGGATGATGATATTGATCTGCTAGAGAAGTACCTGGTCGAATGTTTTACTAAGAAAGACAGGTATTTCTTAATTGAAATTACGGATCAATCGATTCGTTTTCAACGAACCGAATCAAAATATATTAACCGATGGCTAGATGATGTTTAACAAAACTGGAAAGGAGGAGAAGAAAAGAATAAATATAATATATTGTCATCGGACTCGGCCGTTTCGGTTCGAGTCTCGTGCGAACGTTAATACATAACGGTGATGAGGTTCTGGCCGTTGATATAAAAGTTGCATATTGCAATTAAATTGTTATACTTATAATAATACAAACAGTTCAATGTGAATTTAAATTCATCTTTGAATGAGTTTAATTCTAAATCTAACCTGAGTGTTGGGTTGAACAACTAAATACATGATGCAATTCATATTCATGTATTATACTTGCAAAATACAAATTATTTGTGAAGGAGATGCATTATGGAACCAATCTGGGATGTCATTGTCATCGGTGGAGGTCAGGCAGGACTTGCTTCCGGTTATCATTTGAAAAAGAGAGGGCTGTCCTTCCTGATTTTGGAGGCAGGTGGAGAAGCAGCAGGAGCCTGGCCTCAGTATTACGATAATTTGAAGTTATTCTCACCGGCCATGTACTCGTCTCTGCCGGGACTTCCGATAGAGTCACCAGGGGATCGCTACCCACATCGAGATGAGGTTATCCAATACTTGAAGGATTACGCTTCTCATTTCGAATTGCCTTTGGTGTACCACAGGCGTGTAAACCAAATATCTAAAGAATCCGGAATATTTAGAGTAACAACTTCATCTGGAGAGAAATACATGGCTCGTAATCTGATCTCAGCGACAGGGTCTTTTAGTCAACCTTATACCCCCTCGATACCTAAGCAGGAACAATTTAAGGGAACCATCTTGCACTCTGCTACCTATCGAACACCTGCCCCTTTTCAAAATCAATCGGTCATTGTGGTAGGGAGAGGGAATTCCGCAGTTCAGATTGCGATGGAACTATCCGAAGTAGCTGAAACAACACTTGCTGTGAGAGAACCAGTAGCATTAATCCCGCAGCGTCTCTTGGGCCAGGATATTCACTTTTGGTTTAAGCTAACGGGGATCGATTCGTTTTGGAGATTTGGAAAGTCATTTGCGAACGGTTCATCCGTTCTGGATTTGGATGGATATAAGCAGCGACTTCAAGCCGGGAACCCAAGGCAAAAGAAAATGTTCACTGCATTTTATGATAATGGGGTTATCTGGTCTGACGGAACACAAGAAGAGGTCCAAACCATCATTTTTGCGACGGGATATCGTTCTAACGTTTCTTATATCGATGCATTAGGTGGATTGGATGGTCAAGGAGAACCCGAGCAGAAGAACGGGATCAGCAGGAAGGTCACCGGACTCTATTATGTAGGTCTGTCTGGACAGCGCTCCTTTGCATCAGCGACCCTTCGAGGTGTGGGACCAGACGCTGAATATGTCGTCAAACATATTCAAAACAATCTGGAAAAGCAGAAGCATATACGTTAGTTGCAATATACAAATAATTTGTTTATAATAGTCACCAAGAGGTGATTATGTTGCCAGATAATCAAAACCCAAGAGAGCTATTGCAAATTATGGTACGTCGCTTCGGCTTGCTGGATAAAAATTGTTGCACGGTTGGAGAGCAGGAAATATCTTTAATCCAAAGTCATATCCTATACGAAATTGACCATCAACATGAGCCATCTATGCAACAAATTGCCGAAACGCTTGCGATGGATATTACAACCTTTAGTCGTCAAATCCAGACGTTAATTAAGAAGAATCTGGTTCGAAAAACACCTCATCCTGACGATCGAAGAGTATACATTCTCCGTTTGACAGTTGAGGGGAAGTTTGTAACAACAGCTATAGATCATCGGATGAATACACATCTGGAAGAGGTTTTTTCTTTCATGACCGATACAGAAAAAGCAATCGTTATGCAATCTGTTAAACTGCTTAATGAGAGTATGTTAAAATCGAAAATGTGCTGTACGCCAGTGGGGTAATCAACGGTATTACCCCGATACACTTCTCTAATACTTGTATTTTGCAAATATACATTTAAACAATTACTGGAGGTCGTTTGAAATGAAAAACATTGAATTCAAACAAGTCGAGTCCTGTTGTTCACCTACGCTCACGGAAAAGCCGATCTCTCTTCAAGAGCCTGTACACCATGGAGAGCTATCTCATTTACCTGTAGCCATCATTGGTGCTGGACCTATTGGTCTGGCAGCAGCAGCACATCTGATTGAAGCTGGCCAATCCTTTATCATTTTTGAGGCGGGGAGTATAGTAGGTGAGAATATCTCCAAGTGGGGCCATGTTCGTCTATTTTCGCCATGGCAGTATAACGTCGATAAAGCGGCCGGTCGGTTATTGGCCAATGCCGGATGGATTGCGCCGAGTTCTGATGGTTTACCAACAGGCCATGAACTGAGAGATCAGTATTTACGACCACTTGCTGAGTTACCTGACATTAAATCTTACCTTCATTTGAATACACGCGTAGTCGGGATCAGTCGCAAAAATGCAGACAAAATGAAAACAGCAGACCGTGAGAAACAACCTTTTTTGATCTATGTAGAAGAAGAGGGCAGGGCCAAACGGTATGAGACAAGAGCTGTCATTGATGCTTCCGGAACCTGGGGGAATGCAAACCCGGTGCTTTCCAGCGGCGTATTAACTTCTGGGGAGAAAGCCCTTTATAAGCAAATATGTTATGGCATCCCGGATGTGCTAGGGGAGGACCGAGACCGCTATGCAGATAAACATATTGCTATCGTAGGTGGCGGCCATTCAGCCTCAAATACCTTACTTGATCTAGCAAAATTGCAAGAAACGAATTCCCATACGAAGCTCACCTGGATAATGCGGAGAGATCGTGTAGAAGATGCTTATGGCGGAGAAGCGAGCGATCAGCTTGAAGCCAGAGGTGAGTTAGGCAGTCGATTGCATCAACTCGTTGATGCTGGAAAGGTCAACGTGATAACACCATTCCATATTCAGGAACTTCAGCAGAAAGGCGATCAAGTCACCATCATTGGAGAGCAACGTGGTGTTATTCAGGAAATAGCTCAAGTGGATGAGATCATTGTGAATACAGGTAGCAGACCAGACTTTACCTTCTTAAGAGAGTTGAGGCTTAGCATTGACCAGATTACCGAAAGTGTCGAAACCCTGGCACCATTGATTGATCCGAATGTTCATAGCTGCGGCACCGTTCGTCCGCATGGGGAGAAAGAACTCCGTCAGATGGAACAAGGATTGTATATAGTAGGTATGAAGAGTTATGGACGTGCGCCTACTTTTCTGATGGCTACAGGATATGAACAGGTTCGATCCGTGGTGGCCTTTTTAGTCGGTGATCCTGAAGCTGCCTTAAAAGTAGAGCTGGATCTGCCTGAAACCGGTGTATGCAGTGTCAGTCTTCCACAAGTCCAGCAAGTTCAACAACAAACGGACTGCAGTTCATCTTGTTCTATTAAACAATGAGATCAATTGAAATTCAGAAAAAGTACGCTAACAACCAAGTTGTTGGCGTACTTTTTCTATTCTTATTCAACCAGCCAGCGTCAATTAAGGTGTTTGGAATCGGAGTGCTGAAAAACAGTGTTTTGTAAAATTTCTGTAAAATCATTTTCTTTGGGCAAATTAGGAATTACAATATAAGCATAAACTTATATATTTTCATTAGGCAGTTCTTCATCGCGTACTCGAAATACCTGAACAACGTCCACACACACAATATAGTCTACGGAGAGCAGGTGTGATTTTGCTATGGAATGGATGGACTTTGTACCAAAACAGATCTTAATTATTCATCATAATCCTATGATGATTAACTTATTGCACTTTGGTTTATCCAAGCAGGGCTACCATGTCAAGAATTATGAAGATAAACAATATACAATCTCAAGCCAACTAGATCTGATTATTCTGGATTCGCATCGGGCTATGGAGCAGACTGTTCTTCGGACAATCCGATCTTTCCGACATGTGCCACCCATACTCTTGCTATGTGAGTTGCCATTCGATAATGGAAAAAGTGAGGCCAGTGGATTATTGGCTCATGTAACGGAAAAACTTTGTGCTCCTTTTGAATTTGAAGAATTAAACTTGAAACTAGAGTCGATTTGGGCCAAGCACAGAATGAAGATTCGACCTTATGACTGGCAAGTTTCTGTTCAGCATAAAGCATTTAAATTAAATGAAATTGAGATTTATCTGGATTGCATGGAGATACGTTTAGGGCATATTCGTCAATCATTGCGCAAGGTTGAGATCTATCTGTTCATGCAGCTTCTTCAACGTACAGAGCGATATACATCGGCTGAACAATTAAAACGTCTTTTAGCGAAAGACATGGAGCTGGACCGAAGGCGTGTTGAATATTACGTGAATGAACTTCGGCGAAAAATAAAGGTGTTTGATGACCAGATACGTATTCGAACGAAACGAAACTTTGGATATTGCTTGCAATTTAAAGGAGTGAGTTAATGAAACAGCCGAAACGAATATTTTTCTGGTGTACACATAATCGTTGCCGGAGTCAGCTCGCGGCTTCGTATACTTCATTTTATGCGAACAATCAGGTTCAGGTAGATAGTGGAGGAATTGATCCGAGGCCTATTCATCCACTCACCGTTCAAGTTCTTCAGGAAGAACATGTGGCTTGTCATGAAGAGTCGGGCAAACTCTTGAATATGATTTCATTTGTGGATTCCGACGTTATTATCATACTGTGCGATGAGACCAGAGAGGCCTGTCCCGTAATTCCTTTTGGTCTGGATTACCGAGTATGGCCGATTACCGATCCACTTGCTACAAATAATCCTACGATCCTTGCTGTTCGTCAAACTAGAGATGAGATCAAAATGTACGTAAGGGAGCTGCTTAACGAATATGGATTACTCTCATTTGATAAGGGCAGGGTATAAAGCATTCTATGCCCGCTAAACCTTTTACACAGATTTAACACAAAAGGAGAATTCATTTAATCATATAAACTAATAATGATATATGTATATAAACATTAAATTTTAGGAGCGATGGGGATCATGAAAAAGGGTAAATGGTTTTATATGCTGTTGGTATTGGTAGGTGCATTATCTTTGTCAGCATGCGCAGGGGGTACAGGTAATACCGAGAGTACAGGGAATGGACAAACCGCTACATCAGAAGAACAGGGCGCATCGGAGAAATTGACAGGAACGGTGGATATTGATGGATCAAGTACGGTATATCCCGTTACTGAGGCAGTAGCTGAAGAGTTCGGTAAAGAACATGGGGATGTCCGTGTCACCGTTGGGGTTTCAGGTACAGGAGGCGGGTTTAAACGATTTGCTAGCGGAGAGACAGCGATCAATAATGCCTCCCGTCCAATCAAACCGGAAGAAGCCGAAGATGCAAAAGCAAATGGTGTAGAATTTCTGGAGCTTGAAGTTGCCTATGATGGTCTTTCCGTGTTGGTCAATCCCGAGAATGACTGGGTGGATCACCTGACCGTTGAAGAGCTGCACAGCATTTTCAAACCTGGAAGTACAGTCATGAAATGGAGTGACGTACGCAGTGAATGGCCCGACGAGAATATTAAAATCTACTCACCAGGTGCCGATTCAGGAACATTTGACTACTTCACAGAAACGATTAACGAGGAAGCGCAGCAGAGCCGGAACGATGCACAAGTCACATTCAGTGAAGATGATAATACACTGGTGCAAGGTGTGGCAGGTGAGAAGTATTCCCTTGGATATTTCGGCTTTGCCTACTATGAAGAGAATCAGGACAAGTTGAAGGTGGTTCCAATTGATGGAGGAAAGGGTCCAGTTACACCTACACATGAAACGATTAATGATGGGACCTATGCACCTCTATCCAGACCGCTTTATATTTATGTGAACAAACAAAAGCTGGAAAAGCCCGAAGTAATGGCATTTGTTGAATACTATTTGACAAATGCTGCTGAATTGTCAGAAGAGGTAGGCTACATTCGTTTGCCAGAAGAAATGTATAAGGAAGATTTGGAGAAGTTAAAGTAACCGCGTAAAACCTTAACGTGTGTGATGCTTCTTGGAGGCCAAGAGGTGTCGCACACGCTTTAGTTTTTTTATAGAGGAGAGCAGATATGAACACAACACCCCAAGGAGATCATCCGTTTCGCTCTAACAAGGTACGATACGCAGATTATGTGATGCCTTTCCTTTTATTCTTATGTGCATTGGTGTCCGTCCTTACAACCATAGGCATCGTATACACACTCGTTTCAGAATCCATTGCATTTTTCAAGCAGGTGCCGATTTTTGAATTTTTAACAGGCACGACATGGGCACCGTTAATTCAACCAGTAAGCTTTGGGGTAGTCCCGTTAATGTTTGGAACATTAATGGTAACGCTTATTGCTTGTTGCATTGCCATCCCTGTAGGGCTGGCAACAGCCATATATTTGAGTGAATATGCAACACTCCGAGTACGAAACATCGTGAAACCTGTGCTGGAGATTTTGGCCGGTGTTCCGACCATCGTTTACGGATATTTCGCTTTAAGCTTCATTACCCCTGTCATTCAGACCATTATTCCCGGAACAAGTCTGTTTAATGCGTTAAGTGCAGGAATTGCCGTTGGTGTCATGATCATTCCCATGGTTTCATCACTCAGTGAAGATGCTATGAGAGCGGTGCCCAACAGTTTGCGACATGGAGCTTATGCGCTGGGGGCTACACGATTTGAAGTGGCAGTACAAGTCGTTCTTCCAGCAGCATTATCCGGAATCATCTCTTCCTTTGTTCTAGCCTTTTCTCGTGCTATAGGGGAAACCATGATTGTAACAGTTGCAGCAGGTGCGACTCCTCAGCTTACGGCGAATCCGCTCGATAGTATTCAAACCATGACCGCTTACATCGTGCAAGTGAGTTTGGGAGATACTCCGCATGGATCACTGGCGTATGGTTCTATTTTTGCTGTAGGACTAACGTTGTTCGTGATCACGCTTATATTAAATATCATTGCTGCGGCTGTATCGAAAAGATATAGGGAGGTCTACTAAATGCCTGAAACGATGGTGAAGCAAAACATCCAGAGTACAGAAACAAAACAGGTTCAGGCCAGAAAAAAAAGAGACGGATGGATGAAAATTTTGTTTCTGGCGGCAACGTCCGTCGGAGTACTTGCACTTATGCTTCTTATTATCGATATTATGATTGACGGAGTGGCTAGGTTTACTCCTGAGTTATTCACCAATTATCCTTCTCGCAGGGCAGATGGGTCTGGCTTGAAGTCAGCCCTCGTTGGCACGCTTTATATGGTCTGTATCATGGCTCCCATTTCATTTCTTATTGGTGTCGGAGCAGCTATATTTTTGGAGGAGTACGCAAAAAAGAACAGGCTGACACGGCTAATACAGCTTAATATCAGTACACTTGCCGGAGTTCCATCCATTGTTTATGGTATCCTGGGACTCACTATTTTTGTGAGAGGGTTAAACCTGGAGCGAAGTCTGATATCCGGGGCATTAACCATGACACTGCTTGTCCTGCCGGTGATTATCGTGTCTGCACAAGAAGCGATCAAATCCGTTCCAGGTTCCCGCAGAGATGCTTCTTTTGCACTTGGAGCCAGCAAATGGCAGACCGTACAACGTTCTGTCCTTCCGTCCGCTTTTCCAGGGATTTTGACCGGGATTATTTTGGCGGTGTCCAGAGCCATCGGAGAAACGGCTCCTCTGGTAATGATTGGAGCTTTAACCTATGTAGCCTTCTTACCTAGTAATCTGATGGATCAATTTACGGTCCTTCCTATACAGATCTACAACTGGATATCCAAACCACAGACTTCGTTTCACGATTTAGCCGCGAGTGGTATCATTGTTCTGCTCATTCTGCTGCTTACGCTTAATCTTATTGCCGTTGTGTTGAGGAATAAATATCAGAAAAACCTGTAATTTTAAGGAGACATATTGTATGAGCGCCATCCAAATTCAAGACTTGAGTGTGTTTTACGGACAGCAACAGGCTGTGAAAAATATTAGTCTGGATGTACCAGAACATTCGATAACTGCGTTTATTGGTCCGTCTGGCTGTGGGAAATCAACACTTCTTCGAACCATTAATCGGATGAATGATCGTATTGATGGGGTGCGGATTGAAGGAAACATTCGCATTAAGGGGCATGCCATCTATGATGATCAAGTCCGCGTCGAACTACTCCGGAAAAAAGTGGGCATGGTGTTTCAGCAGCCTAATCCGTTTCCCAAATCGATCTATGATAATATCGCTTATGGTCCTCGGTTACACGGCATTACCCGCAAACCCGAGTTGAATGATATTGTGGAGAAGAGTCTGAAAGCAGCGGTTTTATGGGACGAAGTGAAAGACCTGCTCAAAAAATCCGCTCTGCAACTTTCAGGAGGACAACAGCAGCGCTTGTGTATTGCCCGGGCTCTGGCGATGAATCCTGAAATTTTGCTGATGGATGAGTCTACTGCTGCATTAGATCCGTTATCCACCCTTAAAATTGAAGAACTGGTTAAAGAACTTCGACAATCCTATACGATTGTAATGGTAACTCACAACTTGCATCAAGCTGCAAGGATATCAGATCAATGTGCGTTTTTCCTGGATGGAGAATTGGTTGAATACGACGACACAAGTCAAATCTTTAGTAATCCGAAAAATCCAAAAACGGAGAATTATGTTGCGGGACGTTTCGGTTGAAGGTGATATTCACGAAAGAGGGCATTACACAGGCTCCCTTGTTTTTAACATATCCTTGCTATAGAATATAAATATAAACTTATATGTTAGTCAGGATTGTTGAACGCTGGGAAGGATGATCGCAAGTGGAATCCATTGAACAAATTTCAGATAAGTTAAAGTTGCTTGGAGATAAAACCCGTCTGACCATGCTCATTCTCTTAAGAGAAAAAGAATGGTGTGTATGTGATTTCGTTGAAGTGCTTGATATGTCTCAGCCCGGAGTTAGCCAGCATTTACGCAAATTAAAGTCTCAGGGGATTGTTAGTGAAACACGCCGGGGGCAGTGGGTATACTATTCCTTAGATGTTGAAGATAAGCCGTACATTAAAGCGGTGCTCGATCAGATGCCAGATCAGGAAACTGTGCTGCTGTCTTTGGGTAAAAAAGGAGTCGCTTCCCAGTGTTAAGGGAGGCCGAATACTAAACCGAATAAAACATGTGCGTTGACTCTTTATACTGTGGAGTCAACGCACACTTTTTTTTACGTTTAAGGGTTGATATAATACAATAAGCATATTATAATATAATTATTCACTTATGTGTTATATGGAAGGAGGAATTCAATTGAAGACCATACATGAAGCGGCAGACAAACTAAAGCTCTTGGGAGACAAAACTCGTTTAACCATGTTAACGCTCCTTAAAGATCGGGATTGGTGTGTTTGCGAATTTGTTGAAGTCTTGGATATTTCTCAACCGGGGATTAGTCAACATTTACGAAAATTAAAGGATCAAGGGATGGTCAAGGAAAACAAACGAGGACAGTGGGTCTACTATTCTTTAAACGTGGATGACACGCCTTATATCCAAACCGTTCTGGACGCCATGCCTGATTCCCAAAACATTCTCCGTACTTTGAACAAGGTGGACGTACCTCGCATTTGTAGTTGAACTTTTGATCATCATATAAGTACATCATTATATAATGATTGAATGACATGAAGGTATGAGGAGAATGTTATAAGCTATAATGCATTTGATTAGAGGAGGTAGAACTTGTGTTTTCTGTCGTCATGGCCTGCATTATCTTTTTAATTACGCTAGTTCTCGTCATCTGGCAGCCTAAAAACCTGTCCATTGGTTGGTCTGCTTGCGGCGGAGCAATTCTTGCTTTACTTGTGGGTGTAGTCAATTTCCAAGACGTATGGGATGTGACGCAAATTGTTTGGAATGCCACGCTTGCGTTTGTAGCGATCATTCTAATTTCGTTAATTCTGGATCGTATCGGATTTTTCGAATGGGCTGCCTTACATATGGCCAAGGCTGCTCACGGCAATGGTGTCCGAATGTTTGTTTACGTCTCGATCCTGGGAGCTGTGGTTTCTGCTTTCTTCGCCAATGACGGAGGCGCACTGATTCTGACGCCAATTGTTCTAGCCATGGTACGCGCACTGAACTTCGATGAGAAAAAAGTGTTCCCTTTTATTATTGCCAGCGGATTTATTGCGGATACGACCTCTTTGCCACTGGTTGTAAGTAACCTGGTCAACATTGTATCTGCCGACTTCTTTGGTATTACGTTTATGGAGTATGCAGGCAGGATGTTTGTTCCGAATCTGTTCTCACTGGTGGCGAGTATCGGCGTATTGTATCTCTTCTTCCGAAAGAGTATTCCCAAACGTTTTGATGCCGGTGATTTGAAACCTCCTGTATCTGCCATTAAGGATATGAAGATGTTTCGATTGTCGTGGGTGGTCTTGGGAGTTCTGCTCATTGGATACTTTATTAGTGAATTTATCGGCATTCCGGTATCCCTGGTGGCAGGTGTTGTCGCGATATTCTTCCTGATCATGGCTTCCCGCAGTTCTGCTGTTCCGACGACATTAGTTGTCAAAGAAGCGCCGTGGGCCATCGTATTCTTCTCCATCGGGATGTATGTCGTGGTCTATGGTCTACGTAACGTGGGTTTAACGGATCTACTAGCCGTGGTCATTCAGGCTGTGGCGGATCAGGGATTGTTTGCTGCAACGATTGGTATGGGCTTTATCGCGGCAATCATTTCATCCTTGATGAACAATATGCCTACCGTGCTGATTGATGCGCTTGCCATTGATGCAACCACAACTACAGGGACTGTTCGGGAGGCGCTTATCTATGCCAATATTATTGGCTCGGACTTAGGTCCCAAGATTACCCCGATTGGCTCACTGGCGACGCTTCTCTGGCTTCATGTGCTTAGCACAAAAGGCGTCAAAATCTCATGGGGTACTTACTTCAAGACAGGTATCATTATCACCGTTCCGACTCTGCTTATTACGCTATTGGGTCTGTATCTGTGGTTAAGCATTATATAAAAACATTAAAATATTCAAACAACGAGGAGACGATGAACATGAGTAAAAAAACACTGTACTTCCTATGCACAGGCAATTCATGCCGGAGCCAAATGGCCGAAGGCTGGGCCAAGAAATATCTGAGTGAGGACTGGAACATTTATAGTGCAGGCATTGAGGCACATGGTCTGAATCCAAAAGCAGTTGAAGCTATGAAGGAAGTCGGCCTGGATATTTCCACTCAAACTTCCGATATCATCGATTCCGAGTTATTGAACAATGCTGATTTTGTAGTTACATTGTGTGGAGACGCTGCGGATAAATGTCCAATGACACCACCACATGTGAAGCGGGAACATTGGGGATTCGATGATCCTGCCAGAGCGCAAGGTACAGATGAAGAGAAATGGGCTGTATTCCAAACGGTTCGTGACCAGATTGGGGAGCGCATTAAAACGTTCGCTGAAACCGGCAAATAATACAAACTGCCGGGAGAATGTCTCCCGGCTTTTCTAATTTCGAGAGGGGTGTTCGCGTTGAAAACCATGGAGATCTACGATCCTGCGATGTGTTGTTCTTCTGGCGTGTGTGGTCCAGGTGTTGATCCGGAACTCATTCGTGTATCTGCTGTCGTCCATAATTTGCAGAAGAAACAGTTTCAGGTATCACGTT
Organism: Paenibacillus polymyxa; assembly: GCF_018614975.1. GTDB lineage: Bacteria > Bacillota > Bacilli > Paenibacillales > Paenibacillaceae > Paenibacillus > Paenibacillus polymyxa_E. Next base: position 34,859 of record NZ_JAGGNR010000007.1, on the reverse strand, counting down.
ATAACTTAACCAGTGAACCTGATGCTTTTGTGGCAAGTCCGCTTGTAGGACAGCTTCTAGCTGAAAAGGGTCCTCAAGTGCTGCCCATTATCATTGTAGATGGTCAAGTGGTAAAAGAAAATGGGTATCCAAGCAACGAAGAATTCGTTCAATGGACGGGTCTGACGGAAGAAGAACTGGTGGCTAAGCCGAGAATACGTCTTGAAGTCAACACCAAATCCAAGCTTTAGGGAAGAAGGTCCTCTCAACATGTACAACCGATTTGAACCGAAATCCATGTCGTTAACCCCTTATCTGTTTTTTACCGGTAAAGGGGGCGTAGGCAAGACGTCCACGGCTTGTGCAACAGCCGTATCCCTTGCCGATTCGGGGAAGCGTGTTTTGCTGGTGAGCACCGATCCAGCTTCTAACCTACAGGATGTTTTTGGTATGGAGCTCTCTAATCACCCCGTACCTGTACTTGGAATGAATAATCTGGATGCCGCCAATCTCGATCCTGAAACTGCAGCTAATGAGTACAAAGCTGAAATGGTTGGGCCATACCGCGGCGTGCTTCCAGATACAGTGATTGCCACGATGGAAGAGCAATTATCTGGAGCCTGTACGGTTGAAATAGCTGCCTTTAATGAGTTCAGTTCCATGCTGACTAATCAAGAACTGCGAGAGCAGTATGATCACATCTTGTTCGATACGGCTCCGACAGGCCACACGCTGCGTTTGTTACAATTGCCGACCGCCTGGAGCGGGTTTTTATCTGAAAGTACGCATGGGGCTTCCTGTCTGGGACCGCTTGCCGGTCTGGAAGCGAAAAAAACATTATATGAGGATGCCGTCCAGACCTTGTCTGATTCCAACGAGACGACACTTGTACTTGTGACTCGTCCGGATGATTCGCCGTTGAAGGAAGCTGCGCGGGCATCGCAAGAGCTTGGAGAGATCGGTATTCAGAATCAGTTGTTGATCGTGAACGGGATGCTTTCTTCGGTTATGGAACAGGATACGGTTTCTTCTGCTTTTTACGGTCGACAGGTACGTGCGTTGGAGAAACTTCCTGAAGCTGTTCAGCAGCTTCCAATCTATCAAATTCCTCTAGCGCCGTTTAACATCACTGGCATTGAGCATTTGCGACATTTCTTCGATGCCCCGGAGGGTAGGCGGGTACAAGAGAAAAATGTAAAATCTTCACTGGTTTTCCCTTTGCAACATCTCGTAGATGATATGGAGAACAAGGGTATCCGAGTGATCTTCACCATGGGAAAAGGTGGCGTAGGCAAAACAACAGTTGCATCCGCTATTGCAGTTGGTCTTGCAGAGAGAGGTCACCGGGTACATCTGAGCACAACCGATCCCGCTTCCCATCTGAGTCATGTGCTTGAACAAGAGACGGATAACATCACCGTGAGCTGTATCGATCCAAAAATCGAACTGGAACGATATAAACAGGAAGTTCTGGAGCAGAACAAGGATTCTTTGGATGAGGATGGTCTGGCTTACCTGGAAGAAGATTTAAGATCACCCTGTACTGAAGAAATTGCGGTTTTCCGTGCATTTGCCAATCTGGTTGAACGAAGCGGCGATGAGATTGTGGTTATCGATACGGCTCCAACAGGGCATACGTTACTTCTTCTCGATGCAACAGAAGAGTACCATAAAGAGATTTCCCGTTCTGCAGGTGTCATACCCGCTGCGGTTCAGCATTTGTTACCACGACTTCGTGATCCCAATGAAACAAGTGTTGTTATTGTTACACTCGCAGAGGCTACACCGTATTATGAGGCTTTTCGTTTGGAACAGGACTTGCAGCGGGCGAGTATACCGACCAAGTGGTGGACCATTAATCAAAGTTTTGCCGTGACAGACACCATGGACCCCATTCTTAGCGGACGGGCCATCGCTGAGCAGGAATGGATTCAGCAGATTCATAAAGCTTCGGATGGAAACACCGTGATTATACCATGGGAATCCAGAGAAGTAGTTGGGTATGACAGCTTAAAGACCTGGACTGAAGCGAGAAGTACGAGTGAAGTATAGAGAGGAGACAACCGACGATGATGATTACCGATGGTGCTAAAACCTATATCGAGGCAATAATGAAAGAAGCAGGCGTGCATACGCTTCGGTTTGCCATGGTAGGCGGCGGATGCTGTGGGCCCAGTTTTCAACTAGGGCTCGCTGATCCTGCAGATAATGATGTGGTACAGGAAATCAATGCGATTCGCGTAGCTGTCGATCCTGAGATTGCAGCTACCGTCGAATCAATTACCCTGGATGTGGAACAATCTGCTGATGGACCTGGACTGGTCGTTAGTGGAGGCTCAAGCTGCTGTTAAGTCCAACTAGAGAAGGAGCGGATAACAATGTCTAACTATCATGAACTCGTTAAAGGTAAAGTATATATTGGAGGAGCAGATGCTGCTCTGAGTGCGATCAAGGAGCAAGGTGTTACTGAAGTATTTGATCTCCGGGATGACGGTAAGGCACAAGAGGGGTTTCCTGCTTCGGCCAAGCGACATCATTATCCGATTGTTGAAGATCGGAATGATCAGGAGGAATCCATCAAGTCAGCCATTCAAGCCGTGACGGAGGCTGTTCAGGAAGGTAAAAAAGTATTCTTTCACTGTGCTGGTGGCCGGAACCGTACCGGAACCGTAGCTACAGCTCTGCTGATGAATCTGGGTGAAGCCGCTACAGTTGAAGAAGCTGAAAAACTGGCAATGGAGAGACGCCCGGATATTTCTATCAAGCCTGAAATGCGTAATGTGCTGAAAAATATGTTCGAGGCAAAGAAAAGTTAATACCACTTCTCTATCAGGGGACGTTGTCATACTCCATGACAACGTCTTTTTGGTATTTTCTGAAGGATTTTCAGGCATGCTGAACTCTTCATTTCATCAATGTACCAGTGTATTTAAGTTTGTTGAAGGAGTTTTTCCATAATCATAACGTCGATCAGCTCTCCGTCCATCATACCTTGTTGTTCAAAAATGCCTACAGTGCGGTATCCCGACTTTTGGTATAAGCCCTGTCCAGCCTTATTAAAGGGGAAGGTGAACAACACAATTTTATGAAAGTTATGCTTCCTCGCTTGATTCTCCAACTCCAGAAGGAGCGTATTTCCAATGCCTTTTCCACGGTACTCTCTATGAATATATATCGACAAATCAGCGACACCGTTATAAGCACAGCGGTGGGAGTACGGATTCAACGACGCCCATCCAATGACTTGCTCTGACACCTCAGCCACCAGTACGACATGTCTTCCTTGATGTTCGTTAAACCACTTCTGTATGTATATCATATCTTTTGTTTGTGTTTCCAGTGTCGCAATTCGATCTTCAATGCCTTGATTATAGATGCTTAGTATACGGGTTAAATCGTTCACTTTGGCTTGTCGGATGAATACCGTTTGCATAGAACCATCCCTCACTTTTATTGTACCTAATGTAAATAATGATAGATTCATGATCAAACTCTAGCATGACTACTTTTGGAAATCAACACTTGAATATCATGCTGAAGAATGAAAAATAAAGTTGCTATTTGCAAATTAACAGAATATAATAAAGGAAAATTATTCAAGTAAATGGGTTTTGAATCCTTATTACAAGGTGAAAAAACTTGAATTATGAAGATTTTTTAACGATTCGGTCGAATTCACTTCGGTTCTAAATATATAACAGGACATGTGAATACTTGCGTTAAACAACTATTTCAGGAATGTTATCATGTCTGTCTTTACATAAAGATGGATTGATATAAATAAGCAACCCATTCTAATGTGAGGTGAGTTTAACATGCTCCAATTACTGCCTGAGTTACATCAAAAGTATACCGATTTTGTGGAGGAGGTTCTGAAAGCTGAATACCTTTCAGCCAGGGATCGAGCATTAGTTGAACTGACAAGTGCGATGATCGCTGGTGATCAAGAAGAGGTAAAGAAAGCACTGATATCTGCCAAGCAAGAGTTCATAACGAATGAAGAAATTGGACAGGTTGCTGGCATCGTCGCCGCGACCCAAACGAGGAAATTGTTCAGTGTAGAAAGCTCCAGTCATGTGACTAACCTGCCACAAAGTTCCCAATCGGAGTGTTGCAGATAAGGAGGGATTGAAATGGTAAATCATCCTGCAGTTCTGCTTATTGGTCGGCGAGATGATGTTGAAGAAATCCTTTTCGTCAAGGAACAGGGGTATAGGGTTATTCTCCTGAATACGCAGATCCCTCTTGAAGATGCCATCATTGCAGATTTTCCGATCGAAATGGACTTGAATCAGGAAGACGATGTAGTCACCAAAGCGCTCGAGATATCAAAAAGGATTCCCATTACTGCGGTATACACGAACAATGAATATCGCATCGTTCTGGGTGCGAAAATAGCTGAGGCCCTGGGTCTGCAATACCACTTATCTTCAGAGGCCGCTCAAAATTGCCGCAGCAAAGCACAAACCCGCGCATGTTTAACCCGACATCAGGTATCCCCCATTCAATACGCATTAATCCAGTCACCTGCAGAAATACTCCATGTTCTTAGTGAAATGAATTTACCCGTGATCGTGAAACCTTCCAATGATGCAGGCAGTCATATGGTACAGAAATGCAATACATTAGAAGAAGCATGGACCGCTGCAGAACTGATCAGCACAAAGATTCAAAATTGGGTTGGGCAACCTTTGGAGAAGCATATTCTCGTTGAGGAATATATCGAAGGACCTGAATTCAGTGTCGAATCATGTACGATCCATGGAGCCACACATATCATTGCCATTACCGCTAAAAATACTTCCGCATTAATTGAAGAAGGACACTTGGTTCCCGCCCGATTATCAGAGCAGGACTCCGCCTTGATTCATGAACTCGTCGTTCAGGCCTTGGCGGTCTTGGGAGCAGATTATGTTGTCACCCACACGGAGGTTAAGCTGTCTCCACAAGGACCGAAAATAATTGAGGTGAATGCCAGGGTAGGTGGTGATCAAATTCATCGCTTGGTGCATGCAGTTACCGGATATGATCTGCGTAAATTGGCATTTCATATCGTTACAGGTGGAGCCTTTGCGAGCGCTCCTCGTGACACACCCGTGACAGATTCTGCGCAAATTCAGTTTTTGCTTGCAGATCAAGAAGGATATGTTCGATTGGACAAGCAAGCCGCTCAATCGATAGAAGGTATTGAACAAGTAGAATGCTCTGTTCAAGATGGAGATTACGTCGTTATGACGGAAAGCAACTATAATCGATTGGGTTATATGATTGCTCATGGTGTAGATGGAAAACACGCATCTCTAATCATGGATACTGCCAAAGAAGCCATGCATTTTTTCATAACTAAGGATCAAGATGGAAAGGTACCCTCGTCCACGGATAGACGTATGGGTGTCCTATGAAAAAGAATATCATTTTCCTATGTTTATCTGTCTTCATATTGGTTGTAGGTACGGGAATTGTTGCTCCGTTACTCGCTCCGTATGCGAAAAATTTAGGAGCCACGGGTCTGTGGGTCGGCACATTGTACAGCGGTTTTTACGTGGTTCGTCTTGTAATCGGCACTCCAATCGGTCGATTGGCTGACAAGAAAGGCCCAAAAGCCATCCTGATCTATAGCCTGATACTTTATCCCTTTATCGCGCTAAGTTATGGTTTGGCAAGTAGTATAGCGGGTCTTCTGGGGGCCCGGCTACTTCATGGTGTAGCTTCAGCCATGATGCTGCCTATGGCTATGGCCTACATGGGAGAGATTAGCCCTAAAGGACAAGAGGGCAAATATATGGGAATCTACAACACAGCTATTTTTCTGGCAAATGGTTTGGGACCGTTGCTCGGTGGATATATTTCGGATCAGTACGGGACACAGAATGCATTTTTCTCCTTACTCGGCCTTGCGGTGATCGCCTTAATGATTGTTTTTGCCTTACCTTCATCACGGACGAAGAAAGATATCGATGTGGCTAATTCGAACGATTCCGTCTCAGAGAGTACTCATCTGAAGGGTTCTCCCTGGCGACATCCCGGCATTCTGGCGTTATCCTCCGTCAATGTTATTGTTGCTGTTCTCTCCATGTTCATGATTTCATTCTTCACCCTATACGCCCAGAGCAGAGGGCTTAATGCCCTGATGATCGGTTTTTTAATTGCCTTGAACAACATCATCATAGGTGCAACACAGGTTCCACTGGGCTGGATCGTTGACCGTTTCAACAAAATGAAATTAATTCTGATCTCATCCATGTTAACCACGGTTCTGTTGGTGCTGTTTCCCTCCATGCATTCACTGTGGACAATCGCCATACTGATGGTTGGAACCGGACTAACGTCTGCTGTCACGCTTGCTTCCTCTTCGGCACTGTCCACTGTTCTGGGAAGAGAGGCGGGAATGGGCGCGACGATGGGCTTCCTGGGTTCGGCAACAAGTCTGGGAATGATTGTGGGTCCACTGACGTCTGGCATTCTAATGGACACATTTCATATTGATACTACGTTTTATTTCTCAGGTTTCCTTTGGATTGTAGGCACCCTTGTTTTCTATATCTTGTGGTCTGCCTATGTCCGTTCCATAAAAATACAAAACATCTCGAAGGGAGAAATAACAAATGTCTAAACCAGAACTGGTTGTTTCCAATGTTTCAAACTGCTGCTCACCTGGTCCAGCTGAAATGGATGCCGCAACACAAGCGATCAAAGACTTTTACAACGCTGTCGCTGAAGGAGAAGGTAGCTACTCTGAAGGAACCGATAAATTTTCTCCGTCCGGACCTACAGAACGTATTAAAGCAATTGTTCTTGCTTCAGATCAACAGCGAATTCTTGATATCGGTTGTGGTATGGGCACAACGCTGCTCTCTCTGGTGGAGTCGTATAAACAAGGAAAACAATTTATTGGCGTAGATTTCAGTGAGAGTATGATTGCCCGTGCCAGGGAAAAAAGCAGCCAATTACCGGATGAATTACGTAAAAAGACGGGCTTTTTTGTTGCCGATGTGCAGTCGCTCCCGTATATGGATGGCCAGTTTGATTTGATATACAGTGAGTGTGTCCTCAACCTGGTACCTGATCGGCTCAAGGCGATCCAGGAGATCACACGTGTGTTAGCACCCGAGGGAACCTTGATCTATACGGATTTTGTTTCGTATGCACCCGTTCCGTCCTCTATCAAGAATGACTTGTCTTTGGTCAGTGGCTGCCGTGCCGGGAGTATCCAGTTAAGCGAAAACATTGCCCAAATTGAAAACGCGGGTTATACCGATTTGGAAGTGATCAATTTTACAGAAGACAAAAACAAACGTTACATTGAGCTGATGGAATCAAGTCAGGAGTACAAAGATGAATATGTGCAATTTCAGCAGGATCATGCTGAGGCTCATCATTTTCTGGAAGAGAAAGTGGGCTATTACTTGATTAAAGCCACGAAGGCTTAACCGAAGGAGAACCTTGAAAGAAAGGGAGGAAGGCTCATGAAAGTCCTGTTGGTTTCTAACTTTGAAGGTGGCTATCAACCGATGACGGTTGCTACCGCATTGACCGCTTTTTTAGATGCAGGGTTCGATGTGTCGGTGCTGGATACCTACGTTGAAGGGATAGAAGAGGAACGTTTTCTCAATCAAGAGCTTATTGCCATTTCCATTCCATTATTTGATGCTGTGCAAGCGGCCACCGAGCTAACGCATATCATTCGCCGGGTGAATCCGAAGGCACACATTACGTACTTTGGCCAGCATGCAACCATTAATGCCAGCAGGCTTGCCGGGACGTATAGTGATTCCTGTGTTTGCGGGGAGTGGGAGAGGCCTTTGGTCAATCTCGCAAAGTATCTGTCTGGAGATACCGATTGTACCCTGGATGGTATTCTCATCGGACGTGACGCTCTGCAAGGCAAAGAAATCCATCCGTATATGTCGAGAGATCATTTGAGTGTTCCCACACGATATATGCTGCCGCCTCTCTACAAGTATCCTCAGAAGCAGATCAACAAACTATTAGGTTCTGAACAAATCGTGGGCTCGACTGAAATCGCACGTGGTTGTCATCATAAATGCCTGTATTGCTCGGTGTATGCCGCCTATGAGGGTAAAGTAATCCTGGTACCTGAATCGATTGTACTCCAGGATGTCAGGAACCTTGTGGCAGGAGGAATGACACATTTATCCCTTATTGATGCAGACTTTTTTAATGCCAAATACCACGGTATCAAAATATTACGTCAGCTGCACGAGGAATTTCCGGATCTCACCTATGACTTCACTACCCGGGTAGATCACATTCTTGAAAATAAGGAAACATTAGCCGAAATGAAAGCACTCGGTGTGAAGTTCATTACCTCAGCCTTAGAGTTCCCATCCGAAATTGTGCTGGATGCCGTAGCCAAGGACACTTCTATTCAAGATATCGAACAGGCTATTGCGTATCTCCGCCACATCGAGATCTCACTTAATCCAACCTTCATCATGTTCAACCCCTGGACCAATACCGATGATTTAACGACTTTTCGTTCTTTTGTAGACGATAATCAACTAAAAGACATTATTGATCCAATACAATATGAAACCAGGCTATATTTGTATAAGGGTTCTCCTTTATTAAGACAAGCTTCCATACAATCGCTTGAACTGATTGAACATGAGTTCTATTACGAATGGAAACACCCTAACCCCGATATGGATGAACTATTTCAAGAGATCGTTACGGTTCCTGAAGACGGTATTTTTAAACGTTGCTGTTTAAAATGTTAAGAGGGGGATAAGCGTTTGAATGCGACAGAAGTCAAAGATGGTTTGCCTATGATAAACTTTGAAACCAGTCGCAGTTCTGTACTGCTTGATCTCCGAAAAAAATGGATCGCCGAATGGATCGGAAGTTATTTTCTGGTGTTTGCCGGCACAGGTGCCGTAGTGGTGGATACCACCACACGGACATTAACCCATATCGGTGTAGCGATTACCTTTGGACTCGTTGTCATGGTGTTAATCTACGCCTTTGGGCATGTATCAGGAGCACATTTTAATCCGGCGGTTACAATCGCTTTCTATTTTTCGAGACAAATCACAGCGATTGAAGCCTTCTCTTTTGTTCTCATCCAATGTATTGGCGCTTACGCCGCGAGTCTTACTTTATTATTCATGTTTGGTAATGTAGGGCGATTGGGAGCGACAATACCTTCGGGACACTGGCTGCAAAGTGCCATTCTGGAATTTATTCTATCCTTTATTTTGATGATGGTCATTTTAAGTTCTGCTGTCCATGCCAAAGCTTCAAAATCATTTGCCGGGATCGCTATAGGAGGCACCGTCGCCTTGGAAGCGATGTTTGGAGGTCCTGTAAGCGGAGCATCCATGAACCCTGCACGATCTTTAGGTCCCGCCTTGGCCTCCGGACACCTGGAGTTTTTATGGATATATATCGTATGGACAACCATGGGCGCGATCACGGCCGCTTATGTCTACAGAATCATTCATGAATAACCCATTTTGATAATAAGAGGAGGCACTTTTACATGAAAAAGGTGCAAATGGTGTTGCTTGGCGGATTCCTCGGAGCAGGCAAAACGACAACAATGATACAAATGGCCAACGTTTTGCAAGAGCAGGGAAAACAGGTGGCCATTATTACCAACGACCAAGGCAAAGAATTGATTGATACGGAACTCGCACAAACCAGTGGATTGGAAACCAAAGAAGTAACCGGGGGATGTTTCTGTTGTCGATTCGAGGATCTGTATGAACATTTAAACCAACTTGCGATGGATAAAAAGCCGGATTACATCATTTGTGAAGCGGTTGGCAGTTGCACGGATCTCGCTGCAACGGTTATTCAACCCTTGAAACAGTATTATGCGAATGAGTTCACAACGGTTCCCTTAACCATCGTGGTTGATCCGGCCAGGTTATTAGCTGAATTGAATGAGGAAGAGGGCGGCAAACTTCTGTTTTCTCAATCGGTAAGTTATATTTTCGAAAAACAGTTGGCCGAGGCAGATATTATCGCCGTTAATAAGCTGGATCAGTATACGGAAGAAGAGATGGATAGAGTGGTCACCTATCTTCAGCAGCGCTATCCGAATTCATTTATACAGCCGATCTCGGCAACTGCGGGTATTCATTTGAATACTTTACTCGATTTATGGAATAGCACCGTTCCAAGCGGTCACAAACTTTTGGATATTGATTACAGTGTATATGCTGAAGGAGAAGCCAAGCTTGCGTGGATGAATGTGCTGGGTGATGTGAGACATCCGGATGGAAAAACCTTTAATCCTCAGCAGTGGGTAAATGGACTCCTAAGTAAATTAAACGGGCATTTTATGAGGGAAAAGATGGCCGTAGCGCATCTGAAAGTGCATGCTGGTAATGAGACAGGTTATGTCAAGGCAAGTGTCGTGCAGACAGGCGCACAACCCGTATACACTAACCGTTATTCTCATAAGGGTAATCAGTATCGGGTCGTTCTGAACATTCGGATTGAAGCTTCACCGGGACTTCTGGACTTAGTCGTATCGGATGCGATTGCCTCCATGGATCAGGAGCTTGGGACGGTTTGGGAACAAACATATCACGAATGCTTTAGTCCACTGCCTCCACAACCGACGCATCGGATGAAAGTAACTACTTAAAGTGAGGAGGAATATAAGTTGAACGCGAAGAACTCCATTGAACTTTTCCCAAATATAAATATACAGCAAACAACGGATTGCTGCGATGAGAATGGGGTGGGATCCGATGACTGTTGCACTGCTCCGAACGACTCTGCTTCTTTGGATGAATATACGGAACTTAAGCGAAGATTAAAAGAAACATTTGAACACGAGGTAATGATTCACGTATATGATTATTCCCTTCCGATGGATCGGGCGCTTGCAAAACGAAAACTAAAATCGCTATTTGAGGAGCGAGGCTTTGCGCATATTCAGTCAGACAAGGTCTTCGAGTTTGCTACACCTGCGGTGGTCATTAATGGTGAGCTTCTGAGTTTTGCCCAGCAGGTTGAATATGAGTCGCTTGAGAAAGCGCTGCGTTCCATGAATACAGTGTATTAATATAAGATGACCACCGTTTGATCTCGGTGGTCGTCTTATCTGTTATGTAACATACATGTGGAAAATATTAGGAATTTTAAGCCACTGTCTCTATTGGACGCGTCGGAGTATGATATGAGATTATCCCTTTACAGGTTGACAACAGTTGTCAGATTGAAGCATTGCATTATTCAATAGTTTAATTGAATTAATCACCATCTCTTTCTCGAATCCACTCATGTGCGAAAAAATTTCTTCGAGATAGGCATTCATTTGCTGATCAATGGTTGTCGCTACAAATTTCCCTTCGGTTGTAAGTGATAGTAGATATACACGTCGGTCTGTGGAATCCGGTGTTTTCATAAGCAATTTAAGCTTTACCAAGGATTGGACCTGTCTACTGAAGGTTGTAATATCTGTGCCTAAAGTGTCGGCAATTTGCTGCATGGAGGGATTGTGCTGACGATCCACCTCATACAAAATATGACTTTGGGCGGGCGATACATCAATAGCTCCCACGGTACAACAATTCTTATTGAGCAGACCAAACCTCCTAGTCATGATTTGGAATAACTCGCGTACATTTTCCATGTTTTAGTCACCTCATCTCAGTTATATCTTATGACATGACAAATAACAATTATTTATTTGGATTTTCGCTAGTGGAAGTATTGCAGATTAGAATAACACAGATTCATTATCAGATCATCAGATGATTTCGAAGATTTAGTGTGTGAATCCGCTATGGGGGGAGCCGGTGACATGGGTAGAGATCAGTTGCATAGTAGAAGATCTGTTATAAAGTTTGCAGCCTGTAATAGAACTCACCAATAAATGTCCACCCAGGTAAACTAAATATGAGAAATCGGTGTGTATTTCCAGCCTAATGGAATAGGCGGGAATTGTACATTTTTTCGGGGGGGAAGATCTTTAGTATGTGTATAGGAAAGAACAAGCGGGGCTTGTACAATAATATTAGAGATTGTAAACGCTTGCTTTGAATTCAGAGGGAGGGTACTATGCATTCAATGTATTATGAAGGATTCTATTATTCCAATACCAAAGGAGATGCCTTATGAATCAACAACAAATACCTAAGCCCCACCAGCCGCTCGTAACCCACATCTTCACTGCGGACCCTTCCGCCCATGTATACGAGGGCAAAATCTACATCTATCCTTCCCATGACCTCGATCATGACGAGCCGAGCAACGATAACGGCGACCAGTATAAAATGGAAGACTATCATGTCCTCTCGATGAACAACTTCGATTCCCCTGTAGTCGATCACGGCGAAGCGCTGCATCTGAGAGATATTCCGTGGGCCTCCAAGCAGCTCTGGGCACCGGATGCCGCTTATAAGAACAATACCTATTACCTGTTCTTCCCGGCACGGGACCATGACGGCATCTTCCGTCTGGGTGTGGCAACATCAGAGTCTCCGGCAGGCCCGTTCACGCCGCAGCCGACTTATATGGAAGGCAGCTTCAGTATCGATCCGGCCGTACTGGTGGATGACGACAATCAGTCATACATCTATTTCGGCGGACTCTGGGGCGGCCAGCTGGAGAAATGGCAGACCGGCAGCTTCGTGCCAGATGCAGAAGGACCTGCTCCTGACCAACCAGCGCTTGGACCGCAAGTTGCATTGCTTAGCGACGACATGCTGTCCTTCCAGGGCAAGCCTGCCGAGATATCGATTGTTGATGAAGACGGGAATCCGATTCTGGCCGGGGACGAGGACCGGAGATATTTTGAAGGCCCATGGATGCATAAATATAACGGCTATTACTACCTGTCCTACTCTACAGGAACCACGCATAAGCTCGTATATGCGATCGGCAAGAACCCGATGGGACCATTCACGTTCATGGGCGAGATTCTCTCTCCGGTAATCGGTTGGACAACCCACCACTCCATTGTGCAAGTTGAAGACAAGTGGTATCTGTTCTATCACGACAGCTCCCTGTCGGAAGGCGTCAACCACAAGCGCTGCGTTAAATATTCCGAGCTGAAATACAACGAAGACGGAACGATCCAGAAGATCAATCCTTATCCGGGTGCCGAGGCTGGCGGGTTAGCAGAAACAGATAAAATTACAAGATAAGGCATAACATGAGGCAGCTCCTGAAGGGGCTGCTTTTTTGATAGGAGGATCAAAGCAAAGATATAGTAGCGATTGCTTCCGGGAATGGGGGAAGCAATCGCTTGTTTTTTTGCGGATATTTTTATTATTTGTCCGCCACATGTGTACAAATAATAAAAAAGGTGCTACATTGAAATTAGTCTAACCCCCTTTATAACAAGGTTTTTCGCAGAATAATGTGTCTCCTGTATGAGGACAAACGTATATCGAGGAGGGAATCGAATGTCAAGTCAAGCATTGGACCAATTTTTAAGTTCGAACATTGAAGATCTAAAGAATAAAGGTCTATATAACTTCATCGATACACTGCAGGGTGCAAATGGTCCTGTTATTCGTATTGACGGAAAGTCCCTAATCAATTTGTCTTCTAATAACTATTTGGGATTGGCAACCGATCACCGCCTGATTGATGCTTCAGTTAAGGCGTCGCAGACATACGGGGCAGGCGCAGGGGCTGTGAGAACAATTAATGGTACGATGGATCTTCATATTGAGCTTGAAGAAAAACTGGCCCGTTTCAAAAAAACGGAAGCCGTTATCGTGTATCAATCGGGATTTAACTGTAATATGGCTGCTATATCCGCGGTAATGGACCAGCATGATGCGATTTTTTCCGATGAGCTGAACCACGCTTCGATTATTGATGGCTGCCGCCTGTCGAGAGCCAAGGTGATTCGCTTTAAGCATTCGGATATGAATGATTTAAGACAGCAGGCAAAAGAGGCTAGGGAATCCGGTCAGTACCGTAAAATTATGGTCATCACCGACGGGGTTTTCTCCATGGATGGTGATATAGCAAAGCTGCCCGAGATCGTGAAAATAGCAGAAGAATTCGATCTGATTACGTATGTGGATGATGCCCACGGTTCGGGCGTTCTCGGAGCAGGTGCGGGAACCGTGAAGCATTTTGGATTGTCCGACCGCATTGACTTTCAGATTGGTACTCTCTCCAAGGCGATCGGCGTTGTCGGCGGTTATGTGGCGGGTAAAAAACAACTGATCGAATGGTTGAAGCTGAGAAGCCGTCCGTTTCTGTTCTCGACATCGCTACCTCCGGCTGCAATCGCTTCTTGTAGCGCTTCTGTCGACATTTTGATGAATGACAAAGAGCTGATCGAGAAGCTGTGGGAGAACGGCAATGATTTGAAAAATGGCTTGAGCCGGCTTGGATATGATGTAGGCCAAAGCGAAACGCCGATCACACCTTGTATCATTGGCGATGAAGTAACCACCCAACAGTTCAGCAAACGGCTTTATGAAGAAGGCGTTTACGCCAAGGCAATCCTGTTTCCGACGGTTCCGAAAGGAACCGGAAGAATACGCAACATGCCGACAGCTGCCCATACCAAGGAGATGCTCGCCCAGGTGATCTCCGTTTATGAGAAAGTTGGCAAGGAAATGAAGCTGATTTAGCTGCATTCGCGGGAGTACATTTCGGGAGGAATGTCTTATGAACAAGATATTGGTGACCGGAGCACTGGGCCAAATCGGTTCTGAGTTAGTTGTTAAATTACGTGAGATTTATGGTGCGGATCACGTCGTTGCTACGGATCTCAGGTCATCAGCCCACGAAATTACCCGATCCGGGCCATTCGATCTGCTGGACGTGACGAATGATAAGGCGATGTTCGAAATCGCCAAGCGGTACGAAGTTGATACCATCATCCATTTGGCTGCGCTGCTGTCGGCTACCGCAGAGGAGAAACCCCTGCTTGCCTGGAATTTGAATATGGGCGGATTGATGAATGCACTTGAGATATCCAGAGAGCTCGGTTGCCAATTGTTCACTCCAAGCTCCATTGGATCTTTTGGCCCTACGACTCCGAAATACAATACCCCGCAGGATACGATCCAAAGGCCCAATACGATGTACGGCGTGAACAAAGTGTCCGGCGAACTGCTTTGTGATTATTATTTTCACAAATACGGCCTGGATACTAGGGGGCTGCGATTCCCGGGTTTGATATCTTATATGACACCTCCCGGCGGAGGAACGACGGATTACGCCGTGGAAATTTATTACGCAGCCGTGACGGCTGGCCGGTATACATCTTATATCGCCAAAGACTCAAACATGGACATGATGTATATGCCGGATGCCCTGAACGCTATCATCGATTTAATGGAAGCGGATTCTTCCCGGTTGATACACCGAAACTCATTTAATGTCACCGCAATGAGTGTGGATCCGGAGGCGATCGCTGCAGCGATTCGGGATGAGCTTCCCGGCTTTATCCTCGATTATGACGTTGATCCGAAGAGACAGGCGATTGCCGATAGCTGGCCTCATTCCATTGATGCGACGGCAGCAAAAACAGAATGGGGATTTCATGCTCGCTACGACCTGAAGGCCATGACGAAGGATATGCTTTCACAGCTAAGCGAGAGACAAATGCTTCGTAAGGCTTAAAGTTATTATGAATTCGCTGTGCAAAGCGAGTAGATATACAAAAGAAACTGCATCAAGAGGTTTGGCATTACCAGGACCTTTTGTTGCTGTCCCCCCCTCCTGGGGACCATGTCCATTCATCGTTCATACATTGTTTGCAATTGAGTGCGAATCTTCTAAAAGCATGGCTCTATAGAGTCATGCTTTTTTGGGTTATTTAAAGTTATGCTGTTTACGATAAACTCATTTTACTCATTTCTCACTAGAGCAAGACGTAAATGAACGCTATTTCAGTTTGATTAGATGGAGGTATGACATATGAATGGGACCCTGCAAAAAAACAGAATATTGATCGTAGATGATGATGAAAGGGTCCGGAGGTTACTTAGAATGTACCTGGAAAAAGAACAATTTATTATCGAAGAGGCCTCCCTTGGTGTGCAAGCTTTGAGCAAACTTCATAAAGGTTCTTATGCATTAATTATTCTCGATTGGATGCTTCCTGACATTAAAGGTATCGAACTATGCAATTATCTTCGAATGAGCACAAATATTCCCGTGATGTTCCTGACTGGCAAGTCTGATGAAGCGGACCGAATTGAAGCATTTAAGGCAGGAGCAGATGACTTTGTGATGAAACCCTTCAGCCCCAGGGAAGTTGTGCTTCGGATCAAATCGATGATGGCACGTTTTACAGGGTTTTACGGGCATGTTATACCCGATCATTCCGCCAGTGAAGTACTGATTTCATCCATTTTAATTAATCCCACTTCTAGAAAAGTGCTGGTAAAAGATGAAGAAATTCATATGACACCCAAAGAATTTGATTTGTTATACCATCTGGCAACTCATCCGGAGATCGCTTTCTCCAGACAGGATTTGCTCAAAATCGTCTGGAAGGTGGAGAAAGATGAAGAACTGGACTATCGAACCGTAGATACCCATGTTAAACGATTACGCGATAAATTATCGGAATATGTAATGAATCGTGAAGATCTCATCCAAACCCTGTGGGGGTTTGGTTACATCCTTCGTTTGCCCCATTAATTTCTTATTAAATACCAGGAGGAGCATCATGTCCTATAAACAAATCAAATGGATGATTCTATTCATTCCAACCATTACAGTCGCTATTTGGGAATATGTCAGACATCAATTTTTACTTCCCTATATCTCGATGGATTTGGGCAATTGGTTAACACCGGTGTTGGTCTATCTCGTTACTATTACATTGCTAACAAAGCTATTTCGAATCCTTGAAAACATTCAGAAAGAATTGGAACGTGCACGTTCTGCCAAAGCTGCTCTTGAAGCACGTGAAGAGCTGGCGCGAGAACTTCATGACGGAATTGCCCAATCTCTGTTCTTATTATCCGTTAAGGCAGAAAAGCTTGAAATGGGAAATGCCGGGGAACAGCAAGAACAGAACGTCCTATCCATTCGTAAAACGATTCATGAAGTGAACCGTTATGTCAGACAAGCGATCAGCAATCTTCGACTTGATCGGGACGAAAATCCTGTGCACCAGACCTCACCATCACTAGTGAAGCAAATTCTTGCGATGTCCAAAGACATCCGCACGCCAATCCATGTTCGCTGGGATTTGGAGGAGCATCTCCAAGGGGATAAAGAAAAAATAGAGCTGTTAGCTTGTATACGTGAGGCGCTAATTAATATGGATAAATATGCGTTAGCTACAGAAGGATCAATCACCGCAGTAGGGATGAGTCATAGCTGGAAAATTACGGTATCGGATAATGGTAAAGGATTTGAGGGAGATCCGTTTGCCAAGAAGAACAAGTTCGGTTTACGAATTATGAAGGAGCGTTGCAATGAGATGGGATGGATTATGAACATGTATCGTAAGGATGGAAAAACCATAGTTGAGATTCAAAAAGGGGGACTAGTATGACAGTGACCACAACAAGAGTATTGGTGGTTGATGATCACGCGCATGCAAGGGAAGCCATTCGTGAAATTTTAAGTATAGACGAGCACTTTGAGATTCTCGGTATGGTAAACAATGGTCAAGAGGCGATTAACTTCATGGAGAAGTGGCTTCCAGATCTCATTCTAATGGATATTCAAATGCCCATTATGGATGGACTTGAAGCAACTCGGAGAATCAAGCTAATCTTCCCTTATGTAAAGATTGTTATGATTACCGTTTCAGACGATATGCTTCATTTACTTGAGGCGCTCAAAAGAGGAGCACAAGGATACCTGCTCAAAAATCTGGAACCAACCACATGGCTCGATTTAGATTTTAACGTTCTTGCTGCACAGTACTACTTGACGGAGCTCTATGAGAGTATAGTGTCAGAAGAAAATAAAGTATTAGACTGACGAAGGGCCATTAAACGGGCAGGATAGTTTAAGATTAACCATGGAAAAACCTACCAGTAGCCATCCCCTTGTAACCGAATGAGAGAGCAACATTTCAAAAGTTGTCCTGTGATACAACTATATTTGAATTCGGACAAGGAGATGAAAACATGAGTAAGTTGGAAGGTAAAATCGCTTTAATAACCGGAGCGAGCCGAGGAATTGGCCGCAGCATCGCATTGCGTCTGGCACAAGAGGGCGCATTTGTCGTCGTGCACTATGGAAAAAGACGAAATGAAGCGGAGGCAGTCGTTCATCAGATCGAGCAAAGCGGAGGTAACGCGTGCGCGATTGGCGCTGACCTGAGCACTCTCGATGGCATTCATGATTTATTTGCGGTACTGGATGATGACATTCGGGAACGTACTGGCGGTAGCGGATTCGATATTCTTGTCAACAATGCTGGAATCGGTCAAATAGTTAGCCTAGAAGAGACAACTGAAGAATCTTTTGAAGAGGTGATGAAGGTTAACGTCAAAGCACAGCTTTTTGTTACCCAGCAAGCTTTACCGCGTCTAAAAGACGGAGGGCGCATTATTAATATTTCATCCTTTGTGACGCGCGTAGCGTCTCCAAGTGTGTTCGCCTACAGCATGTCGAAAGGGGCCATCGACACATTTACGTATCTTCTGGCTAAACAGCTGGGTAGCCGCAATATTACGGTAAACGCCATCCAGCCCGGCATTATTAACACAGAGATGAATGCCGGGACGTTGCAAGATCCCAATGGGCAAAAATATGCGGCCGGTCTTTCAACCTTTAACAGATGGGGAGAACCCGAGGATGTAGCGGATATTGTTGCCTTTCTCGCTTCGTCGGACAGCCGTTGGGTAACCGGTCAATTGCTCGATGCAAGCGGTGGATCTCATCTGTAAGTAAATTTATTAGATGAATCCCACACTTTACGTTCATTTCACTATTGCAGTCCCACCCCATTTTTGGGATGAAAAAGAGTGTTTCATGCAAGTATGTTTGTATCCTTGATTGAGTTAACGGAGTACGATAGCTCACTAAACCAGTGGCAGTCTAGGACTTTATTTTTCCGTCCATGGCTGCCGCTGGTTTGATTTTGGGGATCAGTCTAATACTTATTTTTCGGGGTCTAGCGGTTATGTAATGCGTAATGCCGCGTGTACTCTGCACATTCAGTCTAATACTATATTTTCATCAGATAATGCTGAATATGGAAAACTTTTAGCAGTTAAACTTGTTGCTAGTGAAGATGCAGTTGCCCTATGGGATGGATTGTCTAAAGAAGAAAAAGAAGCTGTTCGTGAATTTGCCCAAAATGGGGCTTCTGAAGTTGAGAAATTCACACAAGCTCGAGTTAGTGACTCGACATTAAAACAAAATATCTCCCAAATGCCAGAAGATCAGGCATTGGATGTATTAATCAATCTTATCCATGTTGGATACAATGTAACAACAGATAGCCCTATCACTCCTTTAGCAGTGAGTACTTACACAGGGACACAAACTTATGAAGTTACGAATTTATTCGGTGTTACGTTGTATACCTTCAAACATTCAATTACGTTCAGATCAGATGGAAGCAAGGTGGTTTCACCTGCTCCATCAAGAACAATTACCCCTTCGGTAAAAACGGTTGGATGGTCTTATGAAGGTGTAACAACGGATGAACAACGTGGTGGTGTAGGTTCCAATTTCTATGAATCTAATGTTATAGGGCATTTCAAATTTTCAGTAGTTTATGAAGTACAAAGTAAATATCCTCGCATCTGGCTTAAAGGATGGAGCAATGGAGTGTTAGATTACAGTGTAAGTGATTGATGTAACAATTTTTTCGTCCATAACGTATATAATAGTAATAATGTGAATACTTGGACGAAAGGGGATGGCTTCAATGATAGCTTTTTTGTTGCTTGCCTCGGCTGTAATCTTTTTCTTTTCAAGTAGTGAGAAACTAAGGCGTTACATTGCTTATGCTTTTGGAGGACTTGCTTTGATAGCCGTTGTTATAATGGTCTTTACAGTGCAGACAGGAACAAAATCTAATGCAGTTACAGGTTCTGAAAAAGCTGTAGTTGAAAGTACGATTCTCGAACAAGAAAAGTAATTAACGAGGGAGGGCGCTTTTTTTGTATGGTGATGATAGCTTGCATATTGTCCCTAAAGGTATACGAAATGGGTCGGTATTTCAATACGCCAAAAAAGAAGGTTAACGAAAAAAACGTTAACCTTCTTTTTAAATTTCGCCCCGCTTTCCACTAAAAACTTTCGTTACACTGATAGTTTTATGCGTATTGGGGCGGAGAAAAAAGTTACAACAATAATTAGTTAATTATCCACTAACCGAAAAATCGAATGTCCCGTTAGCCCATCCTTTAAGGAAAATTCTTGGGTAGCTATTTTGTACATCATACACAAGAGTCAGTTTGAAATGTCCAACCACGTTAGATTCATAAAAATTGTGACCTACGCCACCACGTTGTTTATCCGTTGTTGCACCTTCATAAGACCAACCAAGCATTTTCGTGGATGGAGTAATAGATCTATAAGGAGCGGGGGATACAACCCAGCTTCCATCAGAGTTCCAAGAGATCTGATGTTGAAGTGTATATAGAGTACCGCCAAGAGGATTAGTTGCTGTATAAGTTCGCGTTGCCGAATAGCCCGTTGCAAGAGTAGAAATAGGGGAACTTATTGTCTCATTATAGCCGACTTGGATAAGATTGATTAGTACAGCCAGTCTCTGGTCTTCAGACAGAACGGAAACATTCTTTTGAAGACTTGATTGAGATAGATTTGCTTGGGCAAATTTTTCAACCTTTTAATGTCTAGGGACAAGAACATATACCCGTTAAAGTCGCTATTATAGCGGCTTTTTCGTATTATCGGTACAAGTTCGTGTCCCAAGCTAAGGACAAGAACTTGTACCGATTGCCGGAATGGACAAGAACATAGTCCGATTACTAATTAGATATATTTCTAAACAATGAGCGCATGCACTTAAAACCTCATTAAGTACCATAATACAGAACAACCTCAGAACGTTAACAGCTACCATATCGACTGAAACGAGGATGAGTCCTTCAAACGGGTGGCATCAACGTACCTTGATTAGTGCTTGGCGTAGTTCCGCTTTCTTGACAGCTAGGAGTATTAGAATACAACGTCGAATAAGAAAAATAGGTTGGTGTCCTCATGCCTCTTTTCTGTGAACGATATGAACGCTAAACTTTATGACTTACTGTTGAGCTAACAGGAAAAGCAAGATTTCAATTTGTAGAGGAATGATATGGACTACAATTCACGGAAGGAAGCGGTGTTTGAGACGAAACGGTTCCGTAACTATACCATAGCGGCGGGTCGTCGTCATACCGTTGGTCTTAAGTCTGACGGTACAACGGTTGCTGTGGGTTCGAATAAACATCACCAATGCGATGTAAGTGGCTGGCACGAAATTCGAGCTGTCTCGGCGGGGTGTGCCCATACGATTGGACTGAAATCTGATGGTACGATGGTTGCGGTGGGTGATAATGATTATGTACAATGTGATGTAAGCGGATGGAGTACCATCCAACAATAAACCGCCTTAACAGAGCGGTTTATTGTTTTTGGCCACAAAAGTGTTGGTAAGGAGTAGCACGCTATGCCAAAAGGAGCAATTATGTGAATGTTACAGCTACGAGACTACTCCCGGACTCCAAGTTGACCATATTTCAGGATCAGGCTAAATCCGAGAAGCTGAACATTCAATGTATTGAAGTCTATTACATTCAATCCGATTCCACTGATCAGGCAATTGACTCCGGTACCCATCACCGGATTGGGTGGAGAGACGATCGCAATCATTTGCTGTACGAAATTTCCGATAATGCGGACAGCAGTCTACGGAAAGAAGGTCTAGTCAAATTGGCTGAGGACTTACTTACATCTCGCTAATTTCTGCAATACTGCTGCGGTGCAAAATGATGATTTCGTTTTGCACCCTTTTTCATGTATGAGTTAATAATTAGATTTCAGTATTATGTTATGTTAAATAAAAGTAAGTGTCTTTCCCAGTGAAATCAAGTGATTTTGATCAGCCCATAAGATGAAATATGAATACGTATTTCCTTGAATCACAACAGGAGCAGGATATTTCACAATAAGTGCCGCCTGATTTCTCATTTCCACGGGTTGGTCTTCCGAAGGAAATATGAAACAGGCTTCTTGGGCTTGAATAAAAGCAGGGAAAATTTGGGGGTTGGCCCCATAGGGTTTTAACATATGAAAAGCTTCCGCTCTGCATACCTCGTAAATTCCTTCCTCAGAAGAGATCGCGGATATCTGAAAAAATCCGTCCGCTCCTTCGAATCGTTCTTCGGTAACTTTGTGCCAGCTTCGCGGATAATGGAAAGACACCTTGTATACCTGATTGAGATATAATCCATACGGATGAACATCATGCACTCGTGGTGACCATCTATGAGCTGTAGTCCACCTTGCTTCAACAATTTTGATCGGATTATTAGGGTTTCTTATATCAATAATCCAAATTTCGGTTGCTTGTTCTTGCTTATTGCATCCTGATAAGTAAGCGAGTCGGTTCCCATCCGGCGACCAACTTAAAGGGGTAGAGAAGCAGGTGGAGACTGCCCATGTTTTTTGTTGCCCTCCAACTCGGCTGTCGGTCTGGATTAAAGAAACATATTGATTATCCACGATGTCGGTGGCACTGTATGCGATGAGTGAAGAGTCCGGGGACCATTCGGGGAAATAGTTTTTCGCCTGAGGGCCACCATTAAGTTGGTAGCTCGCTCCTGTTGTCAGGTTCACCGTAGTGATCAACGAAATGCTGGCTCCCGGGGATGTATATAGGACAAACTCTCCGTTAGGTGATATTCTGACATTGTGGAGAGGCCCCTCAGTATTTTGAGTTAATTGCTGTTTGCTCATGCCATCTCGGTTAATTTTATATAGTTGGGTATTGCCTGCTTCATCTGGAGCTGCATACAGGAGAGCCTCTCCTGAAGGAAACCACTGGACATCGGTGGCTCCTTCTTGAACGATCGAACCGCTGGGAGTTGATATTGTAGACCACAATTCGTCCGTTTTTTACATAACACAAGTATAGACTATCCGGGGACCAACTCAGTAAAGTATAAGGGTAAATCTGATCAATTTGTGCCCATGCCCTGCTGTTTAGATTGAATACATACACGATATTTTTCTTGCCGATAAAGGCGAAGTTCCGGACATCTGGCGACCAATATGGAATTGAAAATTCCTCACCAAGATCTTGGGTCAGCTTAATCGTCTGACCTGTTAAAGGTTGATAAAGCCAAATGTCGTACGAACTACCCCCAACATTTGAAGTAAAAAGGATCGCTTCACGATCAGCATGATTCATATTTGATTCCGCCCTTCAGGTTTGATTCCAATACAATGTATTCAAGAAAAGGAAATAGGCGAATTATTCGCAAATTTTCTATCAGAATGTATTTATTCTGCCGATAATGAAGGAGCATATATTTTTTTACTTCAGGAGGAATCGTCTATGAAAAAAACAGTCATCTTGCTAACCAGTCTGGCGCTAATGCTTGCCACCGCCGAAGGCACAACCTCTGCCAAACCGGGAAACACACCACCCGGACAATCAGGTAAAGAGGTATCGTCAAAAGCAACCAAAGACAAAGAAACTCCAACGGAGGAGAAACAGACTGAGGAAGTCGAGTCTTCGGAAACGGTCAACACTGAAGAAGACAAAGTTAAGGATCCCTCAACATCGGAGACAGAGAATACAACCGATCCAACCGAATCCAAGAAAAAAGGCTCCAACGGATACAAAGGTTTGCTAAATGCTATTCAACATGTGGAAGATAAACCGGCAGCTGCTGTACTAGCCGATATGTTGCTTACAAAATATGCGACTGGGCTGACGGACGAACAAATCAAAGAACTTGAAGCAATCATTGAAAAGGACAAGGCGTTGGAAACTGCAGCAGAAATGCTCGAAAAAAACGGTAGCGTGACTGACGCGGTGTATTTGCAGGAAGAGGCCATTAAAGCCAATTTTAAAAACCTGGACCTGTACAAAACAATGGGAAAACTCAATGAAAAGGCGGGTAAAAAAAATGGGGTGAAGCTGTATGTGAACGGGGTAGCTTCTGACTCCGAACCTTTTGTCAAAAAAGGCAACACGTTTGTTCCTTTTCGAGCCATAGCTGAGTCTTTGAAAGCCGAAGTGGCATGGAATCCCGAAGAACGCTCCATCATTGTCACGAAGGATGGGGTGAGCATTAAACTTGTGGTTGACAGTAAAACTGCAACAGTTAATGGCAAAAACGTCTCTTTGGATGTGCCAGCCACTATTACAAAAGGCAGTACTTATGTCCCCGTACGTTTCATAAGTGAGGCCTTGGATGCAACCGTGCAATGGGAAGAAGAAAGTAAAACCGTCGTTGTTTATGAAGAAGAATAATATTGGATGATTGTTTTAAAATTTGGCCAGAGAATCATATACGCTTAAGAAGTCGCCATTTTGGCGGTATTATCAGGTTAGCCAGTAATTACGGGTTGGCCTTTTTTTGTGGTCGTTTTACGATGGGGAGAGCCGGGAGAACGTGGCGGCTATTTTATCCAACCCAATCATTTACTACTACTTATAAAACCCAGAAATTTGATGAGTCAGCCGTCATTCAGAGTGAGAGTCGAAAGAAAATCTAAAGACTCTCATGATGAATTCACAGTCTCCTAAAGTCCGTGCTGCTGTCCTATGTAAATTGGCTACTTCGTTCAAACTTACATATGCAGAAATTAAAGTTTTACTCAATGATAATAGCAGCTACGTTAAGTTGACAGCAGTTGGTCTGACGATCGGCTGTCGTTTTCTTAACTAACGGGTAGGATAGCAATCGAGAAGAAATCACATCAACTATGGCGTATAATAAAAGAAAATTTGAAAACTCTCAATCGTCGTAGACTAATATTTTCATAAATAAATCCTTAAAGAAAGGGAATGAGCACTATGCCAAGTATCGAGCACTTACAGACTGTGAATGTTCCAGCTTCAACCGTATATGAAGCTTTAACCACTGAAAAAGGACTTTCAGAAATATGGACAAATGAACTAATAGTCAGTGATCAGATCGGTTGTATAAATGAGTTCCGATTCGGAGGCAAAGGCTTAACAATGATGCGCGTTGATGAGCTTGCTACGGATAAAAAGATATTGTGGCAGTGTGTCGATTCAGATCCAGAATGGATAGGTACGACGATTTCTTTTGATATGGAGGAAAAAAACGGGAAAACTTCAATCATATTTCGTCAGATGAATTGGAGGGAATTGACCGCATTTTATCGTTTATGTAATTATAACTGGGCTATTTTTTTGTACAGTCTAAAACAGTATTGCGAAGAAGGTGAGGGTCTTCCATATCATAAACGAAAGTTCTAAAACCCTTGAAAAAATGGATGGGTCGACTAAAGACATGATCCCGACAACTGGTTTCGGAGGTATTGTGTAAGTAAGACGATGTCGTTCAGCCAAATCTCTACAACATTTCGTTGAAGTAACGGGAAACGTTAACTCAATAAAACTAAGAAAGCAGCTGACCAATGTGATCAGCTGCTTTTTGTTCAACAAACGGGCAGGATAGTGCAATTGTTGAAAAGGATACTGTCAATAATAACAATGTCCAAGTTAACCGAACAAATGTCGGGGGGACAAGAACTTGTACCGATTGCCGGAATGGACAAGGACATAGTCCGATTTTCGATTAGATACTTATCTAAATAGTAAACGATGTAGTTAAAACCTCAATAGGCAGCATTATAAAGGACATTTTTCACATATCTTATGGAACATATGACTCGAAAAGAAATAAACACAGGCGGCTAGGAATTAAGAAAGCGGGCAAAGCTCCTTGGAGAAGTTGTCATGGACTAATGACCGCAGAAGTCACTGTTGGTTCAGGATATTTTTCCGATGCAGCACCCGAAGCTGATTTATACTTGCTGTAGACTGGAGCATTTCTTACAGTGGAGGAAACAGAGAAAAACAATCAGGCTAGACCCGAATGTATAGTCAATTACGGGACATTAGTCGGGTGACATCAAAACTGTGACTACACCCGTAGTTATGTGTTTTTATTTATGGACATGGCCTCAAATGCTCTCGTTTCCATACTGGAAATCCACAACCAATTGAAGTTGTGGATTTTTGCGTTTAAGTGATATGAAACTTTGTCGATTTCGGGATTTTCCCGGGAAGGTTTATAACTCTAAAAATAGGTCCAAGGGATTAATCGTTTGTTTATATAGGCAAAAAGGCCCATTACATTTTGTGGAAAAGCGAGTAAGATAAATAATGATTTCAACAACAAGGCTTTTAACAACAGGAGGAGAACATGAGAAAAAAAAACACATTTTTATGGGGAGTTTGTTTGTCATTATCTTTATTGTTTTTGTCTCACCCCGTAGGTTCGGTTGATGCGAGCGCTGAGGATAAGACGATTGACTCGATTACGCTGAAGGAACAGCCTATCTCTATTGGTGAAGGATGGACCGTCGACGCGAGTTATAGTTCTAACGCACCATATGCATTGGCTAAGGGGAAGAACGAATACATAGCCGTAGGTGCCTACGGTACAGTGATGAAATCAAAGGACGGAATCAATTGGAAAGCTCTATCGAAGTTTGGAGGATATCATTTAACCGCCATTGATTGGGATGGATCCAAGTATGTGGTGTTTGGTTCCAACACAGACTATTCCTCTACTCTTTACGAGAAACCTTCCGAAGGATTTATATCAACAGACGGGTTAACGTGGACGAAGATCAATTTTAACCCGGACGAAACAATTCATCAATTGGTCTGGGAGAAGGGCGGCTTTGTAGCCTTGGGGGAAAAGCATATATTTACGTCGGTAGATGGGGAGAACTGGACAACCTCGCGTTCGTTGTTTAACGAGTATGGGGCGAACTCTCTGAAGTATATAAATGGGACTTACTTTATAACCAGCATCTACGATGATCAATATGTGCTTGTCTCAAAGGACGGGCAGAGTTGGTCCACTAAAAAATACAACATGTCTGCAGCTATTCGGGACATGGCCTGGACTGGAAAGCAATACATTGGCGTCGGTAACGGCATTTATACGTCCTCTGACGGTTTCACGTGGAAGAAGCAAGCCAAATCCCCAAGTGGCGCAGAATTAAAGACCATTGTATATGGTCACAACAAGTACATTGTTACAGGTGCAACCAATCAAAAAGGCGGGGTCAATAAAAATGTAGCTTATACGTCAAAAGACGGCGTGAATTGGAAGAAGACAGATCTTTCCTATCTTTATACCAATATTTATGTTATCTATCCAGTGGCTAACGGATTTGCCGGGATTGGATCGAATGACCGGCAGGATGCACCCGACAGCACATATTCCGTATATACGAAGGACGGTGCTGCTTGGAGTTACCGGTTAGTTGGCTCGCACACGGGAGGCGAGCTAAGCGGTCTTGCCACAAACGGGAAAAGAACCGTAGCTGTTGGCATGAACGGCACTGTCATATATACCGATGACGGTACTACATGGCGTAGCAGCAAGCCGTTTGCCTACCGGGAAAAGCTGGGTAGACCGAATTTATACGATGTGGTTTGGGGTGCGAATAAATTCGTCGTGGCGGGCCATAACGGGATTTACTATTCCGCGGATGGGTACACCTGGAAGAAAGCAAGCGTACCTTTCAAAGATCAATACGGTCAATTGCGAAATATCTTGTGGACAGGCAAATTTTTTGTAGCGTCGGACCAATCTTATGGTACCTATACGTCTAAAGATGGTCTCAAATGGACCCGTATCCCCAACGTCAGCGACAATTGGCTGACCTCTATGGTTTGGGACGGTAAACGACTGCTCGCCACCTTCCGCGTGCATAACTTCAATACCGGCGTCGGTACGACGAAGCTCATGCAGACGACGGATGGTGTTCATTGGAAGCTGGTAAAGACTATGGATTTGAATCAGGCTTATCTGGCCTGGAATGGCAGCTCTTATGTTGCAGCAGATCAAAGCAACTCTCTGAAGAACTGGGTATCGAAGGATGGATTGAACTGGACGAAGAAAAAGACGACGTTCACGAAAGGGGATTATACCGGATTCGACTTCCTGACCTCTTTTGACGGAAGCTTTTTTGCTATGGCTACGAGCTATGAGCAGGAGATTAACGGTTCCAATACGTACTATCTTTCCAAAGACGGAGTGCAGTGGAAGCAGGTCACTCTTCCTCCGAAGTACCAAGGTTTAGACGGGGTCGATACACAAAGAATGCAGGACGGCATCAAGATGTACGGAAAATTCATTTTTGTTGGTGGATATGGCGAAATTATGTATGCAAGCAAACTGTAGCATTGGGTATTGATATCCGGAGAGGAACATGAGAAGAAAAAGCACACATTTGTGGTCATAACCTTGTCAAGTAGATAGTACAAAAAGAAAAAACAAGACTTAAGTTGCGACCGTTCCCGTATTACCGGGGAACGGTCGTTTAGTTTTTCTGGAATTAGGATTTACCGTCTTGGAATCATGCTAAAATGTATACTGATCCAAGACGGTAATCATTTTTCCAAACTAGATTAGTGACAATCTAATGATTCTTTCTATAGAGGACCATTGATCATAAGAGATCATTTAAAATACTTTGCAGACCAAATCGTTAGTCGTCAAATGAGAAGTACGGGGGGATTAATCGGAACGCATTATTCTGGATAATAGAAAAGATAGTAGCTCAATTTAGTTCAAACTTTTTTATTGATTGGTTGAGAGTTGCAGGAGAAAGAAGCGTAGAAGCAAGTGTTCAATGGGTACAGTTCTTGTCCTCAGTTGTATAATGACATAAAGTTCCCTACCAGGTTGGAATTTGACATAAAGTTCCCCACTATCTTGGAGAAGTAGCTAAGAAATCAATTTATGGAATCACTCAGCCTAATTGTATGTTTTCGAGTTTTTATCTAGAACCATAAGGGCTCGAGCGAATTAAATCATGAAACTCAAAATATCAATACTTTTAATTCCGTTGATATACAAGGTTTTGGTTTTACAAGCAGACCCTTTGTAAAAGAAACCTGGTCATTCCATAGTTCACGTATCACTCTAACATTTTTGATTGTTTCATTCAGAGTCACTACTTGTACTAGTGTGTATGCGTATCATAGCGATTAGGATATAATGGATGTATTAATCAGAAGCATCTCAGAACGTTCCAGGTGATGGGATGAGTTGGTTAACCGTGCTTGGTATTGGAAGCCAACTAATGGGGAACGACGGGACCGGAGTTTACGTGGTCGAGGCATTGAGAGTCATGAATACCGATGAGCATGTCACTTACATAGCTGGAGAGACGGACATTGATTTCTGTTTGCAATACATTGAAAATGCCACGTTCTCCTCAAAGTTGATGCAGTCATTTCAGAAAATCCCGTTGGGACAATGACCATTTGCAAACTTCATCATCTGATTCCGAATGAACGGGGGATTTCAGCCCGTAACTTTCATATCCCACAACATATTCCGTTAATATATCCCAATCTGACAACCTATTTGCTGGGCATTGAGGTAAATGTTCTGGAATTCAGCATAGGATTGGATGAGACCGTTCGCTCTTATTATGATAATATTCTTCAGCAAGTCTTGGTGAGCGTTGATATTTTGTTAAATAACTGAATTGCTCAATCCGGAGTTTAAAAGTCTGATTCTTCAATTTTTTTATTCTTGATTTCAACTAAGCTTCGATATTGTATTCTAGATACTTAGCAAATCATTATTTCAAATGGAGGTAAGGTATAAGAATAGTAAGTGCAAATCTTATACCTTACCTATCTGACACCATCAAGGTGATCGCTCATCGATCAGACTATCTATCATCAAAGGTTTACTGGAAAGAGGTTCTTGTAATGTTACTTGCATTTAATCCTTTCTTGGAGTTCCGCAGTCTACAGTGTCTGGGAATTTGCGTAAACTTCGTTGGCGCGGAATTATTGACGCCGAGAGGAATGGCCTAGAAGTTATTATGTTACAAGTAAAAAAATGAAACAACTCTTTAGAGTATTTGAGTAGACGGAGCAAACCAGCTTAGCTTAGTGGTTGGCTTTTTTTTATGAACTTTAACGTTTCTTAAATTTCTTAACATACAAAGTTTAAAAGAGATGTAGCTTAATTTCTATTTTCCCGAAGTTTGGAGAACATCAAATTATTCAGTAATGCAGGTTGACAAGAACAAAGACTCTTTGTAATATACCTATAGGGGTATATGTAATGAGCAAATAACCCCAATAATATTTTTTTCAAAATGGTAAACCGCAGGCCAAAAGGGAAGACTTATTTTTAAGAGTTCTGTGACTAATGGCTTGTCTTGTTCATAACAAATTTTGAGGAGGTTTCTGCAGTGGCCGAAATTAAAGTGGATCAGACACTCGATTGCAAAGGGCTTGCATGTCCAATGCCAATCGTAAGAACAAAAAAAGCGATGGATCAACTGGGTGCTGGTCAAGTTATTGAAATACAAGCTACAGATAAAGGGTCTTTGGCAGATATTCAAGGTTGGGCTAAAAATACCGGACATCATTATCTCGGTACAGTAGAGGATAGCGATGTTCTCAAGCATTATGTCCGTAAAGCAAGTGTTACTGAAACAAAGGAAGAGAAGAAGCATCCACATGTCATTTCCAATCATGAATTGGAGAAAAAACTTGCTGATAATGAAAAGATTACCGTACTGGATGTCCGTGAACCTGCCGAATATGCGTTTAAGCAAATTACCGGCGCTATTTCTATTCCGCTAGGTGAACTCGAGAATCGGATCCAGGAACTTAACCCGGAAGAAGATATTTATGTCGTGTGCCGTACAGGCAGCCGCAGTGATCTTGCCTGTCAATTGCTTACTGAACAAGGATTCAAGAAAGTCAATAATGTAGAACCGGGCATGACTGGTTGGACGGGTCCAACAGATAAATAAAAAAACAATAAATAACGGAGGTATTACAAATGAGTACTAAAGTAGCAATTATTGCAAGCAATGGTGGAATGTTCGATGCATATAAAGTGTTTAATATCGCAACTGCTTCAGCAGCGACTGAAGCAGAGGTTGCCATTTTCTTCACTTTTGAAGGATTAAATCTGATTCATAAGCAAGCTCATCACCAATTGCCGCTGCCTGCAGGGGCTGAACATTTTGCTGAAGGGTTCAAAAATGCAAATGTTCCATCGATCCCACAGCTAGTAGAAATGGCTCAGGAGATGGGTGTCAAGATTATTGCTTGTCAGATGACGATGGATGTTATGAACCTGACAAAAGAGGACTTTATCGAAGGCATTGAAGTAGGCGGAGCTGTCACTTTTCTGGATTTTGCGAAGGATGCCAACGTTACATTGACTTTCTAAATGAAGGGAGAAACGGAAATGGAATTAAAAGCGATGACGGCAAAGGAACTTACGCGTATTGTCTTGGCTAAAGAAGAAATTTTTATCCTTGATGTTCGTAATGAAACGGACTTTAACGATTGGAAAGTTGAAGGAGACAGCGTAGATGTCATTAACATTCCTTATTTTGATCTCTTAGACGGTGTAGATGATGCCCTCGACAAGATTCCTGATGGCAAGAAATTGCTTGTTGTCTGTGCGAAAGAGGGGTCTTCCAAATTTGTAGCAGAGCAAATTGTTGAGGCCGGCAGAAGCAACGTGCATTACCTTGAAGGCGGTATGAAATCATGGAGTGAGCACCTGGAGCCAGTGAAGATTGGAGAATTAAAGGATGGGGGATATTTGTATCAGTTCGTAAGGATTGGCAAGGGTTGCTTGTCTTATATGGTTGTTTCAGGCGGGGAAGCTGCAGTTATTGACACGCTTCGCATGACAGAAGTGTTTGAACAGTTTGCGAAAGAGCAAGGTGCACAGATTAAACACACGTTGGACACACACCTGCATGCCGATCATATTTCAGGCGGACGTAAACTGGCTGAGCAAACTGGAGCCACTTATTGGCTGCCCCCAAAAGATGCGACCGAAGTTACTTTCAATTATGAAAAGCTTGAAGAAGGTCGTGACATCACGGTAGGTTCCATAACAATTCGGATTCAGCCGATTTACTCTCCTGGACACACAATCGGAAGCACATCATTTATTGTAGATGACCAGTACCTGTTAACCGGGGATATCTTGTTTATTGAATCGATCGGTCGTCCTGATTTGGCGGGCCTTGCGGAAGATTGGGTAAGTGATCTTCGAGACACGCTTTACAAGCGCTACACAGGATTGTCTCAAGATCTGATCGTATTACCTGCTCACTTCGGAAAGGTGACGGAGCTCAGTGAAGGCGGTCGAGTGATGGGGAAACTGTCTGACTTGTATCAAAAAAACCCTGGCCTTAACATACGTGAAGAGGATGAATTCCGGCGTATTGTGACTGAAAATCTTCCACCACAGCCGAATGCGTACCAAGAAATCCGCCAGACGAATATGGGGAGAATCACACCAAACGAAGATGAGCAGCGCGAGATGGAGATCGGTCCTAACCGCTGTGCTGTACACGACCATTAAAAGGAGGAAAAATGATGATGAAAACAAACCTGGTAGTAGATACGAAAGGACTGGCATGTCCTATGCCGATTGTAAAAGCAAAAAAAGCGCTGGACGGTCTTGAATCCGGACAAATCATGGAAGTCCTTTCAACGGATAAAGGCTCCGTTAATGACTTTCAAGCATGGGTTAAACAAACCAAACACGAATTGATTTCCCAGGAGGAAAACAACGGTATTTATAAGTTTTATGTTAAAAAAATCTAAATGGAAATAAAGCAAACACGCAGCAGTGTGTTCGCTTATTTCAAACTTTGTAAGTATAGATACCCTCAACCGAGAAAGGAGGGGGATTATGGATATCTTGTTAATGATCATTATGCTCGCTCTTGGCTTAATCGGATCCTTCTTTTCAGGATTGCTTGGAATAGGCGGAGCTATCATTAACTATCCTTTGCTGCTGTATGTACCATCAGTATTCGGTGCAGCGCACTTTTCAGCACATGAGGTTTCTTCGATCAGTATGTTCCAAGTTTTTTTTGCCTCTCTTGCAGGCGTTTTGGCACTTCAGAAACGAAGTAAAGGCAAATTGGGGCCATCAGCCGTTCATAAGGGATTAGTTCTTTATATGGGCATCAGCATTTTGGCGGGAAGCCTGATCGGAGGATATATATCAGGAATGCTTCAAGGAGACGTCATTAACCTGATCTATGGCATCCTTGCTGTGATAGCAGTTATTCTGATGTTGATTCCTCGTAAGGGCTCGGATGAAATCACAGAGAACCTTCAATTTAATAAAATGATTGCGATAGTTTCTGCCTTTATAGTCGGAATTGTATCCGGGATTGTGGGCGCAGGGGGCGCTTTTATCCTGATTCCCATCATGCTCACCCTCCTCAAGATTCCAACCCGCATGACCATTGCTTCTTCACTTGCGATCGTCTTTGTTTCAGCCGTTGGGGGGGTTATTGGAAAGCTTACCGGCGGACATATTCCTTTATGGCCTACTTTATTCACGGTGGTTGGAAGTCTGATCGGAGCTCCATTGGGGTCTAAAGTAAGTTCCAAGATAAATGTTAAAATCCTTCGTTATGGACTAGTCGTGCTTATTGCCCTGACAGCCGTTAAGGTTTGGTCAACTATCCTTTAAGCAATAAAAAAGAATTGTATTGTAGTGATTCTCTAGATAAACATATAGGGATATATGTAATTAGAAAGTGGGTATTATTAATTAATGACTGATAAATCAACAATCGTATTGTTTAGTGGTGAATTAGATAAAGCAATTGCAGCATTTATTATTGCTAATGGCGCAGCTGCCTATGATCACGAAGTAACCAGTAACCATATTTTTTACCTTCTGGGGGCTGAATGCTCTTCGGAAGGATGAGACCATCAATACAAATAAAGGTTTCTTGGAAAAAGCTTTTGGCTGGATGATGCCACGAGGGGCAAAAAGACTCGGGCTGTCCAAAATGAATTTTGGCGGGCTTGGTCCGCAGATGATTAAACATGTGATGAAAAAGCATAATGCTTTATCTCTGACTCAGTTAATGGAGCTGGCACAGGAGCAGGGTGTGAAGCTGGTTGCTTGTACCATGACCATGGACCTTCTGGGTCTGAAACAAGAAGAGCTGATCGATGGATTGGAATATGCTGGTGTTGCCGCTTACCTGGGTGATGCAACAAACGGCAAGGTAAACTTATTCATTTAAAGGTGTAAGCTAACATTTTTTGCTCTATAATATACCTATACAGGTATGTTATGAAGGAGAGTAGATTATATATGGAATACAACTATACAGATAGCTTAAAAACACGTTTGCGGAAAATTGAAGGCCAGGTTCGTGGGGTACTTCGATTGATGGAAGAAGGAAAACCTTGTAAAGAGGTCGTAGCCCAGCTGTCTGCCGTCCGTAATGCCTCTGACAGAGCTCTTGCGCAAATCGTCGCAGAAAATCTTCAACAGTGCATTATGGCTGAACAGGAGGCTGGCAATAATGATACAGGTAAATTGGTGAAAGAAGCGGTAGAGCTTCTTGTGAAAAGCCGTTAATTAAAACACGATGAAATAAATCATCTATGGAGGAAACTTACACATGTCATTTAAGGAAATAGCACCTCAAGAGGTAGCAGAACGTCTTAACAAAGGTGAAACTTTGACCATGCTGGATGTCCGGGAACCAGAAGAATGGATGGAAGGACACGTAGCAGGTGCTAATCACATTCCCCTTGGCGAACTGGACGTCAGACATGAAGAGTTAGACCCATCACAAGAAATTATAGTTATATGCCGCAGTGGAAATCGCAGCGGTAAGGCATGTGAGCTGCTTAATGAAAAAGGGTTCAAGGTTCTCAATATGACAGGTGGACTCAATGCCTGGACAGACAAATTGGTGCGTAATTACACGCGTGTTGAATAACC
>NZ_JAGGNR010000006.1 GCF_018614975.1 Paenibacillus polymyxa | reverse complement strand
AGGCAAGATGTACCGAACGGGAGATGTAGCGCGCTGGAACGAGAACGGCCAAATAGAATACCTGGGACGAACGGATGATCAGGTCAAGATCCGGGGGTACCGGATTGAGCTTGGAGAAGTGGAAAAGCAACTGCTGGAGAGCGGTCTGGTGAGAGAAGCGGTGGTCGTCAGCAAGACCGACCGGGCCGGACTTTCTTATCTATGCGCCTATGTGACGGCGCAGGGAGAAGTGAAGTTGGAAGAACTGCGCGAAGAGCTGGGCAGACGAGTCCCATCCTATATGATGCCTGGGCACATCATCCCGCTGGAGTCTATCCCGCTAAACAGCAGCGGGAAGGCGGATCGCCGAGCATTGGCAGACTTGAACATGGAATGGTATGAAAAAGGCACATACTACGAGGCTCCTCAAACCGATACTCAGCGGAAGCTGGCAGCCCTTTGGTCTGAGATTCTGGGAATCCCAGAAGATGAGATTGGCATTCATAACAACTTCTTCGACCTTGGAGGTCATTCTCTGAACGCAACCATCCTTACATCCAGAATTTCAAAGCTGTATGAAGTGAATTTTAGGTTGGAAAGTTTTATGAAGGAGCCTTATATCGCTGGGATAGCAAAAAAAATGGAGCATCTGGACAGAGGCGTCTTCAGCGAGATTCGACCTGTAAAAAGCCTGGAGCGCTATCCTCTTTCAGCAGCACAACGCAGGATGTTGTTTATTCATCAGCAATCACCTGAGGATATTAGTTATAATATGTCAGGCGTTTTTCAGATTAAAGGCCATGTAGACTTACAGCGCCTTGAACAGGCTCTCACATTACTGACAGACAGGCATGAAATCCTACGTACTTCCTTTCATTTACATGAAGGCGAGTATACACAGGTTGTACAGTCAAATCTAGAGATTCATTTTGAGTTCCTGAAATCCAACGATCAACCTTCTGAATTAATACGCTCGTATATTCGGCCTTTTGATCTTGGACGAACGCCTCTATTTAGAACTTTGATCGTCGAGCAGTCAGAAAATAAGTATCTGTTTTTGTTTGATATGCATCATATCATTGGTGACGGGTTCTCCATGCCGATTTTAGTTGAAGATCTCTTGCGGTTGTACAATGGGGAAAGCTTAGCTCCAATTCAGCTACATTATAAAGATATAGCGGCATGGCAGGAAGACAGGCTGACTTCTGGCACATTGTCAGATCAGGGGGACTATTGGATTCAGAACATGCAGGGACAGTTACCAGAGTTACATTTGCCGGTTGATTATCCGGATCAGAACAAGCATCAGACCTCTGGTGGTACCGAAAGATTAAAATTAGATTCAATGTTAAGCAGTGAAATCAAAGAGTTTTGCAAGAACGAGAATGTCACCTTATTCATGTCTATGATGACTACTTACTATATCTTGCTCCATAAATGGATCGGACAAAGAGATTTGATCATTGGCACACCTATAGCAGGCCGGACACATCCGGATATGGAGAAGGTTCCAGGGTTATTTGTCAATACGCTGGCTATGCGTCTGTCCGTTCAACCTAAGCAAACCATTAAACAGCTTCTGACAGAGGTAAGAGAGTTATGTCTAAATGCCTATAAAAATCAGGACTATCCATTCGATAGACTTGTAGACAGACTCTCCGAAGTTCATCAGAAAAAAGTCCAGCTGTTTCAAACCATGTTCCAACTGGAAACCAGCTTCGGAGGAAAAGGAGTTACGGACTTTGAAGTAACACCGATTCCTTTTGAAGGGGCGTCCAGCAAGTTTAAATTGACCTTTTCTGTAGAAGACTATCAAGACACATTATCTCTCCGTATTAAGTATGATAGGGATGTTTTCAAGTCTTCCACGATCAAAAGACTTCTCGATCAGTATTTGGAAATTCTTACTGTATTACTGAAGGATAGTGACCTTTCCATTGAAGATATAAGCCTCGGTCATGCTGCTCATGAATTGGCTGTATCTAATATGGAGGACATTGATTTTGTTTTTTAACCATATTGACCGAAGAGAATGCTACATTTTCTTCGGTCATCCATCTTAAACGGGGTGAGCATCACTGATAGCTAAACTGTTTCCCTATATCCTTCGCTGGAAAGGCTGGTTTGGTCTTGCCGTATGCACATTAATTTTGCGAACGGTTAGCGATATGACATTGGTCTATTATCTGAATAGGATCGTGACGGCACTTTTGAATAAAGACAACAACTCATTAGCGCCTTTGGCAATTATTATTTTTTTATGTGCATTCATAGGAGTTGTCTCAATCATGATAGGCAGATACTCAAGTACAATGTACGCTGTCAAATGTACAACAAAAATACGTGATGAACTGGTTGCTTCTGCTGCTGATATGTCTATTTCTCGAAAAGGGAACTACACTTCGGGGCACTCTTCTACGGTCTTTTCATCAGATACTTCTGACGTACAAGAGTTTTTGGAAATTCATCTGCCGAATCTGATATATCAACCCGTAATCTTTATCTCTTCACTAGTGTACTTAAGTCTGATTGATTGGCAATTTCTCCTGCTAGTTTCCTTTATTGTTCCTCTTTCTTCATATGCAGTACAAAAAATATCGAGGCCAATAGAACGAGGTACCAAGGAATCTCAAAGAGTCTTCGGATCAGCAAATAGTATGGTCGGAGACCTGTATTACGGAGTCAAAGAAATTAAAAACTATAATTTGGCAAGCTACTGGATTGAACGGTATAAACACTTAGCAGAGAAAGTGCTGATAAAGCAGCTTGCTGTTTCAAGAGCCCGCTCATGGATACGTGGAGTGACGGTTGCGGTGCAGAGTATACCTTTTATTATCTGTTTGTATTTTGGGGGACAAAGAGTGATGCAAGGGGAGATGCGTGTGGAAGACCTCCTAATTTTTATCTACTTGCTGAACTACCTAGTTCAACCTATAACAGTGATGCAATCAGCAGCGGCTCAGATTCAGATAACAAGAGCAGCTGTAACACGTATCTTTGACATGATTGCTACTGTACCAGAGCAAGGAAACAAACATGTGAGAAAAGCGATTGAGAGTAATCCGACTGTCGATTTTAATCATGTGACTTTCAGTTATGAGAATGGCGTAGAAGTAACAAAATCAGGATCTTTTATAGCTAATAAAGGAAGCATCACTGCTCTTTGCGGAGCTAGCGGAAGCGGCAAAAGCTCTATATTTAATTTATTATGCGGGTTTATTCAACCGCAATCTGGCAAGATACAAATTGCAGGTAGGAGCATAACGGAGACAAGTATTGAAGACTACCGCAATTCCATTGCCATCGTTACACAAGAGCAATTCCTGATTCCGGGAACGATAAAAGAAAACATCGCCTTGGGTGATCCTGACGCTAGCGACAAAGAAATTATAGAAGCAGCAATCATTGCCGGAGCAGATGAATTTATTCAATCTTTGCCGTACAGCTATGATACACAGATTCAGGAAAGAGGAAAAAACTTATCAGGGGGACAAATGCAGCGATTAGCCATCGCCCGTGCATATCTAAAAAAGGCTCCGGTTCTATTGCTGGATGAACCATCTTCCGCCCTTGATGCACAATCAGAAGCCAGCTTATGGGCTGCACTCGCTAAAATGAAAGAAAGAATGGCAATTATCGTCATTACTCACCATTTGTCCATGCTTCGTCATGTAGACCAAGTGCTCTATCTAAACAAAGGAAAATTGCATCAGGTTAAAGATTTGGAAGGTTTGAAGATGAAGGAAGTCAACGGAAAAATGATACTGCCTTCTGGTGAGGGAATGAATATATGAGAAGATACTTTCGACAATTCAATGATTTATTCGTTCTCTTACAGATTAGAGAAAAAACAGTTGTCCCCTACGCCATAGGAATTATTATAGATTGCTTGCTTACTTCGGCTGTATCAGTATCCATGGCATTTGGGCTGCAAGCGATTGTTGATGCCATTGTTGATGAACAAACAGCACGTTTCTGGTCGGGACTATCTATCATTACATTTGGTTTTTGTATAGCTATCCTAGTTTCCCCTTTCTTTGCTTATTTAACTTGGAAAACGATTAAACATTGGTCTTACGAGATGCGTAATCAATTGGTTGCTCATCTGATGCGTATGCCACTTCTTTATTATGATCGGAATCATGGTGAGAGCGTGCTCTCATTATTTACAAACGACTTGGTTATCGTTGAAAAAACATTGACAGATCGATTGCGCAACTATATTTACTACCTTGTTTTAGGCATAGTGACGATTGGTGCCATGATGTGGCTCGATATGCGATTAGCCATCATATTGATTTTAGTTAACGGAGGCTTGCAATGTATTAACGTTCTTTTAAATCGGCGTCTAAAGGTGCAAAGTGATAAAGTACAGGCTTTGAAAGCCATTCTTTCTGAACGATATATCGATATTTTTCATGGGAGCATCCTTATCAAAATGTTTCCGAAAAGCCAATATTTGCGAAGAAGGTATGAGCAAGGTGCATCTGA
The DNA here is from genome assembly GCF_018614975.1 of Paenibacillus polymyxa. Taxonomy (GTDB): domain Bacteria; phylum Bacillota; class Bacilli; order Paenibacillales; family Paenibacillaceae; genus Paenibacillus; species Paenibacillus polymyxa_E. The sequence goes on along the minus strand of NZ_JAGGNR010000006.1, from coordinate 37,345 downwards.
ATTGGTTTCGGATACGACGATATTTAGTGGACTGGCAGCTATCAGGGATGGTATTAATGCTCTCTCCGGTTTCATTGGCTTTGGCGGATTACTAGTGGCTGGCGTTTTTCTGATTGCTGACGGTAGACTTGATCTGGGGACACTCATGGCATTTATTCAATTGCAATTTAACATCAGCTTTGTTCTTGTGCAGTTAGGTACTCAATACTCCCAGGTGATTCAAGGAATTTCCGGCGCAAAGCGAATCAGAGACTTCCTGTCTGAAGTACCCGAAAAGGACCACGGAAAAGGGGCGCTTGTAGCTACACAAAAGCAAATATCTTTTCATCAAGTATCCTTTCAGTTTGAAAATAGCAACCAAGGCATTAAGGAGGCCAGCTTCACTATATCAACGGGACAAAACGTTTCTATTGTTGGTGCCAGTGGCAGCGGCAAAAGCACGATTCTGAAACTATTACTCGGTTTTTATCGTCCTACAGCCGGAAACATTACACTTGGCGATATGGATTTAGAAGAAGTCCAGCCTTCCATCCGCAATGACCTGATGGCGCTTGTTTCCCAAGATCCTTACATTTTTCCTGGCACTGTCGAAGAGAACGTTCGTTTGGGTAACATGCAGGAAGGCATGAACCAAATATATGAAGCAGCCAAGAAAGCTAATGCCCATCAATTCATTATGGAGCTGCCGCATGGGTACCAGACTCTCCTTGGCAATGGAGGAGCCAGTCTATCAGGCGGGCAAAAACAACGTATCGCTATTGCGCGGGCAATCCTTAAATCAGCACCAATTCTTATATTAGATGAAGCTACATCAGCTTTAGATGAAGAATCTTCCAGGATAGTCAGCCGGGCATTGGAACAATTCATGAAGGACAGGACAACGATCTCGGTTACACATAAGATTGATGAGACAGTGAAATCAGATCTGGTTCTCGTTTTTGACGGAGGCAAACTGATACAATACGGTTCTCCAGAAACATTGATGAAACAAAAGGGAAAATATCGTTCGTTGTATAACGTCTATCACACTTCTTAATTTTTTTACAAGTGGTTTGAAAGGAAGAGACATGATCAATGAGAATATATTCATTTCCTCATGCAGGCGGTTCTGCTACGGTATATTTAAAATGGAAAAAATATTTTTCACCCCTCCTTGAACTTCGCCCTGTGGAGTTGAAAGGACGCGGTTCACTTCTGGGAAGTCGTTGTTTTACAAATATGGATAATATGGTTGCAGATATTTACGAGCGAATAAGAACAGAATTAAGAGATGAACCATTTGTCTTTTTGGGACATAGCATGGGAAGCTTAATCGCATGGGAGTTGGCTAACCACATCAAGGCAAAGGAAGGTATGAGTCCCTATCATCTCTTTCTTTCTGGTATGAAGCCGCCACATTTAAGAGTAAGAGAGGAGATACAGACTCATCGTTTAGGTCGACAAGCCTTCAAGGATTCGGTAGCTCGTTTAGGCGGGATGCCCATTGAGATGATAAAGGAAGATAGCTTATTTGAGCTGTTTGAGCCGATTTTACGAGCTGATTTTCAGATATGTGATACTTACCTGTTTGAAGGACCCATACAAAAATTAAACTGTGGAATTACAGTTTTTGGTGGGCATGAAGATGAAATCTCTAGGGAAGAGTTAGAAGAATGGCGGCTTTACGGTGACTATTTCCAGCTTCATATGTATGATGGAGGACATTTTTTCATTGACCAGCATATTAAAGAGATTACACATATCATAAATCAGACCTGTAGTTTAATGTATTATCCATGAATTATTTAGAAATAAATAATATGTCATTAAAATACATTATATACCTATTTCTTGTATTATTGTGTTAATCTAAAGTTGTAATGATTTTTATAAGGCGGTGGAAAAATGACAACTGAGTCGCTGTTAACTTTAAAAGAAGTTACCAAGAAATACGGTAATCGAGAGGTCTTATCAGATATCTCAATTACGATTAGTCAAGGAGACTGTATTATTTTAAGAGGAAGTAATGGATCCGGAAAAAGTACGATGCTCCGGATCGTGAGTGGATTAATCCCAATAACTTCGGGACAACGGTTGCTTAAGCACTCTAATCTAGTAATTGGATATACACCTGACCGACTATCAAAACTAAGGATGACTTCAACTGAGTATTTGACACATATGGGAAGAATATCGGATATTCCTAAAAGAAATCTTAAAGACCGCATTAGGGAATTGCATTTGTTTTTTAATCTTGAGCAAAGTGATAGTTTGAAGATGACTCATTTCTCAAAAGGAATGTTGCAAAAAACCAATTTAATGCAAGCTATGATTAAAACGCCTGATGTCCTTGTATTGGATGAGCCCTTTTCAGGATTGGACAAAGAATCAACAGGACATTTGCTTCATTCACTGAAGAAAATAAAATCTCAAGGAACATCAATTTTGGCAGCTGTTCACGATCCGTTGTTGGCAAGTCAATTGGAGAGTAGCACGTACTGGATTCGGCAAGGAAGATTAACGAAGGAGGATGTAGATAGTTCTTCAGATCAGAAGGGTGCTTATTTTGAACTGGAAGGTGTTTTAAATCAGGACGTAGTGGATCTCCTTCCCAACCTGTTTCCAGATATTACGTATAAAACAGGTGATAGCGGCTATATGTTGTTTACCTTTATGCATAAAGATTATCGTGAATTTTTACCTGAGTTTGTACATAAAGGTGGAGAGATCATAAGCCTAACAAGAAAGGAGCTGAGATAATGCCTTCATTGATATCATTTTTACATACTTGTTTCATGCGTTCTTATCGCTATGGGCCAGCTACTTTTGTTTTTTTTCTAGGTATCATTTTTGTGTATAGTGTAGTCCCGAACCCCGTGATGGCCAGTTATGCCTTTTCCACAACTTTTTTATTTATTGTTTCTGCAGTTATTTGTTATACGCTTATTGATATCGAAACGGCGAATCAGGAATCGGTAACTATGCTGCATAGTGGAAGTTTACTAAAACTTTATATTTCAAAATTGTTGTATAGTTGGATTTTTTCAGTTCCCCTGGCTCTATATGCTGTTTTTTTTCCAGCCATATTCCAAAAATTCGATAGAAATCCTAGCCTCGAAGAACTAAGCATGTCCCTCCTCTACCATGTTGCTTCATCTTGGTTGGGAATCGCTCTAGCTTGTTGGTTCAGTTCTAAATTTATTCGTTCCCGCGTAATGTCTTTTTTAATGTTAAGTGTTCTCATTGTTATTACGCTTTCTGTACAGGGAATTGAGAATTTTTTGCCTGATGGGTTGAAAAAAGCAATTCTATTGCTGCCTCCTCTAAACAGTACTATAAATGTGCTAGTTGATTACGAATCACAAACGCTGTTCAGCAAACTTTCAGTAATAGGAGCATCACTTTTATATGGTGCTATTCTCACTGTGTTGTTTTTGTTCATGCTTCACAAACGAAAGCTGGATACAGCCGGACAATAATGAGCGACTCGAACTGACGTCAACAGTACAATGTGGCACAGAATGCGCTGAAGGTTAGTTCAGATGTGCAATTCGGAACGTCCAACGATGCTGTAAAACTAAGCCGCGATGTTGATTTATGGCTGCGAAAGTTGCGAAGTCGACCTACACGCTGGCTGCTGCCGACCCGATCAAACAGCAACGATTTCAGGAAGAGATATTTCACGAATAAAAAAGAACTCGAAATTGGGGAAATTGACCACCTTCTGTTTGAAGATGAGTTCACGATCACTGACTACCGGGCCTTGCAGCACACTTGGTTTCTGAAAGGAAAACAGAGGATCATTCCCACGACAGGCAAACATCGGGGCGTGAAGTTACTCGCGACGTGACTCTCAAGTATGAAATAGGACAGATTCATTGGACGGAAGATGAGCGCTATAATTCCGAGACGTTTCTGACCTTTCTTCTGCAGATTCTTTCTGCCTATCCAAGCGGAAAAATTACTATGGATTCTCAGGAATGTGAGAGGATTCCTGGAACGTATCTCTCGTGAGCCCCAAGCCAGTATTCTTTAGTTGAACTTATATAGTCGAGTTAAGTTAATCAATTTTATAATACACAGTTTGAAAAAATACTTATTCACGAAACAGAGCAAAAACCGGATTGAGCATGGATCAATCCGGTTTTTGCTCTTCCCATCAACTTACCTATACTCCATCAATCTACGACAAAATGCACAATTGCACTATATAACATTTTGGTATGAATAGGGTCAAACGTTACTTGATGCTGAACTTGCTTCACGCGCAGCATTAATGCTTTGTTCATTCCGATTCGTTCTTCGATCGCTCGTTCCAGTTCACGGAAGTCATAAGCCTGCAAGCATTCGACTTTGTCTTTGATCATATCCAGTGAAATTTCCATATATAATTCAGGCCTCCTTAAAATCTCGATTTGCAGGTTAAAAGCCTGTCGAGCTTCATTTTAGAGGAGCTTTTCCAGTTCGGCAAGAGCAATCGGGCTGAAAATCTAATAAAGACGTGATAAAATCGGGAAAGGGCAATTTTCGAGATCATCGAACTTTCAATAATTTGAAAGTCTAATGGAAGTAATAACAGATACTGCTGTTTGAAGGAAGTTCATTTACATGGTATAAGTGAAGAAGCTAGGATACCATAATGTGAATTGCAACGAAACCGCAAATGATCATGTAAATGATAGGCAAGCAGATGCAAAGAGTTACGTTTTATTATTATTAATGAGGACAAAGACTGTCCTGGAATGTATAGAGGAGCTTTTGAGATGACAAAGGAAAACTTTTGGCGTGAATTGCCACGACCATTTTTTATACTGGCACCGATGGAAGATGTGACGGATGTTGTGTTTCGGCATGTCGTAGGTGAAGCGGGAAGACCGGATGTGTTTTTTACCGAGTTTGCGAATACAGAGAGTTATTGTCACCCGGAGGGGAACAAAAGTGTGCGCGGGCGGTTGACGTTTACAGCGGATGAACAGCCGATTGTGGCTCATATCTGGGGAGATAAACCGGAATTCTTTCGTGAGATGAGTATCGGTATGGCAAAGGAAGGCTTTAAAGGTATCGATATTAATATGGGCTGTCCTGTAGCGAATGTTGCGGAGAATGGAAAAGGAAGCGGCTTGATCTGCCGGCCAGCCCTTGCGGCGGATATTATTCAGGCGGCAAAAGCCGGGGGGCTGCCGGTCAGTGTGAAAACGCGTCTCGGATTTACTGAGGTCGATGAATGGCGCGACTGGTTAACCCATATTTTGCAACAAGACATCGTGAATCTGTCTATTCACCTGCGTACGAGAGAGGAAATGAGCAAGGTGGATGCACACTGGGAATTGATTCCCGAGATTAAAAAACTTCGTGACGAGGTAGCTCCTAATACTCTGCTGACGATTAATGGGGATATTTCTGACCGTCAGACAGGCCTCAAACTCGTGGAGCAATATGGTGTGGATGGGATTATGATTGGACGCGGTATTTTCCAGAATCCGTTTGCTTTTGAGAAGGAACCGCAGGAACACAGCAGTGAGGAATTGCTTGATCTGCTACGGCTGCATCTGGACCTGCATGATCAATATTCCGAGCTTGAACCGCGTTCGTTCAGCCCGCTGGCCCGTTTTTTCAAAATCTATGTTCGTGGCTTCCGCGGTGCTAGTGAGCTGAGAAACAGCTTGATGAACGCCAAAACCACTTCTAAAGTACGCGAATTGCTCGATGAGTTTAAAAGTAATGAACAGGTGGAGTAGAGTAAGACGTAATCATGGATACGGAGTATGATTCAGGTAGATTTAATAGCAAAAAAAGAAGCGGTAACTCTTCCGCTTCTTTTTTTGCATTTCTGTTTAACGCGTATACTCAGGCTTCTCCATCGCGATGGGCTGAGGATTGGCAAGCACCCATAATACCGCCAACTCAGATAATCTGGCAGGCGCATCAAAATCGTATCCATTGCGAAGCCTGCTGACCAAGTCTGCTGCCTCTTGGAGAAGTGCGGGGGCGAGTGGCGCACCAGAGCCCAGGTGACGAATCAGTGCATCCAGCATCTTGCGATACTCCGCATCCCAGTTTCCACCGCCATTATCCAATACTTCATGGGACACACGTCCTGTGATGCGAATGACCTCTCCCTGCACCGTTTGAGCGTGGCCTTGGGCCGGAATGAGATATTCCCACAGCTCTTGGTGCTGTTTGGTCCAACTGGTTGCCTTTACCTGAATGGGGGTAGTCCCATCGTGCATGATCCGATTCGCTACCGGCTCGACATCAAATAACGGGTACAGTTTGATCAGCGCGTCTGAAACTTCATCGAGCTTGTCCTTATTGAACTTCTCACGGACGAATTCAAAATCCTTACCGATCCGCTTCACAGACTCTTTCATTTCCAGGGTGACTGCTGCACCAGCATCCAGCAGAATCGCTGAAATCTTCGACATACTGACTATATCGCTATTCCTGCAATTGGCTAACCCCTTAGCTAATGGCGTATTTCCCTGTTTATTTTCTACGTTAATCGTAGCGCCTTGGTTTACCAACGCTTGAACCACTGTGGTTCTATATCCACTGACCGCTGCATGTAACGGTGTTTCATCTTGGTAGTCCACAGCGTCCAGATCCGCACCTAATTCAAGGAACAGGGGTACATTTCCTGACCAGTGTGAGGCATGGGCATGTAAAGGCGTGCGTTGATATTTGTCGCGTGCATTAATGTCTGCCCCTTGCTCTACCAGCCAGCGAACCAATTCATCCGAAATATGCCGAAAGCTGAGGGCCGTACCTTTGCTGTAGCCCCCGCGGGCGTCCCATTCGCATTGCTCGAAAACCTCTTTTACGGTAGCGATATCATTATCTTTAACGAGTTTTTCCATATGAGCAGGTAAGGTTGCTTTCTTCGTAGCCATTACACTTTTCCTCTCCTTTGTGAATAACAACGTATGTTCCAATGGTAGGCTATGACGATTTAAGAGTAAGTAGATAATTTTCTGCAAGTTTATCACATAGGGGATTTTAAAACCAATACCTGGGTTTCTTCCATCGTCAATTTGGTTTGCTATGTTATAATTTAGGTGAATGTTGATACTGGAGACGGATTGAAAAATATTTGAAATGATCGCCGCAATTCATGCGGTAGGCTTTTGATAATAGGAGGATTTATGTCCTGGAGCAAATTGAAGCAACAACTGGAGAGTTTTCTTAGTCCTGCGTTAGTTGGAAGGGTGGAGTACCGTGCTACCAGCTATCGCTATTCACTTGATAAATCAGGCAATTGTTATATTACTGTAGATAAAAAGAATGTACTCAACATGAGCGATACAACAACCCCAATCCGATGGTATCAGACAGAGCAGGAGATCAAGAGCGATCCGGAGATCATGATTCCTGTGAGCGAAGAAGAGATTGAAGCTATTCGAAAAGATTCCAAAGGACCCATTCCCGAGGATCGTCTTCAAGTCATGGCAAGAAGTAGAAAAATCTCCGTACATGCCAAAGAGCTGTTGTTGGCTCAGACCGCACTCAGTAAATCGAATTTTACCGTTGCAGCTACGACGTATTTATCCACTTCTATAGAGGATAATCTGGAGAGCAAGGATATCTTGTTTAATATTCTGGCTTTAATGGATAGAAGAGTTGGCAAAAAGCGAATTCTAAACATGTCGGAGCAGGTCAAATTAAAGCATCCAGCGGTACAATATTTTTATGAACTGCGTCGTCGTACGGTGTGATATTGAATAACTTTTGATATAGCTTTTAACTATAACCAGTTATGGTTTTTAAGTATCCCTTCTAACTGCCCTCAGCGTGATATGATCATGGTATACAACGAGGGGGTTTTTTACATGACTGATAAGTTCCAGATCGTAGGAAGTTTATTGCGGCCGGATGAGCTGCTGAAATATAAAACACAAATTGAACATAACGATGATATCCAATATCCGTTCTACGAAAACTACGAAGGATATGAAAAGTGTGAGACGGAGGCAATCAAACAAATTGTCGCAAAGGAAATCGAACATAACTTGTCCGTAGTTACCGATGGTGAATTCTCCAAATCGATGTGGCATCTGGACTTTGTATGGGGCTTTGGTGGCGTGAAGCGTTACATCGCGGATCACGGCTATTTTTTCAGAGATGTGGATGGAACTTCGAAATATGAAACACGCAAAGATATTGGACTGCGCATCACTGATAAATTGAGTGGAAAGAACCATCATTTCATTCAACTGTTTCAACAACTGCAAGACACGGCTGGCGAGCAACAAACGAAACTTTGCGTGCCATCTCCTTCCCATATTTTCGGTGAGCTTTCCTGGTCGGATAACATTGGCGGTACGGATGCTGTATATCAGAACAAACAGGAGCTCAAAGAGGGTCTTGTGATCGCGTATAAGGAATTTGTCGAAGAATTCGCTGCTATAGGCGGTAAAATCCTGCAATTTGATGATTGCTTGTGGGAACTGTTTGCAGACGACAACCCGAACTCTCCGTTTACAGGGGAGCATATTAATCAAGATGAAGTACAGGGTCTCGCTACCGAGTTCATTGATATTAATAATACAGTAATTGATTACGGTCATAGCCTGGGCTTGAAAATGTGGACACATAACTGCCGCGGCAATTATGATTCCCGCAATATGGGTGGTGGATCGTATGCCAAAATTGCGAATCTGTTCCTGAAGCAATTGAAGTATGACCGTTTCTTCCTGGAGTGGGATGATGATCGTGCGGGTTCAATTGAAGCTCTGGAAGTGTTCAAGGACAGACCTGAAACGGAAATTGTACTGGGTCTGTTGTCATCCAAAACAAGTACACTCGATGATGAAGCACGTGTTGTCCGTTTGCTGGACGAAGCTTCCAAAATCATTGATAAGGATCGGCTGCTGTTGTCCCACCAATGCGGATTTGCATCCTGCGATGGCGGTAACGAATTAAGCGAAGCTCAGCAATGGGCGAAGATTGATCAGGGGCAGAAGATTGCGAAGCAATATTGGGGCAGCAACGTCTAGCATTCAAGCTGAATGTGTTTTGTACGATAATAGAACGGCGACTTTTCCTCTGGAATCCATCCATGGAAAAGCCGCCGTATTTGTTTTGTATTGGAACGTCCCTGATCAGTCTGGGATTTGCTGAGTATTCAAACAGTCCGACTTAGGCTTGGTTTTAGCTTTGGCTTTGGCTCTGTCTGACCGGGAGAACAATCCCACCAATTTCTCCCTATAGATATAGCCAAGTACGAATCCAATCACAGCGACAACAGAAATCATAATGGCGATTGTGTATTGTTGCATATGAATGGTAGACCCTATAGCGGCAGATGCGATGATCCACGGCAGACGACCGACGATAAGGATCGTGAAGAATCTTAACGAACTCATGGATGTAAGAGCGGCAACAAATACAAGCATGTCTTTGGGCAAGCCGGGAATCACAAAAAAGATAAATAAAAAGGCAGAGAACTTCCTCTCATCATGAATAAACGACATCCACTTATCATTTCTCTTATGCAGCAGTCGTGAAATACAAGCGCGACCGATAAAACGAGTGAAATAAAAAGCAATCGCTGAGCCTAAAATCAAACCTATTGTAGTATACAAGGACCCAAGTGTAACCCCATAGATATAACCGCCTGCAACCTGTACCACTTCCCCTGGAATAGGTGCAACCACGATCTGAAGAATCTGGAATAAAATAAACATGACCGGACCCCAATGGCCTGTTGAATGAATATACGCTCTGAAGTTGTCCATGGAAGACATGACTTTAATAAGGGCAGGAGCATAATAGACCAGTAGAGCAATGGTCAACATGATGAACAGACCCAACAATAGGTTAATCATTACTTTTTTTGAAGGTTGTGGCATACCTGACGACCCCTTTGTGTAATAACTTCTACATATTTACAGTATAAGACGAAATTATTAAGAGATACCTACACAACTTCTGAAGAATTCTTAAGTCGATTGTATTTGCTGGTAGTCGCTAATAGCGCATATTATACTGAAATTAGACGGAGGGATCAGATGAGCAAGAAAATTCTAATTGCTGATGATAACAGTGAAATTCGTGAAATTGTAAGGATTTTGTTAGAGAGTGAGCATTATGAAGTGATTGAAGCGATAGATGGTCAAGATGCGATTGATAAAGTGAACGAAGAGACGGATCTCATTATTCTGGATATGATGATGCCCAATAAGTCGGGGCTGAAGGCGTGTCTGGAGATTCGTGAAAAAACAAGCGCACCGATCCTGTTTCTCACGGCGAAAACGCAGGATTCTGACAAACAATTGGCCTTTTCCTCAGGCAGTGATGACTTTTTGTCCAAACCCTTTTCCTATACAGAACTCGTTTCGAGGGTGAAGGCTTTACTGCGGAGGTATTATGTATATCGGGGCAAGGAGAAGACCGAAGAAAAGGACCAAATTATCGTTAAGGATCTTACCGTCCATCAGGATTCAAAAGCCGTATTTGTTGGGGAGAAGGAGATTGCTCTAACTGAAATTGAATACCACATTTTGCTGCTGTTGGCTAAGAAACGAAGAAAGGTGTTTTCGGCGGAAAACATATATGAGAGTGTTTGGGGGCAACCCTATTTTTATACGTGTAATAACACGGTCATGGTTCATATTCGTAATTTGAGAGGCAAACTGGAGGATAACCCGCAGAACCCTAAATATGTGAAGACCGTTTGGGGGAAGGGGTACAAAATTGAATAGATTATTAATCGGAAAAAAGCTGAAGATTAAACTGGTTCTGGCGGTTGTTATTTCTTTGGTCATTTCTATAAGTGCATTCGTTATTTTACAAGTTGTTGGCGAGACTGTATTGGATAGTTATTTAAGCAAATCTACTTTTGTAGAGAACAGGCAGCAAGATGCGCTTGATCGATTCGAAGCATTTGTGAATAACCAGAACGTGTCAACCCGTGATCATGAGCAATTGTCTGCTTGGATAAGTCATGAGCGCTACTTAAATCTGTATATTTTTGCAAAAGACAAATTGATCTATTCCTCAAACATAGGGATTGATCCTGCTATCAATGAAGAGCTTTTAACTCAGTTCGTACCATCGAAAATACCCATCACCACCATCCATTTTGCGGATCAGGATGCCCAGATCTACTTGGTTAGCTTTTATGAGTATCAATACTACAACCTCATTCTAATTATTGGTGTTTTCATAGCGGCCATTGTGTTCCTTGTTTCCTTTCTACTGATGATTAATAAGAAAACATCGTATATTGGCGTGCTTGAACAAGAGATCAAAATACTCGAAGGTGGAAATTTGGATTATTCGATTACGATATCGGGAAAGGATGAGCTGTCATCCTTGGCCCAGAGTATTGATGAGATGAGGAAATCATTTGTAGAGCGGCTGGGCAGCGAGGAGAGGGTCAGAATGGCCAACCGCGAATTGATCACGGCGATTTCCCATGATTTGCGAACGCCACTCACGATTCTATTAGGATATATGGATATCATAGAGCTCAACAAATATAAGAAACATGAGGATCTGTTGCAGTATATTCATAATAGCAGGGAAAAGGCGTATCAGATTAAAGTGCTGTCGGACAAACTATTCGAATATTTTACGGTATCCTCTGCCGCTGAAGAAGAGGCAGTAGAATTTGAAATGTATGAGGGCAGAGCGCTGATCGATCAACTCATAGATGAGCAATTAGTGGTTTTGGACGATATAGACGTGCAGGTTCAGAAAGATGCACATTTTGAGGAATTTTTGCTGGAAATCAATCTGGTCTCCATGCGTCGTGTAATGGATAACATATTTTCAAATATTCGAAAATACGCCGATCCAGTGCATCCCGTTCATATCCAGGTTTCTTTGAAGCAACAATGGGTCATTCTTGGGGTGGAGAATAAGATTAAACGTGGCGGCAAAAAGAAAGATAGCAACGAAATTGGGCTCGTTAGTTGTCAGAAAATGATCCGGCAGCACAACGGGACGTTGACGGTGTCGCAGGAAGAAGATATCTTTTCACTACAGATTAAGCTACCTGTTATCTTCAACAAACCAACACAGACTCATATATAACGAATCTCTTGAAATGATGCTGATTGTCTTCCGTTGGATTTCTCTGGGTGTCTGATTTTGTTAGCTTAGGCTTCTGTAGTGGAATAGCTTGCCTAAATAGGCGTAGGCGAATGAACATCACTCTACCATTCACACTATACAAAAAGAGCCATGCGACAGCATGGCTCTTACATATATCGTGAGAGGGCAAGCCTCATGTTTTAAACAACAGGTGCATTCTGTTTCTTGAAATATTGTTCAATCAGAAACGCGAGCATCGGTCCGGGCTCAGCCTTCTGTAATTGAGCCTGATCGCCAAATTCCATGAGATACGGCTGTTCCGTAGTACAAGGAGTCCAATGAGGCATCAGTTTTCCAGTGGAGTCCGGACCGTTTGGATCACCTGTAGCAATAAAATTGGACAAATAATTGCACATCTGGCGGGCCAGATCATAATGCTTGCCTGTGAAAGGCCGCCAGCATTTGGCGAGTGTTTCGAAGAAAAACCACAGATCGACGGAGTGAAAAGTGCCTGGCTGGTCCCATCCCGGAATCTCGGCGTCGAAGTTATAATAGTAGAGAGGCGTTTCGGCCGAATGACCACTGTTCGCGCGGATGGCGAGCAGTATGGCATATTGGATCATGCGGACCGATGCTTGTTGCAGAGTATGCTCGATTTGGCCGGTATCAGCCTCACATAGCTGCAAAAAGGCAGGAGCATCCTCGCCGAACAGCTCTACAGCCATCTGCTTCAGTTCATCCAGATTGGCTGCGGCGGGACGGGTCCAGAATTCGGAAGACGTATGCCCCAGCATTACGGGTATCGCCTCGCGCTTCTGCTGAACAAAACGAGTAAACGGATCACCTGCGCAGAATTGTTCGTCGATGACGGTTCCCCAGAAGCTTTTGTATTCGAGTGCTTTATCACGGAGATATACAGCATCCAGTAGTCTCGCCTCAGCCAGGGAAGATACACCCAGGAAGTCGAAAAATTCCACCCCTGCTTGCTCTGCATCCTTTAGTGTGGAACGGACAGAAGGTACACGGACCTTCGGGTACAGCTCTGTAGCCATACCGCTCATGATGACGGCTCGCTGGAACAAGCCTTTATTTTGCGGAGAGGTCATCTGGCTGAGTACACTTCCTCCGCCTGCCGACTGTCCGCCAATGGTGATCTGGTCTGGATCACCGCCAAATGCGGCAATGTTGCGTTTGACCCACTGGGTGCCTGCTTGCTGATCGAGATGACCGAAGTTGGCGGGTGCATGGGGGGATTCGGCACTAATCTCAGGATGGCACAGGAAGCCGAAGGCATTCAGCCGATAATTAATCGTCACGACGATAATACCTCTACGAGCGATTCGCTCGCCGTCAAATTCCATTTCGGCCGTATGGCCGACTTGCAGGCCCCCGCCAAAATACCAGACAAAGACAGGCAACTTCTCGTCCGTGCGTTTGGCTGGTGTCCAGACATTCAGATACAGACAATCCTCGTCCATGGGCAGGTCGGGATCAACGGCCCATTCGCGGGTATAGATATTGTTATCATCGATGACTGTTGGGGCTTGCATGGAGATGGGGGCAAAATCAAAAGCTTGCAGTACACCTTCCCAGTTCAACTGCGGCTGCGGAGCGCGCCAGCGGTTCTCACCTACAGGAGGTGCGGCAAAAGGAATTCCCTTGAAGCTGTTAATCCGCGGGTCTGCCGCGGGCAGTCCTTGCACTTGTCCATGTTCTACCGTAACCATTCTAAGCATACAACATTCTCCTCTCTGGATTTAGCTTGTAAGCGTTACCGAACATCTGATCAACGATATATAAGATAAACCTAACGCCCGAACAGGGCGGCACTAGAAAGGGGGAATCAAGGTTGAATCCGATTTGGCATGAGAGCAGTAGAGCCAGTAATTTGTATTTTATCAGCGGTGGCCACAAGCCGGCCAACGCTCACCAATGGGGGCCAGGTGTACGTGACGTTTATGCGCTGCACTATATTATCCGTGGCCAAGGGACGCTGGAGACGGGGGGCCGCGTTTTTCGGTTAGTTACGGGTGAAAGCTTTATCATATTTCCGCAAAAGGAGATTTATTATTATCCAGACCCGCAAGATCCCTGGGAGTACGTCTGGATGGAGTTTAGCGGTGAGGATGCCGGGCGGTTGCTGGGGCTGACGCAGTTCTCAGAGGTACAACCCGTGGTGTCGATCTCACCGGAGACACTGCAGCCTTTTTTTTACCTTGCCTGGAACGCAGGTGCATCATCCTATGAATTACTGCGGGCGGATGCCCGTTTGCGTCTGCTGCTCTCCTACTATATGGAGCATTATCCGAAAGAGCCGCAGGTGGACGCCAAGGATTATGTCTGGCTGGCGAGAAAGTACATCGAGCAGAACTACTGGAAGCCAACATTGACCGTCACGGAGATCGTAAAGGCAGTTAATCTGGAGCGCAGCTATTTGTTTCGTCTGTTTAAGGCAGCAACCGGCAAGTCTGTTCTGGAGTATATTACATCCTGTCGAATCGAGCGCGCCTGTGAACTGCTGAAAACGTCGGGCCTACCGATTCAATCGATAGCTTATTCTGTAGGCTACAATGACCCGTTATATTTTTCCAAAGTATTCAAGAAGGCAACTTCACACACGCCAACATCGTACATGATGCTGCATCAGACCAAGGCATAACGTTAACGGAACAGGGCGCAGTTCCCGGACTCACGGAAATAACGTATGAGCTTCTCAATAGGCTCGCGTCCACTATTCAGCTTCACTCCCAGACAATCGATGCACAGAAATTGCTGGGCAGAGCGCGAGATCAATTTGAGGTAGATGCCCACATCGTCAGAAGAGAGCGGAACCTGACAGGAGGTGCACAGGCGATGTTGAGCCATCTATTTCACCAGTTTGGCACGCACAACTAAACAATCATGTGCTGCGACAACGGGAGCGAAGCGTTCACGGAATACGCCAAGCTCTTTATGTTCCCAGCAGTCGTACAGGGACAGCGCATAACCGGCAGCGTAAGGCAGACCCATATCCCAAAATTGCAAAGACAATTCCCGCTGGCTGTTGCTCAGGTTGAAGAAGCCAATAGCCAAATCGCCATCTGTAAGTACTTTCACCAGCATAAATACATCGTCTGTGTGAAACCATTGCGGCTCTGGTTTAATGCGGTAAGCTCCGCGCGCTTCTACATCCTGATTGATAGCGATCAGGTCAGGATTCAGGAGAATATCCTTTGTAATCTGGTTAGCCTTGCGCACGTCACATCCGATCATTAATGGGGAACCCATGATGGACCAGAGTGAGAAGTGAGTTTTATATTCGATGTCGTTGCATCCGCCGATGCTGCCAATATAATCATTGTTGCTTCCACCGTACATACCAACAATCAGCATATCCATGTCGTTATGGCAGAAGGAGCCGGTGTAGCTTTGTTTCCCGAGTTGAGACAGGGCAAGTTCCTTCACTGAATCCCAATTGTCACGGATATCGCCAGTGGAGCGGTACATATGTGCGCCCGATTCCCGAATCCAATCGTATACATCGTCGGCTCCCCAGTTGCAGGCAGAGAACAGGATATCGCGTCCACAGTTTTTGAGCGCAAGGCTCATGCGTTTGTACAGCAGTTCTCCTGAGATATGACGCGGCTTGAAGCAGTAATCATACTTCAAATAATCAACGCCCCATTCGGCAAAAAGGGCAGCATCCTGGAATTCATGCTCGAAGCTGCCTGGATACCCGGCACATGTATGCGTACCCACGCATGAATACATACCGAACTTTAGTCCTTTGCTATGGATATAATCGGAAAGCGCTCTCATTCCACTCGGGAATTTCTCCGGGTCAGCCACCAGATTGCCACTCGCATCACGTTCCTTCAGGCTCCAGCAATCATCAATTACAATATACTCGTAACCAGCGGCCAGATAACCTTCCGATACAAACACATCAGCGACATCTCGAATTAATTGTTCGTTAATATCCCACGTAAAGGTATTCCACGAATTCCAGCCCAGGGCAGGGGCAAAGCCTAACACTTGATTGTTGCTCATGCTCACGCATCCTTCCTCATCTCGATTTTGTTAACAATACTAAACTGAACATAAACGATGAGCGACGTATCCTGCCATAGCTTAACGTTGCTTGGACATGGACAGATGTTGCTCTGCTATGCTGGGGGAATGACCTCTTCCAATCAGACTCTGGGCAGGTATTCAGAAGTTGGCCGGTAGAAGCATAAGAAAGGAAAAATGTCTGTCTGCGAAGAAGTTATATCTATCTTTTCAGGGATCTGTGCGAAACGATGGATAAGGAGTGAGTCAATGATTTATCTAAGCAATTTCAAGCTGTCTTCGCAAATTTCCGGCAATCCCAATATATATCCTGATCATGTATTCAAACATATCTCAGGAGAAGTCCTTATTTTTGATCGAGTCACTGTACTCTATGGCAGCAACGGCTCTGGCAAATCCACCCTGCTGAACGTGATCGCCAACAAGTTGGGAATCACAGGTTCTGAACGAATGACAACGTATAGACATAGCGCCTATGTGCAGCGTTTTCTGGATATGAGCAGTTATGAGCTTGGGCGTGACGAACAGGAGCGTTTCATCCGGAAACTGCCAGAAGGGAGCCGATACATCAAGTCAGAGGACATTTTATATGAGATCAAGAAAATTCAGCAAGCAAATGTGCTCCGCGAAGGACTGTTGTATGAACAGACTCAGCAAGGAATGAGCAAGGCCGAGACAGAAGAGTTAGCGAATTCCTATGCATTCAAGAAAAAGCTGGATAACATTCAGTTTTCTCAGGAAAAATACTCCAATGGAGAAACCTCCATGCAGTTTTTCGAAGAGTACCTGCTTCCGGGCCAATTGTATTTATTGGATGAACCGGAAACATCGCTTTCTCCTGTTAACCAAATCAGGCTGGCGGAGCAAATCAATGAGTTGGCACGATATTTTGACAGTCAATTTATCATTTCGACGCACTCGCCCTTTGTTCTGGGGACGCTCCATGCTAAAATTTACAATCTCGACGGGACAATTTTGCAAACGGCAGAGTGGTTTGAACTGGACAATGTGCGGTTTTTCTACCAGTTTTTTGACAAACATAAGCGTCTGTTCGATCAGGAATGAAAATAATTAAAAAGGTTGAGGGGGGTTGCGAAGTGAATCTGGATGAAGTGATGCAAGAGCTGGAAGCGCTGGGCAAAGAACGAACGAAAAAAATCTACATCTCCAACGGTGCGCATGAACCGCTGTTTGGCGTGGCAACCGGGGCGATGAAACCAATGGCAAAGCGGATCAAAAAGGATCAACCTTTGGCGGAGCAACTATACGCAACGGGGAATTATGATGCGATGTACTTTGCGGGTGTGATTGCCGATCCTCAAGCGATGACGGAAGCTGATTTTGACCGTTGGATTGACGAAGCTTATTTTTACATGATCTCTGACTTCATTGTTGCCGTCACGTTGGCAGAGACGGATATTGCTCAAGCAGTTTCGGATAAGTGGATCGCGAGCGGAGATGAGCTGAAAATGTCAGCAGGATGGAGCTGTTACTGTTGGTTGCTCGGCAGTCGAAAGGATGCTGAGTTTTCGGAGAATAAACTGATGGAGATGCTGGAACAAGTGAAAAAGACGATTCACGAATCTCCGGAACGAACGAAATATTCGATGAACAACTTCCTGTATACCGTTGCAACATCCTATCAACCGTTGCACGATCAGGCGGTGGAGACGGCCAAGGCCGTTGGCCCTGTCGAAGTGAACAAGGACATGCCCAAGAGCAAGCTGCTGAATGCCTCTGAGAATATCCAAAAGGCCGTGGAAAAAGGGCGGATAGGCTTCAAACGAAAATATGTAAGATGCTGAAATTTTTGCCGTATCGTCAGTTTTAACATACGGAACATATGGTTATCGTGGGATTGAAATCCACAATCTCCATATTATAATGAGGACAGAAACAGCTTATAATGCAAAGAGAGCCGTGCGCTAACACGACTCTCTGATGAAATAGCCGCTTTTAAGGGCGGTGGGCTTAACAAGCAGGGTACCGACTAAATAGACCGCATCCCTTAGCCAGAGGGCGGTCTATTCTTTATTGGACAGCAGCGCTACAATCAGCGAACCGAAGGTAAGCATTAGCATAATCGCTTCAAATACTGTCACAAGGCATCACCTCCCTTCCGGGAGATTAGCCGACCGTTGACCCCGTACTTTGAATACGAGAAGAGCGTTAAGGTGGCTAGTATGGAAGTTATTTAGCTGCAAACAGATAAGAGAAAACACGCCATTTATAGGCGTGTTTTTTGTTGACAGCTAGATAATAAGCATATAGCAACATCAAGGCTACATATCGTTCCTTTTAACCATTTCTTTGGCTTGCTGCCTGCCCGCCGAGAGAAAGCTGTCGCTAAGCTCAGGATCACTAACAGAGCGTGCAAGTACAAGCGAGCCAACCATTGTACTGAACAGTGCACGACCACTGGACACATCGATCTCAGCCAGATTGGAGATAAAAGCGATCATACGCTCCAATTCATGGGTAAACACCTGCCGAACTTCTTCGGACGAACGGGATATTTCGCTGGAAAGGGCAGGAAAAATACAGCTCATTTCTGTTTGGTCGCGGTGATACGGACTCAAATAATAATCGATTACTTTATTAATTTTGGGATTTTGCTCTTCCTGATCAGCCACGTTCTGTAGAAGTGTAATGGTATCACTAATGGCATATTCGCAGGCTTCGGCAACCAATTGTTCCTTGTTGTCAAAGTGTGAATAGAACCCTCCGTGGGTTAATCCAGCTCCCTTCATAATAAATGGGACACTCACCTCCTGGATACCATTGGTGCGAAAAGCTCGTGCCGCACTCTCAACAATCTTACCTCGTACTTTTATCTTATGTCCTTTGGGATAGGGCATGATCATTCACTCCATAGCTTCATCATTCTGCTTTTCTAAAATATTATAATCATCATAATTAAGCCTGTCAATTTGGCTTTTGAATATCTGTTCATTTTCAAAAGGTCAAATACGCCTGTTGACGGCCTTAAAATATGATGGTTATAATATATTACGATCATCATATTTTAAATCAACTTCAAATTGGGAGGTATCAGAATATGAGGAAGCTTGAATCTGTAGATACGTTAGTTATTGGATCAGGTCCAGGGGGATATGTGGCGGCGCTTCGTTCTTCACAGTTGGGGATGAACACGGCGATTGTTGAACGTAAACAGCTTGGCGGGGTCTGCACACATGTGGGCTGTATACCATCCAAAGCCTTAATTGCGGAAGCGCATCGCTATGATTGGTTCAGACAGTTCAATCAAGCTGACGCGGCAGCGACATTTAAGACTGCTCAGGATTTTAAACAGGGGGTTGTGAATAAACAGGCAGGTGGCGTCCACTATTTGTTAAAGACTGCGGGTGTGAACATTCTGGAAGGAGAGGCCAGTCTGGTGGATGAGCACACAGCGATGATCCAGCAAACTGGACAGGAGCAAAGCATTTCTTTTAAAAATCTCATACTGGCAACGGGGTCTCGTCCAATTGAGCTGCCAGCATTTCCAGTTGGAGGTCGCATCTTATCTTCCACTGAAGCATTATCACTACAGGAGGTTCCGAGTAGTCTGATTGTGATCGGCGGAGGTTATATCGGTGTGGAGCTTGGACAGATGTATGCCAAATTTGGAACCAAGGTAACGATTCTGGAGGGAGGCACCCAAGTATTGCCCGGATTCGAGGCGGAACTTACAGCCCCGGTAGTCAAACAATTAAAGGCGGATGGCATCCAGATTGTAACCGGAGCGATTGCCGAAAAGGTGGAGCACAATGCGGATTCCATTACACTACATTATTCGAAAAACCAGGAGCAGCAACAAGTTACGGCAGAATATGTATTGGTTACGATCGGCAGGAAACCTAATACAGACGGCCAGTTAGGACTGGAACGCATAGGTGTTCCCGTAACAAACAAGGGACTGGTTGAAACGGATGAACAGTGCAGAACGGTTATCCCGCACATTTATGCCATTGGAGATATTACAGCTGGTCCGACGCTTGCTCACAAGGCATCCTATGAAGCCAAAGTAGCCGCAGAAGCTATTGCGGGTCTTACCTCCATAGTAGATTACAAGGTGATTCCGCTTGTTGTCTTCTCTGATCCGGAGCTATCCAGTGTTGGAGTAAGTGAGATGGAAGCAAGAACACAGGCCATTCCGGTGGTTATTGGAAAATCTTCTTTTGGGATCAACGGAAGAGCATTGGCGTTAAGGGAAACCGAAGGTTTTGTGAAAATAGTGGCTGACCCGACTTCAGGAATTGTCATTGGCGCGCAAATCGTTGGTGTGGAGGCATCCACACTGATATCGGAGCTCGCACTTGCGATCGAGATGGGGGCAACCGTGGAAGATCTGGCCATGACGATTCACCCTCATCCCACTTTGGGAGAAGTGATCATGGAGGCAGGCGAGAACGCGGTCACCAAAATGAAAAAGCAAAAATAGTCAGCAAATTTAACCATACATGAGGATTGGGAATGGGAGAGATAAATAGGATGAAGTTAAAAGCAGGTTTGTATATCGGGATTGCGATGGTGTTCATTGTTGGAGGTTCACTTTTGGCGGTTAAAGGGAAGGATGCTGTAAGTCAAGCCGAGAGCCGGAAACAAGGCATACTTGAGGCAGAGCAAACGACATTATTTTATCAGAATAGTCCCGGGACGATTGCAAAGGTTGGTGCGTTTGCAGGTGACTCCGTGAAAGAGGGAGAGGTACTATTCAAAGTGAAATCAGCCGGGGAGGGAGATGTGGATGTACTCGCACCGTATGACGGGTTGGTTGACCGAGTTGCTGTAAAGCAGGGGGTTCAAGTCCAAGCAGGAGTGCCGCTGGCAGTTCTGCAAAAGAATACGTATTACACCGACCTTTACATACAGGAAAGTGAAATTCAACAGTTTGCAGTGAATCAAAGCATGGATGTTCATTTTCCGTATTTGGATCAGCCAACGAAGGTGAAGGGGAGCGTCACTTCCATCTCATCTGCTCCTCAGTTCGCAACCATGCGGATGTCTCGGGAAAAAGGGCAAGCCGATTTAACTATGTTTCTGGTCCGAATATCGATGGATTCGAATACGGATTTGCTTCCGGGGATGACAGCAGAGGTGAAACTTGATGAAATCACTGATTGACGAATGGAGGTACGTCGCAGGAAGTAAGTATATACGGCTCATTTTTATTGGGCCAATGATTGCAGCCTTATTTTTCGGCTTAATGTTCTCACAGAATCAACTCAGTAAATCACCAGTTGTGGTCATTGATGAGGATCATAGCGAATATTCACGGCAGTTGATCTCCAAAATAAATGCGTCACAATACATGAGCGTTAAGAGCGTATATGCGAGCCGAGTGAGTCCTGAAACTTTACTTGCCAATGAGCAGGCTGTAGCGGTGATTATGCTTCCCAATCAATTGGGACTGCGTCAACAACAAGGGAAATCGACGAATATCGGTATCTTGATGGATAACACGATGCCCTCGGGGCTGTCCGGTATTCGCACTGCGATTCAGGAGATCATCCAGACGGAAAATATGACCCTTTCCATGACACGTCTGGTCCAAAAAGGGATGGATGCCGAGACAGCTAAAGGAATGGTGTCACCGTTATCCCTTCAGCAGCGGATGCTGTTTAATCCAACCTCCAGTTATGTTGGTTTTATGGTGCTTGGATTTGTGAATATCGTAGTATTGATGATTACAACAAGTGCAGCGGGTTCAATTGCACCTCGGCTTCGTCAGGAAGGGAAGCTGTTTGCCAACGGAAAGTCACCTTTCCAACTATGGGTGCGGAGTGTACCTTACGTTGTGTTGAGTTCACTTTCGCTGCTTCTATCCTATGGATTGTTAAAACAATTGGGTGGAATGCGGTTTGAAGCAGATCCTTATCTTTTTATCATTCCGCTGGTTATTTATGCTTTTGCCTTATCACTCATGGGCATGTTGATTGGGTACACTGCCAAAGACATGTCCAAAGTAAGCCTACGAACCAGCCTTGTATTGTATCCTTCCTTTCTGGCTACGGGAATTCAATTAACACCGCTGGCGTTCCCGGAACCGTTCCAAATGTTCGCATGGGCATTACCAATGAACTGGCTTAACCGTCTGATTCGTGGGATGGCGTTTCGGGACGGGGCGCTGACGGCCTACAGTCAAGAGTTGGGGGCACTGCTGATTATTATTGGCGGAGTGTCCTTGTTCATGGGATTACTGTTTCTGCGGGAAACAAGGAAGGTTTCTTCCAGCAGAATACCCCTGTTGAATACGGATATATTACCGAGCAGTAGTTCATTATTGAAGAGTCGTTAAACAACGGAAAAAGGCGCACGGGAGTCATTCCTGTTGCGTCTTTCTGTTTTATTACTGCAGATGACATATAAACATTTACAAGCTGCATCGGAAGGTTGTTCTGTCATCGGAGTACCAGTGGAAATATTCTTTAGTTGAACTTGTATAGCGAAGGTTTTTTATATCGTTTATACTTGTAAGGCCAATTTACTTGAGGAGTTGTCTAACGAATCATGAATAAAAAAGAAGTCGCGCATATACGAAAGCAGTTTAAACTCGATCACGATCTACTGAATATTTACGATATTCTCAACGTGTATATTACGAAGGAAACCAATGAGGTCTACCACTGGGAGCGTCACCCGTTTGAACTGGTGGACAGAGAGAAGCAGGAGCTGTACATGGGCAATTTCAAAAAATTGCTAACAGGCGATTTGGATCAGAAGTTGTTTGAGTTGAAATTCCAGGAAGAGGCGGAGGACCCGGCTCAGGTACTGCTCCACCAGGCTCTGGTAACAGGTGATCCGGACGAATGGCAGGATCTGATGCTGCTGCTCGTGGATCGAATGTTAGTGGATGCGAAGTATGAGCGGGACATGGTAGCTACGTTCGTGCGTGGACAGTATTATCTGCCGACCAAGGCTAGAAACGAAGCCACAGAAGAGAGTGAGAAGAATGAGGTGTTCGCCCATCCGTTCATTCTGTGCAGCGTGAATTCCACGGAGAAACAGCGGAAAACGCTATTGTTTGATTACGTGGAGAGAGAATTCAAGTACAATATTATTGTTGATCCGATTATCAAATTAAGCACGCCAGAGCAAGGATTCTTGTACCCTAGCGTGACGGACAACTACTCCGATGTGAATCGTGTACTGTATTGTACAGGTAAATCCAATTTCCCGGATCCACATTTCGTTGAAAATGTATTGAATGGAGAAAGATCCGTAACCGCACTGGAAGAACGGGCGATCTTCGAAGATATCGTCAAGGAAGTGGCCGGTGAACAGCTTGATTCAGCCACCATTGCACATGTATACGAGGAGATCAACCGAGTCATCGAAATTAACGAAGAGTCCCATGAGGAAGAACCTCCAAAGCTGGATTATAAAGATCTGGAACGTGTACTGACCGCAAGCGGTATAGAGGATCTGACAACGGAGAAAGTAGAACGTGCCTTCGAAACTATCGTTGATAACAAGAACTATGAGATGAAAGCGACCAGTGTTATGCCAAAGTTCACGTCCAAGTCCATTAAGATTGAAACCAAGGTTGCTACAATTTCAGTTAGCCCGCAAGACCTGAGATATGTGAAGCAGGTGAATTATCAAGGCAGACGTTGCATCATGATTGAAGTGGACGAAGATGTCGTGATTGAAGGGTTTACCCTTAATACGGAGACGCTATAAGTTAAAATACGTTCACTCGAAGGACAATGCTGCAATGATGTTTTGCAAAACAACTGGAAGAATGGAATAGACTGCAATCCCTCTGTTGGATTGTGGTCTTTTTTTTGCTTGATAATTAGTCCTCAGATGTTACACCCACCCTGTAAATTCCAATATCGACGCTTTTGCAGACTGTGCTTCTGTATGTGCCCCTTTGCGCCAAGCTTTGGGGGATTCGCCCATCAGTTTGGCGAAGCAGCGGTTAAAGCTGGAGATGGAGCGGAAGCCAACTTGCTCGGAGATGGACAGAATGGAGGCCTCCGTGCTTTTTAATCGTTTGCATGCCTCTTCAATCCGGGTGCTGTTCAGAAAATCGAGCGGTGTGGTTCCCATAATTTCATGGAACTTGCGGCGAAAATGCGTTGTACTCAGATGACACAGATCAGCGAGGTAATCGATGGTCACGGGCATCATATAGTTTTTGGTGATAAACTCCAGCACGGGTGAGATGACCAAGTCACCTTGAAGGTCTCGTTCCCGTTCCCGTTCCTGATCCTGAGATGACAAGCGCTCGCTGCTCGCATGAATTCGAAGCAGTTCGATATATAGAGACATCAACAAGCCGTATGCGCTCTCCCGATAATAGGGGGACTGCTGCTGTATCTCTTCTACCACTGATGTTGCGAGTGTGTGAATTTTGGGATACTGTTCCTTATTCAGAATGCAATTGGCTCCCTGAATCGCCCATAGATTCGGTTCAATGTGAGTTTGTGCTGTTTTGAGCGAATGGCGGAAGAGTTCTTCCGGTGAAAAAAAGATATAGGCCCACAGGCTGGCGTTATTAGGCGAACTATATGTGGTATGCGGAAGATAGCGGGGAATGAACGTGACGTCGCCTGCCCGAAAAGGCACAGACTCCCCCTTAATCTCCATGGTGCCTCCATCTGAATAACAGATGCCAATCTCCATGTGGTTATGGAAATGAAGATGCTCACTCTTGATATCGGATATTCTCCAGCGGTCTCCACTGAGTAACAGGACTGGGAAATCAATGGGCAGGCTGTAGTGACGATATTCAATGACAGGTTTTTTCGGTTTGGGCATGTGCTAGGACTCCTATGTATAAATGATTGAAATTGCGCAGTTTTGTTGCGAATATGCTTAGATGGAGACTATTTTACTGCGTACAATGGAATAAGTAAAGCGTTTACAAAAATGGACGGACACCTCTCAGGGCGCACTTGGGGGCGTGTGCACAGGGAGAGGGGAATAAAAAATGCTTCAAGTGAAATATGACAGGGAACAGATTCTACACGTAATCGAGAACGTTACCAAGAAAACACTGGATATGGATCTGACATGGGATTGGCCCGGCGGTGTCGCTTATTATGGCGTATCCAGAGCCTATCAGACGACAGGCAACCAAGAGATTCTGGACAGGCTGGTGAAGTGGGCAGATGAATATATTGAGCTGGGCCTGCCAAGTTGGACGGTAAATACATGTGCCATGGGTCATGTGCTCATCACTTTATATGAAGAAACCGGAGATCAGAAATATTGGGACATTGTCCTCAGCAAAGTTGATTATCTCCAGAATCATGCGCTTCGCTTTGGAGACCATGTGCTTCAGCATACGGTATCCGTTTCCAATGATTTTCCGGAACAGGCTTGGGCGGATACCTTGTTTATGGCGGCATTTTTCCTGCTTCGCGTAGGTAGCAAATTAAAGGATGAGGCCATGATTCAGGATGCGCTGAATCAGTATTACTGGCATATCAAATACCTGCAAGATCCGAGCAGCAGTCTGTGGTATCACGGGTATAACAATATTAACAAGGACCACATGTCCGGATTTTACTGGGGCAGAGCAAACGCTTGGGGAGCCTATACGATGTCTCAAGTGAAGCCGCAATTGAACGACTGGTATTTGTATCCGCAGTGTATGGATGTAGAATGTGCTCTTCGTGATCAATTGGCGGCTCTCAAGCTGGTGCAGACCGAGAATGGCTTGTGGCGTACGGTTTTGGATGACGAAGATTCGTATGAAGAGGTATCGGCTTCCGCGGGTATTGCAGCAGCCATGATCAATAACGGCAATCCACTGCATACGAAATATGTGCAAAAGGCACTAGAGGGCATCCTGAACAATATCAGCGAAGATGGGCGCGTGCTTGGGGTATCTGGCGGTACAGCCGTGATGAAGGATCGGGATGGCTATCGTAATATTCCAAAAGACTGGATTCAGGGCTGGGGTCAGGGCCTGGCACTCGCTTTTCTGTCCGATATGTTGAGATAGGGAGGGAACCAAAATGTCCAAACCAACCAAAGGCTCCTTTACACTACCGGGAGAATCCGGTTATGAGGCACTGACGCTGGAACTAGCCGATCGCTGGGGTGCCGATGTGATTCGAGACAGTGACGGTACAAAATTGTCCGATGAGATTATCAATGCCGGATATGGCATCTATTCAACCATCTGCATTATCCGGGATCATAATGAGTGGGCATCCCGTAATCTGGATAAGCTGCAGCAATGTTTTCTCATTACAAATCCGAAGGTTGCTGTACAAGATTATGTATCCATCTATCTGATGGAGGACTTCTTCGTTGAACAATTCAGGGTGAACGATTCGAAAGAAGCGTTTAAATATTGGCAAGTTTATGATCGAACGACTGGGGAAGAGGTACCTAGAGGACAGTGGAATTATGAAAGGGAATCTGGCAATGTTGTCATTACTGGCGTTGCTCCTTGGCATAAATACACAGTGAGTTTCATGGTGTATCGGATCTGGGAAGAGATCTCCATGTATAATCATACAACGAATAATTGGGACAAAGAGCACTTGATGCAGATTGACCCGATCTATACGGAAACGCAAACGTATCTGGTGAATTGGATGGAAACGTGGTGTCAAAACCATCCGGAAACAACGGTTGTACGTTTTACATCCCTATTTTATAACTTCGCCTGGATCTGGGGCAGTGATGAGCGGAATCGCCATCTGTTCTCGGATTGGGGTTCATACGATTTCACAGTAAGTTCGAGAGCGCTGGATCTGTTTGCACAAAAATATGGATATTCGCTCTCTGCCGAAGACTTTGTGAATGGCGGTAAATATCAGGTCACTCATATGCCTGCGGATCAGCGCAAACTGGACTGGATGGCATTTATCAATGATTTTGTCATTGAATTTGGTAAAAAGTTGATTGATATTGTGCACAAACATGACAAGCTGGCATATGTCTTCTATGATGACAGCTGGGTAGGCATGGAGCCGTACAATGACCGCTTTCAGGAGTTTGGATTCGACGGCATGATCAAATGTGTGTTCTCCGGTTATGAGGCAAGAATGTGCTCAGGCGTTAAGGTCGATACCCATGAGATTCGCTTGCATCCCTACTTGTTCCCGGTTGGCTTAGGCGGGCTTCCTACCTTCAAAGAGGGCGGAGATCCTACCCTGGATGCCAAGAAATATTGGATTAATATCCGGCGTGGGCTGCTGCGTGAGTCGATTGACCGGATTGGATTGGGTGGATATTTGCATCTGGTAGAGCCTTACCCGGACTTTGTGGATTACATCGAGAAGATTGCCCATGAATTCAGGGGAATGAAAGAGCTGCATCAAGAGGGAAAACCATATCAGATCAAGACAAAGGTAGCCGTTCTGCATAGCTGGGGCAAGTTAAGATCGTG
Organism: Paenibacillus polymyxa; assembly: GCF_018614975.1. Classification (GTDB taxonomy): domain Bacteria; phylum Bacillota; class Bacilli; order Paenibacillales; family Paenibacillaceae; genus Paenibacillus; species Paenibacillus polymyxa_E. The sequence goes on along the minus strand of NZ_JAGGNR010000006.1, from coordinate 9,921 downwards.
GACCTTGTCCGGTCATTTTCATGAAACCCATATGCATGATATGATTCATGTGAATGAGGCATTATCCGGTTTACCGATCGAGGTCAAATTCATTGATTTTGAGGATATTCGTCAGGGCGTATTGAAGGATGTGGATGTCGTCATTAATGCGGGTTTCGCTGGTTCTGCCTGGAGTGGTGGAGCGCACTGGAATGACCACCAATGTGTAGACCTCCTGACCCAGTGGGTGTACGAAGGCGGTACATTTATGGGTATCAACCAGCCTTCAGCGGCCCACGGGTACGACAGCTTTTTCAGAATGGCGCATGTGCTTGGGGTAGATGAGGATACAGGTGCAAGAGTTGTTCATGGAAAATGGTCGTATAAGGCTCACGATGAGTATGGTTTGGTGCCGGAAGGTGCAACTATCACGTCAAAAGGTAAAAGTAGCATATATCTAACGGATGGAACAGCTAAGGTATTGCACGAGACAGATGGCAACATCACGTTGTCCACACATGCTTTTGGAAAAGGAAAAGGGATCTATCTGCCTTCCTTCGAATTCAGCTGGGAAAATACTAGACTACTTCTGAATTTGATTCGATTTGCAGGCAATGAATTCGATGAAACAAAATACATTACGGATAACTTGTATATCGAGTGCGCTTATTATCCGGAAAGCAACATATTGGTCGTGATTAACAATAGTGATCAAGCTCAAAAAACGACGATCAATACAGAGCATGGAAAACAGACCATGGAATTGGACCCGTATGATACGGTGATCACCAAGATTGGGGATCTGAAATACGTTCATGAATCAAGGACGTGAGAACGGTTACCCATTGTTAACTTCATCAAAGCTCAAGTTTACGACAGACCTGTCGAGACTTGGGCTTTTTTGCTGCGACCGGGTGAACATATTGTCATTGATTCTATATTTTTTATTTCACCCGTAAATTCACATTTGGAGTACCCAATCGTTCTCCTACTCGCTATAATAATATGGATGTCAATGTAAGAGGAGACAACGATAAGAAATGACCCGCAAGACATACTGTAAGCGTATTCAGTTTCTGGATGATTGGAGTCTCAAAACGAAGTTGTACATATTGTTCATTTTTTGTGTGCTGGTCCCGGTTCTGGTCACAAATACCGTGTTTTACCAAAGCATCAAAGGTAACATTGAGGAGAAGGAGCATAGCCGATTCAATGAAATGCAGCAAAGGATCAAGTTCAACCTGCGGAACAGTATAGACAATAGCTTGTATGTGTCCAATTTTCTCTATACCGATGGAACGCTGAACCGATTCATGGAGTTCAAGTATCGCGATCAGGAAGAATATTACTCTGCCTACTATGATATGCTTAGCAACAATAATCTGGTCAGGTACTACTACAGTTACCAGCAGGTGAATCAAATTACGTTTTATGTTGGCAACGATACCTTCGTCAATGGAGGAAACTTTATTAAGCTGGATGATGAGGTGAAGAAAAGTGATTGGTATCAGGCGCTGATGAACACAAGTGACCATATCATGATCTATTCGTATTTTGACAAACAGCAGGCGGAGATGTCGCAAAGTCAGGGAGGACGCAAAGTCAGCATTATTCGTAAACTGGATTACTTTGGGGAGCAGCAGGTTGAAAAGGTGTTAAAGGTTGATCTGGACTACGCTTTCATCAACAAATCGCTTAAAAATGAGGGAGCAAATGGGAAGGTGTATGTCGTTTCGGACGGCAGGGTCATTTTCTCGAACGATTCAAGTATGAATCAGACGCGCAAGCCATTTCATCTGATAGCGAACAGTCCAATTGACCCTGTTCAATCCATGCAATCGATTCCCGTCGTATCCGAGGATTGGCAGATTGTCGTCAGTACGGAGAAATTGGACGTTCTGTCGGAGATTGTTAATTCCAAGCTTAATTTGACTTTGCTGATCATTCTTAATCTGTTGGTGCCCACTCTGCTGATCTGGTTAATATCCAGATCACTGGTCATCAGAGTTGATCGGATAGCAAAGCACCTGGATCAAGTGAAGCATGAGAAATTTGAGGTGATATCGGGAACTGTGGGCAAGGATGAAATCGGCAGCCTGACCCATAGTTATAACATGATGGTCATCAAGATCAAGAACCTGATTGAGATTGTGTTTAAGGGTCAGGTGGAGCGGCAAGCCCTTGAACTCTCCAAGAAGCAGGCGGAGCTGAAAGCCCTTCAGAGTCAGGTGAATCCCCATTTCATGTTCAACACGCTTGAAACGATCCGTATGCGGAGTTTGATCAAGGACGAACTTGAAACCTCCGATGTCATTCATAAACTGGCACTGCTGTTACGTCAGACGATCAATTGGGGCGACGATCTGATTACAATTGCAGAGGAAATCAATTTTGTGGAGAGTTATCTGAGTATCCAGCAGTACCGCTTTGGCGAAAAGCTGCAATTTGCAATCAGGATCACTGACGAATCCATTGCTGCCATGATGATACCAAAGCTAACCGTGCTCACCTTTGTGGAGAATGCTTGTATCCATGGCATTGAGGGGACGTCGAATGATGGGGTCGTGGAGGTTTTATTCGAAATTCGAAGTAATGAACTGTACATTTCCATTCGAGATACCGGAGTTGGTATGGATCAGGACAAGCTGGCCTCGCTCCGCAAAATGATGCAAGACCCGAGTATGGATCGGATGAGCGAGCTTAGCAGCATTGGTATGATGAATGCATATATTCGGCTGCGGATGTATTTTGATGATTTCGTTCAGGTGCACATATTCAGTGAAAAGGGGAAGGGAACAACGATTGGCATTCAAATTCCTCTTATGCAGGCATCTCAAGAATAAGGAGCGAGGATATGATCAACGTGCTGATTGTGGACGATGAGCCATTTATTCGCCAAGGACTTCTATTGTTAATTAATTGGGAGTCTTACGGATTTCAGATTTGCGGTCAGGCTTCCAATGGCATGCAGGCATTGGAGTGCATACGCGCTATGCAGCCCGATCTGGTGATTTCCGACATTAAGATGCCGGAAATGGACGGAATGCAGCTTGCCAAAACCTTGTACGAGCAATATAGCGGTGACATCAAGCTGATTCTTCTAAGTGGATTCTATGAGTTTGGATATGCCAAGCAGGCAATTAAATACCAGGTGGATGACTATATTCTCAAGCCTATTGTGAAGACCGAACTGGTTCAGGTGCTTGAGGAGTTCAGGGTCGCATTTAATGCGCGGACGGAAGAGAAGCGATATCAGCAAAAAAAGGATCGAATTATTATGGCTCAGCATATGCAGTCGATCTTGCTTGGGATGGCTGAGGAGGATGCTGTTACGAGTCTGCAGCCCCACTATCAAGATGCCGGCATACTGCGTTGCATCCTGATTGAGGCGGAATCCGGTCCAGAACAGGGAACGGATTGGTGCGCTCGGGTTGAGGCATGGGTGGGCAAGCCCTCCCCGGGACAAATTTTGAAGCCGTTCACAGGTGATAAAAATGCGGTTCTGCTCATGGTTACGGACCTGATGGTGAACCGTGAGGCAGTGACCTTGGAGCAATATTTGACCCGATTACATGCCGATCTGAGCCATGGTCAAGAGGCCGCTATTGCTTGTTATGTCGGGAAGGAAGTACATGAGTTGGAGGCGCTGCACGAGTCTTATCAATCCTGCGGCATAATGAAAAGCTTACGTTTCTTCACCACTTGCAGGCCCATTTATTACTTCGAACTTATGGATACGACCTTATTTGTTAATCGGCCGGGACAGTTCGAAAAACAATTGTTTGATGGGCTAGTCAAGTCTATTGAGGAACAGCAGACGGATGAGTTATACAGTCATGCAAAGGCGATTTTTCAATTTTTTCTGGATGAGCGAATCGAGCCTGGTATTGTCCGAATCCACTTGCATTATTTGGCATACACTTTGCTGGATCTCGTGAATAACGATACGGTTACACCAGATCCCGGGCTGATGGAATCGACTTTTCTGAAGGTGAACTACGCAATGTTATCCATGGAGGAAAACATTGAACATTTATGCGAATTCTCGCTCATGTGCGCAGAGAAACTGAAGGAGCAGCAAAAGTCGAATGCGATGGGCGTATTGGCTAAAATTGAGGCCTTCATTCACGAGCATTACAGAGAAAATATCAGCCTAAAATTGCTGGGGGAGCAGTTTTACATGAACAGTGCATATCTGGGTCAGATTTTCAAAAAGCATTTCTCGATCAGCTTCAGTGATTATTTGAATCAATTGCGTATTAAGGAAGCCGCCCGGCTGTTGCGCAGAACAGATCAAAGAGTATACGAAATCGCAACAATGGTGGGATATCGGGACTCCGATTACTTTATTAGCCGGTTCGAGAAACTCATGGGGGAGACGCCTGCACAATATCGTAAAAGTGCCCATGCTGCGTACTCTCTGGATTAACATCCTGCACTCCTTGACGGAGCGGCGGGATATTTTTTTTCGCAGATGCTGGAATTAGTGGGATTCCATCTATAGTTTATCCCGTTGAGAGGGGCATGGAAGCATGATAATTTTAAGTCAGCCTTTGGAAAGCGCTTTCCAAAAAGCTTCTGTCAATATAATCGATGGAGGGGTCATGATGAAAAAGGATGTTAGAAAAAGAATCAAGTATAGTGCTCTGCTCGCTTTAATACTGGTCATCGCACTCACTGGATGTACACCGGGATCGTCCTCAAAAGGGGAAAAGACAGCAGATGGAAGGGAAATGAAACAATTTTCCGCATTTTTTGCCGTACCGGGAAAAATTGCGCCTGACGATAATCGGGTGTTAAAGGCTATTGAGGAGAAAACAGGCGTCAGAGTTACGATGGACTGGCTTACAGGCCAAACAGCCAAAGAGCGGATTGGTGTACTCATTGCAGGCGGCGAATATCCCGATTTTATCGATGGGAGTGATGGTACTCAGCAACTGGTAGCAGCAGGGGCGTTAGTACCGCTGGAGGATTACATCGATAAATATCCAAACATCAAAAATTACCTGGGCGAAGACTGGAAGAAGATGAAAAATACGACGGATGGACATATCTACTTCATTCCTCAATTCGGCAATATACAAGAAAAGTCGATGAAAGTAACCCATGACGGAGAAGCATTCTGGATTCAGAAGGCCGTACTGGAGTGGGATAATTATCCGACAATCAAAACGCTTGACCAATACTTTGACTTGATTGAACGATATAAAGCGGCTCACCCGACCGTTGATGGTCAGCCAACCATTGGATTTGAAATTATCTCCTATGACTGGCGTTATTTCGCACTGGAAAACCCTCCGCTCTTCATGGCTGGTTATCCTAACGAAGGCGCAGCCATCGTTGATAAAGAAACGCTGACGGCCAAGAACTATAATACCATTCCTGAAGCGAAGGTATATTTCAAGAAGATCAATGAGGTATATCATCAAGGCTTGGTCGATAACGAAACCTTTACAGCAAACTATGATCAATATATATCCAAAATTTCAACCGGACGTGTGCTGGGCATGGTGGATCAAGGATGGCAGTTCCTTGACGCCGAGGCATCACTCGTGAAGCAAAAACTGTATGACAAAACCTATGTACCGTTGTCCATTACACTCTCCGAGGATGTTAAAGGGCGTTATCAGAACAATCCAATTCTTAACGTGAATGGTGGCTTGGCCATTACAAAGAGCTGCGAGGATATCGAGGGAGCACTTCAATATATTAATGATTTGCTGGACCCTGAGATGGAGGTATTGAGAACCTGGGGACAGGAAGGCGTGGATTACCAAGTTGATGACAAAGGCGTGTTCTCCAGGAATGAAGAGCAGCGTGCGAATTCCAAAGATCCGGACTGGGTGCTGGCAAACACGGGGAGCCCGTTGGTCTATTTCCCGCATCATGAAGGCATGACCGCTGACGGGAAGAATGCCCTTGACCCTAAGGAGCAGCCGGAAGAGTACCTTGCCACATTGAATGACATCGATAAAAAAGTGCTGAAGGCTTATGGATATACGAAGTTTACCGACTTCCTTGAGCCTGCGGAGGAAAATGAACCGTGGTTCCCAATCTATACCTATAATTTTGAACCAAATAAACCAGAGACCATCGCCAGACAGAAAATGGACGATGTAAAACGCAAATGGCTGCCAAAAGTGATTATGACTTCACCAGCCGAATTTGATAAGGCTTGGGAAGAATATCAAGCCACGCTCAAGGAAAGTGCAGATATTAAAGCATATGAAGATGCGCTGACGGAAGAAGTCCGCAGACGTATGGAACTGTGGGGATAAAGGCCTGTCACACAGAAAGGCTATGGGGAACCCCGTAGCCTTTCTTACACGCTAGATTGGGAGATTGGATAGGAATGGAATCGATTCACCCAGACGGGGTGATATAGATAAACTCGTAAGCAAGGAGAGAAAAACATGGCCAATAAGGAGCTGCAGCCTTCGTTAAAAACCAGCCATATCCCAGCGGGAACAACTTGGATCGGGTACAACCTGTCCAGAATGAAAAGTCAGCGACAATTAATGTGGATGTCGTTTCCGTTTATTGCGTTTATCGCTATTTTTGCGTATGGACCATTATGGGGCTGGTTGATGGCGTTTCAGAATTATAGACCGGGCATTGGTTTTATGGAGCAGGATTGGGTGGGGGTGGATCATTTTCGAACGTTATTCACGGACCCTACATTTTTACGTGTCATTCGCAATACGCTGGCGATGAGCCTGATCAGTCTGTTTCTGGGATTTGTCGGCTCGATTGGTCTGGCGCTGTTATTGAATGAACTGCGAATGGTATTGTTCAAACGCGTGGTACAGACGGTTTCCTATCTTCCACATTTCCTGTCGTGGATCATCGTAACAGGCATTGTAGCGAATGTATTATCAACGGAAACAGGAATAGTGAATGTGCTGTTGACAAAATTGGGCCTGATTGATGCACCGATCAATTTTTTTGCCGAACCCAAATACTTCTGGGGGATTGTAGGTCTGTCCAGCATGTGGAAGGAAATTGGCTGGGGCACGATTATTTATCTGGCCGCCATGGCGTCGATTAATCCGAGCTTATACGAGGCAGCTTCCATCGACGGAGCCGGACGGTTTCGCAAAATGTTCAACGTCACACTTCCAAGCATCAAACCAACGATTATTATCCTGCTTATCATCAACGTTGGTAACGTACTGAACGCAGGTTTTGAGATTCAATACTTGCTGGGGAACGGACTTGTGCAGGATGTATCCGAGACGATCGACATTTTTGTTTTGAAATACGGGATTAATCTCGGCAACTACTCACTTGCCACCGCAGCAGGCATTTTCAAAAGTGTGGTCAGTCTGGTGCTCATATTTATCGCCAACGGGATTGCCAAGTCTCTTGGTGAAGAGCGATTGATATGATAAGGGGGCAGAACTGTGAAGCGATTTCGTAGAAAACGAAGCTTGGGAGACTCTATTTTTTCCATCACCAATGGCATATTTATGTTGCTTGTCATGGTTGTTACGTTATATCCTTTTTTAAACACCATTTCCGTATCTTTCAATAATGGGCTGGATACAATCCGTGGGGGGATCTATCTCTGGCCGAGGGAATGGACGCTGCAAAATTACGTCTCCGTATTCCAGAATCCGAATCTGACACAAGCCGCATTTGTTTCGGTCGCCAGAACCGTGGTGGGAACGATTGTACAGCTGTTCTGTACAGCCATGCTGGCCTATGTACTGAGCCGCAAGGAGTATATGTTCAACAAATTGGTCACGACGCTGTTTGTCATGACGATGTATTTCAGCGGCGGCTTAATCCCGGGATACATGCTGATCAAACAAGTGGGGCTGCTGAACAGCTTCTGGGTATACATTATTCCCGGGTTGATCGGGGTGTTCAACATGATTGTCATTCGTACCTACATTCAGGGACTGTCGGAGGGATTGATTGAATCCGCGAAGATGGATGGAGCCGGAGATTTTCGGATTTTCATGCGTATCGTGCTTCCCTTATCCAAGCCGGTTCTGGCTACGGTTGCACTGTTTATTGCTGTAGGTCAGTGGAACTCCTGGTTTGACTCCATGTTGTACACGGCGGGAAATCGGAATTTGACCACCTTGCAGTATGAACTGATGAAATTGTTATCCTCTGCGACCTCGCAGGGGGGAACCGTCAACGTGGATTCATTCAAAAATGTAACCAACATGGTGACGCCTGTATCCATTCGGGCAGCCATCACGGTTGTGACGGCAATGCCAATTGTTTTACTGTATCCGTTCTTGCAAAAATACTTTGTGACTGGACTAACCATTGGAGGGGTAAAAGAATGAATAATGCAAATCAAAGCGAACAATGCACGTTTAACAATCCGATTATGCCCGGGTTTTATCCAGATCCGTCCGTATGCCGGGTGGGTGAAGATTTTTATCTGGTGACATCGACATTTGCCTATTTCCCTGGCGTTCCGATCTTTCAGAGCCGTGATCTAGTGAATTGGAAACAGATTGGTAATGTGCTGGACCGCCCTTCACAGTTGAATCTTCAGGGAGCAGGCCATTCACAGGGAATATTCGCTCCAACGCTTCGGTATCATGAAGGCACCTTCTATATGATTACAACCAATGTATCACATGGTGGCAATTTTGTTGTAACCGCTACCGACCCGGCTGGGCCATGGTCTGATCCTTATTTTATTGAAGGCGCAGAAGGAATAGACCCTACGATTTTCTTCGATGACGGCAAAGCGTATTACCTTGGTACACGTCCTTGCTCCGAGGGAGTTCGTTACAATGGGAACTGGGAAGTGTGGCTGCGGGAGTTGGATCTGGGCAGTATGAAGCTGGTGGGAGACAGTTACGTTCTGTGGCGCGGGGCGATGGTGGATGTCATCTGGCCGGAAGGCCCGCATCTGTATAAGATCGATGAATATTACTATTTATTGATTGCAGAGGGAGGCACAGGGCCAAACCATGCTGTGACCATTGCTCGTAGTAAAAGTTTGACCGAAGGATACGTCGGGAATCCGAATAATCCAATCATTACACATCGCCATTTGGGTAAACGTTACCCTGTTGTTAATGTCGGACATGCCGACTTGGTGCAGGCTGCGAACGGTCAATGGTTCATGGTCATGCTTGCTTCGCGTCCATATGGAGGGAGCTATAGCAACCTGGGGCGGGAGACGTTCCTTGCTTCTGTTGTTTGGGAGGACGGATGGCCTGTTGTTAATGAGGGCCGCGGGATCTTGGAGGAGCAGGGTACGTTGGATTTGAAGCCTGTTCCGGTAGAACCGCAACTGCGTTTTGACCATTTTGACAGTGACCAACTGGGCTTGCAATGGATGTTTCTGCGTAATCCCCAGGAAGACTTATATTCATTAACGGAGCGCAAGGGATACTTGCGACTGAAGCTGAAACCGCAAACATTGAAGGAAAAAGAAAATTCCAGCTTTGTTTGTCTGCGTCAAAGGCATATGGATTATGTCGCAGCTACAGCGATGGAATTTGTGCCTGGGAATGCCAACGAAACGGCTGGTCTCGTCGTCATTCAGAACGATCAGTATCACGTACGGATTGAGCGTGCTCTGGCGGAGAATCAGCAGGTGCTGCGTGTGGTGACCTGTATAGATGGTCAGGATACCCACATTGCGCAAATCGCGCTGGATGATGAAGTATCGCGAGTGTATATCAAACTGGCGGCGACAGGTCAGCAACTAAACTTCTATTACAGCACGGATGGAAGTCAGTATCATCTGGTGGCGGAACAGGTGGATACAAGCAGCCTGAGTACCGAGGTGGCCGGCGGTTTTGTTGGTTGTTGTATCGGAATGTTTAGCAGCAGCAACGGAACTTCATCTGATCAGGTAGCGGACTTTGACTGGTTTGAATATGGTTCATATAAATAATATTTAGATGACAGAATAACAACAAGAAAGCTCAATCCGGTGGCGTTGAACCGCTCCCTGTCAAG
>NZ_JAGGNR010000067.1 GCF_018614975.1 Paenibacillus polymyxa | reverse complement strand
AAGAAAACAACTATTCGGTATTAGCTACCGTTTCCGGTAGTTGTCCCAAACTTGAGGGCAGGTTGCCTACGTGTTACTCACCCGTCCGCCGCTAACTATCAGAGAAGCAAGCTTCTCTTCAAGTCCGCTCGACTTGCATGTATTAGGCATGCCGCCAGCGTTCGTCCTGAGCCAGGATCAAACTCTCCAATAAAGTATTGAAAAGAGCGATAAGCTCATTTTGAATCTGACGAGATTAAAAATCTCATTTGTGCTCCAGTCGATTCAAGCCAAGGCTTGTTTCAAACTTTCGCGTTCATTCTGCAAGCAGAATGTTCACTCACTCGTTGTTCAGTTTTCAAAGATCAAACTTATTTCGTTACCGAATGTTTTTCTCTTCAGCAACTCTTATATAATATCATGTCCGAACCAACTTTGCAAGCTCTTTTTTTAAGTTTCTTTCGAAGCTTATTTCAATCGCTTGCCGCACCGTGTATCTCGTGTTTTTTTGGCCGGAAATAGAATATACCATGTACAGTTGTGGAACGCAAGTCTTTTTTTGATGAACATTAAATTCTTATAAAATGAGTCCCCTGTGGACCTTTTAACAAGTATCTCCTTATAGCCGCCGGCCAAATGATACATCTGCGCACTAACTTTAATGATCGGAGTAATTAACTTACATACGCAAAAAGTTTTTCACATGATCCCTAATCCAATTATAGAGAAACACATGTTGTATACAGTACAGACTCATCACGTTATAAAAACTTATTAACCGATGATTTCATTGGATAAACAACCAATAGTTCTTAGAACATTATATTCATTCCTTCTATTATAGAAGGAAAACATTTTTGAGATTCATTCTACTCAAGAAAGAAGAACAAAAAAAGCGAAAGCTCCGGGTTTAGATCCCGTGGCTTCCGCTTCTTTCATTTATAAGGTAACAAACTCATCTCCGTATTCTTCATTAAAACTAATGTACCTTTACTCCCCGCCAATAAATACGTATCGGCAGACTACAATGAGCGCCAAGATCCACATAAGCCAGTGAATTTTCACTTTACGTTCTGTAACCAAGTTACTGAACACCGCCAGAATCACATAAGATACGATACCTGCGGAGATCCCGTTTGCGATTCCACCTGTGAAAGGCATCAATACAATGGTAAGGAACGCAGGGAAAGCTTGCAGGAAATCATCCCACTCAATGCTGCGCACTTGACTCATCATAAGCACACCCACGATGATCAATGCCGGAGCCGTAGCAGCGGATGGAACAACAAGTGCAAGCGGCGCGATAAACAGGGCCAAAATAAACAACAAACCTGTCGTTACCGAAGTCAGTCCTGTACGTCCACCCGCCTCAACACCCGAAGCACTTTCAACGTATGCCGTAATTGTACTTGTACCTAGTGCAGCACCCGCGCTGACACCAACTGCATCGACGAGCATCGCTTTACCGATGGTTTTCTCGCCTTTTTTCTTATCCTTCATAATGCCCATACGTGTTGCAGTACCTACCATCGTACCAAACGTGTCGAACAATTCAACGAAGGTAAAGATGAAGATAATCTCGAACAATCCGAGACTGATGGCACCTTTCAAATCCAGCTGTCCAACCGCCAGATCACTGAAGTTAGGCAACCAGCTTGCGCCTGAAAGACCACTCAGATTCGTAACTCCCATCGGAATACCAATCAGCGTTGTTGCTACGATCCCGATCAGCAGAGCGCCTTTGACGCGCATAACCATCAGAATAGCAATAAGGAGCAAACCAATTAGGGCCAGCAACGCATCGTGATGTGTTACAAAGTTGCCCAATGACAAGTTAAAACTGCTACCTGGAATCGGCTGACTCAGATCTGCGTCTGGTGCAACATTAACTGTTACAGCCACGAGATTAGCAAGTTTGAAACCAATAATGGTAATAAAGAGACCGATACCAACCGTAATCGCCATTTTGATCGACTGCGGAACTGCAACAAGCAGCATTTGACGAATCTTAGTCACGGTCAAAATAATGAACACGATACCGGAAAGGAATACCGCTCCGAGAGCTGCTTGCCAAGTAATCGCTCCATTCGAACTTAGAACGACAGTCATGAAGTACGCATTCAACCCCATACCTGGTGCAAGTGCGATCGGAATATTCACGAACAACCCCATAATAATAGTCATTAATCCGGCGCCGACGGCTGTTGCAAAGAATACTGCATTATCCGACATCCCCGCACCGGCTTGTCCCAAGAACAACGTATTCACAAAAAGAATGTAAGCCATTGTCATAAAGGTAGTGAGACCCGCAACAATCTCCGTTCTAACGTTTGTTCCGTTTTCTTTTAGTTTAAAGAAACGATCCATAATTCACTAACTCCTCCTTAGAGATGTTGAAGCCATATTGAAAAACGACAAATGACCCTGAAGAAGATTCTTCACCCAGGGTTCAGCTGACAAGGAGAGGCACGATGCCTTTACTAAGAACAAAAAAAATTCTAATGTGCGTGATGTCCCGCAATCATGTAGAATTCATGTGCTTAACCTTCTCCTCTTCGTAGCCAGATCATTAGGGTGATCTCGTAGAGACTCCCGGGCCAATCCCCAGGATTATACGAATAAGTATGCGCTATTTGTTTGTTTCCCATCACTATTTTAGGAGGGCAGTATGTTTTTGTCAATGATAAAAACGAATATTAATCTCACCCTTTTATAATATCGTTCGTATTATTTAACAGATTGAACCAGTTCAGCGGTTTACAACCCAATTGAATGCGCTTTTTTCGGTGAAATTGCACTGGAATATGTCTATTCTGTCAGACTGAAGTTCAGCAGGATAACATAAAAAAGCTAACCTGATCAAAGGGCGAGAAACGCTCTAATCAGGTTAGCTTAAGTTTCTGATGCGTTTAGCAATCAGGAGAATGATATTTAGGAATAACGATGTCTCGTATTCCAAAGTCGTATACTCATTAGGTATATGGAGCAATTTGCGACATGTTCCGGAGCTATTTTTTACCGGATCAGTCCTATATGTTAATTATATCTCTGTCTGCGGAGTATCCTGTATATCTTGTTGTTCCTGATTTGCGTTTGTTGTGTCAGAGGATAACTCCTGGTTTCTGGTCTGATCGGAAGAAGCATCCGCTGCCTCTAAATTCACAAATGGAAAGTCCCCCGAACCGGAAGCCAGGTCTTGCATACCTGAGCCGCATCCTGCCAGCATCACCATCAGAAACGCACTTCCAATGCCCATCTTCCATTTGCTCATATAGTCGGTTTTACGCATACATTCAATCTCCTTTCAGTAGCCATATAGCTCTTAGTATGCACTTATTGTACGGGCCCGACCTGAAAGGATCATGAAGTGAACTTTAAAATGAGATGAAATTCGAAATTCCAAGCAAGTATCAGGTAGAGGCTAATTATTTAGATCTAATGAAAAGTTGCTGACTACCTCTACAAACTTAACTTTCTTTATAAAATTACCGATATAAAACATGAAAAATTACGTATTATGGAGGTTATGAGATGTATTTTGGAAAAAAATTAATTATGGGGATGTTGTCTTTCCTATTGATAGCGGGATGTCTGGCTGGCGCTGTCGTAGCAAAGGATTCAAAAGCCAAGGGGTTTTCTATTGATGTAACAAGCGATTCAACCCTAATACCTGGTCAGGGTATATCGGTGAACGTCGGAATTCTCAACACTGGCGCTCCTCATGAAAATGGAGACGTCCAATCAGCGACTATCGTTTTAAGCTATGATGAGAATATCTTTGCAACGGATGAAGATGAAGTACTACGGTTTGACGAAACACTTGGAAAATACATATGGAGAGACGATGCCTTTATCATTCCTACCGACTATTTTGAATCCAAGGATTACACGATCCAAAATCCAGAACCCGCAGATCTTGACCCTAATGATGGTAAACAAGAAATTATTATTTCGATTTCAGCCAAAAATGGCAAATCAATTAGTTCTTCCTCCGGCGAAGCATTTATATCTTTTCATCTAAAAACTAAAGAAGACAGTTTGAATAAACAAACGTCTATTGAAGTTTTACCGGCTATGACTCTCTTGGTAAATCACAATGGAGAATCGATTCAGAATTATAACACAACACCAGCAAATATTTTCGTTTCTATGCCAAAGAACATTTTCGTTGTTGCGGGGACAATGCGACCTGACTTTCTACCCTTCATTTTCAGTTTAAATGATGGCAACGAACTGAATGCACTTGCATACTTTGAAAATGGGGATGCTGTCTATGTAACGGATATGGTCACATGGCATTCAACAAACACAGAAGTATTAAAGCCCCATGGAAACGGTAATGTACAAGCTGTAGGCTTAGGAACTGCCTCAATAAAGGTCACATTCGGTTCTATAACTGGTGAGAAAATGATTAAAGTTGTAACACCTGCCACTGCCGCCATATTGAATGCAGAGCCTGAGCCATATGCTACCGTAGTTAGATCAGACTCCAAGCCGATAGAAGTTCAAGTTATTATAAATGGCAAAATAATTTCAGATTCAGGCCGCATCGTTAATGGGTCCGTATACATTCCTTTACGTGCTATCAGCGAATCCTTCGGTGTTGTCGTAGGCTATGATTCCTCCAAGAAGCTACCAGTGCTCTATGGCAGTCCCCTGACACAGTCCAGAAATATCTCAGGAATTTCATATGTTAAAGCAAAGGATCTCCCGTCTCTACTTGGCGCAAACATTAAATGGAGCAATGCAACTAAGAAATTGTATATAGAGTATCCTTCCAAACCTTAACACTCAACAAAATAGCTTGAGCACAAAAAATACTCTTCTCTATTTGCTGAAATTCACAGATAGAGAAGAGTATTTTAATTATACATTCAAATTTATATTACGTTCTACTCCCACTCGATTGTTGCAGGTGGTTTGGAAGTTACGTCATAAACGATACGGTTTACGTTATCAACTTCGTTAACGATCCGCACGGAGATTTTCTCCAGCACATCCCAAGGGATACGCGCCCAGTCCGCAGTCATACCGTCGATGGATGTTACAGCACGGATACCTACTGTGTAGGAATACGTACGCGCATCACCCATAACTTGCTTCAATAATTGGTCATTACATGTCTATTATTGTGTTATTTTATAGATCAATTGTAGCGGGTGAACTTGAAAAAAACAAGCTGAAATATATAAAATATGGGTGCAGTATTAGAGATAAAGGCATTATCAACATGGTACTGTTTACTACGCATACAACGCTACTAATTCAGGGTTCTTGCTGATGTTGATTATGTAACCAAACAGGTGTCTGATGCTGTGGATGTTACCACGAGTTCAAGCCACATCAATGGCATGACGGATGGCACGTTGAACGCGGGATGGCGAAATACAATGTTTGGATTTATTCAACTTATCGTAATTTATCAGGTTTAAAATGAACAAACAGTTAGTGAAATCATCAACATAAGTATGTAATTAAATACATTAAACGTAAAGTAAGTAAGCAACATTCACGTTAGACCACCCTACTGTTCAAAATCAGATTTCAGTAATGTTTATATTCAATGACTCTGTTAAAAAATAATATACAGCTTTCTCATACTACTCGTATTAAAATAGTAATAAAGAACAAAAATAAGAGGAGAAATCAAAATGACTTCAACGCCTATGGAAAAAATAAAAGCTTTCCAAAGTATGAAACCCTTTGTATCTAAGCAAAATTTAGAACTAGTTGCAGCTATGCTTAATCTAACAGAAGTTGACCGTACTATAAGAATAGGAGGGAAAGAGGCTGAGTTTGAGTTTTTGTTAATGAGTCACTCCTTGGGTAATCTTAAAGATATTATAGCCTTTGAAGAAGGATTCTCTAGGCTTACCAATACTGTCACTACAGATTTTCTTTTTATCACTCAAGATGATAGAAGATTGGTTATTGAAGTTAAATCTACTGAAAAGTCAACATGGAAAATATCTGAAACTGTGCTCAATGACAAAGAGAAGTTTGCAGAGTTAATGAACGCAGAACTCTATTTTGCCATTAAAATCAAGAATAATTGGATTTTTTTACCAAGTAATTATGTGAGACAAAAGGAAAAAAGAATTACGGTTGATGATCTATTGAATACTGAACTACACATTTTAGGTGAGCAAACTTTTATATTCCGTAAGTCCTTAACATTTAAGACCTCATATGTAACTGATGCAAGTAAAGGGATAGGCATCCAGCACCCTGACTATGGTTTCTTGAATCGATATTCATTAGAAATCAACAAAACGAATATCTTAAGAGTTACACCTAGTTCAAATAATAAATTGTTAGGATATATTTTCCCCTTAGAAGCTGTCCAAGATTCTGCTTCGAACCATCATCAAGAAATAAAAAAAATTGACGCTAATAAAACACTAATTATTGAAATTCTTAATGAAAATTGTCAATTCAATCTTTCTCACTTCTTACTTGCACCGATTAGACATATAACCCATGATTTACATGATAACTATGATTTCCCTACTTATATTATTGAGAATATTGACAAATTAGATGAACAATTCATTAATAGAAACACAGTGCTAAATACATTAGGAATGCTTCACAAAAAAGGTTTAGAAGTTATTGAGGTGATAAACAAAAACTTATATCCTTTAGCACGCCTGTTGAATATCCTA
>NZ_JAGGNR010000066.1 GCF_018614975.1 Paenibacillus polymyxa | reverse complement strand
CGAATCTAGTTTTCAGAGAACGATCTCTGAAGCATATTCCCTGATAGCTCAGTTGGTAGAGCACTCGACTGTTAATCGAGTTGTCACAGGTTCGAGCCCTGTTCGGGGAGCCATATGGAGAGGTGTCCGAGCTGGCCGAAGGAGCACGATTGGAAATCGTGTAGGCGTCACAAGCGTCTCGAGGGTTCGAATCCCTCTCTCTCCGCCATAATAATAAGGCCCGTTGGTCAAGGGGTTAAGACACCTCCCTTTCACGGAGGTAACAGGGGTTCGAATCCCCTACGGGTCATATTAACTTCAAAAAAAGAAGTTGATTTTTACAACAAGATTATGATATGATCATAAATGTGTTGTTCGGAGGCTTAGCTCAGCTGGGAGAGCATCTGCCTTACAAGCAGAGGGTCGGGGGTTCGATCCCCTCAGCCTCCACCATATAAACTTTATAACGACGCGGGGTGGAGCAGCCCGGTAGCTCGTCGGGCTCATAACCCGAAGGCCGCAGGTTCAAATCCTGCCCCCGCAATTAAACTTTCCTTTGAGAAAGTGATCTGGAACCGTGGTGTAGTTGGCCTAACATGCCTGCCTGTCACGCAGGAGATCGCGGGTTCGAATCCCGTCGGTTCCGCCATTTAATCTTTACATGAGGCAAACTGTTCACTACATCTGCTGTATGGCACTGATGCCCTATATAAAGTGTAAGGAATTAAGATTAGACTTTATTATGGCTCGGTAGCTCAGTCGGTAGAGCAGAGGACTGAAAATCCTCGTGTCGGCGGTTCGATTCCGTCCCGAGCCACCATTTTAAACTAATTTAATATGCCGGTGTAGCTCAACTGGTAGAGCAACTGACTTGTAATCAGTAGGTTGGGGGTTCAAGTCCTCTCGCCGGCACCATGTAATCCTGGAGGATTAGCGAAGTGGCCAAACGCATCAGACTGTAAATCTGCTCCCGTACGGGTTCGGTGGTTCGAATCCATCATCCTCCACCAGTTTTTAGGGGCATAGTTTAAAGGTAGAACAACGGTCTCCAAAACCGTTGGTGTGGGTTCAATTCCTGCTGCCCCTGCCAATTAACTTTCAAGAAATTAACTTTTTGTGGCGATCGTGGCGAAGTGGTTAACGCACCGGTTTGTGGATCCGGCATTCGGGGGTTCAATTCCCCTCGATCGCCCCTTTGTTTTATCATTTTTTATTGGGGATTAGCCAAGCGGTAAGGCAACGGACTTTGACTCCGTCATGCATAGGTTCAAATCCTATATCCCCAGCCATTATGCGGACGTGGCT
Source organism: Paenibacillus polymyxa (assembly GCF_018614975.1). GTDB lineage: Bacteria > Bacillota > Bacilli > Paenibacillales > Paenibacillaceae > Paenibacillus > Paenibacillus polymyxa_E. The sequence continues at coordinate 17,540 of NZ_JAGGNR010000066.1, read as the reverse complement.
CAGCGGTAGAGCATCGCCTTGCCAAGGCGAGGGTCGCGGGTTCGATTCCCGTCGTCCGCTCCAAAATATGGCGCCATAGCCAAGTGGTAAGGCACAGCTCTGCAAAAGCTTTATCCCCAGTTCGAATCTGGGTGGCGCCTCCAGCATATGCCGGCGTGGCGGAATGGCAGACGCGCTCGACTCAAAATCGAGTGGGAAACCGTGGAGGTTCGAGTCCTCTCGCCGGTATATTGAATAGCCCTACAGGTTGCTTATGCAATGTGTAGGGTTATTTTTTTTTTATAAATTGATTTTTTGTATTGTAAGGATAGTTGGACGTTATTAAAGATTGACGGATGACTATATTAAGTATATTGTAGATAATTGAAGTCGTTAATATAAAGGAGTGAAGTAGAGTGACTAATGGAAAAAATGTATCGGATACCGATCAGTTATTTGATCTTTCTGTATGGGAAGAGGCATGGAAGAATCGTCCGAGAAGTTCAAAATATAAGAAGAAAAGCGCCCCCTTTAATACAGAAGAAGCATTTGAGCGGTGGGCCAGGGATTATCATGCACAGTCGTTCACTAAAGAAGGAAAGCAGCGTTCTGAACGCATTATGGGCTGGATTGAAAATCAGGGTGTGGAATTCGCAGGGTTATCCATTTTGGACATTGGAGCGGCCTCAGGCATATTTACCATTCCTTTTGCGGAAAAGGGGGCAAGTGTGACCGCAGTTGAGCCTTCTGAGTTGCTTGTCTCCCTTATGAAAGAGACGATACCTTCATCTTTGGAATCCAATATCGAAATCGTAAACGAACGATATGAAGAAATCTCCATTAAGGATAAGGGTTGGGAGAAGAAATATGACTTTGCATTTGCATCCATGTGTCCGGCGATGTCGGATTGGGAAACGATTGAGCAGGCGATTAATTGTGCCCGGAAGTATGTGTATATAAGTACTATGGCGGGACAGAGGGAACACACGCTAATGGATGAACTTAAGGAGGTACTGGGTGTAACTTCTTCATACAAGGCTGGTGATATGGGATATATTCAACAGTTGCTGTATTTGAAGGGGTATTCATATACGATGATCATTACGAAAGAAGTTAACTCATTTGAAGTACCGGTGGAAGAGGTTGTAGAGAAGCTGCCAGAATGGCTTAATACGTATGAGTTACCGTCGGATGAAGATTCTCTCAGAATGGCTGAGAAGTACACTCGAAATACGTACAAGGATAGTACGGTGACCTTCTCACGTGGAGCAAGGTTTGGTAAAATTCTAATTCAACTTGAACAGCCCAATATGAAAACAGTTCGCACTAAGGATAAGCGATAAATCGCATAAGCTTGTTAGGTGTACAGGAGCAGGAATCGGAACAGATAATGTAGTCTAACGTCTGAGATGACGTTAGCAAGCATTACACCGCCACCACAAGAAGATGCACGTGTAAAAATATGAAGTTAAGATTGCAGAAGTGAAGTTGTAAGTAAAGGGAGCAGGTTATGTGCTCCCTCTTTTTTGAAGCCACTAATTCATCGACCGCTTTGAACCAGACCCTCGTTTATTTAGAGATGTTTGAGACAACGACAAACAAAATACAGACCTAGTTTTCAGAGAATGATCTCTGAAGCATATTCACTGATATTTCAGTTGGTAGAGCACTCGACGGTTAATCGAGTAGTCACAGGTCCGAGCCCTATCCCTGTTCGGGGAGCCATATGGATAGGTATCCGAGCTGGCCGAAGGAGTACGACTTACAATCGTGCTCCTTGTCTAATTTCTGATCGACACTTCTGCTTTCTGCTTACGCTCCCGATACTGGCCGGGGGTGATTCCTTCCCATTTACGGAATGATCGGATAAAGTTTTGCGGATTGTTGTACCGAAGTCGTGCTGCGATATCTTTAACGGTTAGATCACTTTCGTCCAGCCATTTTTTAGCGATATTAAATCGGTACTTGGTCAGATATTCACTAAATGCACAGCCTGTCTCTTTGCGGAAAACACTACTTAAGTAGTTGGCATTGTAGTGAAGCTTAACAGCACATTCCTCAAGCGTCAGATCCTTATCATAATCTTGATGAATCATGGCAATCATCTTCTCTGATATATGCTGATACTGGGCATACTGCCTTGCTTTAAAAACCTGGATGACGGGCAAGATGACTTGATGGTTAAACCATTCCTCAACTTCAGCGGCGTACTGCAAACCATGAAGTTCATGAAACATCGAGCCACGACCTTGGGAGATCTGTCCAAGTCGTATGCCGGATTCCTGAGTCATTTGCAAAATATGCGTGAGTAGCCTCGTAAGAGCCACCTCATACTCCTCGGGAGTAACCTCCATACCAAAGATCACTTCAAGCAGCTGTTGCAGAAGAGCAGAGGCCTGGACTTCGTCCGCACTTTGAATAGCTTGGATCAACGAATATTCCAATGATTCTGGGTAGGTCATGGACCAAGTGGGAGTGTAATGATCTATGTTCTCATATTGAAAAATAATGCCTGTTCCCAGCTTCATTCGATGCCTCAATGCTTCCATGGCTTCTGTGTAAGCTTGAGGGATGTGATATAGGGAGCTGTGTGGCTGGCTGAGGCCTATACTGACTTGAAGAGCTAGAATCTTATCAATCTGTTGTTGTAATTGGTCTGTTAATATACATAGCTGCTGTGAAAAAATAAAATGATCCTGTTCAACGGTGCCAATGACCGTGACTACCGTATGTTCCAGCACAATCGGAAACAATTGCTGGTTATGCACTACCGTTTCCTCCAATATATTTTGAATAGCGAATAATAAGAGGTCACGGTCATTAGCACTATATTTTGTATGATTAACAAGATCGGCCTGTAGGGTAATAACAGCAATTTGTTGCCAATCCCGAACCTGATGCGTGTAGCCATATTCATTCAGGGTGTCATAAAGAGTATGAACAGGACTCTTACCCTGGAACAGATTCATCATAAAATGAGTGCGTATCTGCAACAGATACATATTAAGTGTGTTCTCTAATTGGGAGTGAGAGGCAGATAATTGTGAAACCCCAGCTCTAATCTGCTCGAACTCATCAGGGAATGTTGGTGACTGCTGAGCGAATGTGTTTCCTTCTTTGGACAGGTGGTTGTCACCAAGTTGGGTTAAAAGTTTACGAATCGGAACGTGCATTCGCTTGGAGCCGAGCCAGGCGAGTAATAATGAAAGTAAAAGTAAGAAGATACTGATATACAAGGTGTGTAATCCAATATCGATATATTCTTGTGTCAGAATATTGGTAGGTGAGATTAGAACATAAGTCCATCCTTTTAAGGTAGAAGGGCTATACGTCAGGGAATAATGTGTATCGGCAATCTTAATTTCCCGTTTTTCAAAGCCTGTTGAAAATGTGATGGGTGATAGTTTGGTTATGTTAGCTTCCGTATCCCGATCCTGTAATCCAATGGCAGACAACGGTTGTCCAATGTATACAGGATTGGGATGGACCAAGATACGTTGTTCCCGATTCAAAATGATCAGTCCTGAGGCAGCATTGCCTAAGGAGGCTTCTCCTAGTGTATTTTGCAAAGAGCATGCAGGAATTCCCGCAATCAGGGCAGCATCGGAAGACGTATTCAGATTCGGAATAGATCTCGCAAGGGCAATATGATAAATACAGCCTGAACCGGGAGAACGCTCATCATTACTGAACACCGATGAAGGGGAGAGCTGCCATCCAGAGGTTAGCGTATCCGATATCAAATCTTTCATGGGAAGTGCCAGTGGAAAATCCGTATTACGATATAATCCGGCATGATCAATAAGCCAATTCTGGGATTGATTCACCAGCGTAATATCCAGCAAAGGTTCCCATGATCTCATATTCTGAAATTCGCTCTGTAGTTTGTCAGCAAGCAAAGGCCCTTTTCCTTCTAATGAAGAAGAAGCAGACAGGGAACGAAGGGTTACTGGAGAGCGAACGGCCTGATCAAGCATATAACTAACTGTAGCGAGTTTGTGCTCTACGTTGGATTGCATTTGTTCCAGCAACTGTCTGTTGGCCAGCGTACGATGTAGCTCAGTTTGGTTCGATGAATAGACAAATGCGGCAATTCCCGTTAACAAAATGGGCAGGGTGCTTAACAGGATTCCGAAGATGATCATTTTATGGAGATAGCTGATTGGTCGCACAGTTTCAGTTCCACCCCTGACATTAGAAATAGTAACACTTTCTATTTTAGTAAACGCTTACATATAGAACAATCTAATTTTTGTTTATTTGGATAAATAAGTAATTTGGTGAGAGGGTATAGAAGCAGAGATAAGGGATTGCTGATAGATGATCTTGCAGAAAACGCTAGAGAAACGGCTTGGACTAACTATCCAATACGGAATCATGAGAAACGAAATTGCAGTGTGAACGTAAATAGAGACATGGACATCATTCTCTCTACAGGTCGATATCGGCTAAAGGGTAGCTTGAATACGGGTAATAGAAGGTATCTGGAGTGCTATTCAGCTTAAGTGGAACGTTGGTCGTATATAGGGACAGTCAAAGGTCCGACTAGATCCCCGACCTGAGTCTAGGATAAAAAACCGTCCACGGTCTGTTTTGAAAAGTCGCGGAATCCTCTAGAATAAGGACATAAGGTTAAACAAGAAACACGGAAACAAAAAAACAAGAAACAAACGAACAAATGACTCAACACATTAAAAGGAACGAATGGAAAGGGCGGTGAACAACAATTATGAGATTGAATAAGGGAAATGGCTGGGCGATTGTATTGATTGCGCTGGGTGCACTGCTCCTCTTCGGAAAGTTAACTCCACTTCTTGGACACTTAATGGGTTATCTGATTCCGGTCCTGATGATTGCACTGGGATACTACGGAGTTAAACGAGGGAATGTGATGCTTGGCTGGATTGTTCTCATCATCGGTATCATCTCACTGATGGGTAAACTGGCATGGTTGATCGGACCGATCATCGCGATCGGGTTAATCATCTTTGGTATCTCAATGCTAAGCAATAACCGCAGTCGTCGTGGTCGGTACTAAGCTTTCACGATTATGAAAAGGAGGGACAGAACATAATGAGTGTATTTCGTCGAATGCGGGATATTACCGTAGCCAATCTGAACGAACATTTGGAGCAAAGTCAGGATCCAGTCAAACTGATTGATCAGTTCCTGGTCTCGACCCGCCAAGACATCGGTGAAGCCGAGAAACTTCGTCATCAATATGCAAGCCATACCAGACAAATGAAACAACAAGCCGATCAGGCAGCAGGTATGGTGAACAAACGGGAAGAACAGGCTTCCATGGCTCTGAAAGCAGGGGAAGAACATCTCGCTAAGCTGGCCTTGCAGGAGAAAATCCTCCACGAGGAAAAAATGGAACAGTACAACGAATTGTATGCACAAAGTTATGCGGCATTACAGGAGCTGGATGAACAGATCGACCAGCTGAAGGTTGAATATCAGAATGTTTACAGCAAACGTCAATATTACTACGCTCGTATGCAGACGATTCAGTTACAGCAACGTATGAACCAGAGAGGAAATCACAACGGTCAGAATGTACCCCGTATGTTTAACCGACTGGATGATCAAGTCTCTGATCTCGAATATGAAGCACAAAGTCTCCGCGATATCCGGCGGATGAATCAAGATGGTTCAGGAGTGACTGGCAGCATGTCATCCTCTACGCTGGATAAGGAACTGGAACGCTTAAGACAGAAATTGAACAATGACAGAAAGGAGTAGTCACATGAGTAAATTATACCGCTCGGGGCGTAATCGAATGCTAACAGGTTTGATTGGCGGCATTTCTGAAAATCTCGGATTGAGTACCACGCTGCTACGTATCATTTTCTTCATCAGTATTTTCGCTACGGGAGGTACATCATTGTTGATCTACTTCATCGCTGCATTGGTGGTACCAAAGGAATCCAACCACGTTGATCCATATGCTTATGATTCCAACGTAAGAGGATACAAGTAAACGAAAGGAGCAAACACATGAGCAAATTATACCGCTCAACGCGTGACCGGATGTTAACCGGCTTGTGCGGCGGAATTTCCGAAACCATCGGAATGGATTCCACCCTGCTGCGTATCATCTTTGTTATCAGTATCTTCGTAACTGGCGGCACGTCGTTGTTAATATACTTTATTGCAGCACTGGTGGTACCAAAAGAACCGTATCCGCCTTATGATCCATATGGCTACGGCCCTGGTCCTGGCAGAGGATACAACAACTATGATCATCAGCCACCAAGAGGTCCTTTTCAAAATAATCACAACCAACAAGGTCCAGGTAACTTCGGTCCCGGCCCTGGATACAACAGCAGACCTCAATCTGGTCCACGTTCTTATGACAACAACGCCTACGGAGCAGGTGCACCACAAGAAAGTGAACTTGATTCCATGATGAAAGATATCGAGAAAAAAGCACTGAAAAAAGAAGTTGAAGAGCTTCGCCAAAAATTATCTCGTTACGAGAAGGGAGAAAAGTAAAATGGGAGTATTTAAACGGATTAAGGATATGACGAAAGCATCGGTAAATGATATGTTGGATAAAGTAGAGGACCCGATTGTAATGTTGAACCAGTACTTGCGTGATATGGAGGCTGAGATTCATGAGGCAGAGGTAACTGTTGCCAAACAAATGGCGAATGAGCGCCGCATGAAACAACGTTTGGATGAAGCGGAGCGTACTTCGGTACAACGTGAGTCCCAGGCAGAAGCTGCTCTCTCTAACGGTCAGGAAGAAGTGGCACGCAAGTTGCTGGAAGAGAAAATCTACTTTGATCAAAAAATTACGGAGTACAGCGAACTGCATGCACAGTCCGAAGCACAAGCAAAAGATCTGTTGCAACAGTTGCATGATATGAAAGATGAGTTCTACAAAATGCGTAACAAACGTAATGAACTCGTATCCCGTGCACAAATGGCAAAAGCCAAAAAACAAATGTCTTCCATCAACAGCTTGCATTCGATCGAAAGTGGTGGCGCATCACTAGGATTCCACCGCATGGAAGAGAAAATCATGCAGCTGGAAGCTGAAGCTGACGTAGCTCGTGCACCTTATCGCAACACATCATCCACGTACACGAATCCTGTAGATGTGGAAAAACAGTTCAAAGTGGATCAGCAATTACAAGCCCTCAAAAACAAAATGGGCAATGGTTCCAAGAATGAAGCGAACGGAACTTCAAAAGAATAACTGTTCGCTTAGTGGACAATATGATATTCTATAAATCGTGTATAATGTACGGTTGGTAGAACAAAAGTTAAGCCATACAGGACTTCATTGCCTGGTATGGCTTTTCCGTTGAATAAAGAGAGATTAACTTACAGAGGAGGTGCGGCGGGGATGAATCAAAAGAGTAAATGGCTTGCAGTTGTCATTATGATTATTGGCACAATGATGTTATTGAATGACAATATTAACTTCTTGACCGCTGCCGCACTGATTCTGTTAACGGTTGGAATGCTTCAAGTCCGCAATGGGGATACCCGCAAAGGTCATCGGTATCTTGGCATTGGTGCGGCACTGTTATTGCTGGATAATTTAATGATTGTATTTTTAATTGTACTGGCTTCTTTAGCTTACTTTTATTCGAATAACAAAAAGATTCATCTGGACGAAGGTGTTATGAAGAAACAGAATTTCATGGCTCGGTACTACTGGGATCAATCATCCTGGAAATTACGTAGTATGAGTCTGTGGCATGCCATAGGTGAGGTTAACGCCGATCTGTCTCTTTCGATTCCGGAGGAGAAACAAACGATTGTGCTGCTGCAAGGAGTTATGGGTAATGTTCGCCTTACGCTACCAGAAGATTATGGTGTGGAGATTGAAGCATCGGTTCTTTTCGGCCGGATTAATCTTCTTGGAGAACAAGATAGCGGCATGCTGAACAAATTAGTATGGAGAACGCCTGGATATGAGTCCAGTGAACATAAAGCAAAATTTGTCATTTCTTATATTGTTGGCGACCTTAGCATCAGTAATCCGTAGTAATATAGATGAAGAGAAGGAGGAGACCCCGATGAAGACAAAACGACATACCGACATGGTAACCCGAAGTATGGGTGAAGGGATCCTCCTGGTTTTCATTGTGCTCGCTGTTATTTTGTATGTATTGTATACATATGGTTATCTTGCTCCGTTTGCAGGCTGGCGGCATCTGATTCAATCGGGTCTTGCCTTATTGCTACTTCTGATTGGGATTGGTGCGATCTTTGGGTTCTATCAGAGTTACCGGGTTAAACGCCGGCTTGAACTGCTGCGGGAAACACTTCTACTGTGGGAGAAGGGCTCTCTATCACGCACTGTACCTGATCTGGGCGATGATGATGTGGGCCGTTTAAGTGAGCAACTCGGACGAATCGGCAAAAAGTGGGAAGATCAGGTATCTTCGCTCCAGCGATTGTCTACTCATAATGCACAGCTTGCTGAACAAGCCAGAATTACGGCTATTGTGGAAGAGCGGCAGCGGCTGGCACGGGAACTGCATGATGCGGTATCGCAGCAATTGTTCGCGATATCCATGACAGCAACGGCCGTTGGACGGAAGATGGAGAAGGATTTTGAACGTGCTCAGCGGCAGGTGGCTCTGATTGAGGAGATGGCTTCGGTAGCCCAGTCCGAGATGCGTGCGTTACTGTTACATCTGCGGCCAGTCTATCTGCAGGGTAAACATCTCGAACAAGGTCTGCGTGATCTGGTGATGGAACTGAAAACAAAAGTACCCATGGACATTGTGCTCGAAATGGACGAAGACATCGATTTGATCAAAGGCATCGAGAATCATCTGTTTCGAATCGTTCAGGAGGCTATGTCCAATACGTTACGGCATGCAAAAGCGGAAAAAATGGAGATAAGGATCCAGCGCCGTACTGATGCGATCCGGGTATTGATTCGTGATGATGGGCAAGGCTTCGATCTGGATGAGAATAAACAAGCTTCCTACGGTCTGGCTAACATGCGTGAACGTGTTACGGAGATTGGTGGAGCCATACAATTTGTAACAGCGCCTGGTAAGGGAACGCGGATTGAGATTACGATACCTTTGATGAACGATGAAAGCGAGGAAGAACATGTCAATGGAACCGGAAGTCGAAACGGAGACGGAAACGTCGATCAAAGTATTGCTCGTGGATGATCATGAGATGGTACGTATTGGTCTTGCAGCGGTACTGGATACCGAAGATGGAATTGAAGTTGTTGGTGAAGCAGGTAGTGGAGAGGAAGGCATTCGGCTCGCACAGGAATATAAGCCTGATGTTGTTCTGATGGATCTGGTTATGGAAGGAATGGATGGCATTGAGGCTACTCGTCAGGTACTTAAAATGTATCCGGAGTGCAAAGTCATCGTATTGACCAGTTACCTTGATGATGAAAAAATGTATCCTGTCATTGAAGCAGGCGCATTCAGTTATCTGTTAAAAACATCAAGAGCCAATGAAGTTGCAGATGCGATTCGCGCAGCAGCTCGTGGGCAATCCGTTCTGGAGTCACAGGTGGCTTCCAAAATGATGAATCGCTTCCGGCAGCCACGGGCAGCAGCTCCTTTGCATGATGAATTGACAGACCGTGAAATGGATGTGCTCCGGTTGCTCGCCAAAGGCAAATCGAATCAGGACATCGCTGATGATCTGATCATCGGCATCAAGACAGTCAAGTTTCATGTTACAAACTTACTCGCAAAATTGGGCGTAGACGACCGTACACAGGCCGCGATCTATGCCTATAAAAACGGACTTGCAGAGTAAGCAGGCAGGATCATATGAAATAACATAATCAAGCCAAAGAACCGTACTTTTAATGTGCGGAAATTATAGATAAGAGATGATTTATGTATAAGTGCGTGTTCAAAAAGGTCGGTTTTCAGTACCAAGAAGATGAGATAAAGCTAGAAATGGAGTAGCGGAGCGTAGATCGAGCTACGTGAGCAACCGCAATGTTTCCGAAGGAAACATTCTTCGTAAGCCCCTACTTATTTCGGGTGAATTCCATATTCGATGTTGATGATGCCGCTAGGCAACATTCGTAATCAAAAGCGGACTTTATGAACAACCTCTATAAGTATGAATGGAAAGCTCTGATCTGCCATGTAATTGGCTGGTGGGGCTTTTTTTGATGTCGTCAGAAGAAGTATAGCTAATGTGGGAAAGGGGCATGCTGTTGATAGATTCATAGAATGCAAGAAAGAAGCGGGGGATTCAAATGTTAAATCGTTGGATGACAGCAGGTATATTAGCAATGGCTATCATTATTCTTATCGGTGTGACACAGGTATACGCAGAGAAAAACGAACCCAAAGCAGCCCAACTGGAACAGTTAATCTATACTGCTGAGAGCGTGATTGATAAAGTGGATCGTCTGGTTATTAAATGGCAAGGAGAGGGCAAGGGAGATGCACAAGCGCAGGCCGTATTACTGGCTAGTCACTTGGGACTGGAGCAACCAGTACGGGTACGCCAGACTGGCCATGATGTGTATCGCAGTGAAGTAGTTCCAGATGAGGCTACTGGAGAAGCAGGCCTGTTGGTCAATGTCGTCGATACAGGAGAAAACGGATACTATGCCATCGTACAAATTTCAGGGGATGAGCACACAGATCGGAAGGCATTAATGACAGTACATAAACAGATCGGTCAACTGCTTGTAGACTCAGGGATGAAGTCATTCTGGAATATGTCTGTGCAAGGTACGGCAGCTAATGCTATTAAACGTAATGCGAGTCAGCAGTTGGCACTGATCGAGAAACACTTGTCTGGTAATGTGGATATCGCCTCCGTTGAACGTTATACAGATGCAGGCACTGCAAGTGTCTCTTATAAGGCAGCTGAGCTGCCCCTGTCGATCAAGAGTGGCTCGCATATGTTGAATATGCAACTCGCAGTTCACCAGGTTGGGGACAACGTCGACAATAGAATTACAGTGGGGTTTCCGGTGATTACAATTGAATATTAAGGGATGAATGTTTCATGAATTGGGACCCAATATTGAGAATCTTTATCAGAAAAATGAGTTTGAAATAGTGCATCGATTCAGTTGATATGCTAAAATGGCATCACATCCAAGAAGGAACTTGCTGGTAATTGACAGTTGTATGTCGTGCATATATAACACCATTACATAGCTCGGGGAGAGCGTGAAGGTTATCTTCCCGGAAGAAAGAGGAGCCCATGGTTGAAAAACAATTGCAAGATGAAGTACAGACACCAGGCGCAGTATTTTTCATTTTTGGAGCAACGGGTGATTTGGCCCGCCGGAAGTTGTTTCCGGCGATCTACAGTCTTTACCGTGAAGGCAAGCTTGCCAAAGACTTTGCGGTTATTGGCGTAGCACGTCGTCCGAGGTCCCCAGAAGAATTCCGGGAAGACATCTATGAATCCATTAAAGAGTTCTGCCGTTATCCAGCGGGGGAACCTGATGAGTGGAACGCTTTTGTCGATCATTTTGAATACAAAGCACTGGATATCAATAATGTGGAAGGATTCAAAGAGCTGCGTGCGCAGACGGAGCATCTGGAATCAAAGTTTAACACGCCGGGGAATCGGCTGTTCTATCTGGCACTGGCACCGGAGCTGTTTGGCAGTGTCTCGTACAGTTTGCGGGATGGCGGTATGCTGGAAAGTCAGGGGTGGAACCGTTTGGTGATCGAAAAACCATTTGGTTATGATCTGCAATCGGCCGAACATCTGAATGAGCAGATTCGTGAGGTATTCCGTGAAGAGGAAATCTATCGGATTGATCATTATCTGGGCAAGGAAATGGTGCAAAATATCGAAGTGATCCGCTTCGGAAATGCTTTTTTTGAACCGCTCTGGAACAACAAACATATTGCCAACGTTCAGATTACGCTTGGTGAGACGGTAGGCGTGGAAGAACGTGGTGGTTATTATGATCACTCCGGTGCACTGCGTGACATGGGGCAGAACCATATGCTACAGATGCTGACGATGATTGCGATGGAACCGCCGAGTCGCCTATTCCCGGAAGACATTCGGGATGAGAAGGTGAAGGTATTACGTTCATTGCGGGCCTTTACTTCGGATGAGGAAGTGAGCAACAACGTTGTGCGGGGACAGTATTCCGAAGGGGAATACCGTGGCAAGCAGCTTCCGGGGTATCGCCAGGAAGACAAGGTTGATCCGCAGTCGAATACGGAGACTTATTTTGCAGCACGTGTATTCGTGGATAATTTCCGCTGGGCGGGTGTTCCATTCTACATTCGGACAGGCAAGCGTCTTCCGGTGAAAACGACCGAGATCGTAGTTGAGTTCAAGTCGATGCCAAACAACGTGTACCTTGGGAAGAAGTATAAATTGGAACCGAATCTGCTGGTTATTCGGGTGAATCCGATGGAAGGCATATATATCAAAATTAATGCCAAGAAACCAGGCTCGGATTCCGAGATTCAGCCACTCGCAATGGATTTCTGTCAGAGCTGCATGATTGGAATTAACTCGCCTGAAGCGTATGAACGTCTGCTGCACGATGCAGCAGAGGGGGATTCTACGTACTTTACCCGTTGGGATGAAGTGGCAACAGCCTGGTCTTTTGTGGATCGGATCGCTGCTGCCTGGGGACATAATCAGGGAGAGCTTCATACGTACCCTGCTGGAACCTGGGGACCAGAAGCGACAGATAAGCTGCTGGAGCAGGACGGATTCCACTGGTGGCCGGTGAATGGTCAGGACGAGGACAGCGTGATCTGGCAAGTGAATGGTTAGGGTAAGGGCATTAACAATGGTGATAAGAACATACACAACATGACTGAGCCTGGGGAAATCGCAAATTTTGCGGTGTACCCAGGCTTTTTAGCGGGGAAAAGGTAGGTATCCATCATAAGGAAATAAGTAATTTAAATTAAGTTATTGACAAAAAGTAAGTATGTAACTTATACTCAACACATGAGTTAAAGAGTTACGCAAATGACAAACTTCATCCGGGCAAACATTTCGGATAAGTTATCATTCATGAGATAAAATGTAAACCAGTTGAAGGGGTTTGCGTCACAGAGAATCATGAAGAAAAAAATTTAGCATAATATCTTTAATCTAAGAATACTATTTTGTATATATCGAATGGAGGAAAAAGAAAATGATGTTGGATGTAGGGTTGTTGTTGATTCGTTTGGTGATTGGATTGTCGTTCATGGCGCACGGGGCTCAAAAGCTGTTTGGTTGGTTCGGAGGTTACGGGATCAAGGGTACAGGTGGCTGGTTTGAGTCGATGGGCATGAAGCCTGGTGCATTGGTGGCGTTACTGGCTGGACTCGCGGAATTCGGTGGCGGACTGTTACTGGCTCTGGGTCTGCTTACACCGGTAGGTGGCATTCTGATTGCATTGACGATGATTATTGCCATTGTGAAAGTCCATGGAGCGAACGGATATTGGTCCACACAGAACGGATTCGAATATAATCTCGCGATTCTGGTGATTGGTGTAGCGCTGGCATTGACGGGCGGCGGACAATACGCGCTGGATGCATTGATTTTCTAAACCCGATAAATAAAAATGAATGAGGAGTGCCTGGATGCCATGGAAATGGCTGAAGGGTGCTTTTTTTGCAAGTGAAAAGAGAAGAATCTGCGGTAGTAATCGGTTATTTTCGGTACAGATTATGGTACAATAGGAGAGTTGGGTTAAGAAGCAGTTCACGGTATACATGAAAGCACAGATTTGAGGAGGATGAACTCCATTGTAAATGTGTAAAATTAATCTAGTGTGTAAATACCTAGTACGTAAAAACTCGTGTACAATCAACCGGCCTCGCCGGATTGCATAAAGATTGAATGATGGACCGGCCATGCCGGATTAACGTGAATGAACGGACGAAAGGGATTAAACCTATGAGCAAAACTGCAAATGAAATTCTTCAACAGGAAGTGGACAAACGCCGGACGTTTGCCATTATCTCTCACCCGGATGCGGGTAAAACTACATTAACCGAGAAACTGTTGCTGTTCGGGGGCGCGATTCGCCTTGCGGGAACGGTAAAAGCTCGGAAAGCCAGCAAACACGCAACAAGTGACTGGATGGAAATTGAGAAACAACGGGGGATCTCGGTCACCTCTTCCGTAATGCAATTTGATTACCTGAACCATCGCGTCAACATTCTGGATACACCGGGTCACCAGGATTTCAGTGAAGATACGTATCGTACACTGACGGCTGCCGATAGCGCGGTGATGTTGATTGACGTGGCAAAGGGTGTCGAGGCACAAACGATCAAGTTGTTCCAGGTATGTGCGAAGCGTGGCATTCCAATCTTTACGTTTATCAACAAACTCGACCGTGAGGGTAAAAGCCCATTTGACCTGATGGAAGAACTTGAAAATGTACTGGGTATTCGTTCAGTTCCAATGAACTGGCCTATTGGTACAGGTCGCGAACTATGCGGTGTATATGACCGGATGAAAAATCAGGTGGAGTTGTTCCAAGGGGACGATCACTCGATAATTAAAGTTCAGAAAGTAAACGGTTATACAGATCCAATTATCCGTGAGATGGCAGGAGAATATCTGCATGATCAGTTGATTCAGGATCTGGAGCTTTTGGACGTTGCGGGAGATCCGTTTGATATGGAGAAAGTTCAACGCGGCGAATTGACGCCTATTTTCTTCGGTAGTGCGATCAACAATTTTGGTGTGCAGACCTTCCTGGAGAACTTCCTGGAACTGGCGCCGAAGCCTGAACCACGTCGCAGTACGGCAGGAGAGATTCAGCCAACGAATGAGAAATTCAGCGGTTATGTATTCAAGATTCAAGCGAACATGAACCCGGCACATCGGGATCGTATTGCGTTCCTGCGTATTGTGTCAGGCAAATTCCAACGTGGAATGAGTGTGAAGCATACCCGTGTAGGTAAAGAGATCAAGCTGTCACAGCCACAACAATTCCTGGCACAAGACCGGGATATTGTCGAAGAGGCATATGCTGGCGATATTATCGGTTTGTTCGATCCGGGTATCTTCCGGATTGGCGATTCACTGAGTCAAGGCAGCGAGGTTATCTTTGAGGAATTGCCAACGTTCTCGCCAGAGATTTTTGCCAAAGTTACAGTAAAAAATGCGTTGAAACATAAACAGTACCAAAAAGGAATTGATCAGTTGACGGAGGAAGGAACCATTCAGGTGTTCCAGACGGCAAGTTTCGACGAGACAATCCTCGGCGTAATTGGTCAACTTCAGTTTGAGGTATTTGAATACCGGATGAAAGGTGAGTATGGGGTAGACGTGCAATTACAGCGTATGCCTTATCAGTTCGCTCGCTGGATCGTGGACGAGAATCTGGATCCAAGCAAATTCCGGATTAACTCTGCCCTTGTAAAAGATAAAAAAGGAAATTATGTAGTGCTCTTCGAAAATGAATACGCCATGAGAACGGCTATGGATAAAAATCCTACAGCTCAATTCCTGGAGACTGCGCCTTAAGTGAAGACAGAAGTATTTCGTGGGAAATGTTAAAAGGTTAGTTAAACGTGACAAGTTCATGTGATGAGATAGAGCTTGTTAAAATTAAGATCCCTCCGCCAATTGTGGCGGAGGGATCTATTGCTTACACCTTACTTGGAGGCGGGTATGATCCAGCCGAATAAGGGAAAGCTTTCTTTTGCAGACAGAACAAACGGTTTGATGGTTACCTTACCCTCCAATGCTTCGATTAGCGAAGCGGTTGAACGGGAATGGTGTGCAGATGCTCCTGCGCGATTTGAATGAGTTCTTCCTGCTTGGCAGGTTCTGTGTTCTTCCAGATCATCTCGAAAATGGCGCCAAGTCCAGGTAATGCAGCTTCCGGTCCATCTACTGAACCTTCAATCATCTCCCGGAGTTGATCATCACTCTTGTCATGAACTTTATGAACAATCGCTTCACGCAGGCTTAATGTAATGGGCATCGCAATTCCCTCCTCGTATATTCGGCTGCTCTAATACTGTTCCCTGGGAAGCGTGAGTGCATTCAAGTTTATCAGGCTTTGTGGTATACTACGAAGGATTATTTACGTTAGCATGGGTATCCGTAATGATGCGTCATGCTGAAGTGCAGCGGGAGGTTAAGACCCTAATGGCCAAGAAACAGTATGCCGTAATTGGTATGGGACGGTTCGGATCAAGTGTTGCCAATGCACTGAGTGGCATGGGATTCGACGTGCTGGCAATTGATGCGGACGAGCAGCGGACTCAGGAGATGTCCAATGTGGTGACTCATGCGGTATCGGCAGATTCAACAGATGAAGAAGCGCTGCGTGCGCTGGGCATACGGAATTTCGACGTTGTCGTTGTGGCAATTGGTGAAGATATACAGGCGAGTATTCTGACAACCTTGATATTGAAAGATATGGGTGTACCGGTGCTGATCGTAAAAGCTCAAAATGAGCTTCATGGTAAGGTGCTGCAGAAGATTGGAGCAGACAAGGTGATCTATCCTGAGCGGGATATGGGATTACGTGTAGCCCATCATCTGACCTCGCCAAATATACTCGATTATATCGAGTTGTCTGAGGATTACAGCATTCTGGAGATGAGAGCTTCCGAGCAAATGATCGGTAAAAACCTGATGGAATTAAACATCCGGGCACGTTTTGGTTGTAACGTCATGGCGATCCGCAGTGGGAATTCGATGAACATCTCGCCGTACGCGGAGGACCGGATCGAAGCTGGAGATGTGCTGATCATTGTGGGTCACAAGGATCATTTGACGAAAATGGAGCTTGCGTATCCGAAGTGATGGATGCAGATGGGAAGGATAAAAAGATGGATATTGTATCACCACAAAATACACGTGTAAAAGAATGGGCACAGTTGCTGGAGAAAAAGCATCGTACCCGTCAACATAAATATATCATTGAGGGCATTCATCTGGTCCAGGAAGCACTGCGCGCTGGAGCGGATCTGGAGTGCATCGTGTACGATGGAGAGCAAGGCGTACCTAGCGAACTCGCCGGGCTTGAAAACCCGCTTCAGCGTGTGGAGTGGGTTAGTGTATCTCCTGCGGTTATCGCCAAATGTACGGATACGATGACACCACAGCCTGTATTCGCGATTGTGCGTAAAGGCAGTGAGCCACTGGAAAGCCTGATCGCAGGAGCACGTGGACTTGTTGTTGTGTTGGATGGAGTGCAGGACCCAGGTAATGTGGGGACAATCATCCGTAGTGCGGATGCAGCTGGTGCCGCGGGGGTCGTACTTGGCGCGGGCTGTGCTGATGTGTATAACCCAAAGACGATTCGTTCGACGATGGGGTCATTGTTTCATCTGCCCATTGTGGAGGGCCAGTTGGAATCCTTGCTTCCCGAAGCGAAGATTGCGGGTGTGAAGCTGGTCAGTACTTCTTTGCAGGCAGAGCATTCATGTTATAGTTATGATTTTACGCAGTCGGTATGGCTTGTCATTGGTAACGAAGGCAAGGGTATCTCGGATGCTACGGCGCGGCTCGTCGATGATGCGATTGCGATCCCGATGCAGGGACAGGCAGAGTCGCTTAATGCGGCGATGGCGGCAACGATTTTGTTGTTTGAGGCCATGAGACAGCGGATGTTTAACAAATAAAAAATTCCT
>NZ_JAGGNR010000065.1 GCF_018614975.1 Paenibacillus polymyxa | reverse complement strand
CGAGCCCTGTTCGGGGAGCCACATGGAGAGGTGTCCGAGCTGGCCGAAGGAGCACGATTGGAAATCGTGTAGGCGTCACAAGCGTCTCGAGGGTTCGAATCCCTCTCTCTCCGCCAGATAATTTTTTAGTAAGGCCCGTTGGTCAAGGGGTTAAGACACCTCCCTTTCACGGAGGTAACAGGGGTTCGAATCCCCTACGGGTCATAGCAATACCTATTGCTTCAACAAAGGATGAGAATCCCAAAGGTTCGTCGGAGGATGTACTTCGTTAGCAACAGCTTCGCAGTCTCGAACGAAGTGAGAGTATCCCCTACGGGTCATAATATGGAGGCTTAGCTCAGCTGGGAGAGCATCTGCCTTACAAGCAGAGGGTCGGGGGTTCGATCCCCTCAGCCTCCACCATATAACTTTATAACGACGCGGGGTGGAGCAGCCCGGTAGCTCGTCGGGCTCATAACCCGAAGGCCGCAGGTTCAAATCCTGCCCCCGCAATTAAACTTTCCTTTGAGAAAGTGATCTGGAACCGTGGTGTAGTTGGCCTAACATGCCTGCCTGTCACGCAGGAGATCGCGGGTTCGAATCCCGTCGGTTCCGCCATTTTGTATATGCTTCAGGGATGAGAATCCGTTTTTGGGTTCGTCGGAGCATTCACTTCGAGAGCATAAGCTTCGCAGTCTCGAACGAAGTGAGAGTATCCCGTCGGTTCCGCCATTTTTAATCAAATATACACCATGCCGGTGTAGCTCAACTGGTAGAGCAACTGACTTGTAATCAGTAGGTTGGGGGTTCAAGTCCTCTCGCCGGCACCATTTTTAGTATTTACATCTGAATTTGTGATAGAATATATATTATAGATGCAGTTGCTAATACTAAGATACTCTTAGTGGATGAATGGCTTACTCTATGGCGATCGTGGCGAAGTGGTTAACGCACCGGTTTGTGGATCCGGCATTCGGGGGTTCAATTCCCCTCGATCGCCCCATGATTTTTTAATGGGGATTAGCCAAGCGGTAAGGCAACGGACTTTGACTCCGTCATGCATAGGTTCAAATCCTATATCCCCAGCCATTTCATTATGAGTCATTAGCTCAGTTGGTAGAGCACCTGACTTTTAATCAGGGTGTCGAAGGTTCGAGCCCTTCATGACTCACCATTATATTTTGCGGTCGTGGCGGAATTGGCAGACGCGCACGGTTCAGGTCCGTGTGGGCTAACCCCCGTGGAGGTTCGAGTCCTCTCGACCGCACCATATGTTTTGCGGAAGTGGCTCAGCGGTAGAGCATCGCCTTGCCAAGGCGAGGGTCGCGGGTTCGATTCCCGTCTTCCGCTCCAATATTTGCGCCCTTAGCTCAGCTGGATAGAGCGTTTGACTACGAATCAAAAGGCCGGGAGTTCGAATCTCTCAGGGCGCGCCATTATTTTCATAAGTATCGGGATGTAGCTCAGCTTGGTAGAGCACCTGGTTTGGGACCAGGGGGTCGCATGTTCAAATCGTGTCATCCCGATTTTTTTATTTTTGCGGGTGTAGTTCAATGGTAGAACTTTAGCCTTCCAAGCTAATAGCGTGGGTTCGATTCCCATCACCCGCTTCCGAGTAACATAGAGAAAAGCCCTTGCTATAAGCAAAGGCTTTTTTTCGTTAAAAGAATAAGTGGATTTCTTTATAAAATAGAGTCAATTGTCATTTGATTAAGGATGGAATCTTTATTTAAATAAATACAAAATTCGTATCTGATTAACTGTATTTATATAGGAGGACAAACAGTAATGAAAAGAGCTCTGGTCATTGGCGGAAATGGAACACTAGGTAGAGCTGTTGTTGCGAAGCTGAGAGATTATTTCGTTGAGGTTATTACAGCAGGTAGACAATCCGGTTCGGTTAGTCCTAATCTGTGTGTAGAGTCGGCGGAGAAATATAAGGATTTCTTTATTGGATTTAATCCTGTACCTGTAGAGAAAGTTGCTAATACGTTCATCCAGAGTGCACTTGGGGTCGAAACAGCCTAGAACTTTAAAATTTATTAAAAGCCTGAAGTGAATGAAGAATTACTGGAATGAAGAACTGCTGAATAAGGCCATTTGGAATATTAAATATAGAGGAGATCCACCGAAAATCCGGTGAATCTCCTTTTGTTTGTTGTGGATGAAACAGACGGTATGTTTACTATTAGGGAGCAGGTAGTCCAAGAACTTCGAGCATTTCATTACGTTTGAGCGATTCGGCAATGGGGCCGTCTATGAGCCAGTTCTTAGCATTGAGGACATAGACATGACCATTTTGGACAGCGGGTAGGCTTTTCCATACTTGGAGTTGCTGGATTTCGTTAAGTTCATCTTTTGTTTTTTGCAACGCTTCAGCTGACCCATCTGAGCTAATGGAAACGATAAACAGATAGTCTGCTTTGATTTCAGGCAAAAGCTCAACCGAGATACTGGCATTCATCCGTTCCGGATTCTCTGCCTCAAGTTTGGTAACGAGAGCGTCGGGAGTGAATCCAATCTCATAACCCGCTCCCACATAGCTGGAACCCGAGAAAGGTGTAGATGGAATGGAAGAGAAGAACAAACGCATATCTTTCTCTTCCAAGCGCAGGAATGCAGCTGTAGGTTTAGTTTTGGTGATATCGGCTGCGAGCTTCTGAGCTTCTGTTATTTGGTCTTTATTTTTTTGTAAAAGTTGTTTAGCCCGCTCTTCAATATCCAGTGCAGTAGCTACTTGTACGATAGATTCCTGCCAATTACGGCGATCATAAGTGATCGTAGGCGCGATCTTCTCGAGTTGTTCGAGAATCTTGGCATCCAAACTGGCATTGGCAATAATGAGGTCCGGATTAGCGTTGATGACAGCCTCAAAATTGACACTCTCATGAATGGGTTCAATGTTAACACCTTGGGCTTCAAGTTGCTCATTCAGGTAATCCTGACGGCCAATAGGTGTAGCAAGTACCAGTGGTACCTCCAAGGAGAGGAGAATGTCCTCCATATTAATGGACACAATCCGTTCGGGATGTGCCGGGATTTCTGAGCTGCCACTGGCGCTCTCCACCGTCTTGGTAGCTAATTCAGTGGATGAGTCCCCATCTGTCCCCGCAGCTGATTTTACGCCATCTGCAGATGGCTGCGAAGTGCTTGCAGGTGTCTGTCCACACGCAACAAGTAACATGGCGAGTATGAACAGGATCCCCGTTATTTTGACATAATGCTGTTTGTACATCATAATCCCCCTGTGTTTCTAATGATATTGATTCTCAGTACACTTTATATTGTAGCGGTCTCATGTTGGGGGAGACATAGCCTTCTGTGCTATCCAATCATGGATTAATGTGCTGAGTGCCACCAAAAAGTTTCAGGGTTTCATCGATGATCTGATCATGGGCATATGGTGAATAATCCAACCAAGGCATTTCATCTAGAAGATATACATGCTGGTTCTGCACGGGCCTCAAATCTTGCCATAGCTGAGTATGTTGTAGATTATGCCAGCGCTGCTGGGATTCCGGGTCCTGGTCCACAATCAGTAACATGCGATCTCCTGTTATATGAGGCAACTCCTGTTCATCCAATGCACGATACACTTGCCCTGGAAGCAGATCGTGTGAAGGGGAAACGCCCAGGTCGTTATATAGAACAGCGCCCCCATTGCGTCGCCCGTAGATTAACAGATGACCCATCATGATATGAATGATGGAGACCGTATCCTTACCGATGAAATGAGTAAGCTGCTCTTTGGCATGGATTACCTTGTCATCATACTGCTCCAACCATTGCTGGGCATCTTGTTGCTGTCCCACAATGGTGGCAACTTGTAAGAAATGTTCCCGCCAGCTCAATCCTTTCCATGGAATAACGATGGTAGGTGCAATTCGCTGTAGCGTTCTTTTTAACGTATGGGCTTCGTACTCATTACAGAGTATGAGGTCCGGATTCGCTTGCATCAACAACTCAACGTTGGTTTGCCAGATACGAGGATTCATTCGTTTGCTACGTCCCAGATGATAAGGGATATTGGAGAAAAACAGATTCCTGTGTTGATCCCGTCGGTTATCGATTAATGCCGCATGGGGAATGATCTGTAATGCCAGCAGATGGCCGGTGGTTCCGAAGGAAAGGGCAGCAATTTTACTGCGCTTTTGCCGTTGATAGGTGGAGGGAGACACGCCAACATATTTTTTGAATTTGCGGCTAAAATAAAACTCGTCCTGAAAGCCAACCTGTGATGCGATATATTTGATGGTTTGGCCGGGGACGAGCAACATCTCTTTGGCCCGGTCCATGCGGATGCTATTCACGTATTCCATGGGACTGATGCCAGTCCGGTTTTTGAATACCCGCGAATAGTGCCATACACTCATGCCTGCCACTCCGGCAAGAACTTCCCGAGAAAGATGCTCAGCATATCCAAGCTCAATAAGTTCAAGTGTTTGATCCAAAGCAGAGGTGTGTTCGGAATCTCCTATTGCACTCTCTTTGGGAGGGGCATACACATGGGTCAACAACTCATGCATCAAAGTCTGAATACGAAATGGACGATTTTCTTGAGGTACAGAGATGCATTCATGGAGCTGTAAGGCAATTCTGGTACATTCCTGAAAAAGTTCATGCGGCAATTCATCGGCGTATGACGAACGAAGTAACCCTTTTTGGTAAATCTCCCTTACAGTAGAGTCGGAAGTAGCTTTATTGATATCGGAGAGAGGCTTCAACATATCAAAATATATCGCGATGCCCTGTAAAGGATGAACCTCATCCGTTGTATATTCTATCGCTGTTCCTGGCAGGATCAGATACATTTTGCCGAGTGTGGCATGATTCAGCCTATGCCCAATACGAATATCGGCTTCACCGCCAGTACAAATGAGCAGAAGATGTGTGTCCGTTAATACAAATGGTGGAAGAAACGACGCTTGATCAATCATTTCGGATGTCTTGAATCTTGCATATAGATCACGGGTATGTTCACCGTCAGATATCAGTGGAAAGACTTCCAAAGTCACCAAAATCCCTCCTTAACTTGCGATATTAACATTACATATGATTCGTTTGAGAATCATTATCAATTATTGCATATTGCCATACAAATAAGAAGTCCATTCTATATTAGAACGAGAACAAGTATGAAAAATAACCTAGAGAGTATGAAGGAGGTTTCAGGGCTTCTGGAGTTGCGGAAGGATACATACATAACCCCTGGCCTTCATTAGTTCACTAAGCAAAAAAAGACAAACTCCTCTCCTACGATGTTCGCAGGAAGAGGAGTTTGTTTTTTAGCAAGAGCTCGCAATTAGTATCTTTCCAGAATGGTCTGTGTTTTCAAGCCATCGGCAGGAATCAGCCAGTTGTTGTTCTCCAGCAATTGCAGCAGTTGGGTACGCAGTCCGGATACGGCTACAGTATCATCGGTTTTGAAAGAGACCTCTACGATATTCTGAATACCTGTACCTGCTGCGTCACGGATCGGCCATACTTCGAGTGTAAGCTCTTGACCATTCCATGTACCTTCATAACGTTGGAATGTGATTGGGCCATATGCACGGGATTGAGTCAGTTGCTGCTTGCCCCAGTTGGAGGAAGTCCAGTTTTTCAATTTGCCCGGAAGCTTGTCCAGTAACATGTTCAAGGCTGCCTGCTCAGAAGGAAGCTGAACGCCTGTGGCACTGGTATTTACTTTTTTGGTGTTGGAGAAGCTCAATGTTTGTTTGCCATATCCCCAGTCAATTTCAGCCTCGTAATTATCATCCGATTTGTCGAATCCTTCTTGATTAGCCAGTGTCAGCGCTGAGTTGATATCGCCATTGATCACAGGGTAGCGTTTTTTATAAGTCAGTTCATAATTATTTTTGTCATCCTTTTTGCGAAAACGGACGTTCCATCCTTGTTGATCCAGTCCGAGCGCATTGGTGTCAAAGTACTCTACGTTAATATTTTTTGGTGTAGAACCCAGGCCGAGTGTCTGGATCACTTCACTGCGTGGTGTCCCATCTGTATTTAATACCAGTTCCGGCTTCGCCAGAAACTTCACTTCATAGGCAGGAACGGCATTGGCAGCAGCTGAAGCCTGGGGTGCTCCCAGAGATGTCAGTCCACTTCCCAATGTTACGATGCTCAGCATGAATGAGGCGGTTACCTTTTTCCACTTTTTCAAAACCAATCACTCTCCTAATCTGGATTAACGTACAGACTCACTTTATCGCCTGAATATATGAAAGCGATTAAAGGGAAGCGCACATTGCGTTAACCCTGCATAGATTTGATGAATGGCAAACGATAGTTTATAGCGGATCAGGGCAATCAACCAGGGAAAATGGGGAAGCCGTGACTCACCTCTCGTAGCACTTCTTTGAAGCGGTTTACCTGAACGGAAGGGTGGCGGTCCTTGTTATGTACCGTATAGATATGGCGCGGCGCTTGCTCTCCGGGAATGGGAAGAACCTGAATGAGCCCGTGCTGTTCCTCCCACTGTACTGCCATCCGAGACATGAATGAGACATGCCCCCCGATTAACACGAGCTGTTTGATCGCTTCCAGGGAATCCATCTCCACGGTACTCCGCAAACGAATATCATGTTGCGCAAGCCATTGATTGGTTAGCCGCCGTGTACTGGATTCATTGCCATGTAAGGCAAAAGGAATCTGCGCGATATGGTCAGGTGTCAATACATCCTTCTGGGCCAATTCATGCTGCGGAGAGCAGATTAATACCAAGTCATCTTCACATAACGTCTCAGCTTGCAGTGCGGCTCCAACAAACGGTTCCGAAGAAATCACCCCCAGATCAATCTGATGCCGAATTAACATTTCGCGAATAACAGGTGAGGGTTTAACGGATAAGACGATACGAATGCCCGGGAACTCCTGAGAAAAGGTGTTGAGTATGGTGGGCAACAGATATGTAGCCGGTACATAGCTTGCCCCAATGTGCAGGGTGCCCCGATAGAGACTGTCATATTCCTTCACTACCCGCCTGGCCTCTTGGGTCAAAGCATTGATTTTGACGGAATAGTGGAGCAGAGCTTGTCCGGCCTCGGTTAGAAAGGTCTTCCCACTGCGCGATTCGAAT
Source organism: Paenibacillus polymyxa (assembly GCF_018614975.1). GTDB lineage: Bacteria > Bacillota > Bacilli > Paenibacillales > Paenibacillaceae > Paenibacillus > Paenibacillus polymyxa_E. The sequence goes on along the minus strand of NZ_JAGGNR010000065.1, from coordinate 10,985 downwards.
AATCGCACGCCCATCTCTTCCTCCAATGACTTCATATGAAATGTAACGGTAGGTTGTTTGATCCCCAGTAACTCGGCCACGCTTGTCATGTGATGATGCTTGTCGATCAGCTCAACAATTTGCAATTTGATCAGATTCAATGTCCCAACACTCCTCATACCTATTTAGGTTCTCCGTAAAATGAAAAGTTTCATTAATAATCACCTACTATAGATTTAATCTATGAACATCAACAGAATTCATCTAAAAAGTTAATTCCAATTTTACATACAAGACATACAACTCGCGAAAGCGGACGTTAGACTGAAAACAGTGCAAGAGATCAAGTAACAGAAGACAGGCAGGGATGCTTATGAAATTAGAGATAACGGGAATTCAAAAATCATTTAATCAAACACCCGCACTGCTGCCGACAGATCTAACGCTTGAACATGGAAAGTTCACGACTCTGCTCGGCCCATCGGGCTGTGGCAAAACAACACTGCTCCGCATGTTGGCCGGGCTGGAACAGCCGGACGCGGGAGAGATTCGTGCAGATGGTCAGTATATCTACTCTGCGGCGAAGCGGATTGATATACCAACACACAAGCGTAATCTGGGCATGGTGTTTCAGGATTTTGCATTATGGCCGCATATGACTGTATACGAAAATGTAGCGTTTGGCCTGAAGGCCGGAAAACAGAAATCCGATCTGCGGCAAAAGGTGAACGAAGCACTTGGCATGGTTCGCCTGCAAGGCATGGAAGATCGATATCCTCATCAGCTGTCTGGTGGACAGCAGCAACGGGTTGCTTTTGCCAGAGCCGTAGCGGTCAGACCTGGTGTGATCCTGTTCGATGAGCCACTGAGTGCACTGGATGCTGTACTTCGGGAAGAGATGCGGATTGAGATGATGTCGCTGGTTCGAGATATGGGACTGACTGCGCTGTACGTCACACATGATCAGATTGAAGCGATGTCGATGTCAGATGAGATTGTGGTGATGCAGAAGGGGCGGATATTGCAAAAGGGAAGCCCGGAAACGATCTACTCGGCACCAAGTGATCCGTATGTCGCTTCGTTTATCGGAAAGTCCAACTGGCTCACGCCTAATCAATCGATGGTGCGTCCAGAGCATGTCACCTGGAACAAAACAGGTCATGACGATCTGTGTTATCCAGGGGCGGTACTTAGTGTCAGCTATGTAGGTGAGCGCTATGAAGTACGAGTGCAGATGGAAGGGCTTGGCGTATGGATAGCCTATATGAACCAAAGGGTGCGCGTAGGGGAGCGTGTGCAGCTCTATGTAACCCCTGAGCGGATATGCCGAATGGACGGTTCTGACCACCCGAGTATGAAGCAGAACGAAGCGATCGCAGTGGCATATTAAATTGTTGAACGAGCACGCAGTTGGAAGCAGGAGTACACATTTTATAAGAAACCAGGGGAGATGGACGAATATGTTGGGTATGAAAACACGGAAAAAGAGCGCAATGCTGTTATTAACAGCGGTAATGAGTATCAGTTTGTTCGGATGTAGCACAGGGAACTCGACCACAGGCAACGCGGCACAACCCGCGGGTGAAGGAAACACAGCAGCAGCGGCGGAAACAACAAAACCGGCTGGCGGCAAGTTGGTCTTGTACAGTGCTGGCCCACAGAAGCTGGCGGATAACATCGTGAGCGGATTTACGGACAAAACGGGGATCGAAGTTGAGATGTTCCAGGGAACGACAGGAAAAATTCTGGCTCGTATGGAAGCAGAGAAATCCAATCCGGTTGCAGACGTTGTAATCCTGGCCTCTTTACCTTCAGCACAGGCCTTGAAAGCAGATGGACTGACGATGCCTTACCCGGAAGCAGCTAATGCAGACAAGCTGAACAAGGACTGGTCGGATGCAGAGGGCAACTATTTTAGCAGCAGTGCTTCCGCACTGGGTATTGTGTATAACACCAAACTAGTATCTACACCACCTACAAGTTGGGCAGAGCTTGCTACACCTGCGTGGAAAGATGCAGTGAATATTCCCGACCCCACCTTATCGGGTTCAGCACTCGACTTCATCACAGGATACCTGAGTGCGAACGGTGAAAAAGGATGGGACCTGCTGAGTGCGTATAAAGCAAACGGCGTAGCAATGGCTGGCGCCAATCAGGAAGCCCTTGATCCAGTCATTACAGGTGCCAAAAGCATCGTAGCCGCAGGTGTGGATTACATGGCGTATTCCTCCAAGGCAAAAGGTGAACCACTGGATATCGTATATCCTGAGGAAGGCACGGTCATCAGCCCAAGACCGGCAGTGATTCTGAAATCCAGTCCGAATGTAGAAAATGCCAAAGCGTTCATTGACTACCTGTTGTCTGATGAAGCACAGAAGCTCGTTGCTGATGCCTATCTGATTCCGGGCCGCGAAGACATTGAAGCGACTAACCGTGCCAATGTGAAGGATATTCCACAACTTAAAGTGGATTGGAACTGGATGAGCGAACATGGCGAAGAGACAGCAGCACGTTTTTCCGAGACTTTTAAATAAGTATTTTTGCATAAATCCAAAGAGCGTCTTTCAATAAGCAAGGTATAGATCGAAATACTTCTATTCGTCTAAATCATACCTGCTGTCTGTGGAAAGTCATGTGAGGTGAACGTAGTGAAACCTGTTGTAATAGACAACAACCGAATTTTTCGGAGAGTGGGCGTGATTCTGGCCCTCTTTCTGCTGACTATAAGCATTGGCATGCCGCTCTTGCTGATCTTCTGGCAAAGTGTGCATCCGGATGGACAGTGGGACTGGATGGCTCCGATTCGCACGATTACAGGTCATCATCTATCAGGTGTGTTGCTGAACTCCGTCTGGCTTGGTATCTGCGTTGTAGCGGTAACAACGCTGCTGGCGCTGCCGCTGGCCTGGATGATGGCGAAGACCCGGATGGGCGAGCATCGCTGGGTGGATGTAATCCTGATGATTCCGTTCATGACCCCGCCTTATATCGGATCGATGGGCTGGATTCTATTTATGCAAAAAGGGGGATATCTCCAGCAATGGGTGCCCTCATCAGCAGGCTGGAGTGAGCTGTTCTTCAGCTTCTGGGGCATGGTGCTCATCATGAGCTTGCACCTGTTCCCGTTCCTGTATCTGCTGCTTCGAGATGCGTTGATCCGCATCGGTGGCAATTTGGAAGAAGCGGGAGCTGTGCACGGTGCACGTGCAGGGTACCGTTTCAGACGCATTATTTTACCCTTGTTGTTGTCGTCTTACGGCATGGGGATCATGCTGGTCTTTGTCAAAACGATTGCGGAATTCGGAACACCGGCAACCTTCGGGCGCAAGATTGGCTATTATGTCATGACCTCCGAAATTCATAAGTACATCTCCAGTTGGCCGATTGATTTCGGTAAGGCGACTTCACTCGCATCCGTGCTGCTGTCCGTCTGTCTGGTGATGTGGTATATGCAGTCTGCCATGAGCCGGAAGTTCACGTATCGTCTGGTTGGTGGCAAGGGGCAACGTTCGAAACGATATTCTCTTCGTGGCGGAGCAGGATGGTTGTGCGGGGCTTATCTTGCAATCCTGTTGATCCTGTCGATCGGTATCCCGTATTTCTCCATCATCGCCGCTTCGACCATGAAGTTACGGGGATCGGGAATTGCATTTGATAATCTCACCTTGGATCATTACAAGGAGCTGTTATCTTGGGGATCAGTGAGTATGAAGGCCATCGGGAACAGTCTGGGATTATCCCTCGCGGCTTCAACCGTTGCTGTTATTATCGGTACGGGGTTTGCACTGGCGATCGGCAGATCATCTTCATTCATGCAGCGTGTAATTGACTTGTTCAGTCTGTTGCCTAATACGGTGCCGGGTATCGTGATGGTGGTGGGTCTGATTCTCTTCTGGAACTCACCCTGGATGCCAGTCACGTTGTATAACACCTACGGCATGGTTGTGCTCACGTACGTTGTTCTCTTCTTGCCTTACACCGTGCAGTATGTAAAATCGAGCTTTACCCAGATTGACGGAACGTTGTTCCAGGCGGGGCAAGTATTTGGCGGGAAACCGATGTATATTCTGCGGCGTATCCTGATCCCGCTGATCCTGCCCGGCATGTTGGCGGGGTGGATGATGACCTTTACGATTGCAACAAGGGAACTGGTCGGATCGTTGTTGATTCTTCCGCCGTCCATGCAGACGTCGGCTACGTATATTTTTGCCCAGTTTGAACAAGGTCAGGTATCCCTCGGAATGGCGATGGCCGTTGTAACTGTAGGCATGACGGTGCTCATGCTGCTTGGAATTGAACTGCTGAATTCAAAGAGAAAGTGGAATGCATCATGATCAAACTGAACGTATGGGGCGGTGCAGGGGAACATGGACGTTCCGCCTATCTCCTGAGCGGGAGCCAGTTCCACCTTTTGCTGGATTGTGGTGTGAAAAAAGAAGGCACAGGCCAGTATCCGCTGATTGACCCGGAGATTGTCCCGCAACTGGATGCGGTCCTGTTGTCCCACGCCCATGAGGATCATTCGGTCGCCATCCCTTTGCTGTATAAGATGGGCTACCAGGGTGAAGTGTGGACAACAAGGGAGACGAGGGCGCAGCTGCGTACGTATTTTGCCAACTGGCGAAGGTTTGCAGAACGTGTCGGAGAGAAACTTCCTTACGATGAAGCAGATGAGCAGACTATTCGTTATCGGTATCTGGAGGATGAGGTCGTATCCCAAACTTGGTTCGAACCGATTCCCGAAGTAAAAGTGATGTGGGGCCGGAGTGGACATCTGGCCGGATCGGTGTGGTTTGGGGTTGAAATGGAAGGTAAGCGGATTTTTTATTCCGGGGACTACACGTCCGAATCGATGCTTTTACAGGCGGATTGCCCAGCGGAGGCGTTCTCACAGGCAAACATGATTCGTGAAAATACGTTGTTCGATGCTCCGAGCAGTGAACAGTGGGACGCGGAGGAACTAATCGTTATAAACAGTGGGCAAAAGGCTGGAGAATTCATAACGTCACAAGATCAGACATCTGTTGCATCAGAAGCGTCGTCAAGAACACTCGTATCCACGGAGATACCCATGAAGCAGAGAAATTTCACATCCAATGGAGCAGATGGAGCAGGCAGAGCAGGCAGAGCAAACGTAGCAGACGTAACAGACGTAGCAGCAATATCTTCCGTCGGGCTGGTGGATCTGGCGATCGTTGATGCTGCCTACGGTACGGACCAAGATACACAGGCTGACAAACTGGAACGGCTGGAACGAGCCATTTGCCAGACGATTGCTCAAGGTGGCAAGGTGCTCTTACCCATGCCTGTTGTAGGGCGTGGACAGGAGATCATACTGTGGGCACAGCAACAATTTCCGGCTGTTCCAATCGTAGTGGAACAAGGGCTGGTGGACGGCATGAAGCAGCTTATGCATGTTCCGTACTGGTTGAGGGACAAGGGAGCGCATATCACTGGAAGTTCGTTGAAAGACGATATTGATTGCTTTCTGACCGGACGAGGATGGGATCTGCCTACGACCATCCAAGAGCGGGAAGAACTGTTGGAACATCATGCTGCTTCGCTATGGTTTATTCCGGACGGCATGATGCAGTCCTCGCTTGCCCGTTGGTATTATAGTCAATTATCGGACGGGGAGGAGAATCTGATTCTGCTCACTGGGCATGTTGCTCATGGTACATTTGCTGATAAGCTGCTGCGGGTTCCTGACAAGTATGGAGTGTGTGAGGTGCGGAAAATACGCTATAAAGTGCATCAGGGCTGGAATGATGTTGAACGGATGCTGCATCAGATTCCAGCAAGGCATACGGTCCTTGTGCATGCTGATCGGGCAGAGACGGACCGATTAAAAGAAGGTTTGCTCAGAAATAGCCCGTCACCGGGAACAGTTATACATTCACTGTCTGCTGGTGACGAGCTATATGTGTGAATTGTGCATGAAACGAATTGATGCGTCAGATTGGAACGTCCCTGGGGACGTTCTTTTTCCATTGTTTTGTGATCATTTAGGGTTCGCGATGAATAGGGTGTTCCAGTTCGGCATGGCCCATCAAACTATCAACGGCTTCACCATCCACCAGTATATCCAGGCTGTTCACTTCATCAAATTGAAACATTGTTGTTGTTAAAGCTTCCAATGCGAGCAATTCTCCACTGGTACCGAGATTGGCTTCAGCGGGGATATGAACATTCAAAGTCACCGTACCCTCAGCATATTGGACAGAGAGCAATTCCACCTGCTCCCAGAGGGAAACAAGCTCTGAATCGGTGTTCGTTTGCAACGCTGCAAATGTTTTTTCATATTTTTCTGAATCATCCTTGTATTCAATTTCCTGCTCTGTTTTCTCAAGCTCCAGTACCTGAGAATCTGCCAAATATACATCGACGACTTGTGTATTCATTGTGCCCAGATCCACCTCCGTTTTGGCTGGGTTTGGCGCCTGCGTCTGTCCTCCCTGAACAGCAGGTTCATTCGAGCCGGGTTGGCTCACTGGCTTCTGGGCACATCCAACTCCGATAAGGATCAAGCATGATAATATAAGTGCACAACCTAACTTCTTATTCAAAGAATCACTTCCTTTATCTAATTTATTTGATGATTTATAGGCCTAAATACTCCTTGATTCCATCGGCTATCGCTTGAGCGGCTTTCATCTGAACGTCATCGGACGACATCAGTTCTTCATCGAGTACATTACTCAGGAATCCCACTTCTAAAAGCACTGCAGGCATGGTCGTGTCTCGGATTACTTCCAAGTTGCCATTTTTCACACCACGATCTCTGAGACCCATGGCTTTCACCAAACGTTGATGAATGATATTGGCTAATTCCTTGCTATTACTGCGTTGATAATAATATGTCTCCGTACCTGTGGCTTGGGGGGCGGACTTCACACTATTGCCATGGATAGATACGAATACATCCGCATTTAATTGATTAGCGAGTTGAACACGCTCAGGGCGGGTTGGATAGGTATCACCTTCACGAGTCATCACCAATTCGATATTGGGCTCATTGAGCAACAGGGCTTGTACTTTGTGAGCCAATGCCAGATTGTATTCCTTCTCGGGTTTGTTCGTGATGCTGATTGTCCCTGGATCACTGCCACCGTGTCCTGGATCGATGACCACAACCTTGCGTCCTGAGTCGCCTACTGGAGTGACTGGAGCAGGTGTGACATTGTCACCCGCAACATTCAGATCAATAATCAGTTTGTCGGCAATCACATTGTGGCTGTACTGGACATTCTTCACATTATTCAATTCTACGACAATGCGAACTTGTGCCGGTTCTCGTTTGAACAGGGAATATCTCACTTCCGTAATATTTGGATAACTGCTCACATCCAGCTTGCCATTGAACCCTTGATCCAGCGGTTGGGATATATCACCAAAGGTGGCTCCGGGCAAGTCCACAACCAGACGATCAGGGTACTTTAGGGTCGTTACTACCGGCTGAACGGCCCCATCCGTGGATAAGACGAGCTGGTTGTTGGCAAATTGGATATCGGTAACCTGAGCGGTAGGCGTTGAATCCCCTTTTTCAGAACTGTTGCCTGGTTCGATAGCAGGTTCCTTACTGGTGTTTGTTAAGTATACGATCTTGTCTTGATTATTCCATCTTACCTTAAGCCCCATTTGTTCACTGACAAATCGAATGGGCACCACCAGCGTTTTGTTCAAAATCTGCGGTGCTGTGTTCAAAGTGACTTGTTTGTCAGCAACCATGGCTTGCTTTTGATCCACAGTAAGGGAAATCATCTGTTGATCTTGCTGAATTTGTACAGTGCGTGCTTGTTGGTTCCAATCGACTTTGAATTTCAAATTTTCGGCAACGACACGAATCGGGATCATCACGTTTTTATTGATAATCGTCACCTGTACTTCACTTGGGAGGACTAATTCTTCTCCATCCATAAAGATTTTTGACGTATTTGCAGCGGCATTTCCCTGATTAGGGAGCAAAAAGAGTAAGAACAGACTCAAAAACAGTAGTAAAATGGTTTTCTTCATTATGCACCTCGACTAATATTAGATCATTTTCTTAATTCCAAAATATCCCTACATAATATAAACGGTAAAAATGTAAAAATGTTTCTCTTCTGATATCTAATTATCAATTGATGGAAGAAAACATGATGTGTGATCGCAAATGGGATGAATATCTCTCTTTTTATTTTCAGTGATGTAATTAAATTTCATATAAAGTTTGACTTGTGAAATTTAATATCATATACTGGGTGAAATTATGGCAGGATGACGTGTTCATCGGGTCTTGCAGGAGGTTGGAAATGGATGGATACAGGCAGCTATCCGATGTGGGAGAAGTATCGTTTGAAGCAGGAGCATCTGGTCATCGGACTAATGTCAGGAACGTCACTTGATGGAACTGACGCCGCACTGGTGCGTATTCAAACCGATATGAGCGGGGCATTACAGCAGATCGAGCTGGTTGATTTCGTCTGTGTGCCGTATTCGAATGGATTGAGAGACGTACTGATCCGGTTATGTTCACCGGGGACGGCGCGTGTCGACGAGCTGACAGCCGCGCATTTTGGTGTATCGGAGTGGTATGCGCATAGTGTTACGGAACTGATGCAGTCTGCCGGTATCTCAACGCAGCAGGTGGATATGATTAGCATGCATGGACAGACGGTATGGCATGCTCCTGTAGCATCTGCATTTCCAGGGCCAACGGGAGCAAGTATTGATGTGGTATCGACATTGCAGATCGGTGAATGTGCTGTCGTTCGAGAACGGACAGGACTGCCAGTGATTGGTAACCTGCGATCAAGGGATATGGCGGCTAGTGGGGAAGGTGCCCCGCTTACGCCTTATGCGGATGCTCTGATGTTCCGCAGTCCGACGGAAGGGCGGCTGGTGCAGAATATTGGCGGCATTGGCAATGTGACGGTGCTTCCCTCCGAGTCATCTACCGAAAGTATTTCGGCATTTGATACGGGACCGGGCAATATGGTGATGGACGCCATTGTGCGGCATGCAACGGATGGGCGGCAGCATTATGATCCGAGTGGAAGTATTGCCGCAAAGGGGAAGGTCGATCAGGGTCTGGTAGACCTGTGTTTGGAGGATGAGTACTTCAAAAGACTTCCACCGAAAAGTACCGGGCGAGAAGTATATGGAGCCGCATATGCAGTGAGATTGAAGGAGATGGCCGCAGTGCGTTCCTTAACGCTTGAAGATACGCTGGCTACTGCCACCTGTCTGACCGCGGAGACCATCGTGCGTGCAGTGAAGGATTTTATTCTGCCCAAGGTGCAAATATCAGCTATGCTCGCGTGCGGTGGTGGCACTTCCAATGCCACGTTAATGGAGATGATCCGTCAGAGACTTCCGAAAGATATCCGTTTGGAACGAACAGCGGATTATGGCGTACCTGATGATGCTCGGGAAGCCATTGGATTTGCTCTACTTGGCCATGAGGCACTCATGGGAAGAACCAATACACTTCCGGCAGTAACCGGCGCGAAACACGCCGTAATCTCAGGAAATCTCACACTCTAGTGAGGCCTGACTTTAATTGGAGTTCAGTTATGGAAGGGCGAGGAATCCGATTAGACGCGAGTGGAATTATAAGATAAAATGCTTGTACATGAATGCAGTACGGAAAGGAGGAGCGAATGGAAGGCATGAAAGGTGGACTTGTGCGTTTACGCGCATTAATGGATGACTTGACTCCGTCCGAACGGAAGATCGGAGCTTATATTCTGGATCACCCGCAAGAAACTGTTCAATCCTCGGTGGCCCAGTTATCTGAACGGAGTGGAGGCAGCCCAGCTGCCATTATCCGTCTCTGCAAATCACTGGGTGTAACGGGTTTTCAGGAGCTGAAGCTGAAGATTGCCGGAGATTTGCAGACGAGTGAGCCATATCAATATACGGAGATTCGTCCCCAGGACTCCATGGAGAGCATTATTCAACATGTGTCTGCAAACAATATTCAGTCGGTGAAGGATACGGTTCATATTCTGGACCCACGTCTGGTGGAAAAAGCCGTGGACGTGCTTCATCAGGCAAACCGGATCTTTTTCTATGGAGTAGGGGCCTCTAATCTGATTGCGCTGGATGCACATTACAAGTTCATGCGAATCAATCGCACAAGCTTTTCGTTCGCCGATCCGCATATGCAGATCTCGTCCGCAACGACGCTTCGTGAAGATGATGCGGTTGTATGTATCTCGTATTCAGGAGAGACTTCGAACGTAATCTCCTGTCTCAAGCATGCTCACGATGGCGGTGCAGCGACAATCAGCATTACCAAGTGGGGCAGCAACACACTCAGTAGTATGGCGGATGTGCCCCTGATGATTACTTCCACCGAAAGTGATATTCGGAGCGGAGCAACTTCGTCACGGATTGCACAGCTGAACGTGATCGATATTTTGTATCTGGCGATTGCCAGCCGCAGCTACAATCAGTCGGTGGAATATTTGGAGAAGAGCCGACAGGCTATTCTGGAGCACAAGTGAAGTAGAATCATATGAATCCCTTTCTGTTTATGCAGGAGGGGATTTTTTGACGGATTATATGCGCTTCATGTATAAAAAAATTATAAAAAGAGCCCAGACTGATATGCTCCCCCCATAGTAGACAGTAGAAAAAAACAAAACTTCTACGTCTATTATGAGGGGAGTTTTCTCATGTCTAAAAGAAGTCCCATTTCTTTAGAAATCAAATTACACACCGTACAGCGCTGCCTTGAACTCCAATCCAATCCGAATTCGGAAGCTAAACACATTGGGGTGAGCAAGAATTCAGTCAAAGATTGGGTCAGAAAATATAGAGCACATGGGTCGGATGGGTTAAAGGAATCGAAAACGTGGAAAACATACGCCGAGGAAATAAGGCTGGGTGCGGTCAGAGATGTCTTGTCTGGTCAGCTATCTTTATCTGCTGCAACAGAAAAATATGATATTTCAAGCAAAAGTGTGTTGTCGAAATGGATAACCAAGTATACTCAGGAGATCGAAGGGAAACCGGCTCGA
>NZ_JAGGNR010000064.1 GCF_018614975.1 Paenibacillus polymyxa | reverse complement strand
ACCCAGCCTCTTACTCTACTCCACCATACGCACCCCCTCTATGTAAAAGTGTAAACAAGATTTTGGGGGCTAAACATGACTATTTGAATCGTATATATTTAATAAAATTATATCTTTGAGTATGTATTTTACTGTATAATACTGGTATTAACTCTTTGGAGGGATGACAATGGCAAGAAATTGGTCCATAACCGGAGCACATTGTAATCACCAAGTAGATTTTACCCCACGTTTGCAAGACCATGATATCTCCATACAACCTAGATCCAAACAAACTCCTGATTATCACATGCTACATACTACAATATTGGACTATCACCAGCATGCTAAGTATCATCTCAAACTTGCCACCATCATGCGTAATCACAATCAGTTCAAAGCCTGCCTCATCCTCTGTGATTGGGCTTTAGCCTCCATGATCAAGGCGCTTTATATCTATAAGTATCATTCAGTGCATACACCCAAGAACCTCACGATGAACGAAATCTTGCCTCTAGTGTATACGGACACTGAATCCGGGTTGGATATTGCTTTGTTCATCGGTACGATGCAACATATGTCTTCCCTAGCAGATTACCCACATGACCAGCCACTAGAACTGAACAACATCGAAAAGCTTTTTCAACGAACAGAAGAGATATTGGACGAGTTAGCCACTCGATTGAAGGAAGATTCATCAGAGTAAGATGTTTTTTTAATTGATCATTTGGGTTAAATGTTTGATTTATCTGTGTTACGCTTACAAGATGACATCATCCAAATAAAGGATATGATGCAGAGATTACAAAGGATGCTCTTTGCTTTGCATCGGGAAAGTAGGTGTACATTTTGAAAAAAGTAATTGCTATCGCGTTTTTCATATTATCTATAATGGAATTGGTTACTCTAATCCTAATTGGTAAAAGCATGATGATTGGGTATATGGAACCGAGTACGTTTAGCGGGATAATTTCATTCCCACTAGGCGCTACGTACCTCTCGATCTGGATGTTCTTTTCACGGCAAAAGTTTACCGGAGGACGAGTCGCGGCACAGATCAGTTTTACAGCGGCATTGTTGACGGGGTGCCCGTTGGTGTGTTTATGGATTGTTTTCTATTAAATCAAGAGATTAAGAAGATTTCCTTTAAATTAGGACCTATGAAGTACGTTGTTGGAAATATTGTTATGGTGAGAAGGGAAAAATCAGGATGTTAGAAGGATGTATATACACCAAGCTTCTGCTAACATGGTAAAATCCTAATTTTAATGGCGGAGAATGATATGAGTACAATTAAAGTAACACCAGAGCAACTACTCCATGTATCCAGGCAGATTGAGCAGGGCAGGCAGCAGTTGGAAGGTATACGTAATGACCTGACTGCAAGGATCGGATTCATCCAGTCTCAGTGGGCGGGAGCAACGCAGGAACGATTTTTCTATGATTTTCAGCAGTCACGTTCTGTACTGGATCGTGCCCTGGAAAGTATGGTCAAGTCATCCCAAGATTTAATGTCGATTGCCGAGAGATTCGAACAAGCAGATCAGGAACAGGTGAGCTTGGGAGCCGTTGCTGGGCAGATTGCTGCCCATACAATGATGAACCATGATACAGGTAACCCAGAAGAGCAAAGACGAATGGTATATAATCCTTTGTTTAGAGTTAACATGCCTGCCAGTGAAGCTGAGGATGGGATGCCAGGGCAAAAAGAGTTTGTTAAGTATTGGGAAAATGGTGGCAGTTATGAAGAAATGAGAGCTGGACCCAAGCAACCGGAGTCTAGTGGTGGGGATATATATGATGAACAGATCAGTGTATTTAAGGAAGGTCATCATCCCGTAACTGGAGAATCCATACCGGCTTGGCAAGCAGCAGTTTCTATTGGAGGCTTACAGACTGCTAAGCTCGTGTTGGCTTTTACAGGAACATATAATAAGGGTTATAAGGTTCCGAATGGAGGATTAAGATTACCGAAAGACAGAAAAGTAACGCATGGTCACCTTCAAAGCGAAATATTGCATGATAACCCAATGGTCAGCAAAACGAACAAAGGTTTAGAAATGGAGTATGCTAACCAAGCTGGAAACAAAATCGTTTGGGTAGAGCACAATCCCAAAAATATTACCAATGCTATAGAAGCTGCAAAACATAGCCGAGACACAGGGAAAGTTGTTGAAGGAAAAGTTGGTGAATTTGTAGATCGGCATGTCGGGGTAACAGGATTTGGGGTGGAAATTAAAAATGCAGAAAATAAATTAAGAGTTACGGATTTGGATGTTGTCACGAACTCACAAATTATTGAAGTGAAGAAGTCAGCGGGAGCAGTGAAAACAGACCAAATAGATAGATTAGTGGATACAAATAATAAAGAGTTTTTCAATTACAAGAAGAAGGAAGTTATTTTATATATAGACGCGCCACTAGAAAATACGGGTCGAATTGCATCTGAGAAAATCGAATATATAAAGAGCAAGGGCGTCAAAGTGGTTAACTCGTTAGAAGAATTAAGGGAGGTACTGAAGTAATGGCATCTGCTTTTGTTTTAGTGGAAGAAAATAGTAATATTCCCATTGCGCGTTTGATCCAGGATATACAAGAAGCTTGTCTGGAAGCAAATTTAACTTTAGTTTTTGGAGTTGAAAATACGGATTCAGAACTGAATATGAAACATTGCTCCTTGGGAATTACTCAATCAGACAAAGAAGAGTTGGGCCATAGTGAGCAAAAGAATAACATCAGAGTCGATGTATATGATGAACCTGTTCAATATCAATATAGAGAATTGGAATGGAGAGATGATGGGAGAGTATATTTTAACACGCTGATTTTAGATGAAGTTTATCAAAATGAAGAGGTTACTCTAACCTTTCTATATCATTTTCTTATGAGACAGCCACAGATGGTTATATGGATCGAGGAAGACTGGATATATACCTTATCTGATCTGGAGAAAATTCTGAAAACTACAATTCATTCCGAATGGTGTTATGTGAATCCCGATTCGATTTGAGTAATTATGAGACATAAAATCAACAGCCCATGATTCGCACTCTCAAATGAGGTGGATAAAGTGTCAAAAAGTATTTACATGAAAAGTAAAGAAGAGATGCTTGCACCGGAGCTTATGGCGTATACCTTGGCCAAATTAGGGTCGTACGAATGGAATAGAACAGAGATGTATAATCCGAATCGGATCTATGAGAATCCTGCGGGTTTTTATTTTAGATTCCACAACGCTGATCAGGTTTACGAGCAATTAAAGAATTGTATTCAGCATTTCAAGGGTAACCTTGATTGGACGATCCATGTAAGTCCTATAACCAAAAATAAAAATTACGTTATTGAGCCTGCGGAAGTATATCATGCGAAACAAACTGAGGCATATCAGTTGAATTTGGAAATTGAGGAAGTACTTCAAGATTCATATAAAGAAATCTGTGAGCAAGCGATTCAAGACACCCCGTTGTTATGTAACCATATAGAGCAATGGTTTGACTTGGAACATAAACAACTATATCCACCTACAATACCGAATTGAAAACATTGGGAAAATGAAAGAATTATATGATGTAAGAAGGTTTGGATATGGAAGTTTAGAAATTATTTTAATTGATTTTAACAAAAATAATCTGGATCAATTCATTAAGAATGATTTAAACATCCAGGAGGATCATATCAAAAGTTCTCACTTTTATGATAACCGTAGTGAAAAAGATTTTGAATTTCACCAAATAAGGAGCTTCGAAGAGATCCTATCTCCTAAGGGAACAGGCAATATATTATTGTCTGAGCTTAACTTGGGTCATACTCTTAACAACGTGATGATTGTGTTTTCTTTCAATGAGGAATGTGGAGATATCGTTATGAATTTTCCAGAAGAGGAGTTGTTCAGCGGAGAAAATTCAGAGACAACGTTAAAAGCTCAGAAGTTAATAGAGTATATTCTTGATATTAAGAAGAAGTATGCAATTGAAAAAGTTAGAATCGGTTATGAACCAGCTATGGATGATGACACTTGCTTGGTCGAGATTGATAAAGAAATGATGGATACAAATGTTATTGTCTCAAAACTGTTGGCTTAGAATCCCTCTGAACCAGAGTTTGATGCTGAACAATTAGACATTATGAATTACCGAACGCCCATTTCTACTCGAATACGAGTAGAAATGGGCTATTTTTATCTCCTCATTCCACCCCAACTACTTTACAAAATCAATCCATACCTCCCCCCCTAGCAAATGGTATAATGGCATAAAGGGAGATTCTGGCGCAAAGCTGGAAAACCTCCAAAGCAGAAAGGATGTTATACCACATGCCTACATACAACAAATTGGTGCGGGACAAGATTCCGCATATTATCACATCCAGTGGCAAGGAATGCCGCACACGTATTCTGGACCCGGAGGAGTATAAGCAAGAGTTAAGAACGAAGCTGCAGGAAGAATCGGATGAGTACGTAAATGCAGCGAGTGATCAGGAAGCTTTGGAAGAACTAGCCGACATGCTGGAGGTCATCCGGGCGCTGGCAGAGGTGCATGGAGCGAATGCGGCGCAATTGGATAAGCTACGGGCGGACAAGGCTGAGGCACGCGGTGGATTCCAGGAGAGAGTGTATCTGATCGATGTCGACGAAGCTTAACGTTAAACTCATTACAGATAACTTGGCAGACGAACTGATTGCCCGGATGCAGCATGCATCCGGGATTTATATTATGACGTCCTTTATTATGCAGTCCGGGGTGAAACTGCTGGCCCCGCACTTAAAGCGGGCGGCGGAGCGTGGGGCCGAGGTGCGGATGCTCGCGGGAGATTATCTGTACATAACACAGCCAGAAGGATTACGGGCGCTCTGTGAGGTTGATCCCCGAATTGAGACACGGCTGTGGCGAAGTATGGGCACTTCTTTTCACCCAAAAGCGTATCTGTTCGATCATGACAACGGGGAAGGACTGCTGATTGTCGGCTCGTCTAACTTTTCGTTCACGGCGCTCAAGACGGGGTATGAATGGAATCTGGCGATGAATGCGGAGGCGGAGCCGTATACGTTCCAGTCGGCTTTGGATAAGTTCATGCAGAGCTTCTACCACGAGACAACCTTGCCGGTGAACCCGGATTCGATTGCGCTGTATGAGGAAGAGTACCGAAAGTATCACCAGAAGAACCCGGAGATGATTCAGCGGATCACGGAGATGGAAGAAGCGGAGTACAGCACAGGATTGCCGGAGGAGACAGAGGAAGAAGCCGCTGAGCTGCCGCTCGTGCCGATCCAGCCGCGATTGGCGCAGTTGGATGCTCTCGAAGCACTCCATGGCACGATGGAGGAGCAGTACAACAAGGCGATGGTTGTCATGGCGACCGGGCTTGGTAAAACGTATCTGGCGGGTTTCTTCGCGCAGCGGTTCCAGCGGGTGTTGTTTGTGGCGCATCGGGAAGAGATTTTGTTCCAGGCGAAGAAATCTTTTCAGCGGATCATGCCGGATCGTAGTCATGGGATCTATAACGGACAGTATAAGGATGGGGCGGCGGATTGTGTGTATGCTTCGATCTTTACGCTCAGTATGCAAAAGCACCGGGATGTGTTTGCCGTCGATGCATTTGATCTGATCGTGGTGGATGAGTTCCATCATGCGGCGGCGAAGACGTATATGTTGGTGATGGAGCATTTTCAGCCGAAGTTCCTGCTGGGCATTACGGCGACCCCGGATCGACTGGATAGCAAGGATGTGTATGCGCTCTGTGATGGGAATGTGGCGTACCAGATGCATTTTATTGAAGCGATCCGGCGAGGGTGGCTGGCGCCATTTCAATATTACGGGGTATTCGACGATACGGATTATTCGCAGATTCGGTGGATCGGAACAAAGTATGATGAAGAACAGCTCATGGCCGTTCAGTTGCAAGAGGAGCATGTGGAAACGATCTATGCGGCCTGGGTGCGGCACAAGCAGACGAGAACGATTGGCTTTTGCTCGTCGATCCGGCAGGCGGACTATTTGGCTGCGTATTTTCGCAGTCAGGGGGTGAAGGTGCTCAGTCTGCATTCGCGCACATCGGAGATGTCGCGGAAGGAAGCGATTCGGCAGCTTGATGCGGGTGAGCTGGAGGTTGTGCTGACGGTGGATCTGTTCAACGAAGGTACGGATATTCCACGTGTGGATACGCTATTGTTCGTGCGTCCAACCGAGTCGCTCACGGTGTTTACACAGCAGGTGGGGCGTGGTCTGCGGCTTGCGGAGGGCAAATCGCATTGTGTCATCATCGACCTGATCGGAAACTACCGGAATGCGGATGTGAAGCTGAGTCTTCTGGACGTACACCGAGATGAGGAACGAAGCGAAAAAATGATAGATTCGGCTGTGCCTGAGGTTCCGGCTAACTGTGGGATTCATCTAGAGACCCGGGTAGTGAACCTGCTTCAGGAGTTGAGCCGCAAACGGCTACCGCGCCGCGAGAAGCTGCATCAGGATTTTCTGGATGTGAAACGAGAGCTGGGGCGTATTCCGACGTATCTGGAGCTGCACCTGATGGGACGTTCGAAAAGTATCGGGTACCGGAACGAATTTGGTTCGTATGTTGGGTTTCTGTATTGGGCGGAACTTCTGTCCCCGGCTGAGGGAGAGGTGTATGTCCGGCATGAGGCGTGGCTGCGTGATGTGGAGAAAACACTAATGAACAAAAGCTACAAAATGATGGTGCTGCTGTACATGCTGGAGCGAGGCGAATCTCAGTGGATGGACCCGATCACGCCGGGGGAGATGGCTGAATTTTTCCATACGTATCTGACGGAGAGAGAGTACCGGAAACGGAAGGACTTTTCGGACAAAGACAAACTTGCGCTCTGGGAATGGAATGAGAAGACGGCAACTGAAATAGAGAAGTTGATTATCGACATGCCCATGTCTAAGTGGAGCGGGGCGAAGGGTAGTATGACTCGTTTCGAGAATGGCGTGTTCTCGCTGAATGTACAGGTGGAGGATGCGGAGGAACGGGCGGTGCTGTACCGATGGACGAAGGAGATTTGTTTGTATCGGTTGCATGCGTATTTTGAGCGGGGGACAGTAGAATAATACACAAAAAGCGGCTTTGGCATTCAGGTTGTGAACCGCTCCCTGTAAAGT
>NZ_JAGGNR010000063.1 GCF_018614975.1 Paenibacillus polymyxa | reverse complement strand
ATGCGCTACTACAACAACTACCGTTACACGGAGTGTTTGGGCGGCTTGTCTCCGAACGAATACCGAAGAGCTGTATAACAAGAAAGATACCTTAGCACGTCATCCGGGCTAAGGTATCTCAATGAACTAATTTTTGTTTTTTTAACTGTCTACTTGACAGGGAGCGGTTCAGACTAATGTTGGGCTCCTCTCTTTTAACCTCTTGAAATATCCCCCTGTAACGTCTCAGGAAGACCCTCCAATGGCGCTACGGACAAAACCGTCAGCCAGATCAAGTCTGTGCTGAGCTTCCGTTACGTCCACACCTGCCATCAGCATGACGATTGCCGTTTTTACATGACCGTCTGCACCGGTAAAAGCCTCTTCAATATCCGCTTCATTTGCTCCGGTTGCCAGATGGATCATGCGTTTGGCCCGATGGACAAGCTTTTCGTTCGAAGGGTTCAGATCGACCATGAAATTACGGTAAACCTTGCCCAGACGAATCATGGCGGTAGTGGTGAGCATGTTCAGAATCATTTTCTGGGCGCTGCCTGCCTTCATACGTGTTGACCCCATGACAACCTCCGGGCCGACAACCGCCTCAATACTCACATCAGCCAGCAGGGCCATTGGTGTGCCTGCATTATTACTCAGGCTGATCACCGTAGCTCCGATCTCCTTGGCGTGTCTCATCGCACCCAGCACATATGGTGTTCGTCCGCTGGCGGCAATGCCAACCACGACATCGTTTTTGTCTAAGCCATGTTCATCAAGGTCTGCAGCTCCCAACGCCTCACTATCTTCAGCACCTTCCACTGGGTCCTTCACTGCCCGGAAACCACCTGCAATAATACCCTGCACCATGGAGGGCGGGGTTCCGTAGGTGGGCGGGCATTCCGAAGCGTCAAGAATACCCAATCTTCCACTGGTACCTGCACCCACATAAAATAGTCTGCCACCTGACTGAAAGGCATCTACAATCCGGTCGGCAGCCTGTGCGATGACAGGAATGAGTGGTTGAATTAACTGCGCAATTCGTTGGTCTTCGCTATTAATCAGTTCCATAATTTCTGCCGAAGGCAGTTCATCTATATGATCCGTTAGTGGATTGGGTTGTTCTGTTATTAGTGAATTCAGCATGTGATTCATCCGTATGGCCTCCTTCTCTCTTTCAAAATGATTCATTTATGGAACAGCGTTTTCTTGCCAGTTGTGCTGCGCCAACCGCTGGAGCGGGGGCATCTTCACGATATACAAAGTCCAACTCTCCATAATATCCGGATAACTTCTGGATAAATGTATTTCGGAAAAGTGCAGCGTATCGAAACAGTGATCCGGACAGGACAACCTGAGTGGAGGCAAATTCGGGATGACGGGCAACCAGCGCTTTGGCGGTATCCGCCAATTGTGAGGCTTCGTCCATAATCAGTGCCCGGGCGGCCTCATCTCCGAGTTCAGCTGCTTCCATAGCTAGGCGGGCGATGGATGCGGTCTCGGTTTTGCTCCAATCCGTCTGATACACCCGCGTCTTTAGCTCCGGTATATCC
The DNA here is from genome assembly GCF_018614975.1 of Paenibacillus polymyxa. Lineage (GTDB taxonomy): Bacteria > Bacillota > Bacilli > Paenibacillales > Paenibacillaceae > Paenibacillus > Paenibacillus polymyxa_E. Next base: position 24,657 of record NZ_JAGGNR010000063.1, on the reverse strand, counting down.
CGAAGGTTCAGATTCTTTAGAAGAAGCGGGGTTAAACGGGTCGGAGGAAGAACCCCGTCATAACTCTGCATAACCACTTGGAGTACACGCTGCCCAATACGATAGCCGCTCCCCTCATCTCCGAGCAGATGACCCCAGCCTCCTGCACGGTATCGCTCTCCTTCCAGCGTAAATCCGTACACGATAGACCCTGTTCCAGAGATGCATAATACCCCATGCGTATGTCCGAGAGAGGCCATCAGAGCAATCTCTCCTTCGGATACAACCCAGACTGGACAGCCTTCTGATGCATGTCGATTACGACTTTTCATATAGTTTTTTACTGCTTCGGCTATAAGTTGCCGTTCTTGGATCGTATCTACACCTGACATACCAAGGCATATACCCTCACAATTTGTCGATAAATCACTTATTAGATTAAATAGCTGTTCCAGCACTCGTTTTAGTTCGGAAAGGGCCTGTTCAGTTGATACGCTGTGAGGGTTCGTGGGACCGCCGCTGAGTCGGGCGAGAATTTCACCAGATTCAGAAATGATTGCTGCATCAGTATTGGTACCGCCTCCATCTACGCCTACATATACTCGCAAAGTGGCTCACCTCGCTTGCTTGGGTTTTCTTTTTACATAGTATAGTGGCATAAAAAGAAAAAGTAAAATTAAATTTTATAATAAAAAATAATGTTGAATTTTTATTTTACAACTCATATAATGAATTCAATCTACAATTTTGGAAGGAATTAATACTGTTAATGTTAACTAAGTTGACGTTAATATTGCATTTAAGAGATTTAGCCTGCGTACTGGCAGGTCCAATCTACAGGGGAGGTGCTTTTCCTTACTGCCGCGTTTATAGGTGGATGCCGTTTGAAGGCTGGATGATCTCAAAGGGGTAGCATGGTTAGGCAATGAGGCAATGGAAGAATCGGAAGAAAACACGCGAGGGAGATGAAGGGATGAAAAAGAAGGGTCTGGTATGGACGATGTTGTTGATGATGGTCTTGGTTACTGCGTGTGGGAATAGCGGGGGTGCTGCTTCAGATGACCCAAATGCTGACGATACGGTAACGGTATGGACCTATCCTGTACATGGCACATATGAAGATGAACTGAAGGATCTAATCTCTGATTTCAATAAAGAACACCCGAACATTACCGTCAAGACGGAAATGCTCTCCTGGGCGGAAGGGCCCAAAAAATTCGATGTCGCTTTGAATGCGGGCAACCCGCCGGATCTTTACTTTCATAGCGTAGACGGAACATATGTGAATACGGGATTGGCACTTGAGCTGGACAGCTACCTGACACCTGAGATCAAGGACGACTATCTGCCGGGTACGCTGGACTTAGGCCAGATTCAGGGGAAACAGTATGGCCTGCCGTTGTATCAATTCCAATGGGCTTGGGGTGGCAACAAACGCATTCTGGAGGAAGCAGGCATTGACTGGAAATCCATTCAGCAAAATGGCTGGACCTGGTCCGAATTCAACGATGCTGCTGCCAAGCTGACCCAAGCGCTGGATGGTGGGGCCAAGCAATATGCACTGGTTACCGACGGAACCTCGCTTGACTTCATTGAAATGTTGTCCCGGAACAACGGCATGATTGATGTTCTCGACAAAGACGGAACGTTCCAATGGAATGATGGTCGCATTCTGGATACCCTCTCTTTTATCAAAAATCTGATGGATCAAGGGTATATGCCGAAGGAAACGGCGGCTCTCGCTCCGGCAAAACGGACGGATATGTTCTACGCGGGGGAAACAGCGATCATCTCCAAAGCGATTCCTTATTATGATGTGATGATTCAGAACCGCAACAAGGACATCGATGATGGCAAGGTGCAGGGAGAGAAGATTGATTTTGTCCTTCTGCCTGTACCGCATAATGACGATCAACCTGCGGCCACAACAATGGGCGGCGAAGGGTATGTAGCCTTCAAACAGAAAAAGGACAAGGGCGAACAGCATGCCAAAAATACGTTCCTGGTAATGGAGGCGCTTAGCGGTGCCAAAGCAGGGAACTCGGCCAATGAACTGGCGCTTCCATTCGTAAGACAGTCCCAAGTGGAACTGTTTAAAGGGAAAGAGCTTGGTCAACCAGATAATCTGGCTGCTGCAAAAGTCATGGCAGAGAATATCGCGATGCCGGTTGTACTGGAACTGGATATCGACAAAGCATCCCAGCAAAAACAATTCAAGGAACAAGTTGTGAAGCCAAACATCCAGGCGCTGTTCTCGGGTGAGAAAACACCGGAGCAGATCGCAGAAGACTTCAAGAGCAAAGGCCAGCAGATGTTTGGACAATAACTCGGACAATCAAACATAACGTAAAACCACACTGATTAGGAGAGGAGGATTCGCCATGCAGACCGCCCTTGCGCCAAAACCGTCAGTGACCCGGACTTCCCGGGTTGCCCGGTTTTGGCGGGACTACGGGTGGGCGTATTTGTTCATTTTGGCGCCTGTCCTGCTGTTTCTCATTTTCACACTTTATCCCGTACTAACAGCTCTTGTGATGAGCTTTCAGAAATACAACATTATGAACTCAACGTGGGTTGGATTGGATAACTACGAGCGTTTGGTGAAAGATGAGACGTTCTGGAAGTCGATTAAAAATACGGTGATCTTCACCGTAGGCACAGTCCCGGTCAATATTCTCATTACATTTGTACTGTCCTATTTCATCTTTCAGATGAAAAGCAAATGGCAGACTTTTTTCAAAGCTACCATGTATCTGCCTGCGGTAGCCTCCGGGGTAACCATCTCCATTGTATGGCTAGCGATCTTTGACCCGACGGATTCGGGGCTGCTCAACCGTTTTCTCGGCTTGTTCGGCCTTGATCCGGTGATCTGGCTGGGCCAGTCGGGAACGGCACTTTTTTCCCTCATTCTGATGAACTGGCTCGGATCGCACGGAGCGGGCATTATTCTGTATTTGGCAGCCATGGGTGGTATTCCGAAATCGCTGTACGAAGCGGCGGATATTGATCATGCCAGCGGCTGGACCCAGTTCAGCAAGATTACATGGCCGCTGCTCAAACCAACGACGTTGTATCTGCTCGTTACAGGTGTGATCACGTCTTTCCAGGTGTTCATCTCGGTATATCTGATGACGCAAGGTGGACCGAATTTTGCTACAACAACGATTGCCTACCTGATCTACGAAACTGCATTTAAGTTCTATGAATTCGGATTGGCTTCGGCACAGTCGTTTGTATTGGCGGTTATCATCATAGTCATCTCCGTCATTCAGTTCAAATATTTCTCCAGCGATATTGAGTATTAGAGGTAGTTCAAAACACGTACGATTAGAGCATTTTGGGAATAAGCATCCGGGGGTGAATGTAATTCATGAAATCAACACAGAAAAAGACACTGCTCGTCTTTGCATCCATTCTGCTGGTGGGCTGGGCGCTGGTGACGGTCATTCCGATGTATTGGATGCTCGTCGGTTCGGTGCAGGATAGTGCGATGTCGGCTTCGTTTAAACCACAGATGATTCCGGAGCAGTTGTCGTTATCACCATATGAGCGCTTTTTTGCCAAAACCGATGCCTGGCGCTGGCTGTACAACTCGCTGCTCATCTCGATCATCTTGACCGTAACAAATGTATTCTTCGCCTCCCTGGCGGGATATGCATTTGCCAAGCTGAAATTTCCGGGTAGTCAGGCTGTGTTTTGGACCCTCCTGGGAACCATGATGATTCCGGCACAGGTGACGCTGATTCCTTTGTATATTCTGATGGTCAACGTGTTTGACCTGGGGGATACGTATACGGCCATTATTCTGCCTGCTGCCGTTAGCGTAGGGAACATATTCTTGATGAAACAGTTCATGTCTACGCTGCCCACATCGCTGATCCATGCGGCGCGTATCGATGCCTGCAGCGAGTTCGGTATCTTCTGGAAGGTGATCCTGCCGATGGCAAAGCCGGGAATCGCGGTACTGGCGATATTCACGTTTGTGGCTTCGTGGAATGAATTCTTCTGGCCGTTCCTCATTACCAATTCCAACGAGATGCGTACCATTCAGGTGGGGCTGGCCTCCTTTGTATTTGCCGAATCAACGGACTTCGGCGCAATGATGGCTGGGGCAACAATAGGTGCGCTGCCCATGATCATTCTGTTTTTCTCACTGCAACGTTATTTCCTGCAGGGTATTACGATTGGTGCAGTAAAAGGTTAATTCTAATATATGTTCAACTAAACATTTACACTATAACGGAGAGGACAGAAATAACCTGAAGAAGCGAAGGCGTTCGCCTAAAAGCTTTCTGAAAGAAAGCTACATCGGAAGCTTAAGCTATCACCGGATTTCCCCTTTTTATAAAGGAATCAAAGAAATCTGGGGATAACAGCGATCGGAAGGTTATTCTGTCATCGGAGTGCCAGTGTAAGGATTCGTTAGTTGAACTTATATAGTTCAGGACAAGTGACAACGTAAAGGGGGATCTACCTATGGCACGCGTGGAGTTTCGCCAAGTGCGCAAAGAATTCAAAGACGATCATAAAGGAACGTTCACGGCTGTGGCCGGCTCGGACTTTGTTATAGAGGATAAGGAATTCGTAGTGTTTGTGGGTCCTTCGGGCTGTGGCAAAACGACGTCATTGCGGATGATTGCCGGACTGGAGAAGCAAACGAGCGGTGATATTGTGATCGGTGACCGGCTTGTTAACGATCTGCATCCGAAGGATCGGGATATCGCGATGGTGTTTCAGGATTATGCACTCTATCCGCATATGACCATCCGTGAGAATCTTTCTTTTGGCCTGAAAAATCTTAAAAAGCCAAAGTCCTATATAGATGAACAGGTGCAGAATGCGGCCTCCATTCTGGGACTGGAAGCGATGCTGGAGCGCAAACCACGCGAGCTGTCTGGTGGTCAGCGCCAGCGTGTTGCGGTGGGACGGGCGATCGTCCGTGATCCGCAGGTGTTTTTATTCGATGAACCACTGTCCAATCTGGATGCCAAGTTGCGGGTACAGATGCGGGTGGAGTTGGGCGAACTGCATAAACGTCTCGGTGCCACGATCGTGTACGTGACACATGATCAGGTAGAAGCCATGACACTTGGGGAACGCATCGTGGTCATGAATCATGGAGATATCCAGCAGGTGGCTTCACCGAAAGAACTGTATGCGAGTCCGCGGAATATGTTTGTTGCCGGATTTATCGGTTCCCCAGCGATGAACTTCATTGATGCGCGGATTGAAGGCACGCAGGTTGTCATCGAGGGGGCATCATTCACCTTGCCAGCAGATGTACTCGCTCGTCTTCAGAGTCATCAGGGCAAACCGGTGATTATGGGTCTGCGTCCAGAGCATATTTTTGGTGATGATGTCGCTCCGAATATCCCGACAGACCACATGCTGCAGGCGCGAGTTCAAGTTGTAGAACATCTGGGCTCCGAGAATTTGGTGTATTTCCATTCCGGTGCCCGTACCGTTACAGCCAAGGTTCACCCGGAAACACATGCTTATGTAGGTATGGACAAGAATTTTGTGCTGGACCTGCGTAAGGCGCACTTTTTCGATCCAGAGACGGAGCTTGCGATTGGACGGAAGTAAGAGACGAAGTCGGGCGAAGAAGGAACGGTGAGAAAGGGGAGAATAAAAATGCGTAAGCTGAGTGAAGTATTGATTAAGTCGGGCGCGGAAATCTATCGGGATATTATTCCGGTGGCCTTGTACAGTGTCGTTAGCTCCATCGTATTGGTTCCCATTCTGATGTTTGCTCCATTGCCGATCGCAGTGCTGCTTCTGGCCTTGATATATATGCCCATCTTGTTCGGGGTTTGTTATGCCGTACATCACAGATTGGAACGTAAGGAACGGCGCAATGGACTTAAGGATATCTGGATCGGAACGTGGAAGGGAATAATCCCGGGAGGATCGGTGGGCGTGCTTTTCGCGGTACTTGGTTTCATTCTATGGTCAACCTGGTGGTATTACGGTGGACAGGGTGGAATTACGGGTACAGCAGTGAGCGTGTTCCAGACATTCTTTGTTCTCATGGCGCTGATGTCACAGTTCTATACCTGGCAGCTTGTTTTACAAAAAAACATGGGCATCGTTCAGGCGATGGGGGAAAGTGTAAAGCTGTTCTTCCGTCACCCGGGGTACACGATGGGCGCTTGTTTTCAGGCCATGTGCCTGACTGCTTTGCTGATGCTGACTGTCGTTGGTTTCGGAGCACTGTTTGGAGGGATGTTTGCCATCTATCAGCATAAGGTTGCTCTTAATGTGCTGGAGCCTGAAGAAGAGCCTGTCGTAACAGGCGGTAACGATCACCAGCATACAGGCTGGATCAGCCAGGGGAATGTGTGATGGGCCAGTTGAATGGGACCGAGCAGATTCCGGCTGTAAAAACGGGAGTTGATCTTCTGTCCGGAGGGCTATCGCATCCATGGATAACGGGTAATCGAATCGGTCTAATTACAAACCCGACTGGTATTACAGCGGATTTTGTATCGACAATAGATGTGTGCGCCGGACTGGCTAATGCCGAGCTTACAGCGCTCTATGCCTGTGAGCATGGACTGGATGGAGAACTTCAGGCGGGTGTCAGATTCGGTGACATGCTTCATCCACGTCTGGACATTCCGGTGTTCAGCCTGTATGGAGATTACAAGAAACCTACGCCTGCAATGCTGGCTGGAGTGGATACGGTGCTGTTCGACATTCAGGATGTGGGCATCCGTTATTACACGTATGCCTCAACCTTGTTCCATATGATGGATGCCTGTGCTGGAGCAGGCAAACGCATACTGATTCTGGACCGCCCCAATCCGCTGGGTGGAAACGTTGTGGAAGGCGGTGTGCTGAACGCGGGGTATGAATCACTCGTTGGCGCTTGGCGTGTACCTGTACGTACCGGATTGACGATAGGTGAACTCGCCTTGATGGTCAACAGCGAGATGGATGTACCTTGCGAATTGGACGTGGTTGCCATGGAAGGATGGCAGCGCTCCATGGAATTTGCGGATTGTGGGCTTCCCTGGATGTTGCCCTCTCCCAATATACCCACGCTGGACAGTGTGCGGGTATATGCGGGTACGTGCCTGTTCGAAGGCACTAATGTATCGGAGGGCAGGGGCACGACCCGCCCGTTCGAGTGGATTGGAGCCCCCTGGGTTGAGGGGGAGCGTTTGGCGGAACGATTTCGGGAATACAGGCTGGAGGGAGTACATGTGCATCCAGTGTACATGTCGCCAACATTCTCCAAACATGCAGGTGAGCTGTGTGGTGGTGTAAGGATTTTTGTAACGGACAGCAGGAAATTCCGGGCGGTAGAGACAGGGTTGGTGCTTTTGCATGAACTGGTGTCACTCTATCCGGAGCAATTCTGCTGGCTGGAGCCACCAGAGCGGGGTTCAAGGTACTTTATCGACCTGCTGGCAGGGGGGAAGGAAGTCAGGGAAACCATTCATGACCGTGCGGAATTCATTCGTTTAATGGAAGTGTGGAATGTACAGGCAGCGGAATGGAAGGAGCGGCGAAAGCCGTTTTTGTTATATGAATGAACGGATGTTTGTTAGCGGAGGGAGGCATGAAATGAGTGAGTGGGCCAAAAGAGTTATACCAGACGAAGCTGAAACAGATGACCATGCGTGAGAAAGTTGGGCAAATGCTGCTTTGTGGCTTTCATGGCACTGAAGCTGCTGGCGATGTGGAACTCTTTCTCCGAAAGTATCCAATCGGTGGCGTGATCTATTTTGCGCGTAACGTTGAGACGCCAGAGCAGGTAGAGCGGTTATCCTCAGGGCTACAACAGATTGCCAAAAGTAGGGGTAATGTGCCGCTCTGGATCTCCATTGATCAGGAGGGTGGCATGGTTGCTCGAATTACCGAAGGGATCGCCTTGATGCCTGGACCAATGGCCATTGCCGCTGCAGGTTCCATTGACGATGCATATCAGGCGGCATATATCAGTGGATTGGAGCTGAAGTCCATGGGTATTAACATGAACTTTGCTCCGGTATTGGATGTGAACAATAACGCCGCCAATCCGGTCATCGGTGTGCGGTCATTCGGCGAATCTCCACAATCCGTTGCAGAATATGGGGCCAAGACCATTGCGGGAATACAGGACGCTGGGATTGCAGCGACAGCCAAGCACTTCCCGGGGCATGGGGATACGGATACCGATTCCCATCTGGACCTCCCGATTATCACTCATGATCGTGAACGGGTAGAACGCCTGGAGTTGATTCCATTCCGAGCGGCTATCGCCGAAGGTGTCGATGCCATGATGTCGGCGCATATTTATTTCCCTGCACTGGAGCCAGAGCGTCTGCCCGTAACGCTATCACAAACCGTATTAAGCGGTCTGCTTCGCCAGGAGCTGGGTTATGAGGGCATGATCGTGACAGATTGCATGGAGATGGATGCCATTGCCGTGAATTATGGTACTGTCGATGCAGCCGTAAAGGCGGTAGAGGCCGGGGCAGATCTGGTGTTAATTAGCCATACGGCCAAGCTTCAGGCAGAGGCATTTGAGGCGTTGTTAGCAGCTGTGGGGAGCGGACAGATTAGCGAGAGACGTATTGATGAGTCGGTGAATCGTTTGCTGATGTACAAGGCAAAACGTGGTTTACTGGAGAGTGGAGTGGGCTGCGCAAGTGATGATGAAGTGAATATGGTAGTATCGAATGCATCATTGCCAAAGGCATCAAACGCGCCTGCTCTATCCAGTTGGTCGGAGCGCAACAGTTCATTACACCAAGAGGTTGCCCGCCGTATTAGCGAGAATAGTATCACACTGGTGCGCGATCAGCTGAATATGCTGCCTTTGAAGCCGGAACGCACACTGGTCATAACGGTTGCCACGTCCGTGACGACAATTGCCGACGAACAGCTGACTCAGACGTTCACCTTGGGCTCAGCTTTATCCATTTATGGACTGGATGTTGTCGATCTGATGGTCACGCCCGAGGAAGTTGCCATTCGTTCCGCCCGTCTGCTTCAGGCAGCGGAAGCAGATGACATTCGGCAGATTGTGGTGGGAACCTACAATGCGGGAAGCCCCTCCGGCGATCCACAGTGCAGGCTGATTGGTTGGATACAGCAATTGGGCAAACCACTGGCTGTTGTGGCATTACGAAGCCCCTATGATCTGCTGGCGCTTCCGGATGCCCAAGTCTATGTAACGGCTTACGAGAGCCGGCCACTTGCCATGGATAGCGTCGCTCAGGCGCTGATGGGGCGTATTCCTTTTGCGGGGAAACTTCCTGTAACGTTAAAGCAGACAGATGATGAAAGAGCAGATGTCTCCTAGGCAGTGATAAGAATATGAGATAATCTGCCTTTTGCAGGATGGAGAAGAGATGAATTGTGGGTTGAGCGAAACGGAAGTGTGAGTCGTTAAAATGAAAACATATACAGCACAAAGAGACGATCCTTTAAAGGACCGTCTCTTTGTGCTGTATATAAGCGATTAATTATGGATTATTGCAATTGCAGTGCTTTGGCTGTCTGTGCCTCAACTTCATCCAAAAGTGAAGTCATGTCCATACCTGCATGGTTGCCGAGCAGGATAATGGTGATATCATCGGACAGATTACGTGAAAAGGCTGTGGCAAACCCGCCACCACTACCGTTGTGGAAGACGGTACGGTTGGTGCCATTCTCTTTGAGAATCCAGGCGTAGCCATAGTTTTTATCGGAGTAGGGCTCATACATCTGTTCAATCGTATCCTGGCTTAGAATCTTGTCCGTATACAACGCACGATCCCATTTCAGCATATCGTCCACCGTGGAATAGATGGTTCCTGATCCGGATTGAGACACATAATAAGGGGCAGTTACCCATGCATTATCTTGTTGAACAAAACCACTAATTGTATGCACTTTACGGGAGGCCTCTCCCGAATTCTTCATACCAAGTGGTTTCAGTATCGTCTGCTGTACGTAGTCGGCATAACTCATGCCAGATACCTGTTCAACGACGTATGCAAGTAAAACATACCCGCTGTTGCTGTACAGATAGGCACTTCCTGGTTCAAACTTCAGCGTTTTGTGGCGAATCTCCTCTACAGTCTCTTCCATAGAAGTTCCTTCGCCCCGACCAAATGCGGATGGCAGACCTGAAGTCTGAGATAAGAGCATGTGCAGTGTGATCTGATCTCCCTTCGGTATACCTGAGATGTACTTGGAGATTGGATCTTGCACATTAATCTTACCCTCCTCCACGAGACTCAGAATGGACGCGGCCGTGAAGGATTTGCTCAGCGATGCGATTCGGGTCTTCTGATCCGGGCGATTTAGCGTCTGTTCATCGGCAAGTCCGTAGCCTTGTTTTAGCAGAACTTCACCATCCCGGGCAATCAGCGCCATACCTGGATAGTTGATCTCGCGCAGATATGTATCTACGCTTGCAACCTCGCTATTCAGCAAGCTGACTTGATCAGTGACCATATTTACATTCATCTTACCTGTAGCTGTGCGTTGGACCTTGATGTCTGCCTTGATTGCATTAGCCATGGCCCGGACAGGGACCATCAACGTACCGTTAACGGTACGTGAATTCACACCTGTAGTCAGATCGACCTTGTTTACTTTAATGGAATTGCTGCCAGCCTGATGAATCAGCTTGTCTCTTCCAACGGTAATGGTAGCCGTCTTGGTGCGATTATCCCATTTCAACGTGCCTTTAATCGATGTGACCACATCCCGCAGTGGAACAAACGTTGAGCCTTTGATTATAAGTGGTTCGTTCTTCCAGGATTGTTGCTCACCATTCACTTCAATGTGAACTGCTTGCGTCGCCTGCGCTGCGGATGCTGTAATACCAGCTTGTCCCAGAATCGGGCCTGCACACAGGATGAGCGCTAACAGAATACGGAACATGGATGAATATAACGTGGAAATACGTTGTCTTTCATTTGACTTGCGTAAGATTTGAATCCTCTCCTTCCAATCGTTTCATGAATAGCCAGCTTATGAGCATTGTAAACGATCTCGCGTAGAGGGTCAAAATGATTAAGCGGATATAATCCATATCATCTGATCAGATCATTTAAATTAAATTTGTACTAATTTAGTATCTATACATAATATTTTTACGGCGATTGTCCGATAAAAGGATGGGTGAAGATTATGATGGGGGATAGTTAAATGAAGAAAAGGATTCGAAATTGGTTTACTTTAAGCGTAAAAAAACGCCTGATCGCTGCATTGCTCCTGTTTCTGATAGTACCGAGCATTACCGTAGGATGGTTGTCTTATCAAAAAGCTGCTGACCAGGTTAAAATGGAAATTATTCTTTCCGCACAGGCCAAAACAGAAATGCTTAGTCTGCAGATAAATCAAATGCTGGATATGGAGAAGGATAACGCAGCGCAGATGGCTGCGGGTATTACTTCAAACGATATTATTAATAAATCCCCTGCACTTCAAAGGCAGATGGATCGGATGTCTCAGAATCACAAGGAATTGGGTGTACTCACCGCAGGTGCCGAAGATGGCAGCTGGATGAAGTCCCCTGAATCCGAGGAACAGAATTATGATCCTCGAGAACGTTCATGGTATAAGATGGGTATGTCCCAGGATGAACCGGTAATCTCGGATACGTTCCAGTCGGCTTCGACGGGCGAATGGGTTGTGACCGCAGCGGTCAAGCTGGCTGATGGCAAAGGGGTATTCGGGGCCAATGTCAGTCTCAATCATCTGAAAGAATCCGTTGATCAGATACGTATTGGTAAAGAAGGCAAACTGTACATGCTGGATAACGGGGGTAAATTCCTGTTCCACTACAATATTGAATCCGGTACACAGTCAGATGAAAGCTACATTAATGAGATGTACACACAGGAAAGCGGGACCGTAAAGTATACATATGATGGTCGTGAACTGGAAGCTGTGTATTTCACTAATCCGGTGACAGGCTGGAAGATTGTTGGTGAGATGGTTCCTTCCGAAGCAAGTGAAGCCGTAATGCCTATTTTGATCCGTGCAATTACAATTGTGGCCTCTGCATTGGTTATTGGATTGATTCTGCTTATATTCATTATCCGCAGCATTCACCGACCATTGCTGCAATTAACGCAGGCAGCATCCAAAGTAAGCGCCGGGGATCTCACCGTTCGGGTAGGTTTACAGCGCCGGGATGAGTTCGGACAGCTCGGGGAAAGCTTCGATATGATGACGACCTCACTCCGTAGTGTGCTTGGAGAAGTACATGATACGTCCAGCCAGCTGGCGGCGTCTTCTGAAGAACTGATGGCAAGCTCCGAGCAGACATCCAAAGCCACAGAACAGGTGGCTGAACTGATGCAGGATGCAGCTGCGGGAACGACTTTGCAGAACAATAGTCTTGCTGCTACAGGTCAACTCGTGGGCGAAATGTCCATTGGAGTCAAAGAGATCTCATCAAGTGCTGAAGACACCGCTCGTATCGCTCTGGATGCTTCCACCAAGTCGGAAGCGGGTATGGTTACCGTAGAAGAAGCGGTTACCCATATTCAACAGGTGAATGATGAGAGCAAAGCCATGTCTGTGGTCATTGAGGATCTGCGCGCGAAAAATGAAGAGATTCTTGTGATTGTGGCCGAGATTACGGCCATCGCCAAGCAGACGAACATTCTCGCTTTGAATGCATCCATTGAAGCTTCAAGAGCTGGCGAGCAAGGGCGAGGATTCGCCGTTGTAGCCAACGAAGTGAAGACACTCGCTCACAGTTCAGGCGCTTCAGCCGAGCGGATTAATGAGCTTATGCATGAGATGCAGGAGAAAACAAATGCAGTGCAATCCACTTTTGCCCGTACGGGAGAAGGTATGGTGAAGAGTTCGCAGATGGTTACAGAAGCGGGCGAAGCATTCCATAACATTCGTACTGCGGTTCAATTGGTAGCTGCACAAGCTGGAGAAGTATCCGCGGCATCCCGCCAGATTGACGGAGGCATGGGTCATGTCAACAAGGCAGTGAATGATACGATGGTTCTGTCAAACCGAATTGCTGCTGGAACGGAAGACGGATCGGCTGCTGCCCAAGAGCAGCTGGCCACCATGGAAGAGGTCGCAGCATCGTCGGCAGCATTGTCACGTATGGCTGAAGATCTGCAAAGCATGATTGAACGGTTTAAGTTGTAACAGTGATTGAACTGGGACAATGAGTAAGTGATAGAAACGTAAGGAAGGTGCTGAAATGTCCTTTCTGCGATGAGACTGCAGGGTTGCGACCCTGCGGTCTTTTTTTCTGTTGAACAAGGGGAGTCCGTTATGTCTTCACACACAGCATCCTTTTCAGTTATGTTGACATATAATAAACAAAATTATATTATGTCTATAAATAAACAAACATAAATATAAAATAACGGTTGGAATGACCATAACAATGATAAAAAGGAGCTTTACCATGAAATCATCGGAATCCTGGTTGCAAACAGCTTCATTGGAAGAGATCAAGCGTGGTTATATGGAGGAGGGGCCCTCCTATATATGTGTCTGCTGCGGATACAGGACGGAAACGGGGATTATCTATCCTGAAGAAGGAGTGCTCTATGAGGCAGTCCGTTATATGCGAGTGCATATTGAGAAGGTTCATGGATCGGTATTTGAATATTTGCTAGAGTTGGATAAAAGCGTAACCGGATTGTCCGATGTCCAGCGGGGCTTGTTGGCACAATTCTATGAAGGCAAGAAGGATGCTGAAGTACAGAAGGCCCTTGGTATCGGGAGTGCCTCCACGATTCGGAATCATCGGTTTGTATTGAAGGAGAAGGAACGGCAGGCCAAGATATTCCTGGCATTAATGGAACTTCTCAAAAGCAAGGATACCCAGGCTCCTGCCGAATGGGTGTCGCCGGTGACAAGACATGGACATACGATCCATCGTGATTCATTTGATATTACAGAACAGGATCGGGAAAAGGTGCTGAACAAGTATTTTCCAGAGGGTACCGGCGGTCCACTGACGACGTTTCATATGCAGCAAAAGCATAAATATATCGTGCTCACCGAAATTGCCAAACGATTCGAGACAGAGCGCAAATATACCGAAAAACAGGTCAATGTGCTGTTGAAGGAAGTTCATGATGATTACGTGGAAATACGGAGGTATCTTATCGACTATGGTTTGCTCGAACGTGAGCCAGACGGCAGTCAGTATTGGCTGAGAAGCAACGCAGATCAACAGAGCGCCGAAGTTGGAAAACAGGGACGCAAAGAAAAGGGGGAGCAGGAGAAGATGAACCGTCGCAAAGAATTGCAGGAACAGGCCAAAGAGGTCAAAACGGAAGCGGGCGTCTACCAGATTCGGAATGAACGTAACGGCAAAGTTTATATCGACAGCACACTTAACCTGAAAACCATTAACGGACAACGTTTTATGTTACAGATGGGTAGCCATCTGAATCGAAGATTACAGGCTGAATGGAATGAATATGGAGAGAATGCGTTTGTGATCGAGGTGCTGGAGACATTGAAGCAAGACGATAACCCGTATTACGATCCCAAAGATGCACTCGCCAAATGTCTGAACCGCTGGTTTGAACAGTTAGAGCCGTATGGAGATCAAGGGTACCACGGAGATAAAAAGCCATCTGCTGAATAAGCGGGACATTTTCCTCTCTAAAATGCCTGACCTTTTATAACCCAAAGCCCCTTTGCCATCATCTTGGCAAAGGGGCTCTTGATGTTACAGACTACTTGTTATATAAGTTGGACTAATCTTTTGCACGATAACAGCGATTGGAAGGTTGTTCTGTCATCGTAGTGTCAGTGTAATAATCTTTCAACGATTACAGCTTGAATTGTTCCACTAGCTTCTGCAGCTTGTGAGCCAGATGTGCGAGAGAGTCAGCAGAGGAAGATATCTCCTGCATGGAAGCCACTTGCTCCTCCGTAGCAGCGGAGATGTTCTCTGTTCCATCGGCATTGGTTTCCGATATGGCGTGGATCTGATCAATGGATTGCACCACTTCGGCTGTACTTGCAGACATCTGCTGTGAGGCAGCTGCAATGTTCTCAAGCTGATGATTGACGACCCCGACAGCCTGACTAATCTGGGCAAAAGCTTCATCTGCAAACTGCACGGCGCGAATGCCGTTGCTTACATCCTGCTGCCCAATCTGCACATTGTGATTGGCCATTGCAATCTCCTGTTGAATTGCTCCAACCATCTCTACAATCTTCTGGCCGGATAGGCTGGATTGCTCCGCGAGCTTGCGAACTTCGCTGGCAACAACGGAGAAGCCGCGTCCATGCTCACCTGCGCGAGCTGCTTCAATTGAAGCATTGAGAGCAAGCAAATTGGTCTGTGCAGCGATGTCTGTAATGACAGAGACCATCTCACCAATGGATGTGGAATGCTGTTCAAGTCGTCCAGCAGTATCTGCCATACCTTGTACAAAGCGACTAACGGAATCCATCTCGGATACGGCTGTCTGCATGGTAGCGTTCCCTTTATCCGCGAGCTCACTTGCTTGCATGGCGGCCTCAGATACTTGTTGTGTACTGTTCGTTACCTGTCCCACACCTCCAGCAAGTTCATTCATCTGCTGTGCCGTATGTTTCAGGCTGCTTGCTTGTTTCTCAAGTCCAGCTGCGGATTCTTCCGTAATCAAGGCAACTTGCTCCGTTGCTTTGGTTGTTTCGGATGAATTGACTGCCAATTGTGTTGAAGAGGCGGTTAACTCGTCAGCCGTGTGTCGCACGTCCTGAATAACGGTTCGCAAGGATTCACTCATTTTATTGAAGCTGGTGCTGAGCTTGCCGAATTCATCCTGTCCTAGTACAGCAACCTCGATGGTGAGATTACCATTACTTATTTCGTCAGATGCCTTCACCAAGCGGTTCAGCGGTTTGGTGATCGACTGCACAATCCAGAAAATAATGATGGAGCTTACCGCAATTGCAATCGCTACAACAATAAGCGTGGTATAGAGGATCGGACGGACAGATGCCGTCACTTCCCCACTGTCAATGACACCAACCACGGTCCAGCCTGTCGTTTCATTGGTGGAAAAAAAGGCGTGTTCCTGGTTTCCATTTAGCGTATAGGTCAGACTTCCGTTTTTCTGTGCAAAAATATCTTTATAGGGTGCCATGGTTCCTTCGGTCCCCGGTTTTTCGGTAGGATGTACAATGATTTTATTGGCGTTATCAATGATATAGATATAACCCTTCTCGCCAATCTTGGTGGAATTAACCGTCTTGGAGAGGGCTTCAAGCGACAGGCTGACAGAGACGACACCATGGCCATCCGCTGAGGTCTGAGCTACCGAAGCAACAACATTGCCGGTATTGCTTGATATGTAGGGGGTGATTACGGTAGGAACATCTTTGTTCTGCGTAGCAGCCTGATACCACGGGCGTTCGCGCGGGTCATATCCTTCTTTGTTCACCGCAGTTACAGGGGAGTTAATATACACGCCCTGGTCCGTGCCGATGGAGGCAAGTTCCACGTCATCATGGGTTTCCTTATACGCGTCGAGCAAGGTACGGATGGTCTCCGTTTCGTCACCCTGATTGGGACCGACATTGCCTGCATCCAGCTGACTTGCCAGGAAATCCACATTTTTGCGTGTTGCACCAATGATCTGATCAATGGTCTGATTGAGCACAGTAACACTGCTGATCGCATTCTCATACATTTTCTCTTCGACCTTGGCATCGGCTGTTTGGAACGAGATAATGCCTAGACTGATTGTTGGAATGAGTAGCACGATGGCAAATGACAAAATCAATTTCTCTCTCATCTGCAGCGTTCTTTTGGCCCCTTGTTTACGAATTTTTTTCATACACATTCCCCCTCTGTGTAACCCATCCCCATCTAGTGGACAAGCCCATCTGGTAAAAGATATTCAATTCCATCCTTTCCAGAAGTTTCTGGTGCTATCGTATGACAAATTTCGCGTTTTTTCAACATATTTTATGAGTTTTGCGAAAATATTTTTTTGATTTTTTAGGTATTTAGGATTACATCTGTTCTATAAAAAACTAATCTGTCTCTCCCTTAGTGCACATCTTGTGGTATATTTCTGAATTAATGTGAAGTGAAGAATGGACCTGGATGGATCTACATCCATATATATCGGTTTATGGGGACAGAAATTGGAGAGGGGTTGTACGGCAGTTGGACCAAAGTACACTACAGATATCTGGACAGGAGAACATGGAAGAGGTCCAGGATCAGGCTACATTCATGCAGGGGGTCAAAGATTGTATCCCAACCCTGCTTGGCTATTTGAGTATTGGCTTTGCGGCGGGTGTCATTGAAATGACCGCAGGTCTGAGTCTGGCGGAAACGGCTCTGCTCAGCCTGATACTATATGCAGGATCAGCTCAGTTCATTGCAGCAGGCATGCTCGCATCGAATGGATCAGCACTAGCCATCATGTTCACCATATTTTTTGTGAATCTTCGTCATTTGCTGCTCAGTGCAGCTGTATCACCGTATTTTCGACATCTGACCCCGCTTAAAAATATGTGGATTGGTTCACTGCTTACCGATGAATCTTTCGGTGTGGCGATGACACGTGCCATTGGCAGGGAAAGGCTCAGTGAACGCTGGATGCATGGTCTGAATATTACCGCATACCTGAACTGGTTCGTAGCCAATATGGCGGGAGCGTATTTTGGACGCTGGATCACCAATCCCGAACGATTGGGTCTGGATTATGCACTTCCAGCGATGTTTATTGGGCTGGTTGTACTCCAGTTGGTGCATCGCAAAAATAAAAAATTACACATTAATGTGGCGATTATCGCCGTGGTCTGTGTAATCTTCGCCAGTATGGCTTCACTTGGCAGCATGAGTGTTATTGTGGCTGCGGTCATTGCGGCAACGATGGGAGTGTTTATGGAACGATGGAAGTAAGATGGGATGTATTCTGGATTATTATGGGTTCGGCGTTGTTAACATTTATCCCGCGTGTACTGCCACTGATGCTGTTCAGCAAGATACAGATTCCAATGTGGTTGTTACGCTGGCTTGAATATGTACCCGTAGCGGTTATGGCAGCGCTGATTGGTCAGGAACTGTTCATGTCGGACAACCAGTTAGTGCCGATTGCGCACAATGCTGCTCTGTGGGCATCCCTGCCTACGATTGCAGTAGCTATTTGGACACGCAGTCTGCTGGGAACCGTATTGGTCGGTATTGTGGCTATGATGATACTGCGATATTGGATCGGATAATTGCCAGGAGACTCACAAGATGGCGACACTCAGTGATGAAAACGCTATTTTCTATTGTGACCGAAAAGGATAAAATGGAGACTGAGGTGTTCATTGTTTCCATTTTGCACAAGAGGAAGGAACGATTTCAATCATGAGTACAAGTCCATCCGTTATATTGTTTCAGGGAGATTCGATTACAGATGGGGGAAGATCACGCAATGATGATCCGAATCATTTTCTCGGACACGGATATGCGTATCTGATCTCCAGCAAACTGGGAATGGAACTCGCGGGCAAGGATAAGACGTTCTATAACAGAGGCATCAGCGGGGATCGGGCATCGGATCTGTACGCACGCTGGAATGAGGATACAATTAGTCTGAAACCGGACCTGATCAGCATCCTGATTGGGGTTAACGATGCCTGGCGCACGATGAATGGTGAACCTAGCGGGGTGACGGATCGTTTCGGACGGGCGTATCGCCATTTGCTCGGAGAAACTCGGGAAGTGATGCCGGATACAGGGCTGATTTTGATGGAACCGTTTATTCTGAGAACCGGAGCAACCGCGGAGAAATGGGAAGCCTGGGAAGAGTATATCGGTCAATATCAGAAACTGGCCCAAGGTCTTGCTGAGGAATTTGGAGCTGTGTGGGTGCCATTGCAGCAGACGTTTAATGACGCTCTGAAACAGGCGGATGCAGCGTACTGGTTATGGGATGGCGTACACCCAACCGCAGCAGGTCATGAGCTGATTGCACGCCAATGGTTGTCTGTTGTACAGAATTCATCGCTTGCGATTGTGTAACCAACGAATACTTAAGAATATGAGATAGCCATAAAAAGCCTGTGGTGACAGGCCGAATACAACGGAGAACCTGACGAAGGTTCTTCGTTTTTTTTGGGGTTAGGAAGGAGAAGGAAGTAACGTCGTGGAAAGGGTTCTAATGGATAATTCTTCAAAAGTGCTATCATATCCGGTAAAGTGAAATCGATTACATTATAATATGGGCATGACAATCCATTAACGAAGAGTGGTGAATTCGGTGGAAGATTCCATTCACGAAGTCGAAAATGAAAATATAAACCAACGTGGAAATGAGAGCAAAGCCGTGAGCCCCCTAAGTGCTGACAGACTCTTGGAGAAGTTATCCCGGCCTGAATTGGCTACGCTATACACGGACTTGAAGTCATATGGTGAACGCGCTTTGATTGAACCCATGCCTTCTTTAACGTTCCGCTTATACCGTCAGTTCAGCGAGACGGGTGAGCGGAAAGCCTATGAGCAGGCTTATTTCGATCGAAGGGGCAGGCTGGCTGCTGTGGCGATGCTCGCCTTGGACACGGCTAGGCCGGATACACTGCAAGCGCTGGAAGAAATGTTGTGGGACGTGTGTGGTGAGTATACGTGGTGTTTGCCCGCACATCTGGGTACGGGAGAGGTCGATCAGGTGAATGGAAACATTGATCTGTTCGCCGCAGAGACAGTACATATGCTGGCCGAGATTGTGACCATTCACGCCGAGCGGCTGGATCGTCTTGTCATAGAACGGATCAGGTCTGAAGCAGAGCGGCGAATCTTCGCCCCGCTTTACCGGAATCAGCAGAAGTTCCACTGGCAGACAGCGGATCACAACTGGTCGGCGGTCTGTGGTGGCTGCTGCGGCATGGCCGCATTGTTGCTGTCGGAGGATGAGACCACGCTGAGGGAGTCGATCTCCCATACGGTCAGCTGTATGAACGCATTCCTGAGCGGTTATGGCGAGGATGGCGGCTGTGCTGAAGGCATTGGATATTGGGTATATGGATTTGGTTATTTCACCTATTATGCCGAGATGCTTCGTGAGTACAGTGAGGGCGAACTGGATCTGCTGACAGGTTCCAAAATAGCAGCCATCGCAGCCTTCCCGCTGCGAGTTCATCTGTCGGGCGGCACATTCGTGAATTATTCGGACAGTGCCGAGCAGGAAGAGATCCCTTCCGGATTACTCTCCCTGCTCGCATCCCGGGTGGGGTTGCAGGTGGATCTGCCGCTTCATATTCCACTGCTTACCGATGATCCCTGTCATCGCTGGGCTCATCTGTTGCGGAACGTGATGTGGAGCGATCCGGCAGTGTATGGTGATGAAGGTGCCTCTGCGCAGGCTGAACGGGGGTTTATTTTTCAAAATCTGGGCTGGATGATTGCAAAGGGAGCGCTCGATTCGCCCAATAAAAAATGTACGAATGGCACACCTCTTCATGTAGCGATTTCCATTAAAGGCGGGCATAACAATGAACCTCACAATCATAATGATCTGGGTCAGTTCATTATCCATTGCGGTGGTGAGAATATTCTGTGTGATCCCGGAGCAGGGTTGTATACCCAAGCGTATTTTGCGCCAGGCAGAGAGCAACTGTTCCACATCTCATCATCCGGTCATAGCGTGCCGCTCATTGAAGGCCAGGAGCAATGCTCCGGTCGGCAAGCACAGGCCCATGTGTTAGAGGCAAAGCTGGCAGAGGGTGGCGGTGAGCTGAATGCAACAATGGATCTAACATCCGCATACTCTGGGGCAGCTTCACTGGCTCGTTATACGCGCCAATTCCATTGGAAGATGGCTTCTGGCGGTAGCAGGAATAGAGCAGAATTGCGCCTCATTGACCGTTTTCAATGGAAGAGCAGGATGGTGTCTTCAGCTGAACGATCATCTTCGGTGGACGATTCAGATTCACATGCAGAGTGTTCAAGTGTTGTGGAACGATGGATGAGTAGAGTACAGCCTGAGGTGGTGAAGAGTGGTAATCTTCGCTGGCAAGGTGTACATGGAACGGTCCATATGACGTATGATGCGAACCAGTGGCAGGTATTTACGGAGGCTATGAAAACAGTTGATCATGACAATGTTCCCGTCACATTCTATCGAACGTCACTATCATGGACAGGTGTGATTGATGAGACGGATGTTGGGATAGAAAGTCCTAATCCGCTTGAAACGGAATGTGAGGTACGCTTCATCATTGAACCGAAAATGGGAGAAACCGAGGTGAGCATGCGTGAGTAAATATACATCTGCGTCCACGTATCCATGGAAAGATGAACTCGAACGTTACCGTACATTGGCAGAACAAGCGGGCCCCCCTCCGGCAGACGGATGGAATAGGGTGCGCAAGTTGGCACTTGTTGAAAGTGTTGTTCGCGCTTACACACCATATCAGGACAGTCAGGGTGCAATTATCGACCCGTTCTCTGGTGTGGAGAGGTATTATTCTACACCAGCCTATGCGATGGCTGCGGCAGTTCTGGTTGACGCGGGACGTACAGATCTGCTGGATTCCGCAGCGGTAGCCCTGTCACAGAGCATTGATGCCGTGGTCAATGGTAGCGCACCTGACAATCACCCTGATTTTTTTCCGGTGCTCATGATGAGAGCTTACATGTTGTTGAAGTCATATCTGCCGGAACAGGCGAAGATCTGGGCTGAGGCACTCAAGACGATCCATCCTGAACAAGATTATGTATTTACGATGAGCAACATGAATAACCCCAATCGGATGATTAACTGGAATGCCATTATGATCTCCGGCGAATATTTGCGGTGGCGTGAACAGCTGGCGAGTGAGGATACAGCGTGGATGGATCGTTATCTGGAAGCCTATCATGTACCCCGATTTACGGCACTCGGCTTGTATCAGGATGGACCGCTGGACCGTCCGAATTGTCCATTTTCCTATGATATTGCCACCCGTTATCACCTTGGGGTGATGCTTGAGGCGGGTTACGAGGGAGCCACTGCCAATACGTTACGTGAGCAGCTGCGCCATGGTGCCTTCAGCTCGTTACTGACGCTCTCGCCGCTAGGTGAGATTCCACCGCGTGGTCGCAGCTCCCAGCATCAGTGGAATGAAGCGGCGGCGGCTTATGTATGTTCTACACATGCAACGCAGGCTCTGGAGGCGGGTGATCCGGTGATGGCGGGTGCTTTTGCACGTGCGGCCAATCGGTGTTTTGCTGCTGTTGAGCGCTGGAAGATGGAAGATGGACGTTTGAAAATCGTGCGCAATGAATACGGGCCAGAAGATCGGCACGGGTACGAAATCTATACCAACCACACCTGTTACAACCTGTGGACGGCAGCAGCGCTGGCCCACGCTTGTCTCAATGATCCGGGAGAGGATGTGGGCGAAGTGTACCTTCCTTCCGAACTCGGGAGTAGGGTTTTGCAGGCCGATGGGTGGTTTGAAACTGTGATTGCTTCCGTACCTGGTCAGCAACTGGTGTTACACACGGCGATGAATGATCCGTATACGATCCCTGGTTTGGTACGGATTCAGCAGACGGGGTTACCTGGTCTGATTGGTCCATCCGCTGCCAGTCATGTTCAGGCCGGATTCACGGAATTTGCCGAAGGGTCGGTCCATCCGCTCAGCTACTGTCCTGCCTGGAAGACACCAGATGGGGTATGGCACAGTCTTGCAGAGGGGATTCCATCCGGTGGTGCATATGATCGGGATGTTGGATTAGACCCTGCACAGGGAGGAGGTTCCATTGTGTACGAGAAGGTGGACCGTAATACCCGGAATCAAGTGGAGCAGCATCTGGCGGAAAGAGCGGAAGAAGATGGCGTAAATGCCTTGGAGAATGCTTTTGCCGTGACATGGGTCGGTCCATTATACGGGATTGAAACATTGCGTACTCATTATGTGCAACAGGCAGACTTGCTGACCATAACGTATGAATTCGAGGGTGAGATTGCGGCGGCAGGTGCACTCATTCCGTTGATGTTCCATGATGGTCGTGAACAGGCGGTGATTACCCATACGAATCATAGCGTACGAACGGAGTATCGCGGGGCCTATGTAGAATCTACAGCGCTGGATCAGGGGGCCACTATTCATCTGAAAGAGCAAGTCGTGGCTTCCCGTAATGGGTTGCTGAAAGAAGCGCGGATTGAAGTAAACGGAGCACGTAGTCTGTCATTGACGATCCGATTGGGTGAGGTTACACATGAAGGAGTTCAGGTCGAGGATCATTAGATCTCGAAACATCTCGAATCATAGTTAAAAGTGTTATTTGTGGATGATTAGTGATATTTAACTGATAGATATAGTAGTTACGGGATACGACGCTATAGATAAGTTGAGGATGAGCTGGAGCATCAAGCATAGGTGTCCGGTATTGAACCGAGGAGGGATACGTTCATGAATACATCAACGTCGGTAAAATGGCTCGAGGAAGCGTGGCAACAGGGGGCTGCCAAGACAATTCGGAATGCAAAGCGGATCAAGGATACTTTTCCACACATTGCCCCCCAGGGGACGTATGACCGGAATGATCCGGAATGGTGGACAGCAGGTTTCTGGCCTGGATTGTTATGGCTGGTCTATGGGGATGCGCCGGAAAGTGAAGCGGTCGCTCCGCTAAATCGTATTGCCGAAAGCTGTGAGCGGCAACTGGAGGGTTGTCTGCGTGATCCCGAATCGGTGGATCACGATCTGGGGTTCATCTGGCTGCTTAGTGGCGTAGCCAACTACCGCCAGACGGGCAGCATGGATGGACGGCGGCGCGGCATGCTTGCCGCCAACCTGCTCGCTGCCCGGTTCCACGTGCGCGGTGAGTTCATCCGCGCCTGGAACTTCAGCTCGTCAGCAATGGATACGCGCGGCGTAGCCATCATTGACAGCATGATGAACCTGCCGCTGCTCTACTGGGCATCCGAGCAGAGCGGCGATCCTCGCTTCCGCTGGCTGGCGGAAGCACATGCGGACACCGTGGCCCGCGAATTCATCCGCGCTGACGGGTCCATCTGCCACGTGGTGGAGTTTGATCCACACACGGGGCAGAAGTTGCGAGAGCATGGCGGACAGGGCCATGCTCCAGGTTCCGCCTGGGCGCGGGGTACCGCCTGGGCGTTGCACGGGTTTGCGCTGTCTTTCCGGTATACGGGCGAAGCCCGATATCTGGAGACAGCGGAGCGTGCGGCCGATTTCTTCCTCGCCATGCTTGGCGAAGAGATCGTGCCGGTGTGGGATTTCCGCGCACCTGCGGAGCATCAGGTGGCGTGGGACTCGTCCGCTGCGGCGATTGCCGCGAGCGGGTTGCTTGAGCTGGCGAAGCTGTCGCCGCGCGGGGAAACCTATGCCGCCGCGGGAGAACGTATCATCCGCGGTTTGCATGAGCACTATAGCTCCGGCGACTCGGCAGCGGAAGAAGGTTTGATCATGCAGGGAACGGTGCATTACCCGGAAGGGCGAGGGCTGAATGTGCCGATTATATACGGCGATTATTTCTATATGGAAGCGCTGGCGAAGCTGCGTGGACATGCGGGGTTATTTTAACCCTAAGTTGTCAGAATTCCCTCACTTCTAAAGTGATGGGATGAATGGCAACGCTCTTCCCTTTTGGATTAGCCCAGGCTATAATATAATTGTTCAGTCGTAATATAAAAAAAGGCTGTGATATATGTGGAATTAGACTCTAATAATCATTCAGTGTTCTCGCTTCATTATCATCTTATTCTAGTCGTAAAGTATCGGAGGAAAGTAATAAGTGATGAAATA
>NZ_JAGGNR010000062.1 GCF_018614975.1 Paenibacillus polymyxa | reverse complement strand
TAGCGTATTTTCTGTATTTGTCGTAATACGTTGATTCTGTTTCTGTTTCATCTTATACTTCATTTGTGCGCCTCTTTTCGTATGTGGGTATTGTTCTTTGGTCGGAACAACGATTCCCAGTATACTAAAGGCGCATTTTTCATTCAAAGCTCAAATTACTTCATTACAGGAATGGCTCCTAATGCACGCAATTGATCATGTGTGCCACGCTCGGCAATCGTTCCCTTGCAGATCACGAGTACTTGCTCAGCTGCACGAATCGTTGTTAGACGATGAGCAATAATAAGTACCGTTTTGCCTTGAACCAATTGGGCCAGACCTTGCTGGATCTTGTGTTCATTCTCTGCATCCGCGTAGGCTGTCGCTTCATCCAGGACCAGAATGGGAGCATTTTTGAGCAATGCCCGTGCAATCACAATTCGCTGTGCTTCACCGCCAGACAGGTACGTGCCGCCTTCTCCGATTTTGGTATCATATCCGGCATCCAGTTTCTCGATAAATTCATGACAGCAGGCAGTTCGAGCCGCAGTTATAACGTCCTGTAGTGAAGCCGATGTATTACCCATCCGAATATTCTCTTCAATCGTATCGTAGAACAGATGTACATCCTGAAATACAAAGGACACGGTATCCATCAGTTTCTCCGTCCCCATCTCCTGAATCGGAATCCCACCAATCGTAATCTCACCTTCCTGCACATCCCAGAAACGAAGCAATAGGTTGGCAATGGTTGACTTCCCACCACCCGAAGGTCCGACAAGTGCGGTCATCTCTCCTGCTTTGGCTACAAAATTAATCTGTTCAAGAACAGGTTTATACGCTTCGCTCTCCTTGTGTTCATAAGCAAAAGATACCTGCCGAAAGGCAACCTCATATGTATCCGGAACTTTGGGCAACTCAGGTTCTTGTACAACCGGCTCGGCAAACACCGATTCAATCCGTTTCTGTCCTTCCACAATCTCTCGCATCCCACTACCTAGATACATTAACTTCAATAACGGAGCAGATAGACTCGGGGTAATGATCAGAAACAGAATAAACGTGATCGCAAACGACTGATTGCCCGCATTTCCACTCGACAGCAGAATACCCACCGGAACAATGAAGGTAAATAACGAGATCATGATGACAAAAAACAGCCCGTAAGATGTTTTATATAAATCTGTTATTTTCAACGAAATATCCCGGTAACGCGTCACTGCCTGTTTGAACGTCAGAAACGAATCGGCTGTAATGCCAAATACTTTCACTGCCGGCATACCTCTCACATACTCGACACCCGTCGCATTCATCGCTTCAACCGCATGTTGAAAGTCGCGATAAGCCTGACGGCCGCGTTCGTTGCGGAAGATACGACTTTGCAGCCAGAACCCGATTCCAATCGGAACCAAAAGCGTCAGCGCCATGCGATAATCGAGCCAGAACAAGTAACCCAGCAGCATCAGTGGAATGACGATCGCACTCACCAGATCCGGCAACTGATGGGCGATAAACTTCTCAATTTTCTCCACACTGACTTCGATGATCTTCTTCAGCTCACCGGTTGCCGTCCGGGTGTGATACCCCATGGGTACTTTGGCAATATGCTCCGCAAGTCTCACTCTGAGCTGGTACAAAATGTTGAACGCAGCGATGTGTGAACACATCCCCCCGATATAGAGTGAAATTAACCCTGCGATCAGGGCTACCAATGCAACGATCCCCCAATAGATCAACAGATCTCTGTCCATGGCAGAGGGTTGCCCCGCATGGGTTAGCAGTTCCTCGACAATCTTGTACACCCCGATAAAAGGAACAATCTGTAACAGACTCGACAGGGTCGAGAAGATACTCGCTGTAATCAGCAGACCTTTATGCTCCTTCGTCACTTGCATTAACCCGGATAGTTCAGATGTGTTGTTCATCTCATCCCTCCTGATACTAATAATCATTCTCAATATAACGCAGTGCTATATACGCACATTAATATCTCATAGAGTCCAGAATGATCACTACCTCTTCACGGAGCAATACTACCTCTTCACGGATTATTGTTGTTTCACAGCTGCTTATAAGCCCTATTGGACATATGACCTCGTCGCTTAACTTCAGAATGACTGGTAAAGTATTTACATTCTCGCCAAGCAAAAGAAGTATTGTTGGAGAAATCGTTTTTTTTATTTGTATAGATAAATATGACTTCTTTGATCTATAACACCCGCAATATTTTCCATTTCGTATGGATAAATATGTGAAAGGATGACTTATATCATTAAGCAGTAAAAGCCGCCATCGATGATGGCGACCAGGGTTTCAATTCATCGGTGTATTGGATGAATTGTGTGCTCTTGCAGTCAAATCTCGTTGAATTCAACTGTTTGTATGTTATAATATATTTTATCATGTTATAACATACAAAAGGAGTGATGCAATGCAATCGCCAGCATTAACTATTGGAGAACGGTTAAAAGAAATACGAGCAACTAGAAATCTTACACTTGAAGATGTTTCTAAACTAACTGATGTAAGTAAGCCTATGCTTGGACAGATTGAAAGAGGGCAGTCTTCACCAACGATTACAACTCTTTGGAAAATCGCAGTAGGCTTAAAAGTTCCTTTATCTTTATTATTGGAAGAGCTTGAAGATGAGTGCAGTGTGGTTGATACAATGTCCAAAGACGCTATCATTGAAAATGATGGAAAAATGAGAGCATTTCCTGTTTTTCCTTTTGACCCTACCCGTAATGTTGAAATATTCTATATCGAAATTGATCCTGGATGTCACCATCCATCTACAAGGCACCTTGATGGTGTGGAAGAATATGTTTTTGTGGTACAAGGTATGTTAGAAATGGTAGTCAACACAAAAAAAATTGTTCTAAGAGAAAAGCAAGCACTCCGCTTTCGTGCTAATGTTTTTCATTCCTATAATAATCTCTATCAAGAACCATGTGTCATTTACAACATGATTTTTTACCCAAGAACATAGGCAAGTTTCATCTATGATCTTCTAAAAAATATTTAAAAATGAGGTGTGATGATTATGGCAATTGAAAGAGTAAAAGATTTTTTTAAACAATATGGTATGGATTCTCAAATTAAAGAATTTGACGTATCTAGTGCAACCGTGGATTTGGCTGCATCTGCATTAGGTTGTGAGCCAGAGAGAATCGCAAAAACACTTTCTTTTATGTTGAATGGACAAGCTGTTTTAGTAGTTGCCGCCGGTGATGCAAAAGTGGATAACAAAAAATTCAAAGAGTATTTCAAAACAAAAGCAAAAATGCTTTCTCCTGAGGAAGCCATTGATATGGTTGGTCATGCCATTGGAGGTGTTTGTCCATTTGCTATCAAAAATGATGTTTCAGTTTATCTAGACATATCTCTAAAACGTTTTGAGACAATCTATCCAGCTTGCGGGAGTAGCAATAGTGCTATTGAACTTACAATAAAACAATTAGAAAAATACTCTAGTTTTTCAGAGTGGATTGATGTATGTAAAGGATGGAATGATTGATTTATAGTAGTTCTATATGGGGTAGCGCCAACATTTTGACTGATTCATACGCTAAATATCAGCGGACATTTGCTTCAAGCAGGAAAAATTTGCTGTCTTTGCGCGTTAACGTCCTTAGCGTATATTTTCGTTAAAATGTTGGCTGTACCCTCACTCAACTATGAAAAGCTCTCCAGAACGAACCCTCTGTATTAATGATGTCCTTGATCTCGACAAAAGGAATCGTAAACGTTGGAAACCCCGCTGCATAAGGTGCAATATCATATGGGTTGAAGTAGAGATGCAGAGCATCCGCTGTGACAAAAAACGGTTGATCCGCACTAATCCCCGTATAGGTGTCCGGAAACACATACGAGTATTGAGGATCATTTTTGATCTGATCCCCCACAATCTGGCTTAACACTTTTACGTAGTCACTATCCGTTTTAAATAAATCCTTCAGCTCATACAACTGACCATGCGTCAGATTAATGATCGCGTAGATCATCGTAGGCATACCATGCGCTGCACCAGCCGGGTAGTTATAACCTGTAAGTTGCAGTTGCAGCAATTGCTGCTGGTAGAACGTAATATCAAAATCCCCTGTATACGTGTAATCCAGCTGCTGATTAGCAGGAATCGGTTTAACCTGGGAGAGCTTCTTCAACTTGGCATTCAGCGCAAGCTGCTCCGCTTGGTTCGTTAATCCCTCCACCTGCGGATAATATACGAGATAGTCCATGTTCGGTTTATACTTCTCTTCCCGTACACGGTAAGGCGGATGAAGTGGAACGATTGTATTTTGCCGCCAGATGATCTGTCCGGCACGGTTCACATAAGATAAGCGCTGATCTACATAGGCCTTAATCAGATCTGGTGCTACGACCTGCAGCGTACCCGAACCTTCAACATGGGGATACCCAGCGGCAGGTCTTCCACTCAGATCCAGCAGATAGGTTTGTCTGCCATCCGATGCGGAAGCAAGGCCGTTTTTGTAATTGCCTACTTCACGATATAGGAACTCCGTAAGTCTTCTGCCATTGGTATCTGCAATCGCGTATACAGAGCCAATGTAAGGCTGCTCCGGATGAATTGCTTGCCCCAGCGCATAACGATGCTCGCCTAGTTCGCGGATGTCATTATACGCGGGTTGAATGATAAACGATCCTTGCGTATTAATAACACCGTAGATCGATTTGTAGTCCTCTGCTGTATTAACAATCGCTTGCCCGTCGCTAAAAGGAAATGCCGATGAAAATTTGGGCTGAATGCGAATATTACCCCGTTCGTCGATGTAGCCATATTTGCCCGAGGCCTCTTTTTGAAAAGCCAGCAGTCCATCCCCTAGTGGTCCCACATAGGCATATGGATACGTTGCGAGCCGATGTCCATTGCGATTAATGAGCGCATATTCATTGTCCTTAATCTGCACGACCGCTTTGCCATCTTGAAAATCGTTCGCTGACGCGAACTGTGCCGGAATCACCTCATTGCCCGACACATCCAGATAACCATACAGACTCACCGATCCATCTGCCTGACCAGGGTTTGAATCGTAAAACAACGCTCGGCCGTCGTTCATATTCGAGATATACGGGTAAGCCCGTTTGGTCAGGACTGTACCTTGTTCATTAATCATCTTAAATCCTTGAGGATCAATTGTTATCGCCCGTTCTTCGGAAAAGGAATTGATGGAATCGTATACAGGTTGAACGACATACTGTCCCTGAAGATTAATAACGCCGGCATGACCATCCTTCACAACCACAGCCAATCCATTGGGCTGAAACTCTTGCGCGTCATCCAGAACAGGTTCAAGTCGAATCTGGCCATGGGCATCCATATACCCCCAACGCGTCCCACTCGTGGTTCGAACGGAGATTGGATATAACCACGTCGTTACCCGGGTATGGCTTATAGGGACCATCGCTTGTTTAATTTTCTTTTCCAGCTCCTGTAGTACCTCTCTGGAAGGATACGCTTCCGGGAAAATGAGTGCCTTCTGAACGGAAGCGAGTGCTGCCGGATACTGGCCGGCGTGGTACTGAGCATCCGCAAGGTAATACCAGTAAAAGATATAATCAGGATATTGCTGGGTTAGTTGCTCGTAATATTGAACCACTTTTGGATAATAGGTTGCATATACGTCCGGTGCAGGAACCCATTTCCCATTCTGCCATCGGATAATCTCCACACGATAGGCTTCACCTGTGTCATGTATCCAGAGTGCAATCTCTACCTTGCCATCTCGGCCATGCGAACCAGGCATATCTATAATCTCTGCATAGCTATAATATAGATCGTCAGGTGCCAAATCTTTGAGCCCTGATTCAGTCCACTCATATACGGCAAGCTTAGACCAAATAGAACCAATCCGCCAACCGATGATGAGATTGTTCCTTGCAGTAAAAGTTACAGGGGCTGCAGTCATTAAAGTCACCCCATACCCCAATCCCTTAATTAGTGCCATCTTGATCCAATGTCCTTGAACAAATTTCAGAATGAGCAAATATAGCTCACCATTCAACTGATAGACTGCAGCAATCTCCGGCATACCGTCACCGGTAAGATCTGCCGCATAGATCGCTGGATGTTGAACAGGTTTATCAATCGTGACGACCGTTGCACCAGCCGGAATATGTTGATTCACAATCTGCGTTAACAGCGGTTCGCTCATGGACATCTCAGTTTCCTCCCTTATGACCGTATTCGCCTAATGGTATGCGTCATAAATCGGGATATGACATGTAATTCATTTTATATAAAATGAACTAAAGAATATTCACACTTACCACTCCGATGACAGAACAACCTTTCGATCGCTTGTTATCATCCGATTTTTTTATTCAATTTTACAAAGGTGAATATCTGGCGATAAAGGCGAGTGTATGCTTTCGAAGCAGCTTTCTTACAGAAAGCTTTTAGCTCCGCTTCTTCAGGTTCTTTCCGTCCGCTGCGTTCTCGTGTGAAGGTTTAGTTAAATTCATATAGTTAACTGATTCACTTTTTAATTATTCATCTTGTAAAGTTACTCTCTCCCCATTGATTAGCAGGTAGCTTACATCATTCACCGGAATGGTCTTAGGGGATATCCACTTGATGAGATCCTGATCCAGCTGGAGGAAACCGGATGCGCCAAACAACTTTGTACCATCCTTCAGGTGAACTTCAATACTCAGATCCTCCATGCGAATCTTGCTCAGTGCCTCACCTGTAAGCGTGACGCCAACCGAGGAAAGAGTTACATTTGCCTGTAAGACTCCATTTGCATCAAGCTGAACGTTTCCTGTTTTACTCAAACCATTTTCACTCAAGTTAAAGGTCGTTTTCCAATTTCCCTGCACAACTTCACTAATACTCGTAAAGCTGCCTTGAAGTCTCAGCTTATCTAATTCGTCAACAGCAGACAGATCATACACAAACTCCTCATAATCTCCTCCATATCCGACCCCATCTTTCATATAATGTCCATAGCTAACGGAATATTCAGGTATATCGAGTTTTTGACCTTGCTCATCCGTGAAGTAGAAATATCCATGATTATACTCGCCTATCTCATTATTCGGATTAATCTGAATGTGTAACTTGCCCTCCACAAAACCTATATTGGAAATATGCATCCAATCAATACCCTCAACAGAGATATTCGTTACATCCTGATGCAGTACCGGAATGGGATCGGTTTCCATTTGAATATCAGTTTTACCTCCCAAGCCACTTATACGATCTTGATCCACGATATCATAGTTATTGTTTTGCTTTTCTTGTAGCAACTGCTCCCAGTCCACTTGTACGTTGTAACCATCTTGTCGAGATGCACCTGACATTAGTGTATTGATCTGAACGGTAATCCGATTTTTGCTGACTTTTCCTTGAATGAGGAATCGAACAATAGCCGTTTTATTAGCTTCATCATAATGAATAATCTGAGCGTTGTTTGCATTACCTCCGGTTACCCTGTAATCATATACATCCAGCGTATCGTCAATACGATGTCCGGTCAGATCCGACAATGAAACATAGATCTCCGTTGTATCTCCGTCCCTGACAGCACCAATAACCTCCATACGAATCCCTTGATCTTCACTCACCTGATGAACAGGCTGAAGAATACCTATTCGATCTGCCCCCAGAAAGTGAAGAACAGCAGACAGGTCAATGATGCCCACCGATGCAGCTGCCCCTGTAACAAGACATAACGATAACGCAGCGGTTACAGGAATATAGATGGCTTTGCGATACTTTCTTCTCCTATTCATGGACTTCTTGGTCTGTGCGGATGGATATAATATAGGTGGATAAAATGATGAATCTGATCTCGTAACGGTTGGTGGTTCATTCATCGCCAATTTATCATAGAACAACTTTTTAATATTAAAGAGGTTCTGCTCAGTGAATTCTTTCTCGGATTTTCGCATTTGATCGCCTCCTTTATTTCCTGTTCATCCACCATGTCCTCAATCGTTGCCTGGAGCGATAAAGCTTGTTATGGACTTGCCTAACATGTAGGGACAATGCTTCCGATATCTCATGGGGTCTCTGTCCTTCGTAAAACCGACGTTTCATAATCTCCCGTTCCGGTTCCGGAAAAGAGTCAATCATTTGATTAAGTTCCGTATATGTTTCTTTACTGACCATCTGAACCAACAAATCATCCGTTTGCACCGAATGAATCTCCTCTTCATATGTAAGCTCAGATCTTCGATTGAGTTTCCGGTAGCGATCAATCGCTTTATGTTTTGTGATCGTTGCAAGGTAGTTTTTCAGGCTACTTCGCCCAGATTGAAACGCATCCGGATTCTGCCAAAAAGCAAAAAAAGTATCTGCTACGCATTCTTCAATCTCTTCTGCCGATGCATGATGTAGGATGGAATGAGCAATCTTCCATAACAAACCTGCGTAGTGGTTCATCACCCATTCCATGGCTTCAGGATCACGATTCGCTACTGCCTTCCGTATCTGTTCTTCTTCCACGATTACATGTACCCTCCCTTCCATGCTCATATCACGAATGTTTGTATTGATCCGTGCTACCTACCTATATTCGTTTAATAAATGACTTTTACTTACTCCACGATAAAAAAGATTTGCATTGACCTTGTGGCCTTCTGCAAATCTTTTATATTCTATAATACATCTTATTTAATACATCATATCGCTACATGTGCCTTCGCTTGGATTAGAACCAGTATCAAGCCTCTTCTTGCACACTTAGCTGCACATACTGGGTGAGACGACAATACTGAAATAACAATAGCTCTTCATCGCCTTGTCCAAGAGCAACGCTACGTCCTTCCTTGATGAGGTGACTCAACAACTCATGCAGGAAATTCATCTGCAACCGCAAGGATTCCGCTGTGAGCTGCTCAAGTACCTCAATATCTCGGATCGTAAACTGGGATAACCCACGCAGGAGCAACTCTTCTGACCAGCCGTTAATTCTCTGCATGAACTGATTATATTCTTCCAAGTCTACCCATCCTCCCATTACCGATATCCAGTTTCAGACTGAGCACCGTTTGACCCTTCAGGAAACTAATTGGGCTAATCCGTTTGGGTTCCACACGTACAAAGGCATAGAAGTGTTCAAGTGATTGGGAACCATATCCTGACTCCAGTCTTTGGATCATCGCCTGCCAGTCAGATGAGTACGGGAGAGTGAATGCCAATCTTTCCCCTTCCGTATTCTCCACCGTCAGGACAAGGTCCTGCGTTTGTTTGACAAAGCTATGGTCCACAATACGAGCAGCTTTGATCACAGCCAATCGTTCTTTGGGAGCAGCAAACAAGTCGAGCGATCGCGATTCCTCTTGAAGTACAGACGTTACATCTTGCATGGTTTTGCCCAGATTTAACGTTTCCACACCCGTTCGTGGCAAAATCGTAAGCTTGGCACCTTCCCCGGAAGAGATCCGGCGTTCTTCATTCACTTTAATGGAATGGAATTGAACTTCTTCACCCACAAACTGGCGAAAGGTCAGATTAGGCAACCATGGTGTGAATGCACCATAATGCTCTGTATACGAGAACTGCTGATCATCGTAATATACAGCACGTACATCGCTATAGGTGTAGATTTCCGCATCATCGAAACAATAGAAATAATAGGTGATTCCCCGGAAACCGGATCGTGTCTCCCACGCATCAGCTCCCAGACCATACAGGTGAAGTGAAGGAACCGTATAGTATCTACTTCGAAAACTACCAATGAGCTGACTCTGCTGAATGACAGACACCTTTTCTTCTTCAAGAACCTGGAGTGCAAGATACAGCTTACTTACCCGATCCAGCATGGATTGCATGGAGAAACGTATATGTCTGTTAAAAAACAACTGTAGTTCCCCTTGAATCCCTCGCAAACTACGTTCTATGTCAGGCAGGTTGCCACTATGAGCTGCAATTGCCAAAGTCTCCAGTTGTGCCATATACGACTGAGGAAGGCGGGCCAGTCCCGTCTTCAACAATCCTGCCAGCATAACCCGACATTCCTGCACTGTCTGAAGAGAGAACTTGGCTTCGTACACCCGTCCACTTAATGCCTCCGTATCATTCAGACCTTTTAGATTCCGGTACCGTAGCAAAGCTTCAAGCTTGGCCATTTTCCCAGCTGTCTGCTGCACCTTACATAGTGCTTTTGCAAGGTTCGGTTCCTCAGTATAAGACACCTCGATATTCTGGGTGGTCAGATGAACCGTAAGAAGTGAATCTTCAATGATCTTAATTTCCTCTGGGTATCTCAGTCGGAAAACAACTTCCTCAATCATGGAAGAACTATACGATTTAATTAACACGGTAAGGTCCGACTCCGTCATCCATCGGAAACGAGACTCGATCTCACGTGATACCGTATGTTGAACTTCGCTTGGATCGTCCACGTTTGATACTAAGTTTGTTACTGATTCTGCTACTGATACTTCTTTTGGTACGTCCAACGGAACATTATCCGATATCCCTGAGTCCTTATCCAGCGCATGCTTCTCGTCCGCACTCATCGAATCCTCTGATGAATGTTCCCGTTGTTCGTATAGTATGGCAATCAGTACATGCTTGCAGATATGTTCTGACGGACAGGAACAATCCCAATGATCCAGCGTATTCTCCAGCGTGCAGTGTGTCCCATCACTGAGCTGGCAACTCACGGATGATTCGTTCCATGTATACGTTACACTCACACCGTTGTCCAACTCTTTCAAAGACCTTTTGTACAACCCCTTGTTGGCATAACGAATTAGATAATCCTCTGTACACAGCTTCGAAAAACTCCGGAATTTCTCCCTAAATCCACTCACTTCATCAACGCCCCGTTGCTCTCAGAATATCGTAGATCGTTTCACTAAATACGCGACCTGGAACGTTGCCCAGAGCAATAGGTTTGTTGTCACCATAGTAATAATATTGCTTGTTATTTGGTTTGAAGAAATGTAGGGATTCCAGGGTAATGTCATCCAATCCCTCGTAATACGTGATGCTCGTACCACTGAATTGCAATTCCGCAACAAGATCTCCGTACTCTTTATAAAATTCATGATACCAGCCGCCGTCCTGTGCCGGTCCTTTGATCCAGCCGTATTTCTCCAGTGCTTTGGGGAAAGCCGTTGGTGAAAAATCAGACTCAGGCAGACGATCGTATTCACTCTTTGTCTTGTCCTCATCTTCAGGCTGATGAATTTCACGATTCAGTTGCTCGAATGGCTGCTTGATCTCGTAATCCTCCAACTGCGTTGTCCAACCTTCAAGCGTCGCCTGATCCAGTTCCAGCGGGTGTATAAGTCCCACCTGCGCACCTGAAGGCAGATCAACCTCATCTTCATCCACAGAATTGAAGGTGCCATCCTCCATATAACGGAACGTGCTAATCAGAGCGCCATCCTCATACGTTCCCCAGATTAGACCAACAGCAAATTTCTGCATGATTACATTTTGTACAAACAGTGCTTTCCACTCATCGGCAGACCACAGACGTTGCTTGGACAATGACTCTTCCAGACGCTGCGCCTGAATGTTAACCATGGATTTGAGATCTTTTTTCAGCTGTGTGAAACGTGCCTTGGACTGGGCTGCCAATTCAAGATCATCTTTCTGTGCAGGAGCAGGCAGACTCTTCACGGATTTGCCCGTATCTTCATTTAAGACAACGACTTGTAAGTCTCCATTGACCTTAACCAGGAAGGAACGCTCTCCGTAACTCAGCTGCATGGTTCCTTTTTCATCAAAACCAAGTGTAGTGACCAGCCGATCCTCCAGTTGTTCCGAGGTAAGTCCCATATTATCGGCTGCAAGCTGCAATGCTTCTTCTGCTGCACCTTTCACCTGACGGTTCTTCACGCCACGTTTGATTTTATCGATCGCCATAAGAGCGGATGGATCTTTCAGATAAGCGAGCACTTTTACAGCATCTGCTGCAATCGCGCCACGACTGTTTTCTGTCCATTCCTTAATTTGCGGAGCCAGAATATTCACAATCTGAATATCGCCAAAGAGTGCTGAAACATACATCACCCACTTTTCTTTCGCGGGGGCACCTTCTTGAATCCAGACCTGAAGCAATTCACTTGCAAAACGAGCAAGCGATGCCTCACTTACGTAATCCCGTAATTCATTCAACCGTTCATTAGGACCGGATGTATGATCCAATGATTGGACCAAAGCATACTGCTTAATCCGTTCATCTAAAGGCTGATTGTCTTCAATACGTATCAGTGAAGGGAGATCTTTCAAGGACAACCAGCTCAGTCTCGACAACTTTTTGGCATCTGCCTGATCAGCGAGTGCAGCATGGGCATACTCTGGACTTAGATCTGCGGTATCCAGCAGAATTTGAATCAGGTTCTTCCAATCCTCGGACTTCTCTTTCTTCAAAAGCTCACCGTACAGTTCCTTGCTGTTTTCCAGACTGCGGATTGCGGTCAGAGCCATCTCTTTAATTCCCACTTTTTTCTCCGAGAGGTATACGAGCGTATACAAGTCCTGATCAGGAATTCGGTTGAATTCCGCTAACGCCACGCCGCTCGCCTTCTTGGACGAATCCTGCAGTCCGGCACGAATCGCTTCAGCCAATATTTTCTTCGATAACTCATCACGCTGTTCAAAGGTAATCTCCAGAATTAAAATGCGTGTATCCGTTGGCAGTTTCTTGTACTGTGTCAGTGCATAGTCCAGATTCTGCTGAATGATTCGGCGGTATTCGTCATGCGGCATGGATTTGTATCTGTAGTCGGTCATGCCATTGAGTGAGATCAGGCTGGTTAGCAATTTCTCGCGTTGCACCTCAGGATCTTGCCCATAACGTTGAAGCAGCTGCTCTCCACTAAACGCGTATGAATTGTACATGTCCGAGATAATATCCAGCGTCCAATCGGGATGAGTGGTCAGGATTGCGAACCTGCGCATCGCCTCCGAGTCCAAGGGCAAAAAACTAATACTAATGAGGTTGTGAACACGCTTCTTATCCCGATTCAGTTGATTAAACAACCCGCGACTATTTGGATCCTCCCAATATTCCTCCAGGGTGTTTTCCCCACTTAAGTATCTTGCAATCGCAAGTCCTTGACGTCCCCCGTCCAAAGGATGCCGAAGAGCGTTAAATACCGCTTGCTCCAGTGACCCCTCCGCATTAGGCA
The DNA here is from genome assembly GCF_018614975.1 of Paenibacillus polymyxa. Lineage (GTDB taxonomy): Bacteria > Bacillota > Bacilli > Paenibacillales > Paenibacillaceae > Paenibacillus > Paenibacillus polymyxa_E. The sequence continues at coordinate 11,244 of NZ_JAGGNR010000062.1, read as the reverse complement.
ATGTCAATCCTTGATCCTCCATGAATTTCTGAATACAGAGTTTGAGGAATGGCGGTTTGATAATCTCGTATGCTCGAATCGCTTGTTCAGGACGATTCGCGATCGCGGATTGTAACATGTTCCAAGATACCGTGTACGAATTAAGCTCGTCCCGCAACATTTCAACCAACTGATAAGGCTCATCCAGAGGCACAAGTCCAGCAAGCAGATCATTTGGACTCTTTGCTCTAGGGTCCATGCTCAGCAAGTAACGGCGAACTTCAAGTGGATAAATCTCATGTAATTGATGTATTGTGTGAAGCAAAACATGCCCAATCTCACTATTTGTATCAAGGAACCGTTGTTTACCTCCACTAATGTTAATCAGGTACAACAAGGCACCACTCACAAGCACCATAGTTTGATGGAATACAGTGTGTGAACATTGCTCTTTTGGAGAGAAAGACGTATTCGGATACAGCTCAGCTATGAGCTGACTACGCTTCTCCTTGAGGAATTCATCCTTCAATTCTTGGGAAGATCCGTTATGTTTTCCTTGAATATTACTAACCACGACAGGTTCAATCAACGTATGTAGCTCGTCCCGCAACTTATCTGCATCATTAGCCATCATATGTTGAAACAACACTGGTAACGATTGAACAGAAGATTGAACCTCTGCAAGATGAGAAGCCGTGTCACTGAGTTTTGAATATAGTTGCAGCAGCATTAATGCATTAATTACATCCCGGTAATCCCCTTGACTGTCCGCTTTTTTGGAATCAAAAAGCCACTGGGCACGCTTTAATTTACTCTTTAATTCATTCAAAATTTCGTTCTCGCCTGCAAACTGTTTGATCTTCTCCAACCGGGACAACAATCCATCCATGCGATCAGCACTTTTGCTCTTCCCGCTTAATCCGTAGGCTTCGGAGTCACTTCCCATACATACAGTAAAGGCATCTGTTCTCCATGAATTTCTTTTGGAATAATTGGATTCCAGATATATCACAATAGCCCCGGCACGGTAAAAGATATCTCCATCGTCTTTTTTGGCAAGCTTCATGAGCAGATCAATCGTTTGATACACATAATGACTCGAATTTCCCATCATATCCGGGAACTTGTCTGTCGTTCCCAAGACGTAATCGATAATTTCGGAGCTTCGATCTGTTTTTAATGAATACTCGTTTGAACAGGTTACTGCGAATTTCTCCACCAAAGTTTCAACTGCGCGGTCTGCAGTAAGCATTACACATTCCTCCTTGAATTTAAGTGATGATCTCGCCAATCCAATCCGCGAGTTCGTTAGGCGTAATTGCTGCTACATGTGCGCCCATATTGGTTAATGTCTGTGCGGCATGTTTGTTATAGACTGAATCCCCGTTAAAATCGAGCGCGGTGAGAACCAGTAGCTTAGATCCTGCATCAATGATATCTTTACAGGCTTTGTACATTTGCGCGATTGGGTACCCTTCCTCCAGATCACTGACCAGAATAAAGATGGTTTTGCCTGGATTATCGATTAACGTCTCGCCATAACGCAACGCTTTGGTAATATGTGTCCCCCCACCGAGCTGTACATTCATGAGCACGTCTACGGGGTCTTCCAGCCTGTCGCTCAGATCAACAACCTGCGTATCAAATATGAATAATTTCGTGCGCAGCGCATTCAAACGGTAGAAGATGCTCGCCATTACCGAACTGTAGATGACTGAATCCAGCATACTGCCACTCTCGTCCACACCAATGATGATGTTCCACTTGTTATGGGGTTGTATATTCCCGTCGAAATATAGACGATCAATCACAAATCTGCGCTTGTTTTTATCGTAATTCTTCAAATTCTTGGTGATCGTTCGCTTGAAATTCAGATTGCGCAAGGATCGTACTGAACTGGAGGTATAGCGACTGCGCTTGCCCATGATACTCGCTCGGGTCTGAGATTCCAGCTTACTGCGCAGCTCTTCAACCACGGTTCGCACGATCTCCTTGGCGCTCTTTAACACCTCACCTTTCATCCGTCCTTTGAACTGCATAATGTTCTTGAGCAGATTCATGTTTGGTTCAAGGGATTCAAGTAACTTTTTGTCCGTTAACAATTCTGTCAGCCCATAACGATCAAGCGCCTGTTTTTCCAATATTTCTACCGTTGGTTTGGGGAATAGATCCCTGACCTTGTGCAGCCATTTGGGTACAGTCAGATTAGATGCACCGCGTCCCCCCTCTTTTCGATAACCTTGTTCTTCACCGTATTCACGGTTATACAGATACCCCAGAATCTCATCGATTTCCGTATACTGAAATTCAGCCGAAGTATATTGGTCTGTATTACACAACCCTTCTTCGGACGATTCACCGAGAATGAGACGCCATCGATTTAAGGTTTCAGCAGAATGTTGATCCCCTCGGTTGCTTCCATCCGGATTGGAACTTTCATTGATTTCTGTGATTTCGTCCGTTCTCCGGTTCGCTTCATTCATATTAGCTTCCATGCGGCAAACTCCTTTCGAAGCGCTTCATCCCACGTCTTGGACTGAATCAGCATCTGTTCATCGACCGCAGGTCTCAACATCTCCTCTGGTTCAACCTGATGCAGACTCGCCACACGTTCAGCAATCAAGCCCGTCTCCATTGGTGTAAAGTAGGTGAATGCCAGCCTTAATTCCGGTACCATACTGATGAAATCCTCGTATGACAGCTGTTCAATCAGAACATTCAACTCGGACAACAGCTGATCTTCATATAAAAAAGCGTCACGTGCTACAGTGAATACGCCCTGTAAAAAAAGTGCTGTTTGACGGGTCTGATCCGGTGTACCATGGATATACCCGCGAGCACGATTAACAATCTCTTCCCTGGGCCTGTCACCGAGCCCTGAGGAAATAGCCACACACACACCCTCCAGCTGAGCCGGAAGCTGGTGATCAGACAGAAGCTCATTCAGATGTATTCGGAAAGTCTCATCCTGATAATACCCATCTGATGACTCCGCGAGCATGGCTAGCAGCTTCAATCCCTGAATAATGGCTTCATGTTCATCCGGATTGGCTCTGGAGAGCTGTAACAACTTGTCCACGGCGTTCCTATAGGCTTCGGATACCAGATCAGGGAGATGTTGCTCGTCAGATAATCCCAGCAACCTGCGGTGTTGATGAATTCGGTTCAAGACATGCAGACTGTTACATAAGGATAGAAAATTTCCGTCGGTTCTCAGCGCCGAGCGAACCTGTTCATAGAGTTTCATTGCTGTGTCCTGAAGTCCCATGAGCAACGCCTGAAGCATGAGTCGGGCAAGTTCACCGCTATGATGATCCGGTATTTCCTGCATCTGTTCTTCCATTTTGCGTGTAGCCGCTCCAGCAAGCGTTCCGCCATAGAGAGAGTTCTCTATCAATCTGGCTTCAATACGGGATGAGTACATATAAACCCAGGTTTCGCGAACAAGATTCATGTCACGCTCTGCGATCCAGTCTGGCCCCGATTGCCGTTTCGCAAATTCCGGAACCAGATAGGTGATGCATTGAATCAATTGGCTTATCTGACGATGCTCCGGTTTCGCATACAGATCCAGCACTTTCTTGTGTTGACCTGTTGTACGAATCTGCAGTTTGTACTCTGTACAACGCACCTTGAAGTCCTCCACGATGGGAATACTGAATGAATTGGGAGCCACGCTTCCAATGACGTCTCCTGTCAATAACTGCTGCAGCTCTTGCAGCGGTTTATCGGTCGCCAAGGTAAGCTCCCCCTTCACAAAGGAAGAGAGTGCTGCATCCATCAACTCATAGACGCCGCCTTCCCTTTTACCACGAAGCCCGGCAAGACCTTGAATCATGCTGTACGCCTCAATCGCATCACTCGTTGATACATGTTCGTGACCATCCCGCAATTGGCGCATCAGCCGGGATAACAAGTCCAGAGCCGTTAGATTATATGGTGTACTCTTTTTGCGAAGCAGCTGGTTCCAGATCTGATCGTAATAATTTACATAAGGCATGCCGCTCGCATATCCATTGAGCCGATCCGCTTCAGCAAAGGTATAGACCATCGGGTACATTTGTTGGTGAACCGTATCTGGATTAACCGCACTAAGTTGAGACGTACCTGGTTTATCTTGTCCATCCAAACGTTGGTCTGCATGCTGTTTATCCATTTCTGGCTGTTCCAATTGGGATTCATGTTTCTCTGGCATCAACAGTCCATACGTATGAAATCCACCGGTAATGACAAGCACACGGTCATGCTCAAGTACCGCTTCTTGAATACGTTGTTTCATATATGCTTCTCTTGCCAGATCACCTGAAGACTGTAATCGTTCCGTGGAATAACACATTCGGGATAAAGTACAATACGTGAATACATCCTGCACGAATTCCTCAGTAGATTTCTCCAGACCGCCAATCTCAAACACCTTTTCCCACAATTCATCAAAACTGCGGCAGTTTGTTTTTTGGCATAATCGGTTAATGAAATCAGACCCCGCAAGCAAGGTTTCGTCCTGAATGGAGATCTCCTTTTGTTCTGCCTGGCGGGATTTGGATGCACGAGTGGAGAAGTGTTGATAGTCCAAATCAATAAACTTCGCCGGAATGCCCAGGCGTTTTGCTTCTTTTAAAGCTACATATTCAGGCGAATACCGAAGCATCGGATAATAGCAGGCTTCTCTCTCTAGTTCAGTCTCATAGGTATAGTACAGACTGACAGGAGGTATCGTTGCCTCATCACTCAGCACCGAAATTAATGGATTACCGCTCTCCGGTCCTTCGATCAGAATGATATCCGGCTTGTACTCCCCGATTAATCGTAACAAGTGATATGAACATGCAGGGCTATGGTGTCGTATTGGATAATAGACCGTATGATTACTCAGGTTATATACCTGGGACTCGAACAAGGATTGTAACTGCTCAACATCAGGGTCCAGAACTGCTGTTAACCGATCCATTTTCTCTCCTCATAATAGTCCTTCCACATTCCCTCTTCTCTGGAACGCTCTTTTACGACCTTGGAGAAATAGGTTTTGAGAATGGACAGATCCTTGTCGTTTTCCTTTGCAATGGTCCCCAGCATGTTCTGCACCAACCGATCCAGCCCAATAGCTTTATCTTCGTAATAATAGGAAGTCATCGCACTCTGGACATAGACAGACACCGCTTCCGCCGTACTCATGGATGCTTGAGGGGTGTCCAGCTTGTAACCTTCCCGTGTCATGCCGGTGCGCAGTTCCATAAATGTTGTAGCCAGCAATTCAACCACGTCCGGGTTAATTTCAATATCAATTCCACTATGTAATAACAGGCTTCGTGCCTGGGACTCAATAATTTTGGCTTCCATCTTTACGTTATGAATGGGCTTGATTGTTTCAAAATTGAAGCGACGTTTCAATGCACCACTCATTTCGTTAACACCTTTATCCCGAATATTGGCTGTAGCAATTACGTTAAATCCTGGCTGGGCAAACAGTACACCGCCATCCAGTTCAGGAATGCTCATGACCTTGTCACTGAGAATACTGATCAGACTATCCTGCGCTTCGGCGGGACAACGTGTAATCTCTTCAAAACGGGTTAGAATGCCTTTTTTCATTCCGTTATACAACGGCGATGGTACAAGCGCGGCTTCCGAAGGGCCTTTATCGAGCAGCATGGCGTAATTCCAGGAATACTTAATCATATCTTCCGTCGTGCCTGCTGTACCTTGAATCGTGTTCAGACTGGTTCCGGAGATTGCTGCGGTCAGCAGTTCGCTCAGCATAGTTTTGGCTGTGCCGGGTTCTCCCACGAGCATTAATCCTCGATTGCCTGCCAGAGTAACCACTGCACGTTCAATTAACACGTCATTGCCATAGAATTTGCGGGTAATCGAGATTTCTTCTCCATTTAATACCGCAGGCTTATCCCTGCCAATAATAAAATCGCGCACATAGGCGGGAGATGACAGCCAGTTCGGGGGACGTTTTCCCTGATCTTCCTCTCGCAGCGCGCGTAATTCAACCTCGTATAATGTCTCGGCGGGTGGTTTAAGCATCTCCATCGTCAAGGTGTCTCCTCTCACATAAACAGATCGTATGTTCTTATTCCTATCATTTTATCACAGCCCTCGAACAACTACCCGGTAAAACGATAAAAATGGTTGAAACGTCCTTCTTATCAGCACTCTTCCTAAGTCCATGGACATAGCCTCTAGCGCAAATATGAAGGTGAACCACCCTTACAGCCGTGCCAACACACTGGTTTCGGCTCTGAATAAGCATGCTTATTACCCATGTAAACGCATTGTAGGCCATATGACCTTAGGATTCATTACACTTTTGATAATGTGTTTCAACCAAATGAAGCTGAATATCACAAAGAAAACACAGGCCATCACCAGCCTGTGTCTTCTTATATGTTCAAATTCCACCCAATATCTATGAATTTGGATCGAAACGAACCAATCTCTCAGAAGTCCCTACTTACATTCTACGACCGCATGAAGCGGAATACAGCTCGTACCACTCATATCGGGTAAGCTCGATCTTCGTTGCATCACGACAGGCCAGAATACGTTCTGGTCGAATCGAACCTATGACAGGCTGAATCCCTGCTGGATGCTTCATTAACCAAGCCAGTACAATAGACTCCGGTGTTACCCCACGCTCCTTGGCCATTCGATCAACCACTTGAGCCGTATGCTCAATCTCCGCGCGTTGTCCCTCAACTACCCTGCCAGTAAATCGTCCTTGAGCAAGTGGACCCCAAGCCTGCAGTTGAATATGCTCTGCCTGACAATATTCCATTGTGCCATAAGGAAATATGTTGTCTCTCGCTTGGGGCCGATTAACTGTCACACCGGCTTCTACGAATCCGATTTTGTCCAGACTCATCTCCAGCTGGTTCACAATCAGAGGTAATTTACTATGAAGCTGAAGAAGACGAATCTGTTCAGAACCCATGTTAGACACACCAAAATGGCGCACTTTACCGGAAAGATGCAGCTCAGCCAGTGCTTCTCCAATCTCTTGCGGATGGGCGAGTGGATCAGGACGGTGTAACAGCGAAATATCCAGATAATCGATCCCGAGCCGTTCCAGGATACCGTCCACACTCGCCAGGATATGTGCACCTGAGGTGTCATAACGCTGCGGTCCTTCATCATCACCTACAAGACGTATACCACACTTCGACTGTATAATGATCTGTTCACGCAAGCCAGGAGTTTCAGATAAAACTCGTCCCAATACATGCTCTGCCTTACCACGTGTGTAAATATCCGCCAGAACAAAGTGATTAATGCCTATTTCAATAGCTGCTTCTACCGCTCGATGACCTTCTAAGACAAGATCTGATGTAATGGGTAGCCCATCCCATTCACCCCCAAAGCGCATACAACCAAGAACAATTCGACTTGCCGGAATCTGGTGTTGATGCAAAGGAAGTTTTGCGTAAGACATGTCAGCGTTCACCTCATTTTCATTTTTCCAAGCATGATAACCGATTCTCTCTACCATCTCTTCTTCCATCTTCCTCTATTTTCCTGCTCTATCATCCATATGAAGAAAAAACAAGGTTTCAAAAGCTTGTGTATTGAATATATAGAGGGTGCAGATATTATGCAGAAATATGAGAGGAGATATTACCTTTGAACCCGAATGAACCCAACGAGTCCTCAAAGCCATCATTTTTCACGAAAGAATTCACACACAACCCTTACCCGGTATATGAAAAGTTAAGAAAAGAGGAGCCTGTTTTCAGAGTCATGTTTCCTCACGGGGAGTTCGGCTGGATTATTACCCGATATGAGGATGCAGTCCAGATCCTGAAGGATCCTCGCTTCACTAAGGATATCGCCAAACGTTATGGACCTGAAAATCAAAGTATCTTTGTCAATAACATGCTGTTCTCCGATCCACCAGATCATCGCCGTCTGCGCGGACTTGTACAGAAAGCGTTCACCCCTAAGTTGATTGCGGACATGAGAAGCCATATTCAAGAGATTGCGGATGATCTGTTGGACAACCTTGCGTCCCAAGAGAAAATGAATCTGATTGACGACTATGCTTTTCCATTGCCGATCATCGTCATTAGTGAGATACTCGGCGTGCCGCTGGAAGATCAGGACAAGTTCCGCATGTGGTCCAATTCAATCATTGATGCATCGAGCTCGGAACACGCCGAGATGTTTGAACAGCATGCCAGGGAATTCACCGAGTACCTGAATGCATGGTTCGCCAAAGTACGCAAAGATCCGGGGAACGACCTGATCAGCCAGCTCGTAACAGCAGAAGATTCCGGGCAACAACTGTCTGAAAACGAATTGCTTGGTGTAGTCTCCTTGTTAATCATCGCGGGTCATGAAACAACCGTTAATCTCATCGGTAATGGGATTCTCGCCCTGCTGGAGCATCCGGAGCAACGCGAACTGCTCATCAAGCAGCCAGAGCTTATTCACAATGCCATTGAAGAGATGCTGCGTTATAACGGGCCAGTGGAGTTCAGCACATCTCGCTGGGCTCTGGAAGATATTGAATTCCGTGGACAGCATATCGCTCAAGGTGAACTTGTCATTGTTGCGCTTGATTCCGCTAATCGGGATGAGGAGCAGTTCAAAGATGCTGATGTCTTTGATATTACCCGCGAGAAGAGTTCGCATCTGGCATTTGGCAAAGGCATTCATCTCTGCCTCGGAGCGCCGCTTGCTCGTCTGGAAGGTGAAATTGCCGTCAGCACACTTCTGAATCGTTTTCCAAATATGCAGCTACAGGCTGACGTAAATGAACTCGAATGGAGACCGGGCATGATAGTTCGTGGTGTCAAGGAAATCCCGGTTCAACTTAAATAATTGCTATGGATAATTGAAAGTGAGGCACATGACATCATGGAAATGAACACCTTGGTATGGATCGTTTTGCTGCTTCTGATCCTTGTGTTGCTGGCTAGAGTCACCAGCCTGCAGCGTCAATTGAATGAATTGAAAAGAGATGTGGAGCGTATAGAGAACGGTTCAACCGCAGGCACACGCTCCGACTTCAATTACAGCTTGTCGCCGAAGGAAGCCCTCCCTTCCAACACAAGCCAACCAGCCCAAACTGATCTGGATCAGGAACTGCTTACACTTATACAACAAGGGAAAAAAATTATGGCGATCAAACGACTGCGCGAAGCCAGAGGTCTTTCGTTGAAGGAAGCCAAAGACTATGTTGATTCCCTAGATCGGTAATATACAACTCACATAACTCTCGGGGGAAGTTAATCCAGACTTTCGGATGTCAACACAGACGCAGTAGAAAGGGTAGAATCTTCGTCCGAGAGTTTACTTTTCAAATGACATATGCTACTGTTATTTCTATATTACTAGAAATAAGAAATAAAGACGAAAGGACAGATCATGATGCAATCAAACTCGAATGAGATTGAACAAGTCGTCAAAATTCATAAAGCACTGGGCGAGCAAACACGCTACAAAATCATTCAGATTTTATCAAGCGAAAGCAACCTGTGTCCCGCCGATCTGGAGAACCGCCTTGTTACGGTTGCCCTATCGACTCTGTCTCATCATCTGAAACAGCTATCCGATTGCGGCCTGCTCACATCGCAGAAGAAAGGTACTTATATCTACTACAGCCTGAACACGGAGACCGCACAAAAATTTGTGCCCTATCTGCTAAATAAATAAAAAATTTGAGTTATATTTCTATATAATTAGAAATATTGAAACAACGCACAGTATTTATTAGTAAAACTAGGTCACCTAGTTTACGCTTATACCAATATTAATTATCTGGGTTTTAACATTACCATTCGCGCAGATGGGTTGAATTCAGAGCATTCATGTCTTGTTCTATCGTCTTTATTTCTATATTTCTAAAAATATAATAATTATAATCAGAAAGAGGTTATGTTTCCATGTCTTCTACGCTCAAAATCTATGTTCTTGCCTTGGTCAGCTTTCTTGTAGGAACATCCGAATATGTCATTGCTGGCATTTTGGATCGTATTGCAGATACCATGAATATCTCTTTAATCGCTGCCGGGCAACTCATTACGATTTTTTCGCTCGTATATGCGCTAGGTACACCTGTCATTATTGCACTGACTTCGCGCTGGGACCGTCGCAAACTGTTGCTATACTTCCTCGGTCTATTCGTTGTGGCTAATGTCCTTGCCTACCTGTTGCCGGGTTATGGGCTGTTCGTCGCAGCACGAGTGTTGATGGCTTTGGGCGCGGGTGTAGTAGTTGTTACGGCATTAACGGTCGCTTCCCAAATAGCGGCTGAGGGCAAACAAGCTAGTGCAATCGCCACAGTAATCACTGGATTTACGGCTTCTTTGATTGTTGGCGTTCCACTCGGAAGGCTTGTGGCTGCATCTTGGGATTGGAAGCTTGTTTTCGCAGGCATAGCCGTTCTTGGCGTTCTCGCCATGCTGGTAATCGCGGCTGCCATTCCGCCTTCCAAAGCAGAAGCGCCTGTTCCGCTGAAGAAACAACTATCTTTGCTCAAACAGCCACGAATTGTACTGGCACTGCTGGTGACATTTTTCTGGCTAGGTGGGTATTCCATTGCCTACACGTATATTTCCCCTTACCTTGTATCCGTTTCAGGAATGAGCGAAGCACTACTCAGTTCTGCTTTACTCGCATTTGGTATAGCAAGTCTGATCGGTTCGAAAGTTGGAGGATTCAGTGCTGACAGATTGGGTGTCAAACGAACGCTGATCACAGGCATGACATTGCATATCGTGAGTCTGGTCCTGTTGAATTTAACGGCAAGCTCTCATCTTGCTATCTTCCTTGTTCTGATTTTGTGGTCTTTTGCCGCGTGGTCCTCAGGTCCAACTCAGCAATATAATCTGATCACCATGGCTCCGGAATCCTCAGGCATTATGCTAAGCCTCAACAGTTCGGTAATGCAACTGGCGATGGCTGCCGGCGCAGGTATTGGTGGAATCGCGGTCAGCAGCGTTTCTTTACCATCCATCACCTGGATTGGAGCTGTGGGGGTCACTGTTGCCGTCATCATTGTTATAGGTTCGTATCGTTCAGCACCTGTCAAAAGTACACAAACCAATACATCGCACAACATTGCATGATATGAATTCGTAGTACAAAAGACAAACCAAAAAGAGAGGCACTGTATGAACCGCTCCCTGTAAAGTAGACAGTTAAAAAAACAAAAATTAGTTCATTGAGATACCTTAGCCCGGATGACGTGCTAAGGTATCTTTCTTGTTATACAGCTCTTCGGTATTCGTTCGGAGACAAGCCGCCCAAACACTCCGTGTA
>NZ_JAGGNR010000061.1 GCF_018614975.1 Paenibacillus polymyxa | reverse complement strand
ACCCAGCCTCTTACTCTACTGCACAGCAAAGAAAAAAAAGTTTTATTCAGCTCAATATAAAGTATATTAAAAGTGAATATATAGTAAATGAGAGTATAATAGCGAATAACTATCTGAGATTGAGTTCGGTTTATACAGTTTTTTCTGTATGAACGTAACAAACGTTCTTTTTAGTTTGATATCGTTTTCGTTAACTGTTATCATAACGAAACGAGTTAAGCGGCTGTCGCATTATGTCTTATGATGTTACATTTCTGCAGAATGTAACATAGGTATGGATACAACATGACAACTACACAAGGAGAAATTTGATTATGATGAACATAAAGAAGATATTGATAATTACAAGTCTGGCTATAGCGGTTTCACTAACGGGATGCTCCGCCAAGGCAGGCACAGGTGGGGAGACCTCCGATGTGGGGAAACAGGTTAATTATAAAATTACAGGAACAGATCCAGGTTCAGGTCTGATGAGACTTACCGCGCAGGCGTTGAAAGATTATGATTTGTCCGATTGGACCTTAATGGAGAGCTCAGCAGCAGGTATGACTGCTCAGTTAGATCGGGCTTATAAGAAGAAGGAGCCGATTGTCTTCGTTGCCTGGTCTCCGCACTGGATGTTCAATAAATATGATCTTAAATACCTCGACGATCCCAAGCTTACGTATGGGGAGCCGGAAGAGATTCATACAATTGCCCGCCTTGGACTGAAGGATGATCACCCTGTGGCGTATGAATTTCTGGATCGTTTTAACTGGACTTCAGATGACATGGGTGAAGTGATGGTCGATATTCAGAATGGAATGGAGCCGGAGGCAGCAGCGGCCAAGTGGGTAGATGAGCATGAAGCCAAAGTCCAAGAATGGATTGAAGGTCTGAAACCGGTCAATGGAGATACATTTACGCTAAGTTATGTAGCATGGGATTCTGAGCTGGCCAGTACAAATGTAGTCCGTTACGTGCTTGTTGAAAAGCTGGGATACAAAGCAGAAGCCTTGCAGGTTGAAATCGGTCCGATGTGGCTCGGTATAGCCAATGGTGATGTGGACGCTATTGTAGCGGCGTGGTTGCCAGTCACCCACTCAGATTACTGGGCGGAATATGGCGAGCGACTCGATGATCTCGGCGCTAATATGGTGAATGTTAAATCTGGATTGGCTGTACCTGCTTATATGGAAGATGTGAATTCAATTGAAGATTTACAATCTTAGAGATGTGTTATTTGCCTATGGCTCTAAATACGGCTCTCTCGTGAATGAACAACCGGTCAGGATTGATTCAAGCTTGCGTGGAGGGGTAAAATAACGAGAGAACACTTCCTGTTTTCCAATCCTATTCAGGAAAGATCGTAAAACCTTTTGACAAAGGAGAGTTCTCACATGAATCATCACATTCCGGAATATACATTGAACGATGGCTTGAAAGTACCTGCAATTGGATTTGGTACCTATAGTTTAAAAGGTGAAGAAGGCGTTAAATCGATCGCGTCCGCAATGGATGCGGGTTATCGATTAATTGATACGGCGTATAACTATGAGAATGAGGCAACCGTGGGCAGAGCAATCAAACAAAGCTCCATCGCCAGAGAAGAACTGCTCATTTCCTCGAAGCTGCCGGGGCGTTATCACGCTCATGATAAAGCACTGGTGGCGATCCAGGAATCCCTGTACAGAGCGGATCTGGATTATTACGACCTGTATCTGATTCACTGGCCCAATCCGAAGAAGGACATGTATGTCGAGGCATGGCAAGCGCTGATTGAAGCCAAAAAACGTGGATATATCCGATCCATTGGAGTCAGCAACTTCCTGCCCGAGCACAATGAACGGCTGATTAAGGAAACGGGGATAGCGCCGAGTCTGAATCAGATTGAGCTGCATCCATTCTTCGACCAAGCCGATCAGCGGGAACAGGATACGAAGCATGGCATCGTGAACGAATCCTGGAGTCCGATTGGACGTGGCAATGATGCCGTACAGGATATTCTGAAGGATGAGAACATTCTTCGGATCGCGGAAACGCATGGCAAAACGCCAACCCAGATCATTCTGCGCTGGCATGTTCAACTGGGTTCCATTCCAATTCCGAAAGCCGGCTCCTTGCAGCATCAGCAGGAAAATATCGATATATTCGATTTTGAGTTGAGCACAGAAGAGATGCATGTCATCTCTGCATTTAATCGTCCGGATGGACGGTTGTGGGATCAGGACCCAAGCGAGTACGAAGAATTTTAAGGAACGACAAATGAAGGGCTGCTCCCATGTCAGATATGACAGGAGGCAGCCCTTATTGTTGAAGCATATTAAGCAATGTTGCAGTTTTTCATGTTGCGTAATTTCTGTTTAGTGTCCAGCAGGGATACGGAAGGTCAGAATCTCATACGGTTTGATATCAAAAGAAATTCGACCATTTTCCACGATGCATTCCGATTCGTTGTTCTCGAGCAAATCACAAGCGTACGCCGTAGCACCTGCTCCCTTAGGCAATTGAAGGGAAGCACGGCTGCGACGACCGTGTGCTTCATAGAGACGGATGATCATATCATCGTTGTTCTCGGCTTTTTTGATAACCTCGAGCACGACATTATCCTGATCAACCGATGCAAGTGACCATGTTCCCGGCAAAGTACCGGTTTGCGGACTTACTTCACGGGCAACCAGTGGACGGTTGAGATCATAAGCGGCTTGGATGACACGTCCTTCACGGAAGTCGCCCTGATGCGGATAGAGCGCGTAGGTGAAAACGTGCTGCTCTTTGTCGGCATTTTCATTTGGGTACGTTGCGCTCTTGATCAGTGACAGTCGCATCACCGAGTTGTGAATATCATATCCGTATTTGCAGTCGTTCAGCAGAGCAGCGCCGTACCCGTTCTCTGCCAGATCGGCCCACTTCTGTCCGCATACTTCAAACCGGGCTTGATCCCAGCTCGTATTACGGTGGGTAGCACGCTCAACGTTGCCGTACTGGATTTCGTAGACGGCCTTTTCACTCCAGATATCGAGCGGGAAGGCGGCTTTCAGCAGTAAATGCTCCTGCTTCCAGTCCACAAACGTACGGAAATCAATCCGGCGCGTATGCGCGTAGAAGATGATCGTCTGCTCAACGACAGAGTCCAGGAACTGTCGCTTCACTTGAAGCACAGAACGTACCGGCCCACTTTCAACCCACTCCAGCGACTGCAGATCGTTAATCTCCCACATATGCTGTTCATAATAATCGTCAATGTTCCATGCCTCGTATTCCGCAGGTCGATCCTCGAATAATTGCAGCACGTTGCCACGCTTGCCAGACTGAAGCAGCTCACGGCCCTCCAGCTTATCCCATATGGATATGAACTCGGCACTTTCATTCAGTTGAATATCGTACCATGGTGTCTGAATATGCTGCTGGTCTGCTTGCCACTGTGCAACCGACACGCCAGCACCCATATCGGCGGCTACATCCAGCGTAATACGGAAGGATTTATACCCGGATGCAGGCACGTTCTCTGCAAGGAACACAAGTCCGCCTTCGGGAGTACGCTGGCTTGGTACAGGGCGATCTCCATCATGGACGGTCACTTTTCTCGCAAAAGCAGGCAGTTCAACCACATCCGTCCTTACGAATCCGGTGGTGTTGAATACCACAATGGCTTCGCCATCAGATGTAATTCGGCTTACGATGCCGTTCAGCGCACTGTCTTTCAGCTCATCCGTGACACGCAGCACTTCTTCATATTGCTCCTTGGAATCCACATATACCTGCTCAATGGAGCTGCCCGGGAGAATATCATGGAACTGATTCAGCATCGTCAGCTTCCATGCATGCTCCAGTGCATCGGTTGGATAGGCCGCCTGTGCATTCGCCTCACGATGAATCATGGCATACAGCTCGGCATCGGCCAGCGCAAATTCGCTATGACGGTTGTACCGTTTGTTGCGGGCCATGGACGTGTAGGTACCCCGGTGATACTCCAGATATAGCTCGCCCGACCAGCGAGGAACGGAAGGAACATCCGCCAGATTTTGCTCCAGTTTCTCGAAAAACTCGCGTACAAAGGTACGTTTCACCGCGGGTACACCCGGCAATCCGACATCGAGTCGTCTGCCATGCTCCAGCATCTCCTCGGTTGGTCCGCCGCCGCCATCCCCGAATCCGAAACATTGCAGGACATCTGCATTGATGTTTTTGTTCTGGTATCGCTGCCACGTGCCTTTCACTTGCGAAGCATTAAATCGTCCATTATAAGTTGTTTCGAAGCGCCGCTGCCTGAAATCAGGATGTTTATCATAGTCTGTTGCTGTGATGAAATGGGTGAGGACCTCTGATCCATCGATTCCTCGCCAGTACATCGTGTCGTTAGGAATCTGGTTGGTATCATTCCAGGCAATTTTGGTTGTCATAAAATAATCAATGCCGCTCTTGCGCATAATCTGCGGCATCGCTGCACTATAACCAAATACATCCGGTAACCAGAGCACTCGGTTCTCCACGCCGAATTCTTCCTTGAAGAAACGTTTCCCATAGATAATCTGACGGATCATGGATTCACCCGAAATCAGGTTACAATCGGCTTCCAGCCACATTGAACCTTCCGCTTCCCAGCGGCCTTCGGCCACTTTTTCCTTGATTTTCTCATAAAGGGACGGGTAGTCTGCTTTCAGGTATGCATATAGCTGGGGCTGAGAGGACATGAAGGTATACTCTGGGAACTTGTCCATCAAGTAGAGTACACTCGCAAAGCTGCGAATGACCTTCTCCCGAGTCTGATCCAGCGTCCACAGCCATGCAACATCGATATGCGTGTGTCCGATACAGTGAACGGTTGGGATGTGATCACCAGCAGGACGGATATCACCATAGACATGATCTTGCAGATATCGGCGCGCTTCCAGTACCGATGCATGGAATTCTGGACTGTTCTCCTGTCGTAAATCCAGCAGGTTCACGGCTTTATTCAGATGTTCCACCAACTTCAGCCGCTCCAGATCATCCTCACGCAGCAGATCCGCAGCATCCAGCGCAGCCTTGAGATCGTAATACAAATCCGAGACTTGCTGATGATGCTCGGCAATATATACATTGAGAAAGACATCTGCGGCAGACGTACTGCAATACGCATATAATGCCAGTTCGAATTCTTCGCCCTTCACCGCGGATGAGGTCAAGTCGATTTCCGTATGATTAACATCCAGACCGCAGATCAATTCCCCATTGAGGAATGCCAGAAATTGCGGGTTATCATAGTTCCAGATATCATCAGCACCGGTGACAATGGTACATACGACTTTTTTTCCTTCCATATGATCCGGGATGCGAATCCGGGTTTTGAAGCAGCTGTGTACATCTTTACCGCCCCAGCCATCACCCTTACGAAATACGTTCCAAGAGGAAGGGTCCTCATGCACCAGTTCCCAGGAGTGATAACCACTCTCTTTATGATAAAGCTCCGGTATATATGTCTTTGAGGTCAGTCGTGCACGTTCCAAGTGTTTCACAATGGTATGGATTCGAGTATATAAGGAATTCATTTTCATGTTGGTTTCCCACCTTGGTTTGTAGTAAGTACAGGCTGTAGTCGTTGTTGGAGTTATAATACTGCAAGCGCTAACATATCAACTCTATCATAACAAAAGAGAAATGGGCGAAACTACGTATTGTATGCTGAAAATAACGTCTTTTTATTGCATTTCATGCTAAAATAAAATCATTAGAATCAGAATAGGGGGCATGTCCATGACACCATCGGTTTTGGCATACGAGCAGGGATATGCGATCCATGTGAACCAGCCTGGAGATTCACTCTTTTATCATCTGGATTATGACGAGCGTTCCCATGAACTGAATATGGAATTTCAGCATTTCCATGATTTCTATGAAATCTGTATCCTTCTGGATCGCACAGCTGCGCACATCATTGAAGGCAGTTTATATGAGATCCAGCCTCTGGATATCGTTCTTCTGCGGTCTTCATTGCTGCATAAAACGCAATATCCGAAGGGTGCCCCGCCGAAACGATTGATGATCACCTTTGCCATGCCACGTAATACACCTGGTCTTGAGAGCGGTTACACAGAGCTGTTCTCGGTCTTTGATAAACCGATCCCGATATTCCGATTTACAGAAGAACGCCGCCAGGCAGTATTGAATCCTTTAAATGAAATCTATGCTATATCACAGGATCCCTCAGCACTTCATTCAGTCGCGATCCATAGCAAGTTTGTTGAGTTTCTGTGTGCGATCCATCGATACTCGGCTGAGAATAGCTACGTTCGTGAAGAGACAGGCTCGTCTATGTCACAGCGGATGTATGCCATTGCATCGTATATTCATAGTCATTATCAGAATGAACTGTCGCTCGAAGAGATCTCCAAACGGTTTTTCGTGAGTGCTCATCATCTATCCCGTCAGTTTAACAAAGTCACAGGTTTTACGTTTACCGAGTATATTCAGATGACCCGAATACGTAATGCCCAACAGATGCTTCTGAACTCCAACAAAAAAATTACCGATATTGCGGCACAGTGTGGCTTCGCCAGCTTCTCGCAATTCAACCGGATATTTAACAAACAGAGCGGCATGTCACCCAGTGCGTACCGACGACGAAGAAGATCTTTGCAGCATGAGCGTGAAGCGATGCTTGTGAGCGGGCGGAGTGATGGAATGGATGGAGCAGGTGAAAATAGAGAATTGACGTAAAATGACCGTACAAGAACGCATTGAAATTACACAGTATACCATTGCGATTGATCTGGATTACTCCAAAGCCAAGCAGAAGTTTGGTGTGTCTTATGCACAAGTCTATGCATGGGTTCGAAAATACCAAAGGAGATGGATGAAAACAAAATGAACTGTAACGTATGAATTTACGAAGGGCATATCTCGTGTAAGCCGATGTTTGGATAACCAGCCGATTGAACGATTTATTTTGGGGTACGTAGAACGTTTCGGTGGTCTATCTTCGAACGAATACCGGAAAGCAGCATAACAAGATCCCTTAGCACATTATCCGAGCTAAGGGATCTTGTTATGCTATGTTTTGTTTTTTTAACTGTTTACTTGATAGGGAGCAGTTCAATACAGCAGGTGTTTTTAACATTATTTTTTCGGTTCATTGCAAGTACAAGCTCTTACTGCTTAGTGTATATAACGTCAATGATATCTGCAATGGTGACATTCTGCAAAGCCTTTTCCAGTGCATTTTGAGCGGTAATGAAGATAGGTTCGAGTGTGGTCTCCAAATTACTTCCAATTGTGCAGTCTGGATCGGTATTTTTGTGCATATTAAAAAGCTCACTGTCGTTTGACGCATTTACCGCTCGGTAAATATCAAATAAGGTAATTTCGGAAATACTCCTAGCAAGTGAAGCACCCGCGATTCCTGGTCTAACCTGGATCAAGTCTGCTTTTTTTAACATACCCATAATTTTTCGAATTACAGCTGCATTCGTATTTACGCTCTTTGCGATATTTTCTGAAGAGGTAGCAACGCCTGCATTAATTTCGATATATGCCAATATATGAATGCCTACTGAGAAACGGGTATTTATAGCCATAACGTCATCTCCAATTTGTTTTGTAATAATGATTCTCTGTAATCAAACCTATTACAGGATATTATATCAGTTATAATATGAAAAATATATTGTTGACAAACACATCATTTGTAATTATGATGATTACATGTAATTGAATTGATTACAAGATGAAAAATATTAAATTAATAATAGAAGAGGATGAATGATTAATGAGCACAGTACTTTATATCACTGCACACCCGCTTAACGAAGAACAATCTTACAGCTTGGCTACAGGAAAAGCTTTCGTAGAAACTTACCAAGAAGTTAATCCTAATGATGAAATTGTACACATTAACCTTTATCAGGATAATATCCCTTTGATTGATGCTGATGTATTTAGTGGTTGGGGGAAGCTTAGCGAAGGAATCTCATTTGACCAGTTGACTGAACAGGAACAAAGCAAAGTAGGCCGTTTGGGTGAAATCTCCGATCAGTTTGCTGCAGCAGATAAATATGTATTTGTTACTCCGTTCTGGAATTTATCGTATCCACCTATGATGAAGGCGTACCTCGATGCTGTTGCTGTAGCAGGGAAGGCATTCAAATTTATAGATGGTCGTCCGATCGGATTGCTCACGGACAAAAAAGCGTTACACATTCAAGCACGTGGTGGACTTTTCTCCGAGGCTCCTAATTCTGAACTTGAAATGGGACATCGTCATTTGCAAGTTATGATGAACTACTTCGGGGTTCCAAGCTTTGAACTTTTAGCCCTTGAAGGTTTTGCTAAATCACATCTTAATGCGAACGAGATTAAAGAAGACGCCATTGTGCGTGCGAAAGACCTTGCTCATACATTCTAAGTAAAGCAGATAAAGTAAACACAACATTTATAATGTGCGACCGTTCCGAGGGAGTTAATCCAGAGAGCGGTCGTTTTATTATTTATAATAAATGGAAATAAGTGATGGAAAGTAATGGGTTTTTATGCCTTCTGTTTATATATAATGGCTTAGATCTCATGATAAAATACATACAACATGTCGCTTTTAGGGAAGGTTGGATCATTTCATGAGTGAAAAGGTAAGGGCTAGATACAGAACTCCATTTTTAGTAAGTTATGAAATTGATTCAAGTAGGAAGTTTAGCAGTACATAAGCATTTATAGAGTAGCAGAGCCGGATCACATCATTAAGGGTATTGGCGGTAAGTTCCGTGTAGGGTGCCGTGGAGTGGGGGCGTCCATGTATGGAGTATGAGAGGATACACCTTCCAAGATACATGGTAAAATAAATAGAAGTGTACATCATGTTGGAGGGGAATCAATGAGGGTTGTGCTGAAAAGATTGGGGTATGGTGCCTTGGCAATACTGGGTGTCTTGCTATTGATCATCGTAATTAGTTTCACGAATCATACAATTAAACTAAAGAGTGAATTGACTATTCTGACGCCGCCAGGTGCAATGGTTAACGTGAATAATCACCAAATGCATGTCTATACAGAAGGCGCTGGGTCACAGACGCTGGTCTTTCTATCAGGTGGTGGTACATCAGCTCCTGTATTGGATTTCAAGGCACTTTACTCCAGATTGTCGGAACAATACAGAATTGCTGTGGTTGAGAAGGCAGGGTATGGCTTCAGTGAAACAGCCAAGGTATCCCGTGATATCGATACGATATTGGAAGAAACCAGAACGGCGCTGACCTTATCAGGCCAGAATCCACCGTATGTGTTGTTTCCGCATTCCATGTCAGGCATTGAAGCACTATATTGGGCACAGCGGTATCCAAACGAAGTGAAGGCGATCATCGGATTGGACCCTGCCATTCCAGAAGTATATGAAGCATATCCTTTACCCTCGGTAGGCATGATGAGTCTCACAAGTTTTGGGAGCACGAATGGGGATTACACGCTTTTTCCCCGGGATTGTGGATTCATCCGCTGCGATTAAGGAGAATCATCTGTATCCTCAGGAAGAGGAACTTTACCGGGCGCTATTCTACAAGAATACGCAGACATCGAATATGAATAAAGAAGTCAGAATGATTAAACAGAATGCAGTGAAGGTTGCAAAGGGAGGAATTCCGGATGTGCCGATGTATTTCTTCATATCTAATGGAGAAGAGTTGCCAGTTGAGGATTGGCAAACGTACCTAATACGTTATATTGAGTCTGTGAAGATGGGACAATATCAGGTTTTAAATAGCGGCGATTACATACATAATACCCATCCAGATCGGATCGCAGATGAAAGTATGCAATTCATTAACGAACTGTGATTGACGAAGAAGGATACTAAGAATTAGGAGAGGACTGTTCGAATCATGAGGCGACACTATAGGTGATCGTCTTTTCTTATATTGCG
The DNA here is from genome assembly GCF_018614975.1 of Paenibacillus polymyxa. GTDB lineage: Bacteria > Bacillota > Bacilli > Paenibacillales > Paenibacillaceae > Paenibacillus > Paenibacillus polymyxa_E. The sequence goes on along the minus strand of NZ_JAGGNR010000061.1, from coordinate 10,309 downwards.
TTATTATGGTGTGGATTGGGATCGTAGTGGCTCCACTTGCCATCGTGAAATGTGAAACGTATGTGGGCGTATTCATGTATTATAGTATACATATAAACTTTTCGGAGGAGGAACACGTAATGGGAATCTTATCGAGGTTTAGAGACGTGATGAAGGCCAATGTGAACCACATGTTGTCTCGGGCGGAAGACCCGGAGAAGAGTGTGAATGAGTATATGCGCAGCCTGAGTAGCGATCTGGGTCAGGTGAAGGCTGAGACCACTGCGGTGTTGTCAGATGAGAGCCGGGCGAAGCGAGCATTGGATGAGTGCAGCGCCGAGGTCAAGAAGTTACAGCGGTATGCAGAGAAATCAGCGGAGTCGGGAGACGAAGACAAGGCACGTAGTTTTCTGGAGAAGAAAGTGAAGCTGGCTGACAAAATGAACGAACTACAGGCGGCCTATGAACGTGCTTCTGCCAAAGCCAAGATGATGAAGCATATGAACGATAAACTGATTGCCGATCTGGGGCAACTGGAAGCGCGGCATGCAGAACTGAAAGGTCGTATGGCAGATGCGAAGGCACAGCAACAGACCAACGAGCGGAATGCATCTGTGGGCAGGGCTGATGCCGCATTGAAGGCTATGAAAGACAAGGCGAACCAAGCGTTGAACGAAGCAGAGGCTTTGGCAGAACTCCGTGCGGGAGCACAAGAAGATGATGATCTGGACGAATTAATTGCCCAGTTGGAGAGGGACATGAACGCGTATGCGGGTAATAATGAGAGTGCATCGCCAAGTGCGGAGGAAGAACTCGCAGCGATTCAGGAGAAGCTGAAGAAGTGAGTTTAACTTGTACAAGCTTGTTCTGTCAGCGAAGTTATACAGTGTCAATTTAGAATCATATTTCGTTAACATTGAGGTGAGCAGATGCCGGTTATTGAATATAAATGTCCAAACTGCGGCAGTGGCATGATCTTTGACAGTGTGTCAGGTGCATTATCCTGTCCCAGCTGCGGCCGCCAGGACAACATAGAGCAGATCCCCGATCCCTTGAAGAGACAAGTATTCACCGAAAATGAGGTCAAGGAATACCACTGTAACAGCTGCGGAGCTGACATTGTGACAGAACCGGAGACTAGTGCGACGATATGCAGTTTCTGCGGTGCAGCGGTTGTACTCAGTGATCGGCTGACGGGCAATCTGGCCCCCGCGATGGTGATTCCCTTTTCCATTAACAAGGATCAAGCCAAGCAGGCTTTCAAAAAGTGGTGCAAAAACGGCCTGTTAACGCCAAGTGGCTTCATGTCCGCTGATCGGATTCAGAGCATTACCGGCATGTACGTGCCGTTCTGGTTGTATGAGTTACATAACAAGATCGAAGTGCATGGCCGTGGCACCAAGGTCAGATCCTACACCCAGGGCGACTACCATTACACGGAAACACAGCATTTCGATATATATCGCAGAATTCGGCTGAATTACGTGAACCTGCCCATCGATGCATCGGAGAAAATGAAGGATGAACTGATGGATAAGCTGGAGCCTTTTCCATATAATCAGCTGAAATTGTTCAAGACCCCGTATCTGGCGGGGTACATTGCGGAAAAATACAGTTATACGGACGAGGAACTTTTTCCACGGGCCAAGGATAAAACGAGATCGTACATTGATTCTTATATTGCCTCAACTGTATCCGGATATACCAGCGTGAGCTACACGGACAAACAGATTGATACTACGCTCAAAAATGCAGACTATGTTCTGCTCCCGGTGTGGATGGTCAACTATGACTATAATCGTGCACAATACACGTTTGCCATGAATGGTCAGACAGGTAAAGTGGTCGGTAAACCACCGATCAGCAAAGCCAAAGTGGCTGGATGGTTCGCAGGAGTCTCTGCGATGTCGTTGCTGTCACTGAAGCTGGTTTCCTGGATGATGGGAGGTGGATTCTTATGAGAAAAAGAACCCCTCTGGCCGTGATGGCTACGCTCATTTTACTTATGATAACCCTTATCGCTCCGTTGGTTCCCATGTCATCGGCATCCGCAGCGGAGAGCAAAAATCTCATCTACGATGAGGCCAACCTGCTGAGTGAGCAGGAGAAAAGTGAATTGAATCTACTTGCAAATCAGTATGGCGCGGAACGGCAGACGGACTTTGTTATCTATACAACAAATAATGTTGAGAACCAGGATGTTATGCTCTTAACAGAAGATTTTTATGATGAGCAGGGGCTAGGGTACGACAAGAAATTTGGTAATGCTGTCATATTAACGATGGATATGAATAATCGCGAAGTGTATCTGGCTGGGTTTTATAAGGCAAAAGAATATCTGGGCGATCAGCGGCTTGATGCTATCCGTACTCGAATTACCTCTGAATTGTCCAGTGGAGATTACAAACTCGCATTTGAGAAATATATTGAGCTTTCTTACAAATATATGGGTTATGAACCCGGGGTGAATCCAAACAATATTTTGTTTAACGGCTGGTTTCAGTTGGGAGTGTCTGTAGTTCTTGGCGGTATTGTTGTTGGTATGATGACCTATCGTTCCGGGGGACGTGTCACAGTCAATCGTGCAACTTATGAGGATTCAAGCAATTCCAGTGTAATTGATCGTCAAGATCGCTATATTCGTACAACCGTCACCAAGCGCAAGATCGAGAAGAATAATAATAACGGTGGCGGAGGCGGCGGTGGAGGTACCTCCCGAGGTGGTCACTCACATAGTGGAAGTAGAGGTTCGTTTTAGCATAACGGATATTCGCAATAACTCAACGCAGGCATGATGGTACACAATGCGTACTATAGAAGGGATGGGAACGAATATGGGATTTTTCAGAAATCAATTTTCGAATGTGGTGGAATGGGAAGAGTTCAGAGATGACATGATATTTTGGAAGTGGAGCAACCGGGAGATCAAAAAGGGGAGTAAACTTATCATCCGTTCCGGTCAGGACGCCATTTTCCTGAATAACGGTAAAGTGGAAGGGATTTTCGAGGACGAAGGATCATTTAATATCGATTCCGAGATCATTCCATTCCTTTCTACATTAAAAGGATTCAAATTTGGATTCAACAGTGGCATGCGGGTCGAAGTCTTGTTTGTAAACACAAAAGAGTTCACCGTGCGGTGGGGCACACAAAGTCCGGTGTTGATTCCAACACCACAACTCCCGGGCGGGATGCCGATTCGGGCCAACGGTACATTTAATTTTAAAGTAAGTGACTATGTGACCTTGATTGATAAGATTGCAGGCATCAAGCAGAGTTATCTGGTGGAGGATGTCAAAATCCGAATCACTTCTGTGCTGGATCAGCTTCTAATGAAGTGGATTAGCCGCGAAGGGAAGGATATGTTCAACCTGCAAGCCAATGCATCGGATATTGCCAAGGGGATTCAGGAAGATCTGGATATGCAGATGATGGACATCGGTATTGGGATTACCGGTTTCCAGGTGATGAGCTTTAATTATCCAAAAGAGATTCAGGATATGATTACAAAGACCGCTTCACATGAGATGATTGGTAATCTGCAAAAGTATCAACAGGTCAGCATGACAGACGGTATCTCATCCGGTAAAGTACAAGGCGGCGGTGCAGCTTCGGATATGGCGGGCATGATGATGGGTATGAACATGGCCAATGAAATGATGAAAAACATGAACCAGAACCAAGGCCAAAACCAGAACCAGAACAATAATTCCAATTCGTCTCAGAATCAAAATAACGACCAGAAACCAGCGGGAAATAGCAACGGTGATTCAAATACATCTTCATCTACAGAAGGCAACAAGAAGCCAAACTTCTGCCCGAACTGTGGAGCCAAAAATGAAGGAGCCAACTTCTGTCCGAATTGTGGTCAAAAGCTGGGCTAATGAAATAAATACATGTAGGGCTAGTCCAGCAGTGGTTGAGTTATTGCGGAGCTAGCCCTTTTTTGTTTGGATTCTTATTCAAAGCAACATGACGTAAGGTGGAGAGCAGGTTCATCTATTTTAGTTTTGATAAAAGTGTTGACAACCGGTCATGAATCATTTATCTTTAAATTAAGATATTTAATTTGAATATAAATGACAACCAAACAAATATCTTTAATCCATTAAATGAGGAGAGATCAAGATGATGATCCCAACATTGACCAGAATTAATGAACTTGCAAGAAAAGCCAAAGAGGGCGGATTGACGGAGATGGAGAAAGAGGAACAGGTTCGCCTTCGCCAGGAATATCTGCAAACTTTTCGCGGTTCGGTCAACGACATTCTGCTGAATGCAACCATCTATGATCCAAACGGCGATGACGTGACTCCTGATAAATTGAAACAAAAACAGGCCAATCAAAATAACGACTAGAATACAATTCGCTAGATCATATATCTTAATTTGAAGATAATACAAATTACTATAAATCACTTACCAAGCCATGGAGGAATTAATCATGACTATTCAAACAGCAGGTATTCACCATATTACAGCTTTCGCAGGAGATCCACAGGCCAATGTTGATTTTTATGCCGGAGTTCTGGGACTTCGTCTCGTGAAAAAAACAATCAACTTCGATGCACCTGATGTATATCATCTGTATTTTGGCGATGAGCACGGAAGCCCGGGTACCATCATTACCTTCTTCCCATCCGCTGGATCACCACGGGGCAAAATTGGCGGAGGTCAGGTCGGCATCACTTCCTATGTCATTCCTCCTGGGTCGATTAGCTTCTGGCAGAACCGGCTGGTACAGTATAACATTGAGGTAACCAAAACAAGTCGTTTCAATGAAGACCTGCTTCAATTCGAAGATGGCGAAGGCCTGCGGCTTGAGCTTGTTGAACGGGAAGAGGGAGCAACCAGCACTTGGGCGCACGAAGGAATTCCAACAGATAAAGCAATCAAAGGCTTCGGTGGTGCTGTCCTGTTCAGTGTTAACCCGCAAAGAACGATGGATGCTCTTGAGAAAATCATGGGATTCGTCAGAGTGAGTGAAAATGAAGAGTATGCTCGTTTCCGGTCCAGCGGGGATATCGGTAATGTCGTAGATGTTCCAGTGACCCGTATGGCTCTGGGTCTGGGTGGCGCAGGAACCGTGCACCATATTGCATGGCGCGCCAAAGACGATGAGGAGCATGCACAGTGGAGTGAAGCTGTACGTGATTACGGGTACCAACCGACTCCAGTTCGGGATCGTCAGTACTTTAACGCGATCTACTTCAGAGAAGCTGGCGGTATTCTGTTTGAAATTGCTACAGATCCTCCGGGCTTTGCCAAAGATGAACCTGCTGATTCGCTTGGACAAAAATTGATGCTGCCAGAATGGTTCGAGAAATATCGTCCTCAAATTGAGGACAATCTGCAACCGATTGAAGTAAGAACGCTCGTACCTGCAACAACTGCGAATTAATAAGAGTTCTATTACTATATAGGTTGAACTATCCATTTACACAATAACGGAGAGGATAGAAAAAAACCTGAAAAAGCGAAGCGTTCGCCTTTATCCCCGGATTTTCCCTTGGGAAAAGGGATAGAAAAAATCTGGGGATAACAGCGATTGGAGGGTTATTCTGTCATCGAAGTGTATGTGTGAATCATCTTTAGTTCAACTTATATAGCTGACGTTAGATTATGAGAAAAACCAAAGGAGCATTGAAGGTTGATGGAGAAAAAGGTTACCTGGCTGGAGCTGTTCTACGATCTGCTCTTTGTAGCAGCGGTCTCCAAAGCGGGTCATGTCTTGTTACATGCCAAACATGGAGTCATGCATGGGTCGGTCAGACCTTGTTTATTAATCGTTATGGGCAAGACATCCTGATCCATAGAATATTTCTCATCCTTCAGCTCCTGACCGTTATGGTTATGACGGCGAGCCTCTCTACCCATTTTGATCAATCCTACCTGTCCTTCTTCATGGGTTATATTGGTTCACGGGCATTTACGGTGATTCAGTATCTGACGGTTCACAAGTCGAAAAACATACATCAACAACAGGCCGCCCGTTACTTGGGTACATGTTTCCTCATAGGCATACTGATTTCATCGGTCTCGCTGTTTTTCGATTCCTGGTTACGCTACTTGATTTTTTGTGCTTCCGCTGATCGGACGCAAAAATCTGGTGAAAGTACCGGTTCAGACCCATCACTTGTTGGAACGTTTTGCACTCTTTACACTTATCCTGCTGGGTGAATCGGTGGTAAGTATTATCGCTGTGCTGCAAGCCGATCATTGGGATATGAAATCTATTCTGTTTGCCGCCTTTACGTCTATCTTGTCATTGCGATGTGGTGGCAGTACTTCGACAACGTGGAGAAAAAGGTCAGCAAAGAGATTCAGACTGCCGGGCAAGCGATCATATACGGCCATCTGTTCATCTACATCTCCATGAGTATGATCGCTGCTTCAATTCAGCTGTTATATCAAAATCAGTTAAACTATGTGTTCATGCTGGGGTTTGTATTTGGATCAGCGCTACTGTATTTCTTGTCGACCTCACTTGTGCTCCATCGTTACAGACACGCACATCTACGACTGGGTCCGCGTCATCTGGCGGTTATGGTAGGGTTACTGGTGGCATTTGTCCTTGTTGATCTGGTCTATCGAGTTCCGGGTTATGTCATCATGGGCGAAGACATGTTATTCTTCCTGGTGTGTGCGAAACTTAGGACTTAATTCGAGTCATCTCAAATGAAGAAAAGTCACGGACAACAGGCGTCCGTGGCTTTTTATTATGCCGCTAATCCTGGACAAGTTTTAATTATATAAATAAAGCACAAATCTAATTTAATTTCTTCTATAGAATCTGTTAATATGAGACTATGTACAAGTGAATCTACCAGATCATTGAATATTCTTTTTATAAAATGAGCGTAGGAACAATTACACGAAAACGGAGAGGACAGAAATAACCTGAAGAAGCGAAGCGTTCACCTTTATAACCGGATTTTTACCATTAAAAAAGTATAAGAAAATCTGGGGATAAGAGTGATCGGAAGGTTGTTCTGGCATCGGAGTGGCCTAGTGTAAATATCCGTAAGTCATTTTATACATAGCGATTCGTAGATATGGGGATGACAATCAGGAGGGAAATCATTGAGCACACATCAAATCGGAGTTCCATTGGAAGGGTTTGCAGAGTTTAGTCGTACGGTTGCTGCTGAAGGAGCCGTTTTACTCAGAAATGAAGGCCAAGTGCTTCCACTTCGTGAAAACGAAAACGTTTCAGTTTTTGGGCGGATTCAAGTCAATTATTATCGCAGTGGCACGGGTTCAGGCGGTAGTGTTCATGTGGCCTACACAACAAATCTGTTGGATGGTCTGCGCAGCAAAAAGAATATAACGGTGAATGAAGAGCTGGCAGCTGTCTATGAAAAGTGGATTGAAGAAAATCCATTTGATGATGGCGGAAAAGTATGGGCGGCCGAGCCATGGAATCAGAAAGAAATGCCTTTGACGGATGAACTTGTTGCACAGGCTAGGAGCAAATCCAGCAAAGCCATTATCGTGATTGGACGTACAGCAGGAGAAGACCAGGATAATGTGGATGCGCCAGGAAGTTACCAACTGACAGAAGATGAGAAAGCGATGTTGAAGCAAGTTACTTCGCAGTTTGAACACACAATCGTTGTGTTGAATGTCTCAAATATCATCGACATGAGCTGGTTAAATGAAACGTATCTACATCCGATCCAAGGCGTAATATACTCCTGGCATGGCGGTATGGAGGGTGGTAATGCGATTGCTGATGTGCTGGCGGGGGACGTTACACCAAGCGGTAAACTGACAGATACGATTGCATATTCCATCGAAGATTATCCTTCGACCAGCAACTACGGCAATGAGTTCAAGAACCTGTATCAGGAAGATATCTATGTAGGCTATCGTTATTTCGAAACGTTTCGACCTGAGCGAGTTCAGTTTGAATTCGGTTACGGCCTGTCTTATACGACGTTTTTGGCTCAGCACGAAGAAGCGAAATCAGTTTCCAAAGACGGCGAAACCTACATTGAAGTTCGTGTCAATGTGACCAACTCCGGTACAACATATGCGGGCAAAGAGGTTGTGCAGGTCTATTATGAAGCACCACAAGGCAAACTGGGACAACCCGTGAAGGCTTTGGTGGCTTTTGGCAAAACAGGATTGTTGCAACCGGGCGAGTCAGAACTTCTGACGATCAGCTTCCCGATCCATGCCATGGCATCTTACGATGATGCAGGCGCTACAGGTCATGCTTCCGCATACGTTCTGGAAGAAGGCACATATCGACTGCATGTAGGAACCAGTGTGAAACAAGTCGACCACATCAGCATTGATGGCCAGGATGGCTATATTATTGAATCTCTTCAATTGGTGGAGCAACTGCAAGAAGCGATGGCTCCAACGGAAGATTTTACACGGATGAAACCAGGTTCGCGCAAGGAAGATGGATCATATGAACTGACTTATGCAGAAGTACCGAAACGTAAGATATCCATGGCGAACCGGATTGAGCAGAATCTCCCGCAAACGCTGGAGCAGACGGGTAACCAGGGCCACAAGCTGAGTGACGTTAAGGCTGGCAAAGTAAGTCTGGAAACCTTTATCGCTCAACTGAGTGATCAGGATCTGGCGGCGATTGTCCGTGGCGAAGGTATGAGCAGTCCGCTCGTTACTTCAGGAACGGCATCCGCATTTGGTGGTGTTAGCGACAGCCTGTTCAACTACGGTATTCCGGTAGCATGTACGGCAGATGGCCCGTCCGGTATTCGTATGGATAGTGGCGAGAAGGCAACACAGGTATCCATTGGTACGTTACTTGCTGCGACATGGAACAAAGATCTCGTTGAAGAGTTGTATGTAATGGAAGGACAGGAACTGCTGAGAAATCAGGTGGATACCCTGCTCGGACCTGGACTCAATATCCGCCGGAGCCCGCTCAATGGAAGGAACTTTGAGTACTTCTCCGAAGATCCACTGATCTCGGGTGTATTTGCGGCAGCATGTACGAAAGGGATTATGAAGGGTGGTTCCAATGCCACACTGAAACACTTTGCCTGCAATAACCAGGAGAAACACCGCAGTAAAGTAGATGCTGTTGTCTCCGAACGTGCACTGCGTGAAATTTACCTGAAAGGGTTCGAAATCGCTGTAAAAGAAGGCGGAGCGAACTCCATCATGACTTCCTACAACCCGGTTAACGGACACTGGGCGGCATCCAATTACGACCTGAACACCACGATCCTGCGTGGCGAATGGAATTTCGAAGGTATCGTCATGACGGACTGGTGGGCGATTATGAATGATGTGACCGAAGGTGGAGAAGCTGATCGCAAATACACCAACTGGATGATCCGTGCCCAGAATGATCTCTACATGGTTGTACCGAACTACGGCGCAGAGATCAATGGCTGGGACGATAATACGATTGAATCCTTGGAAAATGGAACACTTACGCGCGGAGAACTGCAACGCTCGGCGATTAATATCTGCAAGTTCATCATGAATGCACCGGTTTCGTCCCGCAAACATGAGATTGTAGAGAATATCGCTTCGTTCCAAGCGAATGCATCTATATCTGCTGCACAAGCTCAGGCGCTGGTTGAGAACGCACAGGTGAAACCTGCGGTAGCTGAACCAGCCTACATGAAAGTGAGCGATGCCGGCCATTATCGGATTATCGTACAGATCATGTCCCCAGAGCCGGAACTTGCCCAAAGTGCATGTAACCTGCTCCTGAATGACCAGTTGGTAACCACCATTCAAACGAATGGTACGGAAGGCAAATGGATCAGACAGAAACTTGTCAAAGTAGACCTTGAAGCAGGGCTGTATGAATTGAAACTGGACTTTACGAAACCAGGCCTCCAGATTGATTGGATCGAATTCAAGCAGGTGTAGAAGATAATCGAAAATATCAGGTGATAAGAGCAATTGAGAGGTTGTTCTGCCATCCAAAGTAGAATACGTTGGTATGACAAAGGACACTGTTTGCAGGTGTCCTTTGTTGTAACAAGGAATAGCTACTGTTATGATAGTGTTATGAGATTCGTAGTTCTGAACAATGGGGTCAGGGGTGTTGCGAGGAATGAGAAATTATAATTTTTTGAGTCCAATCCTGCTGATTGTGGTGGCGCTGATTGTGAGAGGCCTGGTGACTAACCTGGGAGTTCTTTTCGGCTTATCACAAGAAGTGGCGAGTAATATTGCCATGATAGCCATGATCATTGCTGCACTGATTATGTTTAATCGAATGACGAAGGCTCGGCGTAAAAAATAGAAAAAGCTCGGATAACCAGAAGGTTATCCAAGACACGAAGTGATATGCTCCCCTCATAGTAGACAGTAGAAAAAAACAAAACTT
>NZ_JAGGNR010000060.1 GCF_018614975.1 Paenibacillus polymyxa | reverse complement strand
CGATTCCTTTAACCCATCCGACCCATGTGCTCTATATTTTCTGACCCAATCTTTGACTGAATTCTTGCTCACCCCAATGTGTTTAGCTTCCGAATTCGGATTGGATTGGAGTTCAAGGCAACGCTGTACGGTGTGTAATTTGATTTCTAAAGAAATGGGACTTCTTTTAGACATGAGAAAACTCCCCTCATAATAGACGTAGAAGTTTTGTTTTTTTCTACTGTCTACTATGAGGGGAGCATATCAGGATACGGAAAGAGGAGGTCTTCTATATTTTAAGCTTAAGCGATTATTGAGCACCTACTACGGGGTGAGGTACATAAGGCTCTTCAAGGAATGTTACGTCTTCTGAGGTCAACTTAACGGAAAGAGCACCTACCGCATCTTCCAGATGCGATAATTTGGTAGCACCGATAATGGGAGACGCTACAGTGTCTTTTTGTAGCAACCAGGCAAGCGCAATGTGTGTGCGAGGAACACCGTATTTTTCTGCAATGGATGCAACTCGTTCAACAACAAGCCGATCCGCATCACTTGTCGCATTGTACTTAGATTTCTGAATTTGGTCTGTCTCGGATCGCAGTGTCGATACGGACCAGTCACGGGTTAACCTGCCTGAAGCAAGAGGACTGTAGGGAGTTACGCCAATCTTCTCTTCCTTGCATAAAGGCAACATTTCTCGTTCCTCTTCACGATAGATGAGGTTCAAGTGGTTCTGCATGGAGACAAACTTGGTCCAACCATTTTTCTCTGCTACATGTAATGCTTTTTGGAACTGCCAAGCGAACATGGCTGAAGCCCCAATATATCTTACTTTACCGGACTTCACCACATCATGTAAGGCTTCCATGGTTTCTTCAATAGGCGTATTGTAGTCCCAACGATGAATGATATAGAGATCCACATAATCGGTTTCCAATCGTTTCAGGCTTTTATCAATTTCACTCAGGATGGCTTTTCTGGAAAGCCCAGAACCGTTGGGTCCTTTATGCATTTGTCCGTGTACTTTGGTAGCAATGACAACCTCATCCCGATTTGCATAATCTTTTAACGCCCGACCAAGATACTCCTCGCTCGTACCCAGAGAATATATATTCGCTGTATCGAAGAAATTAATGCCTAGATCCAACGCTTTTTTGATCACGGGGCGAGAGTCCTCTTCATTCAGTACCCATTCATGAACACATTTACTGGCGTCCCCAAATCCCATACAACCCAGGCAAAAGCGAGATACGTCCAAGCCTGTGTTACCAAGCTTTGTGTATTCCATATCATGTTCAAATCCTTTCTAATGTTTATTATTTCCACCTGTACGGTGATCTATATACACATTATTATGTCATATCGAATGAACCAACCTGTACCACATTTCTATCAAAGTTTTGCCTAATCCTATCAGAATCTCTGAATTTGAATCAGTTGAGTCTATTGAGGTTCTCGTATAAAAGAACAAGCCACTCGTTTCTCCGTTGGAGATTCAAGGGCTTGTTTATAAAATATTATTTAATCATTGTTTGATGAATCCAATCGCTTATTTTGGTTAATTTAAGATTGGCTTTGATATTATCATCCAACTCTTCATACCGTGGAAGAAGATCTGTATGCCCATCAATCCATTGGTACAATCCTTTAAGACCTGCTGCTGTCTCACTTCCCAACAAAGGCTGAATCGCTGCTTCAAAATGATCAAAAGGTAGAGACATGAAGCTGATCTTTTCACCTAATACAGCACTGAATTGTTCCGCTAATTGTACACCTGTCAGGGCTTCTAATCCAGGTGCTGGGATAATGCTTCCTGCCAATTCCGAATGAGTGAAGGCATAATAGTGGAATTGAGCTGCATCGTTTAAGCTAATCCAGGAGATCGGCTTGTTTGCTGGTACCGGGTAGGCCAAAACGCCATTGTTCAGTATTCCGGGAATCAGGAAGTTTTCCAAGTATACAATGGGTTCCACAATGATATATGGAAGACCACTTTGCTGCAATTCATGGATAACTTCACGTTTCAATTCAATTCCTTTGGAATGGGTGATAGGGTCAGGAACATAGGTACCCGTGTTAACTACAATCAATTTAACGTTTGCCTGTATAGCAGCATCAATTGCATTTTTGGTATATTGTCTGATCTTATCGGAATTGAACTCCACCGGCAGGTTTAGGAATATTTTACTTACACCTTCATGCGCCGTATGGAGCTGTTCCACATCTGATAGATCCCCGATGAAAGCTTCAATGTTTTGTTCCTTTAGTGTTTTGGCTGTTGCCTCATTTCGAGTAATCGTGCGAACCTCACAACCGTTTTGAACGAGTAATTGTGCGACAGCGCCGCCTTGGGAGCCCGATGCTCCATATACTAAAAATCGATCATTCTGTGTCATAGTGGTCAATAACTTCCTTTCAATATGTGATTGGAATGAATGAGTTAACACCCAGCAATGACCTCAGCATAACGGATTTAGAATAGAAGCGTAAGTACGCACATTAATGATATAAAGTATCCCTTGGGATACTATGGGAAGGCGTTTTACATATGTTTCGATCCCCAATCACCTAGCTGAAACAAGATCGAAGTCAGGCTTTGTCCTTTTTCTGTAAGGGAATATTCGACTTTAGGCGGAACTACAGGGTGGGTAACACGGTTTATCAAACCAGCTTCTTCAAGTTCTCGTAATTGCCTGGTTAACGTGCGATGCGTAATGGGGTCCAACATTTTCTGTAATTCATTGAATCGAATTGTTGAATGGCGGATGAGACGATTTATAATTAATAACTTCCATTTCCCACCAATCATATTGACTGCAAACTCAACAGGACAACGGTCCTCCACAGGTTCTATATTCATATTTATGTATCCCTCCCAAAAGCATCAACTCATGTTTCATGTTTTGTTCATTTTATCGAATTTATAAAGGGGTGTATAGCTTACAGCGCATTCAGAGTATGAACCATGCCCAGGACACAACAAAAGATGCCCCCCAGTGTAGCTCGAGGGACACCTTATATAATATAAATTATTGTTCAACTCAGACAGAAAGAAAAAAAGCATTGAACGTGAAAAAAAGCCATGATATAATCTATAGCGCAATTGATATTTATCTTCAATGTAAAGGGTGAATCATTATTTATCCTAATTTAATTTTACATCCGACATTCCGATTTGTCAATGCTCTTTTTTTGGTCCTAATAAATGGAAAAAGGAGTGGACTTATTTATGGATAAAACAAACGAATGGAAGTTGGAAGAGGAAAGATTAGTACAGGTAAGGAACAAGCTTCAGGCACGACTCGACGAACTGGAGCCGAAGGTTGCAGGACTGCATGAACAGGCTGCCGAAATTCGTAAACGCTTTTGGGAAGAAGTGACGATTAATACGGGTTCGTACACGGATTTTGAAGATGCATTCTATACCATTAATCAGCAGTCCAGAGTGTTAGCCGAGAGGGAGCGCGGGCACAAGCTGTTAACACAACAATGGAAAAATACAAAGAGACTGCTTCCAACACCGTATTTTGGACGTTTCGACTATAAGGAAAAAGGCATGACATTGACTGAACAGATCTACATCGGCGTATCATCTTTCATGGATGAGGATGGTTTGAACTTTCTAATCTATGATTGGAGAACACCAATTGCGAGTCTGTACTATGATTACTCTCCCGGGCCGGCAAGTTATGACACCCCTTCAGGACGAATCGAGGGAAAGATGGAGCTCAAGCGTCAATTTCAGATCCAACACGGGCAGCTGCTTAGCATGTTTGATTCAACAGAGACGATTGGTGACGAGCTGCTGCAGCAAGTGCTCGCCAAGGGTGCAGACTCACAGATGAAGAGCATCGTTGCAACTATCCAGAAGGAACAAAACGCCATCATCCGTGATGACCGAAGCCGAATGCTTATCGTTCAGGGGGCAGCTGGCAGTGGCAAGACGTCCGCTGCGTTACAGCGAGTCGCTTACTTACTATATAAACACCGCCAGACAGTTAAAGCAGATCAGATTGTACTTTTCTCGCCGAATCCGATGTTTACCAGTTATATCTCGACTGTGCTCCCGGAACTTGGGGAAGAAAATATGCAGCAGACGACTTTCCAGGAATATCTGAATTATTGGTTGGATTCCTCCATCCGACCAGAGGATGCCTTTGATCAGATTGAATATGTGCTGACAGCTCAGAATGATCCGGGATATGAAGCTCGTATGGAGGCGATCAAGTACAAAGCTTCCGAGACATTCCTGCAAGTGCTCCAAAACTACGGTAAGTGGTTAGGAAGAGAGGGGATGCGATTTAACGGCATTCAATTTCGGGGACGTGAATTCATCAGTTCAGACCAAATCAAGACCCAATTTTACAGTTTGGATCAGAATCTTACCTTGTCCAACCGTATACTTCTTTTGCAGGAATGGCTGCTGAGAGAACTTGTTTCGCTGGAACGTCTGGAACGGGAAGCAGACTGGGTTCTGGAGGAGTTGAATTATCTGGACACGGATGAGTATGTGGAAGCTTTCCGCATGTTGCACAAAGAAAAGCCTGTGTTCGATGTGGCGGAAAAATACGCAGCACGAGATAACGGTAATGACAGCGCAGTGCAAGATGAGGGTGCCTTTAACTTTGCAGTGCGAGAAGAGGAGCTGCTTCGTCAGAAACTCGTGAAAGACATGTTCAAACCTTTAAGAAAGAGTGTGCGGAAATTCCAGTTCGTGGATGTAAAAGGTATATATGAACAACTTTTTGTAAATGAAACCGCATATCGGGAACAAACGGATGGGGCAATCCCCCCCGCTGCACTGGCCTGAGATTTGTAAACAGACCAAGGTCATGATCCTTCAGAACAAGCTGTTCCATGAGGATGCTACTCCGTATTTATATGTAAAAGAGATGATCGAAGGCGTCCGGACGAACACAGAGATTCGTTATGTCTTTGTCGATGAAGGCCAGGATTATTCGGCGTTTCAATACGAATATCTCAAGAAACTGTTTCCTCGTGCCCGCATGACGGTACTGGGGGATTTCGGGCAAGCGATCTTTATGCAGGCTACGGATTTGGCGGCTTCCGACTCGCCACTGGTTCACCTTTACGGTGAAGGCGAAACTACATTGATACGGCTCGTACGCAGTTATCGTTCAACCAGAGAGATTGTTGAATTCACGAGACACATGTTACCAGGAGGAGAAGAGATCAGACCGTTTGAAAGGGGAGATCAGAAGCCTCTTTTAACCAGATTGAAGGACGATAAGTTGCGTGGTGCGCAGATTTTTGCAGACATCGCCGCGCTGAGAGCTGAGGGGTTCGATTCCATCGCTGTGGTTACCAAGACCGCGGCTGAAAGCCGGGACGCCCATGAATGGTTACGTAGTGAAGGAGGCGAAGGGCTGCAGCTCATAACGAAGGACACACAGATTTTTGAAAAAGGAATCATGGTTATTCCTGTGTATCTCGCCAAAGGCGTTGAGTTCGATGCTGTCCTGATCTATGATGCTTCACCAGAAGCTTACAGCCAGGAATATGACCGCAAGCTCCTGTATACGGCCTGCACACGAGCCATGCACCGACTTCATCTATATACAACGAGTGACTGGTCACCGTTTGTGCAGGCCCTGCCTGCGAATCTGTATGACACCAATTCACATTCATAATCAATAAGCGTTAATTTTAAACAGACAAAGACCCACCGATTAAGGCGGGTCTTTAAGTCTAGAGCTATTAAGCGTTGTTGAACATGATTAAGAATTCCTTCGAATTCCTCATTCATTCGAGTTCTGCGAGAATATAAGGTTTAGCCTTTAACCGCACCGGCAGTAAGGCCGCTGACGATATATTTTTGCCCGAATAGATACAGGATAAATACAGGCAGCGAAGTGAGCACGAGATTGGCGAAGATCAGGTTCCAGTCCCTGCTGTATTTGCCATAGAAATTGTAGATCGATAGTGGCATCGTCCATGTGGAGCTGTCTGTCAGAAAGTATACCGGAATCGTAATGTCATTCCAGACGGACATGAACACCATGATCGCTACCGTTGCATTAACGGGCAGGATGAGCGGTGTGACGATGCGGAAGAACACCCCGAACACACTTGCACCTTCCAGAAATGCCACTTCGTCCAGCGCTCGTGGAATGGTTTTGATGAACCCACTATATAGGAATACACTAAAGGCCGTGTTCAATGCGGCATAGATCAGGATGACACTTGTGATACTGCCGTAGAATCCTAAACCCTGTACAACACGTATGGTCGTAATAATCGACATTGGCGCAATCAGTCCCATGAAAAAATACATGTAGATCGTGCCGGATAGTTTGGTTTCCCGACGTGCCAGAATGAATGCCGCTGCCGAAGAGGCAACGATATTAATGATGGAAGATACGCCAGTAATCAAAATGCTGTTGAAGAACGCGCGCGACAGACCGCCTTCCTGGAAGACACGAACATAGTTCGAGAACTGCCATGTTTCCGGAAAACTCAGGGAAAAGCTGAGCACTTCGGCACTGGTTTTGAATGAACCAAAGATCAGAATGACAAGTGGCAACAGAACGATAAGAGAGGCCAGAATCAGGAACCCTTCCACGATATAGTTGCGGATGGCGAGTTTGCGTGTATAGCCCATGTTATTCCGTAACCTCCTTACGCCGCATGAAGATCAATAGCGGTATAGCAATAATGGTAACGACCACGAAGAGAAGTGTGTTGACCGCGGTACCGAGTCCCCAGTTACCTTCGCCGAAAGATCGCAGAATGATCGTACCTACGACCTGGGAAGCGTTACCCGGGCCACCACCGGTCATGACATATACTTCGGAGAATACTTTGAGTCCACCGATTAATGTCAACATCAGGTTAATATTAATCGCGGGCAATAAGAGTGGCAGTGTGATCTTGAAAAAACTTCTCCACGAGCTTGCGCCATCAATCTTGGCTGCCTCGTAATACTCTTGAGAAATGGACTGCAGACCGGCCAGATAGATGGCCATCTGGAAACCGGCACTCTGCCAGATCGAGACGATGGCAATCGTCCAGATGACAATGGAAGGGTTGGTCAGCCAAGCTTGGCTTAACGAATGTAATCCTACAGATTCCAACAGATTGTTGATTGTACCTTCGGTACGCAACATGGGAGTGAACAGAATACTGATCACAAGGATGCTGAGAATGGAAGGGGAGTAGAAGATCGCGCGCAGCAGGTTCTTTGTTCTTAATCGCATGTTAAGTCCGACGGCCAGCAATAGGCCGATGACATTCTTGCCAACGACGGTGACGATTGCAAATATCGCCGTGTTTTTCAGCGCCAGAATAAGCGTTTTGTCCGAGAAAATTTTCTCGAAATTATCCCACCCGATGAACTTCAGCTCCAGCCGATCCAGCCGCCAATCCGTGAATGAATAATAGAAAGCGGCGAGAGCAGGCACAACAAAAAAGATGGAGTAGATAATCAGTGCGGGAAATATCATGTAATACGAGTACAGATTTTTAGTCCTTTTCATGTCTCACACTCCGTTATAGCCAGGCAGCATAACGGTCGATCCTGTTATGCTGCCTTATATTTCACTCTTTAGAAACCTTCTACACCTTTATCCTGCATCAGCTGACTGAACTTCTCATCCCAGGATTTCAGTACTTCTTCAGGAGACAATCCGCCTGCAAATTGATCCTGCAATAATCGGTACAGTTCGCTGCGATCAACCAGCATGTATGCATCCGTTGTCAGCACGGTTTTCTTCGGCGTAATATAATTGTCTACAATATCCTGTTTGTAAGCTGGCAGTTCCGGTGTAGTAACGTCACTGAAATTGGATACGTATCCTTTGGAATTGACGATCTGTTGTGCGACATCCTTGGAAGCGATATAGTCCAGGAACTGTTTGGCTTCATCCAGATGTTTGGATTTCTTCGGAATGAACAGTTGTCCGCCGAGTGGACTTGCACCCAGACTGGCATTATCTGACGATGGAATCGGGAATACGCCCAGTTCCATACTTGGATCTTGCTCTGCCACGCCTTCGATTAACCAATCGCCCATAAACATCATGGCAACTTCCTTGTTCAGGAATTTACCTACGGCCATGTCATAGCTGTCGCTAAGCACATCCGTGTTGGTGTAACCTTTGGTGTAAATTTCATATTGTTGTTCCAGGAATGTTTTGAATTCCGGGATATCAGACCATTTTTTCTTATTGCTGTTCAGCTCATCAAAAAAAGTCGGTTCATTTTTGGCTACAAAATCGGCAAAAGCTGCAGCAGGCCAGATGTTGGCAGCCCAAGCATCTTTGTAAGGCATGAATACAGGTGTAATGCCACTTGCTTTGATTTTTTCACAGATCGCCAGGAATTCTTCGTAGTTCGTTGGAATTGACAACCCGAGTTCTTCAAAGATTTGTTTGTTATAAACGACCCCTTGCATCCCTGTATCTTGGCTGACATGGAAGCTGTAGAGATGGCCACCAGAAGAGAGGACGTCTTTGTTCACAATTCTGCTCGCCCAAGGTTCGTTATCGAGAATCTCGAAGTTACGTTCAAGATTCAGGTCCGTGACTGCGCTCGCCAGATTGTACTGAATAATGTCAGGCGTTTCATCTACAGCCAGTTTGGTTTGCAGTACAGTTGTCGTTTGTTCCGCTGGAATCAGCTGCAAATTGACACGAATGTTCGTTTGTTTTTCGAATGCATCGAGAATGTCCTGCTGGATGAAGGCAGAGTCCTGAGAACTTTTAGAGATTGCCAGCTCCAATGTGACTTTGCCACTCTTGCTGTCCCCGCCAGCAGCTGTGCCGGAATCCGTACCCCCTGATCCACAAGCCGTTAACGAGACCGATAATAAACTGGCCAGAATAATAGAAAACGCCTTTTTTCTTTTTATTGTTTTCAATGGAAATCCCCCTCTAAAACGTTTAGTGAATCCGTTTACAAGTCCGATTATAGATTCTTTTCTCGCCCCGGTACATGTCTGTGCTTGAACGTTGATGTGTAAAATCCTGAACTTGAAATCGCTATCATTTCATGAAATACCGTGATAAAGTAGACATGAATATAAGGGATTTCACATCATGTCAGAACAGGAGGGCATCTCTGAGAATGGCAAAGCTCATACATAAAGCAACTCAATTCAGTTTGCAGACAAAGGTGTTTTTGACATTTCTGGCGCTGCTTTTGTTCGTGCTGGGCTGTTTTATCGTTTATGTGAATGTGATCGTTGTCCGCCCGCTCAAACTGAAAACAGAGCAGGATACGCTCGTTACAGCTACGAAGGTAAGAGAGCAAGTTGATCTCTACGTGGAACAACAGAACCAGATGTCGCAGCGAATATTATCCAGCAAAAATATATTTGCAGCCATGGACAAGAGCTCCTCTGCGCATAGTAATTATGAAAGGCTGAAACAGATTCGGATCATCAAAGACATTATGTTTCAGGCCATCGGGCCGAGTATGAATATCAAAGACATGTCCATCTACGACAATCACGGGGTTCTCCTGACAACATATCTGGGTTCGGGCAATCCTCCCGCAATACTGAACACCATGATGGAGAGTAGTCAGGTTGGACGAGATTGGACGGAAAGTGGTTTTGTTCTGCTGCGTCAAGACGATACGATCTCCTTTGTGCGCACGATCAATGATCAGAACGGCAAGGTGTACGGTTATCTTAGCATCCAGATGGAACAGGCTTATATACAGAATCTGACGGAGGGCATTACCGCTGGCGATGTCTATATTCTGAATGAACAAGGGGAGCAGATGACAGGTTCGGAAGCGGGTGTGACATTTGCCAATTGGACAAAGCCTTCATCAGACGAGGGACTGGATGTGGACAAAAACGACAATTATATCACACATTCCACTTCACCCAGTACAGGTTGGATCACGTATATCATAACGCCCAAAAAATCTGTTCTGGGTTCGATCCATTCGGTTCAGACGATGTCCATTCTGCTGATTACAGCACTGATGCTGGTTTCGTTTGTGTATATCTTCCTGTCGACACGTAACCTGCTGCTGCCTATCCGCAAGCTACGTGGTCAGATCTGGCGCATGAACTACAGCAATATGAATCTGAAAGTGGATGAAACGCCGAAGAATAACGATCTCTTATTGCTGAATGAAGCCTTTGAGGATCTGATGGAGAGGCTGCAGCAATCGATTGACCGGGAAAAGTCGGCGCTTCATGAAGAAATAAAGGCGCGTAATTCGGCGCTGCAAGCCCAGATTGCACCTCATTTTATTCATAATGTTCTATATCTGATCAGTATTGCCGCTCAAGAGGGGAAGACCAAAGTTGTATCGGATATGTGCAAACATCTTTCGGACAGTCTACGTTATATTGTCTCTTCACCATACGCGCATGTGACCTTGGCTGAGGAGCTTCAACATACAAGACATTATCTGTCCCTTGTACAACAAAAGTACGAAGAGGATCTGGAGTGGGACATCCATGCAGACGAGCTGGCGAACGAAATCCGGTTGCCACGGTTGGTTATTCAGCCGTTTGTGGAAAACTGCATTGAACATGCTTTTGCCAACACTGCGCCGCCTTGGCGTATCCAGATTACGGTGAAGCAATATAACGGATTATGGGCTTTGGAGATCAAAGATAACGGAGAGGGCTTTCCACCGGATAAGATCCAGGAGATTTTAGCCAATATTCAGGCATCGGGTTCCGGAATGAACCAGACTGCCGATCGTGGAACAGCCCTTGGTAACATGGGGATTATCAATAGTGTCAATCGACTCAAACTAATGTATAACAACCGGCTCTTTATTAATATATTTAACAATCATGCGGAAGAGCAACATGGAGCAACGATTCAAATCATCGGCTCACTGACGAGAGATTTTTACTAGCGAGGAGGGACAGGCGATGTATAACGTTATGATCGTTGAGGATAGCAAACCGATATTACGTAATATTAAAATGCTCTTGGAGACGCTGAGCTTCCCGATTCGTATAGCTGCTACGGCAACGAATGGAGAAGAAGCCTTGGCAGCGTTAAAGCAGGAACCGATTGATCTGCTGTTGACCGATATACGAATGCCGAAAATGGATGGGCTGTCCCTGATTGAGCAAGCCAAAATTGCCAACCCGGATCTGAAGGTCATCTTGATTAGCGGTTATAGCGATTTTGAATACACAAGAAAAGCATTGAACCTGCAAGTGTTTGATTATTTGTTAAAACCTGTCGAGCGAGAGGCGCTTGAAGAAGTCATGGGTCGGGTAATTGACCAACTTGATCAACAGATGTCCAAGGAACTGCTGGATTTGCAGGAAATCATTCATCCCCAATGTGAGACTACGCCGAAACAAGGGGAGGAATTTCCACCTTTGTTCAGCCAGATGATGATCATTATGAGCAAACAACCTTTCACCGCAGGGCATGAACGATGGGTGCAGGTGGAACTTGAGGGTATAGTGCAGGATTTTTTTGCATTCCATCCTTGTCGTGTTTACACCAGTCAAACCCCATATCAATTTATCGCTTTTGTTAACAAGAGTGCACTTGAGGTGTACTCTTCCGTACATGAATGTCTTGAATCGATACGACGGCATTTGGTTGCACATGACATCGATGCGATCATTGGAGGACAACTTCTATTCGCTGAGTCTGGTAATCTGCCGGAGCTTTATCACCGCATGTCGTCCATTTTGTCTGAGCAGCAACGGTTGAAACAAGGAATAGTGCTGGATACCGGGAATCCGGTGTCGATGGCCAGATCCGAGACAGGCTGTCTGGATCAGGTGCAGGAATCTGCTTTTGTACAGATGATACAGGCTCGTCAGAAAGAACGATTTACGCTCAAGCTATCCGAATTGCTGAATCGATGGGCGGAGAAAAATGTACATATGACCGAGGTGGAGCGGTTTATCGGATTAATCGTAGACACGTTTGCTCATCTGTACGAGGAACAGGGGTCGGGCATGAGATTGGGTCTGGAGATTCGGTCAAGACAATTCGCCCAGGCACAGTCCTATGCCGATTTTTGCCGGGAACTGGCGGAATGGACGGGACAGTGCTTCGATATGCTGCAATCCCACGTTCGAAAAAACAAGGCGATCCTGTTCGAACAGATTGATGATTACGTAAAACTTAATAAATACTCTCAATTATCTATCAACGACATTGCCATGAAGTTTCACGTTAGCCCGTCGTACGTCAGCAGAGTGATCAAAAATGCAACACAAATTACATTTGTTCAGTATTACACCCGGCTTCGTATTCAGGAGGCCTGCAGACTGATGGAGAATCAACCTGACATGAAGTTTAAGGAAGTTTCCGATTTGTTGTCATTTAGCGATCAGCACTATTTCTCGAAGGTGTTCAAAGAGTATACGGGGCTAAGTCCTACGGATTATAAACAACAGATGTCTGGTATAAAGAGCCAATCATAGTTAACAAACCCTTTTTACTTATGCTATAATACTAACAAATACGGCTTGTTACTGAATTCATTCAGGCAATACCTATGTATATACATGCTCAAAGTTTCTTTGGGTGTGCATATATATGGGTTTTTTTGCGTTTACTGGCCGATTGGTTCTACCAAAAATGAATAAAGAGAGGAAGATTGAACTAAAAGGAAAAGAAAAAAAGGTCATTTTATAAGGGAGGAGCCGTTTTACGATTAATGAGCACTCGACTCATTGCAGCTTTCCTTGCGGTACTTATTATCCCCACTGCACTTATCGGATATTTCTCGTATCATAGTGCCAAAGATCAAGTACAACAAAAAATGACAGAGCCTATCAATACCATTTTAACCATGACAGGGCAGCACATTAACAATCTGGTGGGGGAAAAAGCAGAATTATTGAATTATATCGACAGCATGTATGGCTCAACCCTCAGTCAGGCGAACAACGAAGCGGTACAAGTAGGAATAGACCAATTATCTGATACATATCCTGATATTCTGGCCATAACCGTAGGCAACGACCAAGGCAGCATTATATCTTCTCCAGCAATTGAGGATGCAACATACGATCCACGCAGCACAGAATGGTACACCAATGGTATGAGTAACAATGGAGCACTCTATTTTTCGAGTATTATGAATGATCCGGCATCCGGAAAGATTTATGTAGAGATTTCAAAAGCTCTTTCAGATGAACATGGTGTAGCAAGTATTAAACTTGATCTGGAGCCATTAGCAAAAGCGTTATCATATGTTGATGTAGGAGGCAATGGAAGTCTGATTGTAGTCGACTCCAATCGAACGATTGCGGCTTGGTCCGGTGCGATTGCAAAAGGTGGGGGAGGA
The DNA here is from genome assembly GCF_018614975.1 of Paenibacillus polymyxa. GTDB lineage: Bacteria > Bacillota > Bacilli > Paenibacillales > Paenibacillaceae > Paenibacillus > Paenibacillus polymyxa_E. The sequence continues at coordinate 2,018 of NZ_JAGGNR010000060.1, read as the reverse complement.
GAGCTCGGCGGAGCACTTATTGAGGGAATTCCAGTCCATCCAAATACGGCTTCAAGTTCCGATGAACCGATGGCATTTTCCCAATTTGTCAGAACGGATCTGGCGTATGATTTGGAGGTATATAACGGTGTTAATGCTTTGACGGGTTGGAATGTCATTGCTTTGATGGGCCATGAAGATTTTATCGCCGCAGCGAAACCCATCATGGTATCGAGTCTAACCGTCATTGCTATATCTGTATTGATTGCCGGTGTAATTATTTTCTTCATTCTGCGATCTTTTATTGTTCCTATGCAAAAACTGCGAAAGGCCACCCGCAGCGTAAGCGAAGGGAATCTGTCTGAACGAGTGAATCTTAAAACCGAAAACGAATTTGGTATATTGGCAAATGATTTTGACCAAATGACCATCTCTCTTCAATCGGTGGTTGCTGAACTTCATCAGACGTCATCGTTGTTAAGCCACTCTTCCCAGATGATTCAGGAAAGTACAGAACAAACCACCCAATCGGTTCAACATGTGGCTGAAACCATGCAACAGACTGCGGAATCAGCTATCGTTGGGGCGGAGAATTCGGAACAAACCGCGAATGCCGTAGAAGAGATGGCGAGAGGTATCAGTACAATTGCAGAATCTGCGAGTGCGATTGTGGATTCGGCTGAAGAGACGGAGCGCGCTGTTGCTAACGGTGGAAAAACGATAAATCAAGTCGGAGAACAAATGGAACATATTCTCGGAGCTGTTGAAGAAACCTCGGCATTGATTAATGAGCTGTCCAGTCTATCTGCTGAAGCCAATCGAATGAATGAAGCGATTGCGGATATCTCTCGTCAAACCAATCTTCTATCACTGAATGCCTCTATTGAAGCATCAAGAGCAGGAGAACACGGTAAAGGTTTTGCTGTTGTTGCAGGCGAGGTACGCACGTTATCGATGCAATCCAAACAAAGTGCGGACGATATTGGCGCTACCATTGGCAAAATGCTTGATCTGATTGCCAAATCCACGTCTCTTATGAATGATAAAGTTCGTAATCAAGTAAGTGAAGGTATGCGGATCAGTCAACAAGCTTCTGCAACCATATCAAACATCGAACAATATACAACGCATATCGTGGATCAAATTCAGGATATTTCCGCTGTCTCAGAACAGTTGTCAGCCAGTACGGAAGAAGTCTCGGCTACAGTTGCCGCGATGAGTCATATCTCTAAAGTGTCGGCTGATAGTGCTCAGACAACTTCAGCAGCAGCCCAAGAGCAAATGGCGGCGATGCAGGAGATATCCGCATCATCTGCACAGCTATCTAAAACAGCTGAGAACATGCAAGAATTGGTTCGCCGGTTTAAGCTCTAGAGTTGAAGTAATTAAGTGTGTAAGGAAACGCGTAAAGCAAAAGGCGCTCTCCAAATGGAGCGCCTTTTTGCATTTAGTGAGATTAGTAAGAATGCGATTACTCATCCTCATCATATCCTTTCCAGCATTCCGGATGTAACGGGCGCAGATTGTAAAGGTAGGAAAATGCAATAATTCAGTGAATTTGTATATGAAGAGATCTGATAAAATGAATGAAAAGATAGGGGGGAACCCATCCCTTCAACTTCATGGGAACAAGATCGTTAATCATAAGCAAAGTCCGCCATATACGAATCTTGTACATGATGTACATATTGAGGAAAATAATATCCTATACGATATCTTGCAAACCGATACGATAAAAGTGAACAGCTACCACCATCAGGGAATCAAGATGTTGTCGGATAAGTTAACGGCCGTGGCCGTCGCTGAAGATGGACTCGTCGAATCCGTGGTCATGCCAAAGCGTTCATTTATTGTGGCTGTGCAGTGGCATCCAGAGTACAGCTATAAAGTAGATGACTATAGTCAAAAGTTATTTGCGGCGTTTGTTAATGCTTCTAAATCCGTACGATATAATATCCATATTGAAGACATCACCGCATAAAATGTGAAAAAGAAAAAAGACCTCCTGTTTATAAAAATAAAATGTACCCTATAAGATA
>NZ_JAGGNR010000059.1 GCF_018614975.1 Paenibacillus polymyxa | reverse complement strand
TTAGGTGGTGTGTAGTTCACGCCTATTCTATTGCTTTGTTGATTATAGCATATTTTGTAAGAAGCTAAGTTGTTAGAAGCTGTTTATATGTAACTCGTTCATTAGCTGAAGGGCATCCCGAAACCCTTGTAAATAAATCTCTCTTTCCAGAAGTGTTTGCATAGAGAGTTGAGTATCTTCATATAGAAAAAGGGTTTGATTCAGTTGCTCCGGTAAAGCTTGGCGAATATTATGAAAGTAATGATCAGATTCTTTAGATAGTTGGGTATAATCAGGCTGCGTGTGAGACAAATTGTTGTATAATAACTCTAAGCGCGTTCGGATTAACGGTTCTGCTAAAGATTCCAAGGATTCTTTCACTATGTACACCTCTTTTTGAGTATTTGTAGATATTAAGTTTCCATTCGAACACTACAGTGTGCATTTTAGTTTGGAGGAGAATTCGTATGATCAAGGTTCATTTATCTCGTATTATAGGTGAGAAAAGAATTAATATTGCTGATTTATCCCGACTAACCGGATTACATAGAAATGGGATTGCCAAATTATATTAATGAAGAAACCGATGGTGTGAAGTTCGATACGCTGAATCGAATATGTGAGGTTTTGGATTGTGAGATCCAGGATATCATTGAGTTTATCAAGGACGAGAAGTGATCTTCAACAATTAGCTTAAGGCAGTGTACTTCTAATAAAATGGACATACAGACCGTTACCTTATCGAAGGGACGGTCTTTTTCTGTCTATATACACATACTGATCCGCACCGATTGTAAGCGTTACTCCCTTTCAGCGATTTTTCAGCCAGAGCGATTATAATACTCACGGAATCCTGTAATCGAAAAGGAGTTTTCGCATGTCTAAGGTGCTGCATAAGTCGTTTTATCTCATTTTGCTCGTGTTTGTTGCGGTGTTTATTGCCTCGTCCTTGTTGGTTCGGGCACAGTACAATTACGCCTTGTATGGGGACAATCCCATTTTGGGCATGCAGCGATGGGGTGTTTTTCTCCCGGTCATTCTTTTGCTTCTTGGTTCAGGTGTCGGGTTATATGCGCTGTGTCTGAAACTGAACAAATACAGCCCGAAGGTTGTCATTCCGATTGTGCTGTTATGTTCTCTGATCATTCAGATCATCATCATTTTTGTATTTCCGAGAATGCCCACCGATGATTCACAGACCGTTCTTTCACTAGCCATGAACATGCTGTATAACCAAGACTACTCCTCGTTTGAAACGGGTGGTTATCTGCACATGTTCCCGTTCAACTACTCGATCGTGTTGTACCTGAAGACGTTGCTGTACCTGTTCCCGGATAACTATCTGGTCATCAAACTATTTAACATTTTGTTTTCAACGTTAACAACGTTCATGATTTACCTTATTTATAAACAAGTGAACGACAGATCCACGGAACGTGATTATGGTGTGTTGATCTTTGCAGCGACGTACCTGCCGTCCTTGTTCCTGAACAACCTGATCTATAACGATGTGATTGCCACAGCTTTTCTGACATCTTGTTTATACTTTGTTATTCGTTTTGTACGTGAAAAGTCTTGGAAAACAATCGTCATTGCCGCCGTTTTTCTCGCGTTGGGCAATTACTTCCGCAGCATTGGCGTGATCGTGCTAATCGCTGCCATCATATATATCCTGCTGAATATGCGGAGCATCGGAGCGAAGAAAGCTGTCATTTCCATCGGTGTGCTGGCTATGTTGTTTAATGTACCAACCTGGACTCAGAATGTGGTTCTTCAGTCCTCCGGTGCAGTGAGCGAACCTGTTGGAGAGAATGAGGCACCGGTCTATATGTGGCTAAACATGGGGATTAATCTGGAGCGTTTTGGCTTCTGGGACAATATGGAGAGTTATCAGATCTATCAGAGACAGGCCAACTACAATAAGGCTGAAAGCGCAGCATTATTTAAACAAGAGATTGGCAACAAGCTGTCTGAAGCAAGTGCGAGTGAATTGGTACAGATGTATTACAAAAAGATCATATGGACCTGGACCGAAGGGACGTACCAGATGGACCGCTACGGAATCGGCAATGAAAGTTCCTTGGGTGCAGGAAGAGGAAGGGGAGGCGGAATCGCAGGCTCTTACAGCTATACCAATGCGATAACAGAACTGTTGCAAGGGGATTCGGCTTATCGGACAGGTTTGCTCTGGATCGTATATGTGATGAATTTTTTGATGTACTGTTTTATTTTCATCCGGTTGGTCGGTGGAATTCGTCGTAAACGGTATGATGAAGTCTCCTTGATCCTGGTCATTCTCGGATTCATCGGATTCTATATTCTGTGGGAGATTAAGTCCAGATACATCTACCCTGTATATCCGCTGTTGATTGTGCTGTCCTATATGGGGTTCAAAGATACGTATGACTTCATATTCCATCGTAAAGGTACCTTGGAGAAATATCCCTTGAGAAAGAGGTGATTATATGCGAAAAAATAAATATTTCACATCGGTGATGCTGCTCCTGCTGCTAGGATGCTCGGTGATGCTGACGGCTTGCGATGTTATAACCGCCCAGAATATTACCAACACCGGTTCTGTGCAAGGCATGAACGGTGGCGGCATGCCGAATGGTGGTGGACTGGGCAGCATGAATGGAGGAACACCTAGAGGTGGAAGGGGCACCCCTGGCATGAATGATCGAACAGGCAGTCCGGACATGACGCAGAGGATGATGAATGCTGATATTACTGGTAGAGTCATCTCCGTGAATGGAAACACAGTTACGCTGGCGTTACTTGAGGTGCAGGATACCTCATCTACAAGCATGGGATGGAAGGATACCGGAATGGAGATGAAATTGAATATAAGTGATGATGTTACGATCACTGAAGGCATGGGAACGCCGCGTTCTGGCAATTCCACCCCACGTGCGAATTCGTCCATTCAAGTGTCTGATCTTCAAAAAGAAAACATCGTTATGGTGTGGTATAAGGACAACACGGAGACGGTCGAACGGGTGATGGTTATCCAGTAAAAAATGATGGGATTATCTTCATTTTGTAATTGCTTACATTTCGGTTATGGGTTATTACGGAAAAATCTGTTTTTTTGAAGGGAGTGAGCGTCATGAAACGACGGTCTAAGATGGTATGTTCTATTACTACAATGAAGGTAAGAATGAACTGAATAAATCCGGCAGACCATCCAGATGCAGTGTGGGACACATCCAGTTTCCCAGTCGATCTGAGATCTGCTGATATATAGGGATATAACTGCTCAATTTTTCTGGCGTATGCGAGGTTTATTTGCTTGTGCAAATTTCTCATACATTCAGAATTTTTAAAAGCCGCGGGCATTCGTTGGCTACAAGCAATGCACATGAAACGATCAAAAAGGAGAAATGTCCATGTTAACATTAAAATATTTATTTCAAAATAATGCCCTTGCGCGGGAGAACGTTATGATCTGGAGAGCATGTTCCCCGCATGTCGCCGTTTTGCCAACTTGTACGGATATGTGCGTATGCTTCGATCTGTTGCAGAGCAGTGGTCACATGAGCCGGAGTGGATGAGCGGGCTAAGAGCGAGGTTAGCGAGGATAATGACAGAAAAGGCAGAGCAATTCGGAAAGGCAATAGAATGCTGAGGTTGTCCCCAATTAGCCTTTTCAGTTTGTTCGACCTTTACCGTGAAACGGAGGTGGAAAATTGTAGAAAGATTGGCTGGGATTTTCACTATTTTCATGTGGAACAGGGGATATTGATGTCGGAATATCTACATTTTTGTTAAAAAAACAAATAAAATAGTTATTGATTAAATTCGGATGGGATGATAAGTTGTAATTAACTTATTTTAGGGTAAATTATATATAAAGGAGAATTAGATGGGAAATGTATGCGTCGATCTGCATCCTTTAACAGAGCATCAACAACGAATATGGTATATGGAGATGTTATATCCGAATTCAGATGTATGGATGATTACAGCGAAGATGAGCATACCGGAACCGATCAATTTCATCTTGCTTGAGCAGTCCATTAACAGGGTTTTGAAGAATAAGGAGCTGCTTCGAACCCGAATTATACTGGATCAAGGCGAGAAGAAACAGTACATTCAACCTTATAAGTACAGATCACTCAAGCATATTCATGAAGGACCAGCCTTGACGGATATGACATGGACTCAGTATGTAGATAACCATCCGATCCATGTACACAGTGAAGATCTATGCCAGATATATACGTACGAAGGTCATGGACAATACGGATATATCATTCAGATCCACCATATTATCTGTGATGGCTTAGGATTAGTCCAGTTGACAAATGAGATTACAGAGACCTATCATGCCGAATTGAAGGGTGGCAACACAGGCACAGTGGAATCTGCGACTCACGATTATGAAAACTATGTACATAGTGAACAGCAATATTTCACTTCGAAACGCTATGCGAAAGATCAGGCCTTTTGGAGAGAGAAGTTTCATACGATTCCCGAATTTATGGAACTGAAACCGCACAATCCCCTCTTAACTCACACCGCAGCCAGAAGAAAAACGATGAATATGGATCACTCCATGTATGTACGTTTGAAAGAGTTCTGTCGTCAGAAGAATGTCAGCGTATTCACCTTTTTTCTCTCAAATCTAGCAATTCTGCTGAATAAACTCACTCACCATACCGATTTGGTCGTTGGAACCAACTACGCGAACCGCACTAGTAAAACAGATAAAGATATGATTGGCATGTTTGTCACCACCATACCTGTCAGGATCGAGGTAGAACCTTCTGAATCTGTGTTAACCTTACTGCAACGCATTTCTAACGAACAGAAAGAAATGTTACGACATCAGAAATATCCCTATAATCAGCTAATTCGTGAACTCAGAGAATGGCTCTCGAAACCGGAACTGAACAGACTGTTCGGCATATCTCTTGTCTACCGTCCGGAAAGCTTTAAAAAGATGCAGGGACATCATATCGATCTGGACAACAAGTTTAACGGACACGAGACGAATGATCTGCTTATCAATATTATTGAAAAAATGAATGAGGATCGTATCATATTCCAGTTGGATTATCGGACAGAATTATTCAGTGAAACGTTTATGGATAATGTGCTCAATCAGTTTCTTGCGGTTACAGAGGCAATTCTGGAACAATCCGAACTAAGAATTGAACAGATCAGCATTGTAAGCGAAGCCGATAAACAATCGATGCTAACTGATTTTAATAATACCGAGGCAGTGTATCCAAGCGATAAGACCGTCATCCAGTTGTTTGAAGAACAGGCTGCTGCTACTCCTCAACATACAGCACTTATCCTGGGGGATAAGGAGATGAACTATGAACAGCTAAATGCCAGAGCTAATGGTTTGGCCACAGCATTGATCAGTAGAGGAATTAAGCAACGAGAACTGGTAGGCATTATTGCATCACACAGTATGGAGATGGTTATTGCAATTCTGGCGGTTATGAAAGCTGGATGTGCTTATATTCCGATTGATCCCGAGTATCCCGATGGGCGAATTCAACATATTTTAAAAGACTCTCAGGTAAGGTTTGTCCTGGTAAACCAGCGAATAGAAATGCCGGACAGTGTAGATGTCATACATCTGCTTGAAGATCGTGGGGGGCAGATCATAACAGATAATCTGAACTTGACCATAGATATGAGGGATCTCGCCTATGTCATCTACACATCAGGCTCAACAGGAGCACCGAAGGGTGTATTAGTGGAGCATAAGGGATTGACCAACTATATATGGTGGTCAAGTCAAGCCTATGTTGCTGATAGGACAACGACATTCTCACTGTATTCATCCATCTCATTCGATCTTACCGTCACCTCCGTCTTCACGCCGCTAATCACGGGCAATGCAGTGATTATCTATAACTCATCCCATAACAAGGCGTTGATTGCGGAGGTTGTCTTGGATCCACGAGTGGATCTGATCAAGCTGACTCCTGCTCATCTGCAATTGATCCAGGATATGAACCTTATGGACAGATCCAATGTCAGAACATTTATTGTAGGTGGCGATAATCTAAGTGCTTCACTGGCCGCAAACATTACCCGGCAAAGCAAGCATGAGGTTACCATTTTCAATGAATATGGACCGACAGAGACGGTAGTGGGCTGCATGATCTATACCTACAATCCTCATGTCGACCTAACCGAGTACGTGCCCATCGGCAGGCCTATTCAGAACACCTCCATATATGTGCTTGATCAATCCCTTCGCTACGTCCCTGTTGGGGTTCAGGGTGAACTATTGGTTGGGGGAGACGGAGTAACCAGAGGTTATTTGAACCAACCGGAATTGACGGGGAGAAAATACGTTGAACACCCGGATCATCCAGGTGAGCGATTGTACCGCACAGGTGATCTATGCAGGTTAAGGGAAGACGGTCAGATGGAGTACCTCGGAAGAATGGATGATCAGGTGAAGATTCGAGGGTATCGAATTGAACTGGGAGAGGTGAAGGCAGCTTTCTTGAAGATAAAAGGAGTCCGGGATGTTGCTGTGAGCGTCAAGACGGATCAGCATTCCCGCCAGCTATGTGCTTATTACGTGAGCGATGTACATGTAACACGGAGGATGGTTCGGGATACCTTGGTATCTCTGTTGCCAGAGTATATGGTTCCCACACATTTGATCAAGGTATCGTCTATCCCGCTTACAATTAATGGAAAGATTGATTACTTGGCGTTATCGATAGAGAAGCCGCAATCGGATGAAGAGAATGTGTATGTGGCGCCGAGTTCTGTCATGGAACAGACGATATCTGCCATCTGGTCTGAGATTCTTGGACTTGAAGAGGTGGGGGTGACGGATCATTTTTATGAACGGGGTGGTGATTCACTCAAGTTAATTCAGATCTATACCAGACTTTGCGAGATAGGTTTTGATTTTTCGATTAACGATATGTTTAATTTCCCTACAATTCAATCCTTAAGTTCACATCTGGATCAGGTCATGGAAGGAAAGGCAGGCAAGATGAGTATGGAACAAAACACAATGAAGAGATCCAAAGTGGACGTATTGAACGGAATTATGGACAAGCCGATTTTCGTGTTAACGGATATTCCCAGAGTGGACCCGGCGCTCAAAGGTGTAATGTCATTCAATCAGGAATCCTTGTGGCTGGTTGAACAGTTCGAAGGGAAGAGCACCAAGTATAATATCCCTGGACATATTATTTTTGAAGGTACGTTTTCGGAAGACGCGTACATCTATGCATTGAATCAGATTGTACAGCGGCATGATGTATTGAGAACGTATTTTGTTATAGAGAATAATATACCGGTGCAGCGAATCAGACCTTACGAGCCATTTAATATTGAGGTTCAGGTTTCACTGAGTGATGCTTCCGAAGCTAGTCTGAAGCGTGTGATTGAAGAAGAATCAAGACACCAGTTTAACTTGGAAAAAGGGCCTATGTACTATTTTAGATTATATCAAATCCATGCACATCAATATTTTGCTTATTTTAATTTTCATCATATTATCTTCGATGGGTGGTCTCAGGATATTCTGATGGTTGAACTGGGGTCGTTCTATAATGCATATCTCAGAGGTGAGAATGCAGCAACAGAGGATCTGACTATTCAATATTCCGACTATTCATATTGGCAAAAAGAGAAATGGATGACTGCCGAATTTCCGACGTTACTGGATTATTGGCGCAACCAGTTGGGAAGTACCGTCAACCGATCGGTAAAAGTATTGCCCTATGACCGTGAGCCTTCGCTGAACAACGTGGATACCGGGGATATATTGCTCGCAGAAATTCCGATACAAACCATTGAAATGATTAAAAAGGCCGGTATGAAAAACAATGCCAGTCTGTACATCACCATGCTCACCGCCTACAAAATATTGCTGTACTTTTACTCGGGTGAAATTGAGATCGTCGTAGGAACACCCGTAGCAAACCGGAATCGTGCCGAAGTGCAGAGATTGATCGGATATTTCTCCAACAGCCTTGCCTTGAAGACGGTCATGGACCCGGAACAGTCCATAGATGCCCAGATTATTTCGGTTAGAAATACGGTATTTGAAGCGTTTGATCATCAGGAGATGCCTTTCGGCAAGCTGATTGAACTGCTGAACCCGGATCGTGCTTCGGGGCTGACCCCGTTCTTCCAGACGTGGTTTGTACTTGATGTCAAAAATACGTACAACATCGAAGGGCTAAGTATTGCTCAAAATGAAATTTTGTGGGGGCACAGCGGCAAGAGCAAGTGGGATCTGACATTAAATCTCATCGAGGCTGATCATGTAATGAATGCAGTGGTGGAATACAAAACAGAGTTGTTTGGCAAATCCACCATGAAGAGATTCCTGCATGATTATATGGCTGTAGTGGAGCTGATTGCAGCTGACTCCTCGCGGAGTCTTCAAGCTGTACGTCATGATTGGGAGGTGATGGCCCACGAGTACAAGATGGTATTGCTGAACAGCAGTAAAAGCAAGAAGAAATTCAACAAAATTAAATCTTAGGAGGAGTAACCATGAAAAAGAAATTTGATAAAGGTGCACAGATGGTCATGCAGAAAGAAATCGTAAAGCAATCGTTTTTGGAAGAAGGTCAAGAGCTGCCATTGGTAATCAAACCGAATGTAGCCGGACTAGATCTGAATCAATGGTATCTCAACAATAAGGATATGGTGGAAGAGAAGATGTTGGAATACGGTGGAGTCCTCTTCAGAGGTTTTGATACCACCACACCAGAGAGCTTTTACGGGTTTATCGATGTAAGCTGCCCCGAGCCACTGAGCTATAAGGAAGGAGCGACACCAAGAACCCAAGTGCATGGCAAGGTGTATACGTCAACGGAATTTCCCAATGAGGAGACTATTGCACCGCATAATGAGTTGTCCTACGTCATGACCTGGCCCAAAAAAATCTGGTTCTCCAGTATCGTCGTCGCCGATGAAGGCGGAGAAACACCTATCGTGGATGTACGGAAGGTATATAACCTCATTGACCCTGATATTCGGGATGTGTTTGCAGAGAAAGGCTGGATGTTGGTTCGAAACTACGGAACCGGATTCGGACAGACTTGGCAGTATGTTTTCCACACGGAGTCCAAGGAAGAAGTGGAGCAATATTGTCTGGACAACAACATGGACTGCTACTGGAATGAGGATGGAACGCTGACAACCAAACAGGTGAGACCGGCTATTACGATCCACCCGGATACGCAGGAGAATCTGTGGTTCAATCATATTGCCTTCTGGCATAGCAGCAGTCTGAACGAAGAAGTTCGCAATCTGATGCTCGAAGAATTCGGAGAAGGAGGTTTGCCATACCAGACGTATTATGGAGACGGAAGTTCAATCGATGCCGAAGTGGCGGCCCATATTCGTGAGGCTTATGCTGAGGCCACGGTTGCCTTCCCATGGCAAGAGGGAGATATTCTTATGCTGGATAATATGCTGGTGGCGCATGCCCGGAACCCGTATCAGGGAGATCGAAAAGTATTGGTAGCCATGGGAGAACCCGTGAGTCGTGAAGCCTCAATTTCGTCGTAAGGAAATTAAACTAAATATAATGAACTTAATATTTACACGATAACGGAGAGGACGGAAATAATGTGAAGAAGCGAAGCGTTCGCCTTTATCCCCGGATTTTTCCTTTAAAGAAGGGAATCAAAAAAATCTGGGGATAACAGCGATCGGAAGGTTATTCTGTCATCGAAGTGGCAAGTGTAACATTCTTTAGTTCACTTTATATAGAAACGAAAATACATTAGAAATGCAGGAGGATTGAACATGGAAAATGTAATGCTGGGTTATCCCCTTTCACCACAACAGAAACGACTGCATGAACTGAATAATAACGGATTAACATCACTGGTTCCAAGTGTAATTGCTGTTAACATCGAAGGCGAGTGCTCCAATGATCAGATTGAATTAGCCGTGAAGAGAATAGCCGAGAAATACAGCGCACTTCGCACTTCCATAGAAGCCGATCCCAACTATGGGGTCCATCTTCAGAAGGTAGATTCGGAGACCAGAAGCCGATTCCGTACTGCATATTCAGATGAATCGATTGTGGAAGAGGATATTCAAGGGTTGATCCGGAAAGAGTTGGGCACTTGGAGAGGCGATTATTCACTGGAAGCCATTAACGTGGATCTGTCTGAACGTTCCAAAGTGTTGATTCTAGCTTTTGATCCGCAGTTTTCAGATATTGAACCTGCCGTTATTCTTGAGGATTTGTCACAATTAATGGTGGCCGACGTAGACCAAGAACTTCTGGAAGAAGAGGTACCATATTACGCTGTATCCGAGTGGTTGAATGACCTGTTGACTAATGATGAGCACGCGGAAGAAAGAAGTTTTTGGAACAATAAACGCTTCGATCATTATGACAAACAATTGTCCATGTCATCCGGTAGTGGATCCCCTGGAATGACGATGGCAAGTTTCTCTGTAGATTGGACACCAGAATTGTGGGCTGAACTTAAGAAGGTAGCTGATAAGGTTGGAAGTACAATAGATGATGTTACGCTTGCCTGCTGGAATCTGACTTTGCATCTGCTGGGCGAGGATAAGGAACTGACGGTTGGCGTACATACGCGGGGCCGACAAGATGAGGATCTGGAGAAGGTTGTTGGTACATTGAATCGATATGTACCGCTGTACTCCGGTCGGAAAGAGGACGATACGCTGGCTCAGTTTATCCAAAGAACGACGAGTGAAGCAAAAGATAGTGTGGAATATGCAGATTATTTTGACTTCAAAATGTTTAGCAAATCGAATTCGAGTCAATCTGTGTTCTCCTATGGATTCGAGAGTCGGGATGCATCATCCGTGGTGGAATCGGGTGGTCACACGTTCCGGGTTGTGTATCAGTCGGAACAGATTGAACCGGTTCACCTTGGACTCAATATCCAGCAATACCCTGATCGCAGAGATATCGTTCTTCGATATAACGAGGAAAAGTACACTCCGACAGAGATTGGCTACATAGCGGATATATTCACACATATTTGCAACAAGGCCTATGTGAATCTGGATGAACCCGTATCGTCCAATATCATCCCTGATCATCTGACATTTACATTGCAATCGATTCTTCAAGGAGAGGTTCGGGAATATGCAACCTCTACATTGGTGGAGATGCTGGACGAACAAGCCTTGAAGACACCAGATCAGGTTGCGGTTGTGTCCGGTAACACGCTGCTTACGTTCCGGGAAATCCATGAGAAGTCCAAACAGCTTGCCCACTATCTGCATCGGACAAGAAGTGTCGGGCATGGAGATGTAGTCGGGGTAAGCGTGGAGAGATCTCCTGAGCTGGTCATAGCCCTTCTGTCGGTGCTTCGAGCAGGGGCGGCTTATGTACCACTGGATCCGGATTATCCGAATGAGCGATTGTCCTATATCCGTGATAATGCTCGCATTGAGACGGTGCTGTTGTTGAATAAAAACAATGAACGGCTCAATTCCCTTTTTGCTAATCCTGTATTTCTTGAAGAAGAAGGTGAGGCAATTGCGACCGAGCCCACGGACGCACCGACAATCGGAGTAGATGCCAGAGACATCGCCTATATCCTCTATACTTCCGGTTCCACAGGTAGACCCAAAGGGGTCAAAGTGTCACATCAGGCCGTCAGCAACCATATGCATTGGATGAACAATGAATTTCCACTGAGCGGGGAAGACGCTGTATTGCAGAAAACATCGATTAATTTCGATGCATCGGTATGGGAATTCTATGCACCGCTTACTACGGGCGCAAGGCTGGTTCTTGCTGAGCCGGACAAACATGCTGATCCCGACTATCTGCTTGATATTATTCATAAGGAACGAATTACGACATTACAGGTTGTACCTACCATGCTTCAGGCTTTGGTGGAAAAAGAAACCCTCTCTTCAGCACCGTTAAAAAGAGTGTTCAGTGGGGGAGAAAGGCTGGGAATTCCGCTCCAGAAGGCTTTCTTTGCTGGTTCGAACACTCAGTTAATTAACTTGTACGGTCCAACTGAGGCGAGTATTGATACGACTTATCATATCTGTGACAAGGATAACGTTCATGAAACGATCGGCAGACCGATTCATAATACGAATCTGCTCGTGCTGGACTCGAACCTTAATCTTGTCCCGCCAGGTGTTGCCGGAGAGTTATATATCAGCGGAAAAGGACTTGCAGATGGATATGTAGATGAACACTTAAATGACCAGGCTTTCCTGGCACATTCTTATGCGCCGGACAACGTGATGTACAAAACCGGAGACAGGGTCCGTTATTTGCCGGATGGTCATATCGAATACATTGGCAGGGTTGACCGGCAGGTGAAGTTAAGAGGTTACCGGATCGAACTTGGCGAGATCGAGAAGGTTCTGAATGAACATCCTCATGTGCGACTTGCAGCGGCGAAGTTGTTAGAGAAGACAGAACCATTGCTGGCTGCCTATGTAGAACTGGATACCGCTGGAGAGATTCAGGATGTCAAACAGTGGATTTCGTCCGTACTTCCCGAATATATGATTCCTAGCGCAATCCAAGTGCTAGACCATTTACCGCTGCTGAGCAATGGAAAAATTGATTATCACGCTCTACCGGACGTAGATGTAAGTTCCGGGGCAGAATATGCCGCACCAACGACAACCGTTGAGCAGATTGTTGCTCAGATCTGGAGATCCGTATTAAAGCGGGAACAGATTAGCATAGATGAGAATTTCTTTGCGCTGGGAGGACATTCACTGATTGCAACGCAGGTCATCTCTGGAATCAGACAGCAGGCAGGAGTCAATCTGCCGCTACGTAAAATATTTGATGCGCCTACCATTCGTGAATTGTCCGAAGTGATTGAGAATCTGTTATTGGAAGCGAATGGATATTCTGCGGAGGGTAATTAAGTGAAAAAATCAGGTGCAGTAATAAACAAAAGCGAACTGATTGATCGAATATTAAGTCAAATGAATGTGACCAATACAGTACAGCGCACTTCTCGTGACATAAATCGCTTTCCGCTATCTTTTGCTCAGAAGAGGTTGTGGCTTCAGCAGCAGATTGAGCCAGCAAGTACGGCATACAACATGGTTTTTGCCAATGAGATTAGGGGAGAGTTCGATGAGTCGGCATTTGAGCAAGCCATCGGACTGATGGTGGACAGGCAAGAGTTACTGCAGATTCGGATTGATTCCGAAGAGGGTGTACCGTATCAGTATACTTTGAAAGAACAACCGGATTATCAATGGGTTGATCTATCGATGTATCCGGAAGATCAGGCCGAAAGTCAGATTGTCGATAGAATTGAAAGGGCCGATGGCCCTTTTGATTTTACTCGGGACAGACTGTGCAGATTCAAATTATTTAAGCTTAGTGATCACCGCCACATTTTTGTCCTGATGATGCATCATATCATCTCGGATGGTCAGTCCATCGAGATCATACGAAGAGATCTATTATCTTATTATGAACATTTCCGTGGAGTAGGCCCTTTGCAGGCATACAGCTCTTCCGCGACTCAATATATAGACTACTCGGTATGGCAGAATCAATTGTTGGAAAGTAAAGAGTTTGCTGCTCAGAAGAGGTACTGGCTTGATCAATTGAAAGGGCACTCCTATACGCTCACTTTGCCATATGACCATGAACGTCCGCAGAAACGGAGTGAAGAGGGAATATCCGTATACTTCACGATACCTGCATCTCTTACCAGCAGATTAAGGGAAATCTCGGAGAAGAATCATTCCACGCTATTTATGGTGATGTATACCTGTTTTGCGATTTTGTTACGTAAATATTCGGGTGAAACGGATCTGCTGATCGGTACGCCTGTCTCCAATCGGCCACAGTCCGATTTGGAGAAGATCGTTGGTTTCTTTGTTAATACACTCGTACTGCGAAGCCGTATTGATGATCAGCAATCCTTTCTGCAACACCTGGATGCTTTCAAAAATACGATTCTTGATGCATTTGACCATCAGGATGTACCGATTGATCTGTTGTTCGATGACCTGATCCAATCTAGAACCACAGGATATTCGCCATTGTTTCAGGTCATGTTCAGTCTGGGGAAAGCGGGCCATTTTGAACAGAAAGGTCAACAGGCTGTGTTCAGGGAGATCAAGCTGAAGCAGATCAACACATCCAAATTCGACATGTCACTGGACTTGACGGAAGATCAGGATGTGATTAAAGGTACATTTGAATGTAGTCGGGATCTGTTCCACATGAGTACGATTGAACGCTGGGCCAGTAATTTTATAGCGCTGCTTGAGTATATTGTGAATCAACCAGAGAAGCCAATCGCAGGGGTTGGAGCCGTTAGTGATGAAGAACGACAGAAAGTTTTATATGAATGGAACGATACGGTTATGTATTACCCTGATCATATCTGTGTACAACATCTGTTTGAAGCATCTGTAGCCCGAGCCCCGGATCAGGTGGCTGTAGTGTATGGGGGAGATGAATTATCTTATCGAGATCTGGACCGCCAAGCGAATCAATTGGCTCATCTTCTGATCGACAAGGGAATTGGATCTGACAAGGCGGTAGCCATTGGCATAGAACGTTCGCTGCATTTGCCTATTGCCCTTCTTGCCGTGTTAAAAGCGGGAGGAGCCATCGTGCCTCTGGATCTGGATGCACCTGTGGAGCGAAATCGTCACATGTTAACAGATTCGGGAGCGTCCATCTGTCTCATCAATACGAATACGTTGCCGATCCCGGATGATGTTGCCCTTCTGATCGACGTATCTCAACCTGAAATGTATATGGACAAGCCGATAACAGTTCCCTCGACACAAGTGGGGCCTGATCATCTGGTAGCTATTTATTATACGTCAGGCACTACAGGGAAACCCAAAGGGGTATCTGTGCGGCACCAGGGATGGGTGAACCGTATCTGCTGGATGCAGCACCAATTCAAGCTGGAATCCCATGAAACGGTACTTCAGAAAACAACCCTGACCTTTGATGATGTCGGTCTTGAATATTTCTGGACATGGATGGCAGGTGCCAGGGTTGCCCTCCTGGAACCAGGATTTCATCGTGATCCGTATGCGATCATTCAAGCTTTGAAGCAATATGAAGTGGCCATCGTCTTTTTTGTTCCGAGCATGTTGAAGATGATTTTGGAGCGAATTGGTGTGGCGGATTTGGAACAGTTAGCGTCATTACGGGATGTATTCTCCAGTGGAGAGGCATTAAAGCCCGAGATGGTTGCAGCGTTCCATAACAATCTTCCCGAGTGTAATCTGCATAACAGTTATGGGGTAACCGAGGTTTCCATTGATTCGACCATTCATATGAATGTGCAGTTGGAAGGTCTCCGCGCACGAAGAAATATATCTATTGGTCGGCCAATCGGGAACAATTTTATCTACGTTCTGGATGAAATGCAGAATCCGGTGCCGATCGGGGTTCATGGTCATTTGTATATTGGGGGTGTTGGGCTGGCGAGGGGGTACTACGGAGATCCCGTAAAGACCGAACAGGCTTTCTTCGCGAATCCGTTTACCGATGGACGGATGTACAGAACGGGCGACATTGCTTATTACGACGCTACGGGCAAGTTATACATTGTCGGTCGAATAGACAACCAATTGAAGATCAGAGGCATGCGTGTAGAATTGGGGGAAATCACCGATGTAATCTCCAGACACGCTGATATTCAGGAGTGTGCGATGCTGGCTGAGAGATGGGGAGATGATGAAGAACTGTCTCTGAGTGCTTACATTCAACTGGCTCCATCTTCTGAGATTCTCAGTACGGACCTTCGCAACTTCTGCCGAACCCTGCTGCCGAGTCACATGATTCCCTCACGCTTCATTACGATTGATCGTATTCCTCTAAACAGTAATGGCAAGTTGGACAAGGCAGCGCTGAAGCATCTGGACCGTGGCACCTTGAAGGATTATGTCGCTGCTCCGCAGGATGAACTGGAAGAAAGGGTTATGCAGATTTTCATGGATATCCTTGGTGTGGACACTATCCATCTTCATGAAAGCTTTTTCAATCAGGGTGGGCATTCCATCAAAGCCGTCCGTTTAATGGATGTTCTGAACAGAACGTTCCAGACTCAACTGTCCGTGATTACTTTGTTTGATTACTCCACTGTCACTGAGATCGCGCGAATCATTCGGGGAGGGAATATTTCCCAATATCAATCGATGGTTGTATTGAAAGAAGGAGGACGTGCGGATGAAATACCGTTGTTCCTCATTCCTACGGGAGGCGGCAATCTTATCAATTATTATGAGTTGGTTAGCCAACTTGAAGGCCTGAATATATACGGATTTGTGCCAAGAGGATACGAAAATGACGAAGAGCCTCTCTATACCGTCAAGGAACTGGCCGAGTATTATTACGATGTTCTTACGCAATTGCATCCGACAGGTCCCTACCGTTTGCTGGGTTGGTCATTTGGCGGCAATGTGGCATTTGAGCTGGCACGGATCATCGAAGGTACGGGGCAGCAGGTGGAATGGCTGATTATTCTGGATGCGCCTGCCAGAAGTCATGAACAGGATATTCGCTCAATAAGCAAGATGGAGGCTCTTGCCGAATTAGCACACAACAATGGACATGAGTTTAAGCTTAGTGAGGACTATGACACCCAATTAAAAAAAGTCATGGATTACTTCCCAGGTGAAAGCACGCTTAGAAGTCTCAAAGTGCGTCTTGCCAATGAAGTGGCCTTTGATAACTACTATTCAGCAGAGCCGATACAATCAGATATTCATTTGTTATATGCAACGGCTCAGGATGCACATAGTCCAGTTCCGTTAACGGATGAACAGTCATGGCACGCCAAGACGACAGGTACATGTAATTCTACTCCCATTCCTGGTCATCATGAGAATCTGATCGACTACAATCATGCCGTGAATGTGGCCCAATATGTGAATCAAATGATGAAGGGACGGATCAGATGACTTTTGAAAAGATGGAAAAGGTCATGCCTCCATTGAACATCTCCAATCACAATCTGCGAAGAGGAATCGATATCCTCAGGGAAAGCATTGCTTCGGTGTTGACGTTGCAAGAGGAGAAAGTTGTGTAAAAGATTTAACTTTGGATGCATCTTCCTGCTTCATATGGAAGAGAACATCAGATTGAACCAAGCGGAGCATTAATGACTTCGCTTGTCTTCATTCTTTGTAGCCAGGAGGATGAATGAGATGCAGGTCGACGTAGGTGGAGGTGAGCCATGGAGATTTTCAAAAATAAGAACTTCAGTTTGATGTTTTTTGGTAGAATTTTGACTAATATTGGGGATAGTTTGTACGCGGTATCCGCCATGTGGCTGGTTTACAATCTGGGAGGATCATCATTTTATACAGGACTCGCAGGATTTCTGTCCATTTTGCCGAAAATTATTCAGCTGCTATCTGGACCTATGATAGATCGGATTCCGATTCGGGGAATTCTAGTATACAGTCAGTTAATTCAAGCCGTATTGTTATTAATTGTCCCTATCGCAGCCTATTATGATTTTCTTACCGTAGGATTGGTATTAGTGATCACCCCTATTCTGAACATCTGTAATACCTGGGTATATCCGGTTCAGATGTCAGCTCTGCCAAGAGTCCTGGAGAAGCACCAATTAACGCAAGGTAATTCTCTGTTCTCTATTGCCTATCAAGGGATTGATGTGGCTTGTAATGCCATATCGGGGATACTCATCGTTGCGCTAGGGGCGGTATCTCTGTATTTTTGGAATGCCATCGGTTTTTTTATAGGTGCGCTGTTATTCTCTCAATTACGGATTGCTCCTTATATCATGGAATCGAAAATGAAGAAGGAACAGGATACATACGATGAGATCATGGAACCGGTTAATAGGAGTAAGACGGCAGGAATTCGTTTGTTTTTTAGAAATTACAAGGATGATTTAGTTAGTGGAATCAAGTTGCTGACACGAACGGCATTGGCCAAATTGCTCTTTGGCATTATGGTTATCAATGCTGCGGGAGGAGCAACATTCAGTGTGCTGCCCATATACAGTGATGAGATTGGCGGGGCAGATATCTATGGATTGATGTTAATGGCACAGGCACTCGGCAGCGTAATTGGCGCAACATGTGCACCGTATCTCAGACTGGAAAATGTTCGTTTGGGTCTGTTGTACTCTGTGGCATATATCATATCAGGGATCGCGTGGATCGGCTGTATATTCACCCCGTGGAGCTGGCTGAGTATTCTGGTATACGGACTGGCTTGGCTTCCCGGTGGAGCAGTTAACGTTATCATCAATACGGTTGTTCAGAAGGGCGTGCCGCAGAGGTATTTGGGTTTGGTTTTCTCTGCAACGATGGCGTTAAGCGGTATAGCTATGCCAATCGGTAGTTTGATAGGAGGCACCTTAGGAGTATGGCTACACAGTTCTACAGTGATTACTTTATGTGGGATTACCGTTGTTTTGGTAGGTGTGTACTGGATGTTCGATCGAGTATCCCGCAATCTTCCCAAGACGGAGCAACTGGATGAGGGATATTTCAATTTCACACCACGTGATGCTACTGCTCGCTCGAATACCGAAGTGGGGGCTTAGTGCTGGCATATCTTAATGATTCCGTTGTTCATCGTTCATCTCTAAGTTTCTTTATCTGAAAAATTCAAAAAAGGCACCTCAGAAAGAGCGTACGGATAACGAATGGTTATCCCGTGCCTCTTCCATGAGGTGCCCTATTCAGGTTCATTCATGTAAAACCATGTTAAACGCTACCTGAGCAATGGAATATTGCAGGTTAATTGTTGTTACTCGGTAGAGTCACTAATCGCAGTTCGCCCCGCCTCTACACTGATCCGGTAGTCCGCCGTTCTTTTCATTCTTGCTAGCTTCGGTAGTATTCTTCGGTCTGCTTCATAGTTCAAAGCCTTTATCCTTCAAGTTCTGTAGGAAAACAACGGCCTCAGCCCGGGTCAAGGATTCTTGTCCCGCATAACCTTGCACCGTAGCTGCCGTTTTGCCGGAAGAGTATCCCATGTTCAGCAGATACCGGATGGCATCTTCATCCTGGGTATAATTTTTACCGCCAAGCCCTGCCACAATTACGGCTACTTCTGTTCGGTTCAAGGCATGATTGCGCAGCTTCGGATTCTGCTTGCTGGCATCCAGATTCCCTTCAAAACGAATCCGAATTTCGGCTTTACCAGCCTGAAGTCCAATGATTTTTCCACCCTTAATGGCAATGCGATCTGACGTCGTGGTGAAGGAAACGTTAGACTGTGGAACATAGGATGGTCCGTTATCATTCACCGCAGTGATCGAAGGCAGATCAATCTGTTCTCCAGTTCGAACGTTCAGGTCCTGTTGTCCTGGCGTTATACGGGTAAGTGTTGTATCTTGAACACCGTCCACATGGAAGAAACGTGTGGAGTATGAGATTTCCGCTGCTGTACCGTTTTTCTTTTGCAGACCTGTAATTCGAATGTTGAACGTATCGCCGTTGTTTATCAATTGCACATCGTCGGGACGGAAGATGATGGCGTAACCATATCCATATCCACCTGTCTCTACATTGAAATAGGCTTGATTAAACCATTGTTTATCCGCAGGGTCCACGTTGTAATAACCGGTTGGAAAGCCACTGTTCTGATTCTTGGCATTAAAGGTCCATGTACGTTGATCGGAAGTCCGAGTCATCTCGACCTGTACCTCAGAACGTGATGGTTTCGCAAATACATCTGTATTCAGTTGAACAGACCAGGCCTGTTTGCTGCCAAAAGCTTCGATTGGAAATGCGCCCTGATTCGGGAACAGGCTGTAGTTGAACGAAGTTCCCCCCGTTCTGCTTTTATCAAATACCTGCATGGCACTATAGTACTGATCATATGTCTTGCCTGCTTCACTACGAGTGGCGAGTCCAAAACCGATTCGTTGCAGTTGTGGGCTCAAAATCCAGCGTCGGTGACCTAATCGATCAATATTGGAGGCATCGGAATCATTCATATAGGCCTGAATGCTTTTTGTCAGGACGTTATTCTTGGCACTGCTGGTAACGTACAGATTGGAGCTGCTGGCAGACTTTGAACCGGTGTCAAAGAAATCCTTTGGCATATCTCCCGGCTGATCTGGATAATGGGACAGGTATCCACCCGTGGAGACCACAACAGCCCCATGCTGGGCTTGACGATTCAGTGTCGGATCAAGGACAAGATCGCCCTGTAGCCCCGTGATAAAACGATAAAAGTTGGCTGCGTTCAGCCCTTGTTCCAGATAGGCGTCACTGACCACACCAGCAGAGTAGGGAGCACTTGTCGAAGGTATCTTTGTATACAGGGGAGATGTATCATTGCCATTCATCCACTGATTCCACTTCTGGACAATCTCCTGCTGACTTCGCTCAGGTAACAAACTGTCGATCTGTTCTGCATGTGCCGCTTGAGCACCCCATAACAGAAACAGTAAACCTGCCAAGGGCAGAGTGAACAGTGAATGCATTTTATTTTTCCGGTAAACCATGTTTCCAACCCCTCTCATCTCTGAACGTAGGAAGAACATCTGCATGTTCAGCATTATGGTATATTCATCGACATTACAGCTGATTTTGCTTAGAGCCAGGCATGGGGAGCATAAGGCCGAGCGTGTGAAGGAGGGGGGGTTAAATTAGGGAGTTGGTGGTTCATTTGTTGAAAAAAGAGCACAGGCCACCCCGCCGATTCGGGATAGCTTATGCTCTTTTTACATATGTATCTACTTTTTAGTCGAGACTCAGGTCGAAATCAGGCTCACACATATAATCTAATGGGTACAGATCATCTCGTGCGGAGATTAATGCACGGAAATGAAGATCTCTGATATCGTGTTCTGCTACATTTCCATCGGAGCGATTGGAGACAAGCTCAGCTACCACAAATACGTCTTCTGCGCGATTACATTTAAGAAGAACATTCTTCGGATGAATGACTTCCTCCAGGTAACTGTAAGTCATCACGTGAAATGTTTGTCCACGCCATTTTGTCTTGATCACTTTATAAGATTGTGTTCGCACCAGATCCAGATAACGCTCCAGCTGGAACGTATGTTCAAATTGCGTAATATAACCTTTTTTGTCCACATCAATCGTAAACTCGACATCATAGCTCACATGCATTTCATCTTTATAAGTTCCGTTCATAACCTTCATGGCGTCAAAGTGTGATCCGAATTCCGGATCTTCCACATAGGGAATGGTAACGAGTTCGGGGTCAACATAATCTGTGATCTTGCTGTTCATGGATGGTGCGGTGTAATACTTCGATGGCTGAAGATCAATTGATCCAATCATGCTTCCAGGAAAACCGGGGC
The DNA here is from genome assembly GCF_018614975.1 of Paenibacillus polymyxa. Lineage (GTDB taxonomy): Bacteria > Bacillota > Bacilli > Paenibacillales > Paenibacillaceae > Paenibacillus > Paenibacillus polymyxa_E. The sequence goes on along the minus strand of NZ_JAGGNR010000059.1, from coordinate 12,005 downwards.
TGCAAGTTATTCGCATAGTCATCTCCTTCGTTGTTGGTCAGTAGTTAGACGAACGAGTGAGAAGAAAGTTGCACCAGATTAAGGCACTATTTCCAATCTACCTGCTCTTTTGATACAGTAACTGTAGGACATATCGGAGGTATATCATATATCATGTATGGAACAATGTTTTCATGAATGGATCATGGAGAACCGTGCCCCATATCGCTCTCTGAGAGGAGTCCTCTAATGAATATGAATGAACATGTAATCGAACCAGGAAGACATGAACGTAGCACAGCTTACACTGGGACTACCCGAGGCATATATTCCACTGGACAGTTTTGAAGGTGAAGCTGGTTTTTTCTACAACCGTCAGACGGGAGAAGTGGTGCTGGTGGAACTGGGCGAGTCCATCGAACGGTTTCTTAATGGTGAGAGTAAGCCGCAGTGGGCTGATTTCAGTGCTTTTCTGGAGTGGTATTTCGTCCTGGAGGAGGAGACGGTTCATTGAAAGATCTGACACCGGAACATGCCGAACTGGAGCAGCGCATTGTTGAAACGGTAGAAGCCGGTAATGTGCTGGAGGAGACGCAACAACATGAACAAGCACTTATCTATTATGATCAGGCATGGGGCATGTTGCCCGAGCCTAAGATGGAATGGGAGATTGCAAGCTGGATCGCATCCTGCCAGGCGAATGCACATATCGATCTGAAGCAGTATGGACTGGCGAAGCCGTGGGCTGAGATATCGTTGCAAACGCGGAGTTCGGATAGAAGTACGAGTCCGTTGATCGATCTCGGTATGATCTGCATGAGACTTGAACAGCATGACGAGGCGTATTCGTATTTGCATCAGGCGTATGAGTTCGGCAGAGAGCGGGCATTTCAGGGAAGCCCCAGGGACATGTTGAATTATTACATTGAAGAGCGGGCTAAACGCAAGTAGAGTGATTCCGACCATACCATGAAACAAAAAGGGTACCCCGGTTTGGCCAAAACATGACCACAGGAGTACCCTTTTGATTATTACGGGATGTTTGGCTTCATCTAATCCGAAATGTTACGCGTATAGTATTCAATAATATCCTTACGACGGATAATACCGAGGAAGACACGATCGACATCCACCACGGGCACAAAATTTTGGTCTGCTGCAAGTGTCAGCATATCCTCCATCTCAGCCTCAATGTAGACACATTCATTATATACCCGATTGTTAATCTCATGGACCTGAACCTGATCCATCGTATCAAAAGTCAATCCGGGTGTATTTCGCATTTTCCATAACAAATCGCCTTCGGACAGGGTAGCAACATATTTTCCATCCTGGTCAATCACGGGAATGGCGGTGTAGTGTTGCGATTCCAATTGCTCAATAGCATCTTTCATGGAAGCGGTAGACTTGATATAGGCCACTTCGGCTTTGGGGAGTAAAAAATAGCTGATTTCCATCATCGGGCTCCTTTTCAGCCTTTTGCATAGCAAAAAAGCTTTAATATGTAATTCACTATTCTTATTTAAACATATTATGTGAGCTTTCGGCTATTTTTAATGATAAATTCGTCAGATTTGTTTCATTGTTTAAATGGCTCTGGAAATCTATAGTGTATATTAGAGGTGATGTAACCATGAAATCCAAACGTAAATTAATGTACGGACTGCTGCCCATCTTGTTTGCAGGTGGCATCGGAATGTATCTATACATGCAGAATAACAAAGAAGCAGAGGCCAAGCCCCAGACTACCGTGAATCAGTACATAGAGCATCTGCAAAAAAAAGAATTTGAACAGCTGTATACCTTGATGACGCCTGCTTCGCTGCAAGAGTCGGGCATGGACAGGGAACAATTTGTTGAGAAATACAATGCGATCTATTCGGGTATGGAAGTATCCACCGTCAAGGCGGAGGTTAAACCTGTGGATGTTGCCGAAACGGCTCCCGATGGCAGTAAGACCGATGCAGAAAAACAAAATCCGGATACGTATGAGGTGGATTACAACCTGCAACTGACAACTTTTCTGGGAGAAGTCAGTGAGACGCATACATTAAAACTGGTCCGGCAGGAGCTTGAGGACGGAGGAAAAATATGGAAAATTAACTGGCAGCCTTCGCTGATCCTGAATGACATGGTTAAGGGCAGTAAGGTACGAGTGAGGACATTGTTCCCGGAGCGTGGAGACATTGTGGATCGTGATGGTTTGCCGCTCGCTACCAAGGGCACGATGAATGAATGGGGCATAGTACCTGAGAAACTTGGTGACAACCCGGACCAGATGATTACCCGAATCGCGAGTCATTATCAGGTTTCGGAAGATGCCATCCACAAGGCGCTTGCGCAGACATGGGTGAAGCCGGAGTATTTTGTCCCGATTGGTTCAACGGAGGAGTTTGACGTGCCAGAATCTTTAAGCGGGGTTACGATGCAAAGCAAGGAAATCCGCTATTATCCACTCGGCGATGCGGCTGCACACCTGATTGGTTACGTGCGCAAAGCCACCAAGGAAGATCTGGATAAGGATACGGAAGGGTATTATCGCGCAGAAGATTGGATCGGCAAAGCGGGTTTGGAGCAGTCCATGGAGAAGCAGCTACGTGGTGAACGTGGTGGTCTGATTGAAATCACGGATGAATCCGGTAACTCCCGTTCTGAGCTTATTCGCAAGGATGCTGTAGATGGACAGAATATTCAACTGACGATTAGCTCCAAACAGCAGAAGAAATTATATCAGACATTATCCAGTGGTGGAGACGCCGGTGCAATGGTTCTAATGAATCCGACGGACGGCAACCTGCTGGCGTTGGTCAGTGCGCCTTCCTATAACCCGAACAAGATGGTTACGGGACTTACTCAAGCAGAGTGGGATGCTTATTCGGCGAATGAGAAACTTCCTTTTATCAACAGAGTCACTACCCGGTATGCACCAGGATCAACTTTCAAAGCGATTACAGCCGCAGCGGGACTGATGGAGAAGGTGACCACAGCGGACAAAACCCATGATATCTCTGGCTTGCAATGGCGCAAAGACGATAGCTGGGGCGGTTATTATGTCAAGCGTGTGAAGAGTTTATCCCCGGTTAACATGGTCGATGCACTGGTGTACTCGGACAATATTTACTTTGCCATGGAAGCGATCGAGATGGGCAACATCAAGTTTATTGAGGGGATCCAGAAGTTTGGTTTTGGCGATAACTTTGGACTGGATGAACTGTATCTGAAGCCAAGCCAATATGCCAACGAAGCGCATCTGGATCTATCTTCCGAGGTGTTACTCGCAGATACGTCCTACGGGCAAGGGGAGATGTTAATGTCCCCGATTCATCTGGCATCGTCATTTACGCCTTTTATTAATGAGGGGAAGCTGGTGAAGCCTGTTCTGATCGAGGGAAAAGAAAGCACTGAGCCTGAGGTAATCATTACTCCGGAAGCCGCAAATACGGTTAAGGATGCTTTGGGAGAAGTTGTATCCCGGCAGGGAGGTACAGCCCATACCTTGAATTCAATTTCTGGAGGGCTCGCGGGCAAGACGGGAACAGCGGAGCTGAAAGCAAAAAAGGGAGAGAAGGGGCAGGAAAACGGATTTTTCGTAGTGTTTGATACCGACTCTCCGACCTTCCTGTTATCCGCTGTAATTGAAGAGGTGAACGGCCGAGGTGGAAGCCACTATGTCGTGGATAAATTAAAGCCTTTTTTGGAAAAGTTGGAGATTACGCAGTAACTCCGATTTAATATAGCCTCGCAAGCATAATAAAAAGACCCGGTCACCATGTTATGGTTCTCACATGTGACCGGGTCTTTTTTGTTTCATTTTATTCAATATGGGATCATTTATTTCCTTGCAGTGATCATGAAGCGTGCCGAGTTGGTACGAATGCCCTTCTCGTCGTGATGTTCATTCACAAACTGCTGGAATCGCTCGAAGTCAGTGTCTACCTTTCCGAAATCAGGAATAATGGGGGTATGGGTTAGGAGAAACATCAAGTCTTCGGGTGTAGCATAATGCTCTACCACATTGTATTCACGGGCCTGAATGTCATGGAAACCTGCTTTTTGAAGTTCATGCTTGTATCGTTCCATCAATGTGCCAGGTTGAATGCCAAGGCTCTGTCCACGGCCAAAAGCTTCTGAAATGTTGGATTTATCGTGTTCGCTGACCTGCTGGGTTAGAAATATCCCACCCTCAGCAAGAACCCTGAATACTTCTGAAGCAGAGAACCCAGAGTGTCTGGAAGATACCACATTAAAGAAGCAATCTGGAAAATCCAGTTTTTCTGCGTCCATATGAAGAAAGCGTACATTGGAATGACCGCCCATAGCCTGAAGATTATGCTGTGCGGTCTCAATCATTCCTTGAGCGAGATCAATTCCCACCAGCAATAAAGTTTCTTCCGCAATGGACAGAATGGCTTCTCCACCACCTGTTCCAATATCCAGCAACAGATCGGACGATCGCGTATGGCGAACAACTTCCTCATAGAAGTTCCATCCAATTTTCTCCGAGACAACGTTCATGGAGCTGAAGTTCCAGCCATTCGTCCGGCCTACGCGTTCATAAAAGTCAGCGTAATTTATTTTGTTTTTCATTCTCATATTCCTCCAATGTGAGTTTGTTTGAACAGGACAAGAGAGTTGTGCGAAATCGTTCTAGTGTAAATGCTCGAATAGGATCAAATTGGACAGACGTGTCCCTTGATAGCTGGTACGCGTTTTGACCCAGCCCGACGATAACTAGAGCCTTCCTAGATTAATAGGAAGGTTCTTTTGCATCCAGTATGACTCGTTCAAGCATGATATCTATAGAACATATGGTGCAATATTCCTTTTTGCTATATGATAATTATCGATTCATGTTGGTGTTTTTTAGCAATTGATGTGATAGACGAACCCCAGGAAAGCGAAGTATACATACGTTCTTAAGTGGAGGGATTAGGGTGTATTGTCATGTATGTGGGGCCAAAAACGGTCCGGCGGATAACACGTGCACAAAGTGTAGAACCAAATTGAAGGAAACAAGCTCTACCGAGGAACAGATCTGGGCAGAAACAGCCATAGACGTGGATAAAGAAACGCGAAAAGCACTTGATTCCTTGTCCCGGCAGCAGCAACCACCGGCTTCCAAACAAGGAAATACAGGTCAAGGTCTTGCATTTAGCTGGATTATTCCCTTACTTCTGGCAGTAGTTGTAGGTGCTTTGCTAACGTATTATTACAAGCAGGAAACAGGTATCAATGCAGAGGTCAAATCACTGCACCAACAGGCGGAACAGGCTGCACTAGAGGGGAAATATAAAGAGGCTCTCCAACTGCTGGACAGCGCTCTAGCGAAACGACCGAACTATGATGCACTTATACAGGATCGGCAAATTACGGCGAAAGCGTTCAATCTGATGAATCAGTTGAATGAGGCTGCCACAAGTCTGAAAACAGGAAAACTCTCAGAAGGAGACAAATCCATTCAGGCAGTAGCGAAAGCACTGAAAGAGCGAGAAGAGCTCGTTTTCACCAAAGTACGTGCCACATTAAGTAATAGAAAGATTACGCTGGCTGTATTGAAGGTGAAAAAAGAAATCGATAGTTTGACGACAGTAGAGGCGCTGGCTGAGAAGCTGGATACGATATCGAATCTGAAGGGTGAGGAAGCCGAAGCAGTAGAGAAGCAAATTGTTGATAAGCTGGCAGGGATTAGCTACAAGCAGGCTGAGCAGCAAGTCAAGACAAAGGATTTTATAGCGGCATTGCAAACGGTCGATCAAGGGCTGTCTTATGCGCCGGAGGATGACAAACTGACAGCGTATCGTGATCGGGTGCTGAGTGAGAAGAAGAGTTTCGAGAAAGCGGAAGCCGAACGGATCCAACTTGCCGAACAACAGGCAGCAGAAGAAGATCTGAAGAATCGAACGTCAGCAGTGAGCATTGTGAATGTCGAAGCAACGCTTGATATGTATGGTGACCTGTATATTAGCGGTTCAATCATTAACAATGCAACTCGGCCGATCTCTTCCGTCACCGTCATGGTCGATATTTATGGTACAGACGGTACTTATTTGGGCCAAACCTATGTGGATGTGTATCCAAGCTGGATTGAAGTGGGTGAAGAAGGATTTTTTGAGACGTATTACTATGGTGTATACCAAGAAGCAGAAGTATCTGTTGTGAATGCAACGTGGTATCTGGAATAGGAGGACAGGTTGGAATGGGCAAACGAATATGGAGCACCATTATATCCAGTGCAATCATTATAGGAGTCGGAGCAGGAGGCGTGTTCTGGATTCACAGTTATACAGCAGATCAGTTGCAGGCTGAGCCCAGATTGGCTGTTGTTAATGCGAAGGAAACAGAAACCGTAGCATCCAAACCGTCCTCCAAGACAGTCGTGAAGAAAACACGTAAACAGATTATTGAAGAGAGTCAGAAGAAAGTGGTTACGATCGAGAGCAGCAGCGGACTAGGCTCCGGTTTTCTCTATAATGATCAGGGAGATGTTGTAACCAATGCTCATGTGGTAGTAGGTTCGAAGGAAGTGACGATACGTACCCTGAATCATGAGGAATATAAAGGAACAGTAATCGGAATCGGGGAAGAAACAGATATTGCTGTCGTTCGAGTACCTGATCTGAAAAAGGTGAAACCGCTGGCTATCGCCAAATCTAAAGCCGAGACTGGAGACGAAATCCTAGCTCTAGGGAGCCCGCTCGGGTTCGAGAACACGGTAACTACAGGCATTATCAGCGGTGTTGGACGCAGCTTCGAAATTGCGCCTTACATTTACAGCAATCTGTATCAGATCTCGGCGCCGATTACCCATGGCAACAGTGGCGGACCACTAATCAACGCAGAGACGGGCGAAGTACTTGGTATTAACTCAGCCGTTGTGGAGCAGGAGGGCGGGATTGGGTTCAGTATCCCTATCACCAGCGTGCTGAAGCAGGTGCAAGCCTGGTCCAAGAAGCCATCCAGCACAACGGCGGTTCAGACGGCTGGTGGTAATGGATCGGGACCGATCTCAGCTTCTGCAAAAGCAGAAGGGGTGGTGACCGATTTTTACAACAATCTGAATCTAAGTGACTATGTTACAGCTTATGCTTTGCTCGGCAGTGAATGGCAGAGCGGCACAAGTTATGCCAAATTTCGTGAGGGTTACCTCAATACCAGTTATGTGACTATTGGAGAGGTCTCTTCTATAGACAAGGGCAATGATGGGATGGAAGTGACAGCAGTGATTACAGCCGATGAACGCAGGGACGGCGAATATGTAACGACGAAGTATAGGGTTACATATCAGGTTGCTTCTGAGAATGGTCAATTGAAAATATTGCATGGTAAAGGTAAGAAAATAACATAAAATAAATCATCAAAGGAGAGTTGGCTGATGTGCCAATTCTCCTTTTTCATTGCTTATATTGGGTGCATCTGTTAAAATACAGAACGAATGTTCAGTATGCATGGGACGGAGTGAAATGGAATGAATATGAATAAAAAGCAACTTCAAACCGAGCAGACCAAGAAGAAACTTGCGGATGCTTCCAAAGCCCTTTTTGTACAAAAAGGTTATAAAGCAACGTCCATTGAGGATATTGTAGCTGCGACGGGCAGCAGCAAGGGCAATATATATTACCATTTTAAAAGTAAAGAAGGCCTGTTCCTCTATCTAATCGATGAGTGGGATCGGGAGTGGGAAGCGAGTTGGGCGGCCAAAGAACATCTCTATCGCACCTCCACGGAGAAGATTTATGGTTTGGCGGAACAATTAGTTCTGGACGATATGAATCACCCGCTGACGAAGGCGGCTGATGAGTTCTTCACAGGGGAAAAGAAAGAAAATGATATTGAGGAGCGGATATCCTTAATGTTTGAGCGGCATATTCAATTTAATAAACAAATGATAGAACAAGGCATTGAGAGCGGTGAGTTCAAAGCAGACAATGTAGATCATCTCGCACTGATATTGGAAAGTACCATTATTGGTCTTAGTCAGATGTCACGGAGGATGGAGCCTGATCAGGCTCTTGCGTTATACCGACAGGCTGCCAGTGTATTCTTGCATGGGATTGCAAAAGATAAAGCTTAAGCAACATTTTGACAACTACGGAGGATGGAATCATGGCATTACTAACACGGAACAGGGGCGCACTGCTGCTGTTAATGTTTAATATTTTTCTTGTTTTTACTGGTATTGGTCTCGTTGTGCCGATCATGCCTGCGTATATGGATCTACTGCATATCACCGGATTCACGGTTGGATTGCTGGTAGCGGCATTTTCCTTCACCCAGTTTCTGTTCTCCCCGCTTGCGGGTCGTTGGTCGGATACATGGGGACGTAAAAAAATTATCGTTGGCGGCATGCTGATCTTTGCCGTATCCGAGTTTATGTTCGGTGCGGTCAATGCACCAGTGCTGCTCTTCGCAGCCCGGATGCTGGGTGGTATTGGAGCAGCGATGATCTTCCCGGCAGTTATGGCCTACACCGCGGATATTACAACAGAGGAAGAACGCGGCAAAGGTATGGGATTGATTAATGCAGCGATTACAACGGGATTTATCATCGGTCCGGGAATTGGTGGGTACATTGCAGACTTTGGCATTCGAATTCCGTTCTATGCTGCAGGGGTTGCCGGTTTGCTGGCATCAATTATCACATTGATTATTTTGCCTGAATCGGCGCGAAGTACAGGAGAGCAAAGTAAACCTGTGGCTGGCGCAGTGAAGGTCAAAGCTCCGGGTATGGTATCCCAACTGCTGAATTCGTATCGTGAACCGTACTTTTTCAGCTTGATTATCGTGTTTGTTATGGCATTTGGTCTGGCGAACTATGAGACGGTATTTTCACTGTTTGTGGATCACAAGTTTGGTTTCACGACGAAAGACATTGCATTCATTATTACATTTGGTTCTATTGCGGGTGCGGTTGTGCAAGTATCCCTGATTGGTTGGTTGCTCAACCGGTTTGGTGAAAAGATGGTTATTTCGGTCTGTCTGTTATTTGTAGCGGTATTTGTACTGTTGACCTTGTTCGTGCATACGTACTGGCTCATTCTTGTGGTGACGTTTATCGTCTTTCTTGGTATGGACATTTTACGTCCGGCGATCAGTACACAGATGTCCAAACTGGCACAAGAACAGCAGGGCTTTGTGGCCGGACTGAACTCGGCGTATACCAGTTTGGGGAATATCGCAGGTCCAATCGTAGCTGGAGCACTGTTCGATGTGAATATTAACTATCCTTATGTTTCGGCAGCTGCCGTTCTGGCGATCTGTTTCCTGTTATCCCTACGGGTACTCAGAGGGGCCAAAGCGGTAAAACAACCGAAGGCTGAAATGTAATTGTTCGGAAAAGACGTAGGAGCATCGTTTTTTGGTATAATAAGAATTGCTGGAAGTGAATTAGATGGGCTGGGTTGCATAATAAGTTGCCGAGGACGGTCATTTTTAAGCATATACAGGATTATTGGAGTGATTACATGAGCAATGCAAAAGGAAAAGGCGGCACCGGCCGTGGTACAGGTAAAAAAGGCTGGAACCGTTGGCAAGCCGCTGCTAACCGGGCGAAAAGTGCACCGAAGCCTTATAAAAGTAAAGGTACAAAGAAGAAGGACGATACCGAAACTTCAAGTGGCAAGCCCGAGTAAGTGTGGCTTGACGATGCCAGAGGAGAGAGCTGCCTGACTATCGGGTGGGTCTCTTTTTGCTTGAAAATATAAAAAATTAAATTGACAGTATTGCAGATCTGGTAATAATATAGAGCTTACGCAAATTAGATGGTAGTGCTACTATATAGAGAAAGGAGCAACAGCATGCCTGTTAATATGGATGAAAATCCACTTGGACTGATTCTGTCACGGACGTATCTGGCGTACAAAAAAACAACAACCAGAAATCTGAGTGAACAGGATATTACTCCGGAACAATTTGCAGTCTTGAATGAATTGAGCAAGGCTGGAAGCCATATATCACAGAAAAAACTGGCTGAATTAACAGTGCGGGACCAGACAACGGTAGGCAAAATTATAGATAAGTTGATTCGCAAAGGTTTGGTGACAAGAGAAGAAGATCCACAGGACCGCAGAGCGGTTTTGCTTTGTTTGACGGCGGAAGGACTGGAAATGAATAACGTTCTGACACCAAAGGCAAAACAGCAAGAGCAAGAGGCACTCGCCGAATGTTCCCTTGAAGAGCTTGAAGCATTCATGAATGTGATGAATCGCATCTATGAGAAGATGAAATAAATTTTTTTTGGCCAAATATGTGCATGTGCATATATATGCAGTGCAATTATTTTAATTTTAACTAACGGGAGTCGTGAACGAATGAGAAGCATCAAAGATTTTCTTAAAGTGCCACAGACAAAAATAGGATTGGTTTTTGCATTGATTGTTCCGTTGTTATTTGTTGTGATCTGGATGACGGGTTATCATCAAGCCACGGAGAGAGTGGATCAACTTCAAGTTGCTCTGGTGAACGAAGACGGGACACAGGGAACAGAGGTGCAGAAGCAGATTGAAACGCTCGCTCCTTTCCATGTCGATGTACTGGGTTCTGCCGAGGAAGCTGATCAACAGATGAATGCAGGTAACTATGCAATGGTTATTGTTATACCGGAAGGATTCACTGACCAGATTGAAGGAGGTACAGAGGCGAGCTTGTCCTTTTATATTAATCAGGGAAATTCCGATGTAGCCAAATCCATTGTGGAACATGCTGCGACCGGAATAACTGCACAAATGGGTCAAGGGATTCTGGAATCCAAGGTTCAAGTGACACTCAATAACGATAGTATAAACAGCGATGAACTGAGTGCAGCCATTGGACAAGCGATGGCGAAGATGAATGAAGGGCCTGTGAAGGCTGAAATTAATAAAACGAACAGCGTAAGTGATTTTGCAACATCAATGCTACCGATGATTCTGGGTTTTATCACCTACATTGCTTCGATGACCATGAACATTCAGTTCAATATTACGTCGAATATCATGAAGCGTACCCATTCCAAATGGGAAATCTTCTGGGGACGGCAAATGTTGTTGTTATGTATAGCAGTGATCGTTCCTCTAATTGTGGATATAGTAGCTCTTCAGTTCACGGATGTTGCGAGCTCCTTCGGCGCTTTGTATCTTTATCATGTGCTGGTGAGTCTGGCTTGTATCTGTTTTACACAAATGAGTTTTGCCCTGTTTGGCAATGCAGGCCCTCTATTTAATGTAGCGATGGTTCCGCTCCAGTTGATGACAGCAGGAAATATCATTCCAGCCGAGATGCTGGCGCCATTCTACCGTTATATCGGAAACTTTCTGCCCGCTTCCAATGGAGTACAGGGATTTATGCGTTTGATCTATAGTGGAGAGGCAGTGGGTGGATACATGGTTCATCTTCTGTTGATCTCGATTATTACGTGGGGGATTACGGTGCTGCGAGTTGGCATGCAAAAAGCAGGTAATGGACAAATGACGATGACGCCTCCAGCATCAGCACAGGCACAACATTAAGAGTTTCCTTCTATATATAATGTAATAACATACAAGAAAGTGGTTCACGTATAGTTATATGCGTGCATCACTTTTTTTGTTTATTTTCTATAATACTTATACTCGTGGTAACTTACAGTGCCCCCAGTAATCTTGCATGACCTTGATAAAAGGACAACCTAAATTGAGCATATTAATGAAGCTATAATATATGAGAGGAGATTTAGTCCTAGTAATTCTAAAAATAATTAGACATGTATAACGTTGTATGAATGGATTTTAGGCTATAAAAACTATACAACTGAAATAGATGAGAGCGACGCAGTAAAGGTAGTTGATTGTGATAAATGAATTTTATTAAATTAAGTATTGTAATTAATATCTATGCATGATATATTATTAGTCCGGTCAAGAAAGCACGGTTTACACGGTGCGGCAAGCGATTGAAATAAGCTTCGAAAGAAACTTAAAAAAAGATCTTGCAAAGTTGGTTCGGAAGTGTTATTATATAAGAGTTGCTGAAGAGAATAACATTCGGTAACGAAATAAGTTTGATCTTTGAAA